>CBDCVL010000013.1:0-125227 GCA_965223015.1 Vicinamibacterales bacterium | reverse complement strand
TGTTCCTGTCATAGAACGTCTCTTGCATTACTCTTCACGGGCATTTGTGCGTCGGGGTCCCGGGTAGGCCGAGAGTACTGAGCTACTTGCGGTATTGTTCGCGCATTACGGAGAAAGGGCGTCCCCCACAGCCTAGAGGTGCGACATGGGTACAGTTCGTCAAATACATCACCCCTGCCACCGTGACAGTCATCGCCGGCGCCAGCAGCGTCACGGTCAATCGCCGACGTGGCGGTTGGTCCAGGGTGTGGCCCTGCGCGTGGCCGCGATGGCCGCCATCGGTGTGTTGGTCGCTGCACCGCCGGTGCAGGCTCAGCGCGTCGAGGTCGGTGGAAATGTATCGGGATTCCTGACGCCGGATGGGGGAAGGTTCGCCCCTGGCTTCCGATTGGGGCTGAACCTCACTCCTCGGTGGGCGATCGAGGGCAATGTCGACTCGATGCGGTTCGAGTTCGACGACCGTTCATCGGACATCGACTGGCTGTACTTCTTGCAGCTCAGGCACACGATCAAGCCCGGCACGAAACCGGGCGACGGGCTCTTCCTGACGTACGGCGGTGCCGGGGCCTTTACGTATCACAAGTGGAAGGCACAGCAGATAGCCCTGGGCGACGGCCGAACGCTCATCACTCAGGAGGCAACCCGGTGGGAAGTCACCCGGCCGCTTTACCTCACCCTAGGGGCGGGCTTTCAACAGATGGGCTTGATCCGGTTTTGTGGACACTTTCCGAAAGGCGGATACGATGTCCACGATGGCAAACACAGCGAAGTCGAGACGGCCGCGCCGTCGGTTCAGCGAAGAGTTCAGGGCGGGCGCCGTGCGGCTGGTGCTCGATGAGGGACGGACGGTCGGCAGGGTCGCGCGGGAGCTCGACCTGACCGAGTCGGCCTTGCGGAACTGGGTGGACCGGGCCCGCGCCGACCGGACGAACGGGCGGACAGGGCTCACGACGGAGGAACGCGAGGAGTTGCGCCGGTTGCGGAAGGAGATTCGCGTGCTCCGCACGGAGCGGGAGATCCTAAAAAACGCGGCCGCCTTCTTCGTGAAGGAGAACGCGTGAGGTTTGCGTTCATCCAGACGGAGAAGGCTCACTTCCCGGTGCAGGCCCTCTGTCGGGCACTCGAGGTGTCGCCGAGTGGGTTCTACGCGTGGTGTCGGCGGCCCGAGTCGGCGCACGCCCAGCGAGATCGGCAGCTCCGCGTATTGATCCGCGCGTCGCATGAGGCCAGTCGCTGTCGGTATGGGAGCCCGCGGGTGCACGAGGACTTGATCGACCAGGGCGTGCCCATCAGCCGCAAACGGGTGGTGCGGCTGATGCAGGCGGAGGGGCTCAAGGCGCGCGTGCGGAAACGGTTCAGATGTACGACGATGAGCGAACACGATCAGCCCGTTGCGGCGAATGTGCTCGGCCAGAACTTTGTGGCGGAGGCGCCGAACCAACGCTGGGTTGGCGACACGACGGAGTTTGTCATCGGCAGCAGCGGCAAGCTCTACCTCGCCGCGATTCTCGACCTCTACTCGCGCTTCGTGGTCGGCTGGGCCGTCAGTGCCATCAACGATCGCCATCTGGTTATCAAGGCACTCCAGATGGCTGTGAAGCGGCGCCAGCCCGGCGCGGGTCTCCTGCATCACTCCGATCAGGGCAGCCCCTATGCGAGCGAGGATTACCAGCGGCTCATTACGACCTGTCGAATCACGGGCAGCATGAGCCGTCGCGGCAACTGCTATGACAACGCCGTGATGGAGAGTTGGTTCTCCACGGTGAAGCGCGAGCTCGGCGAACACTTCGACAGCTGCGGAGACGCCAAGATGGCGCTGTTCGACTACATCGAGGTGTTCTACAACCACCGGCGACGACACTCGACGCTCGGCCAGATCAGTCCGGCCGAGTTTGAACGAAGGATGAGAACGTCAGCAGCGTAACTAAACCGTCTACGAAACTGGATCAAGCCCACAGAAGCTTACCAACTGGTTAGCGTTTCGCGCCGACGCGCAGTTGCTGGCCGACCCGAGTGGGGGCTTCGCCACCCGCTTCACGGGCGGCGTCACGATCCCTGTGGGTGGCTTCGGCACGTAGTCCCGGCGGTTTCAGTGCTTCTGATCATCGAAGATGCGATGACTGATTCAGCAACGGACTCGACACGAACCCGACGGGCGCCTTGTATCTCCGATACTGGCGCAGACCGGTCAACGAGCCGCCGCACACGAGCAACACCCGTCGTTCTCTACTCAGGCATCGTGTTGGCGGTGCTGGGGGCGTGCAGGGGCGGCACCGAGAATCCGGTCGCTCCCACCATCGAGGGACCACCAGTCCAACCAGCGACGACCTTCCAAGGTGTGATCGTGGGGGTGAATGAGATCGGGACGGTGGATCTGACGATCGAGGCCGACGTGAGGTCGGCCACCCGGGTAGCCCAGGCGCTCGAGTCCTCCTCACGCGGTACGCTCCGTCTCGCCGGCGCAGCGCCGTCGCCGCTAAAGCGCTTTTCATGACCGTGTGGCGGCCGAGTACCCGCAGTGCCGAACATAGGTGCGGCATTCGTCAGGGCTGAAGTGCGCCAAGCACTCGCCGAGGAACGTCCAGAGCGTCTCGGTGCTGCGACAGCGAGCGGTGCGAACGAGGGCTTTGAGCTTCGCGAAGCAGAGCTCGATGGGATTGAGGTCCGGGCTGTAGGGTGGCAAGTACCAGAGGGTGGCCCCGGCGGCCTGGATGGCGCGTTGGATGCCGGCGACCTTGTGGGCCCCGAGATTGTCGGCAATGACGATGTCGCCGGGCTGCAGGGTCGGCACCAGGATCTGTTCGATGTAGGCGCGGAAGCTCTCGCCATCGATCGCGCCGTCGAAGACCCCCGGTGCGGTCAGCCCCGTGACCCGCAACGCGGCGAGAAACGTGCTGGTCTGCCAGCGCCCGCAGGGGGCGTGGTCGTGGACGCGCGCGCCGCGCGGTGCCCGGCCGTACCGCCGAAGCAGATTGGTGGTGCTGCCGGTTTCGTCCAGACACACGAGGTGGGCGACATCCCAGGTCGGCGCCGCCGCGTGCCACGCGACCCGCGCGGCCGCGACGTCAGGCCGATCGTGTTCGGACGGGCGGACCGTTTTTTTTAACGGTCAGGCCGAGGGCCCGCACGGCGCGCCAGACCGTCGGCACACTCGCGGGCGTGGCGAGGGCGTCCTTCAGCTCAGCCAGCGTGCGATCCGGGTGCGCCGCAATCAGCGCGGCCAAGGTGTGTAGGTGCGGCTCAAGCATGCCGCGCCGTCCCTGTCGCTGGACGCGAGGCGCCACCTCGCCCGTTTCGCGCCGCCGCTGTTTCAGTAGCCGCACCCACGACCCGCTCACGCGGTACTTCGCCGCCACATCGGCCGCCTTCATCCCGGCATCGCTGTCGAGGAGCGCCCGCTCTCGCAGATCCATCGAATAGGCACGCATCGGTCCTCCTGCATCGGTATGCGCAGACGTACCACGACCGCCCCAGGTAGTACAAGGCCTATTTGAAAAGCGCTTTAGACGGGACCTATGAAGACATGTCCCGAGAGGTGGTCATGTCGGGCAGCGGGTTCAGCCTGACCGGCACGATCACCGACGATGGCTCGCACCTCACTGGATCCTTCACCGGTCGGCTTGGAACCCGCGGTGGTTTCGGGATGCAGGACAACGCCGGCGGCGCGCTGACGAACTACTGCGGAACGTTCACGGGGGCGGGAGACGGGCGACTCGCGCTGTCGATTTCGAGCGGCGGCTCAATCGTTGGGATCTGGCTCAACCCTTCCAGCGGCGGCGGCCACAACATCATCACTGGTCGGCGCAATGGAACGACCCTCAGTCTGGAGGGCGGGCCTCCCATGCAGGGGACCCAATCGGGTAGTGTCCTCAGCGGCACATGGGGTGACGCCACGGGGAGCGGCACCTGGGAGACCAGCGAGGCGGCCTGCCGGGAAGCGACCCCGCAGCCAGCGGGCATTGTGCTCTGGGATAACGGTGCCTCCGCTGGCCCGCAGCGCAATGTTCGCAACGAGGTCGGCTCGCAGGAGGTCTTCGAGGACATCCACCTGACCCGGCCAGTCACGCTGACCGGCATCAGCTGGCAACAGCATGCGCACAACCAGGCGACCTACGACCACACCGAAGTCCTGATCTTCTCCGGTCTCCCTCACCAGGGCACACCGGTGTTCCAGGGGACCTTCGGCGCTACGCGTACGCGGAACGCGACCGGCACGCTGTTCGACGCCTGGGAGGGGTTCGACTTTACGATCGAGAATATCTCAGTCGTGCTCGAACCCGGCACCTACTGGGTGGGTATTAACAATCGGGAGACGGGCATCACGGCCGGCTGGGATAACACAACCGGCGGCGCGGACACGATCCGGGGATCAAGGTTCATCAACACCAACAACCCCACACCTGGATCGATCGAGAACGATAATTTCGCGTTCGTTCTGTATGGACGAGTACGATGAGAAGACTTGCCGCGGAAACGTAGCTATGCCTCTACATCCCCGCAGCACCCTCGGCCCGTATAGGGCATCGTGCCATGTGGCGAGCCAATAGCGGATCAGAGGGACAGGAAGACGAGACTAATCACGATCTGAAGCACCCACCCCACAAGGCACACCCCCACCGCACGCAACGTGCTCGTGTAGTCCAGGGCCTGACGAACGGCAATCACCATAGTAGCCAACATCCAAATCGAGACGATGCTGACGGCGAGAGCACCCACGCCAGGGAGGATCCCAACGATGCGAACCAGACCGGGTGACTGGGCAAACCCCAGAGTCCGCATTAGCTCGCCTACGTCTGCGCGCGTTTGGGGTTCTGGCAGCAGCCGGGTGCCAATGATGTACGTGAGGAAGGCCCAGATGACCCACCCGATCAACGCCGCGATACCGCCGCCAACGAAACCAGCGCCCAAGCCAACCGATCCGATTCCACCCGCGAGGCTGGACAAGAGCACAACTCCCATGGCTTGGCTCGTGGCACTTGTGTCGGCCTCCACTTCTTCATAGACCTGCACGTCGAGCGTGGCCGCTCCGATCATCCGCTCTGTGAAGGTTGCCATCTCTGCCTCCTTGGTCGAACTCGGGACCATCCGCGGCATGATAGTCCATACGGCGGGCATTTCAACTCGGCCCTTCCGCGCTGGTCGAGGCCGCGCTCGACATCGGCAATCGGCAATCGCAGATCATCCTGGCGCAGAATCGGTTCGAGAAACTCGCGCGCCTCATGCCCACCAACCCATAGCCTGTGAAGCCCACTTAGGTAAGATAGGGGCTGCCCGGGCAGACTGGGCACGGAACCCCCAAGTAAGGAGAAGACTATGAGCCTTCGCTGTGGTGCCTTCACGTCACTTCTCATGACCGGATTCCTGACGGGTCCGTCGACTCCAACCGTCCTGGCTCAAGACTCGAGGGAGGTTCAATCGGCAGTGGAGGAGTTTTCGTCGGCACACACCGAGGTGTTTCGGGTTGTGACCACCCGGGACGCAAGCCCGCGCGGTGCCTTTGAGCGGTCCGTCGTCGAGGGTTCTTCGATTAATGGCGGCTCGACGGTGCTTTCCGACGTGGAGGACCAAGAGCTTCGGATCGGGGCCGAGACGACCCGGCGCACGCGCAGGGAGTTCGTCACCGACGCAAATGGCCGGCGGAGTCTGGTCTCCACGCTCGAGGAACACCGAGTCGTTCGCCCTGATGGTGGTGAGAGGATTGTTCGGTACTACACGGAGCCGGACGTCAACGGCAGAGACCGGGCCACGCGGCGCGAACACGAAGAAACGGTTGCCAAAGGCGACGGCGTCTTCACGATCCGGGTCGAAGTGTCTGAGCCTTCGATCAACGACAGCGGACTTGTTACGACGGAACGTGTCGAGCAGAGGGAACGTCGGAACGGCGCCCAAGTCATCGAGCTCGATCGAACGACGTTCACGAACCCGCTGGGCGGTGTCACGTGGGTCGCCCAGGAGCGACGTGTCCTGACCCGCAAGTATTCGGAGGGCGGGGTCCGCTCGGTCGAAGCGGTCTTCACGGCGGACGACGCTGGAAACCTGGTTCAGAGCGATCGGATCGTGAGTCGAGAGTGGACGGGGCCCGGAGGGCGGGAGTACCGCACCGAAGAGGTCTTCAGCAGAGACGTCCCAAACGGACTTCGCGCGGCAGCTCCGCGTTTGTCTCAGCAGGTCGAGATCGCGCAAACAAACCAGTCCGCCGGGGGCTGGTCAAGGACGCGGACCGTCAGAGAGCCCCGGAACAACCGCATGCAGGTGGTCGAGAAAATCGTCGAGCGCGCCCGTCCAGACGGAAGAGGCGGCATCGTGATCGCGGAGGAGACCCTGCAGCTCGATGTGAACGGTCGGCTTCAGACGCTGAGCGTGAGGGAAGCCCGTGAATCTGCGATGTGATCGCCCACGCCGGCGCGGGTGCCCACCAACGAGCAGATCACGTCTGACGCCGGCTTCACCGTCTCGCTCCGCCCGCCCTGGATCATCCGGCAGCGCTACCCGTGGGAGCGGGCTGGACATGAGGTGCTCGCATCACTTCGCCAAGGGGTCGGGACGCACCTGGAAGTGAATGAGCTTGTTCTTCTGGCCCTTGCCACCTTCGATGTGCCACATCACCTGACCGGCGTAGGCTGACCAGAGCCCGCGACCCTTCCAGCCGGCGTCCGGGTCGTCGATGCGTCCGTCCATCCCCTTCGGGTGGAACCCCATCGGATACGGCACCCGGAGCATCACCATCTGGCCGTCCGGTAAGGTGGCCTTCAGCGAATCCGAGTTGTTGCCGAGCGCGAACGGGACGTTCTCGCCGAGTCCGGCCGTATTGAACTGGTCCACGAAGGTGTAGTAGTTCGAGTCCGTACTGCCCGATCCCTCGACGCCCTTGAAGTTGGGGATCGGCTGATCGTAGAAGGTCCAGCCCTCGGCGCAGTGCTGGCCGGTGGCCGTCGGGCCGTTGGTGACGGTGCACTTGCTGCGATCGAAGCTCGCCATGTAGCCGGCGCCCGTGCCGGCCCAGAGAATGCCGTTCGTGTCGATGTCGATGCCGCGCGTACCCCAGACCTCGACCGGCGCATCGGGGTTCATGTAGGGCAGCTCGTAGAGTTCGGTCAATGCCGTCTCGGGCGGGTTCTCTCCCGGCACGACGCGCATGATGGCGCCCGGCGCGGCCGCCGAGGTCACCACCCAGACCGAGCCGTCGGCCGGGTTCGGGATGACCCCGTAGTTCATCAAGGCAACCCGGGTGTCCTTGGCGGCGTCGGGCGCGTCGCCTGGCTCGACGTACGCGTCTTGGGTGCCGTTCCCGTTGGTGTCGAGGATAAACGGCATCCAGCCCTGCGAGGCCTGCACGTCCCCGGTCTCTTCCCACGTGCGGGTGTCGAAGTACCCAAGGTTCTGGCCGAGCGTGCTGAACCAGAGGACGTCATTCTGGTCGAACTGCACGTGGTGTGTTCCGTAGCACGTATCCAGCGCCGTCCACTCGTCCGTGGCGGGGTCGAACATCGAGAGCTGCCGGCCGCTGTTGGCAAGCGGATGCTTACTGGCGGACGGATGGCTCGATCCCTCCTGGCACCAGTCCGGATTCGCCGCCGGCCGCACGTTGGAGGTGATCCAGACGCGGTCGCTGGTATCCATCATCAGGCTGTGCGCGCTGGTACGGCTCGTGAACACCGCCTCCTCGCCCCACGCGGGCGATGGCTGCGTGGTTTGCTGCGACCACGCAAAGTCCGGGGGGTTCTCCGCATCGAGGAACGGCGGCATCACCTGTACGGTCACGTGGGTCGTCGGGTCGAGCACGGGCATCGTGTCTGAGCTGTACTCCGTGCCACCGTAGATGGGCCCATAGCCGTTGAGGGTCGGGTTTCGCTTGTCGGTGCTGACGTTGTCGTGGACGAACTGGTGGCCATCCATTCCCCAGTCCCACATCGACAGGACGAGGTTGCGCTCGACGCCTGAAGGCCGTGGAGGCTGCGGTGGAAGCTCGCCAGCGGCGATCCGATCTGTCCAGTCGGCGAACAGGTCGAGGGCCCGATCACGTCCGAGACGGCTGAGGAAACCGTTCATGACCGCGCCGCTCTGGCCCGATACCACCCGCCGTTCCCAGGCCTCCCGGGTGCTATCAAAGGTGCCCATGTTCTGTGGCATCTCCCGCGTCGCTTTCGTCCCCATCTGATGGCAGACGACACAGCCGTTGAGTGTCAACTCACCGAGGTAGTGTCCCTGGCTCTTGATGTTCGTCGGAATGCCATTTCCATCCGGCCCGGTGCCGGGAAAATCGCTCGCCGGCGGAGGCTCGAGGAGAGAGTACCAGTAGTAGGCTGGGTAGACCTGAGCAGCGGCCTCCGGGCTGGGAGCCACCACTGCCGTCAGATCGAGTGATGTACCGGGCGTGCTCGCCACCGGCGACGAGTCCACCAGACCGTAGCCACGTACCCAGATGGAGTAGGTGGCCTCGGGGAGGTCCGGCAGCACATACTGGCCCTCGCCATCCGTGACCACGATCTTGCGATAGCCGGTTGGGAGATCGCTGGTCTCCGCAATGACCCAGACGCCGGCCTCCGGGCCGTTCGTGCTCGTCACGACGCCCCCGATGTCGTCGCTGTCAAGAGGCACGGCAGGCACATCCACCCCGCCGGTGCACGACGGCACGGCGAGGAGCGCGACAAAGCCGACCGCCAGCACGGCCCACGTCGAACTCGTTTTTCTCATGGTCTCTTCCTCCGGATTGAGCCCGGCGCCGTCGCCCGGTGGCGTCGAACTCGTCCACCTTACCGGGCGTGGCATCGAAGCGCAACGCCGAATGTATCCAGATCGTCTTCTGCCTGCGAAACGGCGCCAGAACGCACCGGCGGACGTTCCCGGCGGAAGGTCGAACGAAGTCGGTTTTGATCGTTTGGTTTGCAAATGGTCGCGATAAGATACGGACGTGGGTACTGGGCCGTCTACCGACCACGCGAGGCTTTGTCGACGAAGTCTGTTCTCCATACTGGTTGTCGCAGTGTTCGTGTCGGGATGCGTGGGAACAGCTGCGCAAGTCACCGATGACCTCTTCGACCGGTACACGGTCGTCACCGGCGTCGCGGCACGCCAGACCGTCTTGACGGGATTTCTGTATGGCGGCGCCGTCGCGGAGCTTGCCGTGGTGAACATCGACGAGAACGACGACCGCCGCTTGCGCATCTACGTGTTCGGCGACGGCACCTGGGTGCCGGACTTGGACGCAACGCTGCGTCCCGACGTGATGTTCGTCGACGTGGCCAACATCGGGGGACGCGACCGGTTGGTCAGCTATGAGCCCGGCCGCCTGAATTGGTTCGATCCCGAAGCGGCGACGGAACGCCCGCTGGTCGCGGTTACGTCCAACTTCACCCCGCCGCCTAGAGGTGAGATCCCTCATGTAGACGTCACTCGGGACGTCAACGGCGACGACCGCGACGACGTCGTGGTGCCAGACGTCGATGGTTTCTGGGTGTTCATCCAGATGCGCGACGGCGAGTTCGCCGATCCAGTGAAGCTCGGCCCTGCCACCGAGATGGCAAGGATCTACGGAGCCGACGGATATCGATACGCTCCTTGGAGTCAGAGCCGGATCCACGAGATGGACTATGACCACGATGGTCGCAGTGACGTTGCGTTCTGGAACCAGGACCACTTCGAGGTTCACACCCAAGACGAGCGTGGGCTGCTTGCCCCGGTTGCCGAGACCTTTACGACCGAGGTGGCGTTCGACTCTGACGACATCTCATCGCTCGCCGTCGGAGACATGACGGGGACGGTGCTGCACTCGTTGATCGACCTGAATGGAGACAACGTCGCCGATCTGGTGACTCACTCTCTGGAGGGAGCGAGTGTTTCCAGCAAGCGTTCCATCTACCAGGTGCATTTCGGTGTGGCAACACCCGCCGGCACCGCGTTCGCGCCCGAGGCCGAGGAGGTGTTCCAGTCGGCCGGCCGGATCCAGCTCGGGATGGACCAGCACGACTTCGATCGCGACGGCCAGGTCGACCTCATGTTGACAACCATCGAGGACAGGTTCCTCGAAAGCAGCCTCTGGAAGAGGATCAAGGGGTTGATGGGTGATGACATCTGGCTGGATCTCGAGTTCTACCGCAATAAAGACGGCCTCTATTCCGACACACCCGACACGACCCGCCGAATCGCGTTGGACGGTGCGCCCAGCCATCGCGAGCCAGGGTGGGTGCCACTGGACATTGTGCTTCGAGGGGGGACGCACGAACGCCGACAGACGCAGGAACATCACCTGCGCGCGTTCAACCGGACTCTGCTCATCGGGGATGTGACCGGCGACAACCGCTCAGACCTGCTTGTCGAGCGGAGTCATGAGGAATTACGAGTCTTTGTCGGTGTTCCGGGCCCGGGCCTGTTCGCTCTGCAGCCCCAGAATGTGGCGGTCGCCCTGCCCAACGACGAGGAGTACACCTGGCTGGTGGATCTCAACAAGGACGGAAAGCAGGACATCCTGATGCATCACTCGTTCACGCTACGAGATGCTCATGGGGCCCAGACAGAGCGGGTGGGAACCGAGCCGCATCGGGTGACGCTTCTGATCGCCCGGTCGAACTAGACCCTTGGCAGTCGTAGGGGAGATGTATCGGGTTATTGTCAGACGCAGTCCAAGACCTAGGAGGTGACAAGCAATGCTAAGACAGATCATGGGTTTCGGGATGATGGTCGTGGTGTTCACGACCGTCGCGCATGCGCAGTCGCGGGGCGCGACTGACGTAACCAAGGCCGAGATCGAAGCGGTGTACGAAAGCATGGGACAGAGCATCGACAAACAGATCAAGGTCGTCGATATTGGCAAAGACACCAACGTCGGGATCGGGATCCTCGAGCGAGGGGTCCTCGCAAGCCAGGAGGAAGTCAGCGCTATCGTGCATCACGACGTGACCGAGGTCTACTACATCCTCTCGGGCGGTGGCACGCTCGTCACTGGTGGTCCCGTGGAGAACATGCAGGAGTTTCCTGGTAGCACCGCCCTCATGGAGTTGGTCGGTCCAACCGGTGGCGGCACGTTTCAGGACGGGGTGAGTCGCGAGGTGTCCGAAGGGGACATCGTTGTCATCCCCGGCGGGGTGGCGCACGGTTTCAGTCGCATACCGGACCGTGTCAAGTACCTCAGCATCCGGATTGACCCAGACCAGTTCCTGCCTGCCGGATGGGTTAGCCCAGAGCTCGGGAAATAGTCAGAACGTGGCGAGGGCATTGAACGGCGACGCTGTTCCCCCTTGTATCTGGTAGATGTGCAGGGTGAACATGAACTCCCAGCGCTGTAGCCGTTCCGCTTCTCTCGCCGCGTCTTCGAGGTACGCGTTGTCAACGAGCGGCAGGCCCAGGTTTACCTGTGTGACCTGGTGAATCGGCCGGTTGATTCCCTGAACGCCTGAAGGCTGGACGTCGTTGACCGCGTCGCTGGCGAGAAGGGACACGTCGCGCTCGCGCAGCCACGGCAGCACGGATGCATGAAGGCCGGCGCCTCCGCGACCGTAGGCCCATGGGCCTTCTGCCTCTCTCTTCGCCCAGCGGCCACCGCGAATGAGCAAGGCGTCGCCTGCGCCAATCGTGATGCCCGCGAACTCCTCCCAGGCCTCGAGATCTTCCACATAGATCGGCGTGCTCGGGTCGAGCCATCTGACGTTCTTGAGCCGCGGCATGTCGACGAGGATCCCGCGGGTCACGTATCCAGGGCCCATCCTGTCGGCCGCCGATTCGCGGCAGCCGGCTGCTGTGAGGGTGAAAGGAAAGCCGTTGTAGCTCACTGCCGGTTCACCAGGCCTCCGACCTATTGGACCCTGATAGTGGCAGAGCGCATCCAAGTGCGAGTGCAAGCCGTCGTGTATCGAAAGCTGGATGATGTCCAGCGCACCTTGCACTGCACCTGTCGTTGGATCGATTCGGGCCATTCGATGCACGTTTTCGCCGAAGCTCCCCGTATCGCTTCCGGACTTCTTGAAGGGATTGATCTGGAGTGTGACGGTGGTGCCTTCCATGACGAGGGAGGTCGCCTGCTTAGTTTTCTCCGGCGTGATGAGGTTCAGCAGCCCGCGTTGGTCATCTTTGCCCCATCGCCCCCAATTCGACAGCTCCTTCTCCCACTGCTTCAGCGTGTCCAGCGTGACAATCCGTGAGGGTTCTTGTGTCGAAGAGTGTGGTCGAAACGCCGGGTCGTTCTCTTGACCCGACGCCAGGGTGCCCTGCGTCAGGAGAAAGGCCCCGAGGGACCCGACCGCTACCACTACGAGGCGAGTGAACGAATGCTGCTGAACCATAGCCACTCCTTCTTGTTCCGGCTGTTCCCGCATCTAGGCTGCAGGGCAGCCAGAACAGACGACCGGCGCGGGGGCTGATCGCGGTCTGAACACGTGTGTGACACGCGCACGGCGTCTGGGTCCGTCCTAGCCACCGACCTTAGGTTCCGCGTACGCTTTCACCTCGACCAATCCGCTGCCCAAGCGTCCGTTCACCGCCCGCTTCAGTCGTGCGCGCTCATCGTTGAGCCGGTAGACGGCTCGGGCCAGCTCAACGAATTTCTCGCCGAAGTCCCCCAGCGACTCGTGGTGTCGCAGCGTATCCTCGACGTTCCAGAGCTCTCCGTTCACCGCCTCGAGCCGCGCGGCTTCAGGTACTTCCCCGAACGTCCACCGTGCGTCCAGCAACGCCAACTCCCGTTGCACGTGTTCCAGCGCCTCTCCCTCTACCTGAGCGGCCTTGATGCGTAGAATCGTGATCCGGTCGAGCAGGTCTGCCACCGGTACTGGTATCTCGACCATCAACGCACCGCCGTCAACACCCTATCCACCACCGACCCGGTATGTCGCATGTGGCATATGTTACTGCCTGCCCGCCGAACACCACCAGCCTGGCCAATCGAACCGGTCTCGGTGGTGCTACTCCTCCGTCGGCTTGCGACATGAGAGACCAGTAGAACTCCTGAAGCGTTGCTGATCTTGGACTCTAGCTTGATATCTGGGACAGATACACTCCCCCCGATTCTCTGGCTTGGAATGGCGGTACTTGGACTCGGCCTGACATCGGTTTGCATGCTGTGGACTGGCGAGTCCGACACGGGCGTCGACCGCGACGGTCGGGTCGCCACGAAGGTGTTGTCACGTCAGGCAGAATCAGTGCTCGTACACACCAAAGGCGACCCTGAAAGGTCGCCCTTGGATCTCTCGGGTTCCGAGGTGGCGAGCGTAGCGGTTGAATCGGCGGCTCGCTAACTTCCCGCCCGCCACAGCTCGATCATGCGCTCGGGCGGCGGCGACGGCCGGTCATCTCTGCGGCGTCGCAGGCTCGAAAACGGTGCGGTCCCGTTTCGCTGTTGTATGTGGCGAGAGAGTGCGCCGGGGTCCTTCCGCCGCTCGCGGCCAACGGGCCGCCGCTCGCCAACAATCCAGAAGGGAACTGCGAGCTCCACCTGTAGGTTTGGGAGGGAGTTCACGTGAGTCGAGGTTGACATCGTCATAGTGTCCCCTTGCCGGCCTCGAGGGCTGCGGACACAGCCGGTTCCGGTTCGCCAAGGTCGAAGAGCGAAGGCTCCGCAGCGAGAAGGGCGTCGGCCAGCAGCATATTCTCCAACCACCGTAATGTTTGTTTCGGGTCGACAGCGTCCTGTGGTCCTTCAGAGGACTTCAACCGCGGGACGAAGTGAAGTGACGAGTTCGACATGCCCAATCAGATTCCACATTTCGTGCCAGGAGCCACAGAAACCAGTAAGACCATGAAAGGGGGCGAGATAGGAGACATGGCCGTTCTGCTCGTGCGACGAAGTCAGGTCAGGCCAAGACGCTTGGCTCTTTCCCACACAAAGTCCGAGACAGGGTAGACCTTGGCCGCATCGCCTATTGCGCTGCCTGAGCAGGCAGCTGACTCGTGCCGATCCCGCCGGTACTCGCACTGAATGCTGAAGATGGTGTTGCGGTCAGCCGGGAGGCGCATGTTGGGTTCCAGATGGGCGAGGTCTTGGCGGTCTCAATGGCCCGGGCCGCACGATCGTCGATGGGATGCTCTTCATGAACTCCGGCTACTCGGCGATCGGTGGGAACGCGCCCGGCAACGTGCTCCTCGCGTTCGGCGTCGATTGAAGAACCTGGGTCTCCCCCAGACAGTCTCAATGTTGGCCTCGAGGCCGACTCCTTGACCTTTTCGCTTGGTCGGCTGACGTTTTCCTGAGCGATCTGCACGTCTAGGGCGGTATCATTATTGCGTCCAATTTCTCACGGTGGCACATGCTTTCTGAAGATAGCTGGCAGACGATCGGCGCGTGCGGTCTGGTTCTGAGTGGTATTGCAGGCGCGACATCCGGGCCGTGGGCCGCTTTGGTGTTCACGGTGCTCTACGGTGCCGCTATTCTGTCGATCCTACGACTACAATAGGCGGCCCCACTACACCCCTATTTCTCCATTCCCCTTCGTCCGATGAGTACCAGTTGGGCAGACTACTGCCCGCGCCGGCTGTTTCGCGCCCGGCACTCCCTGACACCGGCAGAAAGAGTAGTCGGGAATGGACAAGAAGCGCCTCATCGTTGCGTTGGCTCTCGGCATTGCGTTGATAACGGGGGCAGGAGCGTACGCCCAGGGGCGACAGACAGGTACGATCTGGGGAACGACATTTGACGCGCAGGAGCTCCTGCTTCCCGGCGTCAATGTGATGGTCCAGTCGTCCGCTCTGCAGGGGACGCGTACCGCTCGTTCCGGTGTTACCGGCAACTTCGACATCCCTGGCCTGCCACCGGGGGACTACACGATCACGTTCAACCTCGATGGCTTCGCCGATGTCACGGCGACCGCGACGGTATCGCTTGGAGGGGTCGAGGAGGTTTCTGTGTGGATGGAGCCTGCACAGGTTACCGAAGTGGTCGGAGTTGTGGGCGTCGTTCCGAGTCCGATTGCGTCCACGGGAACGGACGCCAACTTGACGACCACTCAGACCGACCTCCTCCCGTTGGGACGAACGATCTTCCACATTGCCGAGCTTGCGCCAAACGTCTCGAAGAACGCGCCGAACGACGGGCAGTTCTCGATCAGCGGATCGTTCGGCTATGACAATGTGTTCCTGATCGACGGTGTGGACGTCACCGAGAACATTTTTGGTACGGCGCATGATTTATTCATCGAGGACGCACTCGAAGAAACGCAGGTGCTCACGACCGGCATTTCCGCCGAGTACGGCCGCTTCTCCGGTGGCGTTGTTAATGCGATTACCAAGAGCGGAAGTAACCAGTTCTCCGGAAGCTTCCGGGCCAATCTGTACAAACCAGACTGGACGGCGCGGACGCCATTCGAGGTACTGAACGACCAGCCACGCACGGGAGACCTCGCTGACAACACGACGTACGAGACAACCATCGGCGGGCCGGTGCTTCCCGATCGGCTCTGGTTCTTCTATGGCAATCGCCGGCAGCGGGTCTCGACCGACCAGGTATTTCCGGAGACGGCTGCCAGCTACGAGCGGACAAGCAAGAACGACCGAAACCTGATCAAGTTCACGGGAACGATCAGCACTGGGCACATCCTCGAGGGCAGCTACCTGAGGAACGGCACAGGGCAGGTGCAACCCTCGTTCGGTTTCAGCATCGACCCAGCGACATTGGTCAACCGAGAGCGTCCCAATGACCTCTGGGTCGTGACGTACCGGGGGGCGACCACCCGGAACATGTTTACCGAGCTTCAGGTGTCCCGGAAGCAGTTCGGCTTGCGTAACGCAGGAGGCACGGCCTCCGACATTCGCGAGTCACCGATGCTGACGCTGACCCAGCAGTTTGGACACTTCAACGCACCCTACTTCGACGCCACCGATCCGCAGGACCGGGACAACCAACAGATCACAGGGAATGTGACGTACTTTCTCGATACACGCTCTGCCGGGACGCACAGCCTGAAGGCCGGTGTCGAGCACTACCGGTCAACACTGGTCGGAGGGAACTCCCAGTCGTCGACCGGGTTTGTGTTTCAGGCCGACTATGCGGTCGATGCCACCGGTTCCCCGCTGAGCGATGCATCAGGTCGGCTGATGCCCGTGTTTCGACCTGGCACCGTGATCCAGGATTGGCGGCCCGTCCGAGGTGCCACCCTCGACATCGACACACTGTCGTTCTACCTGAACGATAGCTGGAGGATGGGGCGCCATCTGTCCTTCAACCTTGGGTTGCGTTCGGAAAACGTCAACAGTGAGGCCACAGGCAATGTTGCTGGTGTAGATGCGAGCGCCGTTGTTCCACGACTTGCGGCTGCCTACGATCCGGTTGGGGACGGACAATATACCTTTCAGGCGACGTACGGTCACTACGCCGGGAGATACAGTGAGGCGCAGTTTTCGCAGAATACGAATGTTGGTAACCCGGACTTGCTGCTGGGCATTTACAGCGGACCGACAGGTCAGGGGCGAGACTTTGCTCCAGGGTTCGATCCCAGCAATTACGACATCGTTCAGGGGCTCTTCCCGGCCCAGAACGTGTTCTTTGACGACCTTTCATCGCCACTCACGAAAGAGTTCACGCTGTCGGGTGGCGCGATGGTCGCCGACCGCGGCTATGTGAAGGTGACGTTGGTCCATCGGTCGATGACCGACTTCGTCGAGGACTTTTTCACCCTGGACGGGGGGTCGACCACCGTCATGGCAGACGGCATGAGCTTCGGGACCTTCACGAATAGGATCTTTCGAAACACTGACGCGCTGGAGCGGCGGTACGACGCCCTCGTGTTTCAGAGTCGTGCGCAACTGACCAACGATCTCTATCTGGATGGCAGCTGGACCTTACAGATCAACAACGAAGGCAACTTTGAAGGCGAACTGACTCAGCGGCCCGCCATCCCGTCCAGCGCCTTCGATTACCCCGAGATCACACCGGCGGCCCGCTACTTTCCCAGCGGACGGCTCGACAGGTTTCAGCGTCACAAGGTCCGAATCTGGGGCATCTACAATGTTGATCTCGACTCGGCCGGGGTCATCGACGTCGGTGGGGTGTGGCGCTATGACTCGGGACCTACCTATAGCCTGGCGGCAACCAATACGGGCGCGACCGCCGAGCAGCGTTCCATTCTCGACGAGCTCGGCTACGCGAGTGGTCCTACGCCGCGCACTCTCTTCTTTGACGTAGGCCGAGGCTCTGAGACCTTCGAGGGATACGGCCTGTTCGACCTATCGTTTCGGTACAGCGTTCCCGTGTGGCGGTCGATCAAGCCGTGGATCGAGGCGGAGATCTTCAATGTCTTCAACAACGACGCGCGGATCTCCTGGAACACGTCGGTGACGCCAGATCCCAACGGCCCCGTCGACAACCTTGGGCTGCCGACCGCCCTTGTCGAGGGCCCTCGGTTCGGCGAAGCGACGTCGGCCGATGACTATCCACAATATCTACCCGGGCTGAACGGCCTCCGTACCATCCGCTTCTCGATGGGGTTTCGTTTTTAGACGGGGCTCTGCCCCGGACCCCCGCGAGCGCTACGCGGGGACCCCTCGGCCCCACTCCGCGCTCGCGCGGCGCGCTGTGCGCGCCGTTGGCGGACGAGCGTGAGCTGCTCGGAACCCCCTTCTGCGGTAAAATCATGTGTTCTGCGGCCTTGTCGCATTGCCTAACCAATGTTCGAATTCAAACATCAACCTATTTTTGAGCTCGGTCCGGACGAGACAACGTACCGCCAGCTGGCGACTGATGGCGTCTCGACGGTTGCCCTCGACGGCGAGGAATTCCTTCGAGTGGACCCGGATGTGCTCCGCGAGGTCTCACGACAGGCGTTCGACGACATCGCGCACCTCCTTCGTCCCGGCCATCTTGCTCAGTTGCGAAAGGTGGTCGACGATCCGGCCGCTTCGGATAACGACAAGTTCGTGACAATGGAGCTGCTGCGCAACGCCAATATCGCCGCCGGGCGCGTCCTGCCAGGGTGCCAGGATACGGGCACGGCGATCGTCATGGCTCACAAGGGTGAGCGGGTGCTTACGGGTGCTGACGATGCCCGCGCGCTGTCCCAGGGGATCTTCGACGCGTATCAGCAGCGTAACCTTCGGTACTCGCAACTAGCGCCGCTCGACATGTACACCGAGAAGAACACGGGGTCAAACCTCCCGGCGCAAGTCGAGATTTACGCGGAGCCTGGTGGTGAATACGACCTGCTGTTTATCGCCAAGGGCGGTGGATCGGCCAACAAGACGTTTCTCTATCAGGAGACAAAAGCGCTGCTCAACCCTAGCTCGCTGCTGGCGTTTGTCGAGGCACAGCTGAAGACGATCGGGACATCCGCCTGCCCGCCGTACCACTTGGCGCTGGTGATTGGCGGCACGTCGGCAGAATTCACGCTCAAGACAGTGAAACTGGCCAGCACGCGGTATCTCGATCGTCTACCGATGAGTGGCAACGCGCTGGGCCGTGCCTTTCGCGACGTCGACATGGAACGACAGGTCCTGGAGATTGCCGAGAATATCGGTGTTGGGGCGCAGTTCGGAGGCAAGTACTTTGCCCATGACGCGCGGGTGATTCGCTTGCCCCGGCACGGTGCCTCGTGCCCCGTCGGCCTCGGCGTGTCGTGCTCGGCCGACCGTCAAGCGCTCGCGAAGATTACACGGGACGGTGTGTTTCTTGAGCAACTCGAGGAGAATCCTGCGAAGTATCTTCCTGACGTCACGGACGATGACCTGGACAGCGAGTCTGTGCGGATCGATCTCGACCAACCGATGCCGGAGATTCTCGCCGAATTGACCAAGTACCCGGTCGCCACGCGTCTCTCTCTGTCCGGAACGATGGTCGTGGCTCGCGACATCGCTCATGCCAAGCTCAAAGAGCGTCTCGATCGCGGCGAGGATCTCCCAGCGTACATCAAGGATCACATGGTCTACTACGCTGGGCCTGCCAAGAAGCCCGAAGGTCGTGCATCCGGCTCGTTCGGGCCGACCACTGCCGGAAGAATGGATTCATACGTCGACGCGTTTCAATCCCACGGTGGCAGCCTGGTGATGTTGGCCAAGGGCAACCGGTCTCGGCAAGTGACGGATGCGTGTGCGCGTCACGGGGGCTTCTACCTGGGATCGATCGGTGGACCCGCTGCCCGCCTAGCCGACCACAGCATCAGAAACGTCGAGGTGCTCGAGTACCCGGAGCTCGGCATGGAGGCGGTCTGGAAGATTCGGGTCGAAGACTTTCCCGCATTTATCGTGGTCGATGACAAGGGCAATGATTTCTACGCCCAACTCATGGGCACCAAGCCGGCGACGTTGATTGGGTCGTGAGCCCTTCTGCAGCAGACCCGGGGCCGGGGTCTGACACCTTCACCCACCGACAGCTCCTGATCATCTTCGGCGGCCTCATGGCCGGCCTCTTCTTGGCGGCGCTCGACCAGACTGTCGTCGCGACTGCGCTCCCAACGATCGTTGGCGAGCTGGGTGGGCTCGACTACTACTCGTGGATCGTGACCTCATATCTGCTCGCCTCAACCGTCTCTACGCCGATCTTCGGAAAGGTCAGCGACATGTACGGCCGCCGGTCGGTGCTACATGCGGCGATCGTGATCTTCCTACTCGGATCGCTGCTGGCGGGTGTCGCCCAAACGATGCTGCAACTCGTTCTGTTTCGGGGAATTCAGGGCGTGGGTGCAGGTGGGCTCATGACGATGACGTTTGCCGTGATCGGTGATGTCGTATCGCCCAGACAGCGCGGGCGATACATTGGCATGCTCGCCGGTGCCTGGGCGTTCGCAAGTGTCATCGGGCCGCTGATCGGCGGGTTCCTCGTGGATCACGCGTCGTGGCGGTGGGTGTTCTTCGTCAACCTACCGGTTGGTGTCGTGGCGTTGGCCATTACGTCGAGCGTTCTGCACCTGCCGTTGGTCCGCCGACTACATCGGATCGATGTCGAAGGTTCCGCCTTGCTCGTGGTAGGCGTGACGTGCTTGCTGCTGTCGCTCGTGTGGGGCGGGACCGAGTATCCATGGTTGTCGCCGACCATTATCGGGCTGGTATCGTTGGGTGTCGTTGTGATGGCGACGTTCGTTGTGTGGGAGGCTCGGGTCGCGGAGCCGATTCTGCCGATGCGCCTCTTCCGCAATTCGATTTTCTGCATCAGCTCGGCCCTGGGTGTTCTGACCGGAGCCGGGCTGTTTGGAGGCATCATCTTCCTGCCTCTGTTTCTCCAGGTCGTCATGGGAGTGTCACCAACGAACTCTGGCCTGCTGCTGCTGCCGTTGACGGCCGGGATCGTGACCGGCTCAGTTGGCTCGGGGCGAATCATTAGCCACACCGGTCGTTACCGAGTCTGGCCGATCGGCGGGCTCGCCATGGCCACCGTCGGGATGGCGCTGCTCTCGGTGATGGAGGCGACAACACCGCTTTGGTTGAGCTCCATCTACATGGTCGTTCTGGGATTGGGTGTGGGCGCGACCATGCAGGTGACGGTACTGGTTGTCCAAAACTCAGTTGATCATGGCGACCTGGGAGTCGCGACGTCAGCCGTCCAGTTCTTCAGACACATGGGCGGTTCGTTTGGTGTGGCGGTTTTTGGCGCGGTCATGAACGCGAGGCTAGCTTCGGAGCTCCCGGACCGGATTCCAGGGGAGGCGTTGGCCGAAATGGGTGTCGAGGTCAGCGATCTTTTGAATAGCCCGGCGGCCATCCGCGCACTGCCCCTGCCGGTCGCGAACGGTGTGATCTCCTCGCTTGAGGTCGCCGTGCAGACTGTCTTCTGGTGGTCCGTCCCGATGATGCTCATCGGCTTCATTTTGGCGTTGTTTCTCAAGGAAATCCCGCTTCGCGACACGGTTGGACCGGAGCGAGCGACAGCGGAGCCCAGCGTCGAGCCGACCCTCGTGTAGCCGATCAGATGCTGCTACCGAAGCCGTGCAAGCGTCGCTGCGTCGACCGGCGTGGCGGGTCCCTGGAAGATTGCGTTGAAGAGTAGTTTGAATGTTGCCCGCGGTTGTGTACGGAACGCGATCTGACTACCCATTGTCACGACCGTCCCCGCGCCGATCTCAAACGAGACGACGTTCGCCCGGTCCCGTAGCAGCTCGTCGCCGAGTAGCCACCCGCTTGCCGTCATGTCCGCCTCATCCGGATACTTGGATACAACCTCTGCTCGAATGTCAAAGCTGGGCGTCAGCTGGTATGCCTGGTCGAATCGGAAGAAGACGGGCCAGTGTTGCCGCATCCCGAACCCGACCGGATGGTTGGGATTGTGGTCCTGTTTCAGCAATGAGCCTGGCGAATAGAACACCGAAGTGGGGTCGACACCACTGCCAAGCGTCTGGCTCGCCGACCCCTGCTGCGGAGGAAAGGATGCGGCCGACTGCCCCGGTTCCCGCGACGGGAGCACCGGCTCAATCGGGAGGTCGAACAGCTCACGCGTTGCACCGACGGCCGATCCAAGGGCAACCAGCGTCCCGCCGTCAAGGACCCACCGCCGAAGCTTTTCCCAGCCAGAGTCACCGACGCCGTGCGCCCATTGCCATGAGTCGTCATGACTCCTCGGTTCCAAGCCGTTTACGATGCGGTTCCTCGTCGTTCCGGACGGCAGCACGATGACGTCGTACGTGTCCGCCAGGTCTCCGTCGAAATCGCGTGACGAGATCACTCGGTGGTCAAGCTCGTACTGTTCAAAGAGCCACATCATCCATCCGCCAGGCATGTTGTTGGCCCCTCTCCAGAGTCCAACCCGTGTCGGAGCTTTCAGTTCATATCCTGATACGGAAGGCGCACGTTCCAATGCTGACACGACGAGACCGGTAGCGTTCGCCACCTGTTCGAGCACCTGTTCGGCGGCGAGAGTCGGAGGCACGATCCATGCGCCAGGTGGTAACTGGGTGCTTCCAACATCCACCACCTGGGCTGCTCGAAAGACCGGGACGCCTGCCGCTTGGAGACCAGCGACCGCTTTGAAGCCTGCATTCGATGTCGGTGAGAGCGCGTAGGCCCACGCCGGGCGCTCGGGCAGTGGAGTCTGTTCCGGGACAATCGCCTTCAGGAGCTCAAGGTCAGCACGAAAGGGTTCGTCGATTTGATCGACATCGACGCCCATGAGTAAGCCGAGTGTTTGAGCGGTGACGTCGTAGGGCGGAATCGGAGGACCACCCGGAAAGGTCCGAAGGTCGGGATAATCTTGCCGCTCGAGCATTGTCTTTGCGAAAGCACCGTACGGCTGCGCAAGGTCGATGACCCATGAACCTGACGGGTACACTCTGCCGCCAGCCGTGAACTCAGAGCGGGCCTGGTGGATCTCAACCTCGCCGATATCAAGAATCTGGAGCAGCTCATATGTTTCGAACCGGTCAGGCTGGTTCGCTGGAAGGACGAACGCGTACGGTGGTCCGTCGCGCTCGACCCAGTCCCTGTGAACCTGATGGAAGTTCGCGAGCCACCGCGTAGGGTCCCCGGCCACCTGTTCGAGACCGGCGTAGACGGCGATCTCTCCGTACTCGACGATGTCCCGAAGCCGCCAGACCCCGGAATCATAGGGCGCTGGATAGTTCCTCCGCCGTTGCTGGGGTCCGAACGGGCGGTCGACACCGCCCTGGTTGACATGCGGATCGGCTAAACGGGCACTGGCGATCTCGGTGAGGATGCGCGGTTGACCGTGGTACACCATGTACTGCCGCGCCGGCGTCCACTGGTCGTAAAGATCATCGAACACGACCCCCTTTTTTCCTGCAGCTGCCAACGCCGAGGACATCGCTGTTCCGATCTCAGCTTGAGCCTCGAGTAGGAGCGGGTGAATGTTTGGGTCGTGTGGATCCTTGAACGGAGGCACGAACATGCGCGCACCCGCTGAACCCATCTGATGCATGTCGTGCGTCAGCTGCGGCTTGAACTCACGATGGATGTCGACGGCCAGCCGCGTTTCCTTCTGCGTGAACATGAACCAGTCGCGGTTGTTGTCATGACCGGTGTAGCGGTGGTAGAGGTCCGGGTAGGTGCGGTCGTACGGGGTGTCGCGGGTGGCGTACCAGTGGTCGACGACGAGGACCTGTCCGTCGGGGTTCTGTGACGGAACGAGGAGCACAACGGCGTTATCGACAATCGCGTTGATTTCCCGTGAGTCCTCGGTTGCGAGCCGGTGTGCGATGTTGACAACGGTTTGGCCGTTGCCGACCTCTGTCGAGTGAATCGTCGCGTACAAGAAATAGAACGGCACGCCCTCACGAGTCAGCGCTGCTGCCTCCTCCGGCGTGAGCCCACGCGGGTCGGCCAGCCGATGATTGATCTCGACAAGTCGAGCGATGCGATTGAGGTTCGCGCTCGAGGTGAACGTCGCGAGCACGTACGGATGGCCGTCAGTCGTGGTTCCGCGAACCTCGTACTCAGCCCGGTTCGAGTTGTCGGCGAGGTGTTGCAGGTAGTCGAGCACCTGCGGGTACCGGGCCAGTTCACCATCGGTTCCGATGTCGAATCCGAAGAACTCGGTGGGCGACCGTATGGTCTGGGCCGCTGCGCCAGACCCGGATGCCACGAGTACCAAGACCGCGCAGAACGAAAGCAAGATTCGACGGTCTCTGAACATCGTCAAGAGATGGGACAAGAATTGCGAAAAACCGCAGAATAGCACGTTCCGACTCCGAAGCCCTTTGGTCCTGTTGGAGTGGGGTTTGTCGTGAAAGTCAGCCGTGTCGCTCGGACTAATTCGTGCAGTGATCTCGAAATGGTTCGGTACTAGGCCACCGAGGCATCACACCTCGCTGCGTTGCTCCTCGGTCACGAAGTCCCCGTCGCTCCCTCGCCGTGCCTTGCCGGGCGGGCCCCGGAGCCTCAGTGCGCGAGCTATTTCGAGATCACTGCACGAGTGGTCAGGAACTCGCGCGCGAAAGAAACGAATGCATAGGCGTCGGCAAAGTTCGACGCTAGGCCGAAGGAGACTCGTACGGCCCCGCCGCTCTCCGGATTGATACAGCGCATCAGGTCCTCGCGATCCATTCTGTCGTCTGCGTCGCGAAAACATCGAGTGAGCTGGTCTTCTGTGAGACCGAGTGCAACCTCTCCTGCACCGGGGTTGCAGAAACATCCGGTTCGGAGTGAAATGTTGCGCTGAGAGGCGAGAGCGTCGACCGTCTGATGGTCGACAACGCCACCGTTTGCATCGTAGAGATTGAACGCAACGGTGCCCCCACGGCCCCTCGCCGTGACCGGACCGTACAGCCGAACGAGGCGCTTCCCGTTCTGATGGCGCAACGAAAGAAGCTGCTCGAGTAGCCAGCCCGTCAGGCACTGCACTCGCTCGTGGATGGTCGACATCCCGATTGATTCGAGGAAGTCGAGCCCGTACTCGACAGCGGGCATCCCGAGATAGTCGACTGTGCCGTCTTCGAATGCCTCGGCACCGCCCGTCATGAAGTGGCGATCGCCCTGCACCGAGGCGGCGGATATCGTGCCACCCGAGAACCAGGGGCGGTGAAGTTTATCGAGTGCGGCCCGTTGGGCTACTAGCGCACCGATACCTGTCGGGTACCCGAACATTTTGTAGAACGAGACAGCGACGAAGTCCGGTTGGTATCGACCGAGGTCGAGCGGATTCGTCGGAACGAATGCTGCGGCGTCGAGCAGCACGTCCCATCCCAGAGCTCGCGCGCGACCGATCCATTCGAGTGGGTGGTGTACCCCCGAGAAGTTGGATTGCGCGGGGAATGCGAGCAGAGTGTGGCTCCCTTCTCGGCGAGCGTCGAGGTTTCGGTCAAGAACGGACGTATCCGCCAGGAGGTCTGGTGGAACGACCGGCACATAGCTCGTTTCGGCGCCGCGAGCGCGGTCGAACTCCCGGATGCCATTGACAGAGTTGTGGTTGTCGAACGTCAGCAGCAGCCGGTCACCGGCCTCGAAGGGGTACGCCTCACCAACCAGCTTGAGAGCGTGGCTGGCATTCGCTGTGAACACGACGGTGTAGACGTCTGGGGAAGCATTGAAGAAAGCGAGCACCCGACGACGGCATGCGTCGACAAGCTCGGTGGAAGCCACCGATGGCGCATTGTGCGAGTGAGGATTACCAAAGATCCCAGTCCCGAGAAGCTCAGCATGGCGCCTAGCTGGGAGACGGCGTACAGCCCAGCGCCTGTATAGTCGAGATAGACCTGTCGCCGTTCATCGAGTCGCGCAAAGTCGCGCGCACGGATCTCGTCGAGCGCTGCTGTGTTTCGATACCCTGGATGGGTATCGAGGAACGTTTCGTACGCGGCGTCCTGTGGTTCGTAAGGTTGGACCGGGTCATACTGTCACTTCGTCGAGAATACACCGTCGGACCGGACGTCTTGGGGCTTCCTTTCTCGTTGGCGTCGTCGCCTAGTGGAAGGTCCTCTTCGCGGAGGAAGTACTGTGCATCATTTCTTGGTGGGCGTATCGATCATGTTTCTGTTCGTGACGGCGCCAATTGGCGCGCTGCCGCTCGAAGCGCAGACCGACCGTCAGCAGCGGCACCGCGTCCCGGCCGATTTCATGAGCTACCAGGGCGCTGCGTGGCTCGAAAGGGCAGACCGCGTGGTCGAGGAGCAGCCGCAGCGCGTGCTGGAGGTGATGGCTCTGGAATCCGGCGACGTGGTGGCCGATGTTGGCTGCGGCTCCGGTTACTACGCGCGGAAGATTGCCCCCCTCGTAGGTCCAGGCGGACTGGTCTACTGCGAGGATATCCAGCCCGAGATGCTCGAGATCATGGAACGGCTGGCGGGCGAGGAAGGTGTGACCGGCATCGAGTCAGTTCTGGGCACTCCGAGCGAGCCGAGGCTTCCTGCCGACGCGCTCGACTGGGTCATCATCGCCGACGTCTATCACGAGATGTCGGACCCCGTGCAGATGCTGGCTGGCATTCGTGGGGCCCTGGCGCCAGGCGGTCAGGTTGCGCTGCTTGAGTACCGAGCGGAGGATGGTACCGGCGACCAGATCAAGGCAGACCATCGGATGTCGGTGCGCCAGGTTCTTTCGGAATGGAAGGCGGCGGGGTTTCAGCTGGTCGCGTTACACGAGTTTCTCCCAAGTCAGCACCTGTTTTTCTTTCGTCCGGCAGAGGAGGCAGCCGAGCCTACGCTCGATGATCACGATCTATACGATGCGATCGAAGCCGGGGCAGTCGAAGCTGAGGCGCGCGGGGATGGCGACGGTGCGGTCAGGATCCGCATTCGTCGCACCGGCGGTCAGCCGATGATCGTGACGTCTCCGGTCGGGGGCTACTTCCGGTCGGATGGGGAGGCCCGCGACATGGTCGCTCGGCGGGACGGGTGGGTCGTGCTGGCAGATGACGACTGGCACGAGTGGTCAGTTCGGGCAGTGGGGCGTCAACGCGACCGCGACCCCCCGAGCAGCGATGACCACCTCACCATACTTCCGCCGAGCACGGAGCCGACTCTGGCGGAGCTGATGCATCAGCTGCAGATTGGCACCTACACAGTGACCGACCCGTCGGTCGTCGGTTGGGTTTCGCCTACGCTGTATCCGCCCCTCACGCATCAGATTGAGCAGGCCGCTGTCTGGATTACCGATGCAGACCTCGCGTACGAGGAGATGGAGTCTGACATCCAGAATCCGCGTATTCCAGCTCAATACGCCGTTGCGTTTGCGCTCGTCTTTGTCGACCGCGCCGGTATCGACGTTACAAGCCGGCGGGTTTGGGGCGACTCGGGGCGGGTGTTTCAGGCGGTCCGTGACCGGGGCCTCGCCTTGTGGTACCAACTGAAGAGCACGGCACCGTGAGCCGGTACTCGTAGGCCACGAGTTCCGACCCGGACGTCGGCTGCTAGCCACCGGTCACTGTGAGTGAGCGTTGCGTCAAGTCGTCGACGTAGTCGAGGTCGACACGCACTCCAAGTCCTGGCGCGTCGGCCGGAACGGTCACCATTCCCGCGGAATCCATCGTCCACTCCGGAATCACGACGTCCCGCTCCCAGTATCGCGCGCTCGGACTGACGTCGCCGGGAAGGGTGAAGTTGGGAAGCGACGCCAGCGCGACGTTGTAGGCTCGCCCGATCCCGCTCTCGAGCATCCCGCCGCACCACACCGGCACGCCGCTGTGTTGACACAGATCGTGAATCATCTTCGCCTGCGTGAGTCCGCCGACGCGACCCGGTTTGATGTTGATGATACGGCCGCTGCCAAGTGCGAGCATATCCTCGGCTCTTTCGAAGCCCGTGATCGACTCGTCAAGGCAAATCGGCGTCGCCAAGCGGTCTTGAAGCTGGGCGTGACGCCGGAGGTCGTCGTGCGCAAGCGGTTGCTCGATCATCATGAGCCGGAACGGATCGAGGTCGGCTAGATGATCCGCGTCACGCAGCGAGTAGGCGCCGTTGGCGTCGGCCATGAGCGGCGCATCATGCCCGAGCGCGAGACGCACCGCGGCAATGAACTCGATATCGGCTCCCGGACGGATCTTGATCTTGATCTTTCGATAGCCAGCGGCGACCGCTGCCCGCGCTTTCTCGACGAGCACGTCAGGCGTCTTCTGGATGCCCAACGAGATGCCGGTCTCGATCGTTCGACGCGTCCCGCCAATGGTTCGGGACAGGCTCTGTGATCGGCGCGTCGCCCACAAGGCCCATCCAGCCATCTCTACGGCGCCGCGCGCCATAAGATGGCCCCGTATGTTCGCACCGAGCTTGGCGTCTAGCGCCGAGGGGTGCGCCACGCTTCCGCCCACGACCCGCGGTGCAAGCCACTGGCTGATCGCCAGCCAGGCCGTGTCGATCGTCTCTGCCGAGAAGTTCGGACGCTCTCCGGCGACGCACTCACTCCATGCTGTGACCCCATCTGCATCTTCCAGCTCGAGCAGCAGGACCCGCCGGTCCGTGGTGATGCCTGATGAAATCTCGAACGGCTCGCGCAATGCGAGCTTGATCTCACGGAGTGTGACGCGAATCACGCGGAGGGACATGATGTTTGGCTACGACGTTCGCGTTGCCTGGGTCGTCAAGGCGTACCATGGTGCGTCCGGGTCACGATCTGCCTGGAATCCGACGACGGCGTAACTCCTCTCGAAATACCACTCGAACGCGAGGCAGACGGCAAGCTGGCGGCGTTGGGCCACGTCGGGCGTCGACTTCATCCGGTCGATATCAGCGGGAACCGCCACGCGAACCCACTGGTCGTCTGGGAACGGTACGCGTGGTCTATCTGGCGCGGCGTTGCCGAGCGGCAGAGGGTTGGAGATCGGCGCACAGTGAGCCTCGAGCGGAAGTTCCGGCCTCGCACCCCCAAGCCGGACTTCCACGTCTGTACTTCTCAGCGTCCACTCGGCTACAAGGCGGTCGGTCTCGAGACCGCCGTGTAGCACGCTCTTGGTGTCACCGTACGTATCCACGACGTACTCTGTGGGACGTGCTCCGAGGACGTTGAGGTTGAAGTGTGCGTTCCCGGCACGGAGTGGATCGAAACTCCAATACGCGACCTCGACGCTGCGTTCGAGTAGCAGCTGTCGCTGGTAGGCCTTGAGGCGGCGCCCCACGCCTTGCCGCCGAGCGTTTGGATGCACAGCCACAGCCAGCATGTGAGACCAGTGTACGAGCTCGCCGTCTCGAACGCCGGTGATCCCGAAGACGAAGCCGATGAGCCGTCCCGCCGTGTCGAAGGCGCCGGCTGCAACCCCGCCGACGCGCTGGCTCACCGTCAAGAGAGTGGCTGGCACGATGTCAACGAAGTCATGACCCCAGACCTTGCGCTGCAGGTCGACACATGCGGCGCAGTCCGCTCGTGTCTCGAGCGGTCGCACAATGAGGGGAGGCTGGTCGGACATCTCGAGCCGTCCTTCGGCGGGGCACTAGAATACATCGACGAAAGTATTGATTTATTAATACTAATATATTAGTATCGGTGCTCGATGTCAGATGACCGCCAAGGCGCTGCCTGGTACCGAGTGACGGGACTGGTTGTGGTCTTTGCCTACGCTCTCGCGTCGCCGGGCCAGGGAGAGCCGAATCAGTCGACAGAGGAGCGCCAACGTTCAGCGCAGATTGACATCAGAGCTCCTGGCGCGTTCGATGGAGCCGACCGCTCGCCGAGCCTGGCGCACGACGCCCGCTATCGGGTCCACGCCACCGTCCTGTTTCCAGTGATCTCGTTGCCCTTGGTGCACCGGGACGATATCGGATTCGCGAGCGTGGCCGTGCAGGAGTACTCAACAGAATTGAAACGGGGGATCCGGACCTATGAGCTCTTCTCCGCTTCGTTTCCCGAGAGGGCTCGCGGATTGAACCGGACGGGCTTCATTCGTGAGGTCATCGGCCTCGGTGAGAAGGACGTCCGCTGGACGGCGCACTTCGGAGCCCTCTCGTCGAATCCAGAGACAAGCCGGACCGAGGTCGCGCTCGACAGTGACGAAAGCGTGCAGTCCTATACCGTGATGGATGGCTTCACGACGCGTGATCACGCGTCGAGCACCGAAACCTACGTGGAGCTTCGCGGGTCCTGGTCATCTGCGGGGCTCTTCTATCGAACCCTCATACCGGTCTGGAGGGCGACCGCACCAAGAAGTGAGCGTCAGTCTCGACCCCGCACCGAGGCGGCTCACATGGCGCCACTCGGGTTTCTCGGAATTCTCCAGCGCAGTCTCGGCATGGCAGCGCGAGATCTCCGGATGAGGTCGGCGCCGCGGCAGACGAGATACGCGTTTGCCCACAAGGGTGAGGTGATGTACTTGGACCTGAGCCGTCACAGTCTTGATGCCAAGCGCCAACGCCGCTTTGTGAACGAGAGCCTCATCAAGGGCGATGCCCTCGTACATCGTTTTGACTACCGGATCCTCGACCGAGAGCGTGCGTTGGTGCAGAAGTTTCGTCTCTGGACGGAATTGCCGGACGATGCGGGGCCGCGCCTGGCTGTCCCGGTGGTTCCGATCGGTTTCGAGTTCAAGGCGAAGTCGTTTCTTGAGCTTAAGGCAATTCGCTCAGACAGCTACCCCGGATGAACCGACCGGCCGCTGAGACGACCGGAAACTCCGTTCTGCCTCTTTCCTTCGCCATATTGTCCCTCGTAGTTGCACCACTACACCTCGTCCGAGTCGCCAGATAGTCTGCAAGTAGCTCATTCTAAGCTTATTACTTGTTCTTACGGGTAGCTATCCACTCTCTCTACTATATGAGTTGACTACACTCATAAAACATCATGTATAATATGAAGGTATCTAGATCGCGAGGCTCGTTGCCCCTGTCACAGTGACGAGTCGCAGACGAGCGTAAGCCAAGTAAGGAGAAAAACGATGAGAAGCTTGATCCGTTGGAGCCCCCTCGACGAGATGACCACCTTGCAGGGTGAAATTGACCGAGTATTCGGTCCATTCTTCGGCGACTGGTCCCCGAATGCCGGGTTACCGTGGGTCCCCGCCACGGAAGTGAGCTCGTACGCAGAGGGGTGGAAGGTTCGGATTGCGCTACCGGGAGTCGATCCGAAGAATGTGCTGGTAGACCTGGATGGCCGAGTGTTGCGAGTTGCCGGCGAGCGTAGTCTGGGTGACGAGAAGACCCAGGCCGAACATCGCACCTCGGAATTCGGGTACGGTCGGTTCGAGCGTAGCTTCACGGTTCCCGAGGGTGTTGAGGCGGACAAAGTCTCGGCGAGATTCGAGAACGGGATGCTCGAGCTGATGCTCCCCGAGACTGAAGCAGCGAAGCCGCGGCGGATTGAGATTGCGGACGGGCCGAGCGAGGCGGACAGCGTCGTCTGAAGATTGGGACGGCGTCGAACTTCTGTACATTGCAAGGGCCGGATTCCTCATGGAATGCCGGCCCGTCTTTCGCTGCGCGGAGTGGTGGACCACAGGGGCTGCTATTGCTTCTTCTGCTCCTCGAACTCGGCCGCTTCCTTCGCCTTCTGCTCCTCTTCAAAGAACTCCCGCTGCCAGTCCGGCATTTCCTGCGGCCCAGCAACCATGCCCTGAATATCCGGGTCGTACTCCGTCGGGTGCGGCTCGGCTTCCGACTTCTTGGATCGGGTTTCCGCCCGACGCGACTCCTTCATCTTCTGGCGGTCCATTCGTGCCCGCTCACGCTGACGCTTGGTTTGCGTCGGTCGCCCTCGATTCGCCAACGATACCTCCGGGTTAGAGCTGGTGGGTGGATCCCGCAGGATCCATAATAACTGCCTTCATCCTATCAGAACTCGGCTGACGAGGACCGCTGCCTGCGCAACGCTTCGATGTACTCCTGCAGGGTCCTCCGCTGGTCGCTGCGCGCGTCCGGAAGCGTCTCGAAGTACCGCTCGTACCATTCGATCGCTCGTTCGATGTCCCCTTGCTGTTCCCAGCCTTCGGCCACGACAGCGAGCGCTTCATCCTGCAACGGGTCCAAGGCCAATGCCGTGAGTCCCGCCTCGACAGCCAGCGCCGGCTGATCCCGCAATCTGGCCACTCTGGCAACCGCAAGACTAACCACGGCTCGGTCCGAGTCCGTTGTAGGCTCGAAGCCACGCTCGAACTCCAGCGGGATGACTGATACGCGGTCGGGGCCAATGGTCTCTGGTGGCAGGGTGGCGCGCAGGACGTACCGACCGGGGAGCAGAGCGGCCAGGTCTTCCCCCCCGAGCACGATCGTGGTTCTGACGGGTGCCAACGCTAGGCGTTGTCCCGCCGCTTCACGGTCCGGGTCGAGCAAGCGTGCGTTCCAGTCCAGCGTGTTCAGTACTGTCGCTCCCCCCGGGGTTGACATCGTCAGAATCAGTCGCTCTTGCCAGGGGCGGCCGCCCGTGCCCGAGTCGAGCACGACCTCGACTGCAGTAGCGGCGGCCTCCGGATTGACCTGAGCTTGGTTGCGAGCTCTGCGTGCCTCGAGGTTGAGAAGGACAATATCGACAACGAGGGGCTGGCCAACGAAAAGGTTCGACACACCGCCGTGGCTGCTGACCCGAATCTCGACGGCCGCATTCTCAGGAGCGACGGTCGCCTCGGTTCGGCTGGCGGGGGTGAGCGCCGACCATGCGATGGCTGCCGCGACAAACGCTGCTGCCGCGGTGGCTGTCAGCACGCTGAACCGCAACAGATTGTCGATGAGGTGCCACATCGCGCCGAGAATAGCACGGGGGTCGGTGTGCGTACGTCATGTCGTAGGTGCTTCGCTTCCGCGTGCCGAGCGGTTTGGGCTGGCAGAGAGATCGAGGCGCGCCGCCTCGGCGCCAGATGGATTACCAGCGAGGCTCGCGCCGTCCACCGTCGAAGTCTGGGTCGCTCGGAGGGGCGCTTTCGCCGTGCGTCCACATCCGTGTAGCACCGCGATTCCGGGGTCAGGCAGCGTCAGTTTTTCTGAGCGAGCCGTGGGCTTTGACACAGTTGCGACCGGCATTCTTGGCTGCATACAGCGCCTGGTCGGCGGCCCTGAACAGGGCATCGACGCTATCGAACGTACTCCCGCCGTGGGTTGCCACACCTATGCTGCAGGTAGCGCCCAGCCGTTGCTCACCGTCCGTCTGCACCTGGGCGCCTTCTCCGACGGCCTTGCGCACTCGCTCAGCGATTCGTGTTGCGTCCTCGCGGCTCGCATCTGGGCAGACCGTGACGAATTCTTCCCCACCGTACCGGAACACGCGGCCACGATGACCGGCTGCGATCCGGACGGTCTTGGCAAAGACGACGAGCATCCGGTCGCCGAGACCATGCCCGTGTGTGTCGTTGAACTGCTTGAAGTGATCGATGTCACAAAAGAGCACGCTGAGCGGTCTATCTTCTGTGGCCCCGGCGAACTGCTCTTCCATATATTGATCAAGGGCCCGCCGGTTCGAGACTTCGGTCAGCGCATCGGTGCTGACTTGGGAGATCAGCTGGGTGTTCTCCCGTTGAGACTGAAGCGTGATCTGCATCAGCGCTTCGTTCGCGCGGGCGAGAATCTCGTCTGGATTTCCGAGGTTTCCGGTAGGCAAGTCGAACAGGTCGCCGAGATTCTGGGTCTCCTCGTGAATCTCTTTGAGCGTCAGCTCGGCTTGGTCGCGCGCGAGGTCAAACCAGGATGCCGCTTGCCCATAGTAGGTGTCGAGCGCCGCACCGTCGCCCTCGGGATGAAGGAAGACATCTGCGGCACGGTTGCCGAGCGCGACGCTTCGAACGAGCGTTCGGAGCTCATCGTCTGCACTGTCTGGTGCCTCATGATGACGAATTGGCGCGACCAAGACCGGAGGAAGCTTCCAGGATTCGGCCAGGGCCGCGCCGACCTCCGCATGGTCGATCCCCAGCGTCTGAATCTCGTGTTCACGAAGCAACTCATGGCGCGATCCCGCCGCCCTCAAGACGTCCGCATACTCGTCACCGAGGGCCTGACTAAGCGCGACCATACCCATGTCCTGCAACAGCCCACCAAGAAACGCTTCTTCCTGCTGCACAATCCCGGCGTGCCGGCTGAGCGCCCGGGCGGCCGTTGCGGTGTAGAGGCTCCGTCGCCAGTACTCAACGTGGTCGAGCCCATCCCCCTTAGATGTCTTGAGATTCCCCACCAGTGAGAAACTCAGCGCCAGCGTCTTCACCGAATTCAGCTCCAGGACCTGGAGTGCACGACTGATCGTGGAGATCTCGCGAACCTGACCGTAGAAGGACGAATTGACGGTCTTGAGGATCTTGCTCGACAGCGCTGGGTCATGCTGGATTGTTTCCGCGATCTCACTGAACTCGACCTCCGGCTGTTGGGCGAGTTCGATGACTTCCAGTGCAATAGTGGGCAGGCTCGGGAGCCGCGGTGAGTGCAATACTCGGTCAAGCAGATCTTGATTCATCGATGAGACAAGTCCACGTGTGTCCGACGTGTCAGACGGCCAATGGTTGCCGAAGCGGCTTGTGCTGTTTCAGAAATCGGCAGGGTCAGGCCTCGTCTTGACTCCATGGGCACAATCTCGCGTGCGAGCAGTACAATGACAGTTCGCTCAAGCTCCGGGCGCAGTGCAACCCGTCGAGCGAGGAATGACTAGCCATGACCGATGCGCACGCTCGACCTACGGGACCTGCGGCAGAGCCGCTGTACGATGTCGATGTTCCGACGCCCACCCATGCCGAGCGGGCTCGCACGCTAGTGACGCAGGTGCCTACCGCTACCCTATGCACTGTCGCGCTCGAGCCGAAGGGCTATCCGTACGGGTCGTTCGTGACGGTTGCCTTCGACGACGGTTCACCCGTCTTTCTCCTGAGTGCTCTCGCCGAACACACGAAGAATCTGTCGCAAGATCCGCGTGCGTCGGTGCTCATCGCCGAGGACGGGTCAGAGGATCCCCTTGCCAACGGACGTGTCACGCTCCTTGGGGCGTGCAGGCAGGTTGAAGAAGAGGGTCGAGAACGCGAGGCCTTTCTCGCCACCCATCCGAACGCCGCCTACTACGCCAGCTACGGCGACTTTGGCTTTTGGAAGCTCGACGTGGAGTCGGTCCGCTACATTGGGGGGTACGGCCGGATGTCCTGGATCGAGCGGGCCGACTGGCAGGAGGCAGAACCTGACCCGTTGGCGGCATCTGCGGCACGTGTGATTGACCACATGAACGCGGACCACCCCGACGCATTGGTCGACTACTGTCGGGCTTTTTCGAAGGCAACGGACGTCTCCTCGGCCAGCATCACAGGCGTCGATCGATACGGTTTCGAGATGTCGGCGATTACGCCCGAGGGGCCCCGGCCGATCCGCATTGCGTTTCCCCGTGAGGCTCGGGCCCCAGACACCGTGCGCTCTACGCTGATCAAGATGCTAGAGGATGCGCGGACCCAGCTTGGTTCCCGCTGACGCCACGCACGTCCGGTTCCGCAGATCTTCCCAGTGGCCGTCCCACACGAGGAGGTGAGACGGCCACCGAGGGGCTCATCGGTTCCAGAGGCGCCGCCACCACGACTGCTCGTCCGGGACCGGATAGAGGTCGTCGTTTCCCATCTTCCGCCGGATTGTCTCGAGGTTCCAGCCGGTGAGTGATGCGAGCGACTGAGCCTGCTGCTCGTGTCGCTGGGCGAGGGCGGTGCGGTACTGCGACGCGGCGGCGCAGCTGTCGATCCCCGTCCATGGGTACCTCAAGATGTATCGACCCTGGAAATTGGACCGGTCACCCGTCTCCTGGAATCGTAAGTCGTCAGGAAAGTGGTCGGCGTCGTACCGCACATGCAAGCGGGTGATGAAGACATTGGCTGGCTGCCCCTGGCCAGATGCGCCGTTCTCGCCGACCCAGAACACGCCGAGCTGGCGGAGTTGGTCGGTCGTTGGCGGGTCCGCTGCACAGGGGTCACACCAGCTCATGTCCCAGGCGTACTCGAGGAAGACCCCACGTCGATTCTCCTGTTCGACGCGTCGATCGAACATCGCACGGTAGAAGCTGCCGAACTCCTCGCTGTCTTTCAAGAAGAGTGGCACCTCCAGGTCGCTGGGAAGCTTGACCGTCCGGTAGTTCGTTGTCTCGACACGGCCTTGACGGGTCAGTGCGTAGACGAAGAGATCCTGGGGGCCATCGGCATTCACCATGCCGAGCCTGATCGGCAACATGAACTTTGGAGATTCGTAGGCGATCTGCAGCGGTCGCAAGTACGAAAACCCGAGCGCCGATTGCTCTTCAAGGTTGACGCGCGCCACGAAGAACCGCATGCCTTGTCTGATGTAGCTGCCCAAGACGGCGGACGCACCGGCGGGGATCCGATATCCGTTCTCGCGGAGCCACGTTTCGAGACCACTGCTCTGGTGCGCTGACAGGATGAGGATGTCGTACTCTCCGACCGTGTAGGTTGCCTCGACCGAGACGCCCAACGCCGGTTTCGGCGTTCGTCCTCCGTGCGCGCTGCGGCGGCCATCGGACGAGCGGCGTCGAGACTCTCCCGCAGAACGACCCTGCACGGGTTCTCGTCGAAGTACTCCACGAGTCGGGGTGCGGAGTACGCGTCGAGATGGTCGATGAGCTGCTTGTCTCCCACGTGGATTTGATCCCGTTCGAGCGTCGTTGGCACCGGGATCACCATGGCGAACTCCTGAGGGTCGCCCCGGAAATCGTTAGTCATCGTCAACACGGTCCGGTCGCCGTCGCGTACCAGGACCACCTGGGAGGCTTTGTTGAAAAGTTGTGTGTCAGCTTTCGTGACATAGAAACCGCAGAAGGCCGCTGCAGGGTGTGCGAGCGCCAGGATTCCTGCGGCGGTGACGCAGTAGCGAATGAGTCGTTGCATGGTCTTTCTCCTTTTTTGACTTCCGGTTTTCGACTTCCAGGATCTGCCGTCACGTTGCGATGACGGCCGCGCTGGCATTGATTGGGGCACGCGCCGCGCGAGGGTTCATCCACTCGTAGCGGCGACCGGGGAGCAACCGGTTGATGAACGGGACGGTGATCGCACACAGGGCCAGCGACCACAGGACGCCGTTCGGGCGGTACAGCGCGAACTGGACATACGTCGCGCCGAGGGCGACGAGCAGAGAGAACACGAAGCGTCCCGCCCGCGAGTCTGGCGTTGTCTTCGGGTCGGAGACCATGAAGAATGCGAACAGCACCAGTCCGCCGCTTTGTAGCTGGTGCAGCGCGATGGACACCGGATCTCCGAGCCAGAGTGTTCGCCCGACGACGATCGCTATGTAGAAAGCGAGAAAGGCGTATGTCACGTCGCTTCGGGCAGCACGGTTGACGACCACCATGCCAAGGCACGCCAGCAAGAATCCGACGAACGCGACGTTCCCCCATTGTCCGGGTGAGACCCAGACGTGGTCACTGACCAGCATCATCACGACGAGACCGAAGTTCGTCGGGTTGAAGACGTGTCGGTCATCGATCCGGATGAGAAACTTGCTAGAAACAGCGATGCTGGCCGCGAGCATCGCGAGCGCCGGACTCCCCGTGCGGAGCAGCAAGCTGAGGGAGAGACCCGAGATGAGTGCACTGCGAGGGTCGAAGCGTGGGACGCGCCAGAAGTGAGTGCAGGCGTATTGGATCGCCAGACAAGTGCTGACTACGGTGGTCGCTCGCTCCCAGGTGACCCCAAAATCGAGCCACACGATGCCATACGTCATGAGTCCGCACAGCGCCACTATCTGGTAGATTCGAGGATCTCTGTGCCGTCCCATTCTTGCTCCCTGCTCTTTGAACGTGTCGGTGCGAAGTTCTTGCACGTGGGCGCAACTATCTGCAAAGACAGGAGTTCAAGCTCAATCCTCTTGCCCCGCCGTGGTTGACCCGAGGTCGTCAACTGCCCCGCCCCGACGGCTGTGGCCTATCGGGTGCCGTCAGCGGTCAGGGGTCGAGGAGAGAGGTGCGCGCTGGGGGGGTGCAGTGCCGGTCGGGTTCGACCGAAAGATGACAGAGACGGAAGGCTTGCGCTCCAGGTCAAGGGGGGATAATGCAGAAGTCACGCTACCACGCGATCGTCTATAGACAGGCGGAGGGGCCGTGGGTAGCCGAGGTCCCGGCTCTGTCTGGCTGCTACGCGATGATGCCCACGAAAGAAGAGGCGCTCGAGGAACTCCGGCGGGTTCTCAGGAACATTGCGGACGATTACCAGGGCCAGGGCAAAGAACTCCCGAACGACACAACCCAGATCATCCGGGTGTAGCGTCAGCCCGCTCGGCGGCGCTCTATGCCTCGTAGGCTGGCTCAGCGATGCCGTCTGTGCCCACCCGCCACGGTGTCCACACCAGCATGAGCGTCGGTATGTCCAGGTCAGTCTTCCTGCAGGCGACGCGAAGCTCGGCAATATCGAGAGCCTCCACGTCAATGCGTCCCGCACGATTGTCAAGGTCGTCCTTGAATTTTCGCTCGAGATCTTTCAGTTGACCGCGGAGCACGCTCAGTTTCTCGGTGGCCCTGGCGATGTCTCCGCGTTCCCGCGCGGCGCGTCCGGCCCCTCGCATCGCTGTGGTGGCCCGCCCGAGATTACCCAGACTTCCCAGCTTGCGGCCGAACAGCGCGCCGACGACAGTCGCCCCGATCGAGATGGCGGTTTGCGTCTTCTTCTGTGAGTACTGCTCGTGCTCGACCTCGATGCGGCGTTCTGCTGTTCGAATGCGCTCCTGCAGCTTCGCGAGCTTCGGCGCGTACCGCGTCCGGAGCTTCTCGATGTCGAGGTCCCGTTGCTCCCGCAAGGAATCACGCAGGCGAACTTTGAAGTCACCCTCCGTCTCGGTCGAGGCGCGACACTGACACCAAGACCTGTCTGGCCGCTTCCCGTCATGCCGACGCAGACAGCGTGCGTGGTGAGGTCCTTGGCGTCGTAGAGAAGCGGTTGGTCGCCGGGGACCACGTCCTGGAGGTCGAGGTCGTACGGGCGACCGAGGTAGAACGCACCGAGTTCTTCGTAAGCAGTCATGGGCAAATTACCGAGGAGACGGAGCCAGAATCAAGGTGTGTATCTTATCGTATCGAACGGGCCGGGATGTGGTTTCGTCGTGTAGAGTACGCGCCATGCAGATCTCGTTTCATGGCGCGGCGCGCGAGGTCACCGGTTCGTGCCACCTCGTTGATACCGGCGACGCACGTATCCTGCTCGATTGCGGTCTCATCCAGGGCGGGCGCGAGCGACACGAGCGCAATCGCGAGCCGTTTCCGTTTGACCCGGCGAGCCTGACGCACGTCATTCTCAGCCACGCGCACATCGACCACTCGGGCCGCCTCGCGCTATTGGTCAAGGCCGGCTACACCGGCCCCATTTTCACAACGGGGCCGACCGCGGGTCTGCTGAGGATCCTGCTGGCGGATTCTGGCCGGATTCAGGAAGAGGATGCCAAGTGGAAGATCAGAAGGCTCCAGAAGCAGGGGCGCGACGCGAGCTGGGTGACGCCGCTCTATACCGAAGAGGAGGCGCTGGCTGTGCTCGACCAGATCGAGACAGTCGATTTCGATCGACCCCACGACCTCGGTGGCGCAGGGACCGTCACGTTCGTGCCGGCGGGGCACATCCTTGGAGCTGCGATTGTTGATCTGCGCCTCGAGATCGATGGTTCGCAGCGGCGGCTTGTCTTTTCCGGCGACCTTGGTGTGCCCAACGCACGGCTGCTCGGCCCGCCCGATGCCGTTCCTGTTCCGGACTACCTCATCATGGAGTCGACCTACGGCGACCGCAGCCGGACCGATGAAGGCGATCGAACGGAGCGGCTGCACGAGATCATCGAGCGTACCACCGGCCGTGGAGGAAAGGTGATCATCCCATCGTTCGCCGTTGGTCGGACGCAGGAGGTCCTGACCCGGCTCAACGATCTTGTCGAAGGTGGACGGCTCCCCGGTCTGCGCGTCTATGTCGACAGCCCGATGGCCGTAGCGGCGACCAAGGCGTTCGCCATGCACCCCGAGGCGTACGCCGATTCGATCCAGAAAATGATGGATGACGGCGATGCTCCGCTGTCGTTCGACGGACTCACGCTGATTACGAGCGTCGAAGACTCGATTGCCCTCAATCGGTCGGCAGAGCCGGCTGTGATCATCTCGGCGTCCGGGATGTGTACAGCCGGTCGGGTCAAGCACCACCTCAAGTTCAATATCTCGAGTCCGAAGAACACCGTACTGTTCGTCGGCTATCAGGCTGCAGGTTCTCTCGGACGCATCATTCAGTCGGGAAGGTCACCGGTTCGCATCTTCGGTGAGTGGTATCCCGTGGAAGCGCAGGTCGAAACAATCGAGGGATTCTCTGCTCACGCCGATCTCAATGAGCTTGTCGAATGGTTTGAATCTCTCGGGGGGAGTCCACGACATACGTTCGTGGTTCATGGGGAAGAGGAGGCCGCGCTGAGCTTCGCCGGGACTCTCGAAACGCGATGCGCGGGCGAGATCACGGTGCCCGAACGCGGCCAGACCGTCGAGTTACGATAGTCGACGGAGGGTCGATGTGACGCTGGAGACCGAACGGTGTCAGCCGTCGTCTGCGGACGCTTCAACTCCGCTCACGGCATCGACGGTGTCGTTGAACGCGTCCCTGCCTCGGGCGAGGAGCTCGGTCAACGTCCCCTCGTGTTCCTCGAATACCGCAGACAGCTTTCTGCGGGTTTCTTCGCCTGGTGCGGGTGCGTAGAGGAACCCGACGGACAGACCGGCCGTTCCAGCGAGACCGACGACAGTGACAATGAATATGAGACGTCCAACCATGTGACCTCCAGCATTCCAGCGAGTGTCGCCTCGTCTATCGGCTTGATCGGCTGCCATCTCTAGCCCCCACGCGGGATCGGATTTCGCGATAAGCTAGATTGGTGTTGCATCTGCCTGCTACTCGCTAGGACGCCCATGCAGAGATTGCTAGAACGATACTGGGTCTTGTTTCCTATCCTTGTTTCATTGGCCACCCAGTGCGGCGAAAGTCCCAGGGGTGCTGTTCCGACGTTGGTCAGGCCGGCGGAAGTGGTGTTGACGAGCGTTCCGGCGACCGTCCCAAAAGATCCGCCGGAATCCGCCGCATTTCAAGACTGTCTCCTGCGGATGAGCTCGGCGAACAATGTGCGTCCCAGCTGGGAATTCGATGAGGTCGTCCTGCTCCAAGAGAACTCGCCCAATGTATGGGCCGTGACGTTCGGTTTCGTCCCTGTCGGTCTCACCAACACCATGACCGTTCACGACACCAACGAGTGCGCTCGCAACCCGGCCGGCGACGGGCGGGTCACGATGGGTGTGACGGTCAACGGAACCGCTGTCGACCGCGTCGTCGGCACGAACAGCACGCTCACCTTCCAGATTGACATCGATGGGTCGGTCACGCTCCCCTGAGCCGTTGCCTTGACTCTCGGTCTGATGACCAGGCGACCAGTTCGTCTCGAAACGCCTAGCTCTTGGAATGGAGGCTGGTAATGGTCAAGCGTCTTTCTTCCGTCTCGTTGGCAGCAATGCTCCTGTTCGTCGGATGTCAGGGCGGCGATGTGGCCGACGGCGTAGACGCTGCAGCCGAGGAGGCGACACCTCAGGCTGCTGGGTCCGAACTGGAGATCCTCCCGCTCGACCAGGTCAAGGCGAGTCAGAGTGGAGAAGTGTCACAGACCATCGCGACGACCCAGATCACGGTCACGTACGACAGGCCGGTCGCTCGCGGCCGCGAGCTTTTCGGTGGGATCGTGGCTTACGGTCAGATCTGGAATCCTGGTGCCAATGACGCCACGATGATCGCGCTCAGTCAGCCGGTTACGATCAACGGCGCGTCCCTTCCAGCCGGCCGCTACAGCATCTGGGCGATCCCGGACCCCAGCGAGTGGACGGTGATCTTCAGTCGTGCGGCTGATGTCTTTCACGAGCCGTACCCCGGTGAGGAGCAGGACGCTCTCCGCCTGTCAGTGGCGCCGACAAGCGGCGACCATATGGAGACGCTGGCCTTCTATTTTTCAATGGTGGAGAAGAAGGACACGGAGCTGCGCTTGCACTGGGGCGAGACCATCGTGCCGCTTCACATCAGAGTGCTGTAGGGTACCCAGGCCGCCCGGCGTCACGAGGGTGTCAGGTCACTGCGCTCGATGACTTCACACGTTCGAGCGACCGCGCTCTCCGCGTCAACCTTCAACGCCAGCGCCGCACAGCACGCCGCGACACTCTCGGAGCTCAAGAGCCGGTCCAGAGCCGCGGCAACCCTCGGGCCCGTGAATCTCCGCGGCCACACCGTCTGGGCCACACCCAAGCGTTCGAGCCGGCTCGCGTTGTCGGGCTGGTCAAACGTCATTGGCATGACCAGCTGCGGTACGCCGGCTGCGAGTCCCTGAGCCGCCGTTCCGATCCCGCCGTGATGCACGAGAGCCGCGGCTCTCGGCAACAGTCGACCAAGCGGAAGGTAGTCAACATGCCGGATCGCATCGGGTAGAACACGGGGAAGCTGTTCGGGATACGGGGTCAAGAAGATGCCGCGGCGCCCAAGCTGCTGACATGCCGCGACGGCAGCCGAGAAGAAGTACGGGGCCTGTCGATTGGCGGAACCCGGAAGGAACACGAGAGGTGGCGCTCCGGCATCGAGAAAGGCTTCGAGCTCTGCCGGTAGGCCATTCCCCGTGTCCGCGTCGAAGAGGGGAAACCCGGTGAGCGTCGTATGTCTTGGCCAGTCTCGCTGCGGTGCGGCAAACCAATCTGGGAATAGCCCAACGACCTGCTGCGGCGAATGCCACCAGCGGCTCGCAACATGTCGAACCGATGCCAGACCCTGCTGAGCGCGCAGGTCGTTGATCGCCGGTCCGAACACGCGGTCTGCCTCGAGGTTCGCCACATGGAACAGAAGCCGCTTGACCGGGACCGGCAGTCTGTTGACGGAGCGTAGCCAGGGGTGGAGGACTGGTGCGTCGTACACGCTCTGGATAACCGCGGGTTGCAGATGGAGCGAGACCAGTGGTGTGCCCAGTTGCTCGTGCGCCAGCCGGGCCGCAAACGCCAGCGCGTGGCCCACCATGACGAGCGGGCCGCGCTGAATCTCGTCGGTCACGGACTGGTAAAGCGTCGGCATGTACTCGCGCAGCGAGGCCGAGATCACCCTCATGCCCCTCTCTCGGTGCCAGAGGTCGGGTTGTGCCGTCAGTGTGTCGAACTGGTCCAGCGTTCCGAACGGAATGAGGCGGAGGCCGGCGTGGGCGACAACCCGGCTGAAGTGGGGATTCGTGATGATGGACACATCGTGGCCGCGCGCCTTCAACGCGATGCCGATGCTCACAAAGGGATGCACATCGCCGGCGCTGCCCACCGGAAGGAGGAGAACTCTCACCGTGGCGCCGGTGTCCCGCGAGTACAATCGCGATTAGGGTGTCCGGCTCGACGCTTCAGACTCTGCTGGTCGTGTGTGCCGGAAACCTGTGTCGGAGCCCAATGGGCGAAGCACTGCTTCGGCATCGGATGAAGAAACGACCGATGCTGGCGAACGTCGGCGTCTCGTCGGCCGGCACGATCGCACGCGAGGGATATCCCCCACCGGCAGAGGCCATCGTCGTGATGCGCGATCGGTTTGGTCTCGATATCACCAAGCACCGGGCCCGGTTGTTCGGTGACCACCTGCAGGCTGATCTCATTCTGACGGTCGACCGATGGACGACCAATCAGGCCGACTCGATTGGCACGTCCCGGTCGATCCACATGCTTGGCGACTTTGTGGGCACCGGTGAGGAGGTTGAGGATCCGTACGGGGGATCCATTCGTGAATATCAGCACACCATCGACCAGCTCGATCGCCTGGTCGATGCTGCGATCGCTCGACTGGAGACAGACGCAATCGCTAGAGGTGCTTATCGATGATGCCTTGGAGACGCGACTTGTCTGCCAGGCCGACGACCGATTCGACGACCTCGCCATTCTTGAATAACAAGAGCGTTGGGATCGAACGGACGCCGAACTGCGTCGCGGTGTTCGGGTTGTCGTCGACGTTCAGCTTCCCGATCGTGACCTTGCCCTCGTAGTCGGCCGCGAGCGCTGCGACCGTTGGGGCGATCATCCGGCAAGGGCCGCACCACTCTGCCCAGAAGTCTACGAGTACGGGTACCGATGACTTGATGACGGACTCGTCGAAATTTCCGTCACTCAGAGTCGCGGTGGGGGCTGTTGTGTTCTCTGCCATTGCGTTCCTTTTCTCTTCTCGTTCTCGGCTATCCCAGTGCTCCATTGTAACGGACAACGTGCGAACCGGCTGTCTACTCACTTTGACGCTCCAAACACCGTATCGGACCCCGTGCGGCCGACCTTCGCGCGGACGCGAGATGGAGCGTCGTCGAGTAGGCGATTTCGGCTTATCCTCTGAGGCGCATGCCCGCATTGTTCTCGTCCCGAGTCCCCGACCCGCTCTCCCGGAACAAGCTCGCCCACGTCCATGAACGTCTGGTGTCCGGTGGCGCTTCCGTCGTCGATCTGACTGCGTCGAACCCGACGCTGGCAGGATTCCAGTATCCCAAGGCGATACTCGACGCGCTTGGCTCAGATCACGGCCTCAGCTACCGCCCCGATCCACTCGGTCTACGGAGCGCACGGGATGGCGTCGCGGCCTACCTGCGTGGACTGGGCCTCGACGTTGATGGGCGTGACGTGGTGCTCACGGCCAGCACGAGCGACGCGTACTCGTTGTTGTTCAAGCTCCTTTGCGATCCAGGCCACGAGGTCGCGGTGCCTCGACCGAGTTATCCCCTCCTGGAACACTTGACCCGCCTCGATTCCGTTGCTGCCGTGCCGTACACCCTCGAGTATCACGGGCGATGGGAAATTGACCTCGGAGGGCTGGAACGTCTGATCTCGACAGCGACACGCGCGGTAGTCATGGTCAATCCGAACAACCCAACTGGCTCGTTCGTGTCGAGCCGCGAGATCGACGGCGTTGTGTCACTGTGCCGCGAGCGTGATGTTGCATTGATCGTCGACGAGGTCTTTGGCGTCTATCCTATGGCTTCTTCGAATCGAGGTCCGAGCGTGCTCGACCGGGCGCCTGATGTTCTGACATTCGTGCTGGGGGGCTGTCGAAGGCCATCGGTTTGCCAGGAGTCAAGCTCGGATGGATGGTGGTGGCCGGGCCGCGACAACCCGTCGCCCGGGCTCTGGACCGGCTAGAGCTGCTCTGTGACACCTATCTCTCGGTTGCGACGCCGGTTCAGCTTGCAGTTGAGGATCTGCTGTCGAAGGGCGCGGGCGTGACAACACAGATCGCAGAGCGCGTTCGCCGGAACTACCAGCATCTTGAACGCCTCGTGGCGACATACCCGGCGGCCGGACTGCTTCCGGTCGAAGGAGGATGGTACGCTGTAGTGCAGGTGCCGGCAACTGCGTCGGAGGAAATGCTGGTCCTAGACCTGCTGAACCGCGAGCACATCCTCGTGCATCCCGGTTACTTCTTCGACTTCCCCCGGGAGGCGTTCTTGGTGATGAGCCTGTTGCCAGAGACCGTGACGTTCGAGTCAGCGACCGAGCGGGTGCTGTCGCACGTGACTGAGCGCCTTTCGATCCCTTCATGAAGAACTCTCATTTCCCCGTCCTCAAGGATTTGGTGCTGATCGGAGGCGGACACAGTCATGTGATTGTCCTCAAGCGGTTCGGCATGAAGCCGATTCCGGGCGTCCGCCTCACCGTGATCGCCCGCGATGTGCACACCCCGTACTCCGGGATGCTCCCGGGGATGATCGCTGGCCACTATGAGTTCGACGACGCGCACATCGATCTGGGCCGATTGGCGGGGTTTGCGGGCGCGCGTCTCTATCACGATGAGGCCATTGGTCTAGACCTCGAGCGACGAAAGGTGTTGTGTCGGAATCGGCCTCCGGCATCGTATGACGTAGTGTCGCTCGACATCGGTGCGACACCGGCGATCACAGTGTCCGGAGCAGCCGATCACGCTGTGCCCGTCAAACCGATCGGCACACTCGTTGACCGGTGGGAGCGGCTCAGGGTGCGTGCAAGGGACAGCCCGCGGTCGCTCAAGCTTGGCGTGGTCGGCGCAGGCGCGGCAGGAGTCGAGCTCACCCTGGCGATTCAACATGCCCTGTGTCCGAATGCGTCTGGCGGCGACGCCACCGTGGCGGCGGAGTTTCATCTGTTTGGTTCCGATGAGACCGTTCTGCCGACCCACAATCGGCGCACCCAAGCTGCGTTCCGGCGCGTGCTTGACGAGCGGGGTGTTCGACTTCATCTGGGCACCCGCGTTGCCGAGGTGCAGTCGGACGGTCTGCTCACCGACGACGGTGAGCGCTACGAGCTCGACGAGATCCTGTGGGCCACGGAGGCGGGCGCTCAATCGTGGCCCGGGGACGCCGGCCTGGACGTCGATGCCGCGGGGTTCATATGCGTGAGCGATGTGTTGCAGTCGACTTCCCACGCCGATGTCTTCGCGGCAGGTGATATTGCGGCGATGGTGAACCATCCGCGAGAGAAGGCTGGGGTGTTCGCGGTCCGTCAGGGTCGGCCATTGGATGCCAATCTCAGACGCGCGCTTCGTCGCCAGCCGCTGAAGAGATTCACGCCGCAACGTCGGTTCCTCAGCATCGTCAGCACCGGTGACCAGTATGCCGTCGCGTCGCGCGGTATCTGGGCGGTCGAGGGTCGGTGGGTGTGGAAGTGGAAAGACGCGATCGACCGGCGCTTCATGAGGAAGTTCAGTGCGCTTCCGGAGATGAAGGCCAACGATGGGCCAAGCCCCCACCTCTCACAGCTGGCAGGACCCGAGGTCATCAGAGAGCTCTCAGCCTCCGCGATGCGATGCGGTGGGTGCGGTTCCAAGGTGGGTGCGACGGTCCTTGACCGGGTGCTGGGTCGGCTAGATCCGATCACTCGAGAGGATGTTGTCGTGGGGCTCGATGGAGCCGATGATGCGTCGGTCGAGTACGTACCCGAAGGAATGGTCGCCGTCCGAACCGTCGACGCGTTTAGGCCTATTGTGGACGACCCGTACACCTTCGGTCGAATCACCGCCAACCATTGCCTTGGCGATATTTATGCGATGGGCGCTGACCCGCGGACAGCGCTGGCTGTCGTGACCGTACCGGTCGCACCAGAAGAGAAGCTCGAGCAGTTGCTCGAGGAGCTATTGACTGGAGCTGTTGAGATACTCAACGAAGCCGGAACGGCACTTGTGGGCGGGCACACCCGAGAGGGTCTCGAGACGGAGCTGGGGTTTGCGTTGAGTGGCGTTGCCACGCCTGGACAACTGCTTCGCAAGACGGGGATGCAGCCGGGTGACCGACTGGTGCTGACGAAACCGATTGGTACAGGTACCCTCTTTGCCGCCCACATGCGCCTGCAGGCGAAGGGGCGGTGGATCGACGCGGCAGTCCGCTCGATGACGCAGTCGAGTCGTGACGCGGCAGCCTGCGTGAGACGGTACGGGGCGACGGCCTGTACGGACGTGACAGGCTTCGGGGTGATCGGGCATCTCCTGGAGATGACCCGCGCGTCTCGGGTCGATGCGACGGTTGCGCTGGCGAACGTTCCGGTGCTCGAGGGCGCCGCGGAGACGGCTGCCGCAGGATTCCTTAGCTCGCTCCAGCCGCAAAACATCCGTCTTCGGCGTGCCGTGGCCAATCACGATGTCGCCGCGACGATGGGAGGCTACCCGCTCCTGTTCGATCCGCAGACCGCGGGGGGGCTACTTGTCAGCCTGCCGGCTGCACAGGCCGACGCCTGCGTCGTCGAGTTACGGGCATCGGGATATGCGCATGCCGCGGTCGTTGGGGTGGTGCAGCCCGTGACGGATCGGGAATCGCCGATCCGGATCGAGATATAGTCGACGATTCTCGAGCGACGGAGGGCTCTTCGGTTGCCGGACTCGACGTCACGGAAGGCGAGCAGGCCAGCGAAAGGGGCGCGCGAGCGTCAAGCGGTCGACTGTTGTCATCGACCCGTCCGGAAAGGTGGCCCACCACTGGCGCGCTGCAAAGTCAGCGGGACACGCCGATAAAGAAAGAGAGAAGCTCGCAGAGCTCGCCGACCGTGGCGCTGCCGACACGCGGGCGGAATGAGAAGCCACCGAGCGGGCGCCTCGCATCTCTGCGGGGTCTCGAACGGGGACGCGTATGCTAGACTCCTAAGGCTGTATGTCCAATCGATCCACTGATTTGCACGCATTCCTGGCGCTCGCGATCGTCACAGTGGCGACAAGCGGCTGTGCCACGGAGCCTCCCCTGCCGCCCTCAACGTCGACAGGTTACGACATCTTTCTCAAGACCGACACCCGCGTGATCGATGAGGTCGTGCCGAGAGGAGCGACGCTCGCCGGATTGCTGGACCTGCACGCGCTGGACAGGGGTGTGGCCTTCGAGTTCGTGGAGGCAGTTCGGGCCGTTTTCGACCCCCGACGAATCCGCGGCGGTAAGCCGTACAAGCTCGTGCTCGGCGACGACGGTGCGGTCCGGCGTTTCGAGTATCACATTGACAACGACGAGTACCTGAAGGTCGCTCACGTGACCGGCTCCTTGGCGTCGTTCGACGTCGAGCGCATACCGTACGTGAAGGACCGAGTTGAGGCTGCCACACACGGAGCGATTGACGAACAACACTCATCGCTCGTTGCCGCACTGAACGATTCCGGCGAAGACGTCAATCTCGCGATTCTGATGGCTGAAGTCTTCAGTGGTGAGATCGATTTCAACAACGACCTTCGCCGCGGCGATCACTTCAACGTGCTGTTTGAGAAGTACAACCGGGACGGCGAGTTTTCGAACTACGGCGAGATCGTGGCGGCGGAGTTTCACAACGATGGACGCACGGTTCAGGCCTTTGGCTTCCGCATTCCCGGCGACGACAAAGCGCTGTACTATGATTCCGATGGACGGTCGCTCAAGCGGCTGTTCCTCCGCTCACCATTTCGGTTCGAGCCGCGGGTCACCTCTCGGTTTTCGTACCGCCGTCTTCATCCGGTTCTCGGTACCAATCGTCCGCACCTTGGGGTCGACTACGGGGCGCCTACCGGGACCCCGGTCATTGCCGTGGCCAACGGGCGCGTCGTGTCTGCGGCCGCCAGCGGCGGGTCGGGGAACATGGTGCGGCTCCGCCATACAAACGGCTATGAAACGTACTACTTACATCTCTCGCGGTTCGCGAAAGGGATGAGGCCTGGAGCCCGGATCGTCCAGGGGCAGACGATCGGGTACGTTGGGTCGACCGGACTGGCGACCGGTCCGCATCTTGACTACCGGATTCGAAAGAACGGGACCTTCGTGAACCCCCTTATCGAGCACCGGAATCTTCCGCCCGGTGATCCGATTCCCGAAGAACAGCTGGCCACGTTTTTCGAGGCTCGCGATCAAGCCCTCGGTCGTTTGAATTCGTCGAAGGCACCGGGTGCCCCGTCACGTGACGCGGGCATCCTCGCGCAGTAGTGGCTCTGGTCCGTCCATTTCATTCGCTTCGACCGGTTCCTGAGGAAGCGGCGGCAGTGGCGTCAGTTCCCTACGATGTCGTGTCGACGGCCGAAGCGAGGGCTCTGGTCGCGGGCAACCCACTGAGCTTTCTGCATGTGTCGAGAGCCGAGATCGACCTTGCCCCTGAGACTGATCCCTATGCCGATACCGTCTATCGAGCGGCTGCCGACAACCTGGAACGGTTGCGCGCGGAGGTCCCCTTCGTCGTTGAGGAGGAAGCGGCGCTTTTCTTTTACCGAGTCGCCGAGGGCTCGCACGAGCAAACGGGCCTCGCCGGTTGCTTTTCGCTCGACGAGTACGACCGGGATATCGTCAAGCGGCACGAGCGGACGCGACCCGACAATGAGGATGACCGGACCCGGCACATGCTTGCCGTCGGTGCCCAAACGGGAGTCGTGTTTCTGACCTACCGGGCCTCACCGGATGTGAGCGCCGTGAAAGATCGGGCATGTCGCGGGTCGCCGCTCATCGATCTGACCGCATCCGATGGTGTTCGGCACACACTGTGGTGCTTGAACAGACGCGACCAGCGCGCGGTCATCGAGGCCTTCGGGGGCGTGCCGTGTCTCTACATTGCGGATGGGCACCACAGGATCGCAAGCGCCGCCCGCGCACGCAACGAGCTGGCAGCCTCCAACGGCAACAACCCGGCGGCGGAGGCCTGCTACGTCCTGGGCGTTGCGTTCCCCGACGCCGAGACCCGCATACTCCCGTACAATCGCGCTGTTGCCAACCTGGCTGACCTGACGCCGGAGGCGTTCTTGGCCGCCGTTGGCAAACGGTTGCCGGTGCGCCCTACCGGGAGTCCGGACCCGGACAAGGGATATGTGTCGATGTATCTGGGCAGCCGTTGGTACACGGTCGACCTCCGCGCGGCCGCATCCGCTGCGAGCGGCGGGGTGGCGGCGGCTCTTGATGTGGCCGTGCTACAGGATCACGTGTTGACGCCGGTGCTCCGGGTGGCGGATGTGCGGACTGACCCACGGATGATCTTCGTTGGGGGCTCTCGCGGAACAGCCGAGCTCGAGCGGCTTGTTGACTCAGGTGAGGCAGCGGTTGCGTTCTCGATGGCTGCCGTCACGACGGACGAGCTGCTACGCGTCTCGGACGCCGGCGAGATGATGCCTCCGAAATCAACGTGGTTCGAGCCCAAGCTGCGTGACGGATTGTTGATTCACCTGATATGAAGGATGACCGACGTGAGCCCGACCTCCAGAGTTTTCAACTTTAGTGCCGGACCTGCTGTGCTCCCCGAACCTGTCCTCGAAGAGGCTCAGCGTGACCTTGTGGCCCTCCCAGGCGTTGGTACGTCGGTCTTGGAGGTCAGCCACCGGTCGCAGGTGGTGATGGAGATCATCCAGACGGCCGAAGCCAACATTCGGACGCTGGCCGGCTTGACTGAAGACGTTCACGTCCTGTTCCTTCAGGGAGGCGCGACGCAGCAGTTCGCCATGGCGCCGATGAATCTTCTTCCCGAGGACGGCGCGGCCGACTATGTCGTGACCGGGTCGTGGGCGAAGAAGGCGGCGAAGGAGGCGGAGCTGTTCGGCACGGCTCGCATCGCGGCAAGTACCGAAGCAGAGGCGTTTTCACGGATTCCCAAGGCGTCCGAGCTCGCGCTGTCGTCGGATGCGGCGTACGTGCACGTCACATCAAACAATACGATCTACGGGACTCAGTGGGAGGCGATGCCGGATACCGGCGACCGTCCGTTGGTTGTCGATGCGTCGTCGGATATCTTCAGTCGGCCGCTGGACATGGTGCGAGACGGAATCGGGCTAGTGTACGCCGGCGCGCAGAAGAATCTGGGCCCTGCGGGCGTGACCGTCGTCCTGGTTCGGAAGGATCTGGTCCAGCGCGCAGACGCGTCGGGCCGGACAATTCCCACGATGCTTCGGTATTCGACATATGTGGCGAGCCAGTCGCTCTACAATACGCCGCCCGTCTTCGCGATCTATCTTGTCGGTCTTGTCGCGAAATGGCTCGTTGCGCAGGGGGGGCTCGAGGCGATGGCGCAACGCAACGCGCGCAAGGCGCAGAAGCTATATGCGGCGATCGACCGGACCGATTTCTACCGTGGCACCGCACGGCGCGACAGCCGGTCACTGATGAACGTCACGATGCGCCTCCCGAGCGAGGCACTCGAGGCTCAGTTCATCAAGGAGGCGACCGCCGCCGGATTGGTGGGGCTCAAGGGGCACCGGTCGGTGGGTGGCTTGAGGGCGTCGATCTATAACGCGTGTCCCGAAGCCGGCGTCGACGCATTGGTCGACTTCATGATCCAGTTCGAGCGCGAGAACGGATAAGGACCTCCGCCTCGCGGCCTCGATTGCGACGCTCCGACGGCCACCGAGCGACAACCCTCCCGGTATACCCTTTACCTATGCGGCAGACCCAAGGATCTCTCGTGTGTCCCCAGTGCGGAAAGCTGGTGGGCATCAGTGAGCCCAGCTGCCCGTATTGTGGGACCTGGCAACCCGGCCTATTCGGGTTCGGGCCGGTGCTTCAGCGATTGGTGGGAAGCCGTCTCGATCTCGTCTCGCTGATCTTGATGGCGTGTATCACGCTCTATGGCGTGGCGCTCCTCCTGCAGCCTGACGCATGGCTGTCGGGCCGCGGGATATTTTCCTTTCTCTCACCGGGGAATCGAGCGCTCTACCAGCTCGGCATGACGGGTGGCGTTGCGTGGAGCTTAGGATGGTGGTGGACGCTGCTCACGGCGAACTACCTGCACGGGGGACTGCTGCACATCTTCTTCAACATGATGTGGGTTCGCAACCTCGCACCTGCCGCCACCGAGGTCTACGGACCGGCGAGGACGTTCGTTCTCTTCAATCTCTCAGGCGCCGTAGGCTTCCTCATCTCCAACGTGATGAGCGGATTCCCGACGATCGGCGCATCCGGTGGAATCTTCGGACTGCTGGCGGCACTGATCGTCTACGGCCGTCGGCGGGGGAGCTCGATGATGTCGGCGCAGCTCTGGCAGTGGGCGCTCATCCTCGGGTTCTTCGGGTTCATCATGCCGGGCGTCAACAACTGGGCCCATGCCGGTGGCTTTGCCGGCGGCTGGGTTTCGGGTCAGCTCATGGGGTTGAGCGATGAGCACCGCGAGAGCACCGGAATCATCATTACGGCGCTGCTCCTCATCGCGTTGACCGCGATCGGAATCGCCCTGTCCTTCGTCAACGTGACGGGCGCCCTACTCGGCTCGTGAGACTCCCCTGTCGGCAGCCTGTCACGAGCTTTCGGGCTCTGGGGCTGGTCTTCTCCGGCGCCTGGGCCGCCGCCGCCGCTTGGCGGCCCGTTTCCGCGGACCACCCGCCGCAACAAGCACCCTCCATCTTTCGAGAGAGTCGGGGTCATCGCCGTGAAGCTCCAGCCACGCCATCGCATCGGCGAACGAACCGCGGTGCATCACACCGCGTTGGGCGCTGGGGCCAAGGGCACGGTCCTGGAGCTTCGGCTGCGCCTGCAGCGCCTGTCGGAGACGTTCTACGTCGCGGCGAGCGACCGGGAGCTGCCCCAGCGTCACATCAATTGGCCGCTTGTCGTCTCTCCGGCGCGGTGTCAGGTCGAGCGGTTGAACCGGCTGGACCAGGGTCCCGAGGAGAATCGGGTTCGTGAGGGTGTCGGGCGGCGAGTCGAATCGGGCGCGGTAGGTGTCGAGGGCCTCAAGTGAGCGCCATAGGGCGGCCGTCTTCTTGTGCTCGACTTCGGGAGCAATGACCTCCAGGAGCCCATGATCCGAGAGCAACCGAAACGTGGGTGCGGCGCACCCACTGCGAAGGATCTTGTAGAGCTCCTCGATCATTCGGGCAGGGGACGCCTTCCCGATCTCCGCTCTGTGACGTCGAATAGCCCGCTGCACCGGAGGGTCCAGCTGAAAGCCCAGCCGAGCGGTGAATGCAACCGCCCGCAGCATCCTGACCGGATCCTCGATGAATCGCACATTCGGGTCGCCAATCGATCGGATGAGTCCTGCGCGAAGATCCTCCATCCCGCCGACATAGTCGATGACTGAGAACGTCGCGATGTCATAGAACAGCGCGTTAATCGTGAAATCCCGTCTAAACGCGTCTTCCTCGGCCGTTCCGAACGTGTTGTCACGGTGGATCGGTGGCCGCCGTTTTCTCCCACCCGTGGCCTCGTCTTCTCGCTCCTTCTTGGCGTCAGCTGCCTCGGCGGCAGCCAGCTCGTCCGGTGGAACCTGACGTCTGAATGTCGCGACTTCGATCGTCTTCTGGCCGAACTTGACGTGGGCGAGCCGGAACCGACGGCCAATGATCCAGCAATTTCGAAAGATCCGTTTGACCTCACTAGGGTGTGCGGACGTTCCGATGTCGAAATCCTTGGGTCGCCGCGCAAGCAGCAGATCGCGGACGCCCCCGCCTACGAGATATGCCTGATGATCGAACTTGCGCAGGCGGTACAGCACCTTGAGCGCGTCTGGATCGATCTCGTCGCGTGATATGGGATGTTCTGAACGTGGAATGACCGTAGGTTCAGCCAACGTCGCGATTATACGGTAGATGATCAGGCCTTGGCGTCGTGCCAGTTGGATCCGACGCCGACGTCAACCGTCAATGGGACGTCGAGGGTAGCGGCCTCTTCCATGCGGTCGCGCACGAAGCGGGCGACCTCGGGTGCAGCTGATTCGGAGACCTCGAATAGCAGCTCGTCGTGAACGGTCAGGATCATTCTTGCTCTGGCTCCGAGCGTGGCGTGGATATCGATCATCGCCCGTTTGAGGATGTCGGCAGCGGTTCCCTGGATCGGCATGTTGATCGTGGCGCGCTCCGCCGCGGCCCGGATCTGACCGTTGCGGCTCGTGAGCTCTGGGACGAGCCGCCGACGACCCCACATCGTCGTCACCACACCGGTCGTGCGAGCCTGTTCGACCACGGTGTCGATATACGTTCGTACTGCTGGGAAGCCTGCAAAGTAGGCGTCGATGAACTGTTGCGCCGCTGGCTGGCTCACGCCGATATCTCGGGCAAGCGTGAACGCGGTCTTTCCGTAGAGCAGCGCGTAGTTGACGATCTTGGCCCGTCGGCGTAGCTCGTGCGGGTCGAGGCCGCTCTCAGTCCCGAAGACCTTGCTGGCTGTCTGGTCGTGGATGTCGTCGCCGCGACGAAAAGCCTCGATCAACGTCTCGTCACCAGAAAGATGCGCCAGCACGCGGAGCTCGATCTGGGAGTAGTCAGCCGAGATGAGGACTGTGCCTGGTTCGGCTATGAAGGTCCGCCGTATCTCCCGTCCGAGCTCCGTCCGGATCGGGATGTTCTGGAGGTTCGGGTCGCGACTACTCAGACGTCCAGTGGCCGCCACGGCCTGGTTGAACGACGTGTGCACGCGCCCGGTCTCGGAATTGACCAGCTGCGGCAGCGCGTCGATATACGTCCCCTTGAGTTTCTGGAGACTCCGCCACTCGAGGACCTTGCGGGGCAGCTCGTGAGTCAACGAGAGCTCCTCGAGGACCTGGACTGATGTCGACGCCGCCTTTGTCTTCCCGGTCCGCCTGACTGGTGTCATCTGAAGACGCTCGAACAGAACTTCGGAGAGCTGCTTCGGCGAGTTGATGTTGAATGCCACTCCGGCCGCTGCGTGGATCTCGTGCTGCCGGGCCTCTAGCTCATGTCCGATCCTCGTCGACATCGAAGCGAGTGCGGAACTGTCGATGCGGACTCCGGCACGCTCGATAGCGACGAGCACCGGGACAAGCGGCCGCTCCAGGTCGAGATAGACAGAATCCAGACCATCGTCCTCCAGTTGAGGGCGCATCCGACTCGCGAGTTGGAGCGGCAGGTCGCAGCGCTCCCCGGAGTAGACCAGGACGGCGTCGGGGGGGACGTCCGCATACGTGAGGGCTTTCGCACCTCGCCCAAGAAGGTCCTCGGTGCCGATGGCACGGTATCCAAGGTGCTCCAGCGAAAGATCCTCGAGTTTGTGAGATGCCCGCGTGGCGTCGAGCAGATAGCTCAGGAGCATTGTGTCGCGGTCAAGGCCGGAAAGCTCCACGCCGTGCTGTGCCAATGTCACGTAGTCGGGCTTCAGGTCGTGGCCGGTCTTGAGGATGGCGGGATCAGACAGCATCGGGCCGAGGCGCTCGAGCGCCGTCTTGGCGTCGAGTGCGGTGTCGCTCCCGAGGGCATGGTGCCTGAGCGGGACGTAGCGCGCATGTCCCGGCTCGATGGAGATAGCAACTCCGACGAGCCGTGCTTTCATGGCGTTCAAAGAGTCCCCCAGGACTCTCAAGCCACAGCGGCCGGTCGACCGCACCTCATCGAGCAACGCATCGAGCTCCGCCATCGATCCGATGATCGCGTAGTCCTTCTCGACTGTACTCGCTGTCGGTGCGTACTCAGCGATAAGCGTACGGAATCCGAGGGCTGAGAACAGCTGAAAGCAGCGATCCTTGTGAGCACCGCGGTACCGCAATTCCTCGGTCACCAGAGGGACCGGCGCGTCGACATCGATTGTTACGAGCGCCTTGCTTTGACGGGCTGCGTCGGCATGCTCGAGCAGGGCCGTCCGGTATCGCTTCTGTGGAACTTGCGCGGCCAATTCCAGCAGGTTGTCGAGCGATCCGTACTGCCCGATCAACTCGCGTGCACCCTTCTGTCCGATGCCCGGGACTCCCTTGACGTTGTCAACCGCGTCGCCCATCAGCGAAAGGACGTCGACCACCTGTGCCGGTCTCACGCCCATCTTCTCCTGGACTTCGTCAGCGTGGTACCACGTCCCCGTGTCACGGGGATCGAAGACGGTGACCGAATCGTCCACCAGCTGGAAGAAGTCCTTGTCGCCGGTGACGATGACGACTTCCAGGCCCTCCGTGATCGCACGGGTTGCCAGCGTGCCGATGACGTCGTCAGCCTCGTATCCCTCCGATGTCAGCACCGGAACGCCGACCGCTTCACAGGCCTGGTGCACCCACGGCACCTGTTCGACGAGGTCGGGTGGCATCGGCGCCCGATTCGCCTTGTACTCCTCGTCGAGCTCCGACCGGAACGTGGGACCGGCGAGGTCGAACGCGGCAGCGACCAACTCTGGTTGGTGGTCGGCGATCAGCTTGCGCAGCATCGTGACGAAGCCGTATACAGCGTTCGTCGACTTCCCGTCTGGTCCAGTGAGCCCACGAATGGCGTGGTATGCACGATACATCTGTGAGCTGCCGTCGATCAGGAAGAGCCGGCCGGGGGCTGGTGGCATGAGGCGGTGGATTGTACCACTGCACCGTCACACGTCAGCTCCGGGCGCTCCTCCGACGGCTCGTCTTCGCGGGGACCGCTTGGAGGCACTTTGAGATGGTTGCGAAGAGAGAACGCGCCCGAGGATCCTGCAAGGACGCCTGCTATGGCCTTGTTGCTTTCATTGTTGACGACGCCTGTCAGGGTCACGTGCCCACGCTTGATGACGATATGGATCGGAGGGTTTCGCCGTGCCGCATAGTGCCAGAAGGTCGAACTGCCGTAGATTGATCGTGCGACTCGATACCGAAGCTCGTTGTCGAACTGGGACACGGGAAGGACTTCCAGGTCGTTCTGCACACGGTCGACGCCATCCACTGTCATGACGCGGTTCATGAGGTCGGTCCGCTTATGCGGGGAGGTCACATGGCCGTGAAGGACGATCCTGCCATCATGATCGATGTCGACGTCCACGTCGTCAAAAACGGTGAAGTACACGTACCGCACGATCGCCCGCTGTACGCGTCTCGCGAGATCGTCGTTGGTGTCTGCCATGGCCAAGATCGGCGTGTGTCCGATCAACGTCAGGGCTGCCATGCCTACCAGAAGCGTCACTGTTTTCATGTTCATCTTCCTGGCATACCTCGTTCGGCAGGTACTACCAAGTGAGCAAGGCATGTGCCAGGTCCGCTGTTCGAACTTTGTTAGGAAGCGGCGGGTGTTCGGGGTTGGCGGAGGAGAGAAGTGTCCTCCGGCAGGTCACAAGATGATGACGGTTGCGATACCCGCGGCGATAAGGGCAACCTGACGTGGGGCCCCAACCGAAATGGCCCCATGATGGAGACCCGGGATCAGATCAGCCATCGCGATATACAGGAAGTTGCCCGCAGCAAACGCCAGGATGAATGGCAGTGCGTGTGGAACCCAACCGGCGGCTCCATAGACCACGATCGCACCCACGATCCCGGCACCTGCGCTGAGTGCGTTCAGCAAGAGCGCCCGCCGCCGTGAGTACCCGGCCCCAAGCAGAATCGCGAAGTCGCCGACCTCCTGTGGAACCTGATGGGCGGCGACGGCCATCGCCGTGCTGACACCGAGGGGAACCGATGACAGGACCGCGGCGCCGATGATGCAGCCATCCGCGAAGTTGTGAACGGCTCCACCGAACAGGATCAAACTGGCACTGCGCGTATGGACGTCACAGTCTTCATCGTGACAGTGATGCCAGATGACCAGCTTTTCGAGCATGAAGAAGCCCAGGATGCCCGCGAGCAGCGTTCCGAGAACGGCCGACGGGTCGAGTGCGTCCAGTGCCTCAGGAAGGAGCGCCAGTAGGGCCACGGCAAGCAATGTGCCGACGGCATAGCTGATGAGAGACGGAACCAGGGTATGGCGGATGGAACCCCGCAACAGCAGTATCAGCGAGGCGAGGAGGAGGCCGCCTACACTGCCCACCACGCTGAGGCCAATGGCCACCAGGAGCACGGACATCGAGGGATGGTAGCAGAGCGTCTACGATCGGAGTCAGATCTACGCGGCGTGCCACCACATCCTACGGTGTTGCGACATAGCCACGCCTCGCTCGCACGCGGTGTCGGGCGTTCCGGACTTCGACGTCGATCGAGTGCCACTGCCCGTCGTCGTGACCCGGCGATGGATAGGCGAGGTAGTACTGCTTGCTCAGCTCGTCCGCCACGCTGGCCGTGGCCGGTTCAAGGTCGCCTGCATCGCGGACAAGCTCGGTGCGGCCGCCGCTGTCGTCAGTGAGATCCCGCAACGCTGATACATTGACACGCTCGTCATTGCTCCCGGGGCCCGCAGGGCGCCCGCCACCCCTTGGCCATGGTGCAGGTTGCGGAAACGGCGATCGGCCACGACCTCCGCCAGGAAAGGGGAAGGGAATCGGCGCCCGCGACGGCGGTCGTCCAATTGTCACTCCGGAGCCACCGCGACCATCGATGCCGATGGCGTACACGAGCACCTCCGATTCTCGGATCAGCTGCTGAACGGCGCGTTCGTCCGTCTCACTGTTCGTGTCGTTTCCGTCCGAGATGACGACGACCGCCTTCTTGTTGTGGGTGCCTCCAGCCGCCATCTGGACGGCGTCGGCGACGGCATCATGGAGCGCCGTCCCCCCCCGGGGACGAATCTGCCGCAACGAGCGGCTCAGGCTGTCGCGGTCGCTCGTCCAGCCGTGCACCAGTTGCGGCTGGTAGCTGAAGCGGTAGATGAAGATTTCATCTTCAGGCCCGAGCAGATCGAAGAGAAAGCGGTCGATTGCCTCGCGAGCCGCGTCCATCTTCTCTCCGTCCATGCTACCGCTGGTATCAAGAACGATCCCGAGGCTGACCGGAACACGCTCGTTGCTGAAATGACTGACTTGTTGAAGTTCGTCATCTTCGTATACCAGGAAGTCTTCCTTTTCGAGGCCAGATACGAACCGGCCTCTGCTGTCTGTCACCGTTGCCGTGACGTTGACCAGTTCGATCCCCGTTCGGAAACGGAAGGCCCCGTCGGTCTGTTGGGCCAAGGTCGGTGGTCCGCTCATCACGGAGACCACACCTGCGGCGACGACGAGCGCGGTTGAGCTCAGTGTCCGCGAGCGCCCCTTGCTTGGCATGTTGATTCTGTGAGGAGAGGCGGACTCGGGTTCGAGCTCTGCCGCGCCGTGGTCTGCGCTCTTCGTCATGGTCATCGTCGTTGTCACTCTCGTGTTGTGGACCGATCGCAACGCGTCACGTTTCGGCTTGGATCTGCGGCTCAGTCGGCGTAGCTGTGCGGCGATCACGATGAGGCACAGTCGCATCATCGACAACGAAACTGATTCTGAAGCGCCGCGCGTGGTCTGTTTGGAGCGAGACGGCGAAGCCCGACTCGGTCCCTGGCGGGAGTCTCTCAATCGTAAGCGGAGCCCGTCCGCTCGCCACCACGAAACCGTCGTCATCGAAGGCCGTTGCCAGCACCGATAGACGCTCCTGGTCCGACCCGCCGAGAGGGTTGCGGACCGTGCCGGAGATTGCAAGACTGCCGCCCTGTTGTCTATGTGTGAGCGCCGTCAGTTCCACCAGTGCCCCGGCTTCGGCAGCGTCGGCCGCTCCGCCATCAGGGGGTCGCGTGATGAGGGCGGTTGCGATGATCGAAACCGTCACGGCCATGATGAGTCCCGCGGCAGCAATCCTGGCCACTCGACTTCCGCCTCCGTCAGCCAGTTTGACACGTGCGCCGAAGAGCTCGGTCCGGGGGCCTGTCGCGGGGTCGGCAGGCAGCTCGGGCGGCTGTGTAGCCGGGGTCGGCCGCGGGGGATCGTCGGAGGACTGCCGCTTGAGCTCAGTGGCGAGCGCTGCGAGCCTCGCTGCCGAACGTCGGCGCTCTCCCTTAACGAGGCGCGACGTGACCACGCCCATGGCGATGGTCATCAGTAGTGCCAGGACGGTTACGAATCCAAGAGCGAATTGCATAGTGCTGACTCCAGCGTCGGCCTACCTCTACACACAGGTTCTCTATCGCAGTCCGAATTCGACCGCTACCTCCACCACGACGTCGACCGGAATCCCGAAACGAATGGCCGGTGCGAAGCGCCATTGGCGAACAGCGCGGGCCGCCTGTTCGTCGAGTCCAGCACCAAGCCGACGAAGGATCTTCACGTCTCCCACCGACCCGTCGCTCAGTACGATGATCTCGAGCAGGACATTTCCAGTAACGCCAAGCCGCCGCGCTTGCTCGGTGTAGTGCGGTCGTTCTTCGTGAAGTAGGCGGGGCGGTGTGATCCCGCTTCCAGGACGAAACGGTCCACCGCCGGTGCCGCCGCCGGTGCCAGGTCCGACCCCAGACCCGCGCCCGGAACCGACGCCGCGACCCCCTCCATCCCCTACCCCGCCACCGGCACCAGGACCGAGGGTCTGGGGGACCTGTGCCGCCTCGGATTCGTCTTGGTGTGTCAGACCGCGCAAGTCCCGCTGGTCCGCGGCGGCTGCGACAAGTGGAGCGAAGATCTGCGGCAACGCGATGCTATCCAGGGCTTCAGGCGCCGGGTCTTCAGCTGGAACGATGCGGCGCGGCTCAATTCTGTCAGGTACCGGGCTACTGATCGGTCGTGTCCCCTTTCGTTCGGCCTTCGGCGGCGGTGCCGGCATGCGAAGCCCCCCTCCACCGCCGCCGCCACCTGGTCCGGCTTCGGCAATGAAGACGAGTCGGGTGAACCGGTCCTCAAGGCGGTCGACATCATCTGACGCGGTCGTGAGGTTCACGGTTGTCAAACCCGCAACGATCAAGGTCGCCACCGCATGGAGCCCCGTTGAGATGAGCGCAGAAGCGCCCTGGGACGGTCGGCTCGTCGTCTGCCGCATGAGCAGCGCACCACCGAACACACCCGGGCGAGGAACCGAGACGCTGGGGCGTAGTCTTCCGCTACGAAGACCTCGAATTGCGTCTACGGCATCCCGCTGTGAAACAAGCTGCCCGTCCACAGTCGGAATATCCGCACTGGCGATGAGTGCTCTCACTGTCGCCGGTTGGACACCAGCAACGCCCGCCATCTCTCGGGCCGAGTACACCTCCGGCGGAGAGGCCGAGCGATACGCTGACTTACGCCGAGTCCATTCGGGCATTGACACCCCTGTCGTCCACTAGATACGCAAAAGCCTTGCCGCCCTCGAGACGGCGCCGCACACCGCTCGGAGGCCTAGAACCGGCTCTGTCTTGGACCGACGTCTGCTGGAAACAGAGGAGAGCGTGTGCCCGCAGCGTGACAGGCTGTGCTCTCGGGAGGGCACCCAATCCTCACGCAAGTGCGAGTGCCGTCAGTCCCATCGCCGTGTGGTCTCGAAGCGGACCACTGCGTTCTCGGGTCGTTCCTAGGAGGCAGTCTCGCTTTCCGTACCAGCCGGTTTTGTGCCCTCGACGAAAGTTAGACCGTCACGCTCGGCCAACAACCGCACACCGAGAAAGCTTTCCTCCCTGAGCGCCTTCCGGGCGCCATCTTCCGCGTACCGTGCATTGACTGACTGCCGTGAGAATATCGCGGCCATACCTCCGCGCATCGCCGCGTCGATGACGAGACAGCGCCCGCCGACCTTGAGGATTCGAAAGACCTCCTGCAGGCATCTCACGCGAGTGACTGGGCTCATCTGGCCAAGACTGTGCTTGAGTACGGCGAGATCGAATGTACCGGAGTCGTAGGGAAGCGCCGTGTATTCGCTGACCTTGGTTTCGACCAGGACACCTGTACTGGCTGCAGCCCGCTCAAAGACCGAAACCTCTGCCTGGCTCTCCACGACGGCGCAAGCCTGACCGCTGAGGCCCACGACGCCGGCGAGCGCCGCTATCAGACCACCGTCGCCTCCGTCGACCTGCAGCACGTACTTGCCCAGCGTCAGACCCGCCATCGAGAGCTCGAGGTCCCGGGGGGCACCGGATTTGTTAAGCCTGAATAGGGACATAGGCGTACAGAAAGGACTTTGGAACCTACATGTTATAGTCTCCCCTCGTGAAAAGCCCGAACGAAATCGCGCCTTCTGGCGGCCGCCTGGGCGTCCTGCTGGTCGGCCTGGGTGCCGTCAGTACGACGTTCATCGCCGGTGTTCACGCCATACGGAAGAACCTTGCTTCAGCCACCGGCTCCCTGACTCAGATCGGGACGATTCGTCTGGGCAAACGTACCGACGGCCGGTCTCCCCTGATCAGGGACTTCATCCCACTCCCGACGCTGGATGACCTGGTCTTCGGTGGCTGGGACATCTTTGACGACAATTGCTACGAAGCCTCTCGGACCGCAGGTGTACTCGAAGGATCCCTCTTGGAGCAGCTGAGGCCCGAGCTCGAAGCGATCCGACCGTGGCCTGCGGTTTTTGACCAGCGGTACGTCAAACGCTTGATGGGTCCCAATCTGAAGAAGGGCTCGAACAAGCGAGATCTCGCTGACCAGGTCATTGCTGACATCCGGCGTTTCAAAGCTGAGAACGACCTCGACCGAATGGTGATGGTGTGGTGCGGAAGCACAGAAATCTTCATGCAGCCGCAGCCCGTTCACCAGACGCTGCCGGCGTTTGAAGAAGGCCTCGAGAAGTCGGACGACGCGATTCCGTCGAGCATGATCTATGCCTACGCAGCGATCAAGGAGGGCCTGCCATACGCGAACGCTGCTCCGAACTTGAGCGCCGACATCCCGGCGCTCGTCGAGCTGGCCGCGCAGACCGGATCGCCGCTTGCCGGGAAGGACCTGAAGACCGGCCAGACGTTGATCAAGACGATCGTGGCACCTGGGCTCAAGGCGCGGCTTCTCGGTATTGCTGGGTGGTATTCCACGAATATCCTGGGAAACCGCGACGGCGAAGTGCTGGATGATCCCGAGTCGTTCAAGACGAAGGAGGAGAGCAAGAAGTCGGTGCTGGACTACATCCTCCAACCCGAGCTCTACGGGTCGCTTTACAAAGATCTTCACCACGTCGTACGGATCAACTACTACCCGCCCCGCGGAGACAATAAAGAAGGCTGGGATAACATCGATCTCGTCGGGTGGCTGGACTACCCGATGCAGCTCAAGATCAATTTTCTCTGCCGCGACAGCATTCTCGCGGCGCCAATCGTGCTCGATCTGGTGTTGTTCCTCGACCTGGCGAGCCGCGCCGGCCTGAGCGGGGTCCAGGAATGGCTTTCCTTCTACTTCAAGAGCCCGGTCCACGCACCGGGTCTCTACCCCGAGCACGATCTCTTCATTCAGCTCATGAAGCTCAAGAACACTCTCCGCTTCCTTGGCGGGGAGGAGCTCATCACCCACCTCGGGTTGGAGTACTACGACTGAATCCCGCGTGACCCATGTCCCCTCGTGCGCAGGCGATCCTGATCGGTGGTGCCTTCACTGGTGTGCTATCCGCGTTGCCGATTGTTTCGATTGCGAACTGCTGTTGTCTCTGGCTGGTGGGGGGCGGAGCGGTCACTGCCTATCTGATCCAGCAAGGGCAGCCTGATCCGATAGGTCTTTCAGACGGTTCGGTCGGCGGATTTCTGGCGGGCGTGTTCGGGGCGGTCGTCCATACGATAGTGTCGATCCCCGTACAGATGCTGACGCGTCCGATACAGGAGGAGATTGCGGAGATGCTCCGCGGGAGCGCCGACGTGGCTCCCGACGTGGTCGAGATGATCGATCAACTCAGCGGGGCGGGGCCTGTCGCGATGCTGGTCTTTTTCGTTGTCATGCTCTTGGCGGGGATGGTCTTCTCAACGCTGGGTGGGTTGCTCGGTGCCGTCGTGTTCCGCCGAAATCGACCGATGGGAACTCCCGTGGCCCCGGACGCGTAGTCAGCAATGAAGGAGTGCGGACACAGGATCCTATGGCCCTGATCGAAACGAACGACTTGTGGAAGACCTACCGGATGGGCTCTGAAGAGATCCACGCGCTGAGCGGCGTGTCGATCCAGATCGAGCGGGGTGAGTACGTCGCGATCATGGGACCGTCCGGATCGGGCAAGTCGACGCTGATGAATTTGATCGGGTGCCTCGACACGCCCACGCGTGGTTCGTACCACCTGAACGGGAAGAACGTCGGTGCCATGAACGATGACGAACTTGCGCAGATTCGGAACGAGGAGATCGGGTTCATCTTTCAGACGTTCAACCTGCTGCCGCGGGCGACGGCGCTTCACAACGTCGAGCTCCCGATGATCTATGCGGGGCGCCCTCCGAAGGAGCGCGCGGCACGTGCGATTGCAGCGCTTCAGATGGTTGAACTGGAAGACCGGATGAGCCACCGGCCGAACGAGCTCTCTGGAGGACAGCGCCAGCGTGTCGCCATTGCACGGGCGCTGGTGAACCGGCCCTCCATCCTGCTCGCCGACGAGCCGACCGGGAACCTCGACTCAAAGACGGGCGCAGAGATCATCTCGCTGTTCGGCCGCCTACATGCTGAGGGCAACACCATTCTGCTGATCACGCACGAAGCCGATGTCGCGGCCCATGCCAAGCGTGTGATCTACGTCAAGGACGGCAAGGCGGCGAGCGACTCGGGTGGGAATCCGGAGCCGAGCCGAGAGAGCCAGGAACATGAGTCTTCAGGCCTGCGCTACGTCTAGTGTGGTCCGTGGTCGCAAGCCGTCCTCAGCGCGTGTCCCGATACTCACCGAACACGTCCCTCAAGGTGTCAGAGATCTCACCGAGGGTAGCCTCGGCTTCGACGGCGGCGATGATCGGCGGGAGCAAGTTAGCCGTCCCCATTGCCGCAGCTCGGACAGCGTCGAGCGCTGAGCGCCACGCCTTCGGTTCCCGCCTGGCCCGCACAGCGTGCACGCGCTCGATCTGTCGAGTCTCGGGCGCGGGCTCCATGTGCCATGACTCAATCGGGGCTGCTTGATCGGTGACGAAACGATTGACGCCAACGACGATCGTGCGCGCCTCGTCAATCTCGCGCTGGGCGCGGTAGGCTGACTCCTGGATGTGCCGCTGGACGAAACCCTGTTCCAGCGCGGAAAGAGCGCCTCCATGCTGGTCAATCTCATCGATCAGCGCCGCCGCCTCGTCTTCGATGTCATTCGTCAGACGCTCGATGGCCCAGGCGCCGCCGAGGGGATCGACAATGTCCACGACTCCGGTTTCCTGGGCGATGATCTGCTGCGTCCGCAGCGCGATCTGGGCCGCCGCCTCCGTCGGCAGGCCCAACGCTTCGTCGCGGCCGTTGCAGTGTAGAGACTGCGTGCCGCCGAGTACTGCCGACAGCGCTTGAAGGGCGACGCGCACGATGTTGTTGTCAGGCTGCTGAGCCGTGAGTGTGCTGCCTGCCGTCTGCGTGTGAAACCGCAGTTGCTGTGCGCGTGGGTCAGTGACGGCGAATCGGTCGCGCATGATGCGAGCCCAGAGGCGACGCGCGGCTCGAAACTTGGCGATCTCCTCCAGGAAATTGCTGTGAGCGTTGAAGAAGAACGAAAGCCGGCGCCCGAATGCCGAGACATCGACTCCGGCTTGGACGGCGGCGTCGATGTACGCGATCGCATGGGCGAACGTGAACGCCACCTCCTGCACGGCGGTCGACCCAGCCTCTCGAATGTGGTAACCACTGATCGAGATCGGATGCCATCGTGGTAGCTCGGCTGCACAGTAGGCGCACACGTCCGTCACGATGCGAAGGGAGGGACGCGGTGGATAGATGTAGGTGCCCCGGGCCACATACTCTTTGAGTATGTCGTTCTGCACGGTTCCGCTGATCTGTTCCAGCGGAATTCCTTGCCGTCGGGCCACGGCGATGTAAAGCGCCAGTAGAATCGCGGCTGTCGAATTGATCGTCATTGACGTCGACACGCGGTCGAGAGGGATCTGGTCAAACAGCGCCGCCATATCGTCGATCGAGTCGATCGCGACGCCGACTCGGCCGATTTCACCCGTCGCGAGATAGTGGTCAGAGTCATAGCCGATCTGGGTGGGGAGATCGAACGCAACGCTCAGGCCGCTGACACCCTGTTGCAAAAGGTAGCGGAATCGCTCGTTCGATTCCTCTGCAGTGCCGAAGCCTGCGTACTGCCGCATAGACCAGACGCGACCGCCATACATCGTTTCGTGAATGCCGCGCGTGTACGGGAAGCTTCCAGGAGCACCGAGGTCGCGATCAGGGTCCCAGTGCGGTAGGTCAGCCGGTGTACCCAGGCGGGTTGGCATCTTTGAGTTTTCCTCGCCGCGCGTCGGGGCAACGAGCTTCCGCGTTCGTCGCCGGTGCCCGCTACAGACCACTAGATTCTAGTGGACGCGTTGCCTGGTTCACATCGGTCTCCGCGAGACCGCCGGCGTCGGCGAGGATGGTCATTCGACCTAACGAGACACATGATATTGCGGTGTCTGACGCCAAAGGCCACGACATGGTGTAGGTATTTCCTTGACACGAACTAGTTGCGTGCTACAATTTGCCAACTTCTCACCAATCCTTCCTCTCAATGTCACTTCTTTCCCTCAAGAGCCGACTCCGTCTCGCCCCCGAGAGCGTCGGTTCGCACGAGGGTTTGCCCCGGCTCCCGGCCCGGCGGCGCGCAGGAGGGTCGCAGGATGGACGACGTCGTACACCGGCTGGCGCGTGAGTTAGCCGATGCGATCGGGTCGAGTGTCGCGGAAGATCCAAAGGTCGAGGCCTGTCGCGAGAAGGCGCGAGCGGCTGGCTACGAGATGCAGATCTCTCTCGAAGCCGTGATCGGCTTCGGGAGCCGCGACAGCTCAGAGACGCTCGCAAAGGCTACGGCTCCGGCGAAAGCTGCCAAGTCCGGTCAACTGGTCGACATCACCGCCAACGATCGAAGGTTTCTCCGGTCGCTCAGGATTGCCGCGGACGAGCTGAACCAAAAGGTCGAGTAGCGAAGTCCGGCTAACGCTCAGTCTTCGTCGATCCACGATCGAAGATCGCGCCCGGTCATCTCCGCGGGCGGCGGGATGTCGAGCAGGCGCAGCATCGTGGGCGCAACGTCCCTAAGCGAGCCGTCGCGCAGCGAATACCCCTTCCCCCGAAGGTCGCGCTGCACGACGACGACCGGCACCGGATTCTTGGTGTGGGCGGTGTGAGGGCCGTTCCGCTCGTCGTCCCACATCATCTCGGCGTTCCCGTGGTCCGCGGTGATGATGAGTGTCCCTCCTGCTTCCTCAACCGATCCGACGATCCTGAGCAGGCAGCCGTCGAGCGTGGTGACGGCGGTCACGGCGGCGTCGAGACTGCCGGTGTGCCCCACCATGTCTGCATTGGCGAAGTTGCAGATTATGACGTCGTGCCGCCGGTTCGTCACGTCGGCTACGAGCTGTTCCGTGATGCCGTCAGCGCTCATTTCTGGCTTGAGATCGTAGGTTGGCACTTTCGGGGATGGCACCAGGATCCGCTCTTCCCCGTCGTACGGACGCTCCTCCCCGCAGTTGAAGAAATACGTGACGTGCGCGTACTTCTCGGTTTCCGCAAGCCGGAGGTTGGTTATCCCGCGTTCGGCGATCACGTCGGCGAGACTCGCGGAGAACTGCTGGGGAGGGAAACAGACAGGGAGCCCGTAGGTTGCGTCATACTCCGTCATCGTCGTGACGCTGAGCGTCGGGTGAATCTTTCGTTGAAATCCGTCGAATTCGTCGCCGAAGGCGAGCGCCTGCGTGAGTTGGCGTGCACGATCTGCCCGGAAGTTGAAGAATAGGAGCGAGTCGCCGTCTTCCAGCTTCCCGATCGGGTGGCCATCAGGTCCAACCACGACTCCGGGCTCGATGAACTCGTCAGTCACGTTCGTCGCGTAGGAGTCGGTGATCAGAGATAGCGCCTTCGTGGCCGTCCGCCCACCGCCGAGCGTGAAGGCGTCGTAGGCACGCTTGGTGCGATCCCAGCGTTTGTCTCGATCCATGGCGTAGTAGCGCCCACTCACGCTGGCGATCCGTCCTGTGCCAAGCTGGCCCATGACCTCTTCAAGCGCAGCCACGTAATTCGCTCCGCCCGTGGGGCTTGTGTCTCGACCGTCTGTCAGCGCGTGGATGAAGACCCGCGACAGCTTCCGGTCGTGCGCCAGTCTTAGGAGCGCCTCTAAGTGACGTACATGGCTGTGGACCCCGCCATCCGAGATCAAGCCGACGATATGGAGAGCATGGCGGTCACCGGAGCACCGGTCGATCGCTGAGAATAGCCGGGGATTCGTAAAAAAACTCCCCTCGCGAACGCTTCTGTCGATCCGGGTGAGGTCCTGGTACACGACCCGGCCCGCGCCCAGGTTCATGTGACCGACCTCGGAGTTCCCCATTTGACCGGCAGGTAGCCCGACCGATTCGCCAGAAGTCACCAGGGCGCTGTGGGGATACCGTTCGACGAGCTCGTCGAACGTGGGGGTCCTCGCGAGTGCTATCGCGTTGTTGTTGCGATCCTGCCGCAGGCCCCAGCCGTCAAGAACGACGAGCACAAGAGGTGGCCTAGTGTGTGACATATGAGGCGCAGGAGAATCGGGGATGATACCACGTCACCCACGGGGCGCCTCGTCTCGACCCATCTGTAAAGTCTATGATCTCAATAGTTTGGAACAAGTTTCGAGGTTTGACTTGGTTTCGCCGGTAACCTATCATTGCGAGGTTGCGATAAAGTCAGGAGAGTGTGTGTGCCATGCGCCTGCACGGTCCCGTTGAGCCGAGGTCTGTAATGGTCGGCTGCGCGGACACGACGCCCAAGGCATCCACAGTAATCTGACGGGAACACGCGCTTTTCATCCCGTCTGCAGGAGACCAGTCTACATGTACAAGATCTTTCGTCTCTGGACCGCTGCTGCCGCGGTTGTGCTGCTTGCCCAACCGCTGCTCGCCGCTCAGAGTGATGAGCCCGAGCAGTCGGGACCCGAAACGCTCGAGGAATGGCAACGAAATGAGCTCGCTGGGCTTGTCGACGCGGTGGGAGCTGCGGTCCAGGGAGAGCTCGTCCAGACAGACGACCTGCTGAAATTTCAGCCGAGCTTCCTGAAGGGGGCTGGAGGTGACACCTACGTACCGTTTACCGTTCGTGTAGACGCGTCCAAGGTCCACAAGTCGAAGGTGCTGATGTACTTGTTTGTCGTCCCTCGTGATCGTCCATCGGACGCGGCGCCCGCGGAGCCTGCAGATCCCGCAGCCGAGACTGCCCGTGAGTGGTACGACGGTGCCGTGTTCGACGATGCGTTCTTTGTCGACGTCCCCGACGACCGTACCACCAGCGGCGAGATCGAGCTGCAGCGGGCTTTCTCCGCACCAAGCGATGTTTACAACGTGTACGTGGCGATTCGAGACAGCATGGGTGCAGACGCCGATGAGGCGGCACTGGCGGAGTCAGTCGTCATGATGGCGAAAGAGAAGATCGAGATTCCAGATCTGTGGAACGCGGGCCTACAGACCAGCACGGTTATCATTGCCGGAGCTGTCGAGCCCCTCGAACAGCCACTGACGCCGGAGGAGCTGATTGCGAATCCCTATACCCTCGGTGGAACGCGAATTGTTCCGAGGCAAGATCGCGACTTCGGCCAAGATGGCGAGTTCTCGTTGATCATGCTGGTGTACAACCCCCAGCTCGGGGCCGACCAGATGCCAGATGTGACGATCGACTACGACTTCCATCGGCGTACAGACGCCGGCGAGGAATTCTTCAACCGGACGAACCCGCAGCAGTTCAATGCTCAGACGTTGCCCCCGGGGTTTGACATCGCGGCTGGACACCAGGTTGTTGCCGGGCAGTCGGTGCCCTTGGGATCGTTTCCAGCGGGAAGCTACCGTCTGGAGATCACCGTGACCGACAACGTGGCGGGGGGCGATCTTGCGCGTGAGGTCATCTTCGACGTTCACGAGTAGCAGGAACCGTCAAGAGAGAGCAAGAAAGATAAGTGAGATGAGGCGCATAAGCCACGTTGCTGCGGCCGCTCTTCCGATTATCTTGTTGTACGGGTGGGCTTTGTTGCCGCTGGCGGCCGCGGCCGAAGCCAAGAAGCCCGGCAAGACCCACCATCAGAACGGACAGTCCGGTCTCGGCTCGCTCTTCGGTGTCGTGACGGACACCGCCGGGGTGCCGCTCAAAGAAACCCTGGTTTCTGCCACCGGACCGGCTGGGGTGTCCGTAACGGTTTGCGATTCTGACGGTCGCTTCGAGTTCCGAAGTCTCAGGCCAGGCACGTATCTGTTGCGGGCCCACTTGTCTGGATTCGCTGCCGGTCGACGCCACGTCGTTGAAGTTCGATCCGGTCTGTCGTCCGTTCACGCGGTCGCTTTGCAGCCAGCTCAGTCCGACGTCCCCGCGTATCTCGCCGCCGGATTCGGGCTCATTGGCGGCCCGAGTCTTTTCGCTCAGCCAGGCAATGCGCCTTCCTTGGATGCTGTGGAAACCGACGATGGCGGTGTGGGCACGGCGACCGATGGCCTTGACGGGGGTGAAGTTGCCCCGCACGACGATTCTGAGAAGGCATGGCGGCTGCGCCGTGCACGCCGTAGCGTTCTGAAGGAGTCCATGATCGTCGGCGACGCTGGTGAGAGTGGGGGTCGGGGTCCGTATGCTGGGGCTATCCCGGTCATCGCCGCTGACCGGACCACTCTTCACGACGCACGTGGACTGTTGCCCGTCTCAGGGCAGCTGCACCTGCTCATGCGTGCGAGGATTCAATCCTCGTCGGACCTGCTGTCGACGGACGTGCTGCCGGGTCAAATCGCATACGCGTCGCTGGGTGGTGTCGAGCAACAGGATCGCTGGGGGTTGCGCGGTGCGGTGCGGACTGGTGACGCAGGGTCGTGGGTGCTCGCAGGTACCTATGTGACTGAAGTGTCTAATGGTCATAGAGTCGCCCTCGGTCTGTCCTACAGCCGTCAGAACCTGGAGGCTGCTGCGACGCCACTCGCTCTCACGCCCTCGCTTGCGGGAGTGGCGGACAGCGAGTTGCCAAGCACCACACGTGACGCTGGTAGCCTGGACGTCCGAGGTGCATGGGACGCATCGCCGCAGGTCACTGTCGACTACGGCGCGAACATCGCAAGGTATAGCTACCTTCCTGAAGCGGCGCTTGTCAGCCCCAACGCTGCTCTGACGATTGCCCCGATGCGGAGGACGCGCGTCAGGGTGGCCGTCGCGCAGCACATGCTGGCGCCGGGCGCTGAAGAATTTCTCCCCCCCGCGGAGGGTGTGTGGCTCCCGCCCGAGCGAACATTCGCTGTTCTGGCGCCCGCTGACCCCCTGCGCGCGGAGCGGTCGCGCCACATCGAGGTTTCCGCGGAGCATGATGTCGGTCGCGGAACGACGATCGGGGTACGTCGCTTCCACCAGGAAATCGACGGCCAAATGGTCACGATGTTCGGTGTCAGACCGCATCTTCCTGTCTCATCATCCGATCACTACTACGTGGCGAGTGCCGACGCCGTCAGCACGGATGGCTGGGGCGTGATGTTGGGCCTCGCTTTGGGCGAACGGGTGCGCGGTGCTGTCGATTACAGCCTTGCGAGCGCCGAGTGGGCCCCATGGTCTGCGAGCGGTCTTTCGCCACGGACCGTTCGGGTTTTTCGCGTGGGCACCGAGCGAATTCACGATGTGACGACATCAGTCGAAGCGGAGATACCGGCAACCTCTACCGAGGTGTTCGTTCTGTACCGACTTAGCACCGCGTTCGCCGTCAAGGACGACGAGACCCAGTCGATAGCGCCTGGCTTCGACGGCCGGTTCGCGTTGCGGGTCAAGCAGGCCCTTCCGTTCTCCCCGATAGCCGGCAGCGACTGGCAAGTTCTGGTCGACGTGAGAAGTCTCTTCCGAGAACAGGCTCCTGGTGCATCGATCTACGACGAGCTCCTCGTAGCGAGTCCCCCGAAGCAGGTCGTCGGTGGGTTAGTTGTGAGCTTCTAGGTTTTCCCAGACAGGTTTCAAGTTGATGAGTGTCCCGCGGGCGGATATTCGGCTGAGTTCATCTTTCTCTCGATCCGAATTTTTGGATAGCAGATTCGACGAATTGAATACCAGGCGTGGATCTGACGGGTAGATGTTTGGTAAGCCTAGTTATTTCAATTGTTTAGTTCGAATTCGAATAGCTGGATTTGGAATGTCCTTTGCAGCTGATAGTGACCGGTTCAGCGTGTGCAGCCGATGACTGCCTCCCCGTCCCCTAACGTTCAGGACCTCTACAGATGGCTGCGTGCCGGTTGGGGCGCCGCTCTGCTTGCCGTTGGAGTCGTTGTGGCGCTGCTCTGGTTGGCCGCGGCAAACGTCGTGGTGCTGGCGAACTGGAGCGAGATCGAAGACGGAGTGCTGTGGCTCGAGCAGCCGCACGGCTTGGTTGCCGAAGCAGTTGCTCCGGGATCGGCGGCCGCCCGCGCCGGTGTGTTGCCGAGCGACGTGCTCCTGAGGATCGACGGTGACGTGGTCGAGACCTATCGGGATGTTCTCGACGTGCTGCACGCCAGTCCCGAAGGCACGCGAGTCGACTACACGGTACTTCGGGTGGGATCTCAGGAGATCCACGAGCTGACACTTCAGCCGGCTCCGACAAGCCCGCTCCCTGTCTATTTCATCCTCGTGGCTATCGGTATCTTCTCGCTCCTGATCGGAGCGTCCGTGCGCGTCCGTCGCCCTGGCACTCAGGCCACGCTCCACTTCTTCTGGCTCAGTGTTGCCTTCTTCGGAATGTTTGCGTTCTCGTTCAGTGGCCGCTTCGACCGCCTCGATTGGGCATTCTTCTGGGCGGATGCGGTGGCGACGCTCCTGCTTGCACCGCTCTTTATTCACTTCGCGCTTGTGTTCCCCGATCGGCCACCTGGAAGGCTGCGGCGCCGACTTGGCAGCTGGCTTGTTCCGCTCATCTACCTTCCGGCGGTCGTGCTTGGTGTGACCCAAGTGATCGCCGTCTTGAGAAGCGGTCAGAGTGAAACGTTCACCCGAGCCATCGACGTCATCTGGCAGCTCGAGATGGCGTATTTGGCAGCCTGCGTGATCGGTGGGCTCGCGATCATGATCGGCACACTCCAGGGTGTGCGTTCGGTTACGGCTCGTCGGCAGCTGCGGTGGATCCTTTCCGGCGCGGTCTTCGGCGGTCTTCCATTCACGGTTGGCTATGCATTGCCATGGTCGCTGGGGTTTGATCCGGTTGCCCGATTTGAGCTGACGGCGATTCCGCTGGGACTTATTCCACTGGCGTTCGCCTCGGCTATCACCCGCTACCGCCTCCATGACGTCGAAGTCATTGTCAAGCGCGGCTTGGTGTATACCGCTGCCGCTTCTGCGATGGTGGCGATCTACCTGGCCCTGGAGTGGCTCGCAAGTGAAGTGTTTCTGGAGGAGTCCGATGGTCTCAATTCGATCATCGCTCTCCTGGCGACGGCGCTTGTGGTGTTGTTGGCTGCACCGGTCAAGAACACGATCCAGACGATGCTCGACCGTGTCCACTACCGTGACCGCTACGACTACCGACGCGCGCTCGTCGGCTTCGCACGTGATCTCAATGGCGATCTGGACCTCGATCGGCTGACAGACCGGCTCGTGACGCGGGTGGCCGAGACACTGGTGGTAGACCGGATGGTACTGCTGCAGGCCGCCGGAACGGGGGATCTCTCGGGCGACCGATTCGTGCCGTTACGTTGGACCGGGTTCGAGTCACCGCCACCGTCGATCTCAGCGTCGTCTGCGCTGAACACCCGCCTCTGCAACGGACAGACGGCGGTGCTCACGCCCGGCCGATCCCAAGAACAGCCGGATGAGGAGCGGGAGTTCTGGCGTCGGCGCGGACTCGACTACTTCGTGCCTTGTGTGGCGGAGGAAGGGACCATTGCCGTCATGGCTTTGGGGCGCAAGGGCAGTGGCGAACCGCTGAGTAGCGAAGACATGGCGCTGCTCGCGGCGGTTGCGGGCCAGGTGGCCACCGCGTTGGAGAATGGTCGACTGTACAGTCAGCTTCAATTGAAGGCCCGAGAGCTGGACCGGATGCGTGAGTTCAGCGATAGCATCGTGGAGTCTCTCAATGACGGCCTTGTCGTGCTCGACCTCGAAGACCGCGTCATCCGTTGGAACGCGGGGATGGAACGCCTGTACGGATTGTCTCCGCAGTCGGCGATTGGCGAGACGCTCGATAGCGTGTTCGACCAATCGTTCGTCGACCGCATGCGGAGGGCAAAGGTCGATGCCCCGACCGGAACGGTGTTCTACAGGGTGCCATTGCTTTCGTGGCACCGTGATGGCGACGCTGACGATCGCAGCCGCTTGCTTGTCAACGTCGCAACAGCGCCGCTGGTGACTCCGGATGGGCACACGAGCGGCATGATGGTGATCATTGAAGACATGACGAAGCGGGTCCAATTGGAAGAGCAACTACAGATCTCTGAGAAGATGGCGTCGATCGGTCTCCTTGCGGCTGGCGTAGCCCACGAGGTCAATACACCGCTTACTGGGATCTCGAGCTTTACGCAGATGCTTCTCGAGGGCTCGGACCCCGACGATCCCAAGACCAAGCTCCTCGAGAAGATTGAGGGACAGACGTTCCGCGCCGCGAAGATCGTCAATGGCCTGTTGAATTTGGCACGCCCCGGGCGGCCCGATGCGTCCGGTCCCGTCGACCTGAACGTTGTGGTCAACGATGTGCTGGCTCTTGTCGACCATCAACTTGTTGCCAACAGCGTCACGGTTCGTCGAGAGCTCTCAGCGGCTCCCGTGATGGTTCAGGGAGTCGAGTTCAAGCTGCAACAGGTGCTTCTGAACCTCTTTCTCAACGCTCGCGACGCGATGCCCACGGGGGGGTGGTTGCGCATCCAGACGCGTCGGGTCGAACACGAGGCGATGGTTGAGGTATCTGACACGGGTGCGGGAATTCCTGCTGACGTGTTGTCACGGATCTACGACCCGTTCTTTACGACCAAGGTTCCTGGGCAGGGGACGGGACTCGGGCTGTCGGTCACCTACGGTGTGCTACAAGAGCACCACGGCTCGATTGAGTGTGATAGCACACCCGGTCAGGGCACACGCTTCACGCTGACGTTTCTGCTCGCGGTTCCGACGCGCGAACGGGCGGCGGATGCGGTCCGGTAGCGGGTCTCCGAGCATGTTCAAAGAAAGCTCGATTCTGGTTGCCGACGACGAGGAGATCATGCGGGAAATCCTCGAGTCGGTGTTGACGCGGGAGGGGTGTCGCGTGACTCTGGTGGCGTCCGGCGAGGAAGCCATCGAGCGTGCGAAAGGTCAGTCGTTCGATGTGGCAATCGTCGATTTCATGATGCCGGGGATAAACGGCCTTGAAACGCTCAAACGTCTGAAGCAGATCGACGACCATTTGCCGGTCATCATCATCACCGCGTTCGGAACGTCTGGAAATACTCGCGAGGCGTTTAAGCTTGGCGCCTTTGACTTCCTCGAGAAGCCCTTCAAGAACGACGATGTCCTGGTCGTCGCGAGGAATGCCGCGGCGCAGCGGAGCCTGGTTACCGAGAACCGAACGCTCCGACAGAGCCTTCGAGATCAGGGTCATCGATTCAGCGAGATCATCGGCGGCAGTCCCGAAATGCAGCGGGTTTTCGACTTGATCACGCAGGCTGCGCCCAGCCGAACGACGATTCTTGTCCAGGGAGAGAGCGGGACTGGAAAGGAGTTGGCGGCTCGGGCCATTCATGCGAATTCGGCTCGGAGCGATCGCCCCTTCGTGACCGTGAACTCCGGTAGCCTCCCACCGGACCTGCTTGAGTCCAATCTCTTTGGTCATGTCAAAGGGGCGTTCACGGGTGCGGTTGCGCCGAAGAAGGGGCTGTTCGAGGTTGCCGATAAGGGCACGATCTTCTTCGACGAAATTGGCAGCGTTCCGTTAGAGACTCAGGCCAAGCTGCTGCGTGTCATGCAGGAGCGAGAGTTCATGCGGTTGGGCGGAGTGGACACCGTCACGGTCGATGTTCGGATTGTCGCGGCCACCAACGTCGATCTGTTTCAGATGGTTGAGGAAGGGCGGTTTCGCGAGGATCTCTACTATCGCCTCCACGTTATTACGATCGAGCTGCCGCCGCTTCGCAATCGACGTGAAGATGTTCCACTGCTGGCCCAGCATTTTCTCGAGCACTATGGGAAGGAAAACGGCAAGCCTGACCTCCAGTTGTCCCCAGACACTCTGCGCATTCTCGAAGAGGGTCAGTGGCCGGGGAATGTGCGCGAGCTGGAGAACGTCATAGAGCGAGCCGTCGTGTTGACCACCGGTGATGAGATCGGTCCTGATCTGATCCCCGAGACGGTCCGGAATGCCCGTTCGTTCCGGTTGCCGAATTTCGAGCTGCCGCCCGAGGGGCTTCCCTTCCGAAAGATCATCGAGGAAATGGAGTCGACGCTGATTAGGCGGTCCCTCGAAGCGGCGGGAGGCGTACAGAAGCGCGCCGCCGAACTGCTGCAGGTCAAGCCGACAACCCTCAACGAGATGATCAAGCGGTATGGGATCCATCCGCGGCGAGGTAGCCGGTCGCCGGCAGCATCTCCCACGACTACCACGCGGTCGGGGTCAGCCGCGTCGCGGACGAGATCGCGCACGGCTTGATCGTCCGCGTCCTTTCGAGCCACGGGACGATCCTTTCGAACTGCGTCGTCCGGGAACGGCTCGTATCATGCGTTCGTACTTGTCCAGGATTGCACTCCAGCTATAGTTGCTCCGAACGTAATCCTGACCGTTCCGTCCCATCCGCGCCCTCAGGTCGGGCGTCCGAATCAGCAGCCTCAAACACTCGACGAACTCTTCCCGACTCGCGTAGTACAGCCCGGCGTGGCTGCGCTGACAGTGGTCGGTGAGAACATCGCTCCGCGCATTGGCCAGGATGGGCGTGCCAACCGCGAACGACTCGAGGGCAAGCAGGGAGAGGCTCTCATGTGGTGATGGGACGACGACCACCGTGGCAGCTTCGAGTGCTTCGAGATGCTCGATCTCTGGAAGCATTCCAGCGAATCTGATGAACGGTTCTTCGGGGATCGGCATCAGTTTGACGCCCATCAAAGCAAGCGTGGCGTCGCCGTTTTCCTCGGCGTAGCTGCTGAAGTACTCGATCAACTCCTCGCAGCCTTTACCGGGATCGATACGGCCGCCGTACAGAACGACGGGATCGTACAGGCGGTGTCGCCTACGAAAGATCGCGCCGCGCGTGTCGGAAGAAACCGGCCCTTCGTCAGGCGTATCGTCGTTGTCGGTCGCGAGTGACTCGATATCGCCATCGGACGTGTCTCCCCCTGTGGAGTGTGCAGAGAGGTCGAGATGAGGCGGAAGATCGACGCCGCATCCGACCACTTCCTGTACCTTGGCGTCGATCGGAAATAGGCTCCGAAGGAAGCCTCGCTCCATCGTTGTGTTGTAGGCGATCCCGCCGGGGAGCGAGAAGAGTCGCTGGTACAGGGCCAGGCGAATGGCCGGTTCGTCGTGTGCCGTGGGCACGAGGATGCTGCGCTGAGGGTCGACCTCCAGACCGAGCACCGTCGGCGCGTACAGGTAGGTGAAGAAGATCAATGCGTCATATGACCCATGCTCTCGCTTGAGATACTCGATGAGGGCTGGACACCACGGCCCCTGCTGCTTGAGCCAGTTCTTCTCATCTTCTTCGCTGTGCGAATTGTTGAAGATCCAATCTGAGTACTCGTTGAACGGCTCCAGGTCACGTGTCTGCGAGTTTTGAAACCGTCGGACGGTGACCCCGCGAACGCGGTCTGTCCCCTCGGGATAGGCGTTGTCCCAGGTGGTGTACTCCCGGGCACATGTCGTCAGGACCTCAACGTCGTGCTGCCTCGAGAGGCGTTCTGCGACCAATCGGCAGTGGTACTCTGATCCCCCAATAATCTCGGCACCATAGCGTTGGACGATGAAGGCAACTTTCACGTAAGGCTCGCGATCATAGAGTCAAGTGCACGTTCGGCAGTGGCTGCGCCAAAATCGTCCAGGCGCTGACGCTGGCGGGAAACAATTTCGCTGCGCAGACCATCATCGTACACCACCGTCCCCAGTAGCTCAGCGGCGTACTCGAGATCCTTTGGGGTGAAGCACAGCCCGGCGCCCCCCAGCGTTTCCGGGACCGCCGCTGCACCGTAGGCCAGAATAGGCAGGTCGGCAGCCATGGCCTCGACCAGCGGCACACAGAAGCCTTCGTGTTCGCTCAACGAGACATACGCAGATGCCGTGCGGTAGTACACGCCGAGCTCGTCGTCGGGGACAGACCCGACGAACAGGAATCGATCTTCCTGCATCTCGTATTGAAGCATCAATGCGCGGATGGTCGCGTAGTACTTCGGCACGACGTCTGTTCGGCCGACGAAGATGAATCGGTAGTTGGTGTCCACGTAGCGCTTGTAGTGTTCGGCCATCCGGATGTGGTCTTCGATCTTCTTGTTCGGAGCGATCCGTCCGACGAACAGGATGTTCGTGAGTCCATCATCGAGGGCAGACTCGAGTGCGGGACAGGGAGTGCCGTGCCGCACACGTTCGATATCGACGACGATTGGGCAGACCGCCGTGTGATCGAAGCCGAGCTCCTCGAGCTCCCGGCGGTTGTACTCGGAATCGCCGAGGGCGAGGTCGACTTGGCCGACGAGACGTTCGAGCTCCAACCGTCCCAGCGAGGCGAGTCGAAAAATCTGTGGGTCGTACGGAGCGAAGAAATGAGCCGGTGTGACGTTGTGATATTGGATGACCCGCTTATGCGAGAGGTTTCCAAGGGCCTCACTCATCGGCGACGGCACCGCGAAGTGCAGGATGGTGATGTCGCCGAGCCGCGACGCAGGTTCCGCGAACGGACGAACCTCGTCCATGAGATCATCGTCGATGGTCAGAGCGAAGACGTCTGAGCTGTGGCCCCGTGCTCTCAGGAGGTCCCGCACTGCTCGGGCGCTGTCGCCCACGGCATCGCCCCGATGCGCGGCAGGCACCCATTGGTTGATTACCATCGTGCTTCGTTTGGCCAGGAATGACGCTGTGACTCCTAGCTCTTCTCCCGGATTCCCTTCTCGGGGAGTGCCCCGTATGCGCCGGGTCGATGCTGTCTGAGTTGCTCTAGCGCGTCCGAGAGCTCGAACTGCTCCCAGAAGTCCGACGCGACCTGCGGCGGAGCTGTCCGCGGACTGCGTCGAACACCATCAATGAAGCGCAACAGCGTTCCACCGAAGTCCTTGGCCCGTAGCCGGTCGAGCGCTTCGTCCTGTGCGCGCAGAATCTCGTCGCGAAGCGCGACATTCGTGAGCACACTCTCGATGAGAGATGCGACATGCCGGGGGTCTTTACGGGTATACAACACGCCGCCGCCATCCATCGTGTCGGGAACGGCTGTTGCGGAGAACGCGACAACCGGAATGCGTTTGTAGAACGCCTCAATCAGGGGAACACAGAACCCCTCGTGCTCGCTGGCTGACAGGAACACATCAGCCACGTCGTAGAGTGCCGTGAGTTCCTCGTTCGACACGTGGCCGATCAAATGAACATCGCGTACGCCGAGTCTCGAAATGAGGTCATACAGTGACGCGACGTACTCTTTGAATCCGCTGTGGGCGCCAACCAACAGCAATCGGGCGTCGGGGTCGTAACGCAAGCGGTAGGCATGAAAGAACCGGATTAGATCATCGATCCGCTTACTTGGAATCGTCCGACCTACGAACAGGATGTTGGTCCGGTCGTCCGAAAACTCGTTGGCCAACATGGGGTTGGGCTCACAGTCGAGGTGCGCGAAGCTCGGAACCACGGGGAGGATTCCGGTCCGAGGAAACCCGATCTGGTCTAGCTCCCTCCGGTTAAACGCAGAATCGCCCAGTGCGAGATCGCAGCGCGCGACGTAGGCTTGGAGCTCACGTCTCCCGCTATAGCACTGTTGGACCAGGGCTGAATTGACGCCGACGAAAGACGACGGAGGCGTGATGTTGTGGTACACCAGAACCATGCGGTCCGGCAGGGCGAACGCGACTCGCGAGGCTCGTGAGCCGAGCGAGAAATGATGGATGAGGATGTTCTGGGGTCGACTGTCGTCGAGAAGGTCTCGATAGTCCGTAGTGAGATCTTCAAGACGCGGGTCGGCTGTTTGCACGTAGATCCGCGACTCGTAGCCGGCACGGCGTAGGACCTGTTGGATCCCAAGCGCCTCGTGACCGATCGCGTCACCGTAGCCCAGCGTCGCCATGACCTGGTGCACACCGATATCACCTGTGGTGTGAAGTGGCACGGCTATTCGTTTCCCCGTTCGGGGAGCACAGGTCCCGTCGGAAGTTGGTCAACGACCTGGCCGGCAGGCGGGATAGTCCGGCGTCGGCGTGCGAACCAGCCGGGCAACGGTTCCGGGTGGTTGGTGACACCCGAGCGGTCTTCCGCTCGCAACTGGCGAAGCATCTCGACGTATTTCCTTTCGATGACCGGCCACGCGTAGTGTTGGCGGAAGTACTGACGGCCGTTCGCTCCGAGCCCGCGCCGCAGGTGTCGGCTGGATTCGAGCGCCTGCAACGCTTCCGAGAATTCGTCGACGGTGGTGTAGTACAACCCGGCGTTGGCTCGGACCGCCTGACCTCGCAGGACATCGCATCTCCCATTGACAAGCACCGGGACGCCCAGGGCCCACGCTTCGAGCGTCACCATTGACAGGCTCTCGAAGTAGGACGGCATGATCAAGAGGTCGGCCGCTACCATGGCGTCGAACTTCTCTGAATCAGACAGGAACCCAAGATGATGGATGCGTGGGTCCGATGGTATCGGCATGACGGGGTTGCCCACCAGGACAAGGTCGAGCCGTTCAGATGTGCGTGCATAGCGACGGAAATGGTCGAACAATTCCTCACAACCTTTGTTCTCGTCGATGCGACCGACGTAGATGGCAAACCGTCGCTGAAAGTTTCGTTGCTGACGAAAACGTCTGGAGCTGGCCCGTGAAGGCACGTCGGACCCGATACCGACGACGCACCCGGGCACATCCTCGTTGGACGAGACACGCTGGATGAGCGCACGCTCCTCGAGTGAGTTGTACATGATCGCTCGGACGGCCCGAAAGGTTGGCCCAAAGAGCGCGAGACCCAGCGCCGGGTCTCGCTCAGCCGTTGGCACGAGGACCGACCGGGATGCGACCGCTCGAATCCCGTGGTAGGCGTGGAAGTACCTGTAGCTGAAGAAAATGAAGTAGTCGTACTTCTCGGCGTGGTCGCGGACGTAGCGTATCAGCGCCGGACTCGTGGGACCTTCGCTGTGCAGCCACTTGAGCTCATCCGCGATCGAATGGTCCTTACGAAAGACCCATTCTGAGCGCCGCCCGAAGTCGTCGGGGTCGCGGGTTCGTGTCACGGGAAACCGACGAACCGCAACGCCGTTCACCTCGTCGAGCCCCTCTGAGAACGCGTTCTGCCACGTGATGTAGTCGCGCGCACAGGTCGTCAGGACCTCGACGTCGGCGTGTGGTGCCAGATGCTCCGCCACGTAGCGGGCGTGAAGCTCTGCGCCGCCGTTGAGCTCGGCGCCGTAACGCTGGACGACGACGGCCAGCTTCACCGCTCAGATGAGCCTGCCTCGTCGGCATCGGAGGGCGAGTCTGGCTCGACGGAGGATGGAGACTGCTCGATGGACGGCGCTGCCGGATCAGCGGGCGCAATCGGTACGACGGCGGCCGGCTGGCTCTGGTCAGGAGGAGAAGCTTCTTGGGGCGCATCAGAGACAGCCGTCGTCGAGGCGGCTGGGGGCGTCTCGGAAGCCTGGCTCGTCGCCTCTTCCGACGGTGGCGTTTCACCCTCGGTCCCGGTCGGGCGGCGTCGGCCGCGGCGCCGGCGGCGTCGCCGCTTCTCGGGAGCCGCGCTCCCACCCTCGGTCGTTGTCGGTGCGTCGTCTCGGTACTTCACGACCTTCTCCAACGCGCGCGCCCGACGCTCGTCGAAGTCGAGGCGTCCGGCGACCGATTCGACGCGCATCCGATGGTTCTTCATGTCCAGCGCGAGCCGCGTCATCTCGACGACAAGATTGTTCATCACCTCGTAGTTCAACGCGGCGATCTCGATGTACTCCGACTGTGCTCGTACCATTTGACTAATGACCTCGGCTTGGCGCTCGTTGATCCGCTGCTGAAGTGTCAGCGCGTGTACGATCGGCCCTGGACTAAAGAAGAATTTGAGCAGCGGGTTGAGGAGTCTGCGTATGGCGTAGAGGATCCGTCCAAGAACGCCGCGTGACGACCGATAGATAATGTCTGGGTCGAACTCAAACAATTCCGGAGCCTCAGGGATCTGACGCAGCGCCTCCTCTTTTTCCTTGAGACGTTTCTGGTAAAACTCGAGCATTCCGGACCGCACCTTGCTCGGGTCAACAAACCCTTCGAGCTTCACGCTGGCCAACTCCCGGATCTGCTCCTCCGTGTAGTCTTCGGTCCTCTTCTCCGCGATTCGGGTTCGGATCTGGGCCATGATCCGTTCGACGTCTATGGATTCTGACTCGATGTTGAATTCGGACATGTGATTATCGTTCTGGGGACTCGCCCCGCATTACCAGGCCATCGGCCAGTAGATGATGTGTACTATAGCGCCTGCCCAGAGGGCGACGCACGCAAGGAGGGGACGGTCTCGGAGAAGTATCTCCGCCGGGCTTCCACCGCCGTCGTGCCGATGCACCAAGTAGAGGTAGCGGAAGATCCCATAGATCGGAAACGGCAGCGTCCAGGTGAGCCGGTCGGTGCCGAACTTCTCGATCGTATCCGGTTCGACCGTATAGAACGCGTAGCTTACGAGCGTTGCAGCGGCGACGATCGAAATGAGCTGGTCCAGGAGTTGGGAGCTGTACTGGGCGAGCGACCGCCGATGCTCGGGCGCCAAGTCCCCCAGCAAGACGATCTCGTGACGCCCGTTTGGTCAAGCCAAGGAACAGAGCAAGCAGCACGGTACAGACCAGCAGCCACTGGCTGATCGGAACGCCGACGGCGACCGCACCACCGACCGCGCGGATCACGAACCCAATGGCGATGGCCAGCACGTCCAGAATGACCAGGTGCTTTAGGTATTGGCTGTATGCGGTAAGAAGCCCAACGAACACCAGGGCGACGATTCCGAACGCTGGACTGATCCAGAACCCCACACCTAGGGACACGCCTCCGAGGAGCGTTGCGCCGGCGAGTGCCCAGCCTGCTGACAGTATGCCGGCAGCGATGGGACGCCGGCGCTTCGTGGGATGATGTCGGTCCTCGTCTTGATCGACCAGATCGTTGACGACATACATCGAACTTGAAAGACCACAAAAGACGGCGAACGCCCAGAGCGCCGCTCCCACAGCCTCCGTTTCCATGAGGCGTTGGCCGAAAATCAACCCCGCAAAAACAATCAGGTTCTTGGTCCATTGGTCCGGGCGAAGAGATGTGACAAACGCGGAGAGGGAACGCTGAATCGACACGTCACCCGAAGGCGAGGTGTCGGCCGCATCGTGAGCACGAGGGTCACGCGCCATGTAGCGCGAAGTCCGATCCTGATTTCGACGTGTCGGCAGAGCTAGAAGCTATTCAGCGCGTCCTGCTCTGAGTCGTATGTGTCGAAGACCGTGAGTAGTTTGGTGATCGAGAGGAGATCCTCGATACGCTTCGTGAGATTCAGAAGCTTCAGACTGCCGCCCTGGCGGCTCACCGTTGTATAGGTTCGTACAATCTCGCCAAGGCCCGCGCTGTCGACGTACGGGACGCCTTCGAGATTCAGTATGAGCTTCTTGTGACCCTGCTGAATCAGACTATTGATCTTGTCCTTGAGGAGCTCGTCTCCCTCGCCGATGGTCAATTTGCCTGTCACGTCCAAGATCATGACGTCGCCTGATGGTCGTTCTTCGATCTGCATCGCCTAGTTTCCTCCGGCACGCCTTAACCAGGAGCACGGGTCGCGACCCTGACGGTCGAGGGGTCGCATTCGGCCCTGCGGGACGCGACACCGTACCATGGCCATTCGAATACTGTCAAGAAACACAGGAGGTTAGCGACGTTACTCGGGGTGTTGTTGCATCTTCTTGCGACTCCGTTTTCGTGCAAGCGCCTGCTTCGCGCGGCGCTTGTCGCCCGGCTTCAAATAGAACGAGTGTTTCTTGATATCTTTGATGATGTCTTCCTGCTGCACCTTGCGCTTGAACCGTCGCATCGCGCTTTCGATCGATTCACCATCTTGAATTCTGACTTCGGCCAACTGAGCTGTCACCCCCCTATCCACCGACGTGACGCCGACTGCAATGTGCTAGGCTACGCGCGAACCTGGGCGCTGCGAACGTTACGCAGGAGGCGACCAAGGCCCCGGCAGAAGCCGGCTGTCTGTGGTATCTGGGAGCATGCCCAGACAGTCGGACCACGGACGGCTCGCGGATCTGCCATCTTAGGACGAAAGCCGAGCTGCCGTCAAACAGCGACCAGCTTCCAGGAGTTCCGCCCCGTACTGGTCCCGGACAAGTCTCGTAAACCATTGAAAATAAAAAGGATATAGATGTGAGGGTTCTGCTGGTGGGCGGAGGCGCGAGAGAGCATGCGATCGCATGGAAGCTCGGTCAAGAATCGAGCGTCGAACGGGTCGTTTGCGCGCCCGGGAATGCCGGGTTCGTTCTGCCATCTGCCGAGCCTGGCAGAGCCGAGAGCCTCCTTCAGTGCATGCCAGTCGATGTTGCCGACCCGACAGCAATCCTCGACCTCGCGGTACAGGAGGCAGTCGACTTCACGGTGATCGGTCCTGAACTGCCCTTGGCCAACGGGGTCGCCGATCGGTTCGCTGAGGCCGGGCACCATCTGTTCGGACCGCTTCAGGCCGCGGCGCGTCTCGAATCAAGCAAGGCGTTTGCGAAGGAATTCATGGACCGGCACGGTATTCCGACGGCTCGGTATCGGGTGTGCCGAACGGAGCGCGATGCCATCGAGGCCTGCGAGGCGCTCGGGTTTCCGGTTGTTGTCAAGGCCGATGGGCTGGCTGCGGGCAAGGGAGTCACAGTCGCTGGCGATCGCGCCGTCGCTGCGTCGGCGGTGCACGAGGCGATTGTCGAAGGTCGCTTTGGCGAGGCAGGGGCCAGGCTGGTGATAGAGGAGTGTCTGGTCGGCCCGGAAGTGTCATTCTTCGTCATTTGCGACGGGCGCGAGGGTCGTGCGCTACCGGCCGCGCAGGACCACAAGCGCGTGTTCGATGGTGACGAGGGTCCCAACACGGGAGGCATGGGAGCCTTTGCGCCGAGCCCGCTCGTCTCGGAGGCCCTTTCCGCGCGAGTCATGAAAGAGGTCGTGACGCCGGTTCTCGAGGGTCTGCGTGCCGAGGGTACAGAGTATCGGGGTGTGCTCTACGTCGGCCTGATGTTGACAGAGGATGGGCCGAAGGTCATCGAGTTTAACGTGCGTTTTGGCGATCCCGAGGCACAGGTCGTGTTACCAATGGTCGAGAGTGATCTGGCCCCGGCCCTGCTGGCAGCGGCGAAGGGTGATCTGAGTGATGCCTCATGGCGGGTTACCGGCGACCCGCATGTCGGCGTTGTGGTTGCCTCAGGGGGCTACCCAGGAAGCTACGAAACAGGTCTGCCGATTGATGGGCTCTCCGACGCTGCGGCGGTTCCGGACGTACGGGTCTTCCACGCCGGCTCGGCGCTCCGCGAGGGCGTTGTGGTGACCAGTGGCGGACGGGTGCTGACGGTTGTTGCCCGCAGCACGACCTTCGCCGGAGCGATTGCCAGCGCGTACCGGGCAGTCGAACGGATATCCTTTCCTGAAGTTCACTATAGGACCGACATCGGGCAGAAGGCGTTGAGGGCTCTGGAGACGATGGCGGCAGGCGGCAGTTGAGGTGATGCGATGGCAGAATGCCAGGTTCAGATCTTGATGGGGTCAGATTCAGACGCGCCGACGATGCAGCGGGCGGTTGACGTGTTGCGGGATCTCGGGATCTCGTGCCATATGACGGTTGCGTCTGCGCACCGGTCGCCCGACCGAGTCCGACAACTCGTGGAAGCCGCACCCAGCCGGGGTGTCAAGGTGTTCATCGTCGGAGCCGGCGCGGCCGCTCATCTCGCTGGCGTCGTTGCCGCGCATTCGATGCTACCCGTCATCGGTGTGCCCATCGATTCGTCCCCTCTAAAAGGGTGGGATGCGCTTCTGGCCACCGTTCAGATGCCGCCCGGTGTTCCTGTCGCGACGGTGTCGGTCGGCGCGGCGGGAGCCACGAACGCGGCTGTACTGGCCGCTCAGATTCTCGCCGTTGCCGACGAGAGCATTGCAGTCGCCCTCACAGAGTACAAGCGGAAGCTCGCAGCCAAAGTCGAGCGGGCTGCCGCGAAGGTCGAGCAGTCGTCACCGTGATTCGCGAAGGTCTAGCGTTTCGAGTACGAAATACGCAGCTATTCGGCCGGATCGCAGTCTAAGAGTCGGCGCGCACAGCGCGCCGCGCGGGCGCGGAGCGGGGCGAACGGGTCTCCGCGCAGCGGCCGCGGGGGCTTGGGGCGTAGCCCCATCCTAGTACTAATCTTCAAATAACATCAGCAGCAGCGCTTTTTGGGTGTGCAGACGGTTCTCCGCCTGGTCGAAGACAACTGACGCGGCACTGTCCATGACTGCATCGGTGACCTCCTCGCCTCGATGAGCGGGCAGGCAGTGCATGAAGCACGCGTCGGGTTTGGCGCGACTCATGAGACGCTCGTTGACTTGGTATGGGCTGAACAGTCGTCGCCTGACGGCAACCTCTGCCTCTCGACCCATCGACGTCCAGACGTCTGTATAGACGGCATCGACGCCCTGCACCGCTTCCACGGGGCTTCGAAAACGTCGAAGCTCGGCGCCGTGCATCGCAACGCGTGCGACGTCAGCGTCCACAGATGCGGGAAGCTCGAAACCCTCCGGCGACGCAGCGTGAACCGAAACGCCGAGCATCGTTGCGGCTTGGGCGAACGACGCCGCCACGTTGTTGCCATCACCCACGAACGCGACTTGCCGACCACGGACGCTTCCCCAGCGCTCCGTCAACGTGAGGCAATCAGCGAGCGCCTGACACGGGTGCTCTTCGTTGCTGAGCGCGTTGACAACCCGCAGTGTGCGAGTCGCCTTCGCGAGGTCGATGAGACGGTCCTGCTCATAGGTCCGCACGACCGCACCCTCGACCCAACGTTCGAGACTCCGTCCGACATCGGCGAGCGATTCCCGTTGCCCCAGTGCCTCGGCGGCAGACGGGTTGATGAAGTCTCCGCCCAGCTCCCGGATGGCAATCTCGAAGGTCGAGCGCGTGCGTAACGATGGCTTCTCGAACAGCAGAGCGATATAAGTTCCCTCCAATGCGGCTGACGTCGCGGCCTCTTTGCCGAGGTGGCGGTCGCGCTTCACAGTGCCGGCAAGTTGGAGGTTGTGCTGCAAGTCCTCCGGGTCGAAATCAAGAATCGACAAGAAGCATCGCCCAGAGAGCGGGTTGGTCATTCCAGGTTCTTCCTACGTGCGGTAGTCCGCGTTGATGCGGACGTACTCTGCGCTCAGGTCACACGTCCAGACGGTGGCCTTGGACGCGCCACTGGTGCCCAGGTCGACTTCAAGGTCGACCTCCTTACCTTTCAGGTGTTCGGCCGCGTCGTGCTCACGGTCGACATGCACCGTGTCGTTCTCATACAGGACGGCGCGCCCGATGCTCACTCGGCATCGGGCGAGTTCGAACGCCACTCTGGCGCGGCCCGCCACTGCGACAAGCCGTCCCCAGTTGGGATCTCCGCCATGAAGTGCAGTCTTCACGAGCGGTGAGTTCGCGATGGCCCGCGCGGCTCGTCGTGCGTCGTCATCGGTGCTGGCACCGGTGACTCGGACCGTGACGACCTTGGTCGCCCCCTCACCGCCTCGCACGATCTCCTTCGCGAGGGTTTCGCACACACCTCTCAGGCCCGCCACGAAGAATGGGTAGATGGACTCATCGATCGTGACGCCGCTGGTCCCGTTTGCGAGAAGGAACACCGAGTCGTTCGTCGAGCACTCCCCGTCCACCGTGATGGCGTTGAACGTGTCGTCGACCACGTTCCGTAGCGCGCGCTGCAACTGTAGCGGGTCGATCGCCGCATCGGTCGTCACAAACCCAAGCATCGTCGCCATCATCGGCTCTATCATGCCGGCGCCCTTCACCATACCTCCGACCACGAATGAGCCCCGAGGCGTCACGACGCGAAGAGCCGTCTCCTTGGGCCAGGGGTCGGTCGTCATGATGGCCTCTGCCGCGGCACGGTTCGCATCTCGACGAAGCTCGCCCGCAGCTCGGGCGATTCCCGTCGTCACCTTCGCGGTCTCGAGTGGTAGCCCGATCACGCCTGTCGACGCGATCAAGACGTGTTCGACCGGACACGCCGCCGCGGCCGCCGTGGCTGCTGCCATCTCGAGCGCCGCCGTCATTCCTGGCTTGCCAGTGCATGCGTTCGCGCAGCCGCTGTTGACGGCGATGGCCCGCGCGACGCCACTGGAGCGTGCGAGATGATCGCGGCACACCAGGACCGGAGCCGCAACGGCTCGGTTGGTGGTGAAGACGCCTGCTGCGCTGGCTGGTGTGTCAGAGACCAGTAACGCCAAGTCGAGGGCACGAGCCTTGATGCCACAGCTCACCGCTGCGGCGCGAAAGCCACTCGGTGCGGTGATCCCTCCTTCGACCGGATCCATCTCGATCGCCAAGGTCGTCACGCCATGACCGCCAGTGTCTTTAAGTCGAGCACGACCGCGTACTGAGTGCAACGACGGAACCAGACGCACCGGTGGCAGTCGGTCGAGATCTTCTCGGGAAGCCAGGGGTGCGGAACAATCGAGAACCCGAGCCTTACGAAGGGCCGGGGGTTGTACGCGAAGGCGCACAGCTTCGGGTATCCGTTGTGCCTGGCCACCTGGATCATCTGGTTCAGCAGCCGGGTGCCGACGCCCCGTCCTCGGAGGTGCCCGGAAACGACCAGGGAGCGGACCTCTGCGAGGTGAGGTCCCAACCGAGCGAGCTCGGCGCAGCCGACAACGCCCGTGGTGTCTGAGGCCACGAGGAATCTCGGTACATGGAGCACGACTTCACCGAGCGGCCGAGGGAGGAGGTGCCCGGCTTCGAGGTTGTCGTTGATCAAACGAAAGAGAACACCGGCCTCGTCCGGCTCGGCCGGTCTTACGACGACGTTGTCGTCCTCCGACACAGGGCGTGCTTCGCATGCGGCTTCGGTCACGTCGCCCTCGCGGTCGCCGTTTCAAACGCGGACCGGAGCCGCATCAACCCAGTGTCGATGTCGGCATTGCTGATGGTCAGCGGGGGAAGCAGCCGTATGACCGTCCCCGCTGTCCGATTGACAATCAATCCTTTGTCCAGTGCTACTGGAACCAGGCGTTCGGCAACCGATTCTTCAACCTCAACACCCCACATGAGTCCGGCACCGCGGATTTCACCGATCATCGAGTAGTCGCGAGCCAGTGCCCGCAACCCAGCGGAGAGGTGCGCACCAGCTTCGCTGACGCGGTCGAGCAAACCTGCTTCGAGCGCGTCCAGGAAGACCAGCGCTGCGCGGCACGCCAGGAGATTGCCGCCGTACGTGCTGCCGTGGTCGCCGAAAGCCACGGTGCCGGCCACGCGCTCGCTCATCACGGCTGCGCCGACCGGAACACCGCCGCCGAGCGCCTTTCCGAGGGCCATCAGGTCAGGCTGCAGCCCGACAGTCGTCGAACGGAACGGTTGGCCGGTTCTTCCGAGACCGCACTGGATCTCGTCCGCGATCAGCAGCGTTCCTGTTTCGGCACAGACAGCCCCGAGCGCTTCGACCATCGCGTCCGAGATCGGCCAGACACCACCCTCTCCTTGGATCGGCTCGACGATGATCGCGGCGGTCTCTTCGGACACGGCCTGTCGCAAAGACGACGGCTCGTCCGGGGATACGAACGTGACACCCGGGACGAGCGGAGCGAATGGATCCCGATAGGCGGTGCCCGAGGTGACGGAGAGGGCCCCAAACGTGCGGCCATGAAAGGAGCGGTCGAACGCCACGAACTGTGTCCGTGCCTTCACATCCTGCGTGTGCCAGTACCGGCGTGCGAACTTCAGGCACGCTTCCACTGCTTCGGCCCCGCTGTTTGTAAAGAAGGTCCGCTGCAGACCCGACAACTGAGCGAGCTTCTTGGCCACCTGGCCCTGTAGAGGGTGAAAGAAGAGGTTCGACGTGTGCAGCAGTTCTCGAGCTTGGGCGGTCACGGCGTTCGCAAGTCCGGGGTGTGCGTGGCCAAGCGACGCGACGCCGATGCCCGACAGGAAGTCGAGGTAGTCTTTTCCATTGGCATCGAACACGCGTGATCCGTCACCTCGCACGAGAACGACCGGCAGCCGCTTGTATACCTGCAACACGTAGTCCGCTTCGATCTCTTGTACGTGACTGGCGTCTACGGTCGATGGTCCTGTCATTGTCTGTTCACTTTCGGCTCTCGGACCGAGGTCGGTGCGTTCGCACGTTTCTTTCGGCCACTGGTCACGATCGTTGCACCCCTCGTCCTTCCCGGGTTCAGAAAGGTCGACCGTCTGCCGTCTACGATGGTCACATCCCGGACGCCGCCACCCTGGGCGGCGCGGCAGGCAAGCAACTTCGCTACCATTCCCGCGCTGGCTTGTCGCTCCCGGATCAATCCGATAAGCCCGTCGTCGTCAACGACGGGAACCGTGTGCCCCAGCGCGTCCAGTACGCCAGCGGTTGCGACGGCGATAATCAGTCGGCGCGCGCCGATCCGCGGCGCGAGATCCCCTGCCAGCGTGTCGGCGTTCACGTTGTACAGCCTCCCTTTGGCGTCGCATCCGATACTGGCTACGACCGGGATGTGGCCCCGGCGTGTGAGATCACCGACGAGGGTTGGGGCTTCAGTGCCTTCGGGCACGCCAACGAACCCTAGGTTGACCCAGGAGCCGTCCGTCGCGCGATACCGCTTAGCCTTGCGCACCCGAACAATCCCGGCGTCAGCACCGGTGAGGCCGACGGCGCTACCGCCTGCAGCCCCAATTGCGGCAACGACTCGCGTATTGACTCGACCGGCGAGCACGCCAATAGCGACCCCGAGCGTTGCGGCATCCGTGACGCGCAGCCCATCGACGGCTCGCTTCGGAATGCCCAGACGTGCCATCTCCACGTCGACTTCGCGACCACCACCGTGGACGACGACGATCGGCGTGCTGGCCGCTGCGTCCACCAGCGCCCTGGCGATGCGGCGGAGGCGGCGCGGATCCTCAAGCAGCTCACCCCCGAACTTGATGAGGGTCGGCGGTTGTCTCGACATCGGACGCTAGACCAGGCCATCCTGTTCGTCGAAGCCGAGCGCCACGTTCAGGTTCTGGAGTGCCTGTCCGGCGGCGCCCTTGACGAGGTTGTCTAGGCACGACACGATCACGAGCCGCCCTGTCTCTTCGTCCATCCTCCACCCGATGTCGCAGTAGTTCGTGTGTGCAACATGCGCGATTTCAGGCACCGTGTCACCGCGAAGCCGCACAAAGGGCGACCGCTCATAAGCCCGGGCAAAGACGTCCGAAACCTGTGCTCCGGTTGTGGTTGCATCCACGCGTGTGTAGATCGTCTCGAGAATCCCTCGATCGAGTGGAACCAGGTGCGGAACGAACGTGACCGGATGCGCCAGCTCCTGCTCGATCTCGGCGCCATGCCGGTGGGCGAAGATGCCGTACGGCGTCACATTGCCATGGCACTCCGAAAAATGTGTCCGAAGAGTCGGCTTCCTCCCTGCCCCCGAAATGCCAGATTTCGCATCGATGAACACGTCTCCGGTCAGGAGGCCGGCTTCCGCCAAGGGCTCCAGCGCGAGCAGAGCGGCGGTTGGATAGCACCCGGGGCATGTGACGAAGCGGGCGTCCTTCAAGGCGTGCCGTCGGCGCTCGGTCAGGCCATACACTGGCGGAATGGGGAGCTCGGGCGTCTCCGGGTACCATCGCTGCCTCACCTCCGCCTCGCGCAGTCTGAATGCGCCCGAGAGGTCGAAGACGCGTAGACCCTGGTCCAGTAGGGCAGGCACGATACCCGCGCTCGCGGTATCTGGGAGTGCCAAGAAGACAGCATCGGTCTCGCTGCTCAGTCGATCGAGAGAGAAAGCTGTCAGGTCGCCGTCCCAAATCTTTGTCAGCCCGGGCAGAGTTCGACTCTCCTCGCCAACGCTCGACGTCATGGCGACCGTTACGTCGAGGTGCGGATGATGGGCCGCGAGCCGGATCAACTCTTGCCCACCGTAGCCCGTAGCGCCAACGACTCCAATACGTAGCAATGTCGGTGTCCTAGTTTTGAATATTTATTCACTAAGAAGACTATTTATACGACGTATCTATTCGACGAGTCAATAAGAAGATGTCGTATATTTGCGATAAGACACAAAACAAGCCGTATTTAGTGTTGCTTCGATGGTTCTCATTATGTATGATAATTCATAATAGTGAATAAATATGAAACACTATAGGCAGTCAGCGATTCTCGAGCTCGTCTCACGGGAATCAATTGGTAGCCAGGACGAGCTTCGAAGTCTGCTGCGAGCAAAGGGGTTCAATGCAACCCAGGCGACGATCTCGCGCGACATCAAGGAGCTCGGACTCGTCAAGCGGGCGGCTGACGGCGCCTATCAGGAACCGGGCGAGCAGCCGGGTGGCGCCGGAGCGAATGCTGCCGTGCGGCGGGCAGTCGCCGACTACATGCGCAGCGCCGACCAGGTCCAACAGCTACTCGTGCTTAGGACGGACGCGGGGTTGGCGCAGCCGTTGGCATTGGCGATTGACCGGGCTGCACTGCCTGAAGTGGTCGGGACTGTTGGCGGCGACGACACGATTCTGGTGATTACCCGCCATGCGCGAGCCGGCCGTGAGGTCAAGCGCCTTTTCGAAGGGTGGGCAAGAGGGTAGTGTCGGCGTGGCACCCATGGTTCTGGAGGTGTTATGAATCGTATTGTCTTGGCGTACTCAGGCGGTCTGGATACATCAGTCGCGGTGAAATGGCTGGCCGACAAGTATGAGGCTGAGATCGTGGCCGTGACGATGGATCTGGGTCAGGGAAAGGAGCTCGACGACATACGCGAGCGGGCGTTGGGAGTTGGCGCCGTGCGGGCTCACGTGGTCGACGCTCGAGAGGAGTTCGCCCGTGATTACATCATGCCGGCGCTCCAAGCTGGGGCGATGTACGAAGGCAGGTATCCCCTCGCGACGGCCCTCGGCCGGCCGCTGATTGCGAAGAAGCTCGTCGAGGTGGCCCACTTCGAGAACGCCAGCATGATTGCGCACGGATGCACCGGCAAGGGTAACGACCAGGTTCGGATGGACGTATCGACCCGAGCCTTGGACCCCGAGATCGGCGTAGTTGCCCCGGCGCGAGAGTGGGGAATGACGCGTCCCGACGAAATCGAGTACGCACGGAAGCACGGTATCCAGGTTCCGACGACTGTGGAGAGCCCGTACAGCACCGACACGAACCTGTGGGGTCGGTCAATCGAGTGCGGTGTGTTGGAGGACCCATGGATCGAGCCCCCCGATGATATTTACGCATTGACCAAGTCTCCGACCGAGTGCCCGGATGTTCCCGCGTACGTCGAGGTCGAGTTCGAGGCTGGTGTGCCGACGAAAGTGAACGGCGTCGCGATGCCGCTGACCGAGCTGATCAACTCGCTGGAAACGATCGCCGGCGCTCACGGTGTGGGCCGTATCGACATGGTCGAAAACCGATTGGTCGGCATCAAGTCTCGGGAGATCTACGAAGCACCGGCGGCAACGGTTCTGCACGCGGCGCACCGGGAGCTGGAAGCGATGGTTATTCCGAAGGATCTCGAACGGCTGAAGGGAGATCTGGGTCGGGTCTACGCCGACATCGTCTACAACGGTCTATGGTTCGCACCAACGCGGGAGGCAATCGACGCGTTCGTGAGCAATGTCCAGAAGCGCGTGACCGGCACGACCCGCTTGAAGCTGTATCGTGGCGACTGCCGGGTCGTCGGGCGGAAGTCAGACTACGCTCTGTACGACACCTCGCTTGCGACGTACGACGAAGGGGATGCGTTCGACCACTCGGCGGCCGAAGGGTTCATCAAGATCTGGGGGCTCCCGGTCGAGATTGCCAACCGGCGCCGACCACAGTCGGCGGTGACGAGTCTCGGTGTCGGCGCCGCTTCGCCAGGCTCGGAAGGCTAGTCTTTCCCTATGACCGACGAGCAGCACCTGTGGTCCGGACGGTTCGAAGAGGCGCCGGACGCAGACGCCTTTGAGTTTCAGGCATCGTTTGGCTTTGACCGCCGCCTCTTTGAGGACGACGTCGAAGGCAGCCTTGCATGGGCCGAGGCGCTGGAACGTGCAGGTGTGCTGACTGCCGACCAGAGGGCAACAATCTGCCGAGGTTTGACGGAGATCCTCGAACGCGGCCGCCGAGACCCAGATTTTGTCAGCGGTGCCGATGAGGACATTCATGCCTTCGTTGAGCGGCAGCTGATCGAGCATGTGGGCGACGTTGGGCGGCGCTTGCACACGGGCCGCTCACGAAATGAACAGGTGTCGCTTGATCTCCGGCTGTATGTCCGCCGCCGTCTACCGGTGGTGCAGCGGGGGCTTGCGCGACTCGTCGGGGCCCTGGCCGGTCGCGCCCACGTTTCTGGCGAGGCGCTCATGCCGTCCTACACCCACTTGCGCCGCGCCCAGCCGATGTTGGTGGCGCACTTCTTTCTTTCGCATGCCGCGGCGCTACGCCGTGACCATGTTCGTCTTGGCGCGGCGCGCGACGAGTCCGATTCGCTCCCCCTCGGTTCGGGCGCGGTGGTTGGGACGAGTTACGACGTCGATCCGACGGTGCTTGCGGAGCGGCTGGGATTCTCGAAGGTTGTGTCGAATAGTCTCGATGCTGCGGCCGATCGAGATTTTGTCTCGTCGACGCTCCACGCCTATGCCCTGCTGATGGTGCATCTGAGCCGATTGGCAGAGGATCTGGTCATCTTTACCGGAGAAGAATTCGCGTACTTCGAGCTGGCCGACGCGGTAGCCACTGGCAGCAGTCTCATGCCGCAAAAGAAGAATCCTGACCCACTTGAACTGGTCCGGGGAAAGGCAGGACGGGTCATCGGTCATCACCTGGCGTTTCTGACAACGATGAAGGGACTGCCCAGCGGATACAACAAGGACCTCCAGGAGGATAAGGAGGCGCTCTTTGATGCAGAGCGAACGGTCCTCGATTCAGTGCGGGCGACCACGACCGTGGTCGACACTCTCGAGGTTTGTCGCGAGCGCGGCGAGGCAGCTTCAGTGGGAATGCTGCTCGCGACCGATGTCGCCGACTACCTTGTCAATCATGGCCTTCCGTTTCGACGGGCACATGAGGTGGTCGGTGGCATCGTCCGCTCCCTCGTCAAGAGCGGTAGAAACTTCGAGACGCTGACTCTCGAGGAGTGGCGGGAGTGCCATGAATTGTTCGACGACGACATCGTCGACCAGATCACGGCACGTGGCTCGGTGGCGGCCCGCCGGACACCCCAGTCGACCAACCCGGATGCCGTAGGTGCGGCTCTGCGCGAGCTCGAGCGCTGGGTCGCGGACCACATTGTGGAGGATGGCTAGGAGTGCGGGGCGACGAGCTGTGTGGGTTCTCGCGATGTAGGTTCGAGTGGTTGACCCAAGTTGCCTCGACTTCTGTGCTCTGCTAACATTTGACACTTCTGCGCCACGTTTCCAACCAGCCTCCCGCCGACGGGAAGCCGTAGCAGCGTTGGGTTCGCGTGCGGGACCAATCCTTCACGCGACGATCGTGTCATCGCAATCAGATCGACCTCGATGACCGTAGGCAGGATCAAACCGATCCGATGAGTGAACACAACCGTGCGACCGACCCGCCGGAAGAGGGGGGGGCGGTCGTGCCGACAGACGTCAAGTCTGCGGGTGCGCCTGACGGCGTCCCCGAGGGCACACCTGACGACGCAGCGACCGTTGAGGTGGAGCGGGTAGATGAAGGGCCCGTTCGGCGTCCCCTCATTCGGGCCACGCTCAAGCATTCCGAAGGAACACCACCGCTCCCAAGGGAGGCGCCAGTTTTCACCATGCACGAGCAGCCTCGAGGTGGGTCGTCCTCGGGCCGCGGACCAGGTCGCGGCGGTCGCCCTGTGCGTGACGGGCATCCGAATAAGAAGAAGAATTCCCGTGAGCGCAGTGTTCAGCACGCCTCGAAAGGCAACAGCACCGGTGGCAAGAAGCGCTCGTCCCGTCCTGATCGCGGCGGGCAGGACCGTACGGGGTCCGGCCAACCACGCCGTGACAAGGGTCGCTCGCGCTGACCTTCGATAATCCGCTTCTGTAACGTCGATGGGTGATCTCGCCGGAACCAATGGACTGGTCGTGGGGATTGCCAACAAGCGGTCGCTTGCATGGGCGATCGCCAAAGCCGCCGACGCGGCTGGTGCGACGCTGACACTGACCTATGCGAACGAGCGGTTTGCTGACAACACCCGTGCGCTCGCAGACACGCTGAGCCGACCGGCTCAGCTCGTCCCCTGTGATGTGTCCGAGGACGAGCAGATCGACGCCGTGTTCGACGCCGTTCGCGCCAAGCACGGAGGTCTTGATTTTCTGGTTCACGGTGTGGCGTTTGCGTCACGAGAAGCGCTCTCGTCTCCATTCGCGCGGACGACGCGACCTGACTTCCTTCAGGCACTCGACGTCAGCGCCTACTCGCTGATTGCGCTGGCGCGTGGCGCCACGCCACTGATGGAGACTCGTGGTGGCGGTAGCATTCTGACGTTGACCTACCTGGGGAGTGATCGTGTGTTCCCGAACTACAACGTCATGGGGGTCGCGAAAGCGGCGCTCGAAGCCACCGTGCGGTACCTCGCCAGCGATCTGGGCTCTTCGAATATCAGGGCGAATGCGATCTCGGCCGGCCCGATCAAGACCCTTTCAGCTTCCGGAATCTCGGGCTTTACGAAGATCCTGCAGCACTACCGTGACCGTTCGCCGCTCGGCCGGACTGTCGATTCCGCTGAGGTGGCCGACGCCGCCACGTTCCTTCTCGGACCATCCAGTCGTGGCGTAACAGGTGAAGTGCTGATGGTCGACGCCGGATACAGCATCAGCGGCATGTAGCAATGGCCTCACCGCTGTTCAGGCGCGTGCGCGGCGCGATCCTGCGTCTTGCCCACGCCCCAATCAGCGCCGCCATCGCGGGTTCATCGTTCGTGTCCGCTTCGGCCGGCCTACTGCTGATCGAGTTCACCTGGGAATCATGGGTGTCCGATGGCGTCGGACTTGTGCTCGGTGGCACCGGCGCAGCGCTCGTCTTGATCGCGATCACCGGCCGACGGCCAGACTGGACCGAGTAGTCCAGGTCGGAAGTCGAAGCTCCTGAGTCGCACCATCCGACCCGCGACTATCCGTTACACTTTCCCGTGCCGTACCGCTCGCCAGGCTCGCCGAAAAAACAGAGCTATCTCGGCGGAAAACCGATTCGCTACTATCGGCCCCTAGGAAGTGCCGATGTGCGGACACTCATTGACGACGGGTTCCAGGCGTTCAATGCCGGTCGGTTGTCGGAAGCCTGTCACGTCTTTACTGACAGGATGCTCGCGTCAACCCACGACACCACCATAGGGCTCACGGTCGCAGGCGCGATGACTCCCGCGGGTCTTGGCGGATGTGTGATCGAGTTGATGGAGCGCGGTCTCGTCGATTTTCTTGTGAGCACCGGCGCCAACCTGTACCACGATCTCCATTATGCGCTGAACTTCACGCTGCACCGTGGCTCGCCGTTTCTCGACGATGTCGAGCTGCACGAGAACGGGATCATTCGGATCTACGACGTCCTGTTTCCAGCCGAGGTCTTGCTGGAGACCGATGCGTACCTGCGTGACTTCCTGGTGCGCGAGAGGCTCGACGGCGCGATCTCGTCGGCGGAGTTCCACTTCCGTCTCGGCCAGGATCTGCTCGCGCGACAGCCTGGGTGTGCCGAGCATTCGGTCGTGGCGAAGGCTGCCGCGGTCGGTGTGCCGATCTACACATCGTCGCCCGGCGATAGCTCGATCGGGATGAATCTCGCGTATCACGAGCTGATCAACCAGTCTGGCTTGCTGATCAACCCGAACCTCGATGTGAATGAAGTGTGCGCCATCATTCTTGCCGGTGAAAAAAACGGCTGCGTGATCCTCGGCGGCGGCTCTCCCAAGAACTTCTACCTCCAGGGTCAGCCGACACTCTGGGAGATCTACGGGATCAAGAAGGGTGGGAACGACTACTTCATCCAGATCACAACCGACCAGGTCGTGTGGGGGGGGCTCTCGGGGGCGACCCCGGCCGAAGCGGTGAGCTGGGGAAAGATCAACCCCAGCGTGCTCTCGGACACCGTTGTCGCCTACTGTGACACGACGATCGCATTTCCGCTTTTTTGCGAATACGTGGTGGGTTCGGAACCTGGACGGCGGGAGCGAAAGGCGCTGTATCACCAGCGTGGCGTGCTTCTGGCCGAGCTTGAACGGCAAGCCTGCGCAGGGGCGGGCATTCCCGCCAAAACGACAGATCGCTAGAGGAGTAGCGTTGCGAACGCTCGCATCTGAGCTTGTCCCGCATATCGCGACTCTCGCCCGACAGCCGCGGATCTACGCCGACGCGAATATCCCAGCCGGTGTCGTGTCACACATGCGGCATCGCCTCAACTGGGATGTGCTGTCGGTGGTAGAGGATGACGGGTTGCGACGTGCCCGAGACCTCGAGCACTTCCGGATGGCGCGCAAGCTTCGCCGAACGTTGATTAGTCTGGATGACGATTTTCTCGATGATCGGCGTTTTCCTCCCAAGGACGGTGGTGGCGTGATCATTCTGTCCGCTCCGGACGAGCGAGGGTTGGTCCGACTTCTGGATAAGATCAACCGAGCGTTCTTTGCGGTCACGGGACATCGCGCACATCGGCCGGGCCCGACGCCACTCTTCGGACAGACCCTTCAGGTGCATCCGGACTGGACGCATCCAGCGGAAGCGGCGCCACGCCGTCGACGCCGCGCGCGAACGCGGCCTGTCCGTTCAGCTAACTCACGATCCGAGACGTAGATTCGGTCGGGACCACGTCGTCGGCCGCGTTGTCAATCTGCTCCTCGTACGTTGCGAAAGACGTGGGGGTCTCCCAGACCGTCACACGCACGACTGGAAAACCCTCGCGGCGGGTCTGTTGGAAGATCAGGTACGCGATGTGCTCCACTGTTGGATTCTCGTCGACGACGAACACTGGTTCGCCCAGCTGCCGAAGAGGCTCGAGCAGCGGATCGTCGCCGCGGAGAATCATCTTGTGGTCGAGCTCACGATCGATCCAGCCTTTGATGACGTGCTTGAGGTCGCCGAAGTCACAGACCATGTGTCGATCGTCGAGCGTGGCAGACCGAACCTCGACCTCAGCGACAGCATTGTGCCCGTGAGGATGTTTGCAGATACCCTCGTAGTTCAGCAGGCGATGTCCGTAGCAGAAGTCGATCCGCTTGGCGACGGAGTACATCGGAGGTCGTGTGATGAGAGTCATGCGATGGTAGTCGACGCGTTAAAGAGGGGTCAAGACACCCCAAGCGTTGTGCTCTGCTCCGATCTTCGATCTGATGGGCCGGGCGATGTCAGCCGGTCTGGATCACCAGGTCGACATCGTGGCGCCCTTCCTGACCTTGGCCAAGGCCGATGTCATACGGCTGGGGACAGACCTCGGTGTTCCGTTCGAGTACACGATGTCCTGCGCCAAGCCCTCGGGTGGCGTTGCCATGAGGAGTTCAAACCCGACCTCCCGTCGGAGGGCTATCTGCACCCCCACGAACTTCAGGCCTGAGTGAGGACTGAGCCCCGGTCGCTTCCCCCCACCGGGCCCAGAGCTGGTCTGCTGCACCAGTCACGATAGTAGGAGGATCCGGCGGTCACATCTCGTGTGTGGCCACCCAGTCCGAGTCTTCCTGGAAAGGCCCCTTGATTTCTTTTGTGTGTTAGGGTATTTTGACTAATCAAAATAACTGGCATGCCCAACTCAAAACCAGCTGTCTCTACTGGTGGAGGCCTCCTGTCGGCCGTGGCACTCATCGTCGCCCTTCTCGCCACGCCATCGCCGGGTCGTGCGCAGGGGAGCGAGCCGCCTGACGCCGATCCCGACTCATCCTCCTCTTCTTCGGATTCGGCTCCCTCCACTGGACCGGTGTCCGGGTACATGGATTTCCACTACAACAACCGCGAGGGGGAGGATGGGGTACTCGATTTCCACCGATTCGTGTTGCTCTTCTCGCACAGCTTCACCGATCGTCTTCGATTCGTTGCCGAGCTGGAGCTCGAACATGCCGTTGTGTCGAACGAGACCGACGGCGAGCTCGAACTCGAGCAGGCGTACGTCGACTTCCTCATCAGCCGCTCGTTCAACGTTCGCGCCGGTATGTTGCTCGCCCCTGTCGGGATCATCAACGAACGGCATGAGCCGCCAGTCTTTCACGGGGTCGAGCGCCCGTTTGTCGATACGGTGATCATCCCAACGACCTGGTTCGACACCGGCGTCGGACTGCATGGTGAGTTTCGAGGGGGATTCCGGTATCGCGCCTACGCCATGGCGCCGCTTGATGCGACGGGATTCAGCGCCGAGGAGGGCATCCGTGAAGGACGGCAAAAGGGCGCTCAATCGAACGCGGGGTCGCTCGCGGCCACCGGACGTTTGGAGTACGTCGGAACGCCTGGACTCGTGCTGGGTACCAGCTTCTGGAGTGGAGACGCCGGCTTTCAGGACCTGCGACTGGATGCCAGCGTGACGATGGTTGAGTTCGATGGCCGGTTCAAGCTCGGCGAGCTAGAGGCGCGTGGGGAGTATGCGCATGGATTCTTGGACGGTATGGAGGATCTCAACGCTTCGCGGCAGCGAGTGACTGGAGTCAGCCCCAACGTCGCCGAGCAGATTCGAGGCTTCTATCTTGAAGGCTCGTATTTTCTCAGCCCTCGGCCGGCTCCCCGTGAGGTCGCGGTGTTTTTTCGGTACGAGAACTTTGACACTCAGTACCACATGCCCCCTGGGTACCAGCCGCTCAAGGAATTCGACAGGGACGCCTGGGTTGTCGGCCTGACGTATTTTCCTGACCCCGATGTTGCGGTCAAGCTCGACTACACCGTGCTGCGAAACCAGAGCGCGGTCATCGATGCCCCAAACTCGATCAACATCGGCCTCGGGTGGTGGTTCTGATGAAGGACACGACACGTCGCTTCGTACTGGTTCTCGGTGCGGTCGCGTTGGCCCTGGCGGCGGAGTCAGGCTCGCGGGCGGTGGGACAAGAGCGTCAGGTCGTGGAAATCGTGGCCGAGCGGTTCATCTTTACGCCTTCCGAGATTAGGGTGCCCGTCGGAACGACGCTCGAGCTCAGAGTTCGCAGCGATGACACGATGCACGGGTTTCGGATCGTCGGTGCGAACGTCAATGTGGCTGTACCCAAGCGACGGCAGGGCGAGGCGGTGGTCCTTTTCGACGCGACCGAGGTCGGTCGGTATCGGTTCGAGTGCTCGCGCTTGTGCGGTGCAGGGCACAACTTCATGAGGGGTGAGATCGTTGTCGTCGATCGGTAGGTTGATGTCCACTGCGGGGTGGCTGGCCGTGAGTGATGGAATCAGGCACGGCGCGAAGGTCGGTGTCGCGATTTGCTGTGGCCTCGTCGCGTGGCAGGTCGTCTCCTATGCACAGCAGACCGTGCAGGCCGGTGACCCCCTGGCCGGTTTGACCCCCTCCGAGTTCGAGGCGTTTCGCATAGGTCTCGAGGATTTTCTCGAGGTCGAGACCGCTGACGAAGGGCTGGGCCCCGCCTACAACGGCACCAGCTGCGCCGAGTGCCACAGCATTCCTGCCATTGGTGGTATTGCGCCGGTCACGACGGTCCGTGCCGGGATGCGTCTAGCCGACGGCCGCTTCGAGGACTTCGACCCGGCGCGCGGTTCGTTGTTTCAGCTTTTTTCGATCCCCACCCACGGATGTCAGTCGGTCATTCCTCCCGAGGCGAACGTCATCGCCCGTCGCGTTCCGATCCCCCTGTTCGGTGCCGGACTCGTCGAGGCGATCACTGATGAAACGATTCGTGCCCTCGAGGATCCAACCGATCGCGATGGTGATGGGATCAGTGGTCGTGCCGCCCTTGTCGTTGACCGCGCGTCTGGGGCACAGAGGGTTGGACGATTCGGCTGGAAGGCTCAAGTCGCAACGCTTCTCGACTTCAGCGGGGATGCCTATCGAAACGAGATGGGGATCACGAACGATCTCTTTCCTGAGGAGCTGACTTTCAACCTCTCAGCGGAACAGCTCCGCGAGTGTGATCCGATTCCAGAGCTCGAGGATATCCCCGAACTCGGTACGGGCCTGAGGGGAATTGACAACTTCGAGTCGTTCATGAAGTTTCTGGCACCGCCCCCTCGTGGACCTATGACGCCACCGGTACTCGGCGGAAGAGAGGTGTTCGATGCTGTCGGCTGTGGTGCGTGTCACGTACCGACGCTCATGACGGGCCCGCACGTATCCCCTCTTTTCGACCGCCGTGAAGTGCCGCTCTTTTCCGACCTCCTACTCCACGACATCGGCACCGGTGATGGGATCAGGCAGGCCGATGGCGAGCCGGAGGAAATCCGCACGCCGGCGCTGTGGGGCCTTAGGTTCCGGAGGCCGCTCCTGCACGATGGAAGCGCGGCCACTGTGCGGGAGGCCCTACTGAAACACGATCGCGAGGCACGGCCGGCTATCGAGCGTCTGACTGCCCTGTCTCCGAATGCCATTGAAGAGCTCCTGGCGTTCCTCCGGTCGTTGTAATAGACGGGGCTTTGGCCCGAACCCCCGTGGGCGCTCCGCGGGGACCCCGCAAGCCCCACTCCGCGCCCACGAGGCGTGCGGTGCACGCCTCGGATTTTCTAGACCAGGGCTTGAGACCGTGCTTTCGTTCGCCGCTACACGCACGTCAAGCCCACAGGGCGACCGTACCGTGAGGGCGCTGTGTGCGCCTTACTCCTTCACCTGCAGCTTTCCGGCTGCCCGCATCCCGATCATGACTTCGCGGTCGTCCGCGCCCCGAACGACGACCTTGTCGCCGGCGGCATCCCGGGCTTCGACGCGGATCGATTGACCCGGTGTCAGATTGTTCCCTTCCAGGAAGCGAAGGAAGATCGGGTCTTGGTCGGTCACTCGCGTCAGTTCGATCGGCCGTCCAATCGGGCACGTCAGCAGGGTGTGGTAGTCGTGCGTAGCCATGGCGCCATCTGAATCTGGAATCGGGTCGCCGTGGGGGTCGGTTGACGGATACCCGAGCATTGCGTCGATGCGATCAATCAACCGGTCGGAAGCCGCATGCTCGAGGCGTTCCGCCTCGTCATGCACCTCGGCCCAGCTCATTCCGACAACTCTCACGAGGAACAGCTCCATCACCCGGTGGCGCCGGAGTACGAGAGCAGCGAGTTTCTGGCCGGCGGCTGTGAGCCGGACGCCGGCGTACGGTTCGTACTCGACCAGACCGGAATCGGCTAGCGCCTTGACCATTGTTGTCGCCGTGCCCGGCACCACCCCCAGGGCGGTCGCCAGGTGGCCCATCGAAACGAGCCTGTGCTCGACGTCTAGCGCGGCCTGGGCCTTGTAGATTGCCTTCAGGTAGTCCTCAACGGTGCTCGACGGTAGCGTCATGACTGGCTCGATTCGCGCGGCGCTTGACTTGTCGGCGGCACCCGCGGCACTATAGTGCAGATATTTTGAGTTATCAAAATATAGTTTGTTAAACGTCAAATGCATTCTGTCCCTAGAGGCGGCGATGGTAGATCCAGGCCTGGCACTTCTCGTTTTCTTTGGCATCACCCTCGTGCTCGTGGGCATGACTTGGCCTCGGGTCGGGCTGGTGCCGCGAGCGATTAGGCTCTCTCGGCTTGACGAGCGGGTACGGCTGGAGGACGCGCTGAAGCACGTATTCACGTGCGAGCAAAGTGGGCAGGTGTGCTCAATCGAGAGTCTTGCGGGTCGGCTGGGAGTGTCGACTGGCAGAGCTGCATCCTTGCTGTCGCGACTCGGGGGGATGGGGCTGATCCTGCTGGGCAGAGATGGACCGTCCCTGACACCCGAAGGTCACAGTTCGGCTGTCCGCATTGTTCGCACACACCGTCTCTGGGAGAGATACCTGGCCGATCGCACCGGTGTACCGGCGGTCGAGTGGCACGATGAGGCCGAACGCATGGAGCACTCGCTGTCCCCCGCGGAGGTCGATGCCCTCGAGACTCGACTAGGACACCCGAGTTGGGATCCACACGGCGACCCAATTCCAAACGCTGCCGGGGAGATGCCGCCGGTTCCGGGCGTCGGTCTGTTAGTTGCCGAACCTGGGCAGACGCTCGAAATCGTTCACCTAGAGGACGAGCCACGGGAGATCTACGACGCGCTGCTCGCTGATGGGTTCGCGTTAGGTGGGCGTCTCGAGGTTGTTGCCACGACCGGTCTGGGCGTCCAGGTCCGTGCGAGCGGCCGTGAGTGGACGCTCGATCTCGTTGCGGCTCGTAACGTCAGCGTGCGTCCCCTTGCCGCCGGTGAGCGAGCCGAGACCGAGCCGACGACGCTCTCAGACGCCGCGCCGGGTGAGACCGTACGGGTGATCGATATTTCTCGAGCATGTCAGGGAACCCAACGACGTCGATTGCTCGATCTTGGCGTTGTACGTGGGACCGACATCACGCCTGAACTGGTGAGCGCGTCGGGCGACCCTGTGGCATACAGGATTCGGGGTGCGCTCATCGCCCTGCGACACAATCAAGCGTCCTGGATCAGGGTCCGGCGGCTCACCAACGTGGCTGAGGTCGCCTGATGTCTCTTGCAAGCCCGTCCGCCTGTACCGGCTGCGCGCAGCACCGCAACGAGAGCCTGCTACGGCTTGGGCTGAGTCCCGACAAGTGGGACGTCCTGATTGCGCTCGCCGGGAATCCGAATGTTGGCAAGAGCACCGTTTTCAACGCCTTGACGGGACTTCGTCAGCACACGGGCAACTGGCCGGGCAAGACGATCGTTCGAGCCGAGGGAGCGTTTGCCTTCCGGGGAACGCGGATGAAGGTTGTGGACCTGCCGGGCACGTACTCCCTCCAGGCTGGAAGCGTCGACGAGGAGGTGGCGCGCGACTTTATTCTGTTTGGCCGGCCCGATGTGACGGTGGTTGTGGTCGACGCCACGCGTCTAGAGCGCAACCTCAACCTGGTCCTGCAGATCCTGGACATCACCGACCGTGTGGTCGTCTATCTCAATCTCGTTGATGAGGCGCGCCGCCACGGCATTGCCGTCGACGCGAAGCGTCTGGAGCGGGAGCTCGGCGTTCCGGTTGTGACCGGCGTTGCACGCGAACACGTCGGGATTGACGAGTTGCTCGCGGCTGCCCACCGCGTGGCGTCGGGTGAGACGCGTGGCCGTCCGTACCGTGTGCAGCACCTTCAGTCGGACGTTGAACAGACCGTTGCGACGCTGGTGCAGGATGTTGAGGGCGCGTTTCCGAACTTGCCCAATGCCCGGTGGGTTGCGCTTCGTCTCCTGAACGCAGACGAGGCGGTCGTCGAGGCGGTGCGGTCCGGAGAGCTTGGGCAGCTTGCCGATAGGCCCGGAGATCAACCGGAGTTTCCGATTCCCGACGAAAGCATCCGCCGGCAGGTCTTGGACAGAGCGCGGCGACTTCGATGGGATCTTCCCACCGATTTCCAGGACACGATCGCCCAGCGCATGTACTCGGAGGCTCAACAGATTGCGGAGAAGACCCAGATGCGTGGTTTGAAAAAGGTCGGTTTCGACCTCGACCGCGTTCTTGACGGTCTGCTGACGAGTCGCTGGCTTGGGTTCCCTCTGATGCTCGCGATTCTCGCGGCGGTGTTCTGGATCACGATCGAAGGTGCGAACGTTCCGTCTGGAATGCTCGCGACGCTTCTGATCGATACTGCGCACCCGTGGCTGAAGGGTCTCGCCGATTTGGGCGGGCTTCCCTGGTGGCTCAGCGGCTTTCTGCTTGACGGCGTCTATCTGGCGACGGCTTGGGTCGTGGCTGTCATGCTGCCGCCGATGGCGATCTTCTTCCCAATCTTCACATTGCTCGAGGATTTCGGCTATTTGCCGAGGGTCGCGTTTAACCTCGACGCGCTCTTCCGCTCGGCTGGTGCTCACGGGAAGCAGGCGCTCACGATGTGTATGGGCTTTGGCTGCAATGCGGCCGGCGTCGTGGCGACGCGGATCATCGATAGCCCTCGGGAGCGGCTCATCGCGATCATTACGAATAACTTTTCGCTGTGCAACGGGCGCTGGCCGACCCAGATTCTCATCGCGTCAATCTTCATCGGCGCTCTTGCTCCGGTGCATCTGGGGGGCGTCGTGTCGGCCGCGGCAGTCGTCGGAATCGCGCTTCTCGGAATCGTCACGATGTTCCTGGCCTCGTGGCTGCTCTCTCGGACCGTGCTCCGCGGCGAAGCGACGAGCTTCAGCCTGGAGCTGCCGCCGTACCGTCCACCCCGCATTCTCCAGACGCTGTATACATCGGTGATCGACCGCACGCTCATCGTGCTGTGGCGAGCGGTGGTCTTTGCGATTCCGGCTGGCGCGGTGATCTGGCTCGTGTCGAACGTGTACGTGGGCGACAGTAGTGTTGCGGAACATGCCGTCGCCTTCATGAACCCCTTCGGCCTTCTGCTTGGTCTCAACGGCGTCATTCTGGTTGCCTATGTGGTGGCGATTCCGGCGAACGAGATCGTCATTCCGACCGTTCTGATGTTGACTGTTCTATCAGCCGACATCGCCGGCGCTGGGTCAGGTGCCGGGGTGATGTTCGAGCTCGACAGCGTCGACGCGACCGGGGAGTTGCTCCGTGCCGGGGGGTGGACGTTGATGACAGCGGTCAATCTCATGCTCTTCAGTCTTCTTCACAACCCATGCTCGACAACCATCTACACTATCTACAGAGAAACGCGGAGCGCGAAGTGGACGGTCTTGGCCACGCTCCTGCCAGTTGTGATGGGCGTGACGGTGTGCTTTCTTGTGACCCAAGTGTGGCGGTTGCTCGGATAGAGAGTCGTCGGTCCTGTTTTCTGACGATCAAAGTCTCGTGTGCCTGCTCAGATTGATCGCGACCAGTGGTCGGGCGAGGGCGATTTCACCCAGACGCTTCTCGACTGGTTGGTGCGCCAGGCGACGGTCGCGTTTCTCAAGGTCGAGGATTCCACCTCGACTCGTGCCGATGTGGAGTACAACTTCATCAGCAACGAGATCTTCTTAGAATTCCATACAACTGAGCGGGTTGAAGCGCACCGGCTCTGGGGTGTCATTCCACGCCGACGGACGGTCACGGACAAACTCATGACGATTGAGCAGCTGGAGGGTGTGCTGGCCGAGGACGGTGAGATCGGTGCTCCTGACTATTCGGACGAAGGCATGATTCAGTTCCTCCGCGCCGAGCGCATCGTTCCCCCCTACCAGACCCGAGGCTACAAGCTCGTCGAGCTCGTTCGGATCTATGAGGTCGGCACGCCGCCACGGCGATAGCGAGAGGTTACGGAGATGTCCGAGGTTGCAGACGTCAGAAAGCGCGTTCAGCGCCTTATCGCTCAGTCCCGAGAGGCCGCGACAGATCGTCGAGCCCGTGTGGCGGTGGCGGCGCGGGAGGGTGAGCGGGTGTTGACCCAGGTCGTGGCTCCGATGTTCAGGAGCGTCGCCGCCGTCCTCAAGGCCGAGGGGCTCTTGTTTCGAGTCTCGACACCGGTCAGTGCTGTCCGCATCGCGGCTGAGTCAGCCGGTGACAACTTCGTCGAGCTCGAACTGGATACGACCGATGATTCCCCCGCGCTCAGGGGCCGGATAAGCAGGATGCGCGGACGGCGAGTGACGGTCGAAGAGCGTGTCGTCCGCGAAGATTCGGCCATCGGGACGCTGACCAAGGCCGATGTGCTGGACTTTCTTCTCTCTGAGCTCGGGCCGTTTCTCGAGAAGTGACTAGCGCGTTCTTCAGACGCGTGTCGCCAGGGCGCGCACGGCGCGCCCCGCCGGACCGGCGCGGGGCAGCTGGGCCCCCGCGAGGGACGGTGACGGGTTTGGGGCGCTAGCCCCATTTGAAACTAGATCACTCCCCCCTGTTGGAGTCGTTCGATCGTCGCCCTATCGTATCCGACATCTTCCTGGAGAATCTGTTCCGTGTGTTGCCCGAGCGTTGGCGGAGCCGTGCGCACGCTGCCAGGCGTGTCGTCTAGCTTGATCGGAACCCCGAGTGCGCGGATCGAGCCCGCGATCGGATGTTCCATTGCGATCACCATGGCTCGGTCGATGAGCTGTGGGTCGGTGAAGACCTGGTGGAGATCCCGCACCGCGCCGCAGGGGATCCCTGCGTCGGTGAACAACGTGATCCAGTCGGCAGCGGATCGCGTGCGTAGGTGGTCGACCAGGATCGGCCGGAGCGCGGCGTGCCGCTCCACCCGATCTCTGTTGGTTGCAAACCGGGGATCCTCGGCCAGGTCACCGGCCTCGATGAGGCGACAAAAGAGCCTCCAGAGCCGGTCGTTCCCGACCGCCACGACGAGCTGCCCGTCGGACGCTTCGAGCGTCTCATACGGAACAATTGTTGGATGGAGGTTGCCCAGTCGCTCTGGCGCCTTGCCGGTCGCAAAGTAGATTCCCGCTTGATACGTAAGAAGCGCGGCAGTCGAATCGAGCATGCCGATGTCGACGAACTGACCGCGGCCGGTCCGATGGCGAGCGAGCAATGCGACGGCAACACCGTACGCCGCAAACATCCCCGAGGTGATGTCAGTGATCGCCACACCGAGCCGGTAGCCGGGACCATCGGGTGGACCCGTGATACTCATGAGACCGCCCTCACCCTGCATCACCGCGTCGTAGCCCGGCTCGGCGCGGCGCGGTCCAGAGTGGCCGAAGCCGGAGACCGAGCAATACACGAGCTTCGGCCACCGGGGTGAGACGTCGTCGTAGCCGAGCTCCATCCGCCCGAGGGTTCCAGGTCGAAAATTCTCGACGATGACGTCCGCACGATCGAGCAGCGTCTCCAGGATGCGCCGTCCATCGGGATGCTTGAGGTTGAGCGTCAGGCTCTGCTTGTTGCGGTTGACGCTCATGAAATACGAGCTCTCGCCGTTCTGAAACGGCGGGCCCCACCCCCGCGTGTCGTCCCCCCGACCGGGCTGCTCGACCTTGATGACACGGGCTCCCATGTCGGCCAGCATCATCGTGCAATACGGTCCCGACAAGACGCGCGTCAAGTCGATAACGGTGAGTCCGTGGAGCGGTCCGTCGGGCGTGCTAATCCTCCCTCTCTGCGACCTCTACAGGCTCCCTGTCGATCAGGCTGCCCAAGAGGTCGGCATTCTCCGGTGCTTGCAGGGCGCGCGGGGTCTGGTCCACAGGTGAGAGCTCTGGGATTGGCTCGTTGGCCGCAATACCTAGGTCCTTGAAGCGGCGGGCCGTCACCAGCACGCGCGACTCGAGAGTTCCGACCGTGTTGTTGTACGCATCGACGGCGCGGGTCAGTCCCTTGGCGAGGTCGTCGAAATGAGCGCCCAGCACACGCACCCGGTCGTAGAGCTCCCGGCCCAGCTCGCTGACCTGTTGCGCGTTGTGGGCAACCAAATCCTGTTGCCAACCATAGGCAACGGCCCTCAAGAGTGCGATAAGCGTAAGTGGGCTTGCTGGGATCACACGCTTGTCGACCCCAAACTCGATCAGTGCCGGGTCGTGCTGAAGCGCCGCGCTGAAGTACCCCTCTCCGGGGAGAAACATAAAGACGAACTCCGGTGCCGGCTGAAACTGGTCCCAGTACTTTTTGCTACTGAGCTGAATGATGTGTTCGCGAACCTGCCTGGCATGGTCCTTCAGCCTCGCGGTCCTGGTGACGTCGCTGGCTGCCTCGACTGCCGCACGGTAGGCGATGATGTACGGCACCTTGGCATCGACGATGATGTTGCGCCCGCCTGGGAGCTTGATGATGAGGTCAGGAACGAACCGCCCCTCGTCAGACGCCGCCGTCTTCTTCTCGACGAAGTGGCAGTGGTTCACCATCCCGGCCATCTCGACCACGCGTCGGAGCTGCACCTCGCCCCAGCCGCCGCGCACGTTCGGCGTTCGGAGGGCGCGTTCAAGATTGGTCGTCGTGACGGCAAGTGTTCGCAGCTGTTCCGACAGCTGGGAGTGAGTCCCCACGCGCTCCTTCTCCACTTCTTGAAGCTTCGCGTCGACGCGAGCAAGCGATTCGTGGAGTGGCTTGACCAGGTCCCCGATTTTCTGCTGGCGATGCTGGAGGTCTGTTGATGCCTGTTTTTGATACTCGGTGAGCGAGGCCTTCGCGAGCTCGAGGAAGGCCTGATTGTTGGTGCGTAGCGCATCGGCCGAAAGCGAGGCGAACGTCTCCCGCAACCGCTCATCTGTCTTCGCAAGCATCTCCCGGCGCTCGACAGCGGCCCTTTGCTCAGCCTGGAGTGCGGCGCTGGTGACCGCTAGACGTTCCATGTGAGCGGAGACCTCGCGTCTCGATTCGGCGAGCGACTCTTCGAGGGTGGCCGCCTGTACGGCCGTCGTCTCAAGATGCGCCCGGGTCGAGGCTGCCTCGGCGGCGAGGTGTGCGTGCCGTTCCGCATGCTCACGGGCAGAGCGGGCACGTGCGATTGCCCACCCAAACGCGAAACCGATAACGAGCGCCACGAGGAGCGGCGTGAGAGGGGCGAGGGGTTCCATCAGGATTCGCGTCAGAATATGCGAACCCACGCGCTCACACAACCTGCGCTCGGTTCGATGCCCGCGTCTAGACAAATGCTACGATCCTCTGATTCGATGTTCGGGAGAGATGCAACTGGAGAGAGAGATGCAACTGGAGAGAACGACGACTGTCGGCCTGATCGTCTTTGCGACTCTGGCCGACCAATGTGACGCCGGATCGAAACAGGATCCTGCGTGCCGACGCCGCCGATCTTGTCTGCACCGAGCCGATGGACGGTTCGGACGGGGCGATCCTCGAGACTCGGCATGTGTATGCCGAGTCGTCTGACGAGTGCGTCAATCCGGACTGGCGCACACCGCGACGCACGCTGACGCGCCCATCTACGACGGCACTGGGCGCCTCATCTCCTGGTCGGATTGGGGACGAGCCGCGTACCTCACCCATCGGTTGTGGGAGGCGGATGACGAATGACTGAAGTTGACAGTGGGGGAGCGCGTGACGTGTCGGACCGGATACTGCGCGTCGACGCGGGAGTCGTCGCCCTCATCCAGCAGCACGGCCGTGACGCGTACCCGCACGAGTGCTGCGGTGCCCTCATCGGGACCGGTAATGTTGTGTTTTCTGGCTGTCAGCTCCCCAACACCACCGAGGAGGGGCCACGGAGCCGCTTTCTTGTGCGGCCGACTGACTATCGAGCCGCTGAGGGACGGGCAACAGAGCTTGGGCAGGAACTGCTAGGGTTCTATCATTCGCACCCCGACCACCCGGCCAGGCCCTCCCAGTATGATCTTGATCATGCGTGGCCTGTTTTCGCGTACCTGATCATCGCGATCGAGCAGGGCGAGCCGGGGGCGATGACGTCGTGGCGGCTCCGTGACGACCGCTCGATGTTCGACGAAGAGCAGATCAGTATCGGCACAGACGAGCCAGACAGGACGGACTATGGCCAATAGGGTGCTCATCCCAACACCGCTGAGGGCGTACGCAGGCGGACAGGATGTCGTGCAGGCCGCCGGTAACACCGTCGGCGAACTTCTCGAGGACCTGACAGCGCAACACACCGACCTGCGCAAGCATCTCTACAGCGAAGATGGACGTCTTCGCAGGTTCGTCAACGTGTACCTGAACGAAGACGATATCCGGTATCTCCAGAAGGAGGACACGCCGGTGTCAGATGGCGACACGATCAGCATCGTGCCGTCGGTCGCCGGCGGAGTCACGATGGTGATACACGATGCCTGAGCCGATCGAGCTGAGCAACCACGAGGTTGCTCGATACAGCCGTCACCTGATCATGCCGGAGGTCGGCATGGACGGCCAGCTCAAGCTGAAGGCAGCTAGCGTCCTATGCGTTGGTGCCGGTGGACTGGATCTCCGGTGGCCATGTATCTCGCGGCGGCAGGCGTCGGGCGGATCGGAATCGTCGACTTCGACGTGGTCGACTACAGCAACTTGCACCGCCAGATCATCCACGGGACACCCGACGTGGGCCGTCCGAAGCTGGATTCTGCGCGGGAGACGCTCAACGCGATCAACCCGGAAATTACCGTCCAGACCCACGACGTTGCGCTTTCTTCCGAGAATGCGCTCGACCTACTCGCTGGCTACGATGTCATCGTTGACGGCACCGACAACTTTCCGACGCGGTATCTCGTCAACGACGCCTGCGTCATTCTCGGCAGGCCCAACGTCTACGGCAGCATCTTTCGGTTCGAGGGGCAGGTCTCAGTCTTCGCCACGGCGGATGGACCGTGCTACCGATGCCTCTACCCTGAGCCGCCTCCACCGGGGCTGGTGCCGAGCTGTGCGGAAGGGGGCGTTCTGGGCATTCTGCCAGGCGTCGTCGGCACGATTCAGGCAACCGAGGCCGTCAAGCTGATCATCGGGGCGGGTGAGCCGCTCATCAATCGGTTCATGCTCTACGACGCTCTGAAGATGCGGTTCCGCGAGCTCAAGCTGCGCAAGGATCCCGAGTGTCCCGTGTGCGGAGACAACCCGACGGTCACGGAGTTGATTGACTACGATCAGTTCTGCGGCATCACGCCGGCACCGACCCAGGCGGAGTCCTCAGATCGTTCAGAGACCACGGTCGACGATCTGAAGGCGCGAATCGACAAGGGCAGTGCGCCATTCATCCTGGACGTGCGGGAGACTCAGGAGTATCAGATCTGCCAAATTCCGGGCTCGGTTCTCATTCCTCTCGGCGACCTCCCGAAGCGGCTGGTCGAACTGGAGGGGCACGATGACATGGTTGTGCATTGCAAGTCTGGCGCTCGAAGCGCCAAGGCGGTGAAGCTGCTTCGCGAGGCCGGCTTCGCGCGGGCGAAGAATCTTCGAGGCGGGATTCTGGCCTGGATCGACAAGGTTGACCCGTCGCTACCGAAGTACTAGTCGGAAGTCCTGCCCGTGCATTTTCGACGCGCCGGGCGCTATACTGGAACGAGATCATGTTGCGACTGTCCAAGAAGGCCGACTACGCGCTGATCGCCCTCAAGGATCTCGCGTCGAGCTCATCGGGGACGTCAAGTGCGCGTGAGATAGCTGCGCGTTACGACATCCCGGTTGAGCTGCTTGCCAAGGTTCTCCAGCGGCTGGCGCGACACGGCTTGTTGGAGTCGCATCAGGGCACACGTGGGGGCTATCGCCTCTCGCGTCCGGCAAGTCGGATCTCGGTGGCAGACGTGATCGAGGCAATCGATGGCCCGGTCTTGGTGACCGCATGCTCGGACATCGACGAGACCTGCGATCAGTACTCGAAATGCAACGTCCGGGATCCGCTCTGGCGCCTCAAGGACCGAATCGTTCAATCGCTGTCGTCGTTCACACTTCAAGAGCTGGCTGCAGACGACGATTCCTCGGCGTTCTCCGTGACGCTCATGCCTGGTGAGACTGAGCAAGTTGCCGTGTCGGCGGGATCCACCGACTAGCACGATAGGCCACTCGTCCACCCGTCTCTTGTCTGAGACGCATCTTCTGATGCATACCTTGTCTATCTACATGGATCATCACGCCACGACTCCGACGGATCAGAGAGTCGTGGAAGCACCCGATCGAGTACACTCGAAGCATCGTGATCGAGGTAACCCCGGCGGCGGCAAAGCGGATACGGGAGGCGATGGCCAGCGAGGGCGTCCCCGAGGGAGGGCTGCGTGTGGGGGTCAAAGCTGGTGGCTGCAACGGCATGAGCTACGTCTTCCGCTGGGATGCAACACCCAGGTCAGACGACGAGGTCTTCGAGAGTCCTGACGGCACCCGCATTTTCGTCGACAAGAAGAGCTACACCTATCTGAATGGGACCGTACTGGACTGTGATTCCGAGATGCTCGGGCAGTCGCTGGTCTTCAGAAACCCGAACGCGAAGAGCGAGTGCGGCTGCGGCCTCTCGTTCAACGTATAGGTTGTTGTCCGAGTCGCGGATGGGCTTGGGTCCGAGAGGACCCGCTTCAAGGGCATTCCTGCGCATAAATGTCGAGCGACCCCGACCATGTGATCGCGCACGACCGACAACCCCACCCGCCCCTTGTCGTCGTCTCGAACCGCGAGCCGTATCAGCACTCTAAGCGCGACGGCAGTGTCAGTTGGTCCCCGACAACCGGCGGTGTGTCGGTTGCGCTCGACGCTCTCATGCGGGAACGCGGCGGAGTCTGGGTTGCCCATGGAGCGGGCGACGCAGACCGTGAGGCGGTTGATGCCGACGATCGTGTTCTGGTGCCTCCCGACGATCCGTCTTATGCGCTTCGGCGTATCTGGCTCACCGGCGAAGAGACCGAGCGCTACCTAGAAGGGTTCGCGAACGAGGGACTGTGGCCGCTATGCCACGTGGCCCACGTGCGTCCGGTCTTCCGCGCGCGGGATTGGAAGGCGTACAAGAGCGTCAACGAGCGGTTTGCCGCTGCGATTGAGGACGAGCTGCCGGATCTCTCGGCACCGGTGTTCATCCAGGACTACCATCTCGCGCTCGTAGCCGCATCGCTTCGCAAGCGTTGTCCGGGCGTTCGGACGGCGCTCTTCTGGCACATCCCCTGGCCCCACGCCGATCGGCTGCGCATTTGTCCGTGGCGCAGGGAGGTCCTGTCCGGCTTGCTGGCAAACGACCTTCTTGCGTTTCAGCTCGAAGGCGACCGCCGCAACTTCATTGCCGCAGCGCGAGATGAGCTCGGTGCCGTGGGCACACGTAGCACGGTGCGGTATCAGGGCCGACTCACCGTCGTTCACGCCGTGCCAATTGGCGTGGACTACGACCGGATCCAGCAGATCGCGAGCGACCCGGCGCTCGAGACAGATATGAAGCGATTGGTGACTGAGTTCAAGCTTGAGACCCAGATCGTCGGCGTCGGTGTCGATCGCCTCGACTACACCAAAGGGATTCCTGAGCGGATCGATGCACTGAGCGCACTGCTGTCACGCCGGCCTGACCTTCGGGGGCGACTGACCTTCGTGCAGATTGGTGTTCCCTCGAGGTCTTCCATCGGCAGCTATGTCACTGTCGAGGAAGTGATCGACGCGAAGGTTGCCGAGATCAACAAGAGGTTTGATAGCGCCGGTGGGCCGATACGCTATCGCAAGTCAGCGATGCGCCTCAAGCGCCTGGTGGCACTGTACCGCCTGGCAGATTTCTGTATCGTGAGCTCGCTGCACGACGGGATGAATCTCGTGGCCAAAGAGTTCGTTGCGGCGCGCGAGGATCTCGACGGCGTCTTGGTGCTGAGTGAGATGGCGGGGGCGGCGCAGGAGCTCGGGGACGCGGTGATGATCAACCCGTACGACGTCGAAGGTTTTGCCGAGGCTCTGGCTGGTGCGATCGACATGCCGATTGAGGAGCGTCGAAACCGAATGCGAGCGATGCGGCGGGTCGTTGCCGGCCGAAATATCTTCGGCTGGGCGTCTGACATCCTGGAAGGCCTCGAGAACTTGGATCTCCGAGCGATCCCACCTGCACCGGGGAAGCTCACGCGCGGAGGAAAGGGCGTCGACACGGAGGGCCTGGCCGGACCTGGCGCCGCGCTCTCGTCGAGTCGGGCGCCTTCAGACTCCGTCCGGCCTGAACGCTAGCTGCGTTTTGCAGATGGGGCGAGTGCCCTCCTTTCAGACGGGGCCTGCGGCCCCGAACCCCCGTGGGCGCTCCGTGCGGGCCCGAAAGCCCCACTCCGCGCCCACGAGGCGCGCCGTGCGCGCCCTCGCGACACGCACCGCCAACGGGTCGTCGTTGCTGGAGTTGGGTTCCTATACACTCCCCGGATGGCGGTTTGGGACGGCTTGAGCAGCGTGCGTCAGCACAGTATGCGTGCGTACTACCTGCCGATTGTGTCCGGCCTGGCTCTTGCGGTGAGCGCCTTCATGCCCTGGATGCGGATGGGAGACCAAGGTCTCGGTGGTGTGCCAAGCATGGCCGGGATGTGGATTTTGGCTCTGGGGCTGTTCGCCGTGGTGCTGGCGTCGCTCAGCATCGTCACTCGACGAAACTCTCGACACCCGCTGTTGCTTGTCGGGTTAGCCGCCTTTGCGATCCTCTTGGTGGGCGAACGGTTTCTTGAGCGCTCGGCCGCCAACCAGCTTTGGGCACGGTCGCAGGCCCAGGCAATCGTTCAGGGTACGCCCGTCGAGGACGTTCCGCCTCCCACGATGGCGGTCGGAGCGTACATCGGACTGACGGCGGCATCGGTGATCACACTCTTTGGCCTGACGATTGTCGTGCGCAGAGTGGGGCAGCCGTACGCTGAGCCTGACGACGACGACGCGTAGAATCTGCGGTCCCGTCTCGCGGCGGCGCTCAGTGGTCGAGCACTCCCGGTATACTTCTTTTTCGCTCCTGGTGACGCGGGCCTCGGTACCTACGTGCGACGTCGCACGCGATGTCACTCGTGAGCACGGGAACCCGACACACGCTATGAAGATCACGGTTGCACATAGTCCAGATTCTGACGATGCGTTCATGTTCTACGGTCTCGCGTCGGGCGCCGTCTCGCGGGACGGGTTCGATGTTGATCAACAACTGGCAGATATCGAGACGCTGAACCGTGCTGCGTTTGATGGGCGATACGAAGTCACCGCCGTCTCGTTTCATGCGTACGCCCACTTGTTGGACCGCTACGCGCTGTTGCCACACGGCGCCAGCATGGGCGATCGATACGGACCAGTGCTGGTCACCCGCTCGGATGGCCCCGAAGGCCTCGATGGTGTGACAGTCGCCATTCCTGGAACGCTGACGACGGCATATTTGGCTCTGCAGTTGTACCACCCCGGTGTTGCGTACGAAGTCATGCCGTTCGACGAGATCCAGCCAGCGGTGCACGAGGGAACAGTCGAGGCGGGCCTTCTGATTCATGAGGGACAGCTGACCTACGCCGATGAGGGACTGCGCTCGGTAGTTGACCTTGGCGTGTGGTGGGCCGATCGCACCGGCGGTCTTCCGTTACCCCTCGGGTGCAACGTGATCCGGCGCGACCTTGGCCCCGACACGATGCGCCGCGTATCGCGGATTCTTCACGACAGCATCGCGTACGGTCTCGAGCACCGGGCCGAGGCGATTGACTACGCTCAGCAATACGGCCGCGGTCTTGACCAGGACAAGACCGACCGCTTTGTGGGCATGTACGTCAACGACCTGACGCTGGACTACGGGGATCGTGGGCGCGCCGCGGTCGAGCAGCTCTTCCGCGAGGCGTATGAGAAGAAGCTGATCCCAAAGCCAGTGCCCGTCGAGTTCGTCGAGTAGGGGATCCTTCAGATGGGGCGAGCGCCCCAAACCCCTCGCCGTCGCTTGCGGGGGCCCGCTGCCCCGCGCCGCTCCGGCGGGGCGCGCTGTGCGCGCCCTGGCTAGCCCCATCTGAAAGACGGACGAGGTCGAGTAGTCCCGGACCCAGAGCGGCACCGAGTGACGGCGCGCACAGCGCGCCGCGCGGCCGCGGAGCGGGGCGAAGGGGTCCCCGCGAGGGGCCGCGGGGGCTTGGGGCGTAGCCCCATCTAGGATCAGAACGCCTCCGGATGGAGCAATCGTGCCAGCTCCGCGGTAGCCTCGGCGACGCCCGGACCGGGCACGACGAATCGGTTCCCTATCAGGAAGTGAATCCGGCCTGTGCGCACGGCCGGTAGCGTCGAGAGCTGCCCATACACGGCGCGCTCGCGATCGAGGGTGGTCTGAGAGAGGGAGTCTTCGTAGCGGATCTCGACGATGACGTCGGGGGCCGACGTGAGGATCGCCTCAGAGCTGACCTGCGCGACTCGCTCACGTTGGATCGCTGCGAACACGTTCTCTCCCCCGGCCGCGTCGAGCATGTCGTGAAGGAACCCGATCCCCCCGCTGACATAGACGTTGCGCATCGCCAGCGGCTCTCGTGCGAACACCAGCAGCGTGCGAGGCCGCGGTCGGCCAGCGACGCGGTCTCGGATCTCCGCCAGTCCGGCCTCGAGCTTCGTCGCGACGGCAGTAGCTGCGACAGAATGTTCCGTTCGCTGGCCGAGGCTCCGGATCGTCTCTGAGATCTCGGCGAGACTACCGTGCTGGTACGGGAGCACTGGAATACCGGCACGCCGCAGCTGTTCCTGCGGATCCGTTTGGCTCTCATAGAGAATCACCAAGTCTGGGCGGAGTGTGAAGATTCGCTCCATGTCGGGGTCGAGCAATCCTCCAACTCGGCTGATTCCGTGACTGTTTCGAAACTCGTCGGGGATGGTGTCGAAGCTGCCTATGCCGACGATCTGGCGGCTTGCGCCAATGGCGAAAAGGATCTCGGTGACGGACGGCACGAGAGAAACGATTCGCTGAGGCGCTGGTGATTGGGCGCCGGCCGGCGACATCGCCAAGGGGAGGCCGACCACCACCAGGATTGGCAGAACACGCCTGATGAGCCGACCGCCAACGACTATCGGCTTCGAATGAGTAACCACAGGAAGAAGGGTCCCCCGAGAATGGCTGTGATGACGCCGACCGGTAGCTCGACTGGGGCCATGAGCGTCCGAGCCCCAACATCGCAGGCCACGAGAAACGCCGCCCCGAGAAGTGCCGACGCTGGAAGCACCAACCGGTGGTCAGCTCCGACAAGGAGCCGTGTAATGTGCGGCACGATAATTCCGATGAATCCGATCGGTCCCCCAAGCGACACTGCGGCTCCCGTCGCCAACGACGCGCTCACGAACGCGAGCCGCTGAGTACGGAGCACGTCGACGCCACGAGCCGCAGCGTGTTCGGTGCCGAGTGTCAGGACGTTCAGGGAGCGTGGCAACCACGCGAAACCGACTGCTGCGATGGCCAGGAGTGGCAGCGCCGACACGATGGGCTCATAGCTACTCACGTCGAGGTTGCCCATCAGCCACCGGAGGGCCTGAAAACTCTGCGAGAAGTCAGCAAGATACTGGACGAACATGATGATGGCGGAGAACAGCGAGTTCAGCGTGACCCCGGCAAGGAGCAGGATGTTCGTCGACAATCCTTGCCGCCGCGCGCGCGCGAGCGCATAGACGATGCCGACTGCCACGAGCGAACCGGCAAAGCTCGCAAAGGGTACCGCCGCCCATCCGAAGAACGACAGCGGGAGTCCGACGATGAGCACGAGCATGGCCCCAAGCGAGGCCCCAGCCGAGACCCCGAGCGTAAATGGGGTGGCAAGGGGGTTGCGGAGAAGGGCCTGCAAGACGACGCCGGCCGCGGCCAGCGCTCCACCGACCAACGCTCCAGCCAGGGCGCGTGGCAAACGGGCGATAAAGAAGATCTGGGCGTCGACGTTGTCGGCAAACGGAATCGATCTGTCGAGGACACGCGCCAAGCTAATCGGTGTGGGTCCCACAAGCGGTGCGAGCATGCACACGAAAAGCGTCAGGCCACCAAACGTCGTCAGCGTTACGAGAAATCGTCGCCGAAGGCTCGACACCCGGATGGTGTTGATTGCCGCGAAGCCGGCTGCTTCCGTCATTGGACCCGCTCACGGGCACGCCCGACCGGGACGACCAGCATGTGTCCGGCACCGCCATGGTGCGAAACTTGCGCATCGACGCCGTATAGCGCGCGAACGGCCTCCGCCGTCAAGACCTCGTTCGTCGGTCCCGCTGCCAGCACGCATCCTTCCCGCAGCAAGATGAGGTCGCGGCAGACGCTGGCTGCCAGGTTGAGGTCGTGGGTTGATATGACCGCGGTGGTACCACGTCCGTTCAGATCGCGGATGACCGCCGCGATCTCGAGCTGATAGGACAGATCGAGCGACACCGTCGGTTCATCGAGCAACAGTACCTGCGAGCTGGCCGCGGTTGTCTCCGCCGGCGAGAGTTGTGCCAGAGCGCTCGCGATCACCACGCGCTGTTTTTCGCCACCGCTCAGTCTCGCGAATGAGCGCGCCGCCAACGCAGATGTCCCCGTCGCTTCCAGGGCGTGTTCCGCATGCTCGAGATCCTTGGGCCCCTCGATCCCGAACGCTCCGAGGTGCGGGTATCTACCCATGAGTACGACCTCTAGCACCGAGTAGTCGAAGGCCATGTGCGTTTCTTGCGGGACCATCGCCATACGACGTGCCAACGTTCTCCGAGGGTGCGTCGAGAGGTCGTCTCCGTCGAGGGTGACGCGGCCCGCCGATGGACGCAACAGCCCACCCAGCAGTCGCAGCAAGGTTGTCTTCCCCGAGCCATTCGGACCCAGCACGCCGGTCAGTCCTCCGCGTTCGACGGTAAGGGAGACGTCGTGCAGGACGGGGTTGTCGTCGTACGCGAACGATACGCCGTCAGCGCGCAGCACAGTGCTTGCCTTCGTCGCATGCCTGGCACGCGGAAACGCCCATCGGCGCTGCGTCAATCAGGACGTGGGGTGCGGACAACCAAATTGCGAGTATGAGACCTCCTTCGGCGTAACCACGCGCCGAGCCTGCCCGGTGACTTCGGCAGGTAACCAAGAGGACGCCCGATGAATCGGTCTCCTGACTTGCGGGTCATGGCGAAACGGCCGGGCCTTCCCTCGCCCTTGGGGCTCAGTGGCTGGTGCACACTGCACCGACGACCGTCCCACTCCTCGCTTACAGTGGCGGGACCGCGTGGGACTTGCACCCACTTCCCAGATTCTTCGGGAAACGTCGAACTGTTCATTGGAGTATACCCAAACCCCCCGCCGGCGGAATAAGATAGGTTGTTTCTTGTCGCTGTCTGAACCCTATCGCGGAACAACCGCAAACCATTGACGATGCAGGCTCGGATCTCCGCGGGAGGGCTCGGCGAAATCGGCGCCAAGGTCGATCAAGGCGTTCGCCTGACGCTTGCGGACGGTGTGCGGCTTTTCGAATGCCCTGACCTGTTCGCGGTTGGGTGGCTGGCCAACCGCGAGCGGGAGCGCCGCCACGGCCCGCAGACCTTCTTCAATCACAACCTCAGACTCGAAGCGACCAATGTGTGTGTCGCAAGCTGCCTGTTCTGTTCGTTCGCGCGGCTTCAGCCCGGCGATCCCGGGGCGTACACCATGTCGCTCGAGCAGGCCTGGGACAAGCTCCGCGGGCGCGCCGACCAGGCGCTGACGGAGGTGCACGTCGTCAATGGATTGCACCCCGATCTTCCGTTCGAGTACTACACCGAGTTGCTCCTCGGGCTGAAGCGGATCAGACCCGACATCCACCTGAAGTGTTTTACCGCCGTCGAGATCGCCTTCTTTGCCGATCTCTACGGTAAGAGCGACGAACAGGTGCTACGCGAATTGATGGAGGCGGGGCTCGATTCGCTACCGGGGGGCGGAGCCGAGGTGTTCTCCGACCGGGTACGCCGAAAGGTCTGCCATGACAAGTGCGGAACAGATCGGTGGCTGGATATTCACCGTACGGCCCACCGTCTCGGAATGAAGTCCAACGTCACGATGCTGTACGGACACATCGAGACGGTCGAGGAGCGCGTCGACCATATGCTGACGGCGCGGACGCTCCAGGATGAAACTGGAGGGTTTCAGGCATTCATTCCGCTGGCGTTTCATCCCGACAATAATCAGATGAGGAAACTACCGCCGCCGACGGCGGCCGAGTCGCTGCGGGTCCACGCGGTTGCGCGTCTCATGCTCGACAACATTCCCCACGTCAAGGCGTTTTGGATCGCGACCGGTCTCGAGGTTGCGCAGACCTCTCTCTGGTTTGGTGTGGACGACCTAGATGGCACCGTTCTGGAGGAGCGGATCTACCACATGGCCGGTGCGCCAACGCCCGAGGCCCTGACGCCGGGAGAGATCGGCGAACTCATCATCGAAGCAGGACGTGAGCCGGTCGAGCGAGACACCCTCTATAACGTGCTGAAGAGGTCAGAGTCGTTCTCGCGGGGACCGGTTTCGGCGTGTTAGAATTACGTTGGGTCAAGTCGCATCGAGGGTACACGGGCAGGACGATTGCTCGGCTCGAAATGGGGGTTGGCTTTTTTAGTGTCCATGGCTTGAGAAACATTTCACAAGCGATGGTCGGAAACCACCCCTCGCAGGAGCAAGAAGGCGACGGAGTGAGGGGCAACGAAACGCAAGACTGATGATGAGCGTCGCGCCACTTACCGACTACGAGAAGGAGCGGATCACGGAGCGCCAAGCGCTTCCGGACCGCTATCTCGGGCTGTCGGACGCCGAAATGGATGAACGGATCCGGGCGGCCAAGGCGGCGCTGGGCACGCGAGTGCTGGTCCTCGGCCATCACTATCAGCGTGACGAGGTGATCGCGTTCGCTGACTACACCGGCGATTCGTACAAGCTTGCGCGGCAAGCAGCCGCACAACGCGAGGCGGAGTACATCGTGTTCTGCGGTGTGCATTTCATGGCAGAGAGCGCAGATGTGCTGAGTGGCGCAGACCAGCAGGTGATTCTGCCCGACTTGGCGGCTGGGTGCTCCATGGCCGACATGGCCGATGTCGACCAGCTGGAGGTGTGCTGGGAGGAGCTTGAACGTATGGGGGCGACGGATGTCGTGCCCGTCACGTACATTAATTCAGCGGCATCCATCAAGGCTTTCTGCGGAGAGCATGATGGGGTGGTGTGCACGTCGAGCAACGCTGAGGCGACGCTCCGCTGGGCGTGGGAGCGTGGTGAGCAGATCTTGTTCTTGCCCGACCAACATCTCGGTCGGAACACCGCCTACAAGATGGGCATACCGCTGAGTCAGATGGTCGTGTGGGACCCGGATGTTCCGTTTGGTGACGTACAGTCCGACGCGCTGCGGACCGCGCGCATGATTCTCTGGAAGGGTCATTGTTCCGTTCACACGCGGTTCAGCGTGGCCCAGGTCGACGCCGTCAGACAGCGGCACACGGACGTGCGGGTCATCGTCCATCCTGAGTGCACGTGGGATGTGGTGCAGGCGGCCGACGACTCTGGGTCGACGGAGTACATCATCTCGCAAGTCCGAAAGAGCCCCGCCGGGTCGACCTGGGCGGTTGGAACCGAAGTGCACCTGGTGGACCGGCTGGCAAAGACACTGGCACCGGAGCGCACCGTGCTCACGCTTGACCCGATTGGGTGCTTGTGTTCCACGATGTTCCGCGTCTCCCCGAATCACCTCCTGTGGGTACTCGAAGGTCTCCTGGCTGGCCACGTTCACAACCAGATCGTCGTCCCCGACCGGCAGAAGCACTGGACGCGTGTCGCGCTCGACCGCATGTTGAGCATCCACTAGACTGTCGTCTCCTGGCTCTGGGCCGCATCGCGTGGTTTCCGAGCCTGCGTTCCCTGATCTTGAAAGGAGAGGTTTTACATGGCCTATGAGTTGCCGCCACTGCCCTACGACTACAACGCCCTCGAGCCGCACATCGATGAGCAGACCATGCGAATCCACCATGACAAGCACCACGCGGCATACGTGGCGAAGCTGAACGGTGCGCTCGACGGTCACACGGATCTGGCGGCGAAGAGTGTCGATGACGTGATTGCCGATCTCGCCGCGGTGCCCGAGGCCGTCCGCGGGGCAGTCCGAAACAACGGTGGGGGGCACGCGAATCACACGATGTTCTGGCAGGTCATGGCTCCCGGGGGCGGCGGCGCGCCAACCGGAAAGGTGGCCGATGCGATCGCGTCAGCGTTCGGCTCCTACGACGGCTTCAAGGAGAAGTTCGCCGCTGCTGCCGCTACACGGTTCGGGAGCGGGTGGGCCTGGCTCATTGACGACGGCAATACCCTGGCAGTCGAGAGCACGCCGAATCAGGACACACCGGTGATGGACGGCAGGAAGCCCATTCTCGGGATCGACGTGTGGGAGCACGCCTACTATCTCACGTATCAAAACCGCCGTCCCGACTATGTTGCTGCCTGGTTCGATGTCATCAACTGGGACGAGGTCAATCGCAGGCTCGGGTGAGTGAGTAGATGAGAAGGTAGGAGTCAAGTGGGAACACGGAGCGATCTGCTCGTGTTCCTACTCCTACCTCGCGTCTCTCCTGTCGTCTAGCTCCTAACTCCTTTCCCGTTCTATGTCCTCGGTTCTCTATCTATTTCTCACCCATCTCGGGCTCGGTATCGCCGGCTCGTTGTTGATCGTGGGTCGTGCCGCGGGCGCCCAGTTTTTCCGCTTCAACTCAGGACTTGCGTCCACGCTGCTCCTCATTGGCCTTGCCTTTCGACAGGAGCCGACGGCGTCCGGTTCCTTTGACGCGGTCGGTTTCGGCGCCCTGCTCGTCGCGACGGGCACACTACTGATCTACTGGGCGTCTATCGGGCGGGGGCTGTCAGCACTGAGGCCCTACTTGCTGTGGGCGACATTCCTCGGTGGCATCATCTCGCTGGTCGCTCAGGGTGTCGGGCTGTCGGGGGGCGAGATAGCGTTCGCGCCCGCACTGACCGCGGTGAGTTTCCTGTCGTCGGCGGCGTTGTTGGGCGGTGCCTGCACTGCGATGATCCTTGGCCACTGGTACCTCGTCTTGCCGTCGATGGACGTCGCCCTGCTGCAGACCGTCGTGAAGTTCCACATCGGCTCGACCGTGGCCAGAGCCGCGGTGGTCGTGACGGTGGTCTGGGTGGCACTCGTGACCTGGAGTGCACCGTCGGGAGCCGGCTACGACCAGTATGTTCTATCCATTGACGGCGTATTCGTCTGGCAGCGCGTGCTGTTCGGGTTGGCCAGTCCGGGGCTGCTGTCCTACCTGACGTGGGAGACGGCGAAGATCCGCTCCACGCAGTCGGCCACGGGGATCCTTTACGTAGATTTCTTCACAGTCGTCGTGGGAGAGGTCCTCGCGAAGTACCTCCTGCTCTCCACGAAGGTTCCGTTGTGAGGCGCCCGCCCCTCCGCTCCGACCTCAGGCGTCGGTCTTCCCAATGCGAATAACACTCAAGTGCCCGGTGTGTGACAGCGCGCTGGCAATCGACCCGGCGACCGTCCCGGCGGAGGTGGCGTGTGGGGGATGCTCTGAGGAGCTCGCGCTGACCCTCACCGATATCGTGCGTGAGGACCGGGCCGTAGATGCGTGTCCGCTGTGCCGCGGACGCGACTTCTACACACGTAAGGATTTCGACCCCAAGCTCGGGCTCACGGTCGTCATCGTCGGGGCGTTGGTCAGCGCGGGGTTCTACTGGTTCGGGCTGGACCTGGTGGCCTATGGAGTACTTGGGGCGGCTGCGCTGATCGACCTCGTCGTCTACGGGCGGCTCAAGGATTTGATTGTTTGCTACCGTTGCCATTCCGAGTTTCGCGGCGTCTCCGTAGACGGTGTGTCGGGCTTTGACCTGGCAACTGCGGATGAGCTGGAGGCGGAGTGGGCCAGAGAGGTAGAGAAGCGGCTTAAGGGCGGAAGACAGCGTCAGGTCGGAAAGTAGAAGGTCGGGCCGCAGGGCGCGCACGGCGCGCCCCGCCGGCGCGGTGCGGGGCAGGGGGCCCCCGCGAGCGCCGGCGAGGGGCTTGGGGCGCTAGCCCCATCTAACACTAGAAGAGTTTCACCTCCACGATCTCCCCCGCTTCCACGATGTCGGTTTGGGCAGGGATCTCGACAAAGCCGTCGGCCCTCGACATGCTCGTGATGTCGCCCGATGCCTTGAACGCAGCCACAGCCTGACCGTTCTCGACACGGACCGTGTAGAACTGGTGACGGCCGGTCGTCGAGACGAACCGCTGCGCTGCCGGAACTGAAACAGTCCGGGGCCGGTGCGGCGGGAGATGCGCCAGTTTCCGAAGCAATGGGATGAGCAGCATGTATGCGTTCGACAAGCACGACGTCGGATAACCCGGCATGCCGAGCACCGGTGTGCCGCCGATACGGCCGAAGGCCGTCGGCTTTCCCGGTTTGACCGCGATGCCATGGAACAGGACCTCGCCTTTCCGCTCCAGCACATCCAGCGTGAGGTCGCGTTCGCCCACGGAGCTACCGCCGGAGAAGACGACAAGATCGTTTGCACTGCAGCTGTCGACTGCCGCCTCGAGAGCATCGATCGTATCTGCGACTCGCGGGTAGCTCACCGCAACA
>CBDCVL010000012.1:0-21211 GCA_965223015.1 Vicinamibacterales bacterium | reverse complement strand
GATTCGCAAATTCGTCAAGTCGATCGAGGTTGGCGATGACAACGCTACGTTGACATGCACAAGTCCAATGCCATCAGACGGAGTGTCTAGAGACGAGACATCGGTTCTCCATTTTCTCCAGTCCGGCCCACCGTTTTGTCCGACGGGTACCGAACTGCAAACTGCTTCGAGCGGCTCTGCGCGAGCGGACATCGCACTTCGGTAGCAACCCCGGCTTCGCATGCGCCCTAGTCAGCAGGGATTGGACGACGAGTTTCTCGAACCGCCCCTCATCAAGAGCCTCTTCAACAACCACGCGGACCCGTTCCTCGCCAAACTCTCCCAACCGCTAGAGATGGGTGAGCGCAGCTACGCTTACGAGCCTGGGGGTGCGAAGCCCGTGGGCCACTGGGTCCTTGAGTTGTGAATAGCCCGCTCAAGGCGCACGTGATCCAACTTCGCGTGCGAAAGGTCCGTGCCACGGAGGTCCGCACCCTCAAGGACAGCATGCCGCAGGTTTGCGCCCAGGAGGAAGGCGCCGCGGAGGTCCGCGGCCTGGAGTCTTGCGCCCTCTAGGATTGCGCCCCATAGGTCCGCGTCCCGAAGGTTCGCCCGACAGAGGTTCGCTCTACGGAGGAACGCGCCCCGGAGATTCGCCGCCCGGAGGTCCGCCCCCTCAAGAACCGCCAGCATCAGGTTCGCGCCTTGTAGATTCGCTCGTGCGAGGTTCTTCTCACGGAGAGAGATCTCTGGCACAAACGTGTACGCCAAATTGAGCGGCGTGGGAATCATCTCGACTCCACGCGGCCAAAGCCGCACTACCGCCTCGACTGCGAATACCACATCCATCCGATTCGAAATCTCTTCCGGCAAGGCGTCATATTCCTCCGGAAAGTCCTTATCTGGATCTGGTGGCTCCCAGCGGCACTCCCCGCGGAGATATGAGGTTAGGATATCGACGATCGGCCAGAAGTCCTCGGCTGACTCCGTGGCGATTCGCTCAAGAGAGCGAACCCCTCCACCACGGATCTGAGGTGCAGGCTCGTTGTCGGCGTGGACTGCGCCCAGCTGGTCGATTGCTCGGGTGAATCGCTCGGTGATCTGTCCGAGCTGTAGAGTCGTGACCTGCTTCTCCAGGGCGCTCACTCGCCGCCAGTTGAAGTAGCTGCCAATCAGCAGGAAGCCGCCGCCGCCGATGATGGCCGAGACGGTGAGGCGTGCACGGTCGAGATCCTCAAACTGGGCTTGAGGATCGTCGAGATCTGGGCTGAGAAACGGAGGGATCAAAACCATCGCAAGCAGAGCGAGTCCAAATGCCGCTGCAAGTCCCATCCATCGGAGTGCGGAGAGTAGCCGCGATCTCTCGACCGGGCTCCATCGACCCGGATGCATTCGCGCAAGCTTGCCCGCGAAATGAGTCAGTGCACTTCTCAGTCGCTGTCGCCAAGCAGTCACCGCGCGACTATAAACGACTGCGCTGCTCAAGCCCAGCCCCTACTTCGCGATCCCAGCGTGCTGGGAATGGGGTAGGCAGCTGTTACCTTTTCACTGCGGTTCGATCACTGCTTGACTTGCCGGCGCCCCACGGCACCGCCGTCACAATGGCGGTGAATGCTACTCCCTCGCTGCGTAGAGGCGAACTTCGCGACCGAGCACTATGAGCTCGTCGCCGGACAAGCGATTCGGGTTCAGTGCTTTCAAGATGCGCATGGCCCGGGCACGTAGGCTAGGAAGAGGACGAAGAGCATGTCCACGTCGGGAACAGCTTGAGCGACGGACTTGACGGACACGACCCGTTTGGTAGCTGAAGTCGTGGTCTGCTTAGAATCCTTCGGTTAGAGGCTAGACCTGAGAACGCACGACGCTGTTCAGGGGCATCTCGGCCTTAAGCACTTGTGGATTCGAGTAACCAGCGGCGACGCCGTACTTCTGAGTATCAGTATTTCTCTTTCCGCTACGCGTGCGGCAGGGTCGATACGAGTGTCAGCACCAGCACCAGCACCAGCACAAGGGCCGCGTATTGACGATTGCTACTGAGCTCGCCACGGTGGAGCGGAATGTCCACTAGGATGCATCAAGGCACCCCTTGCGCACAGCCCCCGTCTTGAGCGGCACGATCAGCCGGAATGTTTGCAGTATGGTCTCGCTAGATCCACCAAATCCGTCCTTTACTCATAACCTCGGTTGCTAGCTCGAAGTCTGCTCGGTCCACAAGCGCGGTTGGGCTGTGCTCGGGCGGGATCGAAGGCCGCCCGCGGGCCGGCCGCCACCCGCCGGCCGCCTAGAGTTGGCGAACGGAGGCGACATGCGCGCCAGCGCCGAATCGACCAGCGGCTTGGTCCGCGGCGGCGAGTGGTCCCTGGGCACGAGTCCATGCGGCGTCAAGCCCTACGGGAACGTCGCTTGCCGCTCAGTCTCACCACGCATCGCACCACTCCGCTCTTTCGGCAGCTTGCTAGAGGGGAGACGCCGGACCGGATAAATTGGTGAAGGAGCCTGCGTCTGCCGCTGACATGACGGAACGGTGAGGTTGGGGCTGTGAGGCATTCGTTGTCGCTGGGAAGTGGAACCGCGTTGGCCGACGGCTCGCCGTCGATGTTGTTGCGGGCGTTGTTTGCCCTGATTGTCGGCTGCGTGGCGATCGTCACTGCCTGCACCGACGATAGACTGATGTGGTTCCGGAGCTCCAGGAGCAACAGGCGGCGGTAGAGGTTGAGCCAGCGGTCGAGCAGAAGCAGGAGCGTTCGACCGAGCGTCGCGGCGCTGCGCCGGCGGCGACGGCGGAGGCGAAGGCGGACACGGCTCAAGAGAGCCAGCCGAACGAGACGCCAGCCATCACGGAACGGGCGGATTCCGAACCGTCCGAACCGTCCGAGCCGTCCGAACAAGTCGAGACTCAGACCGTCGACACGGCTGCCTCTCAATCCGCATCGAGCAACCCCACTGCCGAGACAAGCCAGCAGAGCGCGACCGAGGAGCCTTCCGACGCCCAAGCGGAGCCAGAGGGGACAGAGTCCCAGGCCCAGCCTCAACAGGCGGTTGCTCAGCCTGAGGTGCAGTCCGAACCGGGACCAGAACTGGAAACGTCAACCGCGGGCAACAACGCGCAGACAGAAGCCGAGGAGAGTCACGTCGCGCAGGCGCCTGCGATAGACCCGGACACGGACACGGACACGGACACGGACACGGAAGCGGAGCAGACCGCTGGGGTGGCGGCGACGCCCGTTGGCTCGGATGACAACGTCGGTGGATCGGGCGCCATGACCGAGGAGGAGCCCGCCGGCGGCGAGCCGCTCGACGCTACGCCGGTGGAGGGATCGGGCCAGACGAGCGTCGAACCGGTCAGCAGCGCAAATACCCACACCTGGCAAGACGGCAAGTACACCAGGACGATTACACACCAATCCGATCTGACAGTCACAGCGGGTGCCGACGGCGGAAGCGAGATCGGGCCGAGGCAGGCCGGCAGCGCGCAGAGCGAGTCGCAGCCGGTGTTCCAGTCCGACACCGGCGAGACGATGACCTTGCCCGGGGGCGTGCTGCTGGTGTTGGACGTGGAGTGGGACCAGGCGAGGATCGATCGGTTCTTCAAGGACAACAACGTGGATCGCGGTCTGGTGCAGGAGCGGACCTTCACGACCAACGCCTACTTCATCGAAACCGAGCCCGGGTTCCCTTCGCTCAATCTGGCGAACGAGCTGGCCGGACAGGACGGGGTCCTGCTGTCCAATCCCAATTGGCAAACTGAGGTTGAGCTCCAGTGAGACGGTCGACACTGCCGGCCCTGCTGGCAATCTGCTGTGCCCTCGGTCTCGTGATGTCGGCCGGGGTGATCGTGGCTCAAACTCCGCCCGGCGCCCCGACCGTCGATACGGCGACACCTGGCACCAGCTCGATCTCCATCGCCTGGACGGCGCCGAGCGACATCGGAAGCGCGGCGATCGTGGCCTATGACCTGCGCTACATCCGCTCCGACGCAACATCCAAGACCGACAGTGACTGGACCGAAGAGGAGGACATCTGGAGTTCCGGCTCTCTCGCATACACGATCAACAGGCTTGCGGAGAGACACCTCGTTCGACATCCAGGTCCGCGCCGTCAATTCAGGCACTTCGAACACCGACGGTCCCTGGTCCGGCACGAAAGAGGCGTCAACCACCGATCATGGTGGCAGCCGCTCGGCGGCAACGAGGCTGTCGCTGGGCTCCTTGCTGGAGGGCAGCATCAACCCCGCGGACGACGAGGATTATTTCAAGATTGTGCTGAGTTCGCGCACCGACCTCTGGGTCTATACCAGCGGAGCGCTGGACACCACCGGTGAGCTATTGAACTCGGCTGGCTCGGTGGTCTACAGGAACTATGACGGGCGGCTTGTTGACCACCCGCTGGGCTTTTCGCTCCGCTACCGGCTCAACGGCGGAACCTACTACGTCAAGGTGACGAGCCACGCAGGGAAATACACCGGCTCCTACACCATCCACGCCGAAGGCGTGGTGGATCCCGGCGGCACATTCGCTACGGCAACGAAGCTCGAGCTTGATTCCAAGGCCGCCGGCCGAATCAGTCCCATTGTCGGCTATCAAACGGGAGTGGGCTTCGATGGGGCGATCGTATTTTATTCATTAGTCGAAAAAGAAATGTTCAAGTTCGAGCTGGACAGCGATACAGAAGTCTGGCTGGTGGCCACCGCGTCCTTCGATAGTTCGGCTACCCTATACGATTCCACCCAAACGGCCATCGGTGTATACGACAATGGTGGCTGGACGCACAACCCGGATACGTTCATGATTCGGCGCTCGTTGCCTGCAGGAACGTACTATCTCAAGGTCCGCGGCACATCCGGGACCAAATTCGGTCCTTACGTGTTGTACCTGAAGACGGTGACTGAGCCGGGGAACGACCCGGCCAACCGGACGGCACTCACACTGGGCGTGCCGCAGACCGGAAGCTTGTCGTCGGCGAGTGATCGTGAATATTTCAGCTTCACACTCGATCAAGACACTTTCGTGAGCGTCTATGCCGCATCGTTTGGCGGAGCGCTGCCGATCGCTGTCGATGGCCTCAGCGCAATGACGCAAAGCCATGAGATCACCCAGACCGACTATTTCGACGCCCTGATCGACGCCGGCAGCTACTTCAAGTGGGGTAAGCTGACCGCTAATACTTATCACATTTCGACATCGACAACCAAGAGCGGAGGTGGCAAGTACCTGCTCCATGTGCGGACCTCCAGGCACGCCGACGTGGTTGACACCTGCACGACAACACTGACGACGACCATCAGTGACCCATAGTACGGATGCCAGTGGCATCTCAACAACACCGGCCAGTTCGCCGACGGCGCAGAGCAGGACATCAACGTCCAGGAACTCTGGGACGCGACCAGGCCGGCGACCATGGGGTATGACATTCAGGTGGCGGTGATCGACGACGGGCTTGACTTCACACACGAGGATCTGACCGATAACGTGATGAACTGGGAACACCGTAACTACCACCTGTGGCGTAGCAGCATCTACAACCCGGTCAACACGCACGGGACTGCGGTGGCAAGCATCATCGCGGCGCGCGACAACTTGCTCGGCGTTCGCGGCGTAGCACCCCGGGCGAAGATATACGGATACAACTTGCTCGCAGGCGCGTTCAGTTCCGACAACCTGGCGAAGGCCATGAATCCGAAGGCCCCCGGTATGGTGATTGCCGATACGGCTGTTGCCAATAATAGCTGGAGCGTGATCAATACCCGTCAGTTGAAGCGCGCGCCGGCGGGTTGGACGGGTGCCGTCGAGACCGGAATCGATGAGGGATATGATGGCAACGGCGTCTTCTACGTCTTCTCCGCGGGCAATGGAGACGGCCTCGGCGATTACAGCAATCTGAGCGAGATCGCCAAGTTCTAGGCTGTCACCGCCGTGTGCGCAGGCAACTTTGCCGACCAGCGGAGCTGGTATTCGGAGCGGGGATCCAACCTGTGGGTGTGCGCGCCGTCCAACCATCCGCGAACGATCCCGGAGCTGCCCGCCATCACCACGGGAGATGTCGAAGACCGGTACCGAACTAACTTCGGTGGCACCTCGGCGTCGGCGCCGATTGTCTCCGGCGTCGCCGTTCTGATCCGAGCCGCCGATCGAGGCACGGAACCGACCCTCAGCTGGCGCGATGTCAAGCTGATCCTCGCGAACACGGCGCGGAAGAACGATCTGCTGAACAGCGGTTGGCGCGAGGGGGGGCTCAAGTACGGCCCCACGACCGAGCGGTACTTCTTCAACCACGAGTACGGCTTTGGCATGGTCGATGCGGGCGCAGCCGTGGCAGCGGCCGAGACCTGGACGGTCGTGCCCACGCAGCGAGACGTGGCCGGGACCTCCGCGGATCAGCCGCAGGCGATTCTGGATACATCGCGAACCGGGACCTCCGGGAGGGCGGTTGTGAGCACGCTGAGCGTCGATCACTTCGTTGATTTCATCGAGTTCGTTGAGATCAACATCAACTTCGAACACACCTATTCCGGAGACCTGCTCGTGGAGCTGGAGTCGCCCTCGGGCAAGAAGTCGTGGCTGTCCATCCCCCGAGATGTCTACGTGGCGAATCCCGTCAATGGCTTCTTCCGCTTCGGCTCGGCGGCGCATCTCGGCGAGAGCTCAGCCGGGGAGTGGAAGTTGCGGGTCAGCGACTACGTCCGGGGCGACACCGGAACGCTGCACGCGTGGGACATCAAGGTCTACGGCCATGGGTTCACGCCTCGGCAGCCGAAGATAGTCTCGGCAACGCCCGGATCTGCCAGCCTTGATGTGTTCTGGGAGGCGCCCGCCACTGTGATGGGGGAGACCCTGTCGGCGGTCGGCTCATACGACCTCCGCTACATCCGTGCCGATGCGACGGACAAGAGGGACGCCCGTTGGACAAGGGTCGAGGAGCTTGGCAAGGACGGCGTCCTGGAACATTCGTTGGAAGACTTGGGCGGCCTGGTCGAATACGAGATCCAGGTCGGGGCGCAGAACGATGCGGGCCCCGGTCAGTGGTCGGAGGTGTTGAAGGCGACCACGCTCGACCTCGTGCCGTCTGTGCCGCGCAACATCAGCCTCGCCGCACGCAACGCGGCGCTCGTCGTCAGTTGGCAAGAGCCGAGTTCGTCGGGCGGGACGGCCTCCTCCTACGATGTCCGTCGCATCGAGAGCGACGCAACCGACAAGGTTGACCCCAACAATTGGACTGAGGTCGATGAGGCATGGAAGGACGGTGGCGGCGACCTGCGCTACCTGATTCGCAGTCTGACGAACGGCGAACAGTACGACGTGCAGGTGCGTGCCGTCAACGACGGGGGCGAAGGGGACTGGTCGTCAACCGCGACTGGGACGCCGGTGATGGGCAACAGCCAGCCCGAGTTCCCGTCGGGGGCCGATTACACCCGTGGTGTCGATGAGAACACCGCAGGGGACATGGGCTTTGGAGACCCAGTCTCAGCCAGGGACGATGATTCTGACACGCTCACCTACAGCCTCGGGAGCGGGAGCGATTTCTTCGACATCGACGAGTTCAGCGGCCGTCTCCGGACGGAGTCGGCGCTCAATCACGAGGACCGGTCCAGCTATCGAGTCACCGTCCGGGTCAGCGACCTGAAGGACAGCACAGGCGTCGCGGACACGGTGGTCGACGACACCGTCACGGTGACCGTGGAAGCGAACGATGTCGATGAACCACCCACGATCTCCGGACCCGAGACTCCCACCTTCAAAGAGAACTCCGACTCCCGCATCGCCAGGTACACAGCCTCTGATCCCGAGCGGGAGCAGGTAACCGATTGGGATCTCGAAGGAATCGACAGCTCCAAGTTCGAAGTCACGGATGGCGTCCTGGAGTTCATCGATCCGCCCAACTTCGAAGCCCGCGCAGACGCTGGCGGGAATAACGACTACGACGTGACGTTGGTCGCGAAGGCAGGCTCACTCGAGGGCAGGTACGACGTGACCGTCACCGTGGAAGACGTCAACGAAGCGCCGGTCGTGTCGGGAACCGACGAGTTCGTGCTGGACGAGAACCAACTCTTAACGGAGACCCGTGGCCGCCTCTCCACTCGCTATGCCGCGAGGGACCCCGAGAATGACACCACTTCGTGGTCCTTGTCAGGTCCCGATGATGACGACTTCGAGATCGATGAGTTCGGGGAGCTGAGCTTCAAGAGCCTTCCCGATTACGATGCCGGCGCCCACGGCGATCGCGACAACAAGTATGATATCTTCGTCGAGGCCTCAGACACTAAGTTGAATGGCCGCTTCGAAGTCACCGTTCACGTAGAGAACGTTCCGGAAGCGCCCGAGATCACCGGCCGGACCAGCATTGACTATCCCGAGGGGTGCACTGGCGTTGTCGAGAGGTATACCGCCACCGATCCGGAGGGTGGCAACGTCATCTGGTCGCTGCCCGTTTCCGATCAGGGCACATTCACGCTGGTAGGCGGTAGCTTGCGGTTCAAGTCGCCGCCGAACCATGAGGATCGCCCCAGCTAATCGGTCACCATCCAGGCATCCGACGGCAGCCTCACGCGACCCTTGCCAGTCACGCTCAATATCACTGATATCGATGAACGCGAGACCCTGGCCCTCTCGTCCGACCAGCCGGTTGAAGACGTTTGTCTGACTGCCACGTTGACAGAGCCGGATCGGGTCGTCAACAAGCGGTGGCAGTGACAACGATCGCAGAATCGGAGCAGTTGGAGCGACATTAGCGGTGGAGCCATTGCGGACTATGCGCCCGTCAATGGTGATGTCGGGTATTACCTGCGTGTCACCGTCACCTATGACGACCCCCACCTGACTGACCGAACGCTGACCGCGACCACCAGTAGGTCCGTTCTGGCCGCTCCAGTGAACAACGGTCCACCGGCGTTCTCGCCCGATGAAACCGGCCGGCGCAGCGTCGACGAGAACTCCCGTCACAGGACCGCCATCGGCGCCGCTGTGACACCCACCGATCCGGAGAGGGACGGACTCGTCTACAGCGTCGACACCACTCACGGAAATCGGTTTGAGATTGTCAGGACCTCCGGTCAGCTGCGAGTGGGCTCGGCCGCCGACCTTGACCGTGAGTTAAGGGAGACCTACGAGGTAACTGTTTCGGTCTCTGACCCATTCAATCCAGCCGTGACGCAGCGGGTCACCATCACGATCGAGGACGTGAACGAGCCGCCGGTGGCCGAGGGTGACTCGATCACGACTCGCGAAGCCACGCCGGCGGCCATCCACGTGCTCACCAATGACAGCGACCCGGAGTCCGCTGATCTGTCGGTGACGGCACCGACCACAACACGCAATGCCGGCTTGGTGGTTGAACCAATCGGCATCATCCTCCACGGCCCGAATACCAACTTCAACGGCCAGGACAGTTTCACGTATCGGATCACCGATGGAACCCACCGAGCGACAGCCACCGTGGTCGTTATCGTGACGCCGGTCAACGACGCGCCTGAGTTCTCCCCTGCTCCGGTGGAACTCGAAGTCGCCAAGGCTTCCGAAGCCGGCGACAACGTGGCAAGCCCGTGACCGCGACCGACGTTGATGGCGACACGCCCAGGTACACGCTCTCGTTCTCCTCGGAGTTTGAGATCGTCGAGCGTAGCGGCCAGATCGCCGTCAAGCAGGGGCCACGATTGATCCCATGGTCGACTCCTACGGCGTCATCGTGACCGCCGACGACCAGCAGGGCCAGTTCAACAGCAGGGCGAGTGTGGATGTCACCATCAAGGTGGTCGAGCAAGTGACGCGGCCAACGACAACCACCGGCGGGGGTGGCGGAGGGGGCGGTGGTGGACCGCCTCCGATTCCGATCCCCTCTGACGTGGAGTTTGACTGGAACGTGACGCGCGACATCGAGTCGCTGCGCAGCGACAACGACCTGCCGACGGGGCTGTGGGCGAACGGCGCGGTACTCTGGGTCCTGGAGAACTCGGCGACTGGCTCGGACTTCCTCTTCGCCTACAACCTCAACAGTGGCGAGCGTATTGAGCAGCATGAGTTCGAACTCGAGCCGCGTAACCGCTTCTCGCACGGCATCTGGTCCAACAGTGAGCACGTCTGGATCGCCGATAGCGGCCAGGACAAGCTCTTCGCCTACCAGCTCTCAACCGGCGAGCGTGCCGAGGAGCGCGACGTCGTACTCGATGAGCGCAACCGCGACCCGCGCGGGATCTGGTCCGACAATGAGCTGGTCCTCGTCCTCGACAGCGTCAAGGACGCATTGTTTGTTTACGATCTCGAATCGGGCCGGTTGCTCGCTGAGCATGCGTTGGACAAGCTCAACAAGAGTCCTCGCGGGATCTGGTCCGACGGCTTCACCGTCTGGGTCTCCGACGACGGCGCCAAGCGGATCTTCGCTTACCGCATCGAGGGCGAGGCGCTCAATCGCTATGAGGATCAGGGGTTCACCTTCCGATCGCTGCTCAAGGCAGGCAACGGCGCCCCGCGCGGGATTTGGTCCGACGGTGACGTGATCTTCATCGCCGACGAACAGGACGATCACGTCTACACCTACAATCTGCCCGACGCGATCGATGCACATCTCGCTTCGCTGAGCTTGACGGGGGTCGAACTCGGCGAGTTCCCGGCCGGGCAGACGGAGTATGCGGCCGTCTTCGAGGCCGGCCTATCCCAGACCACGGTGGAGGCCGAAGCGGCTCATGACAAGGCCACGGTCGAGATCTTGCCAGCCGACGCAGATAGCGACCCTGAGAATGGTCACCAGGCGGCGCTGATCGATAGTCAGGACATCACGATCACGGTGACCTCCGCAGATGGAATCCGCATGCTGGTGTACCGGGTCGGTATCAGCCACTGTCTGAGCGGCCTGAGCGAGACGCGCTTCAACCCGGTCCAGTTCGTGGGCGGCAGCGTGGGAGCGTTGCTCGACTGCGCCCGGAGTCTTGGCGTCGATGCGCTGTATCACTACCGCGACGGCACCTGGGCCGCCTTCTTCCTCGAGGCGCCGCAGTTTCTCAGTCATGCCTTCCGCAACCGCTTCGCCGAGGGCGTCCCGGCTGGCGAAGTACTGATAGCGAAGCGAACGCCCGTCGGGATCACCACGCCTGCGGTGCCGAGTGCCGGCTAGAGGCGGAAGCTAGGTCCCGAGGCGGGACGTCTGATGAACGCTGTTGCGGGGTGTTCAGACGCCGGGCTGCGCATCGGTTCGCGGCGATAGATCCTCCAGGAACTCCGAGCCCGGCGTTACGGCCGTCACTAGTAGGTGGTCGCGGGCGCGTGTGCAGGCGACGTACAGCAGGTGTCGCTCAGTGTTGTAGACATCCTCAAGGTCGGACTCGTCGGCGATCTCCGTCAGCCGCGACTCCAGCGGGATCACGTCGTCGTCGCAGGCGATCACCGCGACGGCTCGGAACTCCAATCCCTTGGCGGCGTGCATCGTGCCGATGCCGACGTGTTGGTCGGGGAGTTCCACGCTCTGTTCAATCCGTGCGGACTTCAGGCCGGCCGCCCTTGCGGCTCTGGCGGCCCGGTCGATCTGTTCGGTCGCGCGGACGAAGATGCCGATTTCGTTCGCCACGATTCCTCCGCGTTGCATCTCTGTTAGCCACTCCGCGACGGAGGTGGTCTCTGCTTCCGTCGAATCGAAGATGCGAATGGTCGGCTCCCGACCGTTGAACGCCGACACGGTGCCTTGACGGACCTCGGAGTTGCCGTCAACGTCGCTCATCTCGGGAGGCAGCAATCGGTCGGCCTGGCGGCGGATTTGGTGGGACGTGCGGTAGTTGATTCGCAGCGTGCTGGAACGGCCCCGGACATCGACGCCCAGCGAGCGCCAGGAGAACGGCGTCTGGAAGATGCGCTGACCGAGGTCGCTGGCGAAGAACAGGCCGTTGGCTTCACCGCCTCGCAGCGCGGCGAGGAAGCGGAGCTGCGGCACGCTGATGTCCTGGCTCTCGTCGACGATGACGAAATCGAACGGAGTCTCGCCACCTGTCGAGGCGTGTTCGGCGACTCGCGTGAACAGTTCAGGCTGTGTAACCAGGCCTTCGGCAGCCAAGCGCACCCGCACCCGTTCGAAGATCGACCAGAGGATGGCGCGCTGGTTCTCGCCGAGGCGCGTTTTGCGACCCAACCTTGCGACATCGCGATAGGACTCCCACGAGTCGAGCTGCCAGGCGTCGACGACGTCGTGCCACTCCGATTCCAGGAATCGATCGCTGAAGCGGTGCGACGGCCCGGTCTCGGTGGCTTCGCGAATCAGTACTCGGACCGTTTCGTCATCGGCCATGCTCGGCGGGCCGAAGGCGTGCTGGTACAGCTCGGCGGCGACGCTGTCGATGGTGTTGATGGCGATTCGCGCCGCGACCCGTAGTTCGCCCTCAGTGAGACGGTTCAGCTTGATCTTGAGAGCGCTCGCGAGGGTATCGCTGAATGTCGTGAGCAGCACTCGCGCATCGGGATTGGTCCTCGCGAGGTGCGCGGCTCGGTGCAGCGCGACCACCGTCTTGCCGGTGCCGGCCGAGCCGGAGACGCGCGCCGGGCCGTTGAAGTGCCGCTCGACGACCGCTTGCTGTGCGGGGTGCAGGAAGACCGTCCACCGCTCCCACGGATAGTCGAGCGCGCGGGCCAGCTCTTCTACGTTTGTCATCACGCGGAAGCGGCGTTGCGCGTCGGGATGCTGGAACGGGTCGTCGTCCTCGGTTGACTGCACGGACGGCGTGGGCTTGCCGCCGGTGGCCAGTTCCAGGAGCGCTTCCGATGCTTCGCTTGGAAGGTGGTCGGCGAGCTCATAGAGCTTCGCCTCGTCGGCGGCCCTGACGTCCGCGAGCCACTCGACGGGCACGCCGTAGGAGAGCAACTCATCTTCGGCGAGGTGCTCAAACAGCAGCTTCTTCGGCGCGGGTGGGACCTTCTGTTCGACCTCGACGTAGCGCGGAATCTCGATCTCGCGGACGGTTTCGCGGACTTCGACGAGCTGCGCGGCGCCGGTTTTGGGATGTCGTTCGAGGATGCGGCGCTCGGCCCAGCGGTATGCCTCGTCGTGATGATTGACGTAGCAGAGCAAGAGGCTCGATGCGGTGCGATGCAGGATCAGCCGCAGCTCTCTGCTGATCCTGGCCGACCAGAAATTCTTGTCCCGGGTTCGCTCGATCCGGTGCATGCGGATGCCGGGATTCGACGGGTCGAGCTGCAGATCGAACGCCGTGGTCTTCGTCTGCTTTTGCTCGTCGGCGGTGAGCCTGGCGAGGCTGGTCGTGAACGTATCGGCGATCCGGACGTCCATCACACCGCCTGGTCGGGGCGGAAGACCTTCATCACCTCGTCGCCGAGGTGGTTGATCACCTTGACCGCGATCCGGCCCGAGGGCGGCGGGTCGAACGGGCGCGAGATGGCGCTGTGCAGCGTCGACCAGGCCTCCTCGTCGATCTCGGCCTTGAGCGTGGTCCGGAGCGACTTGTAGGGGTCGTTGGCCCCGAGGAAGTAGGCGTGGCGGACGAAGAAGCTCTCGCCGTTGTAGTCGGAGTCGATGAACCAGCAGGCGATCCCGTCGGGACCGTCGCTGCGGACCTCGCCACGCGACGGATCGAAGACATCGACGCCGTTGACTCGCACCTGGAGCTGGCCGGGCTGGGCATCGTCGGACTCTGCCGGGAAGATGTCGATATCGGGCTCGCCGAAGATGACGAAGAGGTTGCCCGCGCCGGTGTTCTTGAGCTCGCCGGCCATGTGCAGGTCGGGATTGATCCGCGCCTTGAGCACGGGGATTTTGCCCAGCTTGCTGAACTCGGTGGTGTGCGCCTCGTAGTTGAAGGCGCAGGCGACGAGCACGTCGAAGCCCGCCTCGGCCGTCTCGCGGGCGTACACATGTTCGGCATAGCGCGCCACGGCCGCTAGATTGCACCCGCTGCATAAGGTGCCGCTTGGAACTTGCATTCGAATCGGTCCGCCTTCGCTCCATCTGTGAGAGCGAGACGGACGCCACGCGGGAATTGGGGCCAATTGTGGCAGAGGCCCTGAAGCACCGGTTGGCCGACCTCAGTGCCGCGACATCGATCGCGGACCTGCCGGTCGGTAAGCTGCGGCTCATCGATGTGGCGAACGCGCAACATATCGTCTTGGATCTCCCCCGCAAACACACGATCACCCTCGCGGCAAATCACCGGAAGCCTCGTTTAACGCTCGCAGGGAGGGTTAACTGGGCGAAGGTGAGTCGGCTCAGGATTGTCCAGATAGGGATCGGCGATGAATGACGGCGAACGATTTTCACCGGATTGGGCGTCTGCCCCGGGCGACACCATCGGCGACATTCTCCAAGAGCGAGACATCTCGTCGACCGACTTCGCAGATCTCATCGGCTTCACGCCCGGTGAGAAAGACAACCTGATTGCAGGTCGCACGCACATCTCTGACACGGTCGCGCGACGCCTCAGTGAGGCACTCGGAGCGTCTGTGCGATTCTGGTTGGCGCGGGAGTTCAGCTATCGCGAGGATATTGGCCGGCTTGACGCAGCAGGGCGCGAATGGTTGGGCGAACTCCCACTACGGGACATGATTAACTTCGGGTGGCTCGGGCCGGCGCCCCAGCCGGACGAGGAAGTTGATGCTTGCCTGGGGTTCTTCGATGAACTGAGCGTGCTGGGATGGCGCAGGACGTACGCGAGCCTGCAGGAAGTGGCCGCGTTCAGGACTTCCTCCTCGTTCGCATCGGTAGCCGGGTCTGTCGCCACGTGGCTGAGGCAGGGTGAGATTGAAGCGCGAGGCATCGAATGCGGTCCGTGGAATCCCACCCGGTTCGCGCGGACCCTTGATCACATTCGAGGCCTGACCCGCGAAAAGGACCCGGACCGTTTCATTCCGCGACTACAGACGGCGTGCGCGGCAGACGGCGTCGCCGTGGTCGTCGTGCGCGCGCCGAGCGGATGTAGAGCAAGCGGAGCGGTCAGGTTCATTTCGCGCGACAAGGCCGTACTGCAACTGAGCTTCCGCTACTTGACGGACGATCACTTCTGGTTCACGTTCTTCCACGAATCCGGGCACCTGCTACTGCATGGAACGACCCTCCGGCCGCCCGACGCTGCGCGACAGACGCGCTCGTGGATTCTCGAAGCACGTGATGCGCCCCACTCAAAGGAGGAAGAGGAAGCCAATCGATTCGCGGCCCACACGCTGGTGCCTGCGGACTTGCGGCGTGAGCTTTCGCAGCTGCCCCTCAATCACCGCGCGGTGATTCGGTTTGCGCAACGTGTGGGAGTATCGCCTGGGATCATCGTCGGACAACTCCAGCACGCCGGACGAATCGAACACAGCCAGATGAACGCGCTCAAGCGGCGATTCGCGTGGTCGGACTGAGTCCGGCTCAGGCGCGAAAGGGTTCAAACTCCCTGGGGCTCTTCTGCCAGTTGCAGAGCGCATCTTCGAGAACCTGCATACCGACGTGTAACACGTCATCGAGCTCGAGCAACCACCCGTCGAAATCCTTCGGCTTGGCGTCGATCCCGAACAAGAGCTGCGCTCCGCAACGTGGCCCCGTTGCGCCTGCCATGTACGTCGATCCCGGCTCGATAGAAGCTAGCTGCAACTTGCCAACCATCGCCAGATAGTCGAATCGGGCAAGCCGTCCAAAGCTGACAATCATGTCCATCGACCGATAGAGTTCATCAAAGGCACGTCGGGGATCATCGCCTGCTGATTCGCAAGCCTCCTCGATCAGGTCAGTATGTGTCCGCGGCGGTGCCACCCATGCCACATATGAATGGACTGCCGCTCCTGTGCCCCGGCCGCTCCACGCGCCCAAGCTCTCGCGTTTCCGGTGATTGCCAAAGCCCCCCGGCACACCGGGCCTCTTCAGGTCGGCTTGGTGCGCGTGCAGCCATGCGCGAAATCCCACAGGATCAGCGCTGATTGCGGCCCAATCCCACCTGTCCCGAGAGCCAAGACGACCATAGACTTCGCGTGGGTACCGCCAACCACCTCTGCGATGCTTCCCGAAATGCACGTATAGAAACACCATCCAGAACGCTTCGTCAATTTGTCCGGCCGCTTGAAAGTGTACCGCGGCCTTCAAAGGATCAAATCGATTAGAGTCGGGATCCGCACGCGCGGGACTGACTCCTCGTTCGCGCACAACCGCCGGGTAGTCAGCGCGACGAACGCTCTCAACGAGCTGCTCCAGGAATGTGTCCCGTTGCGGCATCTCCCTGATTCCGGGCAATGGCCTGTATCTGTCGAACGTCGCTAGCCCCGCGTCGAGCTTCCGAGCAAGCTGTGGGTCACGTCTTCGCACAATGGCCTCACCCTTGGATCGTGGCAGCTTGGTCGCCGCTCAGAGACACACGGAACGTGCCTGCGCGATCCACAGGCGAACGCCCGTTGGGCCTTTCGCCGCAGATGCTACCATACAAGAACCAATCCAGATGCAATTCTTATGTTCCAGATGCGCGCCGCAATCTGTCACTGATGTAAGCGTCGTAGACGTCGGATGACATTTGCTCCATCAAGGTCGAGATATCGTTCACATCCTTTCGCTTCGCCCCGCCGAACACCTGCAGAAGGCGGACCAGATCCATCCAGTAGGGAGCGAGGCCGCTTAGCGACGTCTCGTCGACTGCCTGGCCCGTTCGGATTGCGGATTCGGTCTGCAGGACCGTTGATATCGCGTCCCACGGGTCGCCGTTCGGCATATCTGGCATCGGACGCTTCGTCGATTGGAATCCTTCGCCCAGAAAATCCTCGGCCTTCTCGATGTCCTTACTGTAAAGGTGTAGGCTTCCAACCATGTGTATATACGTGCCGAGTTCGACAGAAAGGACGCGCGCCATGATCTCTTGAAGCATTGTGAAACAGAACACATCGTGCGGCAGCCCAATGAACGCATCATTCGATCGCATGTGAGTGAGGAGATGAAGTCGGTCGTCTCGAATCATGAACTGGAGAGAGCAGGTGCAGGGCACACTGTTGTGCTCCAGGCGGATGTCTTGAGCATCAAACAGCTGAACCACCGCCCGCCGCGAATCACGTTTGTTCGTGAGAAGCGCAGCCACGGTGTGAAACTGGCTTGATCGTTCCTCCGAGTTGAATAGCCGTGGCCCGTACCCGCCCAGCACCCTCGGTCCGTCTGCGAACTCAGAGTACTTCTCGATGTAATACGTGATAAACGATACATCATTACTTCCGGCCAAGTACCACAAGAGCTCGCCCAAACAGCTGAACGGCTTACCTCTTGTCTCCGTGTGGCTGAGGCGTGCCCGAGGATTGCTGAGTTCGAGCAGGACGCCCGCCAGCTCCTTAGCAGACCCCTTGGTGGGCCTTATGTCGCCGCCGGCCGCCAGTATCTGCTTGAACACCGATCGCAGTAGATCGTCAAGTGTGTCAGCGGTGAAGTGGGAGGCCTCCATACGATCGTTCATCACCGACTGCGCCGATCGCGGAGTCCCGCGACTTCGGGGCTCACGAATGCAGCGAGCCGCGCGGAGACCCGAGTGCAGGAGTTCCCTACGTGTGGCGCGGCGACGCCCCGCAGACATGAGACCACGCGGGAGGCAACCGCCTGGCCGGGCTTGCGGCGGTAGCAGTGATGACCTTCGTCGTTGAGTGCGAGGATGTTCTTGATGCCCATCAGCTCGGGCATCACGCGCTGGAGCATCTGGCCCTCAGACTCGGTCGAGTGAATCGCGGGGCCGCGGCCCTGCAGCAACGCGCGGCTGCCTTTGGCCAGCTGGAGCGTCTCGCGAAGCTTGAACGGGTGATAGTTGGTAATGATGATCTTGGCACGGTCGAGGTCGGGCAGCATGTCGCTGGGCACGAGCTCGCGGCTCTGGTAGTAGCTGTCGGGGTCGTTGGGCAGGAGCACGCGCAGGCGGTCGCGGATCGTGATGCCCGGCGTGACGACAAGGAATCCACGGGTGAAGTTGCGGCTGTTGGGCCGTCTGACGGCGTTGACGGTCTGCCAGGCGATCAGCATCGCCATGACGGTCGTCTTGCCGGCGCCGGTCGCGAGCTTGAGCGCCAAGCGTTCCAAGCCCGGATTGGCCTGATCGCTCGCAGCGGCGAGCCGGTCGAGAATCTGCTGCTGCTCACGGCCCATCGCGGGCGCGACCTCGGTTAGCCAGATCACGGTCTCGACCGCCTCGACCTGGCAGAAGAATGGCCGCAGGCCGCTGAACTGATGGCGCCGCCAATGGTTCAGCAGCCGCGCCGTCTCAGGAGTGACGCGCCACTGCTCCTGCGGCAAATGCCGCCAGCGGTCGACATGTCGTCGCACAAGGTTGATCGTCGAGGTCGTGTCGTATTGCTGGTCCTCAGAAGACAGACCCTTGCCTTCGTCCATGACCAACGGCGCCTGCTGCGGCTGTCCCACCTGCTTCTTTGGCTTGGCGATCGGCGTGATGTACGACGCCGCACGTCGCTGCTCAACGATGTGGTTGGTTGGCTGGTTGTTCTCGTCGAGCTCCCAATGCCGCGATGAGTACTGGTAGGGCGAGTTCAGGACTGGCGCCTCGAAGAACTGCTCTGTCACGGCTTCCTCCAGCCCCACCTCGTCTCCGGCCAGAGACGGCGGTGTTCGCGATCGGAACCATGATGGAACATCGATGACCAGGGCGGAAGGCGATGCGACGTTTCCTCGGGACTGTTCACATTGCTGGGGGAATGTGAACGGGCCCGTGTCGGGTTGGCCGTTTTGGGGTCGCGGATCCTGACTGTTCAGGATCGGGTTCGTATGCGGTGTTGGCCCGTCAGAACTGACTGTGCGGGGTAGCGCAATCAGTTGGCGCGCCTGGTCGAGTTGCGCGGCGAGAACGGCCTCGCCCGGCACCCGGGACGAATTGCACACCACGCCACGGAACCCTCAGCCAAGTGGACCTCGCAGCTTGGCCGCCGCGCCGCCGCAGCATGCTGGAAGCTCTCAGCCTGGCATCCCAAGTTCCCCGCGGCACGTATTCAGTCGTTCGGCGTGCACGGAGAAGTCGGTGTCGTCGACCGGGTAGGGACGGTATTCTTCGATCTCGTGCGCCCACTCCTCTGCGTTCGCGATGCCCGCGGCCTCGAACGCCGCTTCCAGTTCCTCTTCGGTGTCGTTATTCGCTGAGACCTTCCCCTTCGGGGCGCCGGCGGGATTGGACTGCGCTGCTGAGACGCCGCTGGATGTGGGTGTCTCTCCTGAGTCGGACCCAGAGCCGCAGGCCAGCGAAATCACGGACAACACCAGCACAGCCGCTATGGCGACATATTTCGCGATGCTCACGGGTGCTACTCGTTTCGACGGGGAACGGCGCTTAGGAACGCTCTGAACAAGAGGCTATGGGTCGGACTTCGTGCTGACTGGGCGCGGGCGGTGGCGTCGATGCGGTGAGTGGGCGAGCGGGGCGATGGGTTGGGGCGGTGCTGAGGGTCCGGTTGGCCGCATGTGTGGGGCCGAACCGGGCGAAGGGCGCAGTCCGCCCCGGTTCAGGCCAGTTGCGACTCGGCGATCAGCAGATTGGCGAAGCCGAGCAACAGCGCCAGCCGCTGGTGATTCTTGGCCAGGCCGCGATAGCGCACTTTGTCGTAGCCGAAGCGCCGTTTGATGTAGAGGAAGGGATGCTCGACCTTGGCCCGCAGCGAAGCCCGCTCACGCTCGCGCTGGGCGAGTGGGCTGTCCGGCGGCAGCATGCGCCTGCGGCCGGGACGCATCGCGACCCGCCACTCGACCGCCGAGTCGGCCAGTTCGGGGCGCCGCTCCGCGCCCTGGTAGCCGGCGTCGCCCCAGGCCGCTCGTTCGCCGCCGTGCAAGAGCCGATGCGCCTCGGTCACATCGGCGCTGTTCGCCGCGGTCGTGCTCAGGCTGTGGGTCAGGCCCAGGTCCGCGTCCACCCCGATATGCAGCTTCATCCCGAAGTGCCACTGGTTGCCCTTCTTGGTCTGATGCATCTCCGGGTCGCGCTGGCGACGCTGGTTCTTGGTCGAGGACGGCGCCGCGATGATGCTCGCATCCACGATCGTGCCGGCCTGCAGCCGCAGTCCCTGGCCTGCCAGGTGCGCGTTGATCGTCTGCAGCAGCGCCTCGCCCAGCTGATGCCGCTCCAAGAGATGACGAAAGTGCAGGATCGTCGACTCGTCAGGGATCGGCCCACTGAGGTTGAGTCCGCAGAAGCGGCGTACCGACTCGGCCTCGTAGAGCAAGTCCTCGAGCGCCGGGTCGCTGAGGTTGTAGCAGAGCTGCACGCAGTGAACGCGCAGCATCACGGCCAGCGGGTAGGGCCGCCGTCCGCGCCCCGGCTTGGGATAGACCGGTTCGACGCGCGCCTCCAGCGCGGCCCAGGGCGCCAGCGACTCGAGCCGCTCCAGGAACCGCTCACGCCGGGTCTTCCGCTTCTTGTGCGCAAACTCCAGGCTGCCAAACGTCGGTTCCTGCATCGAGGCGCTCCCTTCGGCGATCGCTGCCCCGATCGTAACCAGCCCACATCCCTGCCTTGTTCAGAGCGTTCTTAGCAGCCTGATGAAAACCGATACTTCTCATATTGGGAGTCTTCAGGCTTAAGGTGCAGCCCAGACGAGACGGCAGCATCATAGTCAGGGTCTACAAGGCCGGTCAATCTCCGCCGGCAGGGGGCTGTGACGGACGCGCTCAAGCGCGCTGCGGAGCTTCGGCGACCAGCATCCAAGACGCGTGCCGACCACCCGAGTCACGTGCAGGACTCCCAAGTGGGAATGGCGCCGATCGCGAACGGCGAACGATTAGTTCGTGACGGAGGCGGCGACCGCGTCGTAGAGAGCGTGGAGTGCGGCGGCGCCCGGGCCCGGATTCACGACGCGATCGATTTCTGCTCCGTCGCGCCAGGCGATGACGACATACTGCTGGACCGCAGCGACAACGTAGATGGACGGCTGGTGGTTGGGCTGTGCGGTCGACAAGGAGGCGATCAACCAAATCGCGTCTACGGGGGGCAGCGTGAGGGTGAGCCGTCGCCCCTGGTTCTGGAGTGTCAGGGTGCCGGCGCCTTCCAGCGCGGCGAAACTCCCGTCGCCAAAATCAAGCGGCGTGGTTGGGAATGGCGCCCTGAGCGAGTATTCGCCTTTTGGTGTCGGTCCTCCGGCCGCTGAACGTTCTTCTTCGGCTGACTGCCGGATCGATTCGACGATGGCGAGTGCGACGGGGTCGGTGATGTCGGTGCGAGCCAGCACGGATCGACGGTGTCGGGATGCAGTGTCAGTTCAAGCCCGCTGGGGAAGATGAGCACCGCGCCGTAGCCGGTTTCGAGGTGGTCGAACGCGCGAAATTC
>CBDCVL010000011.1:0-203520 GCA_965223015.1 Vicinamibacterales bacterium | reverse complement strand
GGATGGATCACGGTAGTCAGTACCTGTCAGACCACTTCCTCAAGCAGATCCGGTATTGGGGGGTCCACCCCAGCTTCGGCTGTGTCGAGGAACCGGAAACAAACGGGGTGGCGGAGCGGTGGAATCGTACGCTCAAGGAGCAAGCGATCCACGGCCGAATCTTTCAGAACCTCGAGGCCGTCCGCGCCGCCGTGGCCAACTTCGTGGAGCGGTACAACCAGACCTGGCGTCTCGAGAAGCTTGGGTATCACACGCCGATCGAGGCGCGCGAGGAGTATGAGCTACGCCAGGCGGCATAGCACAAATGTGTGTCCAGGGAACCGGGTGCGGTACAAATCTGATTAGTCTATCCGAGGGAGAACTAAGACATGGGGCCCGTCGGATTGCAGGAACTCGCGATCATCGCCTCAGTGGCTCTGGCGATCTTCGCCCCATACCAGATTCCGACACTTGGACGTGCGGCCGCGAAGGCCGCCAAGGAGTTTCGAAGCGTCAAGGAATCGGTCGAGAACACGAAGGAGGAACTCGACACCGAGTTCAGGAAGAGCGTAGAGCTCTAGACCCTTTCGGCGTGGGCCCCATGTCCGAGCATCACTGGTACGCCCTCTGGACCCGCTCGCGGCACGAGGCGATGGTCAGACAGGCCCTCGATGACCTGAAGATCGAAGCGTTTCTTCCAACGATCACAAAGTGGAACCGCTGGAAGGATCGGAAGAAGAAGATCGACTGGCCGCTGTTCCCTGGTTACTGCTTCGCTCGCTTCGAACCTGATTCCCGCCTTTCCGTCCTTAAGCAACGCGGCGTCGTGAATGTCGTGTCGTCCAACCACGAACCGGCACCAATCCCAGACGTCGAAATCGATAACATCCGTCAACTAATCGAGTCGGATCTCCAGTACGACCCGTGTCCCCTGGTCAAGGAAGGCATGACTGTCGAGGTCGTTCATGGCCCGCTAAAAGGGGTCGTCGGCCGTTTGGCGAGAAAGGACCCACGGGCGAGACTCGTGCTGTCGGTGGATCTCATCAGCCAGGCTGTGAGCGTCGAGGTCGACGCGGCAGATGTCAAACCGTACTAGTAGCCTGGGCGCTGTCTCCTGTATAACAATAACCGGCATTCGATTTGCCTTCATCCTCGCTAGCACCGTTCGGGTGCGGTGTCAGGTCCTTGAAGGGCCTTCTTCGGACCGACCATATCGCGGCAGCCTCTGCCTGAGCTCCGCTAGGCTCCTCCCCTCTCTATCCTTCTCACTCAAGACGGGATCCGTCAGGGGCCAACGTATCCCGATCTCTGGATCGTTCCACGCGACAGTAATCTCCGTCTCCGGATGATAGGACTCGGTGCACTTGTAAGCAAAGAGGGCCGAGGCGGATAAGACGCAGAAGCCGTGAGCAAAACCGGTCGGGATGTACAGCTGGTGCCTGTTGGTCTCGGACAGGACGGCACCGGTCCACCGTCCGAACGCCGGGGAACCCACTCGCACGTCGACCGCCGCGTCGAACACCTCACCGACCAAGACCTGGACCAACTTACCCTGCCCGTTCGGATGTTGCAGGTGAAGGCCTCGCAACGTCCTATGACTGGACTTGGAGAGGTTGTCCTGTACGAAGGGCCCGGATATGCCCGCTTGAGCATACCGAGATCCTGACCAGCTCTCGTAGAACCGCCCGCGCGGGTCATCGAACACCGTCGGCTCGATCAACACAACACCCGGAAGCTCTGTTCCGCTGACCTTCACTGGAGATCTGACCTCATCCTGCCTTGACCGTCACACTGCTGGCAGCTGCAGCAGATATTGCCCGTACGTAGTCTTGGATAAGGCCTCGCCCATCCGCTCAAGCTGCATTCTATCGATCCAGCCAGCTCCGAACGCAATTCCCTCCGAACGTGCCACCTGCAGTCCCTGCCTTGCCTCCACCGTCTGCACGAAGTTTGCCGCCTGCAACAACGCGTCCGGCGCCCCCGTGTCCAACCAGGCGATTCCACGGCCTAGCTTCTCCACGCGCAAGGCTTCGCGTTCGAGGTAGAGGCGATTCAGATCGCTGATCTCGAACTCTCCGCGTCTCGAAGGCTGCAATTGTTTCGCAAGCGCCACAACGTCTCGGTCATAGAAGTCGAGTCCAGTGACGGCCTAGTTGGACTTTTCGTGGTCCGGCTTCTCCTCGATCCCCACGACGTGTCCGGCCGCGTCAAACTCCACGGCACCAAACGCCGACGGATTCTTCACAAAGTATCCGAAGACCGTCGCACCCGAATCGTGCCGCCCGGCTCCCGCCAGCGCGTCGGGCATCCCGTGGAAGATGTTGTCACCGAGAACAAGGGCACAGGCTTCACCATCAATGAACCGCTCACCTATAAGAAACGCGTGCGCCAGACCTTCGGGTTTGGGTTGCTCCGCGTACCGTATCCGGATACCCCAACCTGATCCGTCACCCAACAAGGCCTCAAACTGTGAGAGGTCCTTGGGGGTTGTGATGACGAGCACGTCCCGAATGCCCGCGAGCATCAACGTAGTCAACGGATAGTAGACCATCGGCTCTTCATAGACAGGAATCAACTGCTTGCTGACCGCCGTGGTGAGCGGGTGCAAGCGGTCCGCTCCTCCAGCCAGAATGATCCCTTCTTCGATCACGACTCCATCTTCACCAGGGTTCTTGCCCCAGTTCCTACTTCAGGCACGCCGGTTCTCATAGTTCTGTTTCATCCACTTCCGGTACTTGGCGCTTCTGGCCTGTTTCGGTCGAGATGCCGTTGTCCAAGTACTACTACTGGGCCTGACCCGCTTCCGTGGACACCTAACCCTTGTGGTAGAAGGAGTCCACGATGCCGAACACCAGGAAACCCTACCCGCCGGAGTTTCGCGAACAGATGGTCGCGTTGGTCCGGGCCGGGCGTACTCCCGAAGATCTCGCTCACGAGTTTGAACCGACCGCCCAGTCGATCAGCAACTGGGTGGCTCAAGCCGATCGCGATACCGGTCGGCGGACCGACGGCCTCACGACGACCGAGCGTGCCGAGCTGACGCAGCTCCGCCGCGAGAATCGCCAGCTGAAGCTCGAGCGAGAGATCTTGTCAAAAGCCGCGACCTGGTTCGCACAGGAGACCGCGCCGAACACGAAGCGATCTTCGGGTTCATGAAAGCGAATCAGGCCACCTATCCGGTCCGGGTCATGGGCCGGCTGCTGGGCGTCTCCGCCAGCGGCTTCTACGCGTGGGCTGGGCGGCCGCCGTCGGCACGGGCCGTGGAGGACATCGGGCTCACGGCCCTGATCCATGCGATCCACCGGCGGTCGGACGGCGCGTACGGGGCGCCGAGTATCCACGCGGAGCTGGCCGACGATCACCACCGTCGGGTCGGGAAGAAACGTGTGGCCCGCCTGATGCGCGCAGCGCGCCTGCAGGGCCTGCGGCCGCGGCGCTTCATGACCACGACGATCGGCGATCCCACCGCTGACCGGGCGCTGGATCAAGTGGATCGGGAGTTCACTGCAGCGGGCCCGGATCGTCTCTGGGTGGCCGACATCACGTACGTCCCGACGTGGGCCGGCTTCCTCTATCTCGCCATCGTGCTCGACGTCTGGTCGCGACGCATCGTTGGCTGGGCCATGGAGACGCATCTCCGGACTGAACTCGTGCTCGCCGCACTCGACATGGCGTTGACGCAACGCCGGCCCGAGGCGGTCGTGCATCACTCGGATCGCGGGTGCCAGTACACCAGCTACGCCTTCGGCAAACGATGCCGCGACGCCGGCGTGATGCCCTCCATGGGCTCCATCGGCGATGCGTATGACAATGCCATGGCCGAGAGCTTTTTCGCCACGCTCGAGCGCGAAGTGCTCAACCGGCGACGGTTCCGCAGCCAGGCCGAAGCGCGGATGGCGATCTTCCAGTGGCTGGAGGGCTGGTACAATCCGCACCGTCGCCACTCGGCCCTCGGCTATCGTTCACCCATCAACTACGAGAGGAGACAGCTGCCGCAGAGTGCTTGAAACCCAAGTCCGTACCCGTCCACGAAACCGGGGCAAGTCCAGTCCACAGTAGCCACATTCGCTTGGTTGTCCCATTTCGGAGGTCACGGCTGTGCCGGCCCCATGAAGTTATGTAGACATCTCGGCCCCGTTTGATGGCGACAAACACTGCTCCATTCCGACCCTTGAACGAGAAAACTCCGAGTCGCATGGTTCCGAGGAGTCTCTATCTGTATCGGTCATCCGATGCGTGGCTTCAGTGCTCAGGGACGACCTATGGCCCATGAATACGGACCATCGTCACGGTCTGGGTCGATGTCGCCCGCACGTCTAGAGCGTTTTTCATGACGCTTTGGCGGCCATGTAGCCGCAATGATGGACGTAGGTGCGGCATTCGGTGGGGGTGAAGCGCGACAGACACGCACCGAGGAGCGGCCAGAGCGTGTCGAGCGAGCGGCAGCGGGCTTGGCGGACGATAGCTTTGAGTTTGGCGAAGCTCAGCTCGATGGGGTTGAAGTCGGGACTGTAGGGCGGCAGGAAGCGCAGCGTCGCGCCGGCCGCTTCAATAGCGTGGCGCACGCCGTCGACTTTGTGCGCGGCGAGGTTGTCGGCAATCACCATGTCACCGGGCTGCAACGTCGGTACGAGGATCTGTTCGACGTAGGCGAGGAAGCTGGCCCCGTCCATCGGGCCATCGAGGACCCCCGGCGCGGTGAGCCCCGTCACCCGCAGCGCGGCGATGAAGGTACTGCTCTCCCACCGACCCTGGGGCGCGTGATCGGCGACCCGCTGGCCGCGAAGGCTGCGCCCATAGCGCCGCAGGAGATTGGTGGCGACCCCGCTTTCATCCAGAAAGACGAGGCGAGTCGGGTCGAGCGTCGGGGCAGTCGTCGCCCACTGCGCGCGGGCGGCCGCGACGTCGGGGCGATCGTGTTCGGACGCGCGTACCGTTTTTTTTTACGGTAAAGCCCAGCTGTTTCACGGCCCGCCAAATCGTCGCCAGACTGGCGGACGTACCCAGGGCGACCTGTAGGTCGGCGAGGGTGCGGTCCGGTTGCTCGCGGATCAAGGCCGCGAGCGTGTGCAGCTGGGACGCGAGCACCGGATGCCGCCCGTAACGCTGCTGGCGCGGGGCGACTTCGCCGGTTTCCCGCCGCCGGTGTGTGAGCCGCCGGACCCAGGAGGCACTGACGCGGTATTTGCTCGCGACCGCGGCCGCCGGCATGCCCGCGTCGCTCTCGTGGAGCACTCGTTCGCGAAGATCCATCGAATAGGCGCGCATTGATCCTCCTACAGGACGTTGCACGTAGGAGTACCATGAACCGCCTATCGAGTACTAGAGCTTTTCGAAAAACGCTCTAGTCTGGCCAAGAAGCAGGATTCGGACCGGCCGCCTACCAATCTCCCCAGCCCTTCTCCATACCCTCGACGCTGACCGAAGCAGCGGTATCACGCGACGCTCGCAACCTTCTTGGCGCGAGGGACGACGGCGTGCTCAGTGTCGCTGCAACCCTGACCGAATCGCCAGGATCGCCTGAAGTCACCATTCTCGCACCGCCTGCCGGACGACAGCCACCGCGTGGGGCCACGCGCCCCGATTGGACTCGATCGGACCCCGAGATTGCCATATACTTCGACCCACCGGGAAACATCCCTGGCCAACGTCATCCGCGAAGGAGGGACCCATGGGTTCGAAACGACCTGATCGAAGGGAATTCCTAAAAGGGGGCGCCGCGGTGACCGGCGGTTTGACCCTAGGAGCGGTAGAACCGGCACTCGGCCAGACCCCCGGGGTCCGAGACGTTCATCAAGGGCAGCGATGAACTGGTCGCCTACGGCCAGCGCTCTCGTTTCGTGACCTCAGTCCGCATAGCACACCCACCAGGCAGTAGGCCTTCGCCCGATGCCTTTGGGAAGGTTTTTCACGTGGCGTCTCCGCTTCAAGATTCGGTGGGGGTGATCACGCCATCCTCGCTCCACTTCGTGGGGACCACCCGCGGCTCCTTCGTTCCGGACATCGATCCCCGGGAGCATCGGCTGATGATCCATGGCATGGTGGACCGTCCGCTCACCTTCACGCTGGAGGACCTGAAGCGTCTCCCTTCGGTAACTCGCCTTCATTTCATCGAGTGCGCAGGGAACCGTTCGAGACCCCAGCACAAGACCGTTCAGGAAACGCACGGGATGACCAGTTGCGCCGAATGGACCGGAGTGCTCCTCTCCGTCCTGCTCAAGGAGGCCGGTGTGAAAGGCGGCGCACCCTGGATAGTCGCCGAAGGGACCGAGGAGGTGAAGGGAGCGTCGAGCATCCCGATGGTGAAGGCCATGGACGACTGTCTGGTCTGCTACGGCATGAACGGCGAGGCGATTCGTCCACAGAACGGTTTTCCGCTGCGGCTACTGGTTCCCGGCTTCGAAGGAATCTTCAACTCGAAGTATCTCAGGCGAATCAAGGTCGTCGACCGGTATTACATGACCTACAACGACTACGGGCATCTTCGTCAGGACCCTGACGGCGTGGCGCTGGGCTACCAGATCGGACCGAAGTCGGTCATCACCTTTCCTTCCGCGGGACAACAGCTACCCGACCGCGGTTTCTACGAAATCAGCGGCTTGGCCTGGTCCGGAGGGGGCGCCATTCGCAGGGTGGAGGTCTCCACAGACGGCGGCCGGCGCTGGATGGACGCCGAGATTCAGGGGACGGCACATCGCATGGCTCATACCCGGTTCAGATACCAGTGGAACTGGGACGGAACAGAGACCGAGCTCCTTTCCCGCTGCACGGACGAACTCGGCCAGATTCAACCGACGAGAGGCCAGATTGCCGAGTTCTTCAACGGGCCAACGGACGGAACGTTCGGAGTGCCAGGCCAGGACAATTCGATTCAGCCGTGGAGGGTCGCGAGCGATGGGAGCGTTCATAATGCGATTTCTTGAGCTCCTCGTGTTGATCGTGCTGGTGGGGGGCTCCGTGCTGGCGCAGTCGCCCACGTATGGTGTCGGAAGGACCCCGAGCGACGAAGAAATCCGTGCCTGGGATATCTCTATCAGTCCTACGGGAGAGGAACTCCCGCCGGGGCGCGGAACCGCCAAAGAAGGCGCGTTAGTCTATCGGCAGAGAGCGTGTGCCGGGTGCCACGGGGCGACAGGGACAGAGGGCCGAGCTCCCAGATTGGTCAAACGCGAGGCGGAACCAGGTGTCGACCCCTGGAGTTTGGGGCGAATACTGCCGATCCGCGCGCCATACGCGACGGTCGTCTGGGACTACATCAATCGTGGCATGCCGCTCAATAGAGAGGGAACTCTCACCGCCGATGAGGTCTACGCGCTGACGGCGTTTCTGCTCTATATCAACGACGTCATCCCGGAGGACCAGGTACTCGACGCCCAGAGTCTGCCGGCAGTGACCATGCCAAATCGCGATGCCTTCGCTCCCCTACCGGAATGGAAAACCGGGATGCCCAGGCTTGAAGGTTACCCCTACTAGTATCGTCGTCGTCAGCAGCCGACTCTTCGGACGGGATCTTCAGAGTGACCTGCCACGCAGGTCCGTCACGGGCGCCCCCCGCCCACACCGACGCTAACCCAAGCCGGCTGCTGCAAGGCCACATCCCACAGGACCGTCAGCTCGTCACCTGGGTTCGGTGTCTGACAGCTGATGAGCACGACGTTCATCTCGTCCGTCGAGTTGTCGCCCCACCGGACAGGTTGCGGGGGGCGGTTGGGATTACGCGGATTGTCGGCCGAGTTGTCGTAGAAGCTCTCGACGTCGATCCGAGTACCCTTCGGAAGCCGAAGTGGCGTCGTGTACACGTGTTCGCCTTGCCAGTTGAAATCCCAGTGTTTGATCCAAATCATCGGCGTTACAGATCCGTCTGGCAGGGTGGCGACAACCCGGATCTCGCTGCCCAGAAGATGCATGTGCGGCGCGAGGCCAATGACCTCAAGATCGATGGGCGTCACGAACGAACTCGCCACGCGGTGGCGCCTCGCTCCGGCCGGAATCAGGAGATCCGGTTGCCCGACCGGAAAACCGAAGACCGTCTTCTGGACGGGAGTCTTCGAGAAATACAAGGCGACCGACGACTGATCCGTCTCACTGCGACCGGTCGGATGGTAGTGGTTCTGGATAACCACATCCGACCCTTTCTTCAGCACCCGACCAACTCCTTCGGGCAGTCTGGCGGGCGTGGCGCCAGGTGTCCACCCACCAACCATCGCGGTCGGCAGGACGCCCACGCCGCCAAAGCACCGATACCCCGGCTCCTCGCTGCCCCCGTCCCTCCATCGTCCGATGCGTCGCGCATCCATGAAGAACAGTGAATGATGGGTGGCTCGGCGGTTGCCTGGTCGGAACTCCACAGCCGACAGCACCGCGTCCTCGGCAAGGTCGAGCGGCAACACGAAACACTGATAGATGTCAGGGCCATCAGCTGCAATGGTGAAGGGCGCGGGCATCTCGAGGACAAGATCCGGCACGCCCAGTTGCCAACCTGATGCGGCTGCGGGTGGTGGCGATGGCGGAGGAGCGTCGCCGCGAGGCGCACCGGCCGTCGCCCAGTCTTGGAGCGTGGCAATCTCGGACTCGGTTAGGCCGCGAATGCCGTGGAAGTCGCCGTAATTCAGCTCTGGCTTCCACGGTGGCATCCGGTGCTCCGCGGTGGCCGACGCGATAAGAACGGAACGCGGAGCCGCGTCTTCGTAGGTCAGCAGTGAAAACGGAGCGATATCGCCAGGCCGGTGGCACGCGACGCAATGGCGGTAGAGGATCGGTGCCACGTCGGCATTGAACGTCCGAGGTTGCGCCGTCACCGGGCTGGAAGCTGTGATGAGTACGCCGACGCCGAGCAGAAGCAGAGACTTCATTCCGGTGCTCACTGAAACACCGCTCGCAGTCTCGCTACTTCCCTCGGTGTCACGACATAGTGGCCGAGTCAGGAGCCGGCCTGCAGGGCAAAGGTCGTGTTGGACCCAGGGGGCTTCCCGGGGAGGCGTCGGGTGGTGCGATGTCCCGTGGTTGGCGCGGGCCAGAAGGACATCAGGTCGCCTCGCACATCTGGGTGCGAGGCGGTGCCAATTGATGCCGCTGGCGCCGCTGGCGAGATGCCGCTAGTGAGCCGCCCATTCCTCAGGCTGATCCCAGCCGGCCGGCGTGTACTTGCGATACTTGAACTTCCAACCGTCGGCCGTCTTCACCAACCGGTCGGTGTAGATGCCCCAGGCCGTCGCGGTGGATCCCGTCCCCGCTTCGTGCGGCCGCACCGTGACGCCGTAATACGCTGTTCCAATGGCACCTTCCGGTGAGGGATCGATCGTGACGTTCCACACGAGGTGGTTGGGACTCACTTTCGTCGCCGAACCGACCTCTCTCGCGAGGCTCGCCAGCTCTTCGGTACCCGTGCGAGTGCCGACCTGAATGTTGGTCTCAAAGACGCCGTCGTCCGCAAAAATCCCGGCGAAAGCATGGCCGTTGTCTTTGACATTATCGATATAGTGGTTGTACTTGTTATACAGGTTTCGAATCTCGATCCGGTCGTCCGTCGTCAGCGTTCCCTGAGCACTGCTGGGCTCCGACAGCATCCCCGCCACCACCACAGCCAGTGCGACAATTCCTACCACGACGCCAGTCAGTTTGCGCATCACGTCCTCACTTTCATACTGATGATTTCCACTTCATGCGAATGAGTTACACCCACACCCGCACTTGGGGCGGTGGCACGTCCGGGCTGATTGTCGCTAGATCAGAGAACGCCGTCAAGCAATGCCGGCTCAAGCCATCACGAGCCTGGGCATCCGCTCATTGCTGAGGCTCCGGACTGGTTGCGTCCGGCTGGGTGAACCCGAATCGTGCCGAAACCGTGATCTAGTTGATGACGAAACTACTGTCTTCGAGTTGGTCACGGTGCGCGGTGTGGCATGGCATGCAGGTTTCGCCCATCTCCCCAGCCGCAAAGGTCACGCCCTCGGCGCTGCTGAAGTCGGCAGCGACTTCCGCCGAACGGTTCCAACGACATGTCACGCATGTCCTCTCGGGAATTCCAGAATCAGCCGGCTCACCTCGGCCGCCTAGGGAACATTCAGCTGTTGGCCTGCGAGAATAGAATATCGATGGCCTGCGAGCGGCCGCTTCGGGCCACGGGGCTCGATCGAAACAGAATTGGAGACCACCATGACATTGGAGAAGCGCCCGCTTGGCCAGACCGGCATCGAGGTCACGCCCATCGGCCTTGGCGTCATGCAGCTTTCGGGAAGGAGCCTTCTGACCAACAACTTTCTGGCGAAAGTGGCCGAGGGCGAGTCGAATCGTATTGTGCAGGCCGCACTCGACGGGGGCATCAACTGGTTCGACACGGCTGCATTCTACGGTGGGGGACGCTCCGAACGAAGCCTCGCGGGGGCCCTGTCCGCCGCGGGGGCACAGGACTCCGACGTAGTCGTCGGAACGAAGTGGTTCCCTTTGCTCAAGACGGCCGGGAACATTTCACGCACAATCGGGCAGCGCATCTCCAATCTGGATGGCTACTCAATCGATCTGTTCATGGTGCACGCCCCGATCGGTCTCTCCTCGATCGAAGCGGAGATGAACGTCATGGCCGACCTTGTGGAGACGGGCCAGATCCGGTCCGTTGGTGTAAGCAACTTCAACCCCAAGCAGATGCGGCGGGCCCACGCTGCTCTAAGGGCACGCGGGCGGCCGCTGGCGGTCAATCAGGTGGAGTACAGCCTGGCCCAACGGAACATCGAAACGAATGGTGTCCTCGAGACGGCGCAGGAGCTTGGCGTCACGATCATCGCCTGGGGCCCCCTTGCCTCTGGCCTACTGACCGGCCGCTTCCATGACGACCCGCGGGCGCTAGCCGCGACGCCGGTCGCGCGTCGGCGGCGGTTCCGAAGCCTGCTGGATAGAACTCGCCCCCTGGTCGCCGCCTTGACAGAGGTCGGTTCGCGGTACGACGCCACACCGGCGCAGGTCGCGCTGAACTGGCTGATCCATTCGCATGGGGATTCGGTCGTCGCGATCCCGGGGGCTTCCAAGGTCCGACAGGCCGCTGACAGCGCTGGCGCCATGAACTTTCAACTGACCGCAGACGAACGAGGCCAGCTCAATCAAGCCTCGAAGGAATCCTGACGACCGACTAGCGCCTCCTCTATCGGTAGATCTGGTACGACGGGTCGGTCGTATCTCGCCGACCTGCCGACGGGGGGTTCGGTCCCGTCGAGACGTGAGTCGTCCGGAAGTCCACGACAATCGCCCGATGATCCATAGCCCACCGGCCGCTCCGTTTCGACCACCGATCCACATACCGCCCAACATGCAGCGTCGTGTTTGCCGTCTCGCTTGTTGGCTCTGCACGCAGTGATGCCATGAAGTAGCTTTCGCTGACAGCGGTATCACCATCGACCTTGATGAGAATGTTCGTCATTTGGTGGGAATGAGCCGCAATCTGCTCGTGCGTTCGCCAAGCCGACTCTACCCACTCTGCCCCGGTCATTTCGGCCCCAATCGCGACGGTTGCGTCAGGGTGAAACACCGAGAGCGCAAGCGGCTTGTCCATGCGGTCAAGCCCGCGACCATAGTTGTAAATCTGCTCCCGAATCGCGTCCTTGGAAACGAGCTCATCGAGGAGTTGCTGATTCCCTCGATCGCTAGCTGACGGGTCTTGGCCCACGACGACCGTGCCCGCTACAAGTATCCCCGCGAGAATTCCCAACGAGAGCACACCAACGAGCGTCGGCATGCGCAGCGCATGTGACCACGGCATATCTATCCTCCTGTCAGTCTAGGTTCCCTCAACGCCGCCCCTCGTGTGCGGCTTCTCGGCGATCTGCTGACGACAAGGATCGTCGGCTAGCTCGAGTCGCTGATACGGTAAAGACTACTCTGGCTCCGGAGAAAAGATCTCAGCTCTGAGCGCTTTTTGTCAAACGAGCGGTTGTGCCAAGAGCGGCTGAGGATCCAAGGAGAACCTGACTGTGACCTCAGTCAACAATCGTATCGGTCGGCCGTCCAATCGCAGCGGGTGGTACTCCCATTGTTCAACCGCCGCGATAGCCGCAGCATCGAGGGCTGGAACGGTGCGACTCACGCCCACTACGCGCCAAGATGGACCACGCGACAGAGGTGAACGTTACTCGGGCTCGGTCGGGTCCCGGCCGTCACGCGGCGCACCGATTCCGGACGATCCGAGAAAGAACTTGCTCCCGTCCTCGAAGGTAACATCACGGCCGTTCGCCCGTGCCGACCTGTCCTTGCTCTGATAGCCATCGACCACGACGACGGCACCGATTCTGATGGTGTCACGCGTCAGGCCGCGACGGAGGAGCGTGTTGGGCGTGCCGCCTTCGACCATCCACACCTGCGTCGTGCCGTCATCGTTGGCGACCTCCACGTGGATCCACGTATGCGGGTTCACCCATTCGACCCTGACGATTGGTCCACGCAGGAGCACGGGACGATTCGGATCGAACTCAGCGCCGAACGCATGATGAGCGCGCATCTGCACCGTCGTGCCCGCCCCAAGCCCAGCCAGGACAACCACCGCGCCGAGCGTGAAGATCACGCGAGTCTGCTTGCCCATTCTGCGTCTCCCCATGGTTCACGGTTCGGACGCTGGTGACGTCGACGTGCCCTCGACGCACACCCTCACCGCACCGGATTCGGTACGCCTTCGGGCTCCTCGCCCCGGAACTCCGCCTCGAGCAATCGGGCTCCCTTCATGATCCCCTCGAGCGCGTAGTTCGCCTCGTGACAGGCGTACTCAAACACTTTGTTGTCACTCCGTGGCCAGACGAACTCACCGGTGAACGGCGCCGTCCAGACGGTCGGGTCTTCCACGGTGAAGTTGTAGAGCAAGGTGTCGGCATCAATCATCGAGAATCGCTCGACGACCCTCATGTTTCGAGAGCCCCGCGTGAAGGACGGACGATCGGGGAAGTTTCTGGTCTCGACAACCAGGGTATCGCCTTCCCAGTGACCGATCGAATCCCCCAGCCATTTTCGGATCTCGGGTGGGTCGTGCTCCGAATTCATTCGGATGATCCGGGCTTCGTGATTCATCTCAACATGGATCAGGACCACATCTTCGGCTTGCACGATCCGCTTATGGTTGTTATACAAGACCGGCAGCATCGGCGGACCGCCCGTCGAACCGAACCCGACCATGCACCGCTCGCCATACGGCCGCTGCTCCATGTTGTCGTAGGGCCCGGGCGCCTCGAGCCCCAGATCCAGCCAGTACGCCGTACCATCGTTATGCGCTCGCTGGATCACGCCTCGTCGCGCTGCACGAACCGCCGTCGCCCGTTGCTCAGTCAGTGCAGGGTAGCGACCGTTTGACGGGTCAATCAGAATAGACGTGCGCCACCGGCCGTCAACTTGAAACGCGCCTGTGCCCCGATCGATCCAGAACGAGTTGTAACCACCTACGTTGCCTGCCGCGCCAGTCGACCCGTCTCCACCGGCGGGCGGCGCGTCTCGGTTGGGATCGGTCGCCGCGTTCCTCCGGGTCATCAGCGCGTGCTCGCGTGCCGCGATCTCGGCCGCCTCCTCGTCGCTGAGGAACATCTTCTCCCCAAGTGCGATCGGTCGCTCCATCGGCGTCAACGTCGAGATGTCATAGGTTCCCGACAGATCCGGCCGCCCGCTCGGTGTACGGGGCACGATGTCGCTCTGCGCCCACGCGACCGGTGCCAGAGCCAAGCTCCCAACCGCCACGATCCCCAAGCAGCACACGATGTGACTGCGCATTTCGCCCTCCCGTGGTCTATCGTGGTAGCGGGTTCCGCCGCCACTCACCAAACAGCAACTCCTCGACAAACTCGACGCACTTGAAGTCCAGGATGCGGGCGTTGTCCTCGATCCGACGGTACAGCGGCAACCGAATCGTGAATGGCTCGGTGAGGACCACCGGGTCCTCGATGGTCGCCGCGTACTGGATGTGATTCGGGCCGAGGAGCGTGTAGCGCTCGACGACATGAATCTGTTCACTGTGGTGACTGCCGGCCCGATCAAACCACGTCCGATCGTTCTGCCCGGTCACGTCGACGACGAGGGTATCCCCTTCCCAGTGCCCAACCGACCAGCCCATCCATGAGTCGACCGGTGACGGGCCCGGGCCATCCAGATAGATGTCGCGAACCGCGTCCGCGAATTGATACTTGATGAAGACGTCGCTCTCACTCTGAACGATCTGGAACGGCATCGGGATGTACGTAGCGCGGGGCACCCCCGGCAAGTAACACTTCACCTCGGGGTCCCGGTCGATCCAGTTCGCCGCATTCTGATCCTTCAGGGCTCGGGCTTCGGGTGTGTATGGAATGGGGCCTCCACCCTCGATGACGCCGAGACTACCAGGCACCGCACCGACGGCGCCGAGACGAAGGAGTGGCGCGTCGGGGACCGGACCCGCCGGCCCGGGACGGAGCTGCATCGAATGGCGAGCCATGTGTGGCTCGATGTCGTAGTTAGCTTCGCTGAGAACCTGCCAGATGCCGTTCAGGTCCGGACGGCCACCGGACAACCGTGGAACCTCTTGCGCTACCGCTGGCCCCGTTAGGCTGAATGCCAGGACGACAGCGGTGAGCGAAGCCCTCATTTCCGTCCCAAAAGATCCGCGGGCAACAAGACGCGCCCGGTCTCCGCGAACTAACCGCGACGGGTGGCGGGGTGCTGTGTTGGCGAGGAGCCCTTACCCCTTGAAGAACCGTAACGACCCGCGACCGGGTCGTTAGTAGCTGAACGTGCCGAAGAACGCCGACTTCTTGTCGGGGTCACTCCACTTGGTGCCCAGTGACGAGCCGGTGTACTGGTGGCGATCCGCGACGCCGATCGTCGCCTCGGCGACCGACGAGAGCGGTTTGAACCAGGGCTGACCACCGCAGCTGAGGTCGTGCTCGATGTGCTTGGTCACGTCGAGTGCCACGTCGCCGGCCGAGACGTGAAGTTGGTGCGCGGTATCCGAGAAGGAAATCGGCGCGGGCGTTACGGCGACGACGGTGCCGACGACACCCTGGGATAGCTCGCTGGCCATCGCGAGGAGGGCCGCTTGCTGCTCAGCGTTCGCTCTGGCATCCACGTAGACCGCCGCCTTGGCCTCAGCGCGCTCTCCACCGATCTCGAAGATGCCGAGGTTCTTGTCGGCCGTGACAGCGGCCACGACCGAGAGGCCGCCCAGCGCCACGCCGTTGAAGCTGCCGCTGTCGATGTTCCAGGCCAGCACAGCCTGCCGGCCAGCCGTGCCAGCCTCGCTGTTCATCACACAACCACCCGCAAATACCTCGGCGGTTCGTGCCTCCACGTATGTGCCCGAGGCCGAGTCATTGCCACCAGCCATCATCGTCACGGGCAACACTGCGACCACGGTGAGCGCCAACGCGAGTATCAGTCTGTTCATAGCAACCTCTCAAGCTAGTCTACACCAGTCAAGCTAGTCTACACCAGGTCTGGCCAGATCCCGGCGATCCGGTCCCCAGGCCCGTCAGTGGCTACAGCAGCCCCGGTCGTCGTGACAGCAATCGGGACGCACAGGGCGGCCGTCAGGCCCGAAGGCACTGGCCGTTCCGGCGCACCAGTACGATGCCGAGTCGTACCGGTCGTAGAACTGGAGCACGTCCGGATTCGGCGCCGACATCACGTACATCGCCTTGTGCCGGAGGTGCTCGCAGTGAACACCATGGACAACTCTGGGTTTGGCTGGCTCATGCATGATGTGCGTCCTCAGACCTGCGCGGTCTCCATCCCGGCCGCCTGCAAGATCGCCCGCTCGACGGCCGTTTTCGTGATCTGTATTTTGTAGCCGTTCTGGCTCAAGGGCCGTGCGCCCTCGACGGCAGCGTCTCCGGCGGCGGCAGCCGTCTGCGCCGTCAGTGACTTCCCTACCAGCGCTCGCTCCGCCTCGTTCGATCGCCAGGGAACCGGCGCAACCGCGCCGAGGACCACCCGCGCTGAATTGATCTCGGTACCAGTCGTGGCCAGGAGCACGGTGGCGAAAGCCATCGGCCAATCGCGCGACTCCTTGAAGCGGACCTCATAGTGCCCGCTCTTGAGGGTACCCGGAGGGGGCAGAATCACGTGAGTGAGCAGCTCGTCATCGGCGAGCACGTTCTCTCGTTGGACCGTCTCGGGCGTCGGCAGAGTGAAGTAGTCCGACGCCGGAATCTCACGTTCGCCCGACGGCCCGACCACCCGAAAGCGCGCGCCGTAGGCAACGAAGGGAACGGCCAGACTCGAGGGGTGCACGATCTTGCTTGGACCGTCGTTACCGAAGATCGAGTGGTACTGGTTCTCCCCGGTCGTGGCGAAGCAGCGGTCACCGCCCTTCTTGTAGCAGAGGAACTCCTCATTGCGGAAGTACCAGCAGCGCGGCCGCTGATTCAGGTTCCCACCAATCGTCCCCTGATGACGGATCTGCGGGGATCCGACCTGGCTCGCAGCGAGCGCGACGGGAGGATAGAGCGTGCCCGTCTGTGCGTGGTCGGCAAGGTCGGCAATCTTCACGGCCGCCCCAAGACGCAGTCCGCCGTCCGACGTGGTCTCGATTGTGCCGTCGAGGGCGTTCTTGACGTTGACGAGCTGATCCGGCTCGTCGAGGTAGTCCTTGATGCGCGCCAGCAGATCCTGGCCTCCCGCCAACGGGCGAACGACGCCACCGCTTCGTAGGGCGGCAATGGCGTCCTGCTCCGTTGTGGGGTTGACGTAGGCGAAGGCCTTCATGCCGGCGTCCCTCCTATCCTGCTCTGTTGCATCGCTTCGAGGACCCGGTGCGGATGCAGGGGCAGACTGCGCATCGTGACACCGGTGGCATTCCTGACCGCGTTGGCGATCGCCGACGCGGTCGGCACAGTTGGCGGCTCGCCAATACCGACGACACCACGCTCGGGTTGGTCCATGAGTACGACGTCGATTGGCGGAATGTCCGCCATGCTGGCCAGCAGGTAGGACTCCATGTTCGGATTCACCATCTGGCCCGTATTGCGATCGAGGAGGCGATTCTCGAAGAGCGCAAAGTTGATCGCGCCGATGACGCCGCCGTACACCTGGCTCTCGGCCAGCAGCCTGTTGACCACCAACCCGCAGTCCTGCAGCACCAGGATGCGCTGCACCTTGACGATGCCAGTGTCAACATCGACCGCAACCTCGGCGAACTGCACGCCGCTCGTGTTGACCGACGACAGGCCCTGCTCCCACTCTCCGTCGACCGAGATCGGCTCGGTGCCGAGCAGTTTGCAGGCGTCCCTCCACCCCATACCCATGGACGGATTGTCCCGCGTGTGGATACGCCCGTTGGTGGCCGCAAGAACCGCTGGATCGACGTTCAACGCCGGCCCTACCTTGGCAAAGAGCGCATCGCGCGCAAGGCCAGCTGCAATGCGCACAGCCGGGGCCACGCCGGCGGTTGCAGTGCTGCCGCCGGACACGCCGGCAAACGGCAGATTGGAATCACCGATGTCCTCACTGATGGCGCTCATCGGCAGGCCCAGCGTATCGGCAACGAGTTGGGGCACGATCGTGCGCGTGCCGGTACCGAGGTCCTGCGTGCCGCACTTCACGGTCACACTGCCGTCGGCCATGATGTCGATGTGGGCGTTGCCGGACCGGCCGCCGCCGCCCCACTGGTTGGCGGATACGCCCATCCCGGTCTTGATCGGCCCCGCTGTCGGATCGCCGGTCTCGTGACGCCGGTTCCACCCGAATCGCTCCGCACCCAATTTGTAGTACTCACCCCACATCGCACTAGGTGCCGTGGGTGGCAGGTTCTTGATGCGGAACTCGATCGGGTCCATCTTCACCAGATCGGCGAGTTCGTCCATCAACACTTCGGTGGCGAAGCACCCCTGCGGATGTCCGGGTGCACGCATCGGACGCTGCGAGCCGGCGTTGATGTACACGTCAGTGTGTGCGCGGCGTCGATTCGGGAATTGATAGATATAGGGCAGCGGAAAGCCGGCGCCCTGGCCCGCGCCGCCGGTGCCCCACGTCGTGGCGTCAAATGCGGTCAGCATCCCGTCGGCAGCCACGCCGGCCCGGATACGGGAGAACGCAGACGGCCGGTTCCCTGAATCCAGATGCTCTTCCGTGCGCTCGAGCATCAGCCTCACCGGGGCGCCCGCATCCTTGGCCAGCCGCGCGGCGGCGACGATGGGCGGGTCCGCCGAGACCTTGCTGCCGAAGCCACCGCCCATGTATTCGCAGATGACCCGTACGTTCCCTTCCGGAACCTCCAGAGTCCTGGCTAGCTGCTGCTTGGTGGCGTGCACGCCTTGGGTCGACACCCAGGCCGTCAGGTTGTCGTCGTCCCACTCGCAGACCGCACCGTGGCTCTCCAGACAGACGTGCGTGATCACGTGCGTGGAGTACTCCGCCTCCAGGACGTGGGCAGCTTCTCGGAATCCGGCCTCCAGGTCCCCGGTCTCCTGCGCCGAGCCTCCCCTCGTGTTCCCGTTCGGGAAGACGGCGGGCGCGTTCGTCTCAAGCGCCCGAGCTTCACTCTCCAGGTGCGGCAGCACCTCATACTCGACACGGACGAGACGCGCTGCGTCACGCGCGTGGTCCTCAGTGTCCGCCGCGACTGCAGCCACGACGTCGCCGTGGTACATGACCTCAGTTCCGGCCGCCTTCCATTCGAGGGCCGCCTTCACACCGGGAGCACGAAGCGCGGCAGAGAGATCCACGGCCGCGATTCTCGCGTGTGCGTGTGGCGAGCGGACCAGCTTCCCCTGGAGCATGCCGGGCCGCTTGATGTCATAGGTGTACTTGGCTCGACCCGACACCTTGTCCGGGCCATCAATGCGCTTGACGCGCGTGCCAATCAACGACCCCGGCGTCCGCGCCGGCCACGCGTACTTCGTCGCGTTCTCGCTCGCGTCAGATTGCGCCCCTTGACTAGCCACGGGTCACCTCACTCTTCACAACGGCTTCGGCCAGGTCGCCGGCTGCACCCGGTCCTGCCGCTCGCCCGCCGCCGACGGCCAACCTGGCGGCTTCGTAGACTCGGTTGAACGTGCCGCAGCGGCACACATTCCCGTTCAGTTCGCGGACCGTCTCTTCCGGCGTCGCGTGGGGATACTTCTCGAGCAATGCCACCGTCGCGACGACAAAGCCCGGCGTGCAAAAGCCGCACATCATTCCGTCCGTCTCGCAAAAGGCGCTCTGCACAGGGTGCAAGGTGTCGCCGTTGGCGAGCCCGTCGACAGTGCGAATCGTCTTACCCTGGACGTCGATGGCGAGCGTTGAACAGCTGTACACCGTGCGACCGTCCACGATCATCGTGCAGGCGCCGCAGGCGCCGCGATCGCACACCCGTTTGTTGCCCGTGAGGGTGAGTCGATCGCGGACCGCGTCGAGCAGGGTGGTACGTGGCTCCACCTGCAGGTCTCGAACTTGACCGTTGACCGTCAGGCGGATCGGAACCTCGCCGGGGCCGAACACCTGCGGTCCCGTACCTTGCGCTTCAGCCTGAGCACTCGTGAGGATGCTCGTGGCAACCGACGTGACCCCGGCGGTCTTGAAGAAGTCACGCCGGGAAACGGTGTCGCCATGGTTGTGTTCTGATGCCATGCGGAAGTCCTCTTAGGGAGAGAAGAATGTAACGACTACCATAGTCAATACTCCCGGCTGAAACAAGGCAATCGACAACATTCCAAGCTCCCTGCTAGCCCCGGATGCGCCCGGATTGTATGGTTCAGTGGAGTCAAGCCCATTCCTAGTTGAAACTCTCCGCGACTCCTGATTGCTTACGCGGCTTTCGTCTTCGATGTCGTCGTGTCGATCTTCAACTCTCGCTTCAATGCGTCACGAAGCCTGGGCAGGTGCCGGTAGCCCATCACCTTGCGTAGACGCGGCTCGATGTCCAGGAGCGCCGTGGCGAGCCAGCGCTGGCGTTGACTTGAGTTCTGCCAGTGATCGACCTTCGCACAGCGCTCCTCGATGAGCGCGTTGATGGACTCGAGGCCGTTCGTCGTCTTCAGCGACCGGCCCAGCACGCCATACACGCCGAGGCGATGCAACGTCAGGGTCTCGTCCAGGCCTTCCGCCAGACTGCCGGCCGCCGATTGGTTCCGATCCTCCAGCTCATGCTGGAGCGACTGGAGGGCGGCGAGGGCCTCGTCGTACTCCGGACGGTTGTCGGCGCGCTGGAGACGCTGCCGCCACACCGGCTGCTCACGCTTGGCCACGTCACTCACCACGTTCTCGCGCTTGTGCCATTGACACCGTTGCACCAGGGCGCGGTGGCGGAAGGCGTGCCGCACGGCCGCCCGGAGCCCCTTGCCGCCATCTACGATCACCAGAAGCCCCTGGGAAACATCGAGGCCCCGCTCGACCAGGGACCGGAGGAACGGTGTCAACACCTGCTCGTTCTCGGTGTCCGTCTCGACAAAGCCCAGGAAGCGTTTGTCCCCCGTCATCGTGATGCCCAGCGCGACGACCATCGTCGCCTCGGCGAACGTCTTGCCGTCCAGCACGAGGGCCACAACGTCCTCCCCGGAGAGGTCCCGCTCCTGGAGTTCGCGGAGTTTCGTCGCGCTGGCCTGAATGAACGCGCGGGACACCGTCGACCCCGACAGGCCGATCGCCCCGGGAATCGCCTCGGCGGCCGCCGCGTAGTTGCGGCACGAGATCCCATACAGCACGCGCCTCAACAACAGGTCATTGACGGCGCGATCGCCATGCAGCGCCTCGTACGACCGCAGTGGAATCTCGCGCTCCGTGACATGGCGAATCCGGGGCACGCGAATCGGCACGCGCTGGCCGGCCAACCCGACCGTCCCGGGGTTGCTCCCATGACGGCGCCCGCCGACTGACGGGTCTTTGCGGGCGTAGCGTTCGCCAGCCAGCGCGGTCACTTCCTCGTCGAGCAATTCCTCGATGTGCATCAACCCCAGCGGAATCAAGGACCGGATCAATTCCACCTTGGCATCGACCTCCAGCTCCGCGTACCCCTCTCGGTCGATGACGTCGACCGCGCCCAACGTGCGACCTTTCTTGCGCTTCCTGACCGATCGTAGGACACTGCTCATCTCGGCTCCTTTCTCTCGTGGCGTGATGTTCGTCTCGCAACGTCATCAAACCACAGGGTTTGGAGCCGCTTCAATTTCCAACTAAGTTTCGCTCACACTCGTTCAGTGAGACGTTTTCATCGACCTTGATGGTGACCTCGCTTCGGTGCGAAGTGGTGCCTCAAGAGACACGCGGATTTGGCTAGTGCCCGGGGACCGACCGGAAGTAGACTAGCGTGGCTGGCTCGGGCATCTCAGTCAGTTGTCTCACCTGAGTTTTTGTCGTTCAACGTTGAAAGTTGCCATGGATAAATGAGGAGGACAAACGTGCGTGTTTCATTGCTCGTCAAGGCAGTACTGCTGACCATGCTTCTGGTGTATCCGTCGGCGTCTGGGGCCCAAACAGTGACGCCGGAGGATGCCCAGGACTTTATGGGAACTTGGGCCATCGACGTCAACACTCCTGGTGGCGCCATTACCCTCGACCTCACAGTGACGGAGGCTGACGGGAAAGTTGCCGCAGAGATTGGGGGGGGCGGCAACCCGACAAGCACGATCAGCGAGATCACGAAGAACGGATCGAGCCTCGTGATGAAGTACGAGGCCGACCTGGGGGGAGCGGCCACCCCCGTCACCCTGACGGCTGACGCGGACGGGGACACGCTGTCGCTCAACTTCGACGTCGCCGGCCAGGTGCTTCCGGCGACGGGAACCCGGAAGTAGCCGCCCGCTCGGCTGTTTGTCCGCCAGCGGCCCCGTTTCGTCGATCGGTCCCGTTGCTCCGAAAAGGTACAGGTCGTTGCGCCGGCTCGCTTGCCGGCGGGGGACTGTCCGGCAGAGACTCGCCTACCCGCCCGCCTCCCGGCTCGACGCAACCACACCATGACACTGATAGCAGTAGCCCGACAAGATCGGCCGAACGTCAGTCAGATAGTCGACCTTCTCCGTCTGGGCGAACCCCAGGCCCGCAGTACCGGCCCAACCGACCACGAGCAGAATCAGCGCAGCGCTCAGAAGACCCCTTCCTGTCATCTGTCTCCCCCGTGGACCGCCCTAGTTCTGCCCCATGAATACCAACGTGAAGGTGCGCCTGGCAATCTGGCAGCTGGTGCCGGTCATGCGCATCTCGTCGTCGTACTCAACAAAAAGGTAGCTGCCAACGGGCACCGGACCGGGTGACTCAGGGCGGTCGGCTTGGTAGACGTGGAAGTAGCTATGTGCGGTAATGCCATCGTTGTCGTCGATGTCCACCACGATGGAGCCACTCATGTGTCGGGTCATTTGAGATTCGTCGGCGTCACGAATCCGCTGAGCAATCGCCTCCCGGCCGGTGGTGGTCAAACCGCCGAATACGAATTCACCATCCTCGGTGAACAGGTTCCCGTGACCCTCTGCATCCAGCTGGTCGCGAGTGTGAGCGTATCGATTTATTGTGTCGGTACACTCCGCAATCACCATGTAGCGATCCATCTCCTGGGCCGAAACGACACCCGTCTGTCCCAGAAGGGCGACAATGGCGGCTGGAATCACGAGGAAAGGCCGGATTCTCATTGAAGTGTTCTCCCGTAAGTCATGAACCTGCAGTCGGTAAGCAGTATACAGTCCGTCTCAAACAGAGCCAGCGCCGACCGCAGATGGGAGCGACGAATGCCAACAACCACCCCATCCAGGGTGGGCGAGCCTGGATCGTGACAGAATGAGCGCGGGCAAGTTCACGTTGCCTCTGCGCGTCGACGACCTTGGCAGGTTGTTCGGAGATAGGCGGGGCTCGGGGTTTCCCTCGCGCCAGGATTTTCGGATCGGGAGGTAGCTGATGACGGACGGTATGAGATCGGTGCTCAAGCGACTCGGCGTGGCCAGCGTTGTAGCTCTCGTGATGACTCTTGGTTGTTCAGACGCGGAGAACACCGCAAGCAGCCTCGGCATTGAATTGGACGCCGACGACATCGGCGGCATCGTGACGAGCACGCAGGGGCCGGAAGCCGGAGTCTGGGTGATTGCTGAGACGACGGACCTCCCCACGCGGTTCATTCGGATCGTGGCCACCGACGACGAGGGACGCTACGTGCTGCCCGATCTGCCCGAGGCGACGTATCAGGTGTTCGTACGCGGCTACGGGTTGAGCGATTCGGCGCGGGTGCCGGCAACACCGGGACAAGCGTTGAATCTAGACGCCGTCGTAGCACCCGACGCGCGCGCAGCGGCAGCGGTCTATCCGGCGGCGTGGTGGCTGTCGATGATGGAGCTCCCCGAAGGGGAGTTCTCACAGCGACAGCTGGGAAGCGCCGTCACTGGTTGTCTCAACTGCCATCAGGTCGGGAACAAGGCGACGCGGGAGATTCTCCCGAGTGTCGCCGCCGAGACGACATCGAGTCTCGAAGCCTGGGACCATCGGGTGACGATGGGACCAATGGGACAGGGGATGGCCGGGGGGTTCAGGCGATTGGGGCCACAGCGCCGCATGTTTGCTGACTGGACCGACCGCATTGCGCAAGGCGATGCCCCCACGCAGGTGCCGCCGCGTCCGACTGGTGTTGAACGAAATATTGTCGTCACTCTCTGGGACTGGGGCACGGAGCACGACGGTCGGACCGACAGCACGTCGTCAGATATTCGAGACGCGACCGTCAACGCCGACGGTCGCGTTTACGGCGTCGTGCAGCCAAGGGGCATGCTCACGGTGCTCGATCCGGTTGAGCATCGGGCCAGCACGATTCAGATTCCATCGAGCGCACCAAAGATTGGCGTGAACTCGCCGCCGTCGCCGTACTACGGCGATGAGGCGATCTGGGAGCGCGCCGCAGATCCGCGTAGCGTAGCCATGGATGCCGACGGCCGCGTGTGGCTCACTGGCAGGGCCCGAGCCCCTGACCAACAGCCCGACTTCTGTTCCGATCCGTCGAATCGGTTCGCCGACTATCATCCGCTGGCGCGCGGGGGCCGGCAGGTGTTCACGTACGATCCCACGTCGGAGACGTTCAGTGAGATCGACACCTGCTTTTCCGCAGACCACAACCAGATCGGGCACGACGACGTCATCTACTACGGCTTGAACAGCGCTATCGGGTGGATCGACATCGAGACGTGGGACGAGACGCAGGATGCCGAAGCCGCACAGGCCTGGTGCCCTGCGGTCATCGATACCACCGGTGACGGGATCATCACAAGCGGGTGGACCGAACCGGGTGAACCGGTCGAGCCAGGACGCGATCACCGAATCCAGTTCGGGTGCTATGCCCCCGCCGTCAACCCTGCCGATGGCAGCATCTGGTGCTCAGGGGTCGGGCAAAACGATAACAAGCTCGTTCGGCTCGAGGTCGGTGAGAATCCACCGGAGTCGTGTCAGGCCGAGGTCTATGAGGCGCCGCCGAGCGTCACGAATCCTCCGGCGTACGGCAGCGGCGGCATACACATCAGCACGGACGGAATCGTCTGGCAGGACTGGCGAGGCAGTGGCCACTTCGCATCATTCGACCGCAATCTCTGCACAGCGGCCAACGGACCGGCCACAGGGCAGAGCTGCCCAGAAGGCTGGACCTTCCATCGGATGGACCGCAAGCCGACGTACACGAACGCAGACTTCCCGATCAACTCCGACGAAAGCTACCTCACGCAGGTCGACCACCACAATGTGCTGGGGCTCGGCCCAGATGTGCCGGTGTACGGCGTCGTCAACGCCGACTCGCTCGAGGTGTTCGTTCCGACGACCGAGCAGTTCGTGACGTTACGCGTTCCCTACCCGATGGGCTTCTTCTCGCGGTCATCGAATGGCCGGATCGATGATGCGACGACCGGCTGGAAGGGGAAGGGTCTCTGGTCGAGTTACTCGAACTATGCGGCGTGGCACCTCGAAGGCGGCCCCGGCACGCTGCAGAAGGCGGTCAAGTTCCAGATCCGGCCGAATCCGCTGGCGAAATAGGGGTTGGGATCGTACAACTCTGCACAGCTTCGGCCTCTGTGGAAAAAATGAAGAAGATCTCCCTGAGGCCCGTCAGTCCCAGTAGCTCCTCGACTGGACGGTCCAGGTGTGACAAAGCCAGCCGACCACCACCGCGGTCGAGCATGACGTGTACGCGAACAAGCTCGGCGAATGCGACCGTCCTCTACGAGCCGGCTGACTTGGCTCTTCAATTCGCCGAACGTCTCGATTGTCAACCGGCCGTGAGGCGTGAGCACCGTGGCAGAACCCGCTGCCCGCTCATCGATCACCATTCGTCATTCGCCAGTCGTCAGTCGTCAGTCGGCATTCGGTATTCTGCACAGGCGGGCAGCGAAACGCGTGAGCTATCTATCTGCCGGAAGATCGAGCGGCTCGTAGAACGGTTCGCTGCCGAGCGCGCCCATCTTCTCTCGGAGCTTCGGTCCGGCGAGTCCCTCGGTGAGATTCCAGTCTTGCCGATGAAAGTTCCAACTGTTCGGAGATAGCGCCTGCGCCCGTTCCCAGTATGTACGCGCCCGGGTCTCGTCGCCGTCCTCGTAAAAATAGACGCCCAGCTTGAAGGTCGGCTCAGCCAGCGCCTCGTCCGAGGTTCGGCGACGGATCCGCTCGACCATTTCCTCCGGTGACCACAGATACTGGCTCGTGTTTCCGTTGGCGACCCAGTCCCGGACGATCGGCGTGTAGTCGTGGGCCCCGATGGAGTCACCCGTCACCTCGTTCGACTCCGAATACGCCCCGTTGTCAATGCGACGCACACGCCCTTCTTCATCGACCAGAATTCCCGTTGGGACGTTCACCAGGTTGTACAGCGACGTGACCCGATGACTCGTATCGATGAGCGTCGTATAGCTGAGCTCGGTTTGATCGTGCCACTCAGCCGTGACTGCTTCGCCCAACATGTCCTGCGCGACGGTAACGATCTCGAAGTTCTTGTCCTGGAGTTCCTCGTAGACGGCCTGCCACCCGGGCAGGTCATATCGGCACCCTCACCAGGAGGCCCACGTAATGATCAGCACCTTCTTCCCACGAAAGTCCGAGAGCCGGACGAGCGTCCCCTCTCGGTTCGGAAGCTCGAAGTCCGGTGCCATCGCCGACCGTAGGAAGCTGGACCGCGTGACCGGAACCTCACCGAAGCTCCACACGCCCCGGTCGTGGTCCACCACATACGCTTGCTCGAGTTTCCGCGCCAGCTCCGTGACGTTGAACCACGCCTGTCCGCCACGCGACACGAACATCTCACTATCGCGATCCTGAAGAACCGGCACGCAGAGCTCATCGAGGCACGCCCCCTCGGGCTTCAGCTCGAAACGGTTCACGCGTGGGAGGTCCTCCGGAACCACCCACAAGTCGTTCGGGTCCGCGAGCGTTCGATCGACGGTGATCACCTGATCGTCGTAGAGCACCGTGACCGCTTGCGCCGCTGCCACCTTCGGCACCAACGCAAGCACCAGAGCCATCAAGACCACTTGTGTGTCACGTCGCATCCGGCAGACCCCTTCCATGGTTCGATTCTTCAACATACTCAACTGAGCATCCCTGGCTTGATAGCCCCCGTCCCATGCTCACTTGCCCCAAAGCCACGGACGACCCTGGAGCCACCGACCGCGATCAGCCTCATTATAGGGATATCCGATAGGGATATCCGCCGCTGTCGAGCGCTAGGCACGCCTGCAATAGCGAACGTTCGCATTTTCTCAGGCTTCAGCCAGCCAACCGACTACTCGAGACAGCCGACGACCATCTCAGGGCCGTGCGCGATGGTGGCGTGGATCTTCCAACCGTCGTCCGTCTTGCCGTAGATATAGGTCGACCCGAGTTCGGCGAGGACGCTGCCGCCTGGCATGACGGCTGGCCGCTATAATCCACGAGACTGATTCGCAACTGGTGAGCCTGCCCGGGGTCGACCCGAAGCCGAGCCTCATCCTCACCGACAGTCTGAAGGAGAGCTCGTGAAACTGGAAGGCAAGGTCGCCGCAATAACAGGTGGGACCCGGGGAATTGGCCGCGGGATCGCGGAGGCATTCCTGGCAGAGGGTGCCAGGGTGGCGGTCAACGGGCGTTCCGCGAAAAAGGGAAAGCAGGCGCTCGATGAGATTGGCGCAGGTGATCGCGCGATATTCGTCGCAGGCGACGTCACCAAGAAAGCCGACGTCGAAGGCGTTATCGATACCGCAATCTCGAGTTTTGGCCGCATCGACATCCTGGTCAACAACGCAGGCGGGGCAGGCGGGTTTGCCCCGGTTGCGGAACTGTCGGACGAAGCTTGGCAGGAAGCCATCGACTGGAATCTGAATTCCACGTTCTGGGCCACTCGAAAGGCGCTGCAGACCATGATCCCTCAGAAGTGGGGACGCATCATCAACATCTCCTCCCTCGAGGGTAAGCACGGGAAGCCCGGAATCTCTCAATACGTCACGGTGAAACACGCGATAAACGGCCTTACCAAGTCCGTGGCAAAGGAGGTCGGCACCCTGGGTGTGACCGTCAATGCCATCTGTCCTGGGTTAGTACTCACCGACATCATTCGCGACAATGGAGCCGACGCGGCTGCGGCCATGGGAAAGACATTCGACGAAATGGTAGAGACGTTTACGAGCGAGGCGGCCATCAAGAGACCGAACACCGCCGAAGAGGTCGCGGCGATGGCCGTCCTGCTCGCTTCGGACGTCGGAGCAGGAATTACCGGCGCCCTCCTTTCCGTCGACGGGGGCACCGCCGCCTACTAGTCCCCAGGGAGGTGTGGACATGCAACGACGGTCTCTTGGTGGTGTCACGCGGCGGTCGTGGAGTTCCTCAGGGGGTTCGCGGGCAGCGCGACGGCGATGAATTTCTAAGTCTTCGACACCTGGGCCAAAGGGCCCGTGGTGGTCAACCACCGGGTAGACAAGTTCGAATTGCCGCAGAACACCATCGAGGCGACGGTGATAGGCGTCTTCTACCTCGTCGACGGAAAGATCGCTGAGTGGACGGACTACATATCCGACCCCGAGGCCTCTGACGGCCAAGGCGAGGCGGGCCACCTTGACGTCGGAGGCTGTCGTTCGCGGCGGTCGCTCGAGCCCAGCCGCTACGGGGTAATCTCGACGATGTGGTCGTTGAAGCGTCCGCCCTCGTAGACGTCCATCCCAAAGCACTCATACTCGAGGAGCCGTGCATTGGGCTCCACCCGACGGTAGAGTGTCATGCTGATGTTCCAGGGCCGCGTGTAGACGTTGGGGTCGGTGAGCGTCACGTCATACTGGATGTGGTCCGGTCCGGTGGCCGTGAAGCGTTCAACCAGTTCGAGTGCTGCTGAGTGGTGATTTCCAGCCTTGTCCAGCCAGTTATCGTCGTAGAAATTCTTCGTCTCGACAACGAACGTTTCGCCCTCCCACCGACCACGGGAATCGCCCATCCAGAACGGGATATCGTCGTGGTGTGGTACGCCGTTGGTGTAGATGATCCGGGTGTGATGCCCAAACTCGAAGAGGATTTGGGTGAAGTCGGTTGTCTGCACGATCCGGAGCGGATACGGCATATACATGATACGGGGAGTACCCGGGAAGAAACACTTCGCGGCAGGGTCTGCGGCGGCACCGGCCTCGAAGTTCCGCTGTTTCTTCCCGAACGCCTCGGGTTGGTATGGAATTTCCTCGCCCTCCACAACGCCGAGACCCGCCGGCACCCCTTGTCGGGCCTGATGCGTCTGAAGGTCGTACTCGGCCGTGCTAAGCACCTGCCAGACTCCCTGCAAGTCCGGGGTACCATCGGACGTCCGCGGAGCGCGGTACGACGACCCCTGTTGTCCGGTTAGCGTTGCTCCCCCTGCGACCACCGCCGCCAGCGCGACGGCCCCCGCTGCCATCATCCGTTTAGTCATCGGTCCTCTACCCCTGATTCTGTGGTTGGCACGCGTCCCGTCCCGTGGGTCCGCGCATTCGGCCGGAAGGCTCGCTGAGTTCTGGGCGGTCACCTTGGCGCGATCCCGAAAAATCCCGGAAACGGAACCTGTCCCATGTTCATCATGTGGATTAGCTCTGGCTCGCAGTTCTCCACGGTCGTATCTTCCAAATCCATCAACGCCACAGGGTCGCTTGGCATTGCTCGGAGGAAGGGAACGGAGAGTGTCCAGGGCTGCGTGAAGGTGTTCGGGTCAGTGACCGTTTGCTCGTAGTGGATGGTGTTCTCGTCGACGAACGTCATGCGCTCTTCGGTTGTGACCTCAGGGCTCATGAAGGTACCAATGTGGTCCATCCACATGAGATCGTTCAGGTTCGTCGTCCGGATGACGAGGGTATTGCCCTCCCAGTGGCCACGCGAATCACCCTGCCAGAGGTGAACCCCTCCGGGGAGACTGGGCCTGCCGTCCATGTGGACCGTCCGATACGTGTGAAGACGCTCCATCGAAAAGACGATCAGATCTTCTTGCTGGATGATCCGATGGCCGGTTGGTGAGACGGGTGAGTAGCTCCAGCGCGGCTGGGCCACAGGCAGGCAGACCGCCGTTGGCGACAGGTAGATCTGCTCGTTGGCAAACCGTTCTCTCATCGCCCACGGCTTGTACGGAATCTTGCCGTCCGGTGGATCGACGATCAGCGTGTGCATGTGCGGGAAGCGGCCGTACTTGCCCGGGGTGATCTCTTCAATGTCCTGCGCGATGCGTGTGGGCTGCCAGATCCCGCTCATGTCGGGCTTCCCGTCCGGAGTGAGCTTCGGCTGGAACGAGTCCATGTTCTCCTTGGCACACTCGTGAAACTCCGGGAAGTTCCGGACCATGTCGCACGTCCGTTCGGATCCGGCATTCTGCCCCTGCGCTGCAGTCTGCGTCGTCCCCAACAACAACCCCACGCAACCCGCCAGCACCAACGTGCAAAGGAATCGTGTCCGCATGCTCGTCTCCCTCTCCCAGTTTCTGTGTCGCCGTACGTACCCTCTAGCTGACCTTCGCGCCCCCGTGCCTACCGATACGCATGCCTACTCACCGGCGAACGAAGGGTGGGGCTTCGTCCCAACGTTTGCCCATTTCGAACGAGATATCCTGCAATGGACACCGCGCCGGCGGCCGTCCCGCCGGAATTGTCGCTACCGTGGCACTTCGTAGGGCGCGCCGGTGCCTGAGGAGCCGGCAAACAAGCGCCGCCCGTCGCCCAACGTGACGTTGCCGGCGTTCGCCGTCGGGGTACCGTCCTTCGCAAGATAGCCTTCGATGGTGACCGCCGCACCGATCGGCAAGTCATCCTTTCTCCAGCCGCGCCGGTAGAGGCTCTGTGGAAGACCGAATTCGACCTTCCAGTTCACCACCTCCCCATCCTCGTCTTCCACGTCGATATAGAGCCAGCTGTGCGGATTGACCCACTCCATCCTCGTGATATTGCCGTCCAACGTGACAGGCTGGTTGGCGTCGAACTCCGCTGAGAACGAGTGGTGCGCGAATACCTGCACGCCGGCCAAAAGCCCAACCAGCCCTACAACCGCTCCGATACTTGCTAGTAGCTTCACTTTGAAATCCTCCGCTGCCGATCGGCCACCGCTGCAAAACCCATACAAAAGCCTGCGGAAGCAACCGTCAAACGGTCGGCTCACCTGACCGCCGTCCCTCTACATTGTACAGCTTCTACGCACAGGCTTTCCACGCACGAATTACGCCTCCTGCGTCGTCGACATGTGCTTTCGTTACAGTAGCTGACATCGGGAGCGCCAGGCAACATTGTTCAAAGTTCAAAGGGCACGGCGGCGATAGCCCGGGAAGTTTTCCGGGGCGCTTGGGTTTGAACGCTGAGAGCGAGACCGAGCCAGCGGCGTCGGTCTCGCTCCCACGATGAGACAGCTGCTCTAGAACGTGGCCGTCAGATTGAGCATTCCGCCTGTACCACCCACCGCCCTGATTGGGGCGCCGGTGACCATGAACTCCCACCGATTCAGCCTGGCCGCGGTCTCGGCCACCGCTTCTAAATCCATCGCGTCCACGATGTAGATACCCATGGCAACGATCGTGAGCGAGTGAACCGGCATCAAGCGGACCTCGGCCAGAACCTCCTCGCCTACGCCAGCCGGCGTCACGTCGTTTGACACGTCTGCGCCGACGAAGGTGACGTCCCGTTCCCTCATCCAGGGCACCGTTGACACGTGGTATCCCGCTTCCCCGTCCCCGGGCGGTGATGGATACAGCTGCCACGGACCGAGCTCCGCGCGCCGCGCCCAGCGCCCGGTCCGGAGAAAGATTGCGTCTCCCGGTTCGACCTTCACGCCCGCCTGCTCTTCCCAGGCTAGGATGTCCTCAACGTAGACCGGTGTGCCGGGCTCGAGATACGGAAGGCCTTTCAGACGCGGGATATCAAGGAGAATACCCCGCGTGACGACCCCGTCCTTCAGCTTTTCGGCGCCTTGCACTGCGCAGCCATCCGGTCCCTTGACGTCCGAGATCTCGAAGCCATTGTAGAGCCGGCCTTTGTAGTCGAACTGGCACAAGGCATCGAAATGGGTGTGGGTCGTGCTGTGGAAGCCGTACGTAAACAGACTGCCTCCCCTCCCCATTTCAAACGGATTGGGCATGTCGGCGGCCTCCTCCGTGATCAGATCATGGGAGAGCGAGACAGAGATCCCCTCCTTGACCAGCGCTGCGGCCTGACGGCGTTTTTCGGGGGTAATCAGGTTCAATGTCCCAAGCTCATCGTCATCTCCCCAGCGGCCCCAGTTCGACACCTCATCGAACAGTTCTTCGAACTCTGCCAGGGTCTGGGGCGTCCGTGGCGAGTCTTGCTGATTTCGCGCGCTGAGCAAGACGGTACCGCCAACAAGCATGGCCATGACCGACACGGCTGAGAGAACTCTGACAATCATTTGATACCTCCGTCCCTAGTCTGTGAACTCAATTGGCGAGTGGGTTCGGCCGGAGCTGAAAGTGAACGATCTTGCTCTTGCTCCCCTTCCCGCCTTCAATATGCCAGTTGAAGTGATTGGAATAACTGGCCCACAACCCGCGCCCTTTCCACCCCGCGTCCGGTTCATCGATCCGACCGTCGAGCGCGCGTGAGTAGAACCCGAGCGGGTATGGCACCCGAAGGATCACCCACTCGCCCGTGTCGGGATCTAGCGCGAGGAGCGAGTCTGACCCCGTGCCGTTCACAATCGGGGCGTTCTCGCCCAGTCCTAGCGTATTGAACTGGTCGACCCAGTTGTAATAGTGGAAATCTGCACTCCCCGAATCAGTGACGCCCTTCATCTTTGGACCCGGTGTGGGATACAGCCGCCATCCGTCCGGGCAGTGCTGTCCGGTCGCCTCGGGGCCGCGCAGAACCTGGCACTTGCTCCGGTCAAAGCTCGCCAGATGCCCGCTACCCGACAGCGCCGTCCAGATGAGCCCGTCGGAATCGATGTCGATCCCTCGCGGCGTATACCCTTCAATCTCGGCCTCTGGGTTCTCAAATGGCGGCTCATACAGCTCGGCGATGCAGGTCTCCGGTGGGTTGTCGCCACGGTCGAGTCGGACAATGGCGCCCGGGACCGGCCCAAACGCCCGCGCAAACCAGACCGCATCGTCGGTCCGGTCCGGGATGATCCCATACGCAAAGCCCACGGTCCGTGAATCTCTCGCTGGGTTGACGGGCTCTCCCGGCTCGTTCCACGGCCGCGTAATCCGGCCGTCGCCGTTTGTATCCAACACCGTCGGACACCACCCTTGTGCTGCCTGTTCGTCGCCGGTCTCATCCAGCGCCCGCGTGTTCAACCACCCAACCACATTGGCGTCTCCGCTATTCCACAACGTGTCGTCTGCATCTTCAGCAAACTGCAGGTGGTGGGTCGCAAAGCAGGTGTCAACCAGTACGAACGTCTGCGCCTCGGGGTCGTAGTACGAGAGATTCCGCGCGCTTCGGTCGATCGGGAAGTACGTGGCCGAGGGATGATTCGAGCCCTCTCTACACCATCCCTCCGTATCTTGGCCGCGCACGGCTGTTGTCATCCAGACGCGCCCCTTCCCGTCCATCATCGGATTATGGGGATCGGCCGGGTCGGACCAGATTTGCTCGTCCCCGTAGTAGTACGACGGCTCGATCGTCGACGCTTGAAACCGATCCCAGCGCGACTCGATCGTGCCCCGGTCCTCACGCGTTGGAATCTGCAGCTCGGTCGCGCTGTTCGTGCGCGGGTCGACGACGATCAACGCGCCGTGTCCACCTGACACGCCGTAGACAGGCCCGTTTGCGTTCACCCGAGGATTCCTCTTGTCAGTGGTGATCTCGTCGTGAACATAGGCGGTCTCCACGGCCCAGTCCCACATCGTCAGAACCAGATTCCGCTCGACACCCTCGGGCCGCGGCGGAGCAGGCGGCACTTCCCCGGCGGCAATGCGGTCGCTCCATTCTGCGAACAGCTCGAGACCCCGCGGCCCGAACGACGCCACGGCACCGGCCATCGATGCACCGCGTTGCCCCGTTCTCACGCGGTGCTGCCAAGCGCCGAGGGTCGAATCGAATCGATCGCGCTGATCGATCTCACGTGTGATCCGGGTGCCCATTTGGTGACAGTTCTGGCACCCTTGTTTCAGACCGCTGATCCACTGCTGCTGACTTCCGGGGAGGATCCCATTACCGCGGGGTCCGGTACCGGGAAACTCGCTCTTTGGCGGCACCTCGACCAGGGAATACCAATAGTTCGCCGGATAGACCTTCGCAGCATCCGACGGGCTCGGGGCCACGACGGCGGTGAGTTCGAGGGCCTGCCGAGGCACGCCCCTCACAGGCGGAGAATCGACGAGCCCGTACCCCCTCACCCAGACGTTGTAGCGCGCTTCCGGAAGATCGGGGAGCAGATAGCGCCCGTCGTCATCGGTCACGACTATCTTGACGAACTTGGTCGGCAGCTCGTCCGTTTCGGCAATGACCCAGACACCGGCCTCAAGGCCGGCACTGCTCGTGACCACGCCGGAAATCTCACCCTGCCCAGGGCCGAGGGCCTGAGTGGCTTCCATCCGCTGCGCCATCCAGGCAATGGCCATAGCGAGACACAGAGCCACCGTACGCACTCCAAGCCTCCGGTTGAATCCCATATCCAGCGCTCCTCTGTTCACGGCCCGGAAGCAAGAGGGCTCGACGGCTCCCGCCCACACGAACCGAACTCCGACGCGAGCGTTCCTAGAAGATAGCTACGAGATTGAGCAACGCTCCGGTCCCGCCTTCGACCGCCGCTGGTCCGCCCGTGAGCATGAACTCCCACCTGTTCAACTCTGCCGCCGTCTCGGCAACCGCTTCAAGGTCCACGGCGTCAACGACGTACGCACCCATCGCGACGATCGTGAGCGAGTGCACCGGCATGCCACGCACCCGGGCCCGCACTTCCTCGGGTACACCGGAGGGCCGCACGTCGTTCGAGACGTCGGCCGCAATCATGACGACATCGCGGTCTCTCATCCACTGCACCGTTGACACGTGGTACCCGGCTTCGCCCGCCTCGGGGTCCGGAGGAATCAGGTTCCACGGAGCAACCTCACGCCGTCGTTGCCAGCGACCAGTCCGGAGGAAGATCGCATCCCCGGGTCCAGCCTTCACACCCGTCTGCTCCTCCCACGCTTCGAGATCTTCCGGATAGACCGGTGTCCCGGGGTCGAGATACGGCACGCCCTTCAGCCGAGGAATGTCGTAGAGGACGCCTCGGGTTGTGAAGCCGTTCTTGTTGACATCGACCCCCGACACCGTACACCCGTCAGGCCCCTTGACCTCCGAGATTTGGAAGCCGTTGTACAGCTGCCCCTGATAGTCGAACTGGCAGATGGCATCGTAATGGGAGTGGGTCGTGCTGTGAAAGGAATAGGTGTACTTGCCGCCGTTATTGGTCATCAGGAACGGGCCTAGCCCCGCTCCAGGCTCGTTCGGTGTGTCGGCGGCTGGCTCCGTCTCGAGCGTATGCGCGAGCGAAACCGTGATGCCTTCCTGCACGAGGGCTGCGGCCTCCTTGACTTTCTCGGGGGTCACCAGGTTCCACAGGCCGATCTCATCGTCTTCACCCCAACGACCCCAGTTGGAGACCTGTTCGAACATCTCCTCGAATTCCGCAACCGTCTGCGGTGCGCGCCCCTCGTTTCCAGTTCCGATTACCTGGGCGCGGGCCGTCGAGGACGTGACGTACCAACCGAACGCAGCGATCACCACCAAGCCCGCGAATGCCTTGAGTTTCATCGATCGTCCCTCCTGTGTTTAGGGCCCTGTTGTTACAACCGGGGGTCCCGCAGGCCCTGAGTTACCCGAGGAGCTCCCAGAGTAGCTCCCTAGAAAAGCGCCACCAGATTGAGCAACGCTCCGGTCGCCCCCTCGGCGGCCGTTGGTGCGCCGGTGAGCATGAACTCCCACCGGTTCAGCTCTGCCGCCGTCTCGGCGACCTCTTCCAGGTCCACGGCGTCAACGATGTAGGCACCCATCGCAACGATTGTCAACGAATGCACCGGCATACCGCGCACGCGTGCCCGTACTTCCTCCGGCACACCCGACGGCCGCACATCGTTCGAGACATCAGCCGCAATCATCATGACATCGCGGTCTCTCATCCACTGCACCGTCGAGATGTGGTAACCAGCTTCGCCGGCCTCGGGGTCCTGAGGAATCAGGTTCCACGGGCCAATCTCCTCGCGCCGCTGCCAGCGACCGGTCCGGAGAAAAATCGCGTCTCCCGGTCCAGCCTTCACACCCGTCTGCTCCTCCCACGCAATCAGGTCCTCCGGGTAGACCGGTGTCCCTGGGTCGAGATACGGCACGCCCTTCAGCCGAGGAATGTCGTAGAGCACGCCCCGTGTCGTGAAACCGTTCTTGTTGACCTCGGCCCCCGACACCGCACACCCGTTAGGCCCCTTGACCTCCGAGATCTGGAAGCCGTTGTACAGCTGACCCTGGTAGTCGAACTGGCAAATGGCATCGTAGTGGGAGTGAGTCGTACTGTGGAAGAAGTAGTTAAACTGGGAGCCTCCCATGGTCATGTCGAACGGACCCAGCGGCGCCCCCGGTGCGTTCGGCGTGTCGGCGGCTGCCTCCGTTTCGAGAATGTGTGCGAGCGAGACGGCGATCCCTTCCTGCACCAGGCCCGCAGCCTCTTTGATCTTCTCGGGGGTCACCAGATTCATCAAGCCGATCTCATCGTCTTCACCCCAACGACCCCAGTTAGAGACCTGTTCGAACATCTCCTCGAATTCCGCAACCGTCTGCGGTGCGCGTCCCTCGTTTCCAGTTCCAATGACCTGGGCGCGGGCCGTCGAGGACGTGACGTACCAACCGAGCGCAGCGATCGCCACCGCGCCCGTAAGTGACTTGAATCTCATCGATCATCCCTCCGTCATCGGAAGTCAAGCTGCCGGGCGGGCGCTCTCACCGCTCCAGACAGGTTCGGCGGCCCCGGTCCACGGTGGCCCGAACCCCTCATGTAAGGCTGGATTCTACTGCAAAGAACGCCGCGAGCGTTGGGAAAACTGGCGTGGCCAATCCGCCCCCAGCATGACGGGCCACGACGGCCCAGGGTTCCCCCCCAGTCTTTTGGCGTTGAACTGGATGGAGCCGGGGTGTAGGCTGACGCCGACCGAGACTTTCTTACCCGACGGGAGGTAACTGTGGAACCGATCATTGATAAGCTCTTAAACCGCTACGAAACCGGCACGGTGAGCCGGCGACAACTCATCCAGGGTCTTGCGATGCTCGCAACGGCCGGCACGGCCAAGACCGCTTCGGCGGCGGAATTCGAGGTCGTCGGTTTTGACCACCTTCAAATCAACGCGAGCAACGCCCTGGAGTCCAGCGAGTGGTACCAGAGGGTGCTTGGCTTACGACCGATCCGCGCCGGCGCAATGGAGGACGACAGCGAGGAAATCTCCCACCTGGGAACAGAGGGCAACCTCTTGCTGTCGTTCAGGAAGCTAGAACCAGCTGGGAAGGTGGACCATATCGGATTCCGCGTGACCGGGGCGAGCGGTGAGGCCCTTACGGAAGAGCTGACCAACCGCGGTGGCGTCTTTCACCCGCCCGACCCTGATGCCGCACCGGGCTCGTATCTCCACGACCCGGATGGAATGCGGCTTCAGGTCGGCCCTAAAGTGACGACCCAGCCGTACTAGAAGCGGTTGGGTAGCCGGCGGCGCACGGAGGGCGGGAGAGGCTTGTCTATTCAGGCTTGATCCGGACGTTCCGCCACTGAATCTCGGTTCCTTGCGACTCGAAGGCGATATGCCCAGGTTCCGTGAACTCGTGCTCTGACACCGTGGAGATCAGGACACCGTTGAGGGACGACCGAATCTCCCCGTTGGTGGAGATGATCTCTACAGAGTTCCAGTCGCCCACCGGCTTCCGCGCCCGCCTCCTCGCCTCGCCGTCGTCAGTGAATTCGGCCTGGGCGCTCACGGCGATGACCGACAGGGCGTCGTAGTTCCGACCCTGGATCTCGATCGCTCTCGGCCAGATGTCGTGCTCGGTGACGAAGAGGTGGGTCCCCGATTGCCCCCCGAAGATCACATCGTCGCCATCCCACCCAGGGGGTGGCACGTACCGAAAATCGAAGCGAAGCGTGAAGTTCAGATACTGCTGCTCGGTGTACCAGTACCCGTGGACCCGTCCCGAACAGACAAGCACACCATCCCGAACCGAGAAGATCGGTTCGGGATCGGTCTTGCCGCATCCCTCAGGAGCAGGTTTGCAGTTGGGCCCCAGGAAGAAATCCAGGCCGGTGAAGTCCTTCCCGTTGAACACCGGCGTGAAACCGGGCTCGTCGAGCGGCATCGCCTTCATCGCCTGGGGGTTGATCGGCAACTCCTTCGGCCCAGGAGGAAAGCCGTTCGCCTCGAGCAGAAATGCCGCGATGTCTGTTCGGGTTCCCTGGCCGATGCTCGCCACGTCGTTCGACGGCATCGACTCGAGCCGATTGAACAGGTAATAGACGGTCGGATACAGCCTGTGACCGTCGTAGAATCTTCGCAGAAGGAACTCCCCGCCTAGGTTAATCGTCGTTCGGAAGTCACCGATCGCGAACCCGCGCCGCGACCTGATGGCATCCTCGGACATCGGCCCGCCGCCAGCAGTGTGGCAGTAGGCACAGTGCCGATTGAACTGCGCCCTCCCCCGGATGGCCTGCTCGCGGGTATAGAAGCCGTCGGCGGAAGGCTCGGTTCCTGCAGCGCCCTGCTGGGCACGAAGCCCCGCCGAGACCGTGCCGCCCACAACGAACAGAACGGCACAGGCGGCAATAACACGCACACCGGTGCCAGCACTCGGGTTTCGATACCAACGCGCGTGACGGACACTGCTCATTTCACACCTCGTACGGCGACCTGCGCCCCGCGGTCACCCGTCATCAGTCACAGATGTGCCACAAGCGCTAACGCGTTTTTCACATGGGTGTCGCGAGGGCGCGCACGGCGCGCCCCGCCGGAGCGGCGCGGGGCGTTGGGTCCCCGCGAGCGACGGCGGGGGTTTGGGGCGCTCGCCCCATCTAAAGAATGCACTAGGGGGACCTCCGTTGATACAGAGCCTCGCCCAGATCCTCCGCGCGTGCCGGGAACTCGGTACGGCCGGGCGGTACTCCGTCGGTGCGGAGCATGAAGGCGAGGATGTCAGCCGTCTGCCGCCGACTGAGCCCTCCTGGACTGTTCTGCGGCATCAGCGCCTGCGTGTAGTCGAAGAGCTCGGCCAGGAGACGCCCGTCCCACCTCAAGGAAAAGGCATCCCCCGCGAGGGCCGGTCCGATCTCATTCCCCGTCAGGTCCCAGTTGTGACAAGCCGCACAGTTGTCCGCATACAACGGCTCGCCACGGTCCGCTTGCGCAACGGTGTAGACCCCGGCCCACTGCGACGTGACCTCCTGCGCTTGGAGCGGTGATCGGACAGCGACCTCCCCCGCGACGCTGAGACTGGCGACCCCGGCGGCCAGGAGAACCGTGAGCGGGTGCGTCCGACGCATAGTTCCACGAAAGGTCGTCAGTCGAGTGGCTCGATCCTGAGAAGTCTGGCGTTGCGGGTATTGGCCAACCACAGCACCACGCGGTCGGTGGTCGGGTCGTGGAGAATCTCTTTCGAGTCAAAGTCGGTCGGGATCTGATACTCGATGACCTCGCCCGTCTCGGGATTCAGACGCACCACCTGCTCGGCCATATTGCTCGAGGCGTAGACATACCCGTTCTTGTCCGGAAGCGAGGCGGCGTACGGCGTCGAATACTCGCGCACCGGCCACTCCCGGAACGTTTCCGTGGTGGTATCGAACATGGCAATGCGGTCTCCGGTGTACTCCGCGAACCAGAAACGGTCCTGCGCGTCCATCTTGCCCCGCCGTGGTGACGCACTGCGCGTCGGCGTCTCGAAGAAGCGCATCGTGCCCGTCTCGCCGTCGATTTGCACGATGTAGGATCCCATCCAGTCGGTCCCGTACGCATTGCCTTCCGAATTCACCCCAAGCTGGTAGAACGAATGTGGCCCGGCCGGGGCATCCTCGGCGTTGTTGAGGTTGAAGCTGGCATCGACTTCCATCGTCGTTGGGTCGATGCGGATCACCGTAGCGACCGAGTTCATCCAGATCTTCCCATCGGGTCCCCGCGTCAGGAACTGCACCGCTTGGTTGTCTGGGTAATCGAGCTTGGTGAGCTCTCCCGTCCTGGGGTCGAACATCGCCGGAGACCCGAAATGCGATTGACCTTCCGGTGCGGTCATCGGGAACCACACCCGGTCCTGGAGGTCGACGTGCACGTCGCTGACCCCACCGACTCGGCCGGACGGCAGCTCCGGCAATGGGTGGTCCGTGAACTCGCCGGTCTGAGGGTTCAGCTGGCCGATGTACATGCTGCTCTGGTCGCCGTACCACGGCGTGCCGGTTGAATCGACTTCGACATCGTGCGGCACCGTCCCCCGGCGCGGCATGTCGTACTGCGTCATGATGACCCGCGTCGCTTGCCCCGTCGGGCGCGGCAGCGTCTTGAGCTCGTACGGCCATGTCGTCCGGCCATCACTCAGGTTGACACTCGCCAGATACTCTGCCAGCTCGGTCTTCGGGACGGGGGGCGTGAACCCCCAGGTCGTGCTCTGTCCCGCAAACCCGGTGTTCTCGTTTCTCACGGCGCGTCCACGCCCGCCCCGGCCAACCGCGGTCCCATCCTGGAAGAAGGTGGACATGCGGCTGATGACCGGCACCATCTCCTCGGCGTTGTGCCTCGATTTCATGATGCGCTCGTAGGTGTGGCAGTACGCGCAGCTGAGCAGCTGATGGACGAGCTTGCTCTTTTGGTCCGGCGTCCCCGGCATGCTCATCAACCACTCGAGCGAGGAGAGTTGCGACGCGAGATCCGTGGTCGTCCGGAGCGTCAAGTCCAGGGTCGCTGGCGTACCTGCCGCAACGTCCACCGAACCGGGGTCGACCAGGTCGTAGCCGACGGCCCGCGTGGTCAGGGCGTATGAACCAGCCGCCAGATGCGTACGAGGAAAGGTGTAGCGCCCCTGAGCGTCGCTGACCACCGACACCGTAAACGTCGCGCCGTCACGCCGAGCGTTCACGACGACGCCCTCCATCTGACCCTCTACGTCGGAGCTGACGACTCCGGCCAGCGCCGCCGAGCCCTGCGCATGTGGATTGGTAGGGGCCGCGAGGAACAGCGCCACCAGGAACACGCCGAATGCCGCGGCTGATCCGGTCAGGAACCGTTGAGTCTTCATGAGTTGCCTCCGAACGATCATCAAACTTTCTTGATCTGACCTCAGTCGAGCGGCTCGAGTCTCAGGAATCGTGCGTTGCGTGTATTGACCATCCACACCACGACGCGGTCGGTCGTCGGGTCATGGATGATCTCCTTTGAGTCGAAATCGGTTGGGACCTGGTATTCGATCACCTCGCCCGTCTGCGGATCCAGACGCAGCACGCGCTCCGACATGTTGCTCGTCGCGTAGACCATGCCGTTCTTGTCGGGGCTCGACACGGCGTACGGCGTGGTGAACTTGTGAGGAAGCGGATACCGCTGGAACGTTTCTGTGCGCGTGTCGAACCTGGTGATCTTGTCTCCCCCGTACTCGGCGAACCAGTAGCCGTCCTCGGCGTCCATTTGACCGCGGCGTGGCAGTACGCCCGGATCCGGCGTCGGCCAGAAGCCCACCTCGCCGCTCGTGCCATCGACCCCGATCACGGCCGAACCGGAGAAGTCAGAAATGTAGCCGTTTCCCAAGGAATTCACCACAACCTGATAGCCGACGTGGAACCCTGGCGGAACGTTCGGGCCCTCAGTGAAGTTGAAGCTCCCGTCGATCGCCATTGTCTCCGGGTTGACACGGACCATCGTCTGGATGTTGTTCATCCACACCTTGCCATCTGGCCCGACGTCGACGAATTGCAGGCAGTTGTCATCGGGGTCGTCGATCATCTCGAATGTCTCGCTCTCTACGTGAAATCGAGTAGGCGTTCCGAAGTGACAATCGCCTTCCGGGGGCGACGCCGGGAACCACACGTTGCCCTGGTGGTCCACGTCGATGTCACTGATCCCACCCACGCGACCCGCGGGCAGGGGCGGCATGGCGTACTCGGTAAATTCGTTCGTCGTGGGGTCGAGCTTGCCTATGAACATCCGGCTTTGATCGGCATACCACGGGATCCCATTTGCGCCCATGGCCATGTCGTGGGGGACGATGTCCCGTCTGGGCAGATCCCACTGCGTCATGATGACGCGGGTCGCTTTCCCAGTCGGTCGAGCGAGCGTCTTCAGTTCGTACGGCCACGTCGTCTTTCCACCGCTGAGATTGACCGTCGCCAGGTGATCGCCCAGGGGGGTCCGTTCTGCCGGCTGCTCCAGTATCGCTGCCACACGCTCGGCCTCCCACAGCTGAGCCCGTCCTCGGTTGCCCCGGCCGCTCGCCGTGCCGTCATTGAAATACGTCCGCATGCGTCGGATGACGGAACCGAACTGATCGGCTGTGTGGCGCGACTTCACGATGCGTTCGTACGTGTGGCAGTAGGCGCAGCTGAGTCCTTGATAGGCCAGCTGCTCCTTCTGCTCGGTCGTCCCCGGCATGCTCATGATCCATTCGAGCGACGAGAGCTGCGACGTGAGATCTACGGTCGTCTGGAGAGTCAGGTCGCGGGTCGCCGGTGCACCCGCCGTCACCTCTACTGAACCTGGGTCGACGAGATCGTAGCCGACGGCCCGCGTGCTGAGTGCGTACGAGCCCGGCTCCAGATGCGTGCGGGGAAAGCTGTAGCGCCCCTGCGCGTCACTGACCACCGACACCGTGAAATTGGCACCGCCACGTCGGGCAGACACGACGACGCCCTCCATCTGACCCTCCTGCGGGGAGCTAACGGCTCCGGTGAGTGCCGCGCCCTGCGCACCTGAATCGGCCGGGACTGCGAGGAAGAACAGCGCCGCCACCATCGCGACCGCGCCACTTGGGAGAATTCCAGTTCGCATGAGCTACCTCCTACGATTACGTGCTTTGTGACTGTGGAAGTGGAATGGGCACTGCTTTGTTCCAGCCGCGGGGCACCTATCCCGCAGGGCTGAGAAACAGATAGCGAAACGCATCGCGATAGTCGAAGAGCAACGAGATGACCATCGTGGCTAGGGCCAGCAGGTGCCAGACACCATAGACGGACTGACGATTGAGCGTTCGTAACCCCCTGACCAGCATCACCACGGCGGGCGTCCAGAACACGACGTGGGTCAAGCTAATCAGCCCGTTGCTGGGTGGGAAGGGGCCGAAGATCGCAACCAGATGATTGACGACGAAGGCTGCCAGAACCCACCGCGCGCCGGTGTGCCCCACGATCGCAAAGACCGTCGAGGAGTACCCAATCGCGATCATCCATCGGATCCACCAGCCGACCGCGGGTGACCACTGCGGCGTCGGTCCATAGACGCTGTTTGTCAGGGTCCAGAGCATGACGAACCCCACCAGCAGGACAGCCGTGGGCAGGTACCCGATGGCCGCGGTCTGTCCGAGACCGCGTGTGCCTGGGTTCCTCGGGTCGGTTCCGGGGAGCGTCTCAGCCGTTGTTGACATCAAGAAGGTTGAACAGGAAAAACAGGCGAAGGTGGTCGGGTCGTTCGCCCCGACCACCTTCGACAGATGCCTACGTCGAGAAGTCGATCGTCTAGAAGTCGATCAGCGTCCCGAATCTCCACATGCGCCCGCCGAGCACGTTGGTCGGAAACCGCCACCCGGCACCTGGCTGACTCGTGGGACCGAAGACCGCGCCATACGTTGAGCTCACCGACAGGATCGCACGAGAGTTCGTGATGTTGAACAGGTCGAAATCGACGCGGATCCGCCCTCCTCCGATCGCGAAAATCTTCGAGAAGCGCATGTCGAGCTGCGTGAAACGATCCTCGCGCTGCTGGAACGGCTCCAACATGTTGTAAAGGCCAAGTCCCGGAACAAAGTCCAGGTTTCCGGTTAACGGGCGAGGGAGCCCCTGCCCGAAAAAGAAGATACCGGTGGCCCCGTAGGCAGGACCGGGCAGGTGCTGGAGCACGGCGCTCACCAAGATGTCGTAGGGGAACGGATAGGACCCATTGATCTTGAGTTGCGTCTGGTTCGCCCACGGGTTCGTGGTCTTGCATTGGTACAGCGACGGAGAATCAGTAATCACACAGTTGTCGGAGTCCGTTTGGCCTGAGGACACACCGCCCTGCGCAAAGCCGCCGTCGCCGAACCGCGCGTTGAGCGCGACGTCGAAGCCGTTGTAGACGTTGGTTCGCTTGCCAAAGTTCGACGACTGGGTCACGACGTTGTTGTCCCCCAGCGCGCGCACGGCCGGGTTGAGGTCGAAGAGACCGGTAATCGTCCCGCCGCCGAGGGCATCCGGTCTGGGCAGGGTGTACGGGTCATAGTCACTTGGTTCCCGGAACTGATTGTCCGTGACCCTGAAGTTTCCGTTCCAGGTCCGATAGTAGCCGGCCGTCATCGAGAGATTGTCCGTCAGCTCCTGCTCGAACGTCACCGTCCCCTGCCAGCTGTAGCCACGGTTGCCAAACCCTGTCAAGACATCGTCGGCGTAGCCGTTCACAGGGTTCGTGCTACCGAGTATCCCGTTGGTCGCGCCACACTCGCCATTCGCCGCGGGACTGTCGAGGTTGCAGTCTGGCGAAAAATTGCCATTGGCATCGTTCCACGACCGGTCCACACTGAGGAGGATGGTGTACGCGGGATTGTTCAGCACGGCAATATTCGTCGTCTCCGTATCGACGAAGCGTCCGAGATTCGCCTTGATCGCCGTTCGCCCATCGCCACGGACATCGAAGGCCACGCCGACCCGCGGGCTGATGTCAGCGAAATTCGGCACGTTCTTGACGGCGGGAAAGTCCCGCGCCCCGATGAACCTCCCGCCGGGCGTACTGTGCGCCAGACTGCTCGCCGCGACATGATCCAACCGCACCCCGAGGTTCAGCGTCATGCGGTCGATCGTCCACTGATCCTGGGCGAAGAGCCCGATGTTCCTGTCGAGATTGCTGCGATAGCTGACCGGGCTGGCCCACTGCCGGAGGGCCACCGGCACCTGATTGGTAAACGTGTACCGGAGGGGGGGTTCGTTCAACTCGAAGAACGACCCCTGCCACCCCTTCTGGAAGAAGAGGCCAGCCTTGAACGCATGCGACCCGGTCACGTAGTTCAGCGCGAAGCGGCCGTTGATCTGCGAGAAATTCACGTCCTTCACGTACGACAGCGTGTCGCCGCCGAGTCCAAAGCCAAAGGCAATATTCCCCACGCTGTCGGCGCGGGCGTTGTAGGCGAGGCCCAGCCCATTGTCAGTCACGGCGATATCGGTGGTCGACACATTGGCAGGCCGGCTTGGTTGCTGGGTCTGCCAGAGCCCCGTAAACCCACCTTCGAGCAGGACGCTGCTGCTTCGCGCGTTGCTCCACGTGAACTGGGTCAGACTGGAGTTGCCGCCGATGTCGATCGTCGCTGACGGCGCACGGGTCGCGCTCACGCCCTGGACACAAAAGCAGTTGTCCTGGTAGTTTGACGAGACCATGAACCGGTGGTTCTCCATCGCCTGAAAGGTGACCCGGACCGTCCCATCCCTGTTGGGGGCTGACTCCCAGGCCGGCCGGCCGGAGGAAACCCAGAGCAGCCCGCCCCGCGCCTCCGGCGCCTCCTTGTCCTGGAAGAACGCGCCCGGTTGATACGTCTCGGTATCCCACCAGCGCGCGGAGCCATAGAACCAGATCCGGTCCTGCTTGATCGGCCCCCCGACACCGCCGCCAATGTCGATCAAGCTCTTGAGCGACGGCCCGGTCGTCACGCCCCGGTCCTTCAACTCGTCCGTCAGCTTGCTGCTCTGATTGCCCTCGCCGGCGCCGGTGAGGGAGGCGGTGTAGCTGAAGACATTGCCGCCAGACTTGGGGATGTAGTTGAGCTGCGGCCCGCCGGTCTCTTGCTCGGCCGAGCCCCCGCGGGTCGTAATCGCCACTTCCTCGATGGCGACTTGGTTGACGAAGTTGAGACGCAGCCCCAGGCCGCTCCCCCACAGGAGGCCGTTCATCGGCATGCCGTCCTGCAGGTGTCGGCCGTTGCCGGTGCTCGAACCGTGCACGCCGAAACCGGTCGTCCCATCACCCTGGTCACCGCCGACATCCTGCGCGGCGCCAATGGCGCCGAGGGTCAACGCGGCAAAGCCCGAGGTCGACTTATTGCTCGGCAGCAGGTCGACCCTCTCGCGCGACAGCACGTTCAGTTCAGTCACGTTCTGGATGTCGATCCCCGACGTCGCGCCGATGACGGTGACCGTTTCCTCGACCCCACCGACTCCCATGTCAGCGTTCGCCGTCACGGTATTCCCCACCTGCAGCGTGATCTCTTCGCGGACGAACGTGCTGAATCCAGGCAGCGTGAAGGTGACGCTGTAGACACCTGGTACGAGCGCCGGGATCACGTACAACCCCTGGCCGTCGGTGACGGCCACGCGGGTTCCCCCAATCATCGCTGGGCTATCCGCTTCAACCGTGACACCTGGCAGCACTCCACCTGTTGTGTCCCTGACGACTCCGGCAATCCCGGAGGTTTGTGCCGAGGCCGTCCAGGGCACCAGCAGGACGAGAACTACGATGGGTAGGGACCAAAATCGACGCATGTCTACGTTCTCCTTCGGAAAATTAGACCGTCTTCATACCGCCTTCGGTGGTCCTTATAGCACTATTGAGACCGTTCGAAAAGAGTATTCAGAAATCACTACGAGAATATTTTCCTGCTCCGGCTTCGGCTACAGCCCTCACCCCGCCTTGGGAGGGGCAGACAGGGCTCTTGGATGCTGGTATCATTTCCCCTTCTAGTCGCTGTGTCGTGCAGCAGTGCCCACACGGCGGTGTCAATGCTGGAAGGCAGCGGCCGCCCAGTTGAGACCAGAAAGGACGAGAGATGACCAAACCGCGTTTGTACTCGGCAGCCATCGTAGCCGGCCTTGCCATCTTCCTAGCGGGACCGATCGCGTGCACGTCCGCGACGAACGGCGGCGCCAGTATCGATATTGATGATGACGACATCGGCGGCGTCGTCACGAGTGAGCAGGGGCCTGAAGCGGGCGTCTGGGTGATCGCCGAGACTCGAGACCTCCCGACCAGGTACATCAAGTCCGTCGTCACGAACGACGACGGCCAGTACGTCGTACCGGACCTGCCGGAGGCAAACTACGACATCTTTGTTCGTGGGTACGGTCTCGTTGATTCCCCTAGGGTCCAATCCACACCGGGTCAACACCTGGACCTGACGGCCGTCGTGGCGCCGGATGCGGCAGCGGCTGCGCAGGTCTACCCCGCGAACTACTGGTACGCGCTGTTAGAACCCCCTCCGGCGAGCGATTTCCCGGGAACCGGGTCGGACGGAAACGGCATCCCCGCGGCCCGGCTGACCCAGGGGTCCTGGCTCGGCCACATCAAGATGACCCCGTCGTGCGTGCAGTGCCACCAGATGGGGACGAAGGCCACGCGCGAAATCCTGCCCGAGCTCCGCAGCCAGTTCGACAGTTCCCGCGACGCCTGGGAACACCGGCTCAGAGCGGGGATTTTCGGTTCCCTCATGAATGCGATGGTGTCACCGCTTGGTCGCGACCGGGCGCTGGACGTATTCGCGGACTGGACAGACCGCGTCGCCGCCGGCGAAGTGCCGGAGGCGCCCCCGCGACCACAGGGAACCGAACGCAATTTGGTGATCACACAGTGGTCGTTCGGGACCGACCGCTCGCTTGTGCACGACGTGATTTCCACCAATCGTCAGGATCCCACGATCAATGCGTACGGGCCGATCGTTGGGGTGGCCGAGCTGAGCGGCGACTTCATCGATCTCGTCGATCCGGTCGCCCATCAGGACCGCCGGCTCGCCATCCCGCCGAACGAGCCGGATGCGCCGTCTCGCTGGCAGCAGGTTCCGGTGCCCTCGCCGTACTGGGGCGATGAGGTGATCTGGGGCGGAAGCCTCGTGCCGCACAACCCGATGTTCGACAGTAAGGGCCGCGTCTGGATCACTGCGGCCGGGGGGTGCCGAGTCTACGATCCACAAACCGACGAGATCACCCGGGTCCCCGGTTGCCGCGCGGGACATCACTTACAGATCGACGACAACGACGTCCTGTGGGCGGACGCAGGCGGCGGGGCCACCTATTTCGACATCGCTCAATGGGACGAAACGGGTGACGACGAGGCGGCGGGCGGTGTGATCTCGTACGTCCTCGATACGAATAGTAACGGTGTCAGAGATGAGCCGGCGACACCGTGGAACGAACCGGTCGACCCGACACAAGACACGGTGCTGCAGCCGGGCGGTTATGACGTCATCCCGAATCCCGTTGATGGGTCGGTCTGGCTTTCGGTGACGTCGGTTCCGGGCCGACTGATTCGCGTCGATCCGGAGACGCAGCTGACAGAGGTGTACGAACCGCCCTACATGAACGAGAATTCGCCGTACGACTTCGACGCCTTTTTGCCACACGGGATCGATGTCGACCGGGTGACCGGCGTGATCTCGACCGGCTTGAATAGCGGCCACCTCGGCTTGTTCGACCGGAGCAAGTGCACAGCGCCGCTGAACGGGCCGGACGCGACAGGACAACATTGTCCGGAAGGGTGGACCTTGCACGAGGCGCCGGGGCCGCAGTTCAAGGGTGTGGCCGATTCGGGCACCGCGGACTCCTTCTACCTGAACTGGGTGGACTGGCACAATACGTCAGGCCTCGGTGACAATACGCCGATCGTGACGGGCACCGGGTCCGATTCGCTCCTCGCCTTCGACGACGGAGAGTGGGTCGTCATGCGTGTGCCGTATCCGTTGGGCTTCTTCGCTCGGGGGTTGGACGGCCGGATCGATGATCCCGACATCGGGTGGAAAGGACGAGGGCTGTGGTCGACGCATGCCGAGGAGACCCCCTGGCATCAGGAAGGCGGGAAGGGTGAGCGGCCCAAGATTGCCCACTTTCAGATTCGCCCGGACCCACTGGCGAAGTAGAGGTAGATGCTGAACTCCGTTCGATTGGTGCGCCCGTCCTTCACGGGGCTCGGGGCGCGTCAGCTGACAGGTAACAATAAGGAGGCCGGTGTGGAATTACGAGATCGGAAGAAGATCAGCACGATGGGCGGCTGCCTGGTGCTCATGGCTGCCCTCTCGGTGGCGTGTGCGCAGCCAGCACCGGAACCATCAGCCGAGCCATCGCCTGCCGAGTCTGCGGCGATGCCGGAGCGGGAGAAGGGTGGCTCGAACGTGACCGGGCCGTACGAGGTGGACGCCGACTGGCCGAAAGAGATTCGCCCGGGCCTGACATCAGGGCGCACGGGCGGCGTCTGGGCAGTCTCGCCGGATCTCCTGTTCGTCATCCAGACGGGCACGCTTCCGACGCTCGAGGGCCCGCGTATGCGCGGGTTCGGCCCCGCCCGCAACGCTGTTGACCACCCCGACACCGACACCAGCGAGTTCCGCCTTCTCGCCTACGACGGTGATGGGAACATGGTTGAGTCGTGGTCGCAGCACAATCACCTGTTCGTTCACCCGCACAGCGTCAAGATGAGTCCGTACGACCCGGACCATATCTGGGTGGTGGACGGGCGCAGCGAGTCGGGCCTGTGCGCTGAATCGGTATGGAAGTTCACGATGGACGGTGAGCTCGTCATGACCCTTGGTGAGCACGGGGTGCCCGGAAACGACGAGACTCACTTCGCCGGTCCCACCGATCTCGCGTTTCTTCCCAACGGTGACTTCTACGTCGCCGACGGGTACAAGAACGGACGGATCGTCAAGTTCAACGCCGCCGGTGAGTATCAGAGCGAGTTCGGCACTCGCGGGCGAGAGCCCGGCCAGTTCACCCAAGTCCACGGTATCGCGTTGGATGGCGAGGGGCGCATCTACGCAGCTGACCGTGGCAACCAGCGTGTTCAAGTGTTCGACCCGGACGGCAACCTGTTGGATCTCTGGCCGAACATCCCATTCCCAATGGATCTTGCTGTGACCAACGATGGACATGTCTGGGTTGCCGATGGAATGGCCAACAAGTTTCTCAAGTTCGACATGGAAGGCCACCTGCTGTATTCATGGGGCACGTTTGGGGCCAACCCAGGGCAGCTGTGGGGCACCCATCGCTTCAGTGTCGACACTGAGGGGAATCTGTATACGGCGGAAGTCTGGGGCGGGCGGGCGCAGAGGTTCCGACCCAGGCCGGGCGCAAACCCCGACCAGGTGATCGGAAGCTTCCTCGATTTCTGACCCCCTGGAAGCTCATCGGTACAGGTTGAGAATCGCAGTCAACGGCGACGCGTGCCAAGGTAGTAGAGTAACAACACCAACTAGGAGGAGCGGCCATGATGAACAGTAACTTCGATCTGGAGAAGGGCGGCAATGTGTCGCGTCGCGGGTTTCTGACGGGCGTCGCCGTTGCCGGTACAGCGGTCGCACCTGCCGCCGCAGCCGGAACCGCCGGGCAGTCGGGGACACCCTCCGGGCGTATCCAGCTATTCAACGGCAAGGATATGACGGGGTTGTACACCCACCTAAGAGGCATCGGCTCGCGCAAGGACCCAAACAACGTATTCACGGTCCACGACGGCATGATTCACATCAGTGGCGAGATCTATGGCGGGATCTACACAGAAGAGGAGTACGAGAACTGCCGCGTCGTCTGCGACTTCAAGTGGGGCGAGGAGATGCATCAGCCAGGAGCACGGGACTCAGGCCTGCTGCTGCACGCCACCGGCGAGGACGGCGGGTTCCGGGGTGACTGGACCGAATCGATCGAGTTTCAGATGTATGAGGGCGCTACCGGCGATTTCATTCTGCTAAACAACAAGGTCGGTGTCAGCGTGACAGTCGAGGGAGAAATGCGGGACGACGGACTGTTCCACTTCGTTCCCGGCATGTCACCGATGGAGCGCGCGATGATGAAGGACGGCGAGCCGACCAACATCACCTACATCATTCCGCACCTCAATCGCGATCCCAACTGGCGGAGTGAATTGGGCTTCCGGGGCGCAGGCACTGTCGAGGCGGAGGTCGGGGATTGGAATACGATCGAAGCAGTCTGTGAGGGCGACACCATCACGAATTTCGTGAACGGACGCAAGGTCAACAAGGCCACGAACTGCTTTCCGAGACGGGGCAAGCTCGGAATCCAATCAGAAGGCGCAGAGCTCTTCGTTCGCAGGTTTGAGGTATTTCCGCTGTAGGAGTTCTCCCAACTCAACATTGAAAGGGTGGCGACGGGATCTTCCGTCGCCACCCTTTTTTCTTGTCTCCCCTTCTCCCGTTTCGCAAGAGCGGTGGTGCACACCAGTGCCGAACGTTCGACGACATCACTGTAGCTCTGGCGGTGCTGTCGCCCACTTTACGCGGCAGCCACGTCACCTCGAAGTCAACATTCCGGACCGAGGCGCTGCCATCCTCTTTCCAGGGGACACGGGATCCATCGAGACACGCTGACCTCGGCGCATGCGATCAACAGCCCATCTATCAAGACGACAGGCATCGCGAACACCGCCGACGGAGCAAAAGGTCAGCAAGTAGAGGGAACGTCGCCGGTCGGCCTACGTGATGGGAGAGGTGTGGCGGCGACGGCCAGAATCAGGCCGTCGCCGCCCGTTAGCTTGGGCTCGGAACAGGTCGCAGGCCTATCGCCTACTGACAGGGTTCGAGTCTAGCGGTGGCGTCCGCGTTCCATTCGTCACGAAATGCTTTCAGCTGCTCGAACGTCGCCGGCACGCCGTGAATCGGCACGTGGGTGTCAACGTTGAGCTCACGCCGCTCGATCTCGTCATAGAAGTTGTCGATCCAGACCAGGTTGAAATTTGGGATGACGCCCGTCTCCATCGAATCCGGCCAGATGTCAGGAGCCGGGCAGCCCGGCCCCGGGTCCATGTTGTACATGTCGGCGTCCACCAGGATCCCATGCTCCGGGAAGTGAACCATCAGCATGTGGTCGGCATGCGCGTTCGTCGGAAAGTGATAGATGTCCATCGTCTGCATCCCGTCTTCCACCCGCAGATGGTCCCCCACCCCTACCGTCGGGGCCGGCTCCACCGGGTTCATCGCCAGGTAGTCCGGGTTGCCCGCAAACGGCCGCCGAATGATGTCGTCAAAGTAGTCCTTTGCCGATTCGTGCACCACCAGCCCAAGCCCTTCCGCCACCGCGGTGCGCGTGCCGCCGGAGTGGTCGGAGTGCGAATGGGTCACGATCATCTTGGTCACCGGCTTGTCCGGCAGAATCTCCCGCGCTTTCTCAATCGCCTGCAGCGTCAGCCCATGACTGCTCGGCTCGATCAGCTCCGTATGGTCCTCGAACTCGACCAGAATCAGGTTGTACTGGAAGCCGCCCGACGCCTCTCGCCCGCCGAAATGGTGGATGCCGGGCGCCAGCTCCGTCACCACGATCGGGGGTGGATCGCCGCCGCCTCCGAAGCCGCCGCCGAAGCCACCTCCTCCGCCGCCGCCTGAGGCCGCCGCCTCCTGGACCTCCGCCGAGGCCTCGAGATAGCTTAAATCACCGCCCAGGGTGTTCGTCGCTACCCGAACCTCCTTCTGCAGAATCTCAAACTCCTCGTCAAGGACCGTCCGGATCGTGGTCGGCAGCATCACCCCCTCGACCTCTTCGTAGTCGAGGAAATAGGTGATCTCCGCCGTGTCGCCGATGAGCCCGTTGAACGTCTCCGTCCTCACCGACTGCGGGAGCTTCGTCGCCCGGTCCACCGCCAGCGCCAAGGTGTGACCCTGCGCCGTCGTCACGTCCACAAGGTCGATATCCCCATCGGCCACCAGCGGGCCAATCGTCGCACCTTCCTCCAGCGCCGCCCGGGTGATCGTCAACGGGTGCCGCAGGAACTCTGCCTGCAGCGCGGTCGCGTTGCCGCCGGCCCGCTGGGTGCCATCCTCGCCCACGTTATACGGCGCGTCGCCGTCGATCCCCGTATGCACCGAGCCGCCGCCGCCGCCAAACAGCACATGGGTGAACTGGGGCTCCGTACCGTACTGCTCGCTCATGCGGTGCTGCGCGACATCCATCTCCCGCCTGTAGTCCATGAGGGAGGTGGCGTGGATTGCCCCGGCCGCGCCCATGTTCTGGCCAAAACTTCCCGTCGTCCCTTCGCCTTCGATGGTCAGGGTCGAGACCGCGAGCACCTCGTCCCGCCCGCCCATCGCGTCCAGCGCATCCTCGACGATCTGCTGCTCGGGAGGTAGCGTGGGCCCCGAGGCGCATCCGCCAATTAAGAGAGCCGCCGCAACTACGATTATCTTCGTCTTCACGTTGTGAATCCTTTCAGGCTGGCAGAATTCCAGCCACCTTGCGACCTCGTCAAGCTGTACCGAGAGGCCCCGACACGCGGCCTATCGCCGCCGCGCGCTCACTATCGCCCGTCGCGCTCACGCTGTCAAGACGAACTGGACGGGCGGGCGAGTCGGTGCGGGCACACGGAGACACCGGGGGACTGGCGCCTGGTCGACCACGCACCAGATGGAACGGGTGACATGGCTACGCTTCAGGTTGGATATCGATCGCCGGAACTGGGGCGAGACGGCCGAGCGCGGCACGAGCTAGCAAACGCTGGAAGGAGGCGGCGCGGGGCGCGCAAAGCGCCCCCTAGACGGCTTCCCCGGTTTTCAACCACCGCTCGGAAGCATCATCTCGCTCAGGTCACCCTCCACACCAGCATATTCCAGGAGCTCGGTCCCGGGTTGACCGCGAGTGAGCGTCATTCCGATGGTCCACGGCCGCGTGTAGACCTGGGGATCGTCGATGGTCGCCCTGTACTCGATCCTGTTCTGGTCGAAGAACGTCCACTCCTCCGTGACAACCAATTCGTCGCTGTGAAAGTCTCCGACGATCGTGAGCCGGGTTGAGTCGTTGTTATTGGTGGTCTCGATGACGAGCGTGTTGCCTTCCCACCGACCGCGCGAGTCGCCCATCCACAACTTGATGTCCTCGCCTGGATGCGGACGGTCGTCGAGCGGAACGACGCGAAACTCATGCGCGACTTCATACAGAAAAATGACGTGCCCAGGCGACTGGAGAATCTGCATGGGAGCACCGATGCTGCCGTCATGACTCGTGTAGACGTTGACGCGTGGTACTCCAGCTGGCCACGCGCGGGTCTGAGTGTCCACTTGTGCCGGGTTCGGGTCACCGTACGTCCGGAGAACCTCATCCCTGCGCTCTTTGGCCCACGGCTGATACGGAAGGATCTGGTCTTCTGGATCGATGATCGTCGCCTGGTTCAGCGGAGGTGGCCCTCCCTCGGCAATATTGACAGGGGGGGGACCGCTGACGGCGAGCAGACTGGTGCCTAACTGTGGGGGAGGCATCCCGTTCCCCATGAGATACCCGAACGGCTCCAGGACCAGGGTTCCGCCGCCGCTGCCGGCCGCCCATACGCCCTGCATGTCTGGCTGGCCGTCAGAAGTGAGCGATGGCCACCCCTCTGACTCCACGCCGTCCTCCGACTCCTCACCCTCCTGCGTCTGGAGAGCTGTTTCAACGCTCAGTATGTCCTCGATGTCCTCTACACTCTCCTGCGACTCTGCGCTGTCCTGCATCGTGGCCGACACCCGCGGTAACCAGGCCGCTACGGAAAGTGCGGTCAGCACGATCAACGCGCCGGTCGAAGTCATTCTGGCGAAGCTCATACATCTCCTCCTGTGCAAAGTGGTGCGATCACCCTCAGACACACCAGCCCTTTACGTCGGTACTCTACCGCATAGTTGTTCGTTTGGACACCCTCGGAACATCGAGGAATGCGACGCGACATCAACAAAGGCGCAAGGCGCTCGACGTCCGCGTAGAGTGCGGCAGTTCCAGCGCGGCGAGAAGCCCCGGTCGGTGGCGGTCAGGGCAGCAGCAACGACGGCTCGAACGTTTGCGAGGGCCTGAAGCCCAGCGCGACAATCTTGAAATTCGGCATCGTACCTCCTGATGTTGAGTGAGCCCACACCTCGGGTCCGCGGCCGCGCACCAAAAGAAACGCCACGGACCGCTTCCGGTCCGTGGCGTCTGGGTTTGAAGCCCGGGGCCGGGAAAAATCCCGCCGCGGACACGCGTACTAGTCGAGCGGCTCGATCCGGATGACGCGCGCCGCTCGCATGTTGCTCATCAGCGCCGCCACACCGTCACTCGTGGGATCGAACTCGATCTCCTTGACGTCGATTTCCGAGGGCATGAGGTACTCGATTATCTCGCCGGTCTCCGGATTCAACCGAAACATCCGGTCGGACATGTTGCTCGGTGCCCACACCCAGCCCTCTTTGTCCGGTGCACTTGCGGCGTAGGGCGTGGAGTACTTGCGAAGCGGCCATTCCTTGAAGGTCTCGGTCCGCGTGTCGAACACGCCGATCTTGTCGCCGTAGTACTCCCCGAACCAGAAGCGATCCTGATCGTCCATCTTTCCCCGGCGGGCGAACCCGCGCTCCGTCGGGAGCTCATACGTGAGACTCTCGTCCGCAGCCACGTCGTAGCCAACAATGCCAGCTCCTCCGCCGATGTAGGGGTTCCCCTTGGAGCTCACCACAACCTGGTAGCCACGCCCGGGGTATGTCCCCGTGACGGTCGCGGTCTCGAGGGAGATCCGGGTGAACTCGTTGCCCGCCCCTCCCATCCAGATCGTGTCGCCCGGCCCGAGTCCCGTGAACTGGCCCGTCGTCCCCTCGACCATCGTCAATTCCCCGGTCTCGGGATCCAGCCTCGTCATCACCGACGCGCCGCCCTCGACCCGCATCGGGAACCAGACGTGGCCGTGGGGGTCCGCTTGGATGTCGCGGGTGCCGGGCAGATGTCGGGCCGGCACCTCCGGCAGCGGGAACTCCGTGAACTCGTGCGTCTGGGGGTTGAGCTTGCCCACAAACTGATGGCTCTCGTCGCCGTACCAGAGGTGGCCCGCAGGATCGACCGACGAGTCGTGCGAAACGGTGACTCTCCGCGGCTGGTCCCACTGCGTGATGATCACCCGGGTCCCCTTCCCCGTCGGTCTCGGCAGCGAGGCCGTGGGCTCGTAGGACCAGGTCGTCTTCTCGCCGCTCAAGTTCACCTGCGCCAGGTACGCGGCCAATTCAGGGATCTGCCACCCCCCCCAGCGGTCGCCGCGCCCTTCCATCGGTCCGTCCGGCGTCATCTTGCCGAAGGAATCCCCGTAGTCCAGCAGCCGCTGGCCCCAGCCGCGTCCGTCGTTGCTGACCGCCGTCCCGTCCGGGTAGTACGCGTTCATCCGGCGAATCACCTCCTCGAACCGCTCGGCCCCGTGCGTCGACTCCACGATGCGGGTGTAGTTGTGGCAGTAGTTGCAACTCTTGGCCTGATAGACGAGCTTGTCGCGCTCCTCCGGTGTGCCCGGGAAGCTCAGGGCCCATTCGAGCGACGTGAGCTGCGAGGCCAGGTCGGCGGTGTCCGCGAGCTCCAGGTCCAGGTCTGTGACGCTCTGCGAGTCCACCGTGACCGTGTCGGGCCCCGCAAGGTCGTATCCGGTCGCCCGGATGGCGACGCGGTGCGCCCCCGCCTCCACGTGCGTTCGCGGAAAACTGTAGCGCCCGTTCGCGTCACTGACCACCGTCACGGTGTGGTTGACCCCGTCGCGCCGTACCGTCACCAGGACGCCTTCCATCAGGCCCTCGGCTGACGAACTGACGGTGCCAGTCAGCGCCGCAGGCCCACGCTGCGCCTCGAGGCCGCGCGGCTGCAGGACCCCAACCGCCGCGGCCGCGACCGCGGCAATCACCAAACCTTTTGCTTGCATGGGATCCTCCGTTCAATGAGTGAGCTTACGTCGATGGGTGATGCTACCTTCAGACGAGTAGTCCTACGTTCAATGGGTGATCCTACACCCATCTGACACGCAGGAACACTCAGAAACTGCGGCCGGCAGGGCCGGCCGAGCTGCCATATCTGTAGAGGCACCAGAGCCGTCCTACCCTCACTGAGGGCGGGTCGTGGGCAAGTCAATTGTGGAAGGAGTCGAGAGGAAGGGTCTTCCGACCCCCCTCCCCCATCACCAATCTATCGTGGGACGGTGATCCACACGCTAGACAGACAGGATTCCGGTCGCTTCGGTGCTGTCTCCGAACTTCTCAACATCGACGTTCATGCGGTCCAGCAGCGTCAGGAAGAAGTTGCTGAGTCGTGACCCGTCTGGATATTTGATATGGCGGCCGCCGACTTGCTTGAGCCCGCCACCGGCAACCACAACCGGCACGTTGTGAGGATCGTGCGCATTCGAGTTGCCGATGCCCGCACCGTACAGGGTCATCGTGTGGTCGAGCAACGTCCCATCGCCGTCCGGCGTCTCTGCCAGCCTGCCCAGGAAGTACGCGTGCATCGATAGATGGAAGTTGTTGAGCTTGGCCAGCCGCTCCATCTTGTCCGGCGCATTGCCATGGTGCGACAGCGGGTGATGCGAGTCGTTCACGCCGATCTCGGGGTAGGCCCGATTGCTGAACTCCCGTGCCAGCAGAAACGTCCCGACCCTCGTCAGATCCGTCTGGAACGCCAGCGTCATCAGGTCGAACTGGAGCTTCGCGTGCTCCTCGAAGTCGCCCGGAATCCCGACCGGCTGGTCGACGACCGGCAGTTCACGATCGGCCTGGTCCTCGGCCAATTGAATGCGTCGCTCGACGTCGCGCACCGCATCCAGGTATTGCGACAGCTTGCCGGTGTCTTCGGCTGAGAGGCGGCCTTTGAGGTCAGTGACCTTCTCGACCACCGAGTCGAGGATGCTCCGGTTCTTCTTGAGGTACGCGCGCCGAATCTCCGGGTCGGTACTACCACTGCCGCCGAACAGACGCTCGAACACCCGCCGAGGGTTATTCTCCATCGGTAGAGGGGTCGTGGGGTTCAGCCATGAGATCGTGTTGTTGTACGCACAGCTGTATCCGAACGCGCAGTTCCCCGTGAGCCCTTCGGGGCTCTCCATCGCGAGCTCCAGCGACGTCAACTGCGTGCCCTGGCCGTACTCCCGCGCCACCACCTGGTCGAGCGAGATGCCGGCTTCGACGTTGTAGTCTGTCTTCTTCGCGAGGGCACCGGTGAGCCACGCCGTCTGACAGCGGGGGTGGATGGCACCATCCTGAACCAGGTCGACCGGCTTGCTGTCGAGACCGCTGGCGACGATCGTCTGCGCGGTAAAGGGTGCCAGCGGCTGCAGGATAGGCGAGAGTTCGAGCGCGCCAACGGACGCCGGCGTCCACTGCGGCATCGTCATCCCGTTGCCGGCGTACACCGCAATGAACCGACGCGGCTGATCCGCGGCGAATCGAGAGCTGGCAAACGCCGGAGACATTCCGTCCAACAACGGGAGCGCAATCGTTGCGCCGAGGCCCCTCAGTACAGTGCGGCGAGACAGGTGTTTCTTGGTAATGATCATTGCGCTCTCCTATCCGATTGCGAACTTCTCATCTGGAACGGTTGGCTCTGCACGATCCCCATGATAAGCGTGGACCAACGATACTCCCCATCTGCCGCCGCCTCGCGTGCCAGCTGACGGACGACCGGCATATCGTAGTAGGCCGCACCCCGGCCAAGTGCATACGTCAGAAGCTTCTCGGAAACGAGACTGATGAACCCATCGGTCTCCAATACCCCGGACAGGAATTCTTGCGCTCCGTCAAACTCGACACGACCGTCCGGAAGCGCACCCGACGCGTCGATAGGCGTCGTCCCGTCCATGGTCCGCCAGCCCCCGATCGCATCGAAGTTTTCAAAGGCAAAGCCCAACGGGTCGAGCATCTCGTGACACGCTGCGCAGACGGGGTTCGTGCGATGCTGTTCCATACGCGCCCGGACTGATGGTGGTGCTTCCCCGTGCTCCGCTTCGGGAAACGGTGGCACGACGGCGGGCGGCTCGGGAGGAATCACCCCCAGGACGTTCGCGAGCATGAACTTCCCGCGCGTCACTGGCGATGTACGGTTTTCGTACGCCGTCACCGTCATCACGCTCCCGTGCCCCAGCACGCCGATTCGTCGCTCCTCCGGCACCTGAACCCGTCGAAAGTGGGGGCCATACACATCCGGAATTCCGTAGTGGCGCGCGAGTCGCTCGTTGACAAACGTATAGTCGGCGGTCAGAAGGTCTTTAATGCTGCGGTCCTCCTGCAGCTGGGTTTCCAGAAACAGCTCCGTTTCGCGCAGGAACGCCGATCGCAGATTCTCGTCAAACTCCGGGAACTCCAGCAGATCGGGCCGCCTCAGCGGCAGAAGGCGCTGCTCAAGCCACTGGTCAAAGAAGCCATCCACCAGTGCCGAAGACTTCGGATCGGCGAGCATCCGCTGCACCTGGCGATTGAGCTCGGCGGGGTCGTGCAGGTCTCCTCGAACTGCCGCCTCAAGGAGCGGTTCGTCCGGAATCGAGCTCCACAAGAAGAAGGACAACCGCGAAGCGAGCTCGAGTGGGCTAATCCGATACATCGCCCCATCGGCATCGGCTGGGTCGCGCTCGACCCTGAACAGGAAATCGGGATCGACGAGCAGCCGCTCAAGCGCCCACTGGATGCCGGTATCGAAGGTCCCCTCTCCGCGTCCGTCGCGGAAAAGCCCAACCAACGCGTCGACGTCTGCGTCGTTCACCGGTCGCCGATACGCGCGACGGGCCAGCTGGCTGAGTATCGTCCGGGCACACGACTCCTCATCATCTACCCCGGTCGGGAGACAGGCAAAGATCCGGTCGCGGCTCGGCGTCGACTCGGGCGTAGTCCCGTTGAACGGCCCCCGAATCGCAAACTGTTCGATCCCCATCTCGATCTTTCCTTCAGTCGGCGACGAGATGCGACCCGAAGCAAACCCATAGCTCGCCACTGGCAGCCGCGAGATCCCCACGCCCTCTTGCATCCAGCGATCGCTTTCGAAGGTCACTGTAACCGTGCGCCGACCAGCTTTCACCGGAAACCGGACGTTCAGCGGATCGTCCGCGAAGCGCTGCACGTCCGTCTCTTGGTAGGGTCCGCGCCACACCTTCTCATCGGCATTGCCACCTAAGGTCAACCGCTCGACAAGCGCACCGTCCAGACGCACATCGATGTGCTCCACTTCGTCGAGGCCGCGTATCCCACCACCCAGATTCACCACGCTACGCTGCAACCGAATCTGCAGCGCATACTCGCCGTCGAGTGGAAAATAATGATCGACGGCGAGGCCACCACGGGAACCAAATGGCAGCTCCTCCCCCATCCGATCGTCCTGCATCAGGAAGAAGGACAGCGGATATATCGTTTCGCTGGGCGGCGTCGAGGCATCGCCGACGGCGAGGCGGCTGACCGTCTGTGCGGCGATCATGTAGCGTTCCATCAAACCTGGTGAAACCGATAGGGCGTCAGCAATGTTGTCGAACCCAAAGCTCGCCGTATCGGGCGGGAGGAGCTCGGCGCTGTCGATCTCGAGGTCCAGTAAATCGCGGATCGTGTTCTCGTACTCCACACGGTTGAGACGATGAACCCCGCTCCGTCCCGGATTCGGCGCAACAGCCGCCGCGGCGTCTAGGTCGGTCTCCAATCCGTTGACAAACGCCGTCAACACGGCGGCATCTGGGCGAGGGCGACCACGCGGCGGCATCGTGCCCGCCCGGAGCTTACGGACAACACGCTCCCAGGTCTCGGGGTCGGCAGCCACGTTGCTGAGGTCCCTTCCCTCCAGCACCATGTCCCCTCTCTTGGTCCGCTCGTTGTGGCAGGTAAGACAGTACGTCTCGACCAGAGTCGGATTCGATGACGCCTCGGCCGCACTCGAAGAGTCTTGCTGCGCACTCATGCCGGCGGCACCCGCTAACACGAAGGTCACAAGGCCAGCAGCGCTCACGCGAAGAAGATTGGCTGTCGTCATTGTTGGCCGCCTCCAGCTGCCTCACGTTGGTCGCGCTCAGTTGCGCCAAGCGAGCGCAACACCGCGGCAGTGTCTTCACGAACGTGAAGCCCTCCCGCCGCAAAGTATCCCAGCGCCTGGTCAAGCGCCGTTTGTCCGCCACGCGCCTCTGCATTGACATCTGCACCGGCTTCGACCAGAAGCTCGATCACCTCATTGAAACCGCCCGAGATGGTGGAGTGCAGGGCGGTCTGGCCGGAGCTGGCAGCCACGTTCGGGTCGAGCCCCAGCTCTAGGCAGAGCTTGGCTGCCGGAAGGTAGTCCTCTCCGTATAGGCGAACCTCGTTCTCCATCCAGCCCATCCCGGACGCCATCATCAGCGCCGTGGCTCCGTTGGCGGCCGGGATCAGCGGGTCAGCACCATTCGCGGCCAAGAACCGCATAACGTCCACATCGGCCGACATCGCGGCGATGAAGAACGGCGTGGCTCCCCTTGTCTGCCCACGGCTCGACAATTGTATGAGGCTGAACCCGTAGCGCGGCGGCTCCTGCTTCATGATTGCGTTCGGATCGGCACCATGAGCCAGCAAGGCCTCCATCAGCTCGATCTTCCGATCTTCGGGCACGCCACGCAGTACCTGCCACTGCGCCGGTCGTGGGTTCTCATAAAAGAACGCATCGACGCCATCCCACCGGCCGGCCGCATAGTGCAGCGGCGTGTGGCCCGCCGCGTCCTCGTTCGGATTCGCACCCCGTTCCAGCAGGTGCTTCGCCAGGTCGATGTGTCCAAGTACCGTCGCCACCAGCAGCGGTGTCGAGCCCTGGGTTACTGCCTGAGCACCCATGTCTGGCTCGCCCGTGGCAATGGCGTTGATATCAGCACCCTTGTCCAGCAGCATGTCCACGGCATCCCGGGCGCCCATGCGGCTGGCCCACATCAACGGCGTAAATCCGCTCTTGGAGGCCAGGCTGATGTCCGCACCATGGTCAATCAACGTGAGCGCGGCCTCCAGGTGTCCTTCGGCCAGCGCCCACATCAAAGCTGTTTGTCCTTTCGTGTTCTCCGCGGCGTTTGGATCGGCACCGTTCTGCAACAGCGTCGTCAGGACCGAAGCATTCCCCGTGCGCGAGGCAGTCATGAGCACCGTCTCGCCACTCGGCAGCTGCGCGTTGACGTCGGCACCCGCCGCCGCCAACAGGTCGGCCATCGCCGCGCTGCCGTTTTCGGCCGCAAGCGAAAGGGGGCTCACGCCGTAGTCGTTGGTCGCGTTCGCGCTAGCACCGGCAGTGATGAGCAGCTCAGCGGAAACGAGATCATCCCGGTGCGCAGCCCAATGCAGCGCAGTCGCGCCGTCGGGTGCGGCTGCGTTCACATCGACACCGCGCTGAACGAGAGCAGACACGGTGGACTGATCACCGCTCTTGACCGCTTCGGTAAGAGGAGGATCGACAGCCGCGCTCGCCAGGCGCCCGACGAGCAACAATCCGACCAAGACCCAGGCTCCCACAGGGGACCTCAAGGAGACCATTTTGCTCATAAACTCCCTTCGGATATAAGTTTACACCTTCTTTTTTGGGCAGTCAAGTGGCTCCCAGCGGGCGCTGGGTTGAGAACGGCGCGCCTGGTCCGCATGCGCAGACTTGCTTCTAGATGCATGCTCAGACTTGTCGATGTGCGCTCAGACGTGCCTGTAGACCGGTCCGCGTCGTCGCACGCCAGCGAGCCGCGAGTCGTCAAAATACTTCGGCTCGTTGGGGCTGGCTTCCGGAGACACCCACCCGATCGCGTCCAGGACCCCCGGATGACTGTAGTAGCCAGTGTACGTCGCATGGACGAGCATGCCGAACGCCTCGGGGTGCTCCAGCTCAGCACGCCGCAGCGCGGCGTCCATCTGTTCGTCGGTGACGGACGCTGAGTTCGTCGCGCCGACCGAGCCGAGAATGTCTACGACGGGCCGCCGGAGATGCGGCGCCTCGACCACCAGGTCGTTGATGAACTGAGCGACACCGATCTCGCCCGCCCCTGGCATCACACCGTCAGAGGGGATGAGACGGTCCAGCGCTCTTGCCAACAGTGCGGTTTCTGTGCGGGCGAGCTCTCGCGGCTCATCTCTAACCGTATCGCTTCTAACCGTATCGCTGGCCGCTTTGGCAGGAGCGAAGGCGGCTGCAGCAGAGGCCGCAATGACACTCTGCAGTAGTGCTCGGCGGGATAGCGTCCCGCTCGGGGTCTGGGGCTTCGTTATTTCGCTGGTGCGCTTTTCACTCGGCTTGGCCATCAGAAAGTCCTTCCGCTCCTAAGAAGCGTCGAGCAGGTTCCGTGCGTTCTCTTTGATGTAGTCGGCTGTCCGCAGTGCGAGCGTTTGAATCGTTGACGTCACGACGACAGAGCCGCCCGTCACCATGACACTACCGTCGATGACGAACAGGTTCCGCACATCGTGGGCGCGACCCCACTTATCAACCACCGACGTGTCCGGGTTATCACCCATGCGGGCCGTACCCATCAGATGATAGGCGCCGCCCGTCGGCATCTGCCCGGACCGGACGCTGCTCGCGCCAGCAGCCGTGAGCATCTCGTCCATCCGCGCGGCGGCAAACGGCTCCATCTTCTTAAGGTTGTCGCTCTTCTTGTACACGAGCTTCGGTGCCGGAATCCCGTTGTCGTCGGTGAGCGTGGGGTGCAGCTCCACTCGGTTCTCCTCGAGGGGGAGTTCCTCAAACAGGACGGAACCGCCGACAGTATGGCTGTAGCGTTCCTGAAACGCCGCGTGGTGGACGGTGCCCCACGGGAGTCCGCTGGGTCGGTCAAACTGCAGCGACGCCGGTATCACCGTCGCGCGCGGCGTCGGATATTCCCCAAGCGCGGCGCGGGCGGGGCTGGTCAACCCACCACCCAGCCACCAGAATCCCCGCGCGAAGCCCCGGCGTGATGGGTCCCCTTCGACGAACTCAGAGCTGATGAGGCCGTTGGAGCGGTATCGCCGAGGCGCGGCGTCCTCGTTCTCAAAGACCCCCGAGATCGAGTACATCGGGTGGGCCATCAAGTTCTTCCCGACCAACCCGCTCCCATTGGCCAGGCCTTGGGGAAACTGCGCCGACGTCGAGTTCAGCAAGAGCCGTGGCGTGCCGATACCGTTGCACGCAACAACGACCAAGCGGGCTTTTTGCTCCACCAGGTTTCCGACAGCGTCGTAGTAGAGTACGCCGTCGGCTAGGCCGCGGCTGTTCACCGTGATCTCCCGCACGCGTGCCCGCGTGCGTAGCTCGACACCGTTCTTTATCGCCTCAGGCCAGAAGACAACGTCAGAGCTGTTCTTCGCTTCGGCCGGACAACCGCTATCGCACGTCTCGCAGTCGCTCCCGCATGGTTGACGGCCGTTCAGCGGCTCGGTGAGCCGCGCATTGTCGGTTGGCCACCAGTGCCAGCCTAGCTTGTCAAACCCACGTACCATGATGTTCGAAGCCTGGCCCAGTGGATACGAAGGCATCAGATTCCGATCCATCGGCGGATATGCAGGGTTGCCCGGGACGCCCGACACGCCGACAATGTTGTCGACCATGTTGTAGTACGGCTCCAGGTCCCAGTAGTTGATCGGCCAGTCGTCGGCCACACCCTCCAGACTGCGCACCCTGAAATCCGACGGAGTCAGCCGGCCCCAGATAGCTCCGTAGTGAACCGAGGCTCCGCCGACTGCATTGCCGAGCACCGGTTCCCAAAACGACTCGGTGTGGTCATAGGGGTATCCATCGCGCCAGCGCTTGATCCCTGCCTCTGGCGGAGGCGTCGCGACACGCTCGCGCTGTTCGGCAGATTCAGGATGGCCCGACATCGCCTGCTGCTCCGCGTCGGTGAGACCAGGTACCGGCTGCGTCCAATCACCCTGTTCGAGGCACACTATCTTCGTGTTGGGAAGCTTGCTCAGATGCCAAGCGAAGATCCCTCCAGCTGCACCACTTCCAATAAGCAAGATATCGACGGGGTCGTTGTTTTGAGCCATAGGGCATCCTAGCGGGTTGACGTCTCCTCAAATACTACAAGTACCACGCCGCCCATTATAAACACATGAACGCCGTCAACGCGTCAAACACATCCAGTCGGGACGTGCCAACCGGCTCCTACCGATCAAACGCCTGGTGTGGCGGCTGCACACCGGCATCGAGTGGCATGCGCACAGTCTTCATGACCTTCGCCAGTGGTACGTCTAGTTGCCGGCTACGTTCGTCCGCACGCGATACAGCCCGCTCACCGCCGTCATATAGAGCGTCCTGCCATCAGCCTCGCCAAAGGCTACGTTGGCTGGCGACTCGTTCGGCGCGATCGTGCCGAGGTGCACGCCCTCTGGACTAATGACCCACACACCCCCACGTCCGGTCGCCCATAGGTTTCCGCGCTCATCGACTTTCATGCCATCGGATCCACCTTCAAGGAAGAGCTCGCCCTCGCCAAGCGTGCCATCGCCGGCCACCTCATAGACCATCCATTGTCCACCTCCGCTTACATAGAGGCGTGATTCGTCAGGCGAGAAGGCCAGCCCATTGGCGGCTTGCTGAACAGCGAGCCGTTCCACCGCGCCGTCGGGGCTTAACCGATAGATGCCGTGGACGTCCTGCCCCTGCGTCTCTGGCGGCAGTCCGTATGCCGGGTCGGTGAAGTACAACGTACCGTCCGACTTGTAGACGAGGTCGTTCGGGCTGTTGAATCGCACGCCCTCGTAGGTGTCGACGACGACGCTCCTGCCTGTGCCATCGGGAGAGATACGCGAGATCCGCCCGTTAAAGTGCTCGGCAAAAACGATGTCTCCGCCTGCATCACCGGTAATACCATTGGAACCGACGAACCCTCCTTCGTAGTCGCCGTCAAAGACCGGCGCGATGAAGTCTGACACCTCACCCGCCGGCGTCCACTTGATCATCCGGTTTCCTGGGACGTCGCTAAACAACAAGAACCCGCCGTCCGCCTGCACCCAGAAAGGACCCTCCGTGAACGTAAAGCCATCGGCCAAGTGTTCTATCACCGCGTCTGGCGACACAAGCTCGTCCAACGCGGGATCGAGCCGTTCGATGGTTCCTGCAGATGGTGCCGCGGCCGGCATCGCCTCGGCCGGCTCAGCTTCCGGCGCCGGCATCGGGTCTCCGCCACAGGACACCACCAGCGAGACAACCCCCAGTAGCGCCATCGCCATCGTTCGCATCGTCATCCTTCCTTCCACTCTGTCCCTCGAATCCCCCGACGATAACTGGAGCACCTGCCCTCTCCAAGGAGCGCGGTTCCGTCGCAGTGGCGAGTCGGGCGCCGACTGCCCGCGTCATGAGTTGTTCGCACGAATCTGGAGGTCATTCTACGCTCAGCGCGTCGCTGGTGGGATGACGGTGCACAGAAGTGACGGGCTGGGGCGCGGGGGGGGTCATTGAGCCCGGGCGATCAAAACTCTGAGTAGCCGAGCATACTGCTCATCGGCATCGCCAACGGCGCCGCGATACTCCTCGCCGGACATTCCCTCACCCCCGTCGAGCCGCAACACACCCGAGCCACTATCGAACGTGTCTACGCCCTCGTCATCGGCAAGCAGTCCGTTTGCGCCGACATCGGTGATCAGAACCTTCGTGCCGGTAATGGATGCACTGTTGAGATCGAGGTAGACGTCGCGGAACCGCCCGTTGGCGATCTTTTCCTCGATGTAGATCGGGACCTCGTAACGGGCCGACACCACAAGGAGTTGCCCGGGAAAGGCAAGCGCCGCAACGTATCGGTCCTCGTCAACGCTATCCTTGCCGGCCACCGCCTCGAGCTGACCACTCGCCATCAGCTCCGCCAGCTGCGCGGCAAGAGGGGCCGACTCGGATTCCTGTGCAGCCGCCACACCCAGCGAAAGGACCGGCGACACGAATGCGCCAACTACCGCTGCACGGAGAATAAAAGCTCTCAACATGACGCCTACCTCTTTCAGAAGACACACAGCGCGACCGACAGTCGCCGTTGTATCACCAACAGCAGCAGAGGTCAACGGCCATGGGAGACCTACTCGGCTATCGCGCTCCAGTTGTTCACCAGGTGCTCCGCGGTCCGCCAGGCCAGCGCCTGCACCGTCAACGTCGGGTTGTGAGCACCGCTCGTGCCCATGACGGATGCCCCTAGTATTCCGAGGTTGGGCACCTCGTGCGACAGGCCGTAGCGATTGACGACGTTGGTCTCAAGGTTGTCCCCCATGCGCGTGCCGCCATAGGCGTGGGTCGACACCGGCATCTGGCCCCCGAGCGGACCACGGACGACCTCAACGGCGCCGGCCTCTCGATACCAGCTCTCCATCTTGTCCTGCAGGTAGTTGGCGAGCGCCAGCTCGTTTCGCTTGTACTCGCCAGTAATGCGAATGACCGGATAGCCGAGTGGGTCCTTCACGACCGGATCGAGGTCCAGGTAATTGGATTCGTACGGTAGCGTTGTCTTCTGAATGTAGGCCGAGTTCGTCCGGTCGGCGTTCTCCCGGATGAAGGCCTTCCAGTCCGAGCCCCAGGTAGGCGCACGGCCAAAGGTGCTCATGCTCGCGGCCGAGATCGGTCGTCGGTCGGAGTAGATCCAGAGGTTGCCGCCGCCGATGAAATCAAGGTCACCGTGGTCGAAGTTGTCATCCGCAAAGTCGTCGATGGCCACACCCTGAGCGGGCAGGCCATACCAGGCGTGCAGATCGAAGGGAAACAGCGCGGTCACGCCGGCACCCGCGTGGTGACTGAGGTAATGCTTCCCCACCTGCAGGCCGTTGTTCGACAGTCCCATCGGGTAGGCCGGAGAATTCGAGAGCAGTAGCAGACGCACGTTCTCGTACGTGTAGGTGGATAGCAGCACGAACCGCGCCGGCTGGAAGAACTCCTCGCGGTCCTGTAGGTAGCTGACTCCGGTCACCCTGCCTTGCGTATCCGTCTCGATCTTCGTGACGGTGGCGTGCGTGACCACACTGAGCCTGCCGGTCGCCTCCGCCCTCGGGATTGTCGTCACCGCGGGCGAATTCTTCGCATCGACATGGCAGCCGCCCTTGTTGCAGTGGCCGTGGTACATGCAACCCGACCGCCCTTGATAAGCCTGCGAGTTGATCGCAGCGGGGCCGGGGAATGGTTTCCACCCCAGCGTCCGAGCAGAATCGGCCATCCTGTCCAGGAAACCGGTCCAGCGCAGCGCAGGCATCGGGTAGTCGCGCTGTCGCGGTCCCTCGAACGGATTGCCGCGTGAATTCTTTCGGCCCTGAATGTTCCCTGCCTGCCCGGAGACGCCGATCTCGTGCTCGACCCGGTCGTAGTAGGGCTCGAGCTCCTCGTACCCGAAGGGCCAGTCCTCGACGGTCGAGCCGGCCGGGATCCGTGAGGCACCGTAGCGGCGTGTGGTTTCTGAGGCCGCACTGAAATCCCATGGGTTGAGCCGCCAGCTCTGGGCCCAATAGTGCAGCGTTGTACCGCCGACGGCGTTCATCATCGGGTGGCCGGCGCCCTGTACCGCCCTTTCCGCTCGCGTCCGGCGCAGCGTAGGGATTTCGCTGTCACACTTTCTGACCGAGAACGGCCAATCGCGAACGTTGTTACGGATCTCGTCTGGCGCGAAGTCACGCTTGGTCAATCTGCTTCCGGCTTCGAGACCGACGATGTCGAGCCCCGCCTCGGCCAGCGGTAGAGCGGCAACACCACCGGCACCACCCAGCCCGACGATGACCACATCGGTTCCGGGCAGTCTAGTCACCATGGTGCACGCCTTTGGTCGTTTGTCCCACGACCGCCTTCTCAAAGTTGGGGGAGTCGTAGGCCGACCGATGGTTGGGTCGTACCACGCCCTCCTCGAGCTGGGTCTGGAGACCTGCAGACACCGCGGTCCGGACGCCGGGATAGCGAATGAGATCCCAGCCGACGAAGTCCCGATTGCCTCCGTAGTACGGGTCGCCAAACGTGCCCTGCAGGACATGCGTACGCACCATGTCGAAGAAGGCGGAGCCCCCTTCGAAACCGATCCCAGAACCGGCGCCCGCACCCGTCTCCACATCGACCAGCACCGACACTTGATCGGCACGCGGCAGACCGCGGAACGGTCCTCCCTTCGACGCCTGGCAGTACCGGTCCAAAGCGATGAGGCCACCGCGATACGCGTCGCGCGAGCCCGCCAAGGCACCACCGAGAGCCCGGTCGATGTACGTGACCGCCCCGGCCGTCACGGCGCCCGGACCGAGCTCGTCGGGTGGTATCAGGTGGTCGGCTATGGCCTCAAGCAGCTCAGCCTCGCTGGATGTCAACTGCTCGTATACGTCAGGGGGAGGTTCCTGTCTGGCGGAGGGGAATCGGACAGTCGCCGCGGCGGCGCCTCCTGTGCTCGTCGCAGCAGCGGCAGCGGCGGCTACCGCTGCCGCGCCCGCGGCACCGGCTCCGCGAAGTAGCGCTCGACGTGAGATGCGCTCTGGCCGTCTCGCAGTCATGGTCTTCTCGGTCGCGACTGTGGCTCTTTCTGCGCCCAACCGAGGCCCGGGCGCATCAGGTACTCGCAGCCCGAGTCCGGGACACGCCGCGTGGGTCGTCGAATCATCTATTGTTGGCGGCCTCCTTCTCAGCGACTCGAGCGCCGCGCAGCACGGTCGGTAGCGCATAGTTGCCCTCGTGACAGGCGTACTCGTAGATCGCCTCCTCACTCGGAACCCAGGGGTATTCGCCAGTCCAGGGGCGCTCCCAGGTGGACGGGTCTTCGACCGTGAATCGGTAGTGGATCCTCTGGCCGGCGGTGGGAGTGAAACGCTCGGTCACCTTGAGATTCTCACCCGACCCGCGAAACCGGGTCTTGTCGGTGAAGTTGGTAGTCTCAACCACCAATGTGTCGCCCTCCCAATGGCCAATCGAATCACCCATCCACAGCTTGATGTTCGCCGGAAGATGTGTGCCGCCAATACGGATGATGCGAGTGTCGTGGACCATTTCGTTGTAAAGCATCACCCAGTCGGGTCCCTGAACAATCTGTTTGAGATTGTTGTAGAAGTAGTTGGGGAGCGTCGGCGGTCCCGACGTCGAGAGGAACCCGAGGATGCACCGCTCCGCGAGAGGGCGTGCTTCCGCGCCGTCGAACTGACCACCACCGGGCCCGCTCTCAGCGGCGTCTGGGCTCGCACTGTTCGCCAGCAGCGCCGCGTTGCGCTGCCGTGCTTCCGCCGTCATCGGCGGCACGCGGCCATCCACCGGATCCACAATAAGAGAGGTTCTCTTTTGCCCGTCGAGCATCGCGGCCTGTGAGCCGGGGCTGACCCAAACGAGGTTGTAGCCGCCCACGACACCTCCACCCGCTCGGAACAAGCCCTCGAGGTATGAGTTCGTCGGCGTCCTGTCTCCTCCAACCGGTGGAGCGCCCCTGTTGGGGTCGACGGGCTCGAAGTCCTTCTCGGTCCGCTGCTGTTCGTACTGCTCCATCGCGGCAGCTTCCTCGTCAGTGAGGATCAGACGGTCCCCGTATTCGGCCGGGCGGTCGACCGGGGTGATCGTCGCCACGTCGTAGACACCCGAGAAGTCGGGATGCCCGTCTGAAGTTCGCGGCAGAGTGTCCGACGTCGTGGCCTCCGTTTGAGCAGCCAGCGACCCAGAGTTCAGTAGGGCGCCGGGGACCAACAAGGCGACACAGCCGATGAGGGTGAGAAGTCGATTGCGCATCTAAGATGCCTCCAGCTCCAGGGTGGCCTATGAAGGCCGCGAATACACGATTGGATTCGATCCGCGCCTACCGATCAGGATCAGGGTTGATTATACGGGCAAGGGGGCAATCGTATGGAATGGCGATTCGAGACGCTGTAGTTGACGGACGAAGGCAGCGACGCAACGCTTGGGAACATCTGTGAGGATGGGTCCCTCTGTGGTACGCTGCCGGCCTCGGGTTTCGTCGACTTGGGAGGACAGATGATCAACGGAATCGAAGCAGCCCTGAAGCAGTACGACCGCGGTGCGTTGTCCCGCCGTCAGCTCATAAGCGCGTTACTCTTGCTTGTCCCGGCGGCAGCTGAGGCGCAATCGGACACACCGATTGCCTCCGGGCTGACGTTGAATCACATCCACCTCGACGTGGTCGACCTGGACAAGTCCATCCAGTTCTACGGCGATCTGTTCGGAGCGACGATCCGTGACGCGTCACCGGGCAACGCCACCCTCTCGCTCCCAGGCAAGCCAGCGTGGATAAGCTTGACGAAGATCGAGGAAGCGACGGGGCACTACAGTCATGTTGGTATCGGTGTCGATTTCGATCCGGCCAACGGTGATGCCGAGCGTCTCGCCCGCGAAATCAACGCCAAGTATCCTGAGTCGAACGCTCAACCTACGGGAGCAACGATTTCGGGGCCGAACACGCGGACGGTGTACGTCTCCGATCCCAGTGGCATCCGCGTCCAGATTCTCCCAAAAGAGGATGACGGCTGGCTGCCAGGCGGTCCCGCCGGCAAGAGGATTCTCAGCGGAGAACGGGGTTAGCGTTCAGGCGAGCCGGTCGGAGCCTCTCGCGGCGAACGAAGGGCGCCCCTGGCCCCGGCGCCGAAGGTCACGCCGCTACCATCCGTGCCGCCCCCTGGCCCGAAGCACCGCAACGAGCGCCGCTCAATGCGCCAGCGGGCTGGGTCGTATCTGGAACTTGACCAGGTTTCCCTGCGTTCCCTTTCCGCCCTCGATGTGCCACACAGCGTTGGTGCCGTAGTTCGCCCATACCCCGCGGCCCTTCCATCCCGCCGTCGGGTCGTCGATGCGCCCGTCCATGCCACGCGAATAGAACCCCAGTGGGTAGGGAACACGCATGACAACGAACTCTTCCTCATCGGGGAGAAAGGCTAGCAATGAGTCGGACGTCGACCCCGTGGAGATCGGGACGTTCGCTCCCAGCCCGAGCGTGTCGAACTGGTCGACCCAGTTGTAGTACTGGAAGTCGGCACTGCCATCGTCTTCAACACCTGCGAGCTTCGGACCCGGTGTCGCATAGAGAGTCCAACCCTGTGGGCACTGCTGACCGGTGGCGGTCGGGCCGTTGAAGACGTCGCACTTCCGGCGGTCGAACTTCGCGATGTGCCCGCTGCCTGACAACGCCGTCCAGACGACCCCGTTCGTGTCGATATCGATGCCCCGTGGGGAATAACCCTCGACGGGGGCATCAGGATTCTCGAACGGCGGCTGATAGTACTCGGCCATGCAGGTTTCCGGCGGATTCGAACCCAACGACAGCCGGGCGATCTGACCCGGCACGCCACCGGAGGCCGCCCACACGACGTCGTCGATCGTCGGATCAGGCACGATGCCATACCATCCCCGACCGAGTTGTGTGTCCCTGGCGGGATCAAACGGTTCGCCGAGTCCCGTCCATTCGGTGATTCGTCCATCGGCGTTGGTGTCGACCACAACCGGGCACCAACCCTGAGCAGCTTGTTCGTCACCGGTGTCCGACAGCGTTGCTGTGTTGATCCACCCGACCACATCGCTCACCGAGCTGAAATACAGCGTGTCGTCGTCGTCGAACCCGAACTGCAGATGGTGGGTGTTGAAGCACGTATCGATCAGCGTGACTTCTTCGGTGTCCGGGTCGTAGTAGGCTGCGTGACGCGCAGCCCGGTCCAACGGATAGTGCCGGGCGAATGGGTTGCTCGAGCCCTCCCGACACCAGTCGGGGTTGCCGGGGCCGCGAATCTGGTGGGTCATCCAGACGCGCCCGCTCGCGTCCATCATCGGGTTGTGCGGATTCCCGGGATTGTTCCAGATCAACTCGTCGCCGTAGTACAACGACGGATTCGGCATGTCTTGCGCGATATATGAGCGGAAGTCGCCCTCGCCCGGCGTATCTCTCACGGGCAGCGTGACTTCGCTGGCGAGATTACTCCCCGGCTCGACCCACACCAGCTTGTCGGCGGCGAATTCGACGCCGTAGATCGGCCCACCCGCGTTGACGGTGGGGTCACGTTTGTCCGACGCCACCTCGTCGTGGATGTAGGCGGTGTCGCCACCCCACTCCCACATCGTGAGCACGACGTTCCTTTCTCTGCCGAGAGGACGAGGTGGAGCCTCCGGCACCGCACCGGCCATGATCTGATCCGTCCAGGTGGCATACATGTCGATCGCCCGGTCACGACCGAAGCGGTTGAGCGTGCCGTCCATCATGGAGCCGCGCTGGCCAGCGACCAATCGGTGTGCCCAGGCAGCGGCCGTCGAGTCGAAATTTCCGGGGTTGAGCAGCTCTCGGGTCGCCTGGTTTCCGAGCTGATGACACAGCTGACAACCCTGCTTCATGCCGTCAATCCACTGGGCCTGGGTACGCATGCGAGGAGAGATCCCGTTGCCGGCCTCACCGGTACCTGGGAATTCTTCCTTCGCTGGAACCTGGATCATCGAATACCAGTAGTTCGCGGGGTAGACTTGGGCCGCCTCGACTCGTGTCGCAGCCTCCGTGGCCTGGAGCTCGAGCGACTCCCCGGGGCGCGCCCGCTTGGGGCTCGAGTCAGAGAGCCCGTACCCCCTCACCCAGACGCTGTATTCGGCGTCGGGTAGATCGGGCAGGACATACCGACCCTCGTCGTCGGTGACGACGATCTTGCGAAGCTGCGTGTCCAGGTCGTCGGTCTCCGCGATCACCCAGACCCCGGCCTCAGGACCGCCCGGTCCGCGAACGACACCGCCGATATCGTCGGCGTCAATCGAGACCGCCTGACTGGCGGAGACCACGTCCTGCTTCGGAAGAACGGCCATGGCCGTCAGGGTCACTGCTGCGAACGTCGCCCCAAGCAAGCTGGGAGTCTGCATCGTGCTCCGTATGTTCATGACTCGCCCTTTCACGGCCCGTGCTTGGCGCCCTCGCCAAGTCGGGTTGCATCAAGTCGTTCTTGTCGACCTGATGTCCGTCCTTCCGCGCACGGTACCAAACACCGGCGAGAAGTCCAAGACGTTTCGCGATCACATTGGTGAACCCGGATGCGACTTTCTGTTCATCGAGGACAATCGCCATAATCGGCGCGCGCAGCTGCGCAAGGAATCCTGTGATGGCCGTGTCCGCCATGATGCCGGTGGTCTACGACGAGCTTCGACGGCTCGCCCGACATTACCTCGCGCGGGAAGGTGCCCCACAGACGATTCAAGCCACCGCTCTCGTTCACGAGGCGTATCTCAGGCTCGCGAAAGACAAGCGGCAGAATTGGCAAGACCACACGCACTTCCAAGCCATTGCGGCGATCGCGATGCGACGCATTCTGGTGGAGCGTGCGAGAGCCCGAGCGGCCTCCAAACGCGGAGGATCTCGAGCCCGGGTCACGCTCGACGAGGCCCTCGTCGCCAGCGACGACCAACCGAGTGAGGTCCTCGCCCTCGATGGAGCGCTCACCAAGCTTGCGGCGATCGCGCCGCGGCGAGCCCGCATCGTCGAACTGCGTTTCTTTGGCGGTCTGACCGTCGATGAGACGGCGACTGTCCTCAAGATTTCACCAGCAACCGTGAAACGCGGGTGGACGGTGGCGAGAGCCTGGCTGCCGCGAGAGATGGACGGGGCGACCCTCAATGGATCCTGAGCGCTGGCATCGCCTCAGCGACGTCTTTCACCGCGCTCTAGAACACGACACAGACCGCCGGATGGCGTTTCTCGATGACGCGTGTCAGGGCGATTCCTCTTTGCTCGACGAAGTGTTGTCGCTACTCGCCTTCCACGAGCGGGCAGGCGATCTCATCGATACGCCACCCTATCTGGCCGGGAACAGTGCGTCAACCGAATCCACCGGCGAAACGCTCGTTGGCCGCACACTCAATCAGTACACCGTGACCAGGAAGGTCGGTGAAGGTGGCATGGGCGTCGTCTACCTGGCCAATGACACGAGACTGGGTCGACCAGTCGCGATGAAGGCACTCGCTCGCCGGTTCACACAGGACGACGAAAGACGAGAGCGCTTGCGACGAGAGGCGCGCACAGTCGCCGGTCTGTCGCATCCGAGTATTGCCACGGTCTACGCGCTGGAAGAGTTCGGCGACGACCTCTACATCGTGTCGGAGTATGTTCCCGGCGCCACCCTGAGGGAGGAGGTCGCCGAGCGCCCGCTTGCGCTCCGCCCGCTTCTGTCGACTGCTGTCGAAATTGCTCGAGCCCTGGCCGCTGCTCACGAACGGGGTGTCGTGCACCGCGACCTCAAGCCGGACAATGTGATTCGGACGGCGGACGGTGGGGTGAAGGTACTCGACTTCGGGCTTGCCCGTATCGGGAGCTCCGATGGCGGGCTCTCGATGACCCGCCTGACTGAGCCGGGGGCGATCATGGGTACTCCTGGGTACATTGCGCCTGAGCAACTCCGCGGGGCGGAGATCGATTTTCGGTCAGACCTCTTCTCGTTCGGCGTCATGGTGTACGAACTCGCCTCCGGCACACACCCGTTTGCCAGCTCGAACGTCGCCTCCACCATCGCCCGTGTGCTGGAGGCGGACCCGCCCGCCCTCACGACACGAGGCTTCTCGTGCCCGCCAGCTCTGACTGACGTGATCCACCGGTGCCTCCAGAAAGAACCGAGCCTGCGGTACGGATCCACACTCGAGTTGGTCGCGGCACTCGAGCAACTCCAACGCGACATCGACGAAGCCCAACCTGGATCTTCGGCGCAGCGGGCTCCAACCAACAAGACGCCCGGCAATTCGGAAACAGCCTCTATCTGGTGGTGGCGATTTCATCAGGGCATCGTCGGGGTCGTGTACTACCTGACCCTCATACCCATGTGGCTGATTCGAGAACAGGGCCCCGAACCCTGGGGGCCGCTGTTGTTCTTCTCCACGGTCTTGGCTGTGGGAGTCGCGGCAAACCTCCGCTTCCATCTGTGGTTCACGTCCCGCTTCAGCCCAACCGAACTCACGACCCAGCGGGCGCGCGTCTTCTGGCCGGTTCGGGTCTCAGATTCACTGTTTGTGCTGCTGCTGGTCGCGAGCGCATGGACCACTCGATCGGAAGTCGCCCTGCCTGCGCTGTTGGCGAGCCTTGCGGTCGGCAGCTTCATCGCCTTTTCGCTGATCGAGCCCTCGAGAACGCAAGCGGCGTTCAAACGTAGGTAGGCACCGGCCCCCGTGAGCCGATCCTCGGCCCGTCTACGCATTACCTGACAGAGTGCGCGATCTTCAGCGCCTGATGGAGGGATCACGATGTCGAAAACGACGAATACTGTGTCGGCGGACAGCGGCAAGCGACCCGACCCCCCAGGAATACCGCCGGCGGCGCATCGGGAGGCCGCGTTGAGCGAAAGCCATCACGACGATCTGGACCTGGCGTCATTTCCGCAAGACGTACGATGGATGGTACGAGTGTTTGGCGACTAGAGTCCTCTAGAGCGTTTTTCATGACGCTTTGGCGGCCGTGTAGCCGCAATGATGGACGTAGGTGCGGCATTCGGTGGGGGTGAAGCGCGACAGACACGCACCGAGGAGCGGCCAGAGCGTGTCGAGCGAGCGGCAGCGGGCTTGGCGGACGATAGCTTTGAGTTTGGCGAAGCTCAGCTCGATGGGGTTGAAGTCGGGACTGTAGGGCGGCAGGAAGCGCAGCGTCGCGCCGGCCGCTTCAATAGCGTGGCGCACGCCGTCGACTTTGTGCGCGGCGAGGTTGTCGGCCATCACCATGTCACCGGGCTGCAACGTCGGTACGAGGATCTGTTCGACGTAGGCGAGGAAGCTGGCCCCGTCCATCGGGCCATCGAGGACCCCCGGCGCGGTGAGCCCCGTCACCCGCAGCGCGGCGATGAAGGGACTGCTCTCCCACCGACCCTGGGGCGCGTGATCGGCGACCCGCTGGCCGCGAAGGCTGCGCCCATAGCGCCGCAGGAGATTGGTGGCGACCCCGCTTTCATCCAGAAAGACGAGGCGAGTCGGGTCGAGTGTCGGGGCAGTCGTCGCCCACTGCGCGCGGGCGGCCGCGACGTCGGGGCGATCGTGTTCGGACGCGCGTATCGTTTTTTTTTACGGTAAAGCCCAGCTGTTTCACGGCCCGCCAAATCGTCGCCAGACTGGCGGACGTACCCAGGGCGACCTGTAGGTCGGCGAGGGTGCGGTCCGGTTGCTCGCGGATCAAGGCCGCGAGCGTGTGCAGCTGGGACGCGAGCACCGGATGCCGCCCGTAACGCTGCTGGCGCGGGGCGACTTCGCCGGTTTCCCGCCGCCGGTGTGTGAGCCGCCGGACCCAGGAGGCACTGACGCGGTATTTGCTCGCGACCGCGGCCGCCGGCATGCCCGCGTCGCTCTCGTGGAGCACTCGTTCGCGAAGATCCATCGAATAGGCGCGCATTGATCCTCCTACAGGACGTTGCACGTAGGAGTACCATGAACCGCCTATCGAGTACTAGAGCTTTTCGAAAAACGCTCTAGTGTCCACGGGCGGAATAGCCTCCATCAAGAGCTCGAAGGTGCGTCGAAGCGCACGCTCACCAGGTTCGGCCCCTGTGTACTTGCCGATCCGCACAACAACGAGATTGTGCGTCGGGATGATCGTCGTGCTCTGCCCTCCCGCACCTCGCATGCTGAATGCGCTCTCAGGAATCGGGTCGGCCCCATCGGCGTTAACCCAAAAGTGCGAACCGCCGTACTGCGGCCGACCGTCGGCGACCCATGCGGGCGCCAGCTCGGACGCGTAGTCGACCCAGCCTTCCGGCAGGAGCCTCTCTCCGTTCCACACGCCGTCCGTCAAGTACAGGTTCGCCAGGCGGGCCCAATCGCGCGCCGGCATGAGCGCGCGCCCCTGGCCGAGGAAGTTACCGTAGGGGTCAGTCTCGATGATGGCGTCACGGATGCCGATCTTGTCGAAGAGGTTGCGCTGCGGGAACGCGTGGTAGTTCTCGCCCCGTCCTTCGACAGCCAGCCGGATCAGATAGCTCGCAAGCACTGGATCGGTGTTCCGGTACCGGCCGACCGTGTTCGGTGGCCACTGAAGCGGGCGTGTGGCAGCGTACTCGTACGAGTTGACCGTCCCCGTATAGAGATAGACATGGTCGGGGTATCCGATCGCTGGACGGTAATCTGGGTCCTGCGGAGCCCGGATTCTGAGCCCGCTCGACATCCTCATGATGTCGCCGATGCGAATCTCCTGACGCGGATCCCCTGGCGTCTGCCACTCGGGGATCGGCGCCGGCTGCCAGAGCTCGTACTCCCCCTGCTGGGCGAGCACCCCCACGAGAGCACCGGTCAGACTCTTGGTCATCGACCAGGACTCGAGCGGGGCATGGATGTCTACCTCCTCGCTATACCGCTCGCCGAGGATGCGGCCCTTGTAGGTCACAACAAGCGCGAGCGTACGGGCCTCCGGAGGGCCGAACCCGGAGTCAAGCGCGTCCTCCACCTTAGCCATGTCCACCTCAACCGGCCAAGGTGCATTGGGCAGCAAGTCGCCCATGGGCCAGGCTGTCGTCTCAGGCGGGGGAAGATTCCGCGCCACGTCGGTCGGCGTGAAGTAGGGCGAGTCTTGCCCGATCGGCAGCGCCACGCATCCCTGGTTCTTGTAGCGCTTGGCCACCCGCGTGACGCCGTCCGGCAGCGTGAGGGCGACCGACTGTCGCTCGAAATCGACGACCGTGTCGACGACGTGACGCCGCTCCTCGAACGGGCTCGTGAAGCCGCCAATATTCGCCGCCGCGTCTTCCGGATCGAGCCCCGTGAGGAAGACCACCGAGCACAAGGTCCGCGCGAATCCCGCCGTGTGGTGGTGAAGTGCGTCGCCCGGAGGGAGCGTGTATTCCGTGTCGAGCTCGAGCTCCGCGGCTCGTGCGATCAGAGACGACTGAGTGCCCTGCGTGACCGGCCCTCCGGCAGCTGCAGTAGCCTCACTCTCGGGCCCTCCACACGCCGCCAATGCGAGAAGCGTCGCAAAGAACAACGACTCGATGGACGCGTAGCGGCGCATCTTCTCCTCCTCCGTTCGTAGTCCAGTCGACGTCGGCTGGCCGCCAAAGCTTGGCAGAGTACGTTCGCGCACGTTTCACAGGCATTTCCGTGGCCCATCGCTAGCCGGGCGCCACCTTTGTGCTCTGACTCGACACACATTGCCAGTCGCCGTCGCGCAAGACGAAAACGTCTGTGAAGCGCAGCGTCACTTCCGCCCGCTCACCCTGCCGGATCCCGACCAGGTTTAGCGTGAACCAAACGACCGCCGTGTCCTGGTAGACCTTTACCGTGAACTCGTCCTGAACGGCGGACACTACCCGCTGGTCGAACTCCGCGATTAGAGCCAGCTCGTGTGCTTTGTCGCCGCGGCTCCCATCTTCGTAGGTCGCAACGAACTCGTCGGCCAGAATGCTTTCGATGAAGGCGACGTCCTTGCGATAGAACGCTGCGTTCCATTCCTGCTCGAGCTCGATGAGAACCTGTTGATCGGATCTGACTGGGAGCGTCTGCGCTGACGCCGTCGCCGTCACGACCCAGACGGCCCCAAGAACGCAACACTGGAAACGACGCAGCCGTCTCATTGGCACACTCCTCACAATCGCCCGATCGTTCGGATGAAGACTCGGGTCCTTTGCTCGGTCACTCGGGGCCTCAGCGCTCTGGAGCTGCAACCCCGGTATGACGCCACATGATGGGACTGTAGTCGCGCTCATGCTACGCCCAAGGCGTCCTGGCCGTACCGGTTCTGCCCCGGTTTGATGGACAACCATATCAAGGAGACCGCCGCACCCCGAAATCTCATGCCAGCAGGACCTACCGGCCATGCGCGGACGGGAGACTCCTCACCACCGCCCTGGGCGTGTTTGGTCACCCGGGAAGACTCTTCACCGACGACTCGATGGCAAATAGACCTCGCGTCCGGAGAAACGATAGGCAGGCAAAGCCTCGGTTCCCGATCTGCGCCTTCAGAACCGAAAGAGTCGGTTGATCTTGATGACGAAGGCTCGGTTCTCGATGTCTGGGAAGCGTCGTGCCAGCGTGTCGCGTTGCTCGTTATACACAACGAACAGCTCGCTGCCAGATTGGTATTCCCACCGGAGCCTGATGTTGGTGCTCACGGAGTCGTTGCTGGAGTTGTATTGCAACAGGGCGCTCACGAACATCAGCGGCGTCACCGTGTAAGTCGTCCGAGTCCTGACTAACCGCGTGGTGAATTCGCCTTCCGGCAGGTCGACCCAGTCGAACGCGAGACTCGGCTCGAGGGATAGGCGCGGCGTCAGTTCCACACGGCCGCGGCCGAATCGTCCGCCTCCCCCGAAGCTGACGCTCGTCTTCGTCCCGCTGAAGAAGCTGCCGCGCTGGAACGACAGTCCCCCCGCAAACGGCCGCTGTTGCCCCAGGGCCAACGTCACATCGACATCCTGAAAGCGATATCCGCCGACCGGAATCGTCACGTCGGATGAGATTCGAAACGGTTGCTCGAGCAGCTCGTAGCTGCGGGTGTACCCGACGTCAAAACGGTCGCTGCTTTCGAACTCGATACCGAATTGTCCTCCAACCTCACGCGTCTCAAGCACCCCCGCCCGGTCCGTGATGTAGTCGATGCGACCTTCCCAGGAAAACTTGCGCACGGCGGCGATGAACTGCGGCCGGGGGCTGAACCGGAACGACCCGAAGCTGCGCTCGAAATCATCGCGCCGCAGAAACCCCACTTCAGGGTTGAAGTTGTCTCCGACGGCGAGCCGGTCCAGCTGTACCCCATACCGATCGCCTCTGTAGTCGAGCTGGGCCCGGTAACTCACGTCGTCCCCTGGCCGGCGGGAGGTGCTCGTCTTGGCCCAGTAGGTGTTGATATTCAGGTTATCGTAGAACGAAAAGAGGCCATCGATACCGTAGGCTTCGTTGGAACCGGTCCCTTCCGGCGAGACGGATCGCCCCGTAAAGAGCAGGCCGATACTGCTCCGGCGCAACAGGTCACGCCTCAGCCGAACGACAGAAAAGTTGGTCGCCGTCGCCTCGGCAGCGGGCGCGTCGTCCGTCTGGATATTCAGGATCCCCAGACTGAACTTCCCGACTCGCCCGGTGAGGCGCCCCCCCGCTACGATCGGCGCCTCCCGGCCCTGGTTCAACCCGATCCGGCGGCTATAGAACAGTACCGGAGTGTCGCCCCCTCCCGCCAAAGGGGCCCGCACCTGCGCCGCCAAAGGCAAACAGTCCCTGGTTCTCGAGAAAGAACTCGCGCTTCTCGGGGAAGAACAAACTGAACCGGGTGAGGTTGACCTGCTGTTCGTCTGCCTCGACCTGAGCAAAGTCAGTGTTGACCGTGAAGTCTGCGGTGAGATTGTCGGTCACGCCGACCTTGACGAGATCCAGTCCGACGTTGCCCCCGAACTCGTTCGAGACGGCGGGCGACGCGAGGACGTCCGAAGTCACGTCGCCGATCACATACGGTTTGATCTCGAAGGATTGTCCGCGCTCTGGCGCTTCCAGGCCCACAAGTGTCGCCGCCTGCGACACCTGAAAGCCCCCGCGCTGGCCGAGCCCAGGGTCCAGCCGCGTCAAATACGCAAATTCGTTTTTCCGCCGCACCGTGCGCTGCATCTGCACGCCCCACACCTGGCCCCCCCCAGATCGATAGCGCAGCGACTTGAACGGGATCTGGGCTTCGAGCGACCAGCCACCGGCGAACCGGCCGGTCTTGACGTCCCAGACCGGGTTCCAGTCCCCGTTGTACTGGCGCTCGTCGGTCACTTGCCCGTCCATCCGGCCGCCAATGGGATTGATCGCGAAGAGGACCGCGTTGCGCCGATCGTAGGAGGTGTCGAGGAGAATCATGAACTGGTTGTTCTGGACGATGTTGAAACTGTCACGCCGCATCTCGTTGGCCACCCACTCGGACTCCGGCGCCGAATCCCTGCATCGAGCCGCGACATAGAGATTGCGGTCGTCGAAGAACACCCACGCTTCGGTCTTCTCCGTGGCTGGTTCCCCAGCACGCGGCTCCGTCTGGATGAAATCGCCGATCGCGGGAACCGTCTGATACACCGGCTCATCGAGCGCAGCATCAACCGTCAGGCCTTCTGGGAGCCGCACCGCCCGGATGGTGACGCGTCCTTCCAGATCTCTCGAGACCACGGCAGGCGGCACAGGTGGTGGTGGCCCGGCGAAATCAAGAGGCAGACCGAGGTCCGACACATCCTGCGCGAGGACGGACGCGAAGGGTGCCGTCGCGAAGAGCGCGGCGATAAGCGCCCGCGCACCTGGCCCGTTTCTACGCATCGCCTATTATGCTTCGGAATAGAGCAGCTGGTGACCGCTCTCCCCGGATTGGGGATCGCTTGTAAGACTTGGCCGCGACGAGGGGGGACGGCTCAGACATTGCCTCTCAGTCTCGCAGGGGCGTATCCTCGTGGAGGATCAGGGCATGATGGGAAACCGTGCGATCGTGCTGGCCGCATCGTCTCTAGCGTTTTGGTTCATGCCGGCAGGTGTGGTGCCTGCCGAGGCCCAAGAGCCAGGTGCCCAGCTGGCGCTCATCGATCGGTACTGTGTTGGCTGCCACAACGAGCGCACCTTGGCGGGCGACCTCGCGCTCGACAACGCTGACCTGGCTGCGGTTGGCGAACATGGCGCGGTGTGGGAGAAGGTCGTGCGAAAGCTCCGGGGTGGCCTCATGCCCCCTGCCGGCAGGCCGCGGCCAGACCCGTCCACTCAAGCAGCGTTCGTCTCATGGCTTGAGACGGAGCTGGACCTCGCAGCGACTGCCGCGCCCAATCCAGGCCGCACGGAAACCCTGCATCGGCTCAATCGCACTGAATACCAGAATGTGATCCGTGACCTGCTCGAGGTCGAGACGGACGTCAGTACGCTGCTTCCGGCCGACGATGGGAGCTACGGGTTTGACAACATGGCTGGCACCCTCAGGGTCAGTCAGGTGTTGATGGAACGCTATCTCGCAGCTGCGCGACACATCGCCAGTGTTGCAGTCGGCCGTCCTCCGGCAAGTCCGAAGGCAGATGTGTTTCGTGTGCCGATCGAACAGCCTCAGTACGAGCACGTGGACGGGTTGCCCTTTGGGACACGGGGCGGGATGCTGGTTCCCTATCACTTTCCCCAGAACGGCGAGTACGGGATTCGCGTCCAACTGCGGTGTCCCAACATGAAGGATCTCGCCTGCGACGGAGCGCTAGGCTTCGTGGAGCGACATGACCTCGAGGTTGCCGTTGACGGCGAGCGCGTGCATCTCTTTACGTTCCTGCCGGAGCTTGTGGGATCCGGGGAGCGTTTTTATGAACTCGTGGCGGCCGGTTCGCGTGACGGCCATGAAGTCCGCGTACCGATCACCGGAGGGCCGCACGAGGTGACCGTGGCGTTCCTCGCAAAGCCGACGATCGAGAGCCAGCAGGCCCGCAAACGGTTTGAGAAGCCGTTCTACTACAAAGCTGAGGCAATGGCTATCTACCAGCCGTTTCTGGAAGCCGTCACTATTACGGGCCCATTCGACGCCACCGGGATCGGCGAAACGCCAAGCCGCAGTCGGATCTTCACCTGCGTCCCGGCAACCCAAGACGCGGAGCTGCCGTGCGCCACGCAGATCCTCTCGGCGTTGGCACGTCGAGCCTATCGGAGACCGGTCACGGATGCCGATGTGAGCGGGCTGCTCACCTTCTTCACGGAGGGTCGGAGGGACGGGGGCGAGTTCGAGGCGGGCATCGAAATGGCCATACGAGCCCTGTTGGTCAGCCCGGAGTTGTTGTTCCGTGTCGAGCGCGACCCAGCCGCCATCACGCCGGGCACGCCGTACCGCATCAGCGATCTCGAACTGGCGTCTCGTCTGTCTTTTTTTCTCTGGAGCAGCATTCCGGACGACGAGCTGCTGGCGCTGGCTGAACAAGGGACGCTTCACGATCCGCCAACGCTCGAAGGACAAGTCCGACGAATGCTGAGGGATCGCCGCTCGGAAGCGCTGACGTACAACGTGGCGGGACAATGGCTCCAGTTGCGTAATCTCGAGGCGCTCAGGCCATACGAACCTCAGTTCCCAGACTTCGACGAGGCCCTACGCCGGGCCTTTCGACGTGAAACGGAACTCTTTGTGGACAATCATGTCAGAGAGGATCGGAGCATTCTCGATTTGCTGACGTCGGACTATACGTTCGTGAATGAGCGTCTGGCCCGGCACTATCGGATTCCGAACGTCCGGGGAGATGACTTCAGGCGTGTGAGCCTGACGGATGACAGTCGTCGTGGCCTGCTCGGGCACGGAAGCATTCTCACACTGACCTCACATCCGACTCGAACGTCGCCGGTGATTCGGGGAAAGTGGGTCCTTCAGAACATACTCGGCACGCCACCCCCGGAACCCCCACCGAATGTGCCGGCGTTGCCCGAGGACGATGTCACCGCGAAGACGGCTCTGACGGTGCGCGAACGCATCGCACAACATCGAGCCAATCCCGTGTGCGCGAGCTGCCATGCGATGATCGACCCGATTGGGTTTGCCCTGGAACACTTCGATGCGGTTGGGACCCTCCGGACTCACGATGACTCGTTCAATGCGATTGACGCGTCCGGCAGCCTCCCGGATGGGACGCCGGTGAACGGCGCGGCCTCGCTGCGCGCCGCGTTGGTCCGTCGCCCCGAGCGCTTCGTCACGACCGTGACTGAACGGCTGCTGACCTACGCCTTGGGGCGGGGCCTCGAGTATTCCGACGCTCCGGCCGTTCGTCAGATCGTGCGGGATGCGGCGCGCAACGAGTACCGGTTTTCGTCGGTGATTCTGGGTGTAGTCAACAGTGTGCCGTTTCAGATGCGGCGGGTAGGTGTGCTGGAGCCCTCGGCGGCGTCAGAAGCTCCGTGATCGGGGCCCTGCGCGGCCCAGCTAGGAAGGAGATCGCTACGATGATCGTTACCAAGATGGCCTTGCCCCGCCGCACTGTGCTGCGCGGGATCTTTGGCACGCTCGCCCTTCCGTTCCTGGACGCGATGGTACCGGCCCTGACGGCCGAAGCGAAGACGGCGGCCCAGGGGACCCCACGTCTCGGATTTATCTACGTACCGAACGGAGTGCAGTTGAAGTACTTCATTCCCGCCACGGACGGAATGGGCTTCGAGATGCCCCCGATCATCAAACCGCTCGAAGCGCATCGGGATGACGTGGTGATCGTGACAGGCCTCGCGAACACGGCGGCCGAGGTCGGGGAAAAAGGGGGCGGACCGCACACGCGCGCTCACTCGGTGTGGCTGTGTGGCGTGCCTCCCAAGCTGACGGAAGGGCCCGACATTCAGGCAGGCACCACGATCGATCAACATGCGGCCGCCGTGCTCGGTCGCGATACGGTCTTGCGGTCTCTTGAGTTGGCGCTCGAGCCCAACTACATGGTTGGCAACTGTGACAACGGCTACAGCTGTACCTACGTAAACACGTTTTCCTGGCGGACGCCGACCACTCCCCTGCCAATGGAGAATAATCCCCGGTTGGTCTTCGAGCGGCTGTTCGGGTACGGCGGCAGCGGGGACGTCCGCGCCGCCCAGTTGCGCAAGGACAGAAGCATTCTGGATTGGGTCGCCCAGGATGCCGCTCGACTGCAGCGCACGCTTGGGCCGACCGACCGTACCGTGTTCGCGGACTACCTTGATTCGGTGCGGGAGGTCGAGCAGCGCATCCAGCGGGCCGAGCGACAGGCTGACAGCGGGGCCCTTCCGGCGATTGAGCAACCGACTGGCATTCCGGACTCATTCGAAGACCATGCCGAGCTCATGTTCGATCTGATGGTCCTTGCGTATCGAGCCGACATCACGCGTGTCGTGAACTTCCAGGTCGCGCGCGAACAGTCTGGGCGGTCCTACCCCTCGATTGGCGTGCCTGAAGGACACCATGATGTGTCGCATGCTGGCGCAAATGTCACCAAGCAACAGAAGAACGTCAAGATCAATACGTACCACATGTCGCTGTTCGCCCAACTGCTCCAACGGATGCGCTCGATTCCCGACGGCAATGGCACCCTGCTGGACCATGTGATGCTGCTCTACGGCGCCGGGATGGGGGACGGGAGCATCCACAGTGCGCACGCCTTGCCGGTCGTCCTTGCCGGCGGCGGGGGTGGGCAGCTCAAGGGAGGGCGTCATCTGCAGTGTGCGACCGACACGCCGATGATGAATCTCGGCCTGAGTCTGCTCGACAAGGTCGGTGTCGAGCTTGATCGCGTTGGCGACAGCACGGGGCGCCTGGCCGATCTGTAGTCGGGGCGCCCTCGAGGTACCCAGCGCCCCCCCGTGAAAGTACGCGAGCGGACAAACTCCAGTTCGGGAGAGTGTGAATCATGCGCAGACAATGCCTGAACGGTATCTCAGTCGTTCTCCTCTTTACAGGCTTGAGCCTCGGTGCGGGCGGGCGTGACGTTCCGCTGGTCGAAGCCGTCAAGAGTGGGGACGTCGAGGCGGTGCGTGCACTCGCGCAGCCGGACACGGTGAACCGTCCGACGCCGGACGGCACGACGGCGCTGCATTGGGCCGCGTATCGAGGCGATGTAGACGTTGCGGAGGTACTCATTCGCGCGGGGGCGGATGTCACCCTCATGAATCGGTACGGCGTCATGCCGCTGGCCCTGGCGTGCCGTGCAGGAAACGCACCGGTGATCGAACAGTTGCTCCACGCTGGAGCAGACCCGAACAGCACGCTACCGGAAGGCGAGACTGTCCTCATGGCGGCGGCGCAGGCCGGGTCGGCTGCGGGCGTCAGGCTTCTGCTTGCGCAGGGAGCACACGTCAACGCGCGGGAAGAGACGGAAGATCAGACGGCGCTGATGTGGGCGGCGGCCCGCAACCGTGTCGACGCCATCCACGCCTTGCTCGAGGGCGGGGCAGACCTCAACGCGACGGCGCGTCGTCGGCCTGAGGCGGCCGACCTGGCGGCCGCGATCGACCGAGGGAATGAGCGCAATTCGTACTATGTACCCTTTGTTGAGGGCTTCACCCCGCTGCTGTACGCCGTGCGGGAAGGACACATGGAGGCGGCTCGCGCGCTGCTCGCCGCTGGAGCCAACGCCAACGACAGCCTGTCTGATGGCATGAGCGCCCTGGTCGTTGCCATCAAGAACCACCACTGGGAGCTCGGCGACGTGCTGCTGGAGTACGGTGCTGACCCAAACGCCGCCGCGCAGGGCTGGGCGGCGCTGCACGAACTCGCGTACCAGCGACTCCTCAGCGTCGGCACCCTCCCCCATCCCGTTGACACAGGAAATCTGACCGCCGTGGAGCTCGCCGTGCAGCTCGTTGCCCACGGGGCCGACGTCAACGCGCGCATGACGAAAGACATGGTGGATGGATACCGCCACGTGTTCCGTCGAGAGGGTGCCACCCCGCTCGTGTTGGCCGCAAAAGCGATCGACGCCGGCCTGATACAGACCCTCCTGGGCCACGGGGCAGATCCCACCTTAACGACAGCCGCCGGAACGACGCCACTCATGGTGGCCGCCGGTCTCGAAATGCAGAACCCAGGGGAAGACAGCGGAACCAACGAGGACGCGTTAGACGCCGTCGCCGCCCTCGTTGAGGCAGGGGTCGATGTCAACGTGGTCAACGCCGCCGGTGACACGGCGCTGCATGGGGCGGCGCGACGGGGTGCCAACGCGATCGTGCAATTCCTGGTCGACCACGCTGCCAAGCTTGGTGCCCAGAACGAAAGGGGGTTGTTGCCGATGAACATTGCCGACGGTCTCGCCCCCGATGGCAAGACGCTCTTTCTCGGTGGCGTTGGCATGCCCATGACCGCGTCGCTCATCCGACAGCTCATGACGGCTCGGGGCCTGCCGGTCAGTCCGCCCCCAGCAGGGATCTTTCAGCGCGACGTCGAAGTCCCAGGGAACAGCCAGCCGGCGCTAGCACCCCTGCCTCGCTAGCTACGCAGTAGGGGTCAATCGATCAGCCGATCAGCGCATGCGGGAATGCTCCCGAAAAAAGGACACGATCCGCTCGGCGGTCCCGCGCGGATAGACGTGGGCACCAGGATGGATCCAGCTCATGACGGGAGCGGGCGTACCCGATCCGTAGACCGCGCAGCCCTCCCCACAACGCGTTGTCGTAGCGCCCACGCCGTTCACCTCGATAGCAACCGCGATCGCAGCCTCCTGATCCGAAAAGCTCACCACCCGATCACCCTCCCCTGCCACATGAAAGAGGGGGCTCGGTTGCTTGGGCCGTACCGCCTCAGACAGGCGACCTGCCACCGGAGCGTAGGCCGCGAACACGCCAGGCCGTTCCGCCCATAACAAATAGGTAAACATCCCTCCGTTCGAGAAGCCGGTCGCGTAGATACGATCGTCGTCTATGGTGTACGTCCTACGCAGCGACGCGAGTGCCACATCGACAAGCTTCAGGTCTCGGTCGACGTCACCTCGACGCACCTGCCACCCGCGGAGGCCACCACGAGTCTGGAGTCCCTGAAAGTACACGACGATCGCGTCGGGCCAGGCCGCATGCACATTCGTGTGCTGAAAGTTGTGCATGTTGTCGCCATACCCGTGGAACGACAACACCAGCGGGACGCTTTCCTCACCGCGAGACGCGGTCGGGGGATAGACGATGGCTTCGCGCTTCTCGCCGTCGACCTGCCACGTCATGACCTCCGCCGAAGCCCCGCGGGCGCCGAGAGCCAGCAACAGGCCCAACAGCGCCACCTGCATCACACGTGTTCTCATCGTTCTCTCTCCCTCGGCGATCACGACACCCCCGAGACCTCCAGCAAGATGCCAGCGTTGATGCATGGTCACGCCATCAGGCGGCAGGCCTCCGCGAAAGCGACGCCGACCGTGGAACGAAGCGGCCTGTCTCCTTCGTATATCGCAGATACTCTTCACCGAAGCGTCTGACGAGGTGTTCCTCTTCTATCGTCGTCCGTATGACGAGAAGGGTCGTCGCCACCGCTCCCATAACTCCGATGAACCAGTTCGCCGTGGCAAGGTGTTGGCAATGATGGCAAACGCTGACGCCACATAGAACGGATGCCGGACGATTCGGTACGGTCCAGTCGTCACCAGCGTATGAACCCGCCGGGTCACGACCGTGTCGGTGATGTTCGTGCCCAGTGTACGAAAGGTCCAGACAAGCAGAGCACCGCCCACTACCCCCAGAGCCACGCCACCCCAGCGGAGCGATACGGGCAACGGCACAGACGACCACGCCATCAAGTCCGGGTTCACGACGAACGCAACCAGTCCGAGCATTCCCGCCAGACCGGCCGGCCGGAGCGTCAGCAAGATCGCGAGGCCCTCCTGTCGGCGGTCGAGCTTCTCGCCTGTCGCCTGAGATCGGATGCGATGATAGAGACCAACCGGCAGGACGGCCGCCATTCCGAGGGCGAGAATGATCTGAAAGGTCTGGTCGTCGCCCATCGTCAGCCTCGCATCACTCCTTGCAGTATCAGTTATTCAACGTGATCCCGGAGTCATTCTACGCCCAGACCGTATGAAGACTCTAGCCAAGGAACCCGCCTTCAATCAGATTCTGGTTCCGGATCACGATAACGACATGCGAGCCGAGAAGGAGAGGGCCTGCGAGCGCCTGCTGCCAGGACGTTCTCCCACGGAATGCCCCTTGCACTGCGGGATCTCACCGCAATCGTCTGTTCATCACTAGAGAGAGTCATCATGTGGAAACCGAATCGAAATCAGTGGTTCGCTTTCGGGATTGGGTTCTTGCCGGTCGCGGTTCTGTTTCTCTCAGCCATGTCCGCCTTCATGCGTAACGACCGCCAGGCGCTTTGGCCGCTGACGGTGTTCTTGGGGGCGGTGATCGCCTTGGTGACCGCCCTGACGATCTCTTGGCTGGAAGCCAGGAGATAGGCGCTCCGGATAGACCTGTCCCATGCTGCTCGCGCCGATGAGGTCTGTCACGTGCTCGTGACCGGGTCGGGAGGCGATGTTGAAGAGCCGGTTGCCGTTAGGCTACCGTCGCCACGCCTAGGATAGCGGCCTCATTTAAATCGGTACCAGCCGGGAGGGTAGGGTATACGAACCGGCTGGAGGAATAGCGATGCCCGTAGACAGACGCGAGTTCCTGCGTACGACCGCAGGGTCCGCCGCAGCGACTGCAACAGCCACCCTCGGTGGGAGGACGGCGCTCGCTGCCGGAAGACCGGCCCCCCACGGCCCCAAGCTCCCCGGTGTGCAGAAGAGCCGGTTGAGCACCGACGAGCCACCCACCCCGTGGGACGCAGTCACGTCATACAACAACTTCTACGAGTTTGCGGGCAGTGACAACAAGGACCTGCCGTCCGAGCTCGCTCCGGCGAATCTGATCACGCAGCCATGGCACGTGGTCGTCGAAGGCGCCTGCGAGCGCCCAGGTCGGTTTCCTCTCGAGGAAGTGTTGGACGGCCATGTGCTCGAAGAGAGGACGTACCGCCACCGGTGCGTGGAGGGATGGTCGATGGTCATCCCCTGGGTCGGGTTTCCCTTGTCGCGCTTCATCGAGCGCTGCCGTCCCGCAGACAGCGCGCGCTTCCTCAGCTTCGACAGTCACTACGATCCCGCACGGATGCCCAGGAGCCGCCGCCTGCCGTTCGACTGGCCGTACACCGAAGGTCTACGGATGGACGAAGCTCGGCACCCGCTCGCGATACTGGCCGTGGGTCTTTACGGCGAGGCCTTGCCACCTCAGAATGGCGCGCCCATCCGGCTCGTCGTGCCATGGAAGTACGGCTTCAAGAGCATCAAGTCGATCGTGCGCGTCCGTTTTCTCGAGGATCAACCCGTCGGGACATATCAGCAAGTGAAGCCCCGATCGTATGGCTTCTACGCCAGCGTGAATCCGGCTGTTGACCACCCATTATGGAGCCAGGGAACCGAGCGCCGGATCGGCGAATTCTTCAGACGGGACACCCTCTTGTTCAATGGATATGGCGACCAGGTGGCACCTTTGTACGAGGGGATGGACCTGGCGAAGGACTACTGAACCAAGAAAACGAGCTCACGCGTCAGATGAGGTCTCAGCAGTCTTGCTGCTGACCCTCGCTGCGCCACGTCGTCCCGCCCGAAGACCGAAGAGCGCGACCAGCACAGCCGCATAGATCAGCGGTGGGCGGGAATCAACCTTCACCATCCAGAGATAGTGGGCGACGCCAGCCACGGCGCTTGCGTACACGAGCCGGTGCAAGGCCCGCCAGCGCCTTCCGCCCAAACGCCTGACCATGTCTTGTGACGATGTCGCCGCGAGCGGAATCATCAACACGAACGCCGCGAAGCCCGCGGTGATGTAGCGGCGGGTGATCACATCCTCGAGGATCGACCTCAGCGAGAAGAAGTGGTCAAGGACTACGTACGTCAGGACGTGGAGCGACGCGTAGTAGAACGCGAATAGGCCGAGCATCCCGCGCACCTGCATGACCGGGTTCCACCCGGTGAGCCGTCTCAGCGGCGAGATGGAGAGAGTCAGGAGCAGAAACCGCAGAGTCCAGTCGCCCGTAGCATGGGTAATCGCCTCGATCGGATTGGCGCCCAAGCCCCCCGTGAGACCGTGCCAGATGACGAGACCAGTCGGCACCAGACAGGCGACGAACAGTACTCTCTTGGCGCGGTGCATCGTGGCGTCCGAGTTCAGGCCCTCAGCAACCGGCGGCCGAGTTCAGAGTCCCAACTGATCCGCCAGGTCGCCGAAGTCGTCGGCCACGAGGTCAAACGACCGGTCTGGGGTCAGATCGCGCTGACTCCCGGGTCCATACTCGAGGGGCCGAGGTACGTAGGCGGTCCTGAACCCAACGTCTGCAGAGGCTCGCAGGTCCCCGGCGTGAGCGGCAACCATCATCACCTGCTCTGGTGGCAGCCCCAGCAAGTCCGCAGCCTTCAGGTAGACCTTGGGATCGGGCTTGTAGGCCGAAGCGAGCTCCGCGGACAGGACCGCGTCCCACGGCAGACCGGCGTTCTTCGCCATGTTGACGAGCAGCGCGACATTGCCGTTCGACAGCGTTGCAAGCACGTAGCGCGCCCGTAGCCGGCTCAACCCGACGACCGCGTCTGGCCAGGGACGCAACCGGTGCCACACGCGGTTGAGATCATCAAGCTCCGCCTCGTTCAAGCTCTCCAGCCCGAACTCGGGAACAAGCGTGTCGAGAATCATCCGATGCAGATCGTCGATCTTGGTCCATGGCAGCTCACCGTTTCGTACGCGTCTCATCGCAGGGCCGTACCCCGCGCGCCACCGGTCGGCGAATGCCGCCCAATCACCTGGAATCTGGGTTCGCCGTTCGAGCTCCTGCATCTCAGCGATGATGCTGATGCGCCAATCGACGACCGTGCCAAAGACGTCGAACGTCATGGCGCGAACGCCCTGGACTCTCTGCGGGATGGTTTGGCCGACCCTGGAGGCAAGAGTCGCCCTCGGCAGCACCCCGGCCATCAGGACCGCGGATGTTGCGCGCACGAATTCACGCCGGTCGAGCCCTAACGCTGCGTGGTCAGCATTGCTCTTCATGGGCGAGGCCTTTCATGGTCAGTCGCGGTCCGAGCAGGGCCGTCATGATCAACTCGTGGGGCACGGGGCGCGAGAGTTCGGGGGTTCCAACTTCGAAAGCCATGAGTTCGTTCACTCGGTCCTGGGGGCATTCTATGCCTCAGCCGCTGGGGTTGCAGCCTATTCTTCCGGCCTTCTGAGTCTCGCAGCGCCGGCAGGCTCCGCCAGTGCGCCCATCACCTCATCACCAAGACCTCTTCGAGAGGCTTGCGCCGCAGGTCAGGAACCTCGGCGTGCGTCGCAGGATACCCAACCGGTATCAACAGACAGGCGGTCTCGTTTTCGGGCCGTTTCAAGATCGTCTTCAGGAAGCCCATCGGGCTTGGGGTGTGCGTGAGTGCGACGAGCCCCACCGAATGCACCGCGGTGAGAAACATGCCCGCTGCAATCCCTACTGACTCGGCCACGTAGTAGTGGCGAATGTGATCGCCGCTCTTGCTGTCCAGACCGTAGTTCTGCTTGAAGAGTACCACCAGCCACGGGGCGATCTCCAAGAACGGCTTGTCCTGGTCCGTGCCGAGCGGCTCGAGAGCGCTGAGCCAGTCGGGAGGCAGGCGGCCGCCGTAGTTCTCTTGCTCTTCCTTCTCGGCGGCGATCCGAATTTGACGTTTGACCTCGGGGTCCGATGTCGCCACAAACGTCCACGGCTGTCGGTGCGCCCCTGAGGGCGCCGTCGATGCCGCCCGGACGAGATCCTCTATGACCGCTGCCGGAACGTGATCGCGACTAAACGCGCGAACTGAGCGACGGCGGTTCATGAGCTCATAGAAGCGCCGCGCCCGGGTGGCGACTTCCGCGGCACTTGGCTTCTCGTACGATAGCGAGATGAATTCCGGTTTCATGGCGGGAGATCTTACCCGCAGCTCCACCGAAGCTGCTGAGATGTGGACCTGCGTCCACACGGTCACGTCACGGCAGCTGGATCACGCTAGCAGGACTCAGCGATCCAGTAGACTAATGAGCTTGTGCGGAGTTACAGCCCCCTAGAGCCCCGAGAGTGACGACCCTCTGCCCCGTGCGTTTCCTCACGCTATTCACAGTATTCGCAGTCTCGGCACTCCTCTCGGGTGGCACGCCGGTTGTTGCCCAGCAGAGCCAGTCCGTCACAGACGTGGAGTTGGTCGCCCAGACTGCGACGAAAATCGCACGGGCGCAGGGCGTGGAACAGCCGCCAATCCTGGACGGCGACGTCCTCAACGACCCGGCCTGGGCCGACAGCGTGCCGGTAGGCGGGTTCCGCCAGAGTGCGCCCGACGAAGGCCAACCCGCCACCGAGCGCACCGAGGTTCGGGTGGTCTTTACCGACGACGTCATCTACTTCGGGGTCGTCTGCTACGACCGTGACCCGTCGGCGATCATCATGAGCGACAGCCGTCGCGACTCGTCGATGAACAATGCCGACAGCTTTCAGATGGTCTTCGATACCTTCAGTGACCAACAGAACGGCTTCGTCTTCGGCACGACGCCGGCCGGGCAGGAATACGATGGCCAGGTGATCAACGAGGGCGGCGCGCGACGGCTGTTCGGAGCAGGGGGGGGCGGGGGATTCACTCGAGGGAGCGGAGGTGACTTCAAGAGGATGACCCAGGCGTAGTGGAAGGTCGGTGGTAACTCCTGCCCGATCGTAAGGTCGATCGGGTGCTTGTCGGAAAGGAGAACCACCGATGAAGAGAACGTACCAGGTTGTCACGAAGCCGTCCACGCTCAGCAGCCGCGAGCTCGCGGAGTTTCTCTCGAAGGACGGTCAGCTCCTGCTGCCGCTCGTCGAGCTCTTGGAGCGGGGCGAGAAGGCCATCGACGAGGTGATCGACGTCATGGGTCGGGCGACCGTCGAGGCGGTCCTTCGGATGAGCGCTGAGCGGCTCGCCGGGCCCAAGCGGCAGGGCCGCCGCGCCGACGATCGGGCGCTGTACTGGCACGGCAGCCAGCCGGGGCGCGTCACGTTGAGCGAACGTCAGCTGCGCGTGGAAAAGCCGCGTCTGCGCAAGAAGACGGCGCGGCAGGGGGAGCGCGGCGAGGTCGCGATCCCGGCGTACGACGCGATGCAGCGCGATCAGCGCCTTGCCGACCGCATGTTGGCGATCATGCTGAACGGCGTCTCGACCCGGCGCTACGAGACGGTCCTGCCGGCGATGGCCGAGCAGGTCGGCATCGGCAAGTCGGAGGTCTCCCGTGAGACCATCGAGGCCGGGACGCGAGTCCTCCAGGACTTGGCTGAGCGAGACTTCAGCAAGGTCGACGTGTTGATTATCTACCTCGACGGGATCCAGTTCGGGAACCACCATGTTCTGGCGGCCGTGGGGGTCGACGAAGACGGGAAGAAGTACGTGCTCGGCGTGCGCAGCGGTGCCTCTGAGAACGCGACCGTGACGACCGCCCTGCTCGAGGATCTCGTCGCTCGCGGGATCCGCCCCGACCGACGTCGGCTGTTCGTCGTCGATGGAGCGAAGGCGCTACGCAGCGCGATCGCCCAGGTGTTCGGCGCCGGCAACGAGGTACAGCGCTGTCGCAACCACAAGCTGCGGAATGTCGTCGGCCACCTGCCGAACGCGCAGCACGACCAGGCACGGGCCACCCTGCGCGCCGCCTGGAAGCTCGAGGCTAAGGAGGGCCTGCGCAAGCTTGACCAGTACGCCTCGTGGCTCCAACGCGACTGGCCCGATGCAGCAGCGAGCGTTCGAGAAGGCCTCGATGAGATCTTCACCGTGAATCGGCTCGGCCTGCCCGCATCACTGCGCACGTGCCTCACGACGACGAACATCATCGATTCGACGCACTCGGGAATCCGGCAGCGCACACGTCGCGTCACCAACTGGAAGAACGGAGAGATGGCGCTGCGCTGGTCGGCCGTGGCCTTCGTGGAGACGGAGAAGAACTACCGACGCATCACAGGTTACGAGCATCTCTGGATGCTGAAGGCACACCTGGATCGCGACGACGACAACATTGCAGAGATGCAGAAGGTCGGATAACTTGTGTTCACCGTTGCCGCTGACTTTCTACTACCGGTGGGACACTCTCGACTTCAATCTTAACTGGGACGGGGCGTGGCAGGTCCGCACGCAGATCACCGATATCGGATGGAGCGCCGAGTTCGCCATTCCGTTCCGGACTGTCCGCTACCCGGCGCGAGAGGAGCAGTCGTGGGGCGTGAACTTCCAGCGGAACATCCGTCGACGGAACGAGACAGCCTACTGGGCGCCGCTTCCACGACAGTACAACCTCTACCGGGTGTCGCTGGCCGGACAGTTGACCGGAGTGAATGCGCCGATCGGTTTCACCGGCAACCTGCAGATCACCCCGTATGTCGTCGGCGAGGTGGTCACCCGCGATGCCACACCCGACCGGAGCGCGACAGCAGTCGGTGACGTGGGAGCCGACCTCAAGTACAGCGTGACGTCAGGTCTGACGCTCGACGCGACGTACAACACCGACTTTGCCCAGGTGGAGGTCGACAACCAGCAGATCAACCTCGACCGGTTCAATCTCTTCTTTCCTGAGAAGCGGCCCTTCTTCCTCGAGAACGCCGGGGTGTTCACGGTGAACAACGCGGGGGCCGCCGACGGGAGGAATCAGGGCCAGACGGAGCTCTTCTTCAGTCGGCGCATCGGTATCAGTAGTGACGGCAGCCAGATTCCTATCCTTGGGGGCGCTCGCCTGTCTGGCAAGCTGACCGACGCGGTGACGGTCGGCTTCCTCAACATGCAGACCCAGAGCGTCGAGGACCTCTCGCCGGCAAACAACGTCACCGTGGCGCGTGTTCGACGGGACCTGCCCAACCGGTCCAGCATCGGCGGAATATTCGTCAACCGGATCGCCACCGGCAGCCGGGCGCCCGGCGACGACTACAACCGAACGTACGCCGTCGACGGCCGCTGGGGCATCGGCGAGAATGGCGTCGTGCAGGGCTTCGTCGGTCAAACGCAGACCCCTCACCTCGACGGGCGGGACCATGCCCTGAGCCTCTCCGCCAGCTACAGCTCGGAACGATGGGGGGTCATCAGCGGATATCAGGAGAACGGCGAGGACTTCAATCCCGAAGTCGGCTTCGTCCGCCGCAACGGGTTTCGGAAGTACGATTTCGGGCTCAACAACACGTCGAGGCCCGAGGGATTCCTCAAGTTCCAGCAGCTGACACCACACATGAGCTTCACTCGATTCTGGAACTTCGACGGAATCATGGAGACCTCGTTCGCCCACCTTCACTTTGATGGAGAATTCGAAGATAGCACGACGGCGGGCGTCGCGTTCAACGTTCGGAGCGAACGGGTCTTCAATCAATTCGACATCTCCGGTATCCCCGTTCCGCCGGGCCGCTATGACTTCAACCAAACCCTGCTCAACTTTGGCTACAACCAATCAGCTCCCGTAGGATTTTCGATACGCACCACCGCTGGCGGGTTCTTTGGCGGTAACATCGTCACGATCAGTCCGTCGGTTCGCGCGCGCTACGGGGAGACCTTCAACCTATCGCTGAGCTACAGCCGAAACGACATCGACCTTCCGAACGGCAGCGTCGTCACCAACCTGACGAGCTTCCGCTTCGCCTACAACTTCTCGCCCCGTCTGTTCGCACAGACGCTCTTGCAGCACAACGATAGCGCCGACCTGTGGTCGGTCAACTTTCGCGTCGGCTGGCTCCAGGACGCCAACACAGGCCTCTTCCTTGTCTACAACGAAACCGAGGGGCTAGGTGACGCCATCCCATCGGGGGCGGGGCGGAATCTGATCTTGAAGTACAGCTATCTGTTCGACGTTCTGGATTAGAGCTTTTTCAGATGGGGCGAGCGCCCCAAACCCCTCGCCGTCGCTCGCGGGGGCCCACTGCCCCGCGCCGCGGCGGGGCGCGCCGTGCGCGCCCTCGCGATCTTCAGTCAGGATGGGTCGACGAACACCTGCCCCATCGCCCACGGGTGCTCCTCGCACTCGTAGGTAAAGGTGCCGGCGATCTCAAAGCGCACATGACCCGTTTCCGCCTCCTTCAAGGAGCCGGTGGTCCACGACGCGTCCTTCGACGTAATCGTGTGGGTCAATGCCCCACTGTTGACCCACGAAACGACCGTACCGACCGGCACGCGGATCTGAGGGGGGTTGAAGGCGTGCTCGTCCACGGCATAGCGCAAGCCGACACCGCGGTCGGCGCCCTGGACAAGCGTCGAGGTCATCACTTCGTTGACCGCTCGACCCGGCGTGCGAGGTCCAGCCCGCGGCGGCGCCTCTCTTTCTTGAACGGTCCCACCGAGCTTGAACGCCCACATCTCCGGTCCCATCGGCAGCGTGACGTACTGCTCGCCATCGACCTCGTACGTCGCAGCCGGTCCACGTGCGCCACGTACGCCGGTCTGGAATTGCCACACTCGCTCACCACTCGAGGCGTCGTAAGCCTGCACGTTCCCATCGCCGGAGCCGCGGAACATCAACCCCCCGGCGGTCGTCAGCGGCCCGCTTGTCCCGAGCGCCAACGACGCGACCTCGTGTTGCCAGGCGATCCGGTTCGTCCGGGTGTCGATTGCCGTGACCATGCCCACCGGGTCGGGCAGCTCGGTGTACGAACGTGCGCCACCGCGGAACCAGGGGTCATTGGTAATCCGGCGCGCACGACCGATGTGGGCCCGGCCCTGAGCATAGATGAAGCCGGTCTGTGGGCTGAACGACATCGATGTGACGCGCACGCCGGGAATCGGTGCCCCAGGCGCCACCACATCGTCGCGGTCCGTATACGGCGGAGTAAACGTGCTGCAGCTGAGCTGCCAGGGCGGAGCGACTCGGTCTCGCCAGAAATCGCAGCCCGGGATGATGCTCTCGGCCCCTACCGGGAACGGCTGGGTGGCTGCCGTGTTGTTGTAGGGATCCTGCGGCACCGGACGCTCTTCGATCGGTGAGATGGGCTCGCCGGTTTCGCGGTCGAGCAGGAACAGGAAGCCGTCGGCTCGAAGAGCCGCCAACCCTTTGATAGTCGTTCCGTCGACCACCGTATCGTAGAGCAGCGGAGCGATCGCGATATCGGCGTCCCACAGATCGTGCCGAACCACTTGATAGTGCCAACGCAGCGCTCCGGTCTCCATCTCAAACGCGAGAATGGACGCGGTATAGAGATTGTCGCCCGCCCTTGCCTCCCCCCCGAACATCGGCACCGCGTTGCCGGTCACGTAGTACACCAACCCCAGCTCCGGGTCGGCGTTGGCGACATGCCAGACCCCCGCGCCACCCTGCTTCCAGACGTCACCGTACTTGCCCTCCCGTGGCCAGCTCTCGGAACCAGGCTCGCCGGGGTCTGGAATAGTCCAGAAGTCCCAGAGCACGTCGCCGGTCTCGGCGTCGAGAGCGACGACCTTGCCCCGAAACGCCCAGTCTCCGTTCGCCAAGCCGGCGAATACCTTGCCGTCGGTGTAGATTGGAGCGCCCGAAACCGCCTGACCCTTCCGGGGCGGGTCGTAGCCGATCTGCGTGGCCCAAAGAAACTCGCCGTCCTCTTGGCTGAACGCCGCCACGCGACCGTCCATGAGTCCGACGAACACCTTCCCGTCGCCGAGCGCCAATCCGGGGGGCGAAGGAATCGCCCGACCTGCGTTCAGGATTTCGCCGATTCCGGCCCGCTCGAGATCGCTTGGCGCGCCCGGGTCGGGCTGAACGGTCCAGATCTCGTCGCCGGTGGCGGCGTCGCGCGCATACAAGCGCGTACCAGATCCAATGAAGAGCACCCCGTCCTTGATGACAGGGGTCGCTCGGGTCGAGCCGCCGCCTTCGAACCGTAGCGACCACGCCGCTCCCAACTGGCCGATGTTCGCCCGGTTGATCCGATCGAGAGTCGAGTAGCGCGAGTTCGCCAAATTGCCGCCGATCGTCGGCCAGTCGGTGTGACCGTACGCGCCTCCGCCGGCCGCCGACTGTGTGACCGGGCGCGCAGTCACCAGCAGCAGCAGACACAAACCCGCTGCGGTCGTCGTCGCCATCCATCGCAGTCGAGAGCTCAACACAACGATCTCCTTCCGTCTAACGACCGAGTCGAGAGCCGACCTCGAGACACACGTTGCACGACACCTCTCGCATGATCAAGCCGCATTATATGTGCAGGTTCGTCCTGACGACGTGGCCCCGGACGCCGACTCGTCCAAGATCCAGATCACGCAGAACGGCAATGAAGACCGTAGAACTGCCCGGCGGCGGTCACATCGCAATGGCTGAATCGGGACAATGGGGGAGCGGCGGCTCCGCGGGTTCTCAGAAACTAGGGAACCTTCCCTGGCATTTCCCGGTAAGCCAGGGTAGACGGCGATGCCGAGCGAGTTGGAGGATGGTCTCCTTGAGCGTTTCGTGAGGGGTGACGAAGACGCGTTTGAATCACTTTTCAGACGGTTCGAGGCGGAAGTCTATCGGTGGATTCTCCGGATTGTCCGGGATGACAGCAGTGCCGAAGACGTGCTTGTCGAGGCCTTCTGGCGTGCCTACCGTGGCCGCGCGGGATTCGACTCATCTCGGAGCTTCGGCGCATGGATGCGGAGAATCGCCACAAACGCCGCCGTCGATCACCTGAAGAAAGATCGGAGAGCGTTCGAGCTACGCGCACACGAAGTCTCGGCACCAGCATCGGTGGGATCGGATAGCGACCTATCCGAAGCGATTGCGCACGCGTTTCGCCGGTTGTCACCGAAGCTACGAATCGTCGCGACGCTCGCCCTGATCGAGGACTGCCCCTATGCCGAGATCGCCGAGGCACTGGATCTACCGCTAGGCACTGTCAAGTCCCGAGTATTTCGCGCGTCCCGTACTTTGAGAAAGGAGTTGGGCCGTCTGGGTATCCGACCATGAGAGACCACGATCGTCTACAACGCCTTCTGCGCTCGACGTTTCCACCTGTTGCGGCCTCAGGGCCATCTCGTGACCTGTGGCCGTCAATTGTCAGACCCGAGCAGGCACCACAGCACATCTCCTGGGTCGATATTGGCCTCGGTGCCATCGTGGCGATTGGTCTATTGATCTTCCCTGACTGGCTGTGGCTGCTTGCCTATCACTTGTAACGGAGGATTCATGCGCACGCATCCGTACCTACGGGCATATATGGCTGGAATCGTCGTGCCGACAATGTTCCTGCTGGTGGTCGCGACTGTCGACGTGTATCACCGCTACTACTTCGAGGTATCGAGTCAATTCGTGCTGGGGATCCCAGCACTGCCGCTCGATCGTGCACTCTTGTTCCCGATGGCAATCGTCCCAAACGCCTGGGGTCTATGGAACATGGCGCACCTTGCGCTGAGATCCCGCGTGCGGCTGCCACTGGGAGTGCACGGTTCACTTCTCGTTGTGTTGCTCATGCCGGCAGGGGTGATACTGGCACAGACCGTCGATGCCTTCACGATTCAATGGGACTTGGCCCTCCCGATGCTGCCGATCGGCATGGCCGTCTACTACCTTGGGTGGAAATACGTCGTCGGATTCCTGAATGCGGAGATTGGGATCGCGCCGGTGTAGTCTCCTTTACAGATGGGGCGAGCCCCTCAAACCCCTCGCCGTCGGACAGGAGGATTTCAGTCTTCGAGGAACCTGCCGCAGGTTCCCTCCCAGCCCTGGCTGCAGGCCCGGGCGTAGAGTGCGGCGGGTGATCGGTCGGTGATCGGCCCCTTGGTCCCTCGAAGGATGATCGGGTAATCCAGCAGCGTCGGCGGTGCCTGCTCGAGTGATCCCAGCCCGGAAGTCAGTTCCACGAGGTTCTGGCAGGCTGGCTCGAACCCGAGCTCGCACCCGCGCTCGAGTGGTTCGGTGGCACCGAGCGGGTCCGACCGACGCGCGTCTTCTCCCGAGCGCGCCAGCGCGACGTGGAGTATTCCCGCTTCGTTGCACGCCCAGGCCGACCCGCTCCGACAAAACCTGAGCTGCATGTCGGCGAGATAGGGACACGCATACGCTCGCCCTTCACCGCAGGCTTGCTGCCAAAACGGCACCCACTGGCCGGGGTGACGGTCGCCCACTCCTTGAGTCGCACTCATGACCACGAATACCAGCGCCCAGGCCGCCATGTAGCCGAAATTCCTCTGATGCGGGACAAGGGAGCGGCCCAACGCGACGGGGTCGAACGCGCGAACCCACCTCGACTGCGCCAAACGGTCAAGCAGTTGAACCGAAAGGTTCAAGACCGGCACTTGCAGCAACTTGTCGTAGAACGTCGGTAGGCCTGAGCGGCCGAGAATCACGTAGAGGGCCACTGTGCTGAAGCCATAGAGCACGCCGAACATGATGCGACCCGCCTCGGTCCGCGGCGCCGTGGATGGATCGGTAAACAGGAGATGCATCCCGAGGAACACGGCAATCGGGATGTAGGAATCGTAGAAGAAGAAGATTCCGGTCGCAGAATAGTAGAGAAGCCCAAACACATAGGTCGCAACCACGGCGGACATTGTCATCGACGCGACGCCAAAGAGGTATTGCCCAGGGAGCGCGATCAAGAACAGCACTAAGTACGCGTGGGGGGGATAGAACTGGGTAATCGCGATGTCCTGTCCCCAGGTCAGATCGCTTGTGCCGGTCAGAATGAGGCCGAGCGAGAACACCGCAAGCGGGAACGATGAAGGATTGAAGATGTGAACCCGCCGGCCATCCTTGTTCCAGCGAATCAGCTCCTTCGCTGCGAAGCCGAGTGCCACCAGCGCGAACTGCAGGTAGAACTGGCTGTCGGCGAACCAAAGAAACAGGTTAATGCTGAAGATGACGGGGAACGGACCGAGCCCGAACGTGTACCTATCGCGCCGCGACCAACACAGCAGCATGTCAAACGCGTAGGCGAATACCAGCTGGGCACCGATCAAGAACGCCGAGTCGTAGACCGGGCGCCAGTACCATCCCCAGTACAACAGGAAGACCGCCTGTGCAGTCGCCTGAACATAGTGCTGCTTCCGAAACGCGACCGCGAGCGCCAGCGTTCGGCCTCGGCGCTTCGCCAGACCGAACAACACACTGCCCCAGACGAGCAGCACGCCGGCCGAACCAAAGAACGACCACTGGAACGCAGCATTCGGCTTCACGACGTCGAGGAAACCGAAGGCGAGGAGTCCCAAGGCGAACATCGCCACGAGTGCGAAGCCCGCCAGTGCTGAGAGGTGGATCCCTCCGTCTACTGACCGAGATTGAGACGGGTCAGAGACCATTCCGGTACCGGGGCAAGCCTGGCATGCTGGTCGATTAGAACCATCGTCGGATGGAATATCGAGGTTGGCACGTGTACCCGGCCGCACAGCCACCGTCCCATCGGAGCGGCCTCCGATGACACAACGACCCTAGCTAGGCGCCCGGCTACCGCATCGGGGCGGATGGTGCTGGCCGCGAGCCGGCCGAAACGAGTGCTGCCTGTTCCCTAGTTTACCGGTCGACCGTGTCGACCCCGGGCCGCGCCAGTTCATAGGGGGCGCCGGTGCCAGACGAACCGAGAAAGAGCTTCGACCCATCGGCAAACGTAATGTCCCGGCCGTTCGCCCGGTTCGTCCCGTCCTTCGCCTGATACCCATCGACCTGGACGTCGGTTCCCGGCAGCAGTGACTCCCGCGTGAAGCCTCGCCTGAACAGGACGTTCGGGGTGCCGGCTTCAAAGGCCCAGGCCTCCGACGCACCGTTGTCCGTCACCACGTCGATGTGAATCCAGACGTGGGGGTTGATCCACTCGACCTTCGAGACTTTTCCAGAGAACTCAACGGGTCTATCAGCGTCGAACTCGGCAGCGAACGCGTGATGCGCTGCTACGGGCGCGTCGGCTGCCGCCAGCCACACACAGACCCCGACAACCGGCACTACCATTCCAATAAGGTGTCTCGCTCTCATGTATCTCGTCTCCCCTCTTCTACTGATTCCTGCATCGATCTCCTTTTTCGATCCGCGGGAGCGCCGGCCGCTACCTGCTACCGCCGATACCACTCATGGAGGAGATCACCGGGCGGAATCTTCCGCGTGATGTCCACAATGAGGGTCTCGCCCTCCCATCGCTGGACCAACTGCTCCTTGCGAAGGTTTCCGTACATGAACTCCTCGGCAAAGTCGATGCAAGGGTAATCAAACGCCGTGGCGTTCGGCTCCAAACGACGATACAACGGCATCGAGATTGTCCAGGGGGCCGTGAAGACCTCCGAATCGGTCACGGTCGCTTCGTACCAGATCGCGTCTGGCGTGATCTGCGAAAAGCGCTCGGTCAACTGCAATCCTTCGCCATGGAAATTGCCGGCCCGGTCGAACCAGTTCCTGCCGTTGAAGTAATTGACGTCGACAACCAGCACATCCCCTTCCCATCGTCCGACTGAATGTCCCATGTACGTATAGTCCGGCGGCTTCGTCACGTCGTTCAGATGGATGACGCGTGCGGCATTCGAAAAACCGAACGTCATGTGGATCTTGTCGCCGCCCTGCGCGATCTGAAACGGATAGGGCATATACATGGCGCGTGGGATGCCCGGGAGGTAGCACTTGAGCTCGGGGTCGCGGTCGATCCAGTTCTCGGAGTTCTCCTGCTTGATCCTCCGAGTCTCCGGTTTGTACGGGATCCGCCCGTTACCTCCGACGACGCCCAGCGACGCGGGAACTCCCGCCGCCGCGCCAAGCGCCAAGACCGGAGCCGCGGGGACTCTTGCATACTCGAAGGGGTAGACGCCCTCCTGCATGACCATCCCTGCACGCGGACCGTGGGCTTCGAGATCCCAATGCGCCTCGTTGTTGGCCTGCCACACACCGTCAAAGTTGGGTCTACCGTCCGGGGTCCGTTCCGCACGCTGCGTCTGAGTCTGGGCTTGGGCTTCCTCGGTGGTGCTCGTCACCGCGAGCGTCATGACGGCGCCGACGGTCGCGGCGACGAGAGCTATCACAACTGTCGAACCTCTGAACCGTTCTGGCATCATCACTCCTAGTTGATCTCCTCCAATATGCCACCGACGCACGACGCGGTGTCCAGAGAGAACGGATCAGGGCCGAGGCCTTCGGCGAATTCCTGCTCCTCGATACGCGCGCCGATCAACAGTGCTGGCAACCCGTAGTTCCCCTCGTGACACCGCGGCTCGTAGTAGATCCGGTTCTCCTCATCACTTTGACGCTTCAACTCCTGACGGACGGTCCACGGCGCGGTCCACACGGTCGGATCTTCGATCGTCATCTCATACTCGAGCGTGTCGGCGTCGATTGGCGTATACCGCTCGACCAGCTTGCGGTTCTCGCCCGAACCACGATAGCGGAACTTCGCTGAGAAATTCGTCGTCTCGATGACCAGCGTCTGACCCTCCCACTGACCACGGGAATCGCCGTGCCGCAGGTGAATCTGACTCGGCGGATGAGTCCCAGAAAGGTTGATGACGCGTTGGAATCCCTGGCCTTGTCCGGTGTCATAGCCGATCGCGACTGAGTCTTCGCCCTGCACGATGCGACGGAACCCGTTCAGATCGGGAGTGTTCCCAAGCATGCAACGGTCGCCCATGCTTTGATCCTCCGGGCCGTCGTGGCGGTTCATGCGCCCCGTGTTGTAGAAGGGAGCGACATCGAACCTGCGCGGTGACGGTGGCCCGTACTTCCCGCCTCTGCACCCTGGCGCGTCAGTCTCGCAGGTCTCCGTGTTTTGCATCAGCATGAGATTGAACTCTCGCCGGACCTCGTTCTGGCTCACGGTCTCGGGCGTGAGTGCCGGAATCCGTCCGTTTGGCGGATCGACGACAAGCGAGGTCCGCGGGCCGGCCGGCCTGGCCGACGTGTAGACGGCATTGTAGGCGCCAGCCACGTCACGCACGGCGCGACCGGAGCGCACGTTCCGCCCCTGGCTGCCCATGCGAGCCTGGTCTCGGGCAGCGCGCTCTTCGGCCGTCGCGAGCTCCCGATCACCGACATCGGGTGACCGTTCGAAGGGCGTAGAGTACACATCCAGCCAAATACCCTCCAGGTTGGGATGTCCCCACACAGTCGTACCTGGAGCCTGCCCACCAACCGGTACGGCGGTGAGCTGTAGGAGCACCATGCCAGTTGCGATTGCCGTGGCCACTCCGAGCGACCTGAACCGTCGTCGCGTCATCTGATACCTCCTGAATGTAGCTCGCTCGAAAAGAAACTCAACGGTTGATACACCCCAGTCATCGACGCTGTCAATGACAATTTGCTGGAGCCGGCCAACTTGGCTTCGATTCCAGGCCGACCGGCCGGCGTCTGGTACTCCGGAAAGTTGAGCATGCCGCCTCATCTCACGACCATTTCTTCGCTCACTTCCCACAGGCGGTCCTGGTCTGCCTCGACTAGAGCCGCCGCCACCGGCGTCTTCTCCTGACACTTCACGAAGTACTTCCCGGTGACACCCTCGACATCGGGCGACGTGGCCAGATAGATGCTTGTCTCGGCTCCTCGGTCCTCGCTGATCGCGAACAGGTGCATGAACTTCATCATGGGGCGTACCCACCACTTCGCGTTGTTCGTGCCAAAGTTGGAGGCGACAAAGCCCGGATGCAAGGCGTTGGCGGTCACCTCTACTTTCTCCAGCCGACGGGCCAAGGTCTTTGTAAAAAGCACATTCATGAGCTTGGTATTGCCGTACTGGCGAAAGCCGCTGTAGTTGTCCCGCATCTCCAAGTGCCCAAAGTCCAGCTTGCCCCCGGTGTGGGCATCGGACGAGACATTGACAATGCGCGCCGGGGCACTTCCCTTCAGCACGTCGAGCAGTTCGTTGGTGAGCACGAAGTAGCCGCTGAGATGGTTGAGCGCAAAGGTGCGCTCGAGATTGTCCGCCGTCTCGCCAAACTCCATGAAGACCGCGCCGACGTTATTCACCAGCACGTCGAGCCGGTCGTGGCGTGCCTTGAACTGCGCCGCCATCGCACGGGTCTCGGCCAGGGACGACAGGTCTGCCAGCAGATACTCGACCTGATCGTTCCCGGCTGCGCGGCGGATCTCGTCGACTGTCGCCTGACACTTCGGCTCGCTGCGCCCTACGATGACCACGCGGGCACCCTGACGTGCGATTTCTCGCGCTGTGACCTTCCCAATACCGGCTGTCGCGCCGGTGACCATCACAGTCTGTGTGCTCACATCGTCTCCGTGCAGTCCGGCAACATGCGTTGCTATTTCTTGCTCCGCGCTGACTCCCACTTCGCATGTCCGCGCGCGTTGTGTCCCGGTGTTCCACAGACGCCGCACTTGATCCGAGCCTTCTTCCGGCGTGGGGGCGTCTTGGCTGGCGAAGCGTTCCTCGCCCGTGGCTGACGTGTATTCCCACGAGGGCGTTTCCCTGCGGTCGGGCGTCCGGATGCGGCCGTTGTCGCTACCCGTTCGATCGCCTGCCCGAAGCGAATGACGTGCGCGTTGAGGCGTTCCTGAAGCGCCAGCAGCTGCGCGTACGCTTTCGCGCGCTCCGCGTCGAGGGACTCAAGGCGGTTCACGATCTGCCCGATTGCCTCGCCGATCCCCTCGGCCACCCTCATCGCCGCCTCAGGGGCGACCGTTCCCTTTGCGCGTTTGCTGGGCATATCTCGTTGGCTCCACGGGTCTCCGGGACTGGAAAGCGACAGGTTGTGGTGGCATTTGGCTAAAGCAAAGCCAGGGCAATCATATAGTGGCCAACTGGCACCCTAACGAGGATCCGGCGATTCGCCGGGGATGCCCCGCATTGACTTGACAATGCCCCGCGCGGGTCTAGAATGTGAACACCATGATGTATTTTCGGCTGTTGATCGCATTAGGGGCCCTGGCGCTGCCTGGGCAGGATCGGCTGCGAGAGACGCAGGTCTCGACCCCAGATGTCGTGAGGACGGTCTACGACATGCCAGCGGTCGTCACCCCACCACCTCTCTCCGAAGACGAGACGGCAGGCTGGAAGCTCTTTGTGCAGCGGTGTGCGATCTGCCATGACCCGATGGGGCAGCCCTCGTATCCGCGGAGCCTTGGCCCGATATTGAGTCAGACGACCGTCGGGGCGATGGGCGAGGACATCGTTCGCGACGTCATCATGGTCGGCTCAGCTCGGATGCCGGGGTGGCAGTACGCGTTGTCGGCGGAGCAGATCGGCCAGGTCATTGGCTACCTGAAGACTGTGGCGGAGGAGTAACAGACCGTCCGATTGTCAGGCGCCGGAGGTCGGACACAGCGGGGGCGAGAAGGAGACCACATGCTCAAACCGAGACGGATCGCGTTGCTGACGGGAATGATCAGCAGCGTCTGCATGATGTATCTGGCAGCCGCGGGGACCGCCGCCGCGCAATCCGAAGGACCGCCGCCACTCTCCGGGACTATCACGGCACCGACCGGCGAGCCGATGGCCGGGGTGTCGGTATCCGCACGGGCCGAGGGCACGCCGGTGACAACGTCCGTCTTCACCGACGAAGCTGGTCGGTATTACTTTCCCCCGCTGGCACCTCCGCTCGAAGCTGGACCCTATCGCGTCTGGGCTCAAGCGGTGGGTTACGAAACCGCGACCGGGGCCGTGGTCCTGGAGCCGGGGCGTCGCGTGGCTCAGAACCTCACCTTGGCAGCGACCGATGACTTTTCGCACCAACTGTCTGGCGTCGACTGGATGGACGCTTTGCCGGCCGACACGCGCGAGGATCGCCGACTCAAGGAGGTCTTCCGTGTCACCTGCACCGAGTGTCACCAAGCAGGCCTGGCGCTACAAAACCGGTTCGACGAGCGCGGCTGGCAGGCCATCATCGATTTGATGGCGCAGGTGTCCTACCACGGATGGACCGGGGGCGGCCGGTCATCACTCACGATGGAGTACTTCCGGGACGACCTCGCGGCGTATCTCACGAAGGCCCGAGGCCCCGAGTCACCGCCGTTGGCGCTGACGGTGCAGCCGCGCCCAACGGGAGAGGCTGCGCGCCACGTCGTCACGGAATACGACATCCCGATCGCGGAGCTACCGACGGAGCTCGTGTCGATCAACGGAAGCGAATGGTCAGAAGGCATTGTGTCGGGGATGCGTGGTGGCGGTGGAATGCACGACTCCGCGGTCGATGACGACGGCAACGTCTGGGTCACCGACTCGGTGGCAAACGACTTTCGCACGCTCGCCAAGATCGACCCGCGCACGGGCCAGGTCACCGGTTTCAAGCTGACGGCAGCCAATGGCCGACGCGCGCGCAACTCCCACGGCATTACCAAGGCGCGGAACGGGATCCTGTGGTTCGATACGGCGGGCAGCCTTGGCCGGCTAGACCCAACGACGGAGACGTTCGAGCTCTACACGCCGCCGCAGCCACTCCGCGTTGGGGGAAGCCCCCAGGAGGACGGCAAGGGCAACATCTGGATTGGCAACCGGCACGGCGCCCTCAAGTTCGATCCCGAGACGCAGGACTTCACGTACTACCAGAACAAGACGATCGGCGACGGCCAGACATACGGCACAGCCGGAGACCGGCTCGGCAACGGCTGGTGGGCGCAGTTCAACATGGACATCGTCGGGCACGCGAACGGCACGACTGGCGTGGTTGAGGAAGTCCCGATGCGACCCACGGGCGCGATGGACCGCGAAGATCTGCTCACGCCGGCTGACCGCGACTTCTTTCACCGCATCGGTGCCCTGCGCTTTTCGGGCAACGTCTACAACCCCGGCGCCCAGGCACCGCGCCGACTCTCGGCCGATCCGAACGGCGACGCGGTATGGGTGGCGAATTGGTGGGGGTCTAACCTGGCGAAGATCGACATCCACACACGTGAGACGACGTACCATCGACTACCGATCGACGCGCATCCCTACGCGACCGTCGTCGACCGAAATCACATGGTGTGGACGAACCTGGGGGACGACGACTCCGTTGCCAAGTTCGATCCGACGACCGAGGAGTACACGATCTACAAGCTGCCCAGCATCGGGACCGAATTGCGCCACATCGCAGTCGATCACGCAGGCGGGCCGGATGTCTGGGTCGTCTACCGAGAGGCGAGTCGAGCGGCACGCATCCAGTTTCGAACGGAGGAACAGCTCGAAGCCGCCAGCGCGGCCTGGGCAGCGGGAGACGCACAGTAGCGCGCACGACCAGCGGCGAGGGTTGTTGTCAGGGGACGAAAGGGAGACTCCACAATGAGAAGACGTACTTGGGCGGCGATGTGTAGCGTGGTCGGGGCTGCGGTGCTCGTCGGAATGAGCGGGTCACTCTTCGCTGCCGACGATGCCATCAGTGGCGTCGTCAACGGGCCAAGTGGTCCCGAGGCGGGCGTCTGGGTCATTGCTGAAACCGACGACTTTGACACGTCGTTCCGCAAGATCGTGGTCACCAACGACGAGGGTCGCTTTCTTCTTCCTGAGCTCCCGGACGCGAGCTACGACGTCTGGGTCCGCGGCTACGGGTTGGTTGACTCTGCAAAGACCTCGGCCCAGCCCGGAGAGGAACTCAACCTCGCGGCGACTGTGGCGCCGACGCCAGAGGAAGCGGCGGAAATCTATCCGGCCAACTACTGGTACTCACTGCTCGAGGTGCCCCCCGCCAGTGACTTCCCTGGCACGGGACCACGCGGAAACGGTATTGGGACGGCGATGCGGACGCAGGCCGACTGGGTTGACCGGATGAAGGACGGGTGCCAGTTGTGTCATCAGCTGGGGAACCAGGCGACGCGAGAGATGCCGATGCTCGACCAAACTGATTTCGATTCGACTGCGGAGGCATGGGCGCATCGGATTCGGGCCGGCGGAGCAGGTCCGGCCATGGCGGCCGAAATCAACCGGATCGGGGGGGAGCGTGCTACCCAGTTGTTTGCCGACTGGACGGATCGCATCCAAAGCGGCGAGCTGCCGCCGACCCCTCCCCGGCCGCAGGGCGTTGAACGAAATGTCGTCCTGACGATGTGGGGATGGGGCCACCCTCGCGGGATGGTTCACGACAACGTCTCGACCGACAAACGCAACCCCACGGTGAATCCGAACGGGCCGATCTATGGCGTGGGTGGCGCTGGGCTCGTCATCACCGATATCCAGAACAACCGCTCGGTTCGCATGGATTTGCCGACCCGCGTCGAGCGAGAGCGGCGCACTGCCTCGTACCAGGGATCGTCACAGGCCATCCCCTCGCTCTACTGGGGCGACGAACCACGCCCCGCGCTCGTCAGTCGCAGCGCCCACAACCCGATGATGGATGGCAAGGGCCGCCTCTGGATCACGCAGGCCGTACGCCCGAACACTCTGCCTGCGTGGTGCGCGGAGCACCCGTCGGGGCAGTACTACCCGATTCAGCACACCGCCGAATCGAGACAGGTGTCGTACTACGATCCGGAGACTGAAACCTTCGAGCTGGTCGACACATGCTTTTTCACGCACCATCTGCAGTTCGCTGATGATGCGGACGACACGCTCTGGCTCAGTGGCTCCACCGAGGCCATCGGCTGGCTGAACACACGCCTCTACGATGAAACCGGCGACGAGCGCATGGCGCAAGGCTGGTGTCCGACAGTCATCGACACCAACGGCGACGGCACGATCACCAAGCCCTGGAATGAACCGACTGCCGACGGCGACGTCGAGATCGACCCGACACAGGACACACGCATCGGCAGCCTCGACAAGTTTCGGCGCGGCTACGGCGTCATTCCTCATCCGGACGGCTCAGTCTGGGTCACGCGACGGTTCCCAGTTCCAGGGCAGCTGATCCGGCTGGAGCTCGGCGACAATCCACCCGAGACGTGCAAGTCAGAGGTGTACGAACCGCCCTACGATCCGACGGGAGACCCGGGCCTGTGGGGCTACGGCCCGAGGGGGATCGACGTCGATGGGAATGGGCTGATCTGGACCGCCCTCGGCGGGAGTGGCCACTTCGCGAGCTTCGACCGGAGCAAGTGCGAAGTGATGAACGGACCGACCGCGACCGGGCAGCATTGCCCGGAGGGGTGGACCCTGCATCAGACACCGGGTCCGCGGATGAAGAGTGTTGACGGATCCGCCAACGCCGACTACCACTATTACAGCTGGGTCGACCAGGCCAACACGCTGGGTCTCGGCGCAAACGTCCCGATCGCGACCGGCACCACATCGGACGCACTCATCGCGCTACAACCGGAGACCGAAGAGTGGGTCGTGATGCGCGTGCCCTATCCGCTGGGCTTCTACAGCCGAGGGCTTGACGGCCGGATCGACGATCCCAACGCCGGGTGGAAGGGTCGAGGCCTGTGGGCCAGCTTCAACACCGGCTCGACCTTCCATATGGAGGGCGGAAAGGGGACGACGAGCGAGATCGTCCGGTTCCAGATCCGGCCGGATCCGCTCGCCGAGTGATCGTGACCCGACGCTGGTGGCTGGGGTTCGCGTGAGCTCACTCAGGCACGACAGACAGCCGGCTAGTTCTTGATGTACTTCTTGACCGACCTGCCGATGGTATAGCCGGTGTACATCGTACCGTCGGGAGCCACCACGACCAGCTCCTGGGCGCCGGCGGGGTTCGGATCCGGAACGAAGGACGTGACCGTCCCATCCCGTGCGTGCGGATGCACGACCATCCCACCGCCGAAGGTCCCCGAGACATCGAACTTCAGGACCGGTGGTTCGGTCGAGGTCAGGCAGTCCTGAAACCAGCCGCCACACGTATCGAGGATCCACACGTTGCCGGTGCGGTCAACCTCGACCCCCAGCACCCATCCCATGGCTCGGCCCTCGGGCAGGGTGACAGGACACTAGATGAGCAACTCGATCGCCGAGGCATGCTCGGCCTCGTCGGCGCTCACCTCGTAGATGTCGGTGCGCACGCGCCGCCGCCCGCGCGCGTGCAATGCCACCGCCGCCAGTGGGTCCCGGTATCCCGCTCCACCTTGTAGTACAGCGTCCGCGTCCGGCCGATCAGGACGGTGTCCAAGACCTGTCGCACCCGTGCCGCAACGGCGGGCGCCCAAAAATCCTCGGGGGGACGGCCCAGCAGCAGCTCGGCGGGGGCAGGCGGGTCTTGCCCTGGCGCGAACGTCACGCGCACGATTTCCCAGTCAGGGGGATTCAGCCAGATCGTCATGAACGCCTGTTCGCGGCGGGGCGTCAGCGGGACGACGCTGGCTGTCCGGCTGCCGGCACGACCCTCGCGAGTCGCTATCGGCGAGCGGGCCAGCGCACCAGCAATGGCGGCAAGCGTGGTCACCGTGGGGGCGGTCACACCACGTTCGATTTTCGAGATCGTCCACGCGCGGAGCGGATGGGGCAATTGGACTCGCCTGCCGAGCTCGGCCTGCGTCCAGCCCCTCTCGCGCCGCAGCCGCCGAATGATCTCACCGATGTGACGGCGCGGCTTCGTGGTCATCTTTTTGAAGGGTAACACTTCGGACTCTGAGGACGTGAGGAAGACGCAAAGACGCCGCGCCCGTCACAGATGCAAGATATTTCTTCGTGTTTCTCGCCCCCGATAGGCGCAGCTCAGGTCGGCTTGGAGGGACGGGGAAAGCCTAAGACCCCCCCCCGTTGGCAGAGAACAAAACTCAGCCGCACGAGTGACTTTCGGGTGCGGAAGGTCGGCCCCCGTCAGGCGCGCCTGCAATCATGGGAGACGCCACCGCTCCCTTCCCACGTCGACGCTCAAAGAGTTCGTCCTCTGGGAGAACTCTCTCTGCCTGGCGGGCTCGTCGGGACGAAGCTCTGCCCGCGGTCCGGACGTCACTCACTACGCTTAGGTAGCGGATCCACCTATCGCAGTGATAAGTGTGTCGCTCGATCACGCTCGAAACGGTGTTATGTTTGGTCGCGTCTACACAGGTGCGTTCAATGGGTCGATGCAACATGAACCTGATAAGGAGGTTTCATGGTGCGACGACGTGGTCCGCGCTTGACGGCGGCGCAGAAGGCAGAAGTGTGGCGCCGGTGGCGACACGGGGAATCGCTCAATGCCATCGGCCGTGCCCTAGGCCGGATTCCCAAGATGGTGCGCTATGAGGTGGCCCGGACGGGCGGCATCCCCCCGCCGGCGCGCCAACGTTCCCGTCTCGCGCTGACGCTGCCGGAGCGGGAGGCCATCTCCCGCGGCCTGGCCCGCGGGACGTCGGTGCGACAGATCAGCCGCCAGCTGCGGCGCGCCCCTTCGACCGTGAGTCGGGAGGTGCGTCGACACGGAGGGCGGCGGTGGTATCGGGCGGCCAGAGCCGACGCGGCGGCGTGGGCGCGCGGCCGGCGGCCCAAGCGGTGTCGCTTGGTGACCCACCCCCCCTCCGTGACGCGGTGGCCACGAAGCTCGCGCAGAAGTGGTCGCCTCAACAGATCGCCGGCTGGCTCCGTCAGGCGTATCCTGATGATCCGACGATGCACGTGTCGCACGAAACGATCTACCTGAGCCTGTTCGTGCAGAGCCGCGGCGTGCTCAAAAAGGCACTGCAGGCGCAGTTGCGCCAACGACGCACGATGCGACGTCCGCGTGCCACGGCGCCGAAGACGGGCGGTTACATCGTCGGGGCCGTCTCGATTCGCGAGCGCCCCGCGACGGTGGAGGACCGCGCCGTGCCGGGACATTGGGAGGGCGACCTGATCGCCGGCGCGCGCCAGTCCTACGTGGCGACGCTAGTCGAGCGGCACTCGCGCTACGTCTGTCTCGTCCGGCTGACCGGGCGCACGACGCGCACGGTCGTGCGAGCGTTCACCGAGCACGTGCGGCGGTTGCCCGCCGGCCTCATGGCCACGTTGACCTGGGATCGCGGCCTGGAACTGGCAGCCCATCGCACGTTCTCGATCGCCACCGGCGTGCAAGTCTATTTCTGCGACCCGTACAGTCCGTGGCAGCGCGGGACCAACGAGAACACGAATGGCTTGCTGCGCCAGTATCTGCCGAAGGGGACCGACCTCGCCCGCTACACGCAGACTCAACTGAATCGGATCGCGCGCGAGCTCAATACGCGGCCACGCAAGACACTCGGCTATCGGACGCCGGCAGATATACTCGCGGAATCCGTTGCATCGACCGGTTGAATGCGAGCACGCAGGAACGACCAGCGGACAACCCAGTGACTGCCGGCAAACAACCGCGTCGTGTGATTCGAGTTCTCCTCCTTGGCGAGCAGCATCTCGTCCTCGACGGCCTGCGCCTGGTGCTCGAACAAGAAGAGGAGTTCGTCGTGGTCCGGATCGGCACGACCCACGACCCCGGCATCGCGGACGTGATCGTGTTCGACATCGATGGACGCGCGAACGATCTCTTGACGGTGCTCACGCCGAACCTCCCGCAACGGACCCACGTCCTGATCCTGGGCAGCAGGCTCGACGGGGACACGCTCGCGTTGGCGTTCCGTCACGGCGTGAAGGGCGCGGTACTCAAGAAGGAACGCCCGAGCGTGTTCTTCGACGCGATCCGCCAGGTCGCGGACGGGCAGGTCTGGCTGAGTCGCTCGGGGACCACGGACCTGCTCGCGGAGCTGACGGCCGGCGATGGCGTGCCCACCACGGAGGGCCGCCGCACCGCGACCCTGACCAAGCGGGAGCGGCAGGTCGTGGCGCTGGTGGGCGAAGGCCTGCGCAATCAGCAAATGGCCACGCGGCTCCACATTAGCGAGGTCACGGTCCGCAACCATTTGACGAACATCTTCCGCAAACTGAAAGTAAAGAGCCGCTTTCAGCTGGCCCTCTACGCCTTCAAGCATCGACTGAGCAAGCTGCCGCCGAAGGCGGTCGCGGCCCGCGCCACTTCCGCGTCGACGCCGCGCCGCCGAACGAGCGCGTCGTAACCGGTCGTAGCACTGCCGCGCCCGCACACATCTGCACGCCTCGTCTCCTCGTTCCCTCCTACCCAGCCTAAGAGAGATGTCCTAGGTCGCTCGGTCCGACGTCCCAGACATCGTCAGGGGCGCCCATCTTCGTGGGGGGAATCAGCCGGGACGTGATCACAGACTCGGGTGGACACCCGCGGCGCGGATCGCACGTCGTCCCGGGACCACTGTCCCTCTAAGAATTTGGAGCCACCGCTGATTCCCAAAATGGCGAAAGCGCGAGATGATCCGCCCCTCCGAGAGCGTCTGCGCGACAGGCATCCCACGCGGGTCCTCTCGTCCGTGAGTTCCGCTGTAAGTGAGAGGGCGGAGCTAGCCCTAATGCGTCAAAAACTCAGCCGCTCGCGAGGGCGTTGGCAATGCGGGTGAACGTCTGACGCGTCGGGAGATTGTCGGTCATCCGCAACCGCGTCTTGCCACCGGGGCGGACCAGCAGGGCGGCCCGATGAAACAGTTCGAAGCGGAGCGTCTGCACGCTCTGCAGCAGGGGCACGACGGTGTGCTTCCGGGTGCGGCGCCGCGGCGGGGCGCCCGTCTCGAGTTGGAAGTTCGTCAACAGGTTGTGGGCGAGCACCACGAGCTGCTGCCACGCACTGTTGGCGGCGTAGGTCTGGGTCGGGACGCTGTGGAAGGCCAGCCCGGTCTTGAGCTGCGCGATGGTCTTCTCGTGGTTGCCCCGCCCACAGGCGAAGTACCACAAGTTGCGGACCGTCAGCGCGAGGTTACTCGTGACCGCCGAGTATTCGTAGTGCCCATCGTTAGGATCAAACAGGTCGAGCTGATAGTTCTTGGTGGCCCGGTGGTGGACCTTCTTCCGATAGATGGTCACGGTCACGGGGATGTGCCAGGGCGTCTCCGCGCCCGGCACGGCGAAGCCGGTCACGCCGGGCGCCACCGGCACCCAGGTGGGACTGTCCCGGATGTAGCGCTGCAGATCCAGCCAGCGATAGAACGGGACTTTGATGGCATAGCCCACGCCGCGGCCCTGCAACCACCGCAGCACATCCTGGCGGAAAAACGCCCCATCCATGCGAAACCGCAGCCGGGCCCCGCCCGTGCGTAGCCCGACCAGCTGCGGCCACAGGGCCCGCAAGAACGGCAGGCCCGCCTTCCCATCGTGGACGTTGCCCGACCGATTCTTGACCCGCAGGATGTGGGTCGTTTCGGCCAGGTGCGCCATGATCGGGTAGTAGCTGGGCACCTTCCGCTGGTGCGGGTTGTAGCCCCGCGCCGCCCGTTCGACCTGCAACCCCGTCGACACGACGACGCCGTCCACATCGACCGTCCAGGTGCGCAGCCCCAGCGTGGGCAGCAGCTGGCGCACGACGGCCGCGTTGAGGGCTTGGAAGCGGGTGACCGTCCGCATCGTGAAGTGCCGCAGCCACCGACTCAACGTCCGCGCGGTGGGCACGACGCGCACGTTGCCGAACCGCTGGAAGATCGGGTCGTCGGCGACGTAGGCCAGATGCCGCAGGCGCCGGCCGCCAACGATCACCAACCCGACGAACACCCGCACCATCACCACCACCCCGAAGTCGCCCCAGCGCGGCAGGTCGGCAAACGCCTCGCGCACCAGCTGATTGAAGCGACGGGTGCGCAGGTAGCGCTCCAAGAGTTCCAGCCCGGCGTACGACGTGAGGCGAACGTCATCGAACTCCAGCGGCAGATTCCTATTGACACGGGCATGCAAATCGGATTTTCTTCGTCTCACGGTCAGTGGCCTTTCATGTGTGGAAGAAGGCGTTGGGTTGCACCACCTTTCAACCACACTGGAAGGCCTTTTTCAATCCCAAAGCGTCATTGCTCGCTCAGAAAAATGACGCATTAAGGCTAGGTCACACCCATTCCCTCACGTCATCGCCCTATGAACGCCGCAGCAACGCCGACGGGTGCGATCATCCGCGTGCTCCTCGTGGGCAGCCAGCCGGTCTCCTTGGCGGGCCTCCGTGCGCTGATCGACCACGAAGACGGATTCGCCGTGGTGGGCCAACGAGAGCATCCGCGCGATGCGCACGACGCGCTGGCGCCCGTCCCGGCACCAGCCGATGTGGCCCTGATTGATCACGAGGCGCGCGATTCGGTCGAACCGCTGACGACGCTGGCCCAAGGCGGCACCGGTCATCCGCCGTGCGTCCTGCTCACAAACTCGACCGATTCGGCACTCCTATCTGACGCGTTTCGCGTGGGGGCACGCGGGCTGGTCTTCAAGCATCAGTCTCCCTCGATGCTGATTGACGCGATCGCGTGCGTGCACGCCGGGGAGGTCTGGCTGGATCGTTCGGCGACGACCCGACTGATTACTGACCTGCTGCGCCCGACCAACGGCACGCCGGGGAATAAGAAGCCGACCCTCAGTAAGCGGGATCACCGGATCATCGCGCTCGTGGCGGAGGGCCAGACGAACCATCAAGTGGCCGACGCGCTGTGCGTCAGCGAAGCGACGGTCCGCAATCAGTTGACGGGGATCTTCAAGAAGCTCCGCCTCAAGGGCCGGATGCAGCTGGTGGTCTATGCGTGTCAGAAGGGCTTGGTGAAGCTGCCGCGCGACGGGATGCGGCCGAACGCCGAGGGCAAGCTGCGACTGGTCTAACCCAAGACCCATGTCCAGGCCGACTTCACGATGGGAGACACCGATCCTCGTCACGGGACTCATCCTCGCCATTGCCTCGGGCGTAATCGCCTATCGCCTGGGCGGCCCGTACGGCGAGCGGTTCGAGCGCAACCCACGGGTGAAACAGATCGCGAACGACGTAACCGGAGAGCTCGAGGTACTCGCATGGGACATGGACGGCAACCTGCGCCTCGACACCTGGAGCTATCTCGAGGAGGGTCGGCTGCTGCGCCGTGAGTTCGACGACGACGAGGACGGCGCCGTGGATCACTGGTGCTACTACCGTCCGGATCAATCGCTCGAGCGGCACGAGCGCGACACCGACGGGGACGGTGTCGCGGACGTCCGGACACTGTTTGACGCGGAGGGAACAGAGATCGGGAATGTTTCAGTAACCGCTGACGGCCTATCGGCCGTCGCCCAGGGAGAAGACAGATGACGAAACTAGGTTGGACGGTGCTCGGCGTAGCGGGAGTCGGAGCCACGATCACGATGATCTCAGTAGGCGCCATGCCCCCCCCAGAAAAGGTGGCGATCTGTCATCAAGCCAATGGCAATGTCGTGGTGCTCGAGCTACCCGACCCCGCCGTCGAGGCCCATCTGGCTCACGGCGACTACATCTTGCCGAGCGAAAGCTCCGAATGTGTGGTCAGCCCGGCGAACCTCACGGACCGGTAGGTCGGTGTCCGCCTTCCTCGAGCGACAGAACTATGACTCCGCGACATCGCGTCCGCACAGGTGCATTGACGGCAGTAGTCATCGTGATCCTGATGGCTCCGCCAGCCGGGGCCCAACTCACCGACTACGTGATCGGTCCTCAGGACAGCCTCGCGATCACCGTCTGGAATCAGGCGGACCTGGGCGGGACCTACACCGTCGAGACCGATGGGACATTCGCATTCCCGCTCGTGGGGCGCGTGCCCGCCGGCGGGCTCACGATTCGTGAGTTCGAGGCCGAGCTGATCCGCCTCCTCGCTGACGGGTTCTTCAACACGCCCCAAGTCACGGTGGCGATCGAGGACTACCGCAGCCAACGGATCTTCATCGTGGGCGAGGTGCGGACGCCAGGCACGTACCCGCTCACCGGCGGCATGACGCTGATCGAAGCGTTGGCCAGTGCCGGGTCGACGACCGCAACGGCGTCCAATGAAGCACTGGTCGTGCAGAAGGTGCGACGACCGCCACACGGACCGGCAGACCTCACGACTGAGGCAGGTGGGGACGGCAGCGGTGGCCCGACCCTGCCGGACGAGGCCCAGGACACAGACGCCAACGTCATCACGGTCGACATCGAGGCCCTGCAGAGCGGGGGTCCCGCCCAGAACGTGGCGCTCCGAGACGGCGACACCATCTTCGTCGCCCGCGCCGAGACGATCTTCGTCTTCGGCGAGGTCACCGCGCCCGGCGAGTTCCCGATCCGCCGTGCCACCACCGTCCTCCAAGCGCTGGCCCTGGCCGGCGGTGTCACGGAGTTCGGCGCGACAAACCGGGTCCGAATCATCCGGGTGATCAACGACGAGCAGCAAGAGATCAAGGTCAAGCTGAACGATTTCGTCGAGGCGGGCGACACCATCGTCGTCCCCGAGAGGTTTTTCTAATGGCTGATTACCGCGAAGACCACCGTCCTTCGTCACGCGCAGCGGCCGAGCGGGCGGCGGATCGTTTCGACGCGGAGGCGTATCTCGGTGACGACACGCATCTGCTTGACTACGTCAAGGTGTTGTACAAGCGCCGCTGGACGATCGCGACGGTCTTCCTGGTGGTCGTGCTGTCGGCCGTCGTCTATGCCTTCACGCAGACCCCGATCTATGAAGCACGGGCGCGGCTGCTGATCGAGATCGAAGAACCGAACGTGGTGCAGTTCCAGGAGGTGCTCTCGGAACGCCAGTCCTACCAGATGGAGGACTACTACGAGACGCAATACGAACTCCTCAGGAGTCGGTCGCTCGTTCGCGCGACGCTCGACACACTCGACCTCTGGGCCGATCCGGTCTTCCTGGGTGTCACCGATGGCGGGTTTCACCCGACCGAGCTGATCTCCGACGCCATTGACTGGGTCACGTCGCGCGCCGCCGACGGCATTCGACTCGTCGTGTCAACCCCGACACCAGTTGAGTCGCGAGTGTGGGACGCCACCCCGGAGGATCAGGACGACAACCGAGCCGAATCTCGGGCGGTCAACGTGTTCCTGGGAGGGTTTTCGACAAGTCCCGTGCGCGACAGTCGACTCGTCGACCTCAGGTACCGGTCCCCTCACCCGCAGTTGGCCGCCGCGGTCATCAACACCCACGCCAACGCGTATATCGAACAGAACCAGGAGCTCAGATTCCGGACCTCGCGGGACGCCAGCGACTGGCTGGGCGATCAACTCACCGAGCAGCGCCAGGTCGTGGAAGCGAGCGAGGCGGCTCTCTACCGCTACCGCCGACAAAACGATGCGATCTCGCTCGAAGACCGAGAGAATATTGTCGTTCAACGCCTCGCCGAGCTGAATGCGGCACATACTGCCGCCCGAACCTACTTGATTGCCAAAGAGGCTGCCTACCGCCAGCTCGAGGCCCTCGCGGGCAACCCGTCGGCGATCGATGCGCTTCCCGCGGTGATGGCCAATACGTTTATCCAGACGATTCGCGCCGAGGTCGCCGACCTCCGACGCGAGCAGGCCGAGCTCTCCGAGAACCTCGGGCCTCGACACCCGGACATGATCACGCTGGCGTCCGCCACCCAGACGGCCGAAGCGCGGTTGCAAGTGGAAATCGACAAGGTGGTCGAGTCGGTTCATAACGAGTTCCTCACTGCCCAAGCCCAGGAGCAGAGTCTTTCCCGTGAGCTCGACCGGCAGAAGAACGAAGCGTTGGCGATGAACGAGATCGGCATCGACTACGGCGTCCTCGAACGCGAGGCCGAGAGCAACCGCGAGATCTATTCGAGTCTCCTCCAGCGCGCCAAAGAGACTGGGGTCTCGGCCAAGCTGCGCAGCAGCAGTATCAGGGTCGTTGACGAAGCCGAGGTCCCCAGGTCACCCGTGAGCCCGCGCAAGGGGCAGCTCCTCCTCATGGCCATGCTGATCGGCGGCTTCGGTGGCATCGGGTTGGCGTTCTTCTTCGAGTATCTCGACAATCGCATCAAGACGCCGGAAGAGCTTAGGACCCACCTGGGCCTGGCCTCCCTCGGCATGATCCCAAAGGTTCCATCGAAGCATCTCAAGACGGGCGAGCCGCCACTCATCAACAACGGCGTGCCGGCTAAGTTTTCTGAGGCGTTCCGTTCCGTCCGCACCGGTGTGCTGTTCTCCACCGCGGACGCTAAACGGTCCTTCGTGATCACCAGTACCGGCCCTGGCGAGGGGAAGACGGTGGTCGCCAGCAATCTCGGGATCGGCCTGGCCCAGTCGCAGCAGCGCGTGCTCCTTATCGACGGCGATATGCGACGACCCGCTCTCCATCAAGCGCTCGAGTGTACGCAAGAACCTGGGCTCTCAAATCTCCTGGTCGGTGAAGCTAAGGCGCAGGACGCGATTCGTAAGACATCGGTGCCTGGTCTCTGGCTCCTCCCTGCGGGGTTAGCGCCCCCGAATCCGGCCGAGCTGCTTGGCTCGGCAAAGTTTGCGTCGCTGCTCGATTCCCTCATCGCGCTATTCGATTGGGTCCTCATCGACTCCCCACCGGTCATGGCGGTGACGGACGCCTCCGTCGTGGCCCATGCCGCCGCTGGCGTGATCTTCGTGGTCGGAGCCGAGATGACCAGCCGCCGCGCTGCACAGCAAGCGCTCGACCAGCTCGAAGCCGCCAACGGCTGGTTCGTCGGTGGCGTGCTCAACCGTGTCGATCTCGAGCGGAATGCCTACTACTACTCACAGTACTACCGCAGCCAGTATCAGCAGTACTACATCCAAGACCAATCACCGCCTGAAAGCTCGCCGCGGGCAGGGTCGACACTTCAACTGTGAGATTCAACCCGCCCATCAGAGCCCTGCCAAGACGGCGCGATCGGCCGAGAGTCGCCAAGGACGATAGACGCCCGAGGGCTTGGGCGGTCTCGGGCCTTGGAATCTGCCTAGTGGCATTGCTCCCGTCGCTGGCCCTCGCGCAGGAAGCCGACGTCCGGTCTGATGCCCCCGTGCACCTCGGTCCATTGTTCATCACGCCGGTGTTGGAACTCGCGCGCCTCGGGGTCGACAGCAACGTCTTCCTATCGGAAGGGAATCCGCAGTCCGACTTCACCATTACTGCGGGTCCGAAGGTCGATATCGCGCTGCCGCTGCGTCGGTTCGTCGTCACCGCCGAGACCGTCACCGACTTCGTCTACTTCAAGCAGTTTAAGAACCAGCGTGGCGTGAACTTCACCATGAACTTGCGGGGCGAGCTGCAGCTAGCTCGGCTCCGGCTCTTCGTCGAGGATTCATTCCTCAACACCCGCGAACGACCGAACCTCGAGATTGATGCCCGAGCCAGACGCCAAGAGAACGCCACTCGGGCGGGGGTGGGCGTAGGCGTCTTTCGCAAGCTCGAAGTCGAAGTTTCCGCCAGGCAGGCCTCTTTAGAGTACGACCGCCACGATCCTCTTGGGGCAGGGCTCGCCCGGCAACTCAATAGCAATTTCGTAGCCACCAGCGCTGCGGTTCGATACAAGGCGACGCCGCTGACAACTCTGGAAGTGACGGCCGAGACGAGGAAAGAGCAGTTTTCCTCCGCGCCAGATCGAGATAACGAATCGTGGAGTGTGGTCCCCGGCATCGAGCTCAATCCGCGGGCGCTCATCTCGGGCACGGCCAAGGTTGGGTATCGCAGTCTACGCGGCTCGTCCAGCGTCCTCCCCCCCTACCAGGGTCCGGTTGCAGCCGTCGAGTTCGACTACACCTTGCTTGAGTCGTCGACGATCTCTTTCACGGCCGACCGTGACATCGCGTTCTCCTTTCAAGTCTTCGAGCCCTACTACGTCAGCACCGGTTACGGCGTGAGTTTTGAGCACCGATTCACGGATCGGTTCGAAATCGACGTCGGGACACGGTGGTTCGACAGTGAATACCGCGCGTTCGTATCGACGGCGAACGCGGCACCCACCGGCCGGGTCGACACCTGGCGCAGCTACTCGGTTGGACTCCAGCGACGACTAAACCGGTCGACGACAATTGGGGTCGACGCGTCTCACTTCTCCCGTCGCTCGAATCGTGCGGGCCTTCGGGACTACGACGGACTCCTCATGGGCCTCACTTCGACGTTCGCCTTCTAAAGCAAGAATCGTGACATCAACTCCAGTCCCGTTCTTTAGGCCAGATCTCACCTCCTCCGAGATTGAGGCTGTGGTCTCAGTCCTCCGCTCCGGATGGCTGACGACCGGGCCCCGGGTGAGGCAATTCGAGGAGGCATTCGCGGCCGCTGTCGGCGCGCGCCACGCGGTAGGCGTCAATTCGGCGACCGCTGCGCTGCATCTCGCCGCCGAGGCGATAGAACTCAGGACCGGGCAGGCGGTCCTGGTGCCCACGATGACCTTTGCCGCCACAGCGGAGATCGTGCGCTACCTGGGTGCCATTCCGATCTTGGTCGACTGCGAGCCCGAGAATCTGCACCTTGATCTGCAGGACGCCAGACGAAAGCTTGAAGATCTGGGAGCAGGGAGGCTACCTGAGGCGATCTCCCAAGACCTCAACGTCGTGGGGGCTATTCCGGTTCACGTTGGCGGCGTCGTGCAATCCATCGGCGACCTCCAGCACTTCTGCGCCGAGCGCGGGCTGTGGATGGTGGAGGACGCGGCCCATGCGTTCCCGGCCGCGGCCCGGTCCACTCCCGAAGACGAATGGACCCGCTGCGGTGAGGGCACGTCCGCCGTCACGTGTTTTTCTTTCTATGCCAACAAGACGATGACGACTGGGGAAGGAGGGATGGCGGTCACCGACGACGTGGACCTAGTCGACCGGATGCGGACAATGTCGCTGCACGGCCTTTCGAAAGACCCCTGGGGCCGCCAGAAAAGTCCGGCTACATGGGACTATCAGATCGTCGCGCCTGGTTTCAAATACAACCTGACAGACATCGCTGCGGCCCTTGGCATCCGCCAATTGGCAAGAGCCGAAGACATGCGACGTTGTCGTGAAACGATCGCTCGAGACTATATCGATTCGTTGAACGAGGTGGAGGAGATCGATCTCCCTCCCGTCCCGGCTAACCGCGTGCACGCGTGGCATCTCTTTCCGATCCGACTCAAACTCGACCGTTTGTCGATTGACCGCGACACATTTCTCGCCGAACTGAGGAGGGCCGGCGTGGAATCGTCCGTTCACTGGCGGCCGCTACACCTACATCCGTACTACCAGGAGACGTTTGGCTGGACACCGGAGAGGTGTCCGGTGGCGACGCGGGAGTGGCGACGCCTCGTCTCTCTTCCGCTGTTCCCATCGATGTCACCAGGAGAGTGTGAACACGTGACCTCCTCGGTCATTGACATCTGCCGACATTTCTCTCGACCATCGACGTCAGCTCGTCGCTCGCTGCCGGCCGCAGCGCTAGGGGCCTTACGGTGAGAGTCAAGCGCGCCATCGATGTGCTCGTCTCAGCCGTTGGCCTGTTCTTACTCGCACCGGTGTTTGCCCTGGTCGCGTTCGCCATCAAGCTAGATTCGACGGGTCCGGTCTTCTTTAGGCAGACACGCATGGGCCGGGCGTTTCGCCGGTTTCAATTGCTGAAGTTTCGAACCATGGTCGAAAACGGCGCCGACCAGGGGAGCGCGCTGACGGTTGATGGCGACGCTCGCATCACGCGGGTCGGCTGGCTGCTTCGGAAGGCCAAACTCGATGAGTTTCCACAGATCCTCAATGTCCTCCGGGGCGACATGAGCCTTGTGGGACCCAGGCCGGAGATCCCGGGCTTTGTCGAGCGCTTTCGGGACGACTACGTCGAGCTTCTCGCCGTGCGGCCCGGCATGACCGACCCGGCTTCGTTCAAATACCGCGACGAGGAAGCAATCTTAGCGCGCGCCGACGACCCGGAACACGCCTACGTAACCCAGATTCTCCCCGACAAGATCCGTCTCGCGAAGGCGTATGTCGCCAGACGCTCGAACTGGTTCGACCTGCTCATCATCGGCCGCACCGTACTCGATGCCGTCGGAATCCGTCTCGTTCCGATAGACCGCCTGAACCAGACTCAGCGTCGAGTGATCGTTGTCGCGGTCCATCTGATTCTCATCGTCTTTGCGAACGCCGCCGCCTTCTGGCTCCGATTTGACGGTCGGATTCCACCCGACTTCCTACCGGCGTTAGTCTGGGGACTGCCGGCTCTGCTCGTCATTCGAGGAGCCACCTTCGCCTGGTTTCACCTTTACCATGGACTGTGGCGCTACACCGACATTTGGGACGTTCGGGATGTTGTGGCCGCGATCGGAGCCAGTTCACTCCTCTTTTGTGGCCTGGTGGTCGGCCTGACACGCTGGGACCTACTGCCCTTCGCGGGCTATCCGCGGTCGGTCTATCTGATCGACGCCATAGTCCTCGTCATGCTCATGGCTGGCATCCGTCTGTCGCGGCGACTCTACTCGGCCATGGTCACCACCAAGCCGGTCACGAAGACCCTCATCGTGGGGGCCGGAAATGCCGGAGAGCGGATTGTTCGCGAGATGCGGATGCATGGCGACTACGCCCCCGTCGGGTTCGTGGACGACGACCGGAGCAAGATCGGTGGGGCCATTCACGGCGTACCAGTTCTAGGTACGCGTGCCGATCTACCACGCATCATGACGGACCACGCACCAGATGAGGTATTGATCGCCATCCGTGGCGCGGGGCCAAAGGTGATGCGGCAGGTCTTGCGGGCACTCGGGCCGTTCACGACGCGCATCACGACTCTCCCAAGCTTGCACGACCTCATCAGCGGCGATGGACGCGTGCGGCAGGTGCGTCAACTCGCGATCGAGGACCTTCTCCCCAGGGCTCCGGTCGGGCTGGACCGCGCGCCATTGCACCAGCTCATGCGTGATCGACCGGTTATGGTAACCGGCGCCGGCGGATCGATTGGCTCCGAGTTATCGCGTCAGATCGCAGCCTTGAAGCCCTCGGCACTGATCCTCTACGAGCGCTACGAGAACAGCCTCTACCAGGTCACCAACGATCTTCTTGACGCCGGCTTTGCAAGGCCACTACACAGCTGCATCGGCGACGTCACGGACTCCCATCGCCTCGACGCCGTGATGAGCGAGCATCGACCGGCGATCGTGTTTCACGCGGCGGCCCACAAGCATGTGCCGCTGATGGAGCAGAACCCGTGCGAAGCCGTGAAGAATAACGTCGTCGGAACGAGGCTGCTGTCGGAAGCCGCCGACCGGCATGGCATCGACCGTTTCATCCTGATTTCGACTGACAAGGCAGTCAACCCCGTCAGCGTGATGGGCGCAACCAAACGGACGGCCGAGCTGCTCGTGCAGGCTAAGGCTCGGAGTAGCAGGACCACCTTCTGTGTGGTTCGATTCGGCAATGTGCTAGGCAGCAACGGCAGTGTCCTCCTTCGTTTCGTGGACCAAATCAAGTCTGGTGGACCGGTGACCGTCACGCATCCGGAGATCTCCCGCTACTTCATGCTGATCTCGGAAGCCGTAGAGCTCGTGCTCCACGCCGCAACGAAGTGCAGCACAGGCACGACCTACGTTCTCGACATGGGCGATCCGATCAAGCTGGTCGGTCTGGCCAGAGATCTGATCCGGCTGTCGGGTCGCATGCCAGCCGACATACCGATTCAGTTCGTCGGGCTTCGCCCGGGGGAGAAGATGTTCGAAGAGCTTGCGGGTCTAGATGAGACGATAGAACCATCCCCGACCAAAAAAATCCTATGCGTGAGGGCGCAAGCGCCCCCGGATCCCGACCGGCTGTCGGGACAAATCCGTGAGCTCGAACGACTTGCCGCAGTCGGCGACACTGCTGGGCTACTCGCGCAGCTCGGGGCCATCGAGCCTGGGTTTACTTCCGGTGGACTGATGGGCCCACAGGAGCTTCCTCGTGACGATCCAGAGGCCGAGCAGCCCCAGGCCTCACCAAAGCGATACCGACACACCGACGTGTCATTGACGTGCCCATCCTGTGGTTTCTCCGGGCTCTATCGCTCACACGCTAGGACTCGGACCGAGCATCTTTGGAAGCGACTCAGTGATCAGCGTCTACATCTTTGTCCCAAGTGCAAGTGGCGAGGTTGGCAGATGCCTGTCCCGAAGCCTCAAGACCCACGGAGACTCTTCCCCGACGCTGCGCATCCTGATCTGGGCCTCATCGATCGCGTATTTCACGGAAGTAGCTCCACGTCTGGCAAGAAGAGGCACCACGCGCCAGGATAGGGAGAGTGTCCCACCGGTAGTAGAAAGTCAGCGGCAACGGTGAACACAAGTTATCCGACCTTCTGCATCTCTGCAATGTTGTCGTCGTCGCGATCCAGGTGTGCCTTCAGCATCCAGAGATGCTCGTAACCTGTGATGCGTCGGTAGTTCTTCTCCGTCTCCACGAAGGCCACGGCCGACCAGCGCAGCGCCATCTCTCCGTTCTTCCAGTTGGTGACGCGACGTGTGCGCTGCCGGATTCCCGAGTGCGTCGAATCGATGATGTTCGTCGTCGTGAGGCACGTGCGCAGTGATGCGGGCAGGCCGAGCCGATTCACGGTGAAGATCTCATCGAGGCCTTCTCGAACGCTCGCTGCTGCATCGGGCCAGTCGCGTTGGAGCCACGAGGCGTACTGGTCAAGCTTGCGCAGGCCCTCCTTAGCCTCGAGCTTCCAGGCGGCGCGCAGGGTGGCCCGTGCCTGGTCGTGCTGCGCGTTCGGCAGGTGGCCGACGACATTCCGCAGCTTGTGGTTGCGACAGCGCTGTACCTCGTTGCCGGCGCCGAACACCTGGGCGATCGCGCTGCGTAGCGCCTTCGCTCCATCGACGACGAACAGCCGACGTCGGTCGGGGCGGATCCCGCGAGCGACGAGATCCTCGAGCAGGGCGGTCGTCACGGTCGCGTTCTCAGAGGCACCGCTGCGCACGCCGAGCACGTACTTCTTCCCGTCTTCGTCGACCCCCACGGCCGCCAGAACATGGTGGTTCCCGAACTGGATCCCGTCGAGGTAGATAATCAACACGTCGACCTTGCTGAAGTCTCGCTCAGCCAAGTCCTGGAGGACTCGCGTCCCGGCCTCGATGGTCTCACGGGAGACCTCCGACTTGCCGATGCCGACCTGCTCGGCCATCGCCGGCAGGACCGTCTCGTAGCGCCGGGTCGAGACGCCGTTCAGCATGATCGCCAACATGCGGTCGGCAAGGCGCTGATCGCGCTGCATCGCGTCGTACGCCGGGATCGCGACCTCGCCGCGCTCCCCCTGCCGCGCCGTCTTCTTGCGCAGACGCGGCTTTTCCACGCGCAGCTGACGTTCGCTCAACGTGACGCGCCCCGGCTGGCTGCCGTGCCAGTACAGCGCCCGATCGTCGGCGCGGCGGCCCTGCCGCTTGGGCCCGGCGAGCCGCTCAGCGCTCATCCGAAGGACCGCCTCGACGGTCGCCCGACCCATGACGTCGATCACCTCGTCGATGGCCTTCTCGCCCCGCTCCAAGAGCTCGACGAGCGGCAGCAGGAGCTGACCGTCCTTCGAGAGAAACTCCGCGAGCTCGCGGCTGCTGAGCGTGGACGGCTTCGTGACAACCTGGTACGTTCTCTTCATCGGTGGTTCTCCTTTCCGACAAGCACCCGATCGACCTTACGATCGGGCAGGAGTTACCACCGACCTTCCACTACGCCTGGGTCATCCTCTCTTCGGCGCGCAATCGGCGCTTGGGGTCAGGAGCACGCTCTCTCTCGAGCCGTCTTCGACTGCCTTGTCTATCGTCTGGCTTATTTCGTTAGCGGCGTTGTTTTCCGGTTGTGTCTCCTGGTTCGGGTCGGTAGGGGCGAGCAGCGTGGCCAGGGGTGTCATGGGCGTGGGAGTGGCGCTGGCACTCGTTGGGATCGTTCAAGAGCCAATCTATTCCGGTGCGATCTACGGCTTCTGGGAACCTCGCTTCGGCAGCTACCCCTTCGGGCCGTTCGTGAACGAGAACCATTTCGCCGGATGGATGATGATGGGCCTCCCGCTGGCGGCAGGTTGCTTCTCCGCCGGCGTTGCAGACGCGATGCGAGGAGTTCGGGCTGACTGGCGAAGCCGCGTACTTTGGCTCTCCTCGTCGGAGGCGAACCGGTTAGCAGTGATGGCGCTCAGCCCGATCCTGATGGGCCTAGCGCTGGTGCTCACGTTCTCGCGGTCGGGGATAACCTGCTTCTCCATAGCCGTTCTGTTGTCCGGATGGTTCGTGATTCGTCGAAAGTCGTCTAGCGCTCAGCGCGTGGTGAGTCTTGGGCATCTGACACTGATGACGCTCGTCGTGGCAGGGTGTGCCGGACTGAACGCGTTGACCAGGAGTTTCTCGGAATCGTCGTGGGATGACTTCGGCGGGCGCATCGAGATATGGCAGGATAGCCTGCGAGTCATCTCGGACTTCGCCCTAACTGGCACGGGGATGAACACCTATGGCACGGCCGCCCTTGTCTATTCCGCCAACGCAGCAGGTCGGCTCCATCATGCCCATAGTGTACTGCCCCAGGGTTCTTGGACAGTGGTTTGACGGTATTCGCTTCTACGCCGCCGCGTCCAGCCCGAGGAGGTCGCGTCGCACCTGGGCCGGGCTTCGGTCGTCGTACTTCTCCAGCATCCACTGCTCGTTGTACGTCCGCTTGAACTCGAGCAAGGCCAGGCGGAGCTCCTCGATCGTCTCGAAGCTCCGCACCCACAACAGATTCTCCTTCAGCGTGCGGATGAAGCGCTCCGCGACGCCGTTGCCTTCGGGCTCCCGCACGAAGCTCGGGGAGCTTTCGATGCCGAAGAACGCGACCTCCTGTTGAAAATCGTCGGCCAAGTAGTTCGACCCGTGGTCGTGACGCAGCCGCAGCCCACGGGCCACGCCTTCGCCGATGCCCCCGAAGCGTTCGCGGATGCCCTGGCGGATCGGCTCCAGGGCCTCGAAGCGGGTCCCGCGCTTGGCGGCATGGAGCCCGATGCATGCGGTCGCGCAGTGATCGACGGCCACGAAGACGCAGGCCGCCCCCTCGGCGACCGTCACGGTGGCCGTCATGTCTGTGCCCCACATCACGTCGGGCGCCTCGGTGGTGATGGTCCCGTCGTGCGCCTTCGGCCCATGCGCGTGGCCCGCGCGCGGCGGGGCTTGGAGGTCGTGCTCGCGCATCAACCGGCGCACCCGCTCCTTCGAGGTGCGCATCCCCGCGACCCGCCGCTTCGCCCAGGCTTTTCGGTAGCCCTCGCCATGAAACGGCGCGGCTTCGAGCACCCGGCGAATGTGGGCCACCAGGACGTCGTCCGGGGCAGTGCCGATCGGCCCGCAGCGACGACACAGTGCAGGAGACCGTGTCGCCTGCCGCCGCGCATACACACTGGAGCGGGCGCGGTGCCACACGCGGCAGACCCGCTGCACGCCAGACGCCCGACGGGTGGAGATCGACTGGGCGCCACTCATCGCGTCGACCTCCGCCGGGCCAAAGGGCCGCCGGCCTCCAGCTGGTCCACCTTCGCGTACAGTAACTCGGTCTCCATCAGCAGCTCGCCGATCTTGGCCTGCAGCCGACGATGGTCATCGTCCCGAGCATCCGGTGCGCGGCTCTTTCGGCCCGCCTGCCCCGCAGCCAGAAACTGAGCCCGCCAGTGCGACGCCCGCGCCGCCGTGATTCCCACCGCCCGCGACACGGACTCGAGGTCCTCCCCGCGCAACAGACGCAGCACTACCTCACGCTTGCGCCCGGCCGAGAACCGACCCCCACGGCCGCGCCCGGCGGCCACGCCGGTCGCCACCGATTCCTCAACGTGCTTCCTCATCTCGACACGCCTCCTGCGAGAACTCTCTCGCAATCAAGTGTCCAAGAAAACCCTAGGGCGCAGGAATAGCGACTACCTGCAGCTGGCCGCCGAGGGCGGAGCCCTCGTGGGAATTCCAATGCTCATGGCGGCTGGCTTCCTCATCCGAGACATCCTAAGAAGGCTGCGGTCAGACGAGGACGACCACGCGACCTACCGAATCCGCGCCGGCGCAGTGACTGGGCTGGTCGCAATCGCCATTCAGGAATTGGTCGATTTCAGTCTGCAGATGCCGGGCAACATGGTGATGTTCGCGGTGCTGTGAGAGGTGGACCCCATCCTTTGGACAGGTTTGCGTCACAGCTAAGGTGGAATCCGGGTTCATGATTCACGCGACCTTGGGCTGACGGGAGACGGGGCGTAGCCCCGGGCTCCGAGCAACCCCTCCGTTAGTGTACGCCTCCTGCGGCGTCCGGTCGTCGAGCGCAGAGTGCGGTCGGCGCTCGTTGTAGAAGTCCATCCACGAGCTGATCCCACTCCGGGCCTCGGAGCCGGTGGCAAACTCGGACAGGTAGACGCATTCGTACTTGAGTGAGCGCCATAGCCGCTCGATGAACACGTTGTCCATCCAGCGGCCCTTGCCGTCCATCGAGATGCGAATGCCCGCCTCCGTGAGCACGTCGGTAAAGTCGACGCTAGTGAATTGGCTGCCCTGGTCGCTGTTGAAGATTGGGCCTGACCCGCTTCCGTGGACACCTAACCCTTGTGGTAGAAGGAGTCCACGATGCCGAACACCAGGAAACCCTACCCGCCGGAGTTTCGCGAACAGATGGTCGCGTTGGTCCGGGCCGGGCGTACTCCCGAAGATCTCGCTCACGAGTTTGAACCGACCGCCCAGTCGATCAGCAACTGGGTGGCTCAAGCCGATCGCGATACCGGTCGGCGGACCGACGGCCTCACGACGACCGAGCGTGCCGAGCTGACGCAGCTCCGCCGCGAGAATCGCCAGCTGAAGCTCGAGCGAGAGATCTTGTCAAAAGCCGCGGCCTGGTTCGCACAGGAGACCGCGCCGAACACGAAGCGATCTTCGGGTTCATGAAAGCGAATCAGGCCACCTATCCGGTCCGGGTCATGGGCCGGCTGCTGGGCGTCTCCGCCAGCGGCTTCTACGCGTGGGCTGGGCGGCCGCCGTCGGCACGGGCCGTGGAGGACATCGGGCTCACGGCCCTGATCCATGCGATCCACCGGCGGTCGGACGGCGCGTACGGGGCGCCGAGTATCCACGCGGAGCTGGCCGACGATCACCACCGTCGGGTCGGGAAGAAACGTGTGGCCCGCCTGATGCGCGCAGCGCGCCTGCAGGGCCTGCGGCCGCGGCGCTTCGTGACCACGACGATCGGCGATCCCACCGCTGACCGGGCGCTGGATCAAGTGGATCGGGAGTTCACTGCAGCGGGCCCGGATCGTCTCTGGGTGGCCGACATCACGTACGTCCCGACGTGGGCCGGCTTCCTCTATCTCGCCATCGTGCTCGACGTCTGGTCGCGACGCATCGTTGGCTGGGCCATGGAGACGCATCTCCGGACTGAACTCGTGCTCGCCGCACTCGACATGGCGTTGACGCAACGCCGGCCCGAGGCGGTCGTGCATCACTCGGATCGCGGGTGCCAGGGTGAATTCAACTGGTCGTCGCAACACCTCGATGATGAGGTGCTGCGATGCAGAAACGGAAACGGAGAAGGTCAGACCGGGCGGGTCGACCTGCGATGCGTTCGCCTGGCCGGCCGCCGGTAGCGGGGCGTGAGGAGCAGCAACGGTTCTGGAAGGCGATCGCCAGGGGGCTGTCGAGTGAGGATGCCGCTGTGTCATGTGGCGTGTCGCCGCCCGTGGGTGGTCGTTGGTTCCGTGAGGGCGGTGGTATGCCGCCGATCAGCTTGGCGCCCCGATCGGCTCGCTACCTGTCCTTTGCGGAGCGGGAAGAGATCGCGATCCTGAGAGCTCAGGGCGCCGGGGTGCGCGAGATTGCCCGTCGGCTCCGGAAGAGCCCCGTCGACTGTCTCGCGAGAGCTGCGTCGCAACGCGGCGACTCGGAGCGGCGGTCTGGCGTATCGGGCGTCGACTGCGCAGTGGCACAGCGACCGACGTGCCAAGCGCCCGAAGATCGCCAAGCTGGCCGCGAACGATCGGCTGAGGAGCTACGTGCAGGACCGCCTCGCAGGCACGATGATGGCTGAGGACGGGATGCCCGTGCCTGGCCCAAACGTGGGCTCCTGGAGTGGTCGACGTCATGGCCGCCGCCAGGACCGACATTGGGCGACATCGTGGAGCCCGCAGCAGATCGCCCATCGACTCCGGATAGAGTATCCCGACGATGACTCGATGAGGGTCTCGCACGAGGCCATCTACCAAGCGCTGTACATCCAGGGGCGGGGGGCACTGCGCCGCGAGTTGACGGCCTGCCTGCGCACCGGGCGGGCGCTGCGCGTGCCGAGGGCTCGCCGCCGTGGTCGCGGCAAGGCGTTTGTAGGCCCCGACATCATGATCAGCGAGCGGCCCGCCGAGGCCGAGAACCGAGCTGTTCCTGGACACTGGGAAGGCGACCTCATCATCGGACTTGACAGCTCCGCGATCGGCACATTGGTCGAACGCACCACCCGATTCACGATGCTGCTCCACCTGCCCCGCATGGCCGAACGTGGCCGACTCAGGGTCAAGAACGGTCCGGCGCTTGCGGGGCATGGCGCCGAAGCCGTGCGGGATGCGATCACGTCGACGATCGCGACGCTCCCTGATCAGCTTCGTCGGTCACTGACCTGGGACCAAGGCGCGGAGATGGCCCAGCACGCTCAACTGCGTATCGACACGGGGCTGCACGTCTTCTTCTGCGACCCCCGCAGTCCGTGGCAGCGCGGCACGAACGAGAACACCAACGGCTTGCTGCGCCAGTACTTCCCCAAAGGTACTGACCTCAATAGGCACAGTGCGAGCGACATTGCTGCTGTCGCGACCACACTCAACCGCCGACCGCGGAAGACTCTCGGTTGGAGAACCCCATCCGAAGCCTTCAACGAACTGCTACTCTCACACCAGCGAGGACGTGTTGCGACGACCCCTTGAAACCGGCCAGTACACCAGCTACGCCTTCGGCAAACGATGCCGCGACGCCGGCGTGATGCCCTCCATGGGCTCCATCGGCGATGCGTATGACAATGCCATGGCCGAGAGCTTTTTCGCCACGCTCGAGCGCGAAGTGCTCAACCGGCGACGGTTCCGCAGCCAGGCCGAAGCGCGGATGGCGATCTTCCAGTGGCTGGAGGGCTGGTACAATCCGCACCGTCGCCACTCGGCCCTCGGCTATCGTTCACCCATCAACTACGAGAGGAGACAGCTGCCGCAGAGTGCTTGAAACCCAAGTCCGTACCCGTCCACGAAACCGGGGCAAGTCCACTCTTCGTGTTCGGCCTCCGCGACTGAACCCCGATAGCCCATGCCGATCTACGAGTATCGCTGCAGCGGATGCGGCCACGAATTCGAAGAGCTCGTGCTTCCCAAGAGCACGCCCCACTGCCCCTCGTGTCAGAGCGAAGAGCTTGAACGGCTACTCTCGCTCTTTGGGGTTAGTTCGGACGGGACACGGCACACGCACCTGCAATCCGAGCGCAAGAAGAATTCGAAGGTCCAGAGGGACAAGGCGCACGCCGAGCACGAAGAGATGCACCACCACCATCACTAGTGTCCCGAGGACACGCGTGTTGACGGGCCGCCGAGCCCCGAGACGAGTCTCTTCCTAATCCGGGCCTCACATGGGCACCACACACCGGAGAAGGCCCAGACGGGCGTCAATTTTCGATTTCCGCAAAACGGTCCGGCGCTGCTGGGATAAGTATCGTTCCTTCAGTGGTTTGGTCCGTGGCACCGTACCGCCACCCCCTCCGGTTCGAAACGGTCCGTTACGGGTTGGCGGAGGGGTCACGCACGGCGAGCCCAGATTGTCCACGGTTCGCGAGCCTCGGTCCTGTCAACGAGGAGAATCCTCCCTCCTCGTCATCCGGCGTGCCCTCATCGAGTTCGGTCGCTCTGACGCCAAGGGGGACGGTGGTGAGGACGTCCTGGCTGTTTGAGACCACGCGAAACTACAGCGTCCACCGTTTCGCCGTAGACGGTCCGTTTGACACCGGAGGGGGTGGTGGAACGGTGATGCGGATCAAGGTGTTGGAAGGAGGGGCCTTGGCGTCGACTCCGCCACCGTTTTGCGGGAATTCCAAAATCGCCGCCCCGCACCCCTACTGCCTCGTTCGGCCAGCAAATCCACAACAGCTCGGAAGCTCAGGCAGTATCGGTGGTAGAGCCAGACGGCGTGGCTGATGATGTCGGGCGGAAAGCGATGCCGAAGGTAGCGGGGCCGGCGAGCGTTCATCCCGGCATTGTGCCGGGCGGAGAGTTAGCCTGACAATACCGTTGGGTGGTACCGGATCGTGGTCGGCGTATCGCGGTAGAATTCAGGCGCGATGCCCAACCCCCTTCGCGACTGGCTGCTCCAGCAAGGGCTCGGCGGCCAGACCGCCGCCTTCGTCACCACGGCGGTCGAGATCGCTCTGGTCATCACACTGGCCGCCATCGCCGACATCGCCGCACGACGGATCATCCTCCGCCAGCTCGAGAACTTCGCCGGACAGACCATCACCGTGTGGGACGACATCATCGTCAAGCGCCGAGTGTTCCATCGTCTCTTGCATCTGGCGCCGGCGCTGGTCATTTACGTCTTTGCCCAGCCGGTGCTCGATGGGTACGACCTCTGGATCGTCGTCGTCAGACGAGCCTCTCTCATCTACATGCTTCTGGTCACCCTGCTCGCGATCGACGGCGCGTTGAATGCCGGGGTCGACATCTTGCAGTCGTCGAAGGCCTCGCGCGATCTGCCGATCAAGACCGTCGTTCAGGTACTCAAGCTCATCCTCTACAGCGTCGCCGCGATCGCCCTGATATCGCTGCTCATCGGTCAGTCGCCCAGTCTTCTGCTCGGCGGTCTCGGCGCGATGACGGCCGTCCTGATGTTGATCTTCAAGGACGCGATCCTGGGTCTGGTTGCCGGCATCCAGCTCTCCGCGAATCAGATGGTGGCTCCGGGTGACTGGATCGAGATGCCGAAGTACGGCGCCGATGGCGACGTGCTAGAGGTCGCACTAACGACCGTCAAAGTGAAGAACTGGGACAAGACGATCACGACCATCCCGACCTATGCGCTGATCACCGAGTCGTTCAAGAACTGGCGTGGGATGTCCGAGTCGGGCGGACGGCGGATCAAACGCGCGATTAATATCGACATGGGCTCGATTCGCTTTTGTGATGAGGAGATGCTCGAGCGGTTCTCGAAGATTCAGTACATCGCGGAATATCTGGAGAGAAAGCGACACGAGATCTCGAGCTGGAACGCGGAGCGGCACGTCGATGCATCGGACCCACTCAACGGCCGACAGCTGACGAACCTCGGCACGTTCAGAGCCTATGTCGTCGCGTATCTGCGTAACCATCCGATGATCCACCAGGAGATGACCTTCCTGGTGCGGCACCTCGCGCCGACCGAGCACGGACTTCCGATCGAGATCTATGTGTTCAGCCGCGACCAAGTGTGGAGCAACTACGAGGGGATCCAAGCCGACATCTTCGACCATATCCTGGCTATCGCTCCGGCGTTCGACCTGCGTATTTACCAGAGTCCCGCGGGAAGCGACGTGCGGACCTTGCTAGACGCCGCCGGTGCAGGACAGAAGTAAGAACCCCATGCTGAGACTCATCATCCGTGGTCGTGACCATCGGCAGATGGCCCGCAGGCGCTCAATGGGTGTGGAGCGAGATGACACGAGCGGTCGTGGGCCATTTGGCCGAATCGCCACGGTTGTGCCTACCAAAAGGTGCTTCCGTCATTGAGTGTTAGTGAGAAGAGCTTAAGCGCCCATCATGCAGGCATTTACAGCCGATTATTGCGTTGATAACTTCCCTCATCGAGAAAAGTTGGTGTAAGTCCCTTGGTTAGAAGGAGATAAGGGCAAGACAGCAACAGTAGTTGACGGAAGCACCAAATTTTGATGAGGACCGCGCCCTCAGGAACTCAGGCTTCCAGCCTCTCAAGCACGGTCCTCGCCTCGTCCAAGTCGTCACGGGATCGAAAGAGCCGCCGGCCTATTTTTCCTTCTCTCATCTCGGCCAAAAGCGGGCAAGGCCTGGTGAGGGCCTCCAGGAAATCTTCCTCGAAGGAACCCGGGGCCGGAGGAGTGGAGACACTCTGGGCTCTCTGCCGAAGTTCCATGAGCCGGCTATGTCCATGCTGGAAGAAGGACTGAAGGTAGTATCGAGTCAACCCGTCTGAGGCCTTCGGGAGGTTGCCCTCCGACCACCAGTCGAGTCCAAGGTTGATCCCGGTGAGTGTCTTTCGGATGGAAGTCCTGACTTGTTCTTGATCGGCCGGCGATGCCTGATCGGCCGAGAGCACCTTGTTGCACACGAAAAAGAACTCCTCCAGGACCAGTTGATGGTCGGAAGGGTCGGCGATGGATGAGATGGCCTGAAACAGAAGCAGTTGTTCCGAGGCCGGGCCAGCCCTGAGGGTGGGCAGCGTGGAGAGCTCGACGATCGATTCCCGCTTCTTTTCAGGAAGAGGGTCGTCCGGGGACAGCACACTATAGATTTCGAAGGATTCGAAGTAGTCCTGGAAGCCAGCCGTTTCGATCCTCCTCTTGCGGTTCTGGTAACCCTCTTCTTCCAGCTCGACCAATGTTCTGGCCTGTGCTTCCAGAAGAAAGATGGTGGCGAGTTCGGGATTCAGCCCGAAGAGTCTGCCCACCAGGGCCCTCAATAGTCGGGATTCTTCCGGGTCCTCCGGGAGGATCAGCCGGAAGGCTCTGTCAGGGGTCTCCAACCACTTCCCCTCCTCAGGAGCCCCCTCGAACTCGTCCTCCTCGATCCTCTGATGGATTTGTAACCGTCTCTTGAACAGCAGCGACCACAACTCCGAGTCGGCTGCTCGGATCAACTTGCGGGCCACCGGGTCGTCTGCACCAGCGATGAATCCTTCTAGATGCAGGAAGGCTCCTGTACTCATCTCATCCTTGGACCAGAGGTCCAGGTCCAGAACTCCAGTCCACTGTTCTTGAGTGATATGGGGGAGCAACGTCGTGATTTCACTATCCTCCAGCTTCTGAAGGCCGTAATAAAGATGGGCAGGGGAGACTCGGCGGATACGACCGCGGCCATCAGCTGTCTCGAGTAGCGCGCTCAAGTCGACTGGCGAGTAGAGGGTTTCGAAGACCAACTCCTCGGCCTGTCGGACCAGTAACTGTTCTCTTTCCTTCTGGGGTTCCACGTTTGGCATTATGCGAGACTCGGGTAGTGTTTCGAACTGTGTGCAAAACCGCTTGAGCAAGACGAGCGGTCATGGCAAAAGGCTTTGTCAGGTTAACGTCGCACGGACAGGCTTCGCCTCCGATGAGATCGCGACTCAGACTCTCGATCTAGACACACGTCGCCTCACGCCAGAGCCCGAAGCCACGTTCGCGTAACAGGCGATGGTGGACGGCTCGCATCAGATGACGGCCGGTGCGAAAGAGATCCTGCACGAGTCCGTGCACCAAGAGAAATCGCTGCGCCTGCGCCGTGGACTTGAACCCCGGCATCTGCCGCTCGCGTTGTCGCGTCGGCTGATGCGAGACCTCGGCTCGATTGTTCTCGTACTGCCGGGTGCTGTGAATAACGGACGGCATCACAATGCGGTGCGCCGCCGCGTAGCTCCGCAGCCGGTCCGTGATCACGCGGTTGGGCAACCGGCCCTGTCCCTTCAACACCTTGCGGAAGAATCGTATGGCCGCCCGGCGATTGCGTCGAGACTGGACGAGGATGTCGAGGAGGTCGCCGTCCTGGTCCACGGCTCGCCAGAGATATCGGTGTTGCCCTTGAATCGTCGCGAAGACTTCGTCCAGATACCAGGTGTCCCCCAGACGGCCACGGTGGCGCCGGAGCGTGCGCGCATACGTCGGACCAAAGGTCAGACACCATTGTCGGATGGTCTCGTAGGAGACGGTGATCCCCCGTTGCGCCAGGAGATCCTCCGCATCGCGAAAGCTGAGAGAAAACCGGTGATACAGCCAGACCGCGTGGCTGATGACCTCAGACGGGAATCGGTAGCCGCGATAGCTCGGTGCCTGGCTGCTCATCCGCCCACTGTGCCACCTTGCACGCTCAACCTGACAATGCCTGTCAAGTTAACAAAACCTCGGCGGACTGCCCCCCAAGAATGATGGGCCCGCGTCCTGTCGTGAACCGGGTATGTTGGGGTGCGGTCAGCCCGGTTCTGCTTAACTTGACAATACCTGTGGGTGGCGAATTGCTAATCAGCCCCGTAATCCGTTGAAATTATCAAGTCTTCTGATCCTGGGAGAGGTCGCTAGGATGTTCCGATGCGCGACCTCATCATTCTACTGATTCACCTTATCGCCACCCTGGCGCGGCTCATGGGCCCCGGCCCACCCACTTGGCAGCGGGCAAACCACTGAACCTCACCAGTCACTCAAGTGCGACGCGCTCGAGGCTCGGCGGATCCTCGTCAGCGAAGTGTGGATGGACAACGTACACTCCGCCCTCAGCGACGGCCGCGGTCGTGGCTTGCGACTCGTAGGTCGCGACCCCCGCAATCTGCGCGGTCGCCCAGTCATCCTCACTGGTGAACGCCACGACACGGTTCCCCGAATTGCTGACGATGACAAGCCGTCCATCCGCGGTCAACACCATCCCGTCCTGTCCAGGCACCTCCTCCGGCAGCGCGACGAGAGTCGCTCCTGCCGGGTCGTCGAGCGGGACTTTCCTCAAAGACGCACCACCACACACGAGAAGATACCCGGAGGCAGGGTGGACGATTCCATTTGGCCCAAAGTCATCGAAACGATGTAGGACCGATGCTTGGTAGTCCAGGCCGACGCGGTAGATGAGATTCATTCGGGTATCGGTCACGTAGGCCGTTCCATCGTCCGCAACGGCGACATCGTTCGCGAAGTACGCCGCGTCATCTGGTGGGTCGTCGATAGCACCCGCGAGATCGACCATAGTGACTCGTGCACCTGTCGTCAGGTTGTAGACACCCAACTTAGCCTGGCCTGCGCTCGCATCCTCGAACACCGACCGGTCCGAGTTTGCTACGAGCAGGCGGTTGCGTGATTCGTCGACCTCAATACCAACGGACGAGACGAGCTCGGGATCAGTCACCACCGCCGTTACCTGACCATCGGGGCGGATTTCGAAAATCGAGCCTTCGGCGAGTGACCCTGTCAAGAAACGACCGTGTGTGGTGTCGTACTCCACACCCTCCGGGATAAACCCGCCTCGCTCCGCCGTGATCATGCCCGAAAGGGCTTCAGGTGTTGGCATGGCCGGCGCAGCGTCTGGCATGGTGGTCTCCGCCTCTGGAGCGGGCGCCTCGGATGCACACCCAACGAATGAACTAATGGCAATAGCCATGATCAGGAACTTCTGGCGCATGACAAGCCTCCTGGTGGACAGTTATGTTGCCCTGGCAAATTTTCTATGCACTGCCCGCCCAGGTGCTTCGGCTAGGCTGTGTAAAGGAGTGCAGCACGGTGCGTTTACTCACTCACCGAGTCGTCTCCACTGCGGCCTCGACGAGCTTGCGACTCCATGCAGCGAAGAGTCGCTCGCCATCGTAGTCGTAGCGGCTCTCGATTGTCTGGCCGTCGCTGAGGTCACCGAGGTCCGGCGGTTTCAGACTGCCGGAGTCAGTCTCCGTCCATGGAACCCAGCCGCCTGATTCTGGGGGCGTCATGGCCGACGCAACTCACCCTCCCATTGGTGTCCGCACTTGTCACACCCAAACTGGTAGGGCGCCGGGGGTGGCAGGCTCCCGTTGCCGCTGACACTCGACACGACGCGCATTCCAGTCGCGGTGGTCTGACATTTCGGACACGGTTCTCTCGGGTTCGTCAAGGTATCCCCTAACTCGGGTAGGGTAGTGGGTAGTGGGACAAAAGGCACGCGATTACTCCTGCTACTGGATTCCGCGTGGAATTTGCGTGGAATTCGCGACCTGACAAAACCACACATTTTTCGGCCGCTGCGGAATTGTAAGACTGGCTGGAAGCGCCACTCTCCCGGTTGGGTGGACGCCCGAGTGAAAGCCGTAGCCGTCGCAGATCAGTAACGGCTTTTCAGCCGGCGCCGCCACTCCCCCGGAGAACGGTAGTGGGGTCAGTTTGAAATTTCCTCCCACTCATCAGAATCTCGATCCTTCAGAAAGATACGGCCATCTGGAACCACAAGATCTCTGGCCTTCGCGACCGCCCTATCTCTACTTGTTGAATAGAGGTAGACGGATTTGTCACCCTGTTGACCGTCAGCCGATACCTCACACACCATGTGGGGGCTCATGCCTTGGAGATGTCCCAGTAGCTGTTGAAATTTGAAGCGGCGGCTCTTCACTGGTCGTGCTATACGACCGGTGACGAAACCGAGGTGCAAGCCTCCCAGTAAGGAGCCGCCATGAAGAAGCAGTCTCGCACAGTCCCTCGCCGTCGCCAATCGGTATCCCCGACGCCACGGCACCTGCCGTTGGTCGATATCCTCATTGATACGCAGGCCGAGCTCCAGGAGCTGGTCGTCGCGTCTGGCCTGAAGGTACTCGAAGCCATGCTGGAAGAGGATCGGGCCGCCGTCTGTGGGCCACGGTATGCGCATCAACCTGCGCGCCAGGCGTATCGAACGGGGCATACGCCGAGTCAGGTCGTGCTGGGCGGGCGGAAGGTGGCGATTCGTCGGCCCCGTGCGCGGCGCGCCGGCGAGGAGGTTCCGTTGCCAACGGCCCGGGCATTCGCGAATGCGGACCCGCTGAACCGGCGCGTGGTCGACCAGATGCTGATCGGTGTGGCGACCCGCCAGTATGCGCGGAGTCTGGAACCGCTCGGCGCCGACGTCACCACGCGGGGCACGAGCAAGAGTGCGGTCAGTCGACGCTTTGTCGCGCAGACTCAGGCGCAGCTGGATGCGTGGCGGGCGACGCCGCTCGACGCGCTGGACCTGGTGGGGCTGCTGATTGATGGCGTGCACGTGGGTGGACACTGTATCGTTGTCGCCCTAGGCATCGATAAAATGGGCGCGAAACACCCGCTCGGCCTGTGGGAAGGGGCCACGGAGAACGCGACGGTCTGTCAGGGGCTCTTGACCAATCTCGGCAGCCGCGGGCTGCGCACCGACCGGAGCCTGCTGGTGATCGTCGATGGCGCGAAGGCCCTCGACACGGCCGTGACCCAGACATTCGGGCGCGCCGCACTGGTGCAGCGGTGTCAGGTCCATAAGGGCCGGAACATCTTGGAGCATCTCCCTGAGGCACAGCAGCCGTGGGTGAAGGCGGTCCTCACGCGCGCCTACACGAACAGCCACGTCAAGACGGCCAAGCGTCTGCTGCAGGACCTGGCGCGGCGCTTGGACACTGACTACCCGAGTGCGGCCACGAGCGTGCGGGAAGGGCTCGACGAGACGCTGACCGTGCTCGGCTTGGGTCTGTCGGAGCGTCTCCAACGATCGCTCGCCACCACGAACGCCATCGAGAGTCTCCTCAGCCGAACGCGCCACGTGCAGCGCCATGTGAAACGCTGGCGCGGCGGGACGATGGTGCTCCGCTGGGTGGCCGCCGGGGTGCTCGAAGCGGCGAAGGGGTTCCGCCGGGTGCAAGGATGTCAAGATATGCCCGCGCTGGTCGCTGCCCTCCGGGCACGCGACGCGCGGTTAGGACTCGGGGAGTCGTCAGAGATGGTTGCGTAGTCGTGAACCAAGCTGCCGCTGAGTTTCAACAGCGCACGGGACATCCCCCATGCCTTTCTTTGCCAGGACAAGCACGTCTCCTGTTTTCGTTGGTACTACACCGGTCATGACGGTTCTCCTTCAAGCAGTCCCACGATGTCCTCGACTTCCCACAGCTTATCAGTCACGCCAGCCGACTGAGCCGGGTGACATAGTCGACAGCTCAGCCATCCGGCGGTGCGGTTCGTCGCACATGAAGTGGGCGTGCGTGAGCCCCCCGGTGAGAGCCATTGTCCAGATGTGGGCAAAGGTCGCCAGAGGCACCCGCATCGCTATTGTGACGGCCGGGCGCGTGTCGACAATCACGCTCTCGGAGTCTCAGGCCAGAAACCGAATCTCTCGAGCGCGCGAGTACGGATTTCTTCGGCATCTACCTGTCCGGCGACGCCGGGGATGACCTCCACCGCCCGCGGTCATCCTTGTGACGCGAGGACCGATCCACACCATCACAGACGGCTCTGACGCCCCTATATGTCAAGACAGTCGTTCACGCAGCCAAGTCTGCGGCTTGGCGCGCTCGGTAGTCTGCCATCACGCGCTGAAAGATCTCGCGGGCGAGAAAGCGTTTGAGACAGCGGATGATCTCCCGTTTGGGCCGCCCTTCAGCGGTGCGTCGTTCGACGTCGTTGAGGGTTGGTGAATGGTACCGCATCCGCACGATGACGGCCCGGTGGAGCGCGGCGTTAGCCTGTCGATGCCCGCCGCGGTAGAGACGGTGGCGGCCCGTCGTCATCCCGGACGAAGCCGGGATGGGGCAGGCCCCGCAGAGCTTGGCGAAGGCGGCTTCCGAATGAATCCGATCGGGGTTGTCGCCAAAGATGATCAGCCTCTCGGCGGCGGTGTCGGCACCGATGCCCAAGCCCTCACGCAGCGTCGGCGAGGTCTGGGTGGTGAGTCGACCCAGGTGACGGTCGTGGTCCACGATCTCGACGGAGAGAGCGAACCAGCGACGGGCGAGCGCCCGGAGGGTATGTTTCGCCGAGGCGGTCGGCGTATCGATCGTGCCGCAGCGCCATCCGCGGCAGCGTTTGAGGAGCGCCTGGTCGGCGAGCGGGTGGAGGGGCTCTCGCAGCGCGGGCGGCGCGGTGACGACGATCTGCTTCAGCGTGATCATCGCCGAGGTGCGGGCTTTGACCGCCGTCCGGCGCGCGACCTTGAGGTGGCGCATCATCTCGACCGCCCCGTCCGCGGTCTTCGGGATAGCGGTCGATTGGCCAGCCAGGACCGACCGCGCGGCGGTCTCGGCATCCACGGTGTCGGACTTCCCGGCGATTCGACGGGTGCGCCGGTCGCCCCGGTTCACTTCGAGCACCTGGTGCCCGGCTCGCCGGACCGCGCGCGCGAGTCCCGCCCCGTCGCTGCCGGTGCCCTCGATGCCGAACGCGGCGACACGTCCGTGACGCTCGGCCCAGGTGATCAGCTGTTGGTAGCCGTCTGAGTCGGCCGCACACGATCGATCGCCGAGGCGGATCGATCCCCCACGTGTCGATCGCCACGGCCACGTGGACGTGCTTGTGGGTGTCCACGCCGACGATCACCTTCCGCGCGTCGGGCTGGATAGTCCTTGGGTTCGTCACCGGGTGGCCTCCTCGGGTGCTGATGCGTCGGCCGGATGGGCGGACAGGACTGTGATGGGTCGACGTTGCCGCAGGCCCCTATTGGGTCACTGCCCATCCGGTCAGACGGGTTGCCGTGTCCATCGCCGACGGACGATGACCGACAGATCAGTAGCGAGGACCGTAGGTCAGTCAAGTTGCGGGTCAGGCCACCACCCGCCGGCACCCACCAGTGTCACCGAGCGACCTCGGCAGGCAGCGGAATGATGCTCACAGTCAAGTTAACGAGTCCGGGGCAATATGGGGCGAGCGAATCAGAGATCAGGCTGCTGTCACCGCGGCCCACACGGTGAAAGCTCGTGCGCGCAACATTCGATGATGCACCGATCTCAGCCGGTGTCGCCCCACGCGAAACAGATTCTGAACGATGCCGTGAACATGCAGAAATCGCTGGGCGTGGTCGAGTGATCTGAAGCCTCGCCTCTGTCGCTCCCGTTGTCGCACGGGTTGATGCGATGCCTCGGCTCGATTGTTCGCGTACTGGCTCGTGTCGTGGGTAACCAGGGGCATGACGTCCCGATGGGCGACACGGTAGCTACCCAGCTTGTCGGTCACGAGACGAGCCGGTTCCTGTCGCTGACTCTTCAAGAGTTTCCGAAAGAATCTCCACGCCGCCCGCCCGTCCCGACGCGGTTGGACAAGGAGGTCGATCAGGTCACCGTCTTGATCCACGGCGCGCCAGAGATACTGGCGTTGCCCGTTGATCGTCACGAAGACTTCGTCCAGAAACCACGTATCTCCGTGTCGCCCTTGTCGACGTTTCAGCCGCCGCGCGTAGTCGGGGCCTAACTTCCCGCACCACTGCCGCACGGTTTCGTACGACACGATGATGCCCCGCTCGGCAAGGAGATCCTCGACATCCCGGAAGCTCAGGCAGTATCGGTGGTAGAGCCAGACGGCGTGGCTGATGATGTCAGGCGGAAAGCGATGCCTCAGATAGCGGGATCGACGGGAGTTCATACCGCTATTGTGCCGCGCGGAGAGTTAACCTGACAGAGCCAACCAGATGGTGATATCGCCTCGACGGACCAGGGCGCGATCATAGGAGGCCCAGTTCCGGACGTGGTACTTCGTCTTGTACGTGGGATGGACTCTCGATTTCATCCATCCAGTCTGAACTGCCGGCTCGAACCCTCACACCGGATTCGTGCACCAACGCCTGCCGCGCCTGGCAAGCTCATTTTTCTCGCGTTTCGGCTGGGTGTATGCTCGACTCCGTTCACCATCGCAAAGGAAGGGTGGCCAACGGGCCGAGAGATCCACATGAGTGAAGAGGACAAGCCGGGAAGCGACGCGCCAGCGAGTGAAGCCGGTTTTCCTTTCCGTATGCCGCGCGCGCTCCTCTTCGTGTTTGCGGCAATTGCCACAGGCAATCTTCTCGGATATGTCGCGGGGATCGAGATCGCGACGACGTGGAGTCGGTCGGATCTGATGGCGATGACGAGCTGGGGTGTCGTCCTGGTAGGAGCCGTCGTTGCGCTCAGGCGAAGCCGAAAACCCAAGCTGCCATGACTGCCTCTCTGCCCGCGTGCAGAGGGCGCGGCGTTGGTGCACGAAGATGTCCCGTAGGGTCAGCCGCCGCGTGGCGAGTCCCGCCTGCATCGCGGGCGTCCGCGTCTCGCGTCCGACTGTTCGGAGTAGTGGCTACCCCGGTCTTTGAGGTACATGACAAGTCGTTCATGGTTCGCTCGCAGCAGTTTTCGCGAGACGCCTTCGATGAACGTCAACGCCTCGACGACTTCCTGTCGACCCAGAGTTCGAGAATTCATGAACGCTGCGGATCGCAGGTCGGGTGATGGCACTACGGTGCTTCCGCCATCAAGTGTTGCTACGCCGCGACCGGGATGTACATGACCGTAGCAGCGGCCCTCCGGCGCGAGTCAGCGAACATCCGCACGTCGCTTAGCCACCTGGCACCGCGCCGCAGGGACACGAAGATGTCCCGCAGGGTCAGCCGCCGCGTGGCGAGTCCCGCCCGCATCGCGGGAGTCCGGGTCTCGCGTCCGAACTTCAGCGCCCGATGCGGTCGCACGAAGTTGTAGTAGCAGCGGAGCAACTCGAGATGCGCGTCGAGCGTCTCCGTCGCGCGCGCATGGGAGAGCGTCCGTCGTGACAGGTAGGCCGAACCTTGCCGGATGGTCAGATTCAGACGTTCGATGAACGACGTGTTCACCGTCGACGTGTCCTCCGAGTGCGTGAGCGCGTGGTCAACTCGCCAGGCGGCGCCGATCACCGCCCGTCGGTCGACCCGCACCACGCGATCATGGCGGCGGGTCTTGATCACTTGCGCGTAGAGCGCCGCCGGGCCGAAGACCCGACGAATGACCGTTCGATAGAACTCGAAGCCGTCGGTGACGATCAAAGGACAGGTGGTGAACGCCATGCGCGCTGCGACGTCGCGAACAAGTGCCAGGGTGTTCCGGTAACTGCGGCGCCCGACGACCGTCGACGTCCAGAGACGCGACCCAACCTCGATCGCCGCGAACACCCACGTCGGCCGGGTCTTTCCCCCCGTGAACGAGCAGATCTCGTCGGCTTGCAGCTCAGTGGCGACGAAGCCGGTCGTCCTGCCATGGTTAAATCGGCGACACACCGAGGCCGCCCGCTCGAGCCAGCGGGCGACGGTATTCCAGGCCAGCCGTTCGGTCCGGGCGATCGCCGACAGACTGGCCCCCTCAACGCGCAGCGTGACGACCGTGTCGAACGTCGTTCTCCGGTGCTGGAGACGGTAGTAGGGCGTGCCTTTCGTCGACGAGAACGTCTGCCCGCATCCGAGACATCGGTAGCGCCGCCGTCTTCCGGCCGTGGTTCGGTAGAATCCGTAACGGATGATGCCTGTGGACTCGACGTTTCCCTGCGACGAACACGTCGGATTGAGACAGCGTGGTTTCTTCACTGTGCGTGGGCCTTGTCGACGACAGTACTGCGGCGTTCACATGACGTCCCAAACTCTAGCATGTAGGTGGGTTAGCGACTGCGCCAACAGTTGATTGCGGAAGCACCGACCTCGGCATCGAGCTGCTGGATCTGCGTCTCAAGCGGATCAACTACGTCGAGGAGGTTCAGCAGGATGTCTTTGCCCGGATGATTGCCGAGCGGCAGCGGGTCGCCGAGCAATTTCGGTCGGAGGGCCAGGGTGAGTCAGCCCGCATCAACGGCGAACGCGAACGCGAGCTCGCGCAGATCCAGTCCGAGGCGTATCGTGAGGCCGAGGAGCTGCGCGGCGAGGCGGACGCCGCCGCGACCGGGATCTACGCCGAGGCCTACAACCGGGACGCCGATTTCTATGCCTTCACCAAGTCGCTGGAGACCTACGAGCTGACGATGGATCCGTCGACGATCTTCATCCTCGGGACCGATAGCGAGTTGCTCCGGTTCCTCGAGCAGCCCCGGTAGGGGTGCCGTTGTCTTCTCAAGCACTTGAAGGGAGCATCACATTTATGGCCACAAAGATTCGCCCACTCCACGACCGACTGATCGTTGAACGCATCGAAGAAACGGAGCAACTGGTTGGCGGCATCATCATTCCGGACACGGCGAAGGAGAAGCCCCAACAGGGTAAGGTCCTGGCCGTCGGCAAAGACAAGGTACAGGACGACGGCACCGTGGTCCCGATCGACGTCAAGGCCGGTGACAAGGTCCTCTTTGGCAAGTACTCCGGTCAGGAGATCACGCTGGATGGCACCGAGTACTTCATCATGCGCGAGGATGAAGTGCTCGGCGTCATCGAAGAAGGTAGGAAGTCGTAGCCCCTGCCTCGAGCACGCACCCAGGGCCGCGACATTGGCACACGCACGAAACTGAACAGGTGATTGGAGTTCCAAGAGCATGGCTAATCAAATTGTGTACGGTGAAGAATCACGACGACGGATCATCGACGGGGTCAACCAGCTCGCCAACGTGGGCATCAGTCGCGACGACCTGGGAGCACTCGTGCAGGAAGCCGGCCAGCAGTGGACCGGCACGTTCAACCCAAGACCATTCGGCAAACCCGAGGCCCTGGAGGTATATCGGTGCGCATACTAGTCTCGATACTCTTGGTTGGGTGTGTGGTCTGTAGCCTGGGGTCTCCGACGCGGGCTCAACAGACCGATGTGACGCGAACGGCCCCCGCCGACGGGTGGCCACAGTTTCGAGGCACGCCCGACCTGTCTGGCGTGTCGGCGGTACGTATTCCGGAGGATCTTGAACTCCTCTGGACCCTGGACGTCGGCGAATCGATCGATTCGTCGGCTGCGATCGTCGATGGAACCGTCTACGTCGGCACCTACGCTGGAGAGCTGATCGCTGTCGACCTCGAGACAGGCACCCCCAAGTGGCGGTATCAGGCGAACGCAGTCTACGGCATCGGGGAGTCTTCGCCGGCAGTCGCCGACCAGATCGTTCTTGTTGGCGACCTCGAGGGTGTGCTGCATGCCGTCGATGTCGACACCGGTGAAGCAGCCTGGACGTACCAGACGGGCGGAGAAATCAAGTCCTCGCCCGTCATCGTCGGAGAGCACGTCCTGATCGGGTCCTATGACGGGTACCTCTACAGCCTGGCCATCGCCGACGGTCAGCTCGTGTGGAGATACGAAACAGCGAACTACGTTCACGCAACGCCCGCGGTGTCCGACGGGGTCGCGTACTTTGGTGGCTGCGACGAGGTGTTTCACGGTGTCCGAGTAGCCGATGGAGTGGAAGTCCTGAGTCTGTCGGCTTCATTCACTGCGGCATCGCCGACGATTGATGGAGATCGGGCATTCTTCGGTACGTTCGACAACGAAGTGCTCGGCTTTGACCTGGCGAAGCGGGAGCTTCTCTGGCGCTACGAGCATCATACGAGGCACTTCCCGTTCTATTCGTCTGCTGTCAACGTCGATGGCAAGGTGGTCATAGGCGGGCGGGACCGCATGGTGCACGCCATAGACGATCAAACCGGAGAGGAAGCGTGGACGTTCGTGACCCGCAAGCGGGTCGACTCGTCACCAGTTGCTGCCGATGGGCGCATCTATATCGGCTCCGGTGACGGCCGCCTCTACGTGCTCGACCTTGAGACCGGCGACAAGCTCTGGGAGTTTGACACGGCCGCGCCGTTGTTCGCCTCACCCGCCGTCGCCGACGGAAGGATCGTGATCGGGTCCCAGGACGGGATTCTGTACTGTTTCGGCTAGTGCCGGTGTACGGGCTGTATCCGGACCTGCAACGGCTTACTGTGGGGGCGTTCCGCCTATCGTCTGCCGCGGGCGAACTTCATCGCCGAATCGACGCCCGACCCATCTGGAGGCTGGGAATCTCTTGTCCCATCCAGGCGCGGGTCGTCCCGGATGGATTCGAGTGATTTGAGGGCATCGCGGCGACTCACCTGCCCGATAACCCGCGCATCGTCGTCGACCACAGGCAACTTCCGATACGCTCGGGTGAGAAACAGATGAACGATGTCGTACAGGCGTGCGGTTGGTTTGATCGACTCGGCCGGAGCACTCATGTAGTCGCTCACGTTGCCAGCTGGCAGGCCCTCCATCACCCCGCCGACGAGCACCTTGAGGCAGTCCCGTTCCGTCAACATTCCGAGGAGTACCCCGTTGTCATCAACGACTGGTGCGCCCGTGAGCTTGGACTTGAGAAGCTGCCTTATCGCCCGGTAGATGTCCAGGTCGGGTGAGAACGTGGCTTCCGAACGAGCCATGATGTTTGCTGCCGTGATCTGGTCCATGATGTCACCTCGCAGGCCTCACGTGGCACTCTCATCCTCAGGGCCTGATGGGGTCGTTTCTGGTTGAAACGTTCGAGGAAGTCATCGAAGTGCGCCTGCTGTCGCAGGCAGTTCGCTGAGGCGGGCGTGGTGGCTTCGGTCTTCAAGGTCAGATGCTTTATATGTGCACGGTGTCATTCAGAATCTATTTCGGGTGGGCCGACACCTGCTGACGTCGGCTCATCATCGGATGTTGCGAGCACGGTCGTTCACCGTGTGGGCCCAGGTGACGGAAGCCGGATCATCTGATTGGCTCGCTTCATTCTGGCCCGGACTCGTCAACTTGACTGTGAGCATCATTCCGCTGCCTGCCGAGGTCGCTCGGTGACACTGGTGGGTGCCGGCGGGTGGTGGCCTGACCCGCAACTTGACTGACCTACGGTCCTCGCTACTGATCTGTCGGTCATCGTCCGTCGGCGATGGACACGGCAACCCGTCTGACCGGATGGGCCGTGACCCAATAGGGGCCTGCGGCAACGTCGACCCATCACAGTCCTGTCCGCCCATCCGGCCGACGCATCAGCACCCGAGGAGGCCACCCGGTGACGAACCCAAGGACTATCCAGCCCGACGCGCGGAAGGTGATCGTCGGCGTGGACACCCACAAGCACGTCCACGTGGCCGTGGCGATCGACACGTGGGGGATCCGCCTCGGCGATCGATCGTGTGCGGCCGACTCAGACGGCTACCAACAGCTGATCACCTGGGCCGAGCGTCACGGACGTGTCGCCGCGTTCGGCATCGAGGGCACCGGCAGCGACGGGGCGGGACTCGCGCGCGCGGTCCGGCGAGCCGGGCACCAGGTGCTCGAAGTGAACCGGGGCGACCGGCGCACCCGTCGAATCGCCGGGAAGTCCGACACCGTGGATGCCGAGACCGCCGCGCGGTCGGTCCTGGCTGGCCAATCGACCGCTATCCCGAAGACCGCGGACGGGGCGGTCGAGATGATGCGCCACCTCAAGGTCGCGCGCCGGACGGCGGTCAAAGCCCGCACCTCGGCGATGATCACGCTGAAGCAGATCGTCGTCACCGCGCCGCCCGCGCTGCGAGAGCCCCTCCACCCGCTCGCCGACCAGGCGCTCCTCAAACGCTGCCGCGGATGGCGCTGCGGCACGATCGATACGCCGACCGCCTCGGCGAAACATACCCTCCGGGCGCTCGCCCGTCGCGGGTTCGCTCTCTCCGTCGAGATCGTGGACCACGACCGTCACCTGGGTCGACTCACCACCCAGACCTCGCCGACGCTGCGTGAGGGCTTGGGCATCGGTGCCGACACCGCCGCCGAGAGGCTGATCATCTGTGGCGACAACCCCGATCGGATTCATTCGGAAGCCGCCTTCGCCAAGCTCTGCGGGGCCTGCCCCATCCCGGCTTCGTCCGGGATGACGACGGGCCGCCACCGTCTCTACCGCGGCGGGCATCGACAGGCTAACGCCGCGCTCCACCGGGCCGTCATCGTGCGGATGCGGTACCACTCACCAACCCTCAACTACGTCGAACGACGCACCGCTGAAGGGCGGCCCAAACGGGAGATCATCCGCTGTCTCAAACGCTTTCTCGCCCGCGAGATCTTTCAGCGCGTGATGGCAGACTACCGAGCGCGCCAAGCCGCAGACTTGGCTGCGTGAACGACTGTCTTGACATATAGGGGCGTCAGTGCCCCACCACTACTCGGCTTCGACGACCTCGATCACACCGCGCATGAGCACTGGGTGGGGACCGCAGACGTACTCGTGCCGACCTGGACGATCCGGAACCTCGATCATCGCCGACACGGTGCGGCCGCCCTTCGCCGATCGGACCGCCTGGTCCCAGGTGCCAACCTCGAAGGTGTGTTTAATGCCGACATCTTCGTTGCGCAACACAATCCGCACGGTCTCGCCAGCCCGCATTATCAGGACGGGATTGGGGGTGTCGCTGCCGTCCAGGTAGAACGCCATATTTCGCGTGACCAGCGTGATCTCGCGGGGGCTGTCCTCTGGGTCTGCGGCAACCGGCCACAGGAAGACCAGGCTGCCCAGGGTCAGGCTCATCAACAGCACGCCGGTCACACGACCCGCAGACCCGCGCCCTCGGGCGGTCAACCCCTGCGCCGGGTGCACGTCGTGTCTACTCATCCGACCATCAAACCCGTGACGTACATGACACCGAAGCCGGCCATCAGCCCGGTGAGCACCGGCGCCGTCGCCATGTGTTGTGAGACCGGCGCATCGCCCGCCATCTGCCGGGCAATCTGGACGACGACCTGGGCGATCGCACCCGCTCCGACGGCAAGAAAGACGACCGACCAGATGGGCGAATACGCGAACCCGCCGAGCCAAGCGCCGGCGATCGTGGGTGCACCCGCGATGATCCCCAGCTGAACGAGATCCCTGACGCGGACGCGCTCCTTCGCGAGGGGCGATACGATGGCGAGGCCTTCGGTTGTGTTGTGCAAGGTGAAGCCGACGATGAGGACCGTCCCCAGCGCGCCCTCACCCAGCGCGAACGCTGCCCCTATGGCAAGACCCTCACCAAAGTTGTGCAGGCCGATCCCGACCGCGACGAGCACGGCCAGCACCCATCCCTGACCGTGGCTCCGCTCTCGAACCCGCGGGCGGCGTCCACGGAGCCATCGCCCGACGGTCTCCAGTGATAGAAAGGCACCAAGGGCCACGCAGACGAAGAGCGTCACCCCCTGGAAAGAGCTCGGCGTCACGCCAGCCGTCTCCAACCCCTCCTGACCCGCCTCGATCAGCAGAAACACCAGCAGCCCGAGGGTCAGCGCCAGGACGAAGTCGAGACCGGCGCGGCCCAGCCGAGAGACGAGCGGGAACCACATCAAGCCGATCGCGACCGGCAGCACGCCTACGTAGAAACCGATGAGCGTGAAGACAGCGAAGTACCGACCGTCGGGTTGTGGCGTCTGGACCGCCACGGCCACCTCGTAGTCGAACGTCACCCCGTTCGACGTGACGATGCGCACGGTGTGGGTGTCATCTTGCACCCAGGGATAGGGGATCGTCAGAATCGCGCGGTCGAGATGGCCGAGCTCCGTGCCCGGATCGGCCGAGAACTCCCAGTACGCGTCGTCGACCTGCACTTGGGCGATCGTCACTTGGTCGGGGCCATCGTTGAGCACGGTGGCTATGATTCCTTCATCGCCGAGCATCACGCGCTGAAACGTCAGCTTCTCGACCGGGGGATAATCGTTACCCCGGACGGCCTCGGCCGGTCCCGACCACACGATGAACCCGACCAGGCCGGCCAGCAGCACGAGCGGCAGTACGCCAATGACCCAGACCGATACGGTCGCCGCGGTCTGATTAGGTCTCACGCGACGGGGTCTCCGCCCGAAACAGTCCCATCCAGCCGAGCTCCGCGAACTCGCTCTGGTGGGCATGGAACACGAACTCGCCCGGATACCGGAACGTCGTCTCCAAGATGGCCCGCTCGCCCTGGCATAGCATCAGTGTGTCGGTGACCTCGTTCGCCTGGAGGCTGGTGCCAGTGCGAAAGACGTTGAAAAACATCCCGTGCAGATGGATACTGTTCAGTAAGTCAAACTCGGTCAGGTTCACGAGGTAGATGCGGACCAGTTGGCCGACCGTGACCCGGACCGGCTCGTGCATGTGGAAGCTCGCCACCGTGTTGACGGCGTACACCTCGTTCTCGGCGTCGAAGTTGGTGTCGAAGGCGTTCATCACCATCACTAGCTCATCGGCCGGCGGCCGCGCCGCCGTCGTCTCGTCAGCGCGCGGGTCGACGATGAAGACGCCATACAGCCCCTTGTGCACGTGGCGCTTCAACGGGCTGGCGTGGCAGTGGTAGAGATGTAGCCCGAACGGCTCGGCGTCGAACTCGTACAGGAACGTGTCACCCGGCATGACCTGGTGGGCTGCCAACGACCCGTCCATCTCTGGCGGATGCCATCCGTGGAAGTGGATCGTGTGGGGATGTGCCCCCTGGTTGAGGAAGTTGATGCGGATGCGGTCCCCCTCCGTCGCGCGGATGGTCGGTCCAGGGACCTGGCCATTGTAGGTCCAGGCCGGGAAGAACAACCCAGGTGCGATCTCGATGTCCTGGTCGACGGTGTAGATCTCGTACTCGCGAAGCATCGTCCCGTCCGACCGCGGTGTCTCGCAGTAGACCTTGGACCGCTCATCGGGGGGGAGATCCGAGAAGTTGAAGGCGCGCAGGAAGCTGGTCGGGTTGAAGATGTCTGTCGACACCCGTCCGACAGGACCCATCGCTGAAGAAACATGGTCCCACGTCTGGGTGGACAGATGGCTCTCCTGCGCGGCGGCACGGCCGCGAAATAGCAACGCTGTACCCCCGGCCAACGAGCCGAGGCCCGCCGCGCGTATCCAGGAGCGACGGGACCAGTGGGTGCGATCGTCCATGGGTCTCATACTTGAATTTGGGTCACAGGTCTTCAATGTTTGATGTTTAATAAATGGTATTTTGATAGTCCAAAATAGACTAGCGGTCGGGTGGACGTCAAGGTACACGAGTCGGCTTCCGGAATAGGTACGCCCATGTTCACGTCAAGCACGGTTGAGGACTACCTCAAGGCCATTTACATGGCCCAATCTGCAAAATCGGATGATGTTAAACGGCTGCTCCCAATGGGCAAGCTGGCCGACCTGCTCGGCGTAGTGCCGGGCACGACGACCAGCATGGTCAAGGGCCTGGCCGACTCGGGGCTGGTAGCCTACGAGCCGTACAGCGGCGTCCGTCTGACGGCCGCCGGCCAGAAGCTGGCAGCCCTGGTCTTGCGACGCCACCGGCTGATGGAGCTCTTCTTGGTCCAGGTGCTGGGAATGAGTTGGGCCGAGGTGCACGACGAGGCGGAGCGCCTGGAGCACGCCGCGTCTGACCGGGTGATCGATCTGATCGATGAGATGCTTGGTCGGCCGTCAACCGATCCACACGGCGACCCGATTCCCGATCAGGAGGGGACCGTCGTGACGTACGACTACCCAACGCTGCTGACCTGCCCCGTGGGGACGCCGGTTGTCGTGACCCGCGTCACCGATCAGGAAGCCGAGTTCCTCCTCTTTCTCGGGAGCGTCGATTTGAAGCCCGGTCAGGTGGTCCGCGTCGAGGTCCGCGACTCCGCCGCCGACCAGGTAACGCTACGGGGCAAGAACGACCGGCAGATCATGCTCGGGATGCGAGCCGCCTCGAAACTACAGGTCGCGACCGCCGACGCGTAACTGACAACGATACTCGCTAGCTCGGTTGTTGAAGCGTCAGCGACAGGAACCGGTGCGGCTCGTGACCGACAATCTGGGCAGCTACCGTGTGGCACATCGGGACCTCATGCCTTGGGTCACCCATGACACGACGCGATACGGGAACAATCGGGGCGAAGTGTCGCACCAACCCACGCGACAACGGGAGCGTCAGATGCGCGGCTTCACGTCATCCGACCCACGCGCGGTGTTTCTTGCACGTTCACGGCATCATTCAGAATCTGTTTCGCGTGGGTCGGCACCGGCTCAGATCGGTTCATCATCGAATGTTGCGGGCACGAGCTTTCACCGTGTGGGCCTCGGTGACAGCGGCCTGATCTCTGATCAAAGAGGTGGACCCCGAAACCTGGACAGCGGCTTAAGTGAAATCTCCATCGTGTTTCAGGCCGCCGTGCCGAAGCCGGTTGTGCCGAAGTACACCACATCTGGCGTCCGCCGACCAAGTGAACTATGACGCCGTCGCCCGTTGTAGAACTGAAAATAGCAGGTCAGCCCTGCGCGGAGCGAGGCGGGTGTTTCGTACGCATGGAGATACACATCCTCGTATTTGACGCTGCGCCAGAGCCGCTCGACGAACACGTTGTCGACCCAGCGGCCCTTGCCGTCCATGCTGATGGCCACCGCGTGGGTCTTGAGCACCGTCGTAAACGCCTTGGACGTGAACTGGGCGCCTTGGTCCGTATTGAAGATCTCCGGCGGCCCGTAGCGGGTGAGCGCGTCCTCGAGGGCCTCGACACAGAAGTCGCTGTCGAAGGTGTTCGACACCCGCCAGGCCAGGACGCGGCGCGAGTACCAATCCAGGATGGCCACCAGATACATGAACCCGTGCGCCATCGGGATGTAGCAGATATCGGTTGCCCACACCTGATTCGGTCGCTCGATGGACAGGCCCCTCAGCAGGTACGGATACACCGTGTGTCCGACCCCGGGCTGGCTCGTGCGCGGCTTCGGATACAGGGCGCGCAGGCCCATCTGGCGCACCAGGCGCTGGACTCGCTTGCGATTCACCGGGGTCCCCTGGGTCTCGAGCTCGTCTCGCAGGCGGCGACTGCCGTAAAACGGACGCTCTAAGTGGATCTCGTCCAAGCGGCGCATCAGGGCCAGTGAGCTTGATCCGATTCGGTGGACATCTTTCCAAAGGGGAATACGATGGCCACCATGGCAGACAGCAAGGCGCGGCGGACGCGGCGGAGCTTCACGGACGCCTACAAGACCGGCGCGGTGCGCCTGGTCCTCGATGAGGGCAAGCCGGTCGCGGCCGCGGCGCGCGATTTGGGGTTGACCGAGTCGTCGCTCCGTAACTGGGTCGAGCAGGCCCGGGCGGATCGGACCAATGGCAAGACCGGGCTAACGACCGAGGAGCGCACCGAGCTAGCCGCCTTGCGCAAAGACAATCGCGAGTTGCGCATGGAGCGCGACATCCTAAAAAAAGCCGCGGCCTTTTTCGCCAGGAACCAGGCGTAGTGTTCGCTTGGATCGACGCGGAGAAGGCCGAGTTCCCGATCACGAAGCTGTGTCAGTACCTGCAGGTCTCGCCCAGCGGCTTTTACGCGGCGCGCGGTCGACCCGAATCCGCGCGCACGCAGACCGACCGACGCCTGCGCGTCCTGGTGCGTGCCTCGTTCGACGAGAGCCATCAGCGGTATGGCAGCCCGCGTATTCACGAGGATCTCATCGAGCAGGAGGAGCGTGTCAGTCGGAAGCGCGTCATCCGTTTAATGCAGGAAGACGGTCTCGAGGCGCGCGCGCGCAAGCGGTTCAAGTGCACGACGATGAGCGATCACGATCAGCCGGTCGCCGCGAATCTCTTGGACCGTTGCTTCGAGGCCCCCGGTCCGAACCAGCGCTGGGTCGGCGACACGACGGAGTTCGTCATCGGCAGCAGCGGCAAGCTTTATCTGGCCGTGGTCCTCGACTTGTTCTCGCGGTTCGTCGTGGGCTGGGCCGTGAGCGCCGTCAATGATCGACACGTCACGATCAAAGCTCTCGACATGGCGCTAAAGCGACGCTGTCCGGATGCGGGTCTGCTGCACCACTCCGACCAGGGCTGCACCTACGCGAGCGAGGACTACCAGACGATTCTGGGCGCACGGGGCATCGTCTGTAGCATGAGTCGCCGCGGTAACTGCTACGATAACGCCGTGATGGAGAGCTTCTTCTCGACGGTCAAGAGTGAGCTGGCCGATCGCTTCGACAGCTTCGGCGAGGCCAAGATGGAGTTGTTTGATTACCTCGAGGTGTTCTATAACCAGCGGCGTCGTCACTCGACGCTCGGCCAGATCAGTCCGGCCGTCTTCGAACGGCGAGCTGCTCAAGCGGCGTAACTAAACCGTCCACCGAATCGGATCAAGCTCACAGGTCCTCCGCTGAGATCCCGGTGGGCCGGTAATACACCGTCGAACGCGCCACATCGAGCAGCTCGCAGCGTCGTGTGACTGCCAACAGGTGGTCGGCTTGAATCATCGCTCGGCGTTCGCTCACCGGTCTCGACCGAGCGCTTTGGACAAAAAATCCTTCTCCATCGTCAGCTGACCAATCTTGGCGTGGAGCTGCTGTGTCTCCCGCTCGGAATGCGCAGCCTCGATCGCCCCGGCGCCGAACACATGCTCGGCCTCCGCCACCAACTTCTTCTTCCAGTCCTGGATCTGATTCGGGTGCACCTCGAACTGATCGGCCAGATCGACCAGGGTACGCTCTCCTTGAACTGCGGCCAACGCGACCTTGGCCTTAAAGACTGGCGAATGGTTTCGCCGTTTCCTCTTTGTCATCTTCTGCCCCTCTCATCTTGACGGGAATGTAACGCAGAAGATTCCACTTAGCGACGTCGATCAGCTGTCCAGTTGAGGGGGTCCACCTCTCAACTTGCCCTCGTATGGCTCGGACTCGTTAACTTGACTGTGAGCATGATCCCCCTGCCTGTCGGGGTCGCTCCATGACACCGGTGGGTGCCGGTGAGCGGTGGCCTGACCCTTAACTTGACTGACCTTTGGTCCTGGCTACTGATCTGTCGGTCATCGCCCACCGGCCACTCGTACGGCGGCCAGCTGACCGGATGGGCCGTGACCCAATAGGGGCCTGCTGCACCCACGGCCCGTCACAGTCCTGTCCGCCCACCCGGGCCAGCTCGGGCCGCAACCCGAGGAGGTATACCTGTGACCAACCGCATACCCACGCCGCCTGATGCGCGGACGGTGATCGTCGGCGTTGATACGCATACGCACGTCCACGTCGCGGTGGCGATCGACAGCTGGGGGAGCCGTCTCCGCGATCACGCGTTCGTTGTTGATTCGGGCGGCTACCAGGCGCTGATCACGTGGGCCGAGACCCACGGGCGGATTGACGCATTCGGCATCGAAGGCACCGGCAGCTATGGCGCCGGCCTGGCACGTGCGGTGCGCCGCGCGGGGCATCGGGTCGTGGAAGTGAATCGGGGCGACCGGCGCACGCGACGTGCCGCTGGCAAGTCCGACACCATCGACGCGGAGGTCGCCGCGCGGTCCGTACTGGCGGGACAGTCGACGGCCATCCCGAAGACCGCGGATGGTGCCGTCGAGATGATGCGCCAGCTGAAGATCACGCGGGATACCGCGGTGAAGGCGCGCACCACGGCGATGAACACGCTGAAGCAGATCATCGTGCACGCCCCGCCCGAACTGCGAGAAGCCCTCCACGACCTCACCGACCACGGCCTGCTCACGCGCTGCGCCGGACTCCGACCGGGCCCCCTCGACACGCCCACCGCGTCCGCCAAGTACACCCTCCGGGCACCCTCCGGGCCCTCGCCCGCCGCTGGATGGCTCTCACCGAGGAAATGGCGATACACGACCAGCACCTCGCGCGCCTCACGACCGAAACATCACCGACCCTCCGTGAGGGCTTCGGTGTGGGCGCCCACACCGCGGCCGAACTGCTGATCGTCTTCGGCGACAATCCCGACCGGATTCGTTCGGAAGCCGCCTTCGCGAAGCTCTGCGGTGCGTGTCCGCTCCCGGCCTCGTCCGGGATGACCACCGGCCGGCACCGGCTCAACCGGGGCGGCCACCGCCACGCCAACGCCGCCCTTTATCGAGCGGTCATCGTCCGCATGCGGTACCATCAGCCGACCGTTGATGACGTCGCACGCCGCACGGCGGACGGCCGAACCAAACGGGAGATCATCCGGTGCCTGAAACGTTTTCTCGCTCGCGAGATCTACCAGCGAGTCATGACCGATTTTCGCGCTCGCTAAGAGCTCATCCAGGCCGCTTAAAACGCGTGTCTTGACATATAGGGGCGTCAGTGCCCTTGAAAGGTACCCTGGGCGGTCGATATACTCGATGCGTACCAGGAGGCACCGAAGATGACCACCGTGGCCGACCCAATCACTGTGACCGAAGTGGCAGCTAGCAAGATCACCCAGCTGCTCGACGAGGAAAAGAAGAAACTCGACGAGGAAAAGAAGCAGGATGGGGGTCTCCGCGTGTTCGTGCAGGGTGGGGGTTGCTCCGGATTCCAGTACGGCCTGATGATCGAGGAAGGTGTCGGGGACGCCCAGGTCGACAAGATCTTCCGGTCGAACGGTGTGACGATCTTCGTCGATCCCATCAGTATTCGCTACCTCACAGGTGCCGAGGTTGATTTCGTCGACAACCTGACTGGTGGCGGGTTCATGATCAATAACCCGACCGCCAAGACGACCTGCGGTTGCGGCCAGTCGTTCGGCGTCTAGGTCACCAGCCGGGGGCAGTTCGCCGGTCCGGCCGGCGTCGACGTGCAACGCCATCTCCGATCCACCGAGATGGAACCGTAATCCGCCCACCTCGAGCGTCTGCGCCCCGCCGGCGCCAGACGTCCAGCAAGCGTGAGCTGATCGTCAACGTCTGGGTGGCGAATTGCTAATCCTTCCCGCAGGCCGTTGAGATATCAAGCCTTGTGATCCTGGGAATGGCCGGCCGATTAATCGCACCTTACGGGGACGACGCGACTGAGACACTCCTCTTTAATAGAGCGGACGAACCGCTCGGCATAGGCGTTGAGATTGGGACTCTTCGGCGGGAGCCGGATCGCCTGGACACCCCCGCCCTCTAGAATCTCGCCAAAGACCCGCGTGTAGAGCGGGTCGCGGTCGTGAATCAGATAGCGGGCGCGTCGCAAACAGCCATCGACCGGGTCCGTCAGATTGCGGGCCATCTGCTCCATCCACGCGCCGTACGGCTGCGGATGGATCCCGGCGATGGTCACGCGGCGGGACTGCAGCCTGATCACGAAGAAGACCAGGTACCGCCGGAGCCCGGTCAGCGTGAGCACCTCGACGGTGAACAGGTCGCAGGCCGCGAGGCCCTCCCAGTGCGCCTGCAGGAACGTCTTCCAGGGCATGCGCCGGCGCCCCTCGGGAGCCGGGTCGATTCCGTGGTCGTGCAGGATCCGCTTCACCGTGGTCCGGGCGATCTCGTGGCCGAGGTTCGAGAGCGCCCCGCGGATCCGGGTGTACCCCCACTGGGGATTCTCGCCCGCCATCCGGACCACGAGGGCGGCCACGTCTTGTCGCGTCATGGGCCGGCCTCGACCGCGGCGGGCGCTGCCGTCGTATGTCTGGGCGATCAGTCTCCGGTACCAGCGGAGAATCGTGTCCGGTGTGACGATGCCAGCGACCTGCGCTAGGACTCGCCGTCCAAGTTTCTGGCCGCGCACGGCGAGTCGACGGCGTTGGGCATCGGTCAGGCGAAGCCGCCGAGGGCCCAGGTGCTCCCGGAGGACCTGATTCTCCTCCCGGAGATAATCGATCAGATCGTCTTGGTGGCGGTTCACCAGCCAGCGAACGTGAGGACAAGGAACTGCAGCGCAGGCGGCATGGCCTGAGACTACTTGGGAGACTCGACCAACACTGACCTAACCTCGGCCGATTAAACGCACCTTACGACGTATCTCCGAGTCGACCTTGTCGTCGCTTCAACTGCCGAGCGTAGTCGGGGCCGAACTTCCCGCACCACTGTCGCACGGTTTCGTACGACACGATGAAGCCTCGTTCGGCCAGCAGATCCTCAACATCCCGGAAGCTCAGGCAGTATCGGTGGTACAGCCAGACGGCATGGCTGATGATCTCGGGCGGAAAACGATGCCGAAGGTAGCGGGGCCGGCGAGTGTTCATCACGGCATTGTGCCGGGCGGAGAGTTAACTTGACAATACCCCCGCAGGGGTGGTCGGCCGATTAAACGTACCTTACGCCGTAGTCGTTAGCTATCCACGAATCGGCGGATTACTAAACCTTGGCGATTACTCAGGAGCGATCCTGCGACGCTGTTCCCGTAAGCTGTCGAGTTCTGGTCGAAGCCGAAGCATTGTCAGTCAGATTCTTCACGAACTGGTTTTGCTGATCGACGACGATCATCCGCGGCGCCACCGGCTCATCGGTGAGACAAAACGCCACGATGATGACGCGGTCCCCTGGCTGGAAATGCCGTGCCGCCGCACCGTTGACGACGATGTGGCCCGTGCCCGCTGGCAACGGAATCGCATATGTTTCGATGCGCTGCCCGTTGTTGATATTCCACAGAGAGACTTGCTCGCCCTCAACGATTCCCGTCAGACCCATTAGCGACGCATCGATACCGACGCTGCCCACGTACTCCAGGTCGGCCGCGGTCACGACCGCGTGATGAATCTTCGACTTGCACATGATTCGCAGTTTCATTCGTCCTCCAAAGTCTCGCCAGCCGTACGTCCGCTCCCAGTGCAGAGAGGCCTGGTTACCGAATCGCGTCACCCCGCCTGCTGGCGATTGTGGCAAGTCACTGTCGCGGCACCGTTCTGGCTTGCCGTGGTGTCTTCTCCCTACCGAGCCACCTCCGTTGCCGGAGCCTTCCACTGTTGGCTGGCCCCATCGTTGAGCGCTAGGGCGCGCGCGAGGCCGAGGAGGACGAGGTCGGGAAGCAGCACATCAAACACCTCTTCCTGCTCGAAGAGACGCGAGAGCCCCCCGGTGCCAATCACCACGGCCGGCTCGCCTCTGAACGCCTGCTGGCGGATCTCATGCGTCAACCCCTTCACGACCGCCCGGGTGCCGAAGTAGAGCCCGGACTGGATGCTCTCGACCGTCGATCGGCCGATCAGTTCGGCCCCTGGAACGATTTCTACCGTCGGCAGACGCGCGGTGTTTTTCTCGAGCGCCTCCATGGCGATCCGTGGTCCCGCCAGGATGATCCCACCGAGGTAGTCACGCGTGGCCCGCACCACGTCAACGGTCGTGGCGGTGCCGAAGTCGACGATGATCAGGTTGCGATCGGGATACAGGTGCAGAGCCCCGATGGCGTTGGCGATGCGGTCGGGACCCACTTCGAGGGGGTTGCGATAGCGGATCTTCAGCCCCGTCTTCACTCCCGCTTGCAGGATGAACGGATCGAGGCCGAAGTACTTTCGGCAGCAGCTCCGCAGCGAGTAGATGAGCTCTGGAACGACGGAACAGAGTGCGATCTGCTCGACACTCGACGGATCGCTATCGTTCTCCCGAAGCACACTCCGCAGGAAGAGGCCTAGCTCGTCCGACGAGAGAGAGGGCTCGGCGGCCCTCCGAAACCGAAGCGTGAGGTCGCCATCCTCGAACACCCCGCCGAAGATCTGGCTGTTGCCAACGTCGAGCGTCAGGATCATGAGTGGTCTCCAAGAGGTACGTTGTCGATGAGCCGAACATCACTGAGACGGACGGCTCCCAGCCGGCGCCCGTCCCGGTCTTCGACGTAGTCCACGGCAAAGCCCGACGCCCGCAGATCGCGGGCCGCCGCCGCTGCTGTCGGCGCGACTGACAGGGCGCGGAAGAACCGGGACGCCCGTTTTCGGTCCGCGGGTAGCAAACGGCGGTTCCGTGAGCTGACGGCCAGGCCGTCCTTCTCGCGCACCGTGGCACATGCGACGATCGTCGTGGAGAGGAAGAACGCCTCAACCATCCCGCGGACGAGCGTCAGCTGCTGCCAATCCTTCTCGCCGAAGTAGGCGCGATCGGCTGAGATGATCTGCAACAGCTTGAACACGACCGTCAGGACGCCGTTGAAGTGTCCGGGCCGGGAGGCCCCTTCCAAGACCGTCGAGAGTCCGATCTCCGTGACGCGGTATCGGTAGTCGTCCGCGTAGAGATCCGGCTCGCGCGGGAGGAACACGAAGTCCACCCCTTCGGCCTTGAGGGTGACCAGATCGGTCTCATGCATTCGGGGGTATGTCGCCAGATCGGCCGGGTCGTCAAACTGCGTTGGGTTGACGAAGATGCTGACGAGCGTCAGGTCGTTCTCCGCCCGGCAACGGCGCACCAACGACACGTGTCCTTCGTGAAGCGCACCCATCGTCGGGACGAAGCCGAGTGTCAGCCCTGCGCGGACGTGGGTACGGCGCTGGCCGCGCCACCAGGAGGGCGACTCGAAAACGGTCATGACGAGTAGCGTTCCTCTGGACCTGGGAACCGGGCGCCCTTGACGTCGGCGTCATACCGATTGAGCGCGTTGGTCAAGACGCATGCGCCGTCGAGGTACCGCCGCACGAATCGTGGGGACGGTCTCGAATCCACTCCCCAGAGATCCTGGAGCACGAGCACCTGCCCGTCAGTCCCAGCTCCGGCTCCAATGCCGATCGTGGGGAGCTGCAACTCCGAGGTGATGGAGGCCGCGAGTGCCGCCGGCACGCACTCGAGCACGATCGAGAAACACCCCAGCTCCTCGAGAGTACGCGCTTGGCGGATGAGCGTCGCCGCGTCCGCGTCGGTCCGTCCCTGCACCCGAAACCCCCCGAGCTGGTTGACCGACTGCGGTGTCAGACCGATGTGCCCCATCACGGGCACGCCGGACCCCACAATGTGCCGGATGATTTCTTCGTGGCCGTCCACCCCTTCCACTTTCACCGCGTGCGCCCCGCTCGTCATGAGGGCACCCACAGCCGTCATCGCCGCACTGAGACCTTTCCGACACGACAGGAACGGCAGATCGGCCGTCAGGAACTTCCCGCCGACAGACGTCGCGACGGCACGTGTGTGCAAGGCCATGAGTCGCACGGTCGCTGGCAGCGTCGTCGGGTGGCCGTGCATCACCATCGCCGCCGAGTCTCCGACGAGCACGGCATCCACGGCCGACCGCGCGATGAGCCTCGCGGACCAGGCGTCGTAAGCGGTGACCATCGAAATCCGGCGTCCCTCCGCCTTGAAGCGGGCGAAGTCACGAACGCTGGTCATAGACCCTCGTGAACGCGGCATAGACCAAATGAAAGGGGTCCCCGTCGAGCGCCGTTAGGTTCGCGGCGATCGCCTGCGCGTCGCCGCGGGTGAATGGACCGGTGAGAGCCTGACCGGCGTCGGCCTTCACGTTGGCTGCCACGCGGGCGAGGTACGGATGCGCAGCAGACGCCGGAATATCGAAACGCCGTTCGAGTTCCTCGAAGAGCTTCACCCAGAGAATGGTTGAGAAGTTACCGGCCATCACGCAGAGGGCGTGATAGTACGGGCGCTCCGTCGCTGGGATCGTGAATGACGGATTCGGGAGGTCCGGGAAGAGCTCCGTAAACGGAGTGCCCCCGGCGTCGAGGACGAACGGCACCGCGCGGTAGTCGGCCAGATCATAAAGCGTCGGGCCGAACGTCATGAGAGGATGTGCCCCTTCGGCGGCCGGTGTGACGAGGCTCCCGGAGCAATGGACCAGACGCTTCTCCTGCAGTGCCGGCCAGGCGTCGACGAAGGGGCCGATCGCCGCGTCACGAATCAGCAGCAGAACGGTCCGGCAGGAAGCAAGCGCGTCGGGTGGCGAGCGAGTCCCCTCGCGCCGCGACCACACGCAGACTGGGAGGCCGAGCAGGGTGAAGTAATGATGGAAGTGGCGGGCCACGCGGCCGCTCCCCACGATGCCGAGCGGGGTGGCGCTGTGTGCAGGTACCTGTCGCATCGATCAGGTCCTCTCAAGAACGTCCGGGGAACCGAGCACTGCGGTCGCCGTTCTCGAGAATCGGCGCCGTGCGTATCCTAGCGCGAAATCGCGGAGTGTGCCAAAAATCGGCCAAAGTCTGACGAATCAGCGTCGGCCCATTAGAGCGCTTTTCATGACCGTGTGGCGGCTGAGTACCCGCAGTGCCGAAAATAGTTGCGGCATTCGTCAGAGCTGAAGCGCTCGAGACAGGTACCAAGGAACGGCCAGAGCGTCTCACTGCTGCGACAGCGTGCGGTGCGAACGAGGGCCTTGAGCTTCGCGAAGCAGAGCTCGATGGGATTGAGGTCCGGGCTATAGGGTGGCAAGTACCAGAGGGTGGCCCCGGCGGCCTGGATAGCCCGCCGGATGCCGGCGACCTTGTGGGCCCCGAGGTTGTCGGCAATGACGATGTCGCCTGGCTGCAGAGTCGGCACCAGGATCTGTTCGATGTAAGCGCGGAAGCTCTCGCCATCGATTGCGCCGTCGAAGACCCCCGGTGCGGTCAGCCCTGTGACCCGCAACGCGGCGAGAAACGTGCTGGTCTGCCGGCGCCCGCAGGGGGCGTGGTCGTGGACGCGCGCGCCACGCGGTGCCCGGCCGTACCGCCGAAGCAGATTGTTGGTGATGCCGGTTTCGTCCAGAAACACGAGGTGGGCGACGTCCCAGGTCGGCGCCGCCGCGTGCCACGCGACCCGCGCTGCCGCGACGTCAGGCCGATCGTGTTCGGACGGGCGGACCGTTTTTTTTAACGGTCAGGCCAAGGGCCCGTACGGCGCGCCAGACCGTCGGCACACTCGCGGGCGTGGCGAGGGCGTCCTTCAGCTCAGCCAGCGTGCGATCCGGTTGCGCCGCAATCAGATCGGCCAAGGTGTGCAGGTGCGGCTCGAGCATGCAGCGCCGTCCATGTCGCTGGACGCGAGGCGCCACCTCGCCCGTTTCGCGCCGTCGCTGTTTCAATAGCCGCACCCACGACCCGCTCACGCGGTACTTCGCCGCCACATCGGCCGCCTTCATTCCGGCATCGCTGTCGAGTAGCACCCGCTCTCGCAGATCCATCGAATAGGCACGCATCAGTCCTCCTGCATCCGTGCGCGCAGAAGTACCACGACCGCCCCAGGTAGTACAAGGCCTATTTGAAAAGCGCTCTAATGGCACACTACGCGACCGTGACATAAGGATAGCCAAACCCTGCGGCGCCTAGCGGCACGTGCTGTGCGTCGCCGGGGCGACTGCTGCCATCGGCGATCTTCCGTGTGCGTCCGCATCCGCGCCGCGATTCCCCTGACAGGCAAGTCCTGACCTTCACAGAGACAGACACCCCTCTCTGCCTTCGCTGACCGTCGGACTCTGAAGGGCTTTGGTGCATGGCTCCTGATCTACGGTTGGGTGCATCATTCTCAGCCTGCCCTCGATCCGGAGCCGCCACTCGTGAAGTATCCGAAACGCAGCCAGTACACGTACGCCAAGTCTCCCTACCGGGTTCGCAACTGGCCAGAATACGAGGCAGGCCTCCGTCGCCGTGGTGACCTAACCATCTGGTTGTCGGAGGACGCCATCAAGACCTGGCGTGCTCCATCCAGTGGCGAACCCGGGGGGCAACGCGTCTACGCGAATATCGCGATCGAGACGGCGCTGACGATCCGCATGGTCTTTCATCTACCGCTCCGTCAGACTGAAGGCTTCCTGCGGTCACTGGCCGATCACCTCCAGGTGGATCTTCCCGTTCCGGATCACACGACGCTCTCCCGGCGCACTCGGAGGCTCGGTGCGATTCCGTTCTACACGGGCGCGGGCGATCGACCCGTCCACGTGCTGATCGACAGTACGGGGCTCCGGATTCACGTGGGCCATCTCCGTAAGCCACCGAAGCACCGGGCGTGGCGGAAGCTGCACGTCGCCGTCGATGCCCGCACGGGTGAGATCGTCGCCTCAGCTCTGACGTCTCGTCGCGTGCGCGATGGCGCGCAGGCTCCCACCCTGCTTGGTCAGATCGACCAGCGCGTGGCCTCGGTTTCTGCAGACAGCGCGTACGACACCGAGCGTGTCTACGAGGCGGCTCACGCACAGGGTGACGGGCGAGCCGTCCGAGTGTGCATTCCACCTGGACGCAACGCCCAGCTGAGTCCACGACCGTCGGCCGCGTTGAAGGAGAGGAACCGGAACGTCCGCGCCATCAACAAACTCGGCCGCCGCGAGTGGCCCAAGAGATCAGGCTATAGCAGGCGCGCCATGGTCGAGAAACACGATCTATCGATACAAGACGATCATCGGCCGAGCCATGACGAGTCGCACGTTGGCGGGGCAACGGGTGGAGGTGCAACTCGCCTGCCGGGTCCTCAACACCATGACTCGTCTCGGCATGCCCGACAGTTACCGAGTGGCGTGACCCCCTCTCGGGGACGGGGGACCTTTCCCGTAGCTCCGAGCCATGCACCAAGGCCATCACAAGACCGGATATCTCAACGGATTGCGGGGCAGATTAGTAATTCGCCACCCACAGCCTCTGATCAGACCGGGCTCAGGAGGATTCGTCCCTTTCGAAGGAGACATCGATGCCGGCGAACGCAAACACCGTCCTCGCGTTCGTGGAGAGTATCCGTCTCATTTCCTGAGACGAGACATCACGAGTACTTGCGAGTCGTGCGGCTGTCGCGGTTACATCTGGCGGAGCACTCTTGCGCCCGTTTACAGCGGTGAACGGGGCGTCTGTCTCGGTCAGAAGCCTGTCTAGTGGCAAGCTGCGGACGAGTTTCAACCCGGAAGGGCTGACCAGCATGTGGTGGTTGACTGAGAAGTAACAACCGAGACTAAGCGCTTGTTCAGCGAGTGAACCCGCGCCTGAGAACCAGTGCAGGATGGGAAGGACGCGATCCGCCGTCGTGTGCTCTCCGATGCATCGCAGCACTTCAACAGTGGCGCGCCGGCTGTGAATGCTGGCCACACGGCCACCCAGCCGTTGCGCGGCAGACAGAGTGCGAGCGAAGACCTGTTTCTGCGTCTCCCAGCTCTCCCGGTACTTTGGACTGCCGTCGAGACCGATCTCCCCGATAAAGGGCGACTCAGCAAGAATCTTCTCAAGCTGCTCGATTTCATGATGCCGCTCTCCGACCAACTCGGGGTGCAGCCCGACGGCAGCATGGACGTACTGGCTGTCGGCCGCCCAGCGACGGTTCTGGGTCCAGGCGAGGGGGGTCGTCGTCACGGCGAGTAAGAGGATTCGCTCCTTGTCACACTCTTCCACGAGTGCTGCCGGGTCGGGAAAGAGATCGATATGACAGTGGAAATCGAATCCCGTGACTCGTAACGCCGTGCTCATTGGGGAACGACCCTCACGCCGTCTGTGATGCCCGCAACCTCCGCTATGCCACGCCGGAAGACACCGGCGTATTGTTCAATCTCGTCTTCGGCGTAATCAGATAGCGGTCCTGACTTGCGAATCAGAATGTGCGCGAGCTCCGGGCGCCGAGCCAGGCGCCGAGCCATCATCTGAAAGGCACGAACATGTTCACCCACCGGGCTCCGGGAGTTGCGCGGCACTGCACGGAGGTCGGCAATCGTGTAGGTGGTGGGATCGGCGCCGAATACCGAGTCGATTGCAGCCTTTCGTATGAGACAGGGTACGCAGAATCCGCATTGCCTAGGCGAGAGACCCTGCCATCGCGCTTTCGTAATTGATGAACAGGATATGGTGTCATCCACATGCTGCCGTACGACGGCGGTGTTCCGGCATTCCGAAAGCATCTCACCCTTCGTCATGAAGCGGTACGGATTCTCGAACCGTGCCGGGATTCCTAGCCTCCGGATCAGGTCCTGGCAACGCGCCATATAGAAGGAGTGTGTTGTCCGGGTGCTCCAGGCGCCAACACGAAGTGGGTCGAGGGGCACGTTGAGAGAGATGAGGCCGTTTTCGGGAACGTAGATCACGGGCGCATTTTCCAGCCCACTAGCGGCAAGCGCCGCCAGCGCGAAGAACAGGAATGACCGTCCCCGCGTGGTCGGTTCGGTCGCCATCTCGTGATCGAAGTCGTTGCTGTCGAAGCCTATACGTGCACGGACATGGCGCGGTGCCATATCGCCGTACACAACACCGAGCCGCTGTGCACAGAGCTCCTGCGAACTCGTGCTGATATCCCAGTAGTGGCTCACGAAGAGTGGGGTCTGCCCTTCCTGAAGCAGGTCGACCGCACCAATGAAGCTGTCAAGGCCTCCCGAGAACAGGCAGACACAACCAAAGGGCGGCGGCGTCAGGTTGCGCGGTCTTATGATGAGGTTCGTATAGTCGGGATGGCGTTCTCGGAAGAAGACACGCCACCGATCGCCAGTCAGGAACTTCAGCGTCTGTTCAAGGAGACCTGACAGCGGTGTCCACAACACTACGTTGCGGACCGGGACGTGAAGATCGATCTCGCGTGTCCAGGTGTCCTGGGAGTCGTCTGTACGTGAAATCCGCGTGTCCGCGGCGGTCATTGAAGCCGCTATGATGGCAAGGTCAAGGGCAACCTCCGACGGTAGGACGCCACGGTCGGATAGTTGATCTGTCATCTGTCCGAGCCCGAAGGCCAGCCGTCGATAGCCGTCGATGAAACGTAGTTCAGTTTCGACAGAGGCCGTCATCTGGAGGGCGATTGGTGCCGTGTCCGCGGGACCGAGCCGAGCGATGATGCTGTGCCTTCTCATCCCGGGGCATCTCCCCAGGCCACCAGAAGGTCCCAGGCCTCCCGGTATGTCCGGTCGACGATCGTCATTATTTGGTGGTCAGAGAGTGTCGCGAGCCCGGTGAGGTCACCTGAGCAGGAGTCGCGGACGGAACGGCGAATGTAGGTTCTGAACTGCATCTCAAAGGCCTCGATTGCAGCCAGGTCCGGCGCGATCTTCAGGCCGTTGACGCCGATGTCCTGGAAGAGACGCGCTTCGATAGTGTGGGCGACGAACGCCAAGAAGACCTCCTGCATCTCCTCGACGGTGAGGTTCGCGTCATCGATGCCGAGGTCATCAAGTTCTGCCACTGTTTCCAGCCAAGCGTCGCGGGCCATCCCTTCATCGGTTCTGTTGCAACGTTTGGGATCACGCGCGAGAGTCCGTTGGGTGGACCTCGCTACACGGCCAATCCGAACACCTTGTGGATCAGCCGCGTCTGACCGACCACGTCGCCCTTCGCCATCCACAGCGCCTGCCCCTTGCGGAGCGCATGCATTATCTCGATACCGCGGACGGTCCGCCACGCCGTGGTGAACCGCTTGAACCCCAGCATCGGCCGGGTACGGCGTTTGATGAATCGATGGTCCTGCTCGATGACGTTGTTCAGATACTTGCATTGGCGGAGAGACGAACGTGGTCGGAAAAATCCCTCGTGTTTGATGGCCTCGAACGCGATCGGGTAAGCGGGGTTCTTGTCCACGTTCACGACGCGAGGGGACGTCGTATGAGACGCACCGACCGTCTTGCGGAAGAACGCGATGGCCGCATTCCTGTCGCGCGTGGCCCGGAGCAAGAAATCCAGCGTGTCACCGTTGGAATCAACGCCCCGGTAAAGATAGTGCCAGGCCCCGCCGACACGCACGTACGTCTCGTCGATTCGATACGAATCCGTGGTGCGTCTCAGAAATGGCCGGCACCGCTTGTCGATCTCCGGCGCATAGCGCTGCACCCATCGATAGATCGTCGTATGGTCGACACACAGGCCCCGCTCGCGCATCATTTCCTCGAGGTCGCGGTAACTCACGGCATACCGCAAGTACCACCGAACACACAGGAGGATGAGTCCTGGTTCGAACTGACGCCATTTGAACGGATTATCGCTGGGCATGATGGGGATCCGGTCCAGTCGTTGTCAAAGACCGTCCATCCTGAAGTCGCCGGCCCGAAGTTGCAACAGAACCGATTCAAGTGTTTGAGTCTTGGATCTAATGGCCACTCCACCGGGACGACCCCAACTCATCAGCAATCAGACGCTCGGGGCGCACGTCCCCTGACGCCTCGTTGCCCTGCTCGACACGATCGCGCGCGCGGACCACATCAGCTGTGGGCACGTGGTCAGGCGGGCGCTCGTCCGCGCGGTCGAGCAGCACAAACGCCGGAGCAGGCGCGACCGCCCAAGGCGGCCCACCACCCGCGCGACGTTCGACAGACGCCTTCCGGACCGACTGTCTCCGAGAGCTAAAGAAGCTCAAGACGGCGGGCGCGCCACCGCAGGAGCCACAGCACCAGCCACGCCGGGAGCGAGACGATCCCGGCGTAGATCCAGATGCCGGGCGGTCCGAACAGACCGCCGATGGTGGCGGCGCCCACCGAGAGTGGACAAAGTACGGCCGCGCAGGCGTATGTCGCCGGCCGGGAAACCGGATGCAGCCGCTCCAGGGCGCGCGTCAGCGGGATGCCGCCAGGCCAGGCGAAGACGAGTCCGATGACCATCGCGGGCAGGGAGAACAGCATCGGGACGAAACCGGTCGAGAAACTCGGGTCGAAGCCGAAGCGGATCACCGACAGAACGACCACGCCGATCGGCAGCCACAGCGAGAGCTTCAGCGTTCGTCTCATGCGGACCGAGCTTACTACGGCGTGCCGCGCGCCACCCCTCCGGGAGCGTCCGCCTCACGTGGCGGAAGAGAAAACAGGGCCGACCGCTGCCGGCGTGTCAGAACGGTTCTCTGCGCCATGCTCTTTTGCTCGACGTATGCAAGACATAGAATCAGACACGGGATACGACACACGGCGGCGCGCGCCGGACGGCGCTCTCGCCCGCCTGTCCTAAACGGCCGTTTACGATACAGGCTGATCGGCTACGCCCGCGGCTCGAAGGCAGACGGCTCCCAGTCGCTGTACCTGCAGCGCTGCGGGCGTCGACGCCGTCCACGTCTACCAGGACTTCGCGTCCGGCGTACACGACCGACCTGGACTCGACCGTTGCGTGCGCGCGCTCCGGACGGGCGACGTGCTCGTCGTCTGGAAGCTCGACCGCCTCGGCCGCACCCTCGCCCACCTGAGTTAACACCGTGTAGGGCTCGGCGGCTCTCGGGTGTATAAATAGGGGCCATCCATGGCAGGCAAAACGGAAATCTCGGTTTAATGATTCGTCACACCAGCGCACGGTGTCTCTTGAGGGGAGGGATAGACCATGCCGAGCTTACCTGTCGTTGCTCAAGAGCAGTGGGGGTCCCGGCTCGGCGTTGTCCTCGCCGTCTCCGGGTCCGCGGTCGGGATCGGCAACTTCCTACGCTTCCCGGGTCAGGCGGCGGCCAACGGCGGCGGCGCCTTCTTGATCCCCTACTTCTGTGCGCTGATCTTCTTGGGCATCCCGATCTGCTTGGCTGAGTGGGCGATGGGCCGGTATGCCGGCAGGAAGGGGTTCCACTCGGCGCCTGCCATTTTGGGGGTCATCGGCAAGGGAAGAGCCTGGCGGTACGCGGGCGTACTCGGCGTCGTGATCCCCCTCGCAGTGTCCTTCTACTACACGTTCATTGCGGCGTGGTGTTTGGGCTACTTCTATGCCTACTCGACCGGATCGCCAGTGGTCGATGCATCGATGCCCATCGCAGATCAGGCCAGAGCCTCCACTCAGTTTTACAACGATTTTTCAGGAACCAGCGAAAACGGCTTCATCTTCGGATCGCTCGGAGTTCCGACGATCGTCTTCTGGGCGGTGACGTTCGGCTTGAATATCTTCCTGATCCTCCGCGGCCTCTCGAAGGGTATCGAGAGATTCGTTTCTTTCGCGATGCCACTGATGGCCGTGTGCGCGGTGGTCGTGCTGATCCGGGTCCTCACGCTCGGAACACCGGATCCGTCGCTCCCCGACCAGAACGTGATGAACGGCCTCGCCTATATGTGGAATCCCGACTTTACGGCGCTCGGCAATCCGCAGACGTGGCTTGCTGCCGCTGGCCAGATCTTCTTCAGTATTTCGGTCGGCTTCGGCATCATCATCAACTACGCCTCGTATGTGCGGCCAAAGGATGATGTCGCGCTCTCGGGGCTGACCGCTGCTGCCACCAACGAGGTGTTCGAGGTTGGCTTCGGTGGTCTGATCACGCTGACGGCCTCCTTCGTCTTCCTCGGACTGACCGGCACAATCGCGGCAGTGAGCACAGGCACGTTCGGCCTCGGCTTCCAGACGCTACCGGTCGTCTTCGCGCAGATGGGCGCGATCGGACCGTTGGTCGGTGCGGTCTGGTTCTTCATGCTGTTCCTGGCCGCGGTGACGAGTTCAGTCTCCATGTATCAGCCTGCGCTCGCCTTCTTACGAGAGAGCCTCGGCCTCGACCGGGTGCGTGGCACTTTGTACGTCGTGGCCATCTGCCTCGTCGGCTCGTTCCTGGTGATCTACTACACGGAGGGCAGCGTCTTCTGGAGCACCCTCGACTTCTGGGTCGGAACGTTCCTGATCCTGGTGATGGCGACGATCGAGATCATCGCGTTCAGCTGGGTCTTCGGGATCGACGCCGGCTGGGATGAGATTCACGAGGGATCACAAATCCAGATCGCAAGGGTCTTCAGACTTATCCTGAAGTTCGTCGCGCCAGCGTATTTGCTGGTGGTGTTGATCGCCTTTTGTGTAACGAACCTGCCCGCCTCGATCACGCAGATTCGCCAGGAACCGCTGGCTCAACTCGCGCTCGCTCTGATCGTGGTCGTCTTTGTCGCCTTGGCGTCGTGTGTACACATCGGCGAGAAACGCTGGCGTGACCGGGGGCTGGACCTCGATGGTCAAGAGTCGGCTCCGGTTTGGGAGCCCCAGGCCGGCGCAAGCACGGGAGGTAAGAGATGACGATCGCTGGTTGGATCCTCATGGTGGGTTCGCTCTGCTTCGTCTGGGGGCTAGCGGGTTGGTGTTACTGGCGGATTTTCTCGGTTAAAGCGGTTCACTGACGCGGCGCTGGAAGCGCAGATGAGCAAGCAGCGCGCCACTCAAGGCCTGGATGGCATCCCGGCCAGAGTCAGAGCAGCAGGGCGTCGCGCTGAAGGCACGACTGCGAGCGTTAGCGACGCGCGAGAAACAGAAACGGGAAGCACGCGCCGCGGCGAGGCGACGGTCGACATAGCAGTCCACGATAGGAGGGCTAGCGGTGGGTCTGTGACGGCATGAATCGTGGCGTGGCCTCACGATCACCAGGACAGGGCGAACCCCACAACAGGCGTAGCCTTCGACTTGAATTCTCTTTAAATCAGCTACCGCCCCCTGAGGGGGCGGTATGAGGAAGGCCCCTCGAAGGGGCCTTCGATGAGCCAAGTGCCAGTTTCTCCTGTTTCTTCTCGTCTGCTTCCTGCTTCCGGATGTAATCGCGGATGACCTCTTCCGTGTACCGCCTCAGGGTTCTTGGACAGTGGTTTGACGGTATTCGCTTCTACGCCGCCGCGTCCAGCCCGAGGAGGTCGCGTCGCACCTGGGCCGGGCTTCGGTCGTCGTACTTCTCCAGCATCCACTGCTCGTTGTACGTCCGCTTGAACTCGAGCAAGGCCAGGCGGAGCTCCTCGATCGTCTCGAAGCTCCGCACCCACAACAGATTCTCCTTCAGCGTGCGGATGAAGCGCTCCGCGACGCCGTTGCCTTCGGGCTCCCGCACGAAGCTCGGGGAGCTTTCGATGCCGAAGAACGCGACCTCCTGTTGAAAATCGTCGGCCAAGTAGTTCGACCCGTGGTCGTGACGCAGCCGCAGCCCACGGGCCACGCCTTCGCCGATGCCCCCGAAGCGTTCGCGGATGCCCTGGCGGATCGGCTCCAGGGCCTCGAAGCGGGTCCCGCGCTTGGCGGCATGGAGCCCGATGCATGCGGTCGCGCAGTGATCGACGGCCACGAAGACGCAGGCCGCCCCCTCGGCGACCGTCACGGTGGCCGTCATGTCTGTGCCCCACATCACGTCGGGCGCCTCGGTGGTGATGGTCCCGTCGTGCGCCGTCGGCCCATGCGCGTGGCCCGCGCGCGGCGGGGCTTGGAGGTCGTGCTCGCGCATCAACCGGCGCACCCGCTCCTTCGAGGTGCGCATCCCCGCGACCCGCCGCTTCGCCCAGGCTTTTCGGTAGCCCTCGCCATGAAACGGCGCGGCTTCGAGCACCCGGCGAATGTGGGCCACCAGGACGTCGTCCGGGGCAGCGCCGATCGGCCCGCGGCGACGACACAGTGCAGGAGACCGTGTCGCCTGCCGCCGCGCATACACACTGGAGCGGGCGCGGTGCCACACGCGGCAGACCCGCTGCACGCCAGACGCCCGACGGGTGGAGATCGACTGGGCGCCACTCATCGCGTCGACCTCCGCCGGGCCAAAGGGCCGCCGGCCTCCAGCTGGTCCACCTTCGCGTACAGTAACTCGGTCTCCATCAGCAGCTCGCCGATCTTGGCCTGCAGCCGACGATGGTCGTCGTCCCGAGCATCCGGTGCGCGGCTCTTTCGGCCCGCCTGCCCCGCAGCCAGAAACTGAGCCCGCCAGTGCGACGCCCGCGCCGCCGTGATCCCCACCGCCCGCGACACGGACTCGAGGTCCTCCCCGCGCAACAGACGCATCACTACCTCACGCTTGCGCCCGGCCGAGAACCGACCCCCACGGCCGTGCCCGGCGGCCACGCCGGTCGCCACCGATTCCTCAACGTGCTTCCTCATCTCGACACTCCTCCTGCGAGAACTCTCTCGCAATCAAGTGTCCAAGAAAACCCTAGCAGCCCGTGGTAGAAGGGGCTCTTCGTAAATCGATGGGTAGGTGTTCGTGACACCGTGTCACAGGGTCGCTACACGACCAATCCGGGCGATCGCGCGCCTCTGGTGCCCAGGAAGCGCGATACGAGGGTCCAGAGGCAACTGAGACCGGCGATCAAAGCGCCGAACACGGCGGCCGCGCGGCCTTGGAGGCTCCGCGGCGTACCGACGCCCGTCAGCTGCCGCATGAGGAGTCCCAGATTGAACCCGGAGACGTGGACGAGCACGCGCTTGAGGATATTGGGATGCCCGCGCAGATGCACCCGGCGCATCCGGCCGGTCTCATAGAGATGCGCGTTGGGCCGTTCCAGCAGTTCGCCGCGCTGTCGCAGCAGCCGTCGCCCGCGCGCGCCCCGAATCCGCCGCCGATTGGCATACACCGCCGCGCGCGCCCCCGCCTTGCCCTTCCACGTGCGCCGCCCGCGATCCGGCTCCGACACGTAACTCCGCACCCCGATCGCGGCACACCCGACCATCGTCTCGTTGCTGTGATACCCCTTGTCGCCCACGAACTCGACAATCCCGGCGGCGCCGACCGCTTCGACCTGTTCCGCCGCGGTGATGAGGGTTTCGACCATCGTCGTCGTGTCGCCCTCGTCCGCGTCCTGCACCGTCACGCCCACAATGGCCCCCGTCTCCAGGTCGACCGCGTGCTCGGCAGTATGGGCCAGATGCGTCCGCCCGTCCTTCATCTTCGTGATCTTCGCGTCGGGATCGTGCGGGTTCGTCCAGTCGTCGTTCGACCCCTTCTTCTTGCGTGTCCGGTCGAAGCGGGCCAGCTCGGCGCGCGTCGGCGTCGCGATGCCGGAGGCCTCGGCCAGTCGGGTCAGCCACGCGTCGTACCCCTCGCCCGTGTCCCGGCGCACGATGCTTCGCATCGCCGCGTTGGCTTCCAGCGTCGTCGCATCGATCCCGATCGTGTACCCCTGGACGAGGTGGGCGTCGGCCAGACGCTGCAACACCCACGTGAACACGGCCTGGTGCGTCTCGAGGTCGATCAGGCGCCGGGTGCGCGACAGCGTCGAGTGGTCGGGCGGGGCCTCGTGCAGCGCGAAGTCCAGAAACTCGCGGATGCTCAGCGAGTCGGCGGCGCGCCACGCGATCGCCCGCTCCGAGTCCAGGCCTTCGAAGTAGCCGAGCAGCAGCAGCCGGAAATAGCGGCCCGGCGCCAGACTCGGCCGGCCGACCCCGTCGGCGTAGAACGCCGCGCACTGCGCTTCGACGAAGGCATCGAAGCCCGCCTCGTCGAGCGTGCGATTCAGGCGCTCGTAAAACGGGTGCCCTGCGCTCTTCGGCAAATCTGCGGTGGCCACCCACATCGTCGATTGGCGCGCCCGGCGCCGTCGTTTGCCCATCGCCATGCCCGAAGTGTAGTACGAGCGGTCAATCGTGTCGATCCCTATGACGAAGGACTTTCACCACGGGCTGCTAGGGCGCAGGACCCGCCACACCGACGGTGCTGACGCAGGACCCGCGTGCCCACAAGTGGTAGCCCGTGCAGTTGCGCTGCCGCCCCAGATACTCGCGTTGGTGCACAACCCTTCGGCTGCGACGAGGCAGCTGTAGGCTCTCTGGCCACGGTGACCGCTGCGGGTGCACGATCTCGACATGAGATCAAAGGTCCATCCGAAGTACAAGACGAAGTATCGCGTGGGGAATTGGTCAGCGTACGAGCAGGCCTTGGTCCAGCGAGGGGACGTGACGCTGTGGCTCTCTGCCGACGCCACGGACGCGTGGCGCCCGTCGCCGTCCGGTCGACCAGGCGCGCCGAAGACGTTCTCGGACTGTGCGATCGAGACGGCGTTGACGCTCCGCCTTGTCTTCCGGGTGCCCTTGCGCCAAGCGGAAGGCTTCTTGCGGTCGGTCTTGTCGTTGATGGGTGTCGATCTCGCAGCCCCCGACCACACCACGCTCTCCCGACGAAGTCAATCTCTCGCGGTTGCATTCCGCCGCATCCCATCGAGAGGACCCATCCATCTCATCGTCGACAGCACGGGACGGTCGATTGTGGGCGAAGGCGAATGGGCGGCGGTGCAACACGGTGGACGCGGCCACCGAGGCTGGAAGACGCTGCATCTTGCTGTTGATCGAGCGGGCGTGATCGTCGCTCACGCGCTGACCGAGCCGACGGTGGATGCCGCGACCATTGGCATCGACCTCATTGAGACGGTCGACGATGAGATCGCACGGGTGACCGCTGACGCGGCCTACGATACGGTCGCGTTCTACGAAGCGGCGGGGATGCGTGACGCGACGGTCGTGGTTCCACCGTCCAAGACCGCGAGGGTGTCTCGGCGTCGGCCGCGGTCGCGCGCGCGAGATCGCACGATCACGGACGTGAGGACGCTCGGCCGGCGCCGCTGGAAGCAGGAGGCCGGCTACCAGCTCCAGGCGCGGGTGGAGAATGCGTTCTTTCGGTACAAATCGATTCTCGGGGATCGGCTGCGCGCCCGGTCCCGAGGCGGGCGAGTGGCCGAGTCCGTGGTCGCGTGTAACGTCCTGAACCAGATGACCGAGCTCGGTCGGCCAGAGTCGTACAGTATTGGTCGGTGACTGGCCTCTGGGTTGGGATCGTTGACGGTCAGTTTCGAGTCATGCACCAGCGCCCCGCAGAGGCCCCACCGGCGCATCAGGCGGTGCACGGGACACCGGGCGACGTCCTGGCCGTCGCGCCGGCGCTGCCGCCACAGCTTGCGGACGCCGTAGACCTGGAAGTGCCTGTCCCACGGCTGCTGCATCCGGCGACCGAGGCCGTCGTTACGCTGGGCCCGGGCACTTCGCCGGCTCGGGTCGGCCACACACGCCTGGGGGGTGGAGTAGGGGGCCGGGGCGATCGGCCTCTCCCGGCAGATCGGCTCGACCCCGTACGCGTCCCGATGCTGATCGACAAACGCCATGACGACTTCCCGCGGCGGGCGAGCTCCGCCTGCGCGACAAACGCCGAGGCCTTCCGGAGAATCTCGTTGCTGCGCTTCAGCTCTCGATTCTCTCGCTCCAACTCCTTTAAGCGCTCACGCGCGGCCGGCGTCAGCCCTGGCCGCCGGCCGGTGTCCCGCTGCGCTTGCCGGACCCATGTGCGCCGCGTCTCGGTCGTACAGCCCAGCTTCGCGGCGACCGACCGCATCGCCGCCCACTCTGAATCATGCTCCCGGATCTGCTCTTCCACCAGCCCGACGGCGCGCTCCCGAACCTCCGGCGAATACCGACTTGGACGTCCCATAGCTTCCATCCTCCCAACAAATGAAGTCTCTGGGAAACCCGGGGCGGTTCACTCTGCGTGCTGTAGAATTGTGCCGCACCGTTGTGGTGCGCGGAGCACCGCTGCTTGACGAAACCGAACCGATTGACAATGCCGCAGCCCGAGCGGCCCAGCAAATCGACTGACGAACCCCTGCCTAACCTTGCGTCCCCCGCGCCGACCGACATTTCGCAACGTCCACCCCTGAAATGGGCGGGGGGAAAGCGCTGGCAAGTGCCGCGCCTTCGTCCGCTGTGGGATCCCCATCGCCAGCGACGCTTGGTTGAACCGTTCTGTGGCGGACTTGCAGTAGCGATTAGGCTGACGCCTTCACGGGCACTGTTGAACGACGTGAACCCACACGTCGTGAACTTCTACCGTTGGTTGAAGCGTGGTCTGAAGATAGGCATCCGGATGGCCAACGACGCGGACACATACTACGCGAGTCGTAAACGGTTCAACGCACTGCTCGCGGACGCGCAGCAGGACAGCGCTGAAGCAGCCGGCCTGTTTTACTACTTAAATCGAACCGGTTACAATGGGCTGTGTCGGTTCAATCAGAAGGGCGAATTCAACGTTCCGTTTGGGCGCTACAAGCGCATTGAGTATCGGACTGACTTTAGCGACTACAAGCCGGTCTTCGCGAAGTTCCGGTTCACCTGCATGGACTTCGAAGCGATTCCGCTGAAACCTGATGATTTTATCTACGCCGACCCGCCCTACGATGTGGAGTTTCGGCAGTATTCAAAGGACGGCTTTGGGTGGGACGAACAAGTCAGAGCTGCGGAATGGCTGGCTAAGCATCCTGGCCCTGTTGTGCTATCGAATCAAGCAACCGACCGCATCACTGAACTGTATCGCAGCCTTGCGTTCACTCTGACCCCTGTGATGGGACCACGCTTGATTAGCTGCAAGGGTGACCGCACACCTGCTCAGGAAGTGTTAGCGACCCGGAATATCTAGTCGGGACTATGCCCGGAAACACGCGAACTGGCGGGGTGCTGGAAGCGATGATCCTGCCGGCGCTTGACCGTGGCAAATACCTTCATCAAGCCCAGGTCGCCATCGGTGAGCGCCTTGGCTGTGGGCGCCATGTCGTTGACGCTGTCGCAGAGAAGGACGGGCTGCAGGTGTTAGTGTCGGTCAAGTGGCAGCAGGTGGCGGGAACAGCCGAGCAGAAGGTGCCGTTCGAAGTCATTTGCCTGCTGGATGCCGTTCAAAACGGACCCTACGTGAAGGCATATCTGGTGCTGGGCGGGGAAGGTTGGAAGCTGCGGGAGTTCTACGTAGAGGGCGGTCTGAATCGTTTCTTACAGAGCGCTGAACACGTTGAGATCATGACTCTTGAAGGGTTCGTGGCAAGAGCTAATCAGGGACAACTGTGAACCAAGAAGAGGGCGACTTGGCGAACGCTTACCGCTGCACGCATGGCAGTGATGCGCCTGAGCCACTACTGGCGCAACTTCCAGAGTCACAGGCCGGGACGGCGCGTCACAAATGCGCACCGTGCGCCTATAGTCGCGGCCGTGCTGCTGGGGCGCGACGGCAGCACGACAAGGGGCGTTGGTGCGCGGTAACAAGTGTTCGTCGCGGCCCTGGCCATCGTGACGGCCGAAGGGGCATGCTCTCGACGTGAAGTCGAGAGTGCATCCCAGGTACAAAACGAAATACCGCGTCGGAAACTGGCCGGCGTACGACCGAGCACTGGTCCAGCGAGGCGACGTCACCCTGTGGTTGACGCCGGAAGCGATCGCCACGTGGGAGGCCGTGGGCGTCGGCAAGCGCGGAGGGCCGCTGCAGTACTCCGAGGTTGCCATCGAAACCGCGCTGACGCTCCGCCTGATCTTTCACCTGCCCCTTCGTCAGACGGAGGGCTTTCTGAGGTCGATCTTCGGGATGCTGTGCCTCGACCTGTCCGCGCCCGATCACACGACTCTTTCACGGCGTGGTCAGCACCTCGACCTGGCACTTCGCCGCCTCCCCGCGGGCGCAGGCATACATCTCATCGTCGACAGTACCGGGCTCTCGACTGTGGGTGAAGGTGAATGGGCGGCCGTGAAACATGGCGGACGCGGTAGACGCGGCTGGAAGAAGCTTCATCTGGGCGTCGACGGATCGGGCGTGATCGTCGCTCACGCCCTGACCGGCGGGCATGTTGACGACGCGACGACGGCCCTCGATCTGATCGACAAGGTCGAAGGCGACGTCTCCTGCCTCACGGCGGACGCGGCCTACGACACGCGTGGCATCTACGAGGCTGCGGGTGCGCGTGGCGCGACGGTCGTCATTCCACCGACCAGGACAGCCACCGTGTCTGGACGGCGACCACGATCGCCCGCGCGCGACCGCACGATCCGACAGGTGCAGCAGGCTGGACGGCGACAGTGGAAGAAGGACCCGGGCTACCATCAGCAGGCCCGTATGGAGAACGCCTTCTTCCGGTACAAGTTGATCATCGGGGAGAGCCTTCGAGCGCGCAGTCGGGCGGGGCAAGAGACGGAGGCCATCCTCGCATGTAACATCCTCAATCAGATGACTCAGCTTGGTAGGCCGGCGTCGTACGCGATCGGTCGTTAACGGGTCTGTGGGTAGGGGACGTTGCGGGTCAGTTTTCGAACCGCGCAACAACGCCGCCCGCAGGACTCGACTCAGTCTCGCCGTCGAAACCATGTCGCCCCCTAAATCCTTTCCCTCCCAGGCACGTCAAGACCCTGAGCCACTGCCAACCGCGTCAGCTCCTTGACCTCATCCCCAATGCCCGGGCCCTTATACTGGATTCCGGTACGCATTTGATGAAGCGAGGCACCCTATTGGTGGCGTTCTCAACCTCCGGCCACTTCCTGAGGAATGCTTCAACCGCGTGGTTCAACGCCAGCTGATTCAGGCCCCTCTCGTCCAGGCTCATCCGGTCGACCGACCCAGAATGATCGTCCAGGCGTCTCCGAAAGCTCAACTCGCTGTGCTTCACGATGGATCTCCTTCTCGATATTGGTCGACGATCAGGGACTCGAACCCTGAACCTCTGCGTTGCAGACGCAGTAATCTCCCAGTTGAGTTAATCGCCCGGACTCTCGAACCTCGTACTGTGGTCACGGCTCACCACCAAGCGAAGCCGGCTCCCCTTTCTCATACATTCCGACCACGGGGCCTACATACACAGCCGGCCCACCAAATTGGTCTGCCGTCGGATCAACCACCGTTCCGTCCTTAGACTGGAGCCAGAAGTGATTCCATTCGCCTTCCTTGGTCCCCTCCATCAGCACAGTTGATACTCCATTGAGCCGGGATTTCCATTTTGCCTGTCCCGGATGGCACCGTTATACACCCGACCGCCGCCGAGCGGACGAAATTCTGTTCGTCGCACAAGCGTCCAGCTCCAGAGACTGTCACTCAGCCCGCGCTGACGTGCGACCGACTGGAGCCGCTGTTTTCAGGGTATTTCTCAGACACTGGTCCACACGTGCGCCGTTTCTTCGCCGGAGTTCCGCGGTAAGCGGTCGCCCGCTATCCTCCCGGCACTGGCCGCGCCCAGATCCTCCGCAGCATCTCTCTTGAAGAACCTGTGGGTGGCGAATTGCTACTCAGCCCCGCAATCCGTTGAGATTATCAAGTCTTGTGATCCTGGGCGTGGTCGCGAGGATGTCCCGATGCGCGACCCGATCATCCTACTGGTTCACCTGATCGCCACCCTGGCGCGGCTCATGGGCCCCGGCGGTCTACGGTCTGTCGTCGCCGAATCGCTCTTGGTCAAGCATCAAGTGCTGATTCTCAATCGCTCGCGACACCGGGCGCCGAATCTCCGCGTGTCGGATCGGATCCTCGCCGGTGTCTGTGCGCTGTTCATGCGCCCGGCTCGTGTGTTCCGCTCGGCGATCGTGCTCAGACCGTCGACGATCCTGAACTTCCATCGAACGTTGCGCCAACGTAAATACCGACTGCTGTTTTCACCGAAGCGCCGCCGCACAGGACCCAAGGGTCCGCCCAAAGACCTAGTCGCCGCCATCGTCGACATGTAGCGGCGCAACCCCAGGTGGGGCTGTCCGCGGATCGCCCAACAGGTCGCGCTCGCCTTTGCGGTCGACAGCGACAAGGACGTGGTGCGCCGAGTGCTCGCCACGCACTATCGACCGGCACCCCGCTCGGGTGGTCCGTCCTGGCTGACATTCCTGGGGCATGCGAAAGATAGCCTGTGGAGCATCGACCTGTTCCGGTGCGAGTCGGCGACCCTGCGAAGCCATTGGGTGCTGGTGGTGATGGACCACTACACGCGGCGGATCGTCGGCTTTGGCATCCATGCTGGAACCGTGGATGGCCGCGCCCTGTGCCGCATGTTCAACCATGCGATGCGAGGGCTCTCGCGTCCGAAGCGCCTCAGCTCCGACCACGACCCGCTGTATCGGTTTCACCAATGGTGCGCCAACCTGCGGGTGCTGCAGGTGACCGAGGTGAAGAGTGTGCCGTCTGTGCCGCTGTCGCATCCGTTTGTCGAACGGTTGATCGGCACGCTGCGACGAGAATGCGTGGATCAGCTGCTGTTCTGGTCGGCGTCGGACTTGGAAGACAAACTGGTGGCCTTCCAGGACTTCTACAATGCGCATCGGGCCCATGCGTCGTTGGACGGGCGGACGCCCGTCCCGATACGAAAGGATGTCGCACGGCTCGACCGCTACCGCTGGGACGCGCATTGCCGCGGACTCTATCAGACGCCGATCGCGGCGTGAATCTGAACAGCGAAGACGGTGGCGAGCGTGGCGACGCGCCCGCCTGCAGAGTCTGCCGCGTTCCCGCCATCGCGCAGCAGGGCAGTACTTCAGCAACACATCTCACGCACGCCATCGCGAGAACTTCGCGGATGGTTCCGGCTCCCGCGACATGAAGATCGAGCGATAGATCGAATTCTTACGAATTCGCCACCCACAGGTCTGGCAGCAGCAGGTTCGGAGCTTTGCGGCTTAAAATGTTCGTGAGGAACTGCATGCACAGGTCGCCCCTCATCTAGTTCAGCTTGCCGTATTCCAGAGAGGTCCCTGACTGCATGTCAAAACTTCACTCAACAAAAGTACTGACGGCCATTTGTCGTGCGGGTCACGAAATTATTCGCACCGTTGAAGACTTGGGCGTTAGCCGATCTCCTGGCGCGCAGCTTGCGCAGTGACATTAACGATCAAGGCACATTGACCCAGCTTGCGTACGAATTCGGGAGTGGTTCGCCAATCGCAGAGGGTCGCACTCGCGCGCCGCTGGTCCAGCGTGTCCTCGTAGCAAGTTGAGTACAGCGGTAGCTCCTCCCTCTTGTTCTGGTTAGAATTCATGCACGATCACTTCGGATGGGGAATTCATCATCTCGGCACTCGCCCGGACATGTCGGTGGTGTGTGAACAGCACGATCTGCGTGCGCGCTGCCACGTCGGCGAGGACGCGAAGTCCTGCTGCGGAGAGGTGGACCCCATCCTTTGGACAGCTCAGCGGCCAAGTTAAGGTGGATTCCAGGTTCATGTTTCTAAGCCGCTTCCGACTGCGCTGACGAGGAGCGCAGCGACGAGGTCGGCGCACCTCCCAAATCCGAGTACGCCTCATCAGGCGTGCGATCATCGAGCGACGAGTGCGGTCGCTCGGCATTGTAGAAGTCGATCCACCGGCCGATGCTGGCCCGCGCCTCGGAGCCAACCTCGAAGTCGTGCAGGTAGACGCACTCGTACTTGAGCGAGCGCCACAGCCGCTCGATGAAGACGTTGTCCATCCAGCGGCCCTTGCCGTCCATCGAGATCTGCACGCCTGCGTCTTTGAGCGTCTGAGTGAACTCCAGGCTGGTGAACTGGCTGCCTTGGTCGGTGTTGAAGATCGCTGGCGGTCCGTACTGCGCGAGGGCTTCCGCGAGGGCCTCCACACAGAACGAGGCATCCATCGTGTTGGACAAGCGCCACGACAGCACCTTCCGGCTGGCCCAATCCTGGATCGCGACCAGGTACAGGAAGCCGCGGTGCAGCGGAATGTACGTCACGTCGGCGCACCAGGCCTCGTTCGCACGGTCGACCGCTCGGTCGCGCAGCAAATAGGGGTAGACCCGGTGCTCCGGGTGCGGAACCGACGTGCTCGGGCGCTGGTACAGCGCCTGGAGGCCCATCTTTCGCATCAGACGACGCACCCGCTTCCGACTGACGGCGAAGCCCTCCCGGCGCAGCCAACGCGCCATCTGCCGCGATCCGTAGAACGGGGTTTCCAGAAATTGCTCGTCGATCCGGCGCATGAGCTCGAGAGTCAACTCACTCTCCCCGAGACCATCGTAGTAGAACGTCGAGCGCGAGATCGACACCAAGCCACACTGTCGCGAGATGCTCAGTTCGGAGTGGTTCGAGTCGATCAGCATTCGCCTTCGACCGTGACTCAACGGCCGAAGGCCTTGGACAAACAATCCTTCTCGATGACGAGCTCGCCGACCTTCGCTCGCAGCTCCTGAATCTCCGCATCGCGAGACGCCTCTCGGCGCTGCTGGTGGTCCGAGAAGACGTCCACAAGCGCCTCCTGGGCTTTCTTCTTCCAGTTCGCGATCAGGTTCGGGTGGATCTTGTAGCGCGACGACAGCTCCGCCATCGTCTGCTCGCCGCGAAGCGCCTGCAGTGCCACGCAGGCCTTCAGCTCAGCGGGGTATTTTTTCCGTTTCTGCATGATTCCGATCTCTCCATTCTGAGGTCGGAATCCACCTTAGCAACCTGTCCGAATTTCGGGGTCCACCTCTGCGGTTCGTTCATCATCGAACTGCACCAATACGTCATCGACGATGAATGGCAAAGGTTCGTTAGTTGCGCAAGACGTCTCAACGGCCGCGAGACGTAGCGCGAGGAAGAGTTGGTCTCTTGTACCCTCGCTCATGCCATGAGCGGGAACGCGCTTCCCATCGGTTCGCACACCAGTCAGGATGGGCCGATCGTCGTCCATGTCAGCTTCGAGCCGCTCGAAACGGCGAAGGGTCATCTCCCGGAAGAGCGCGCCGGCACGCAGCAGCAAGGGCGCCTGATTGCGGCGACGGTAGTCGTCGATCCTCCTCGCGAGGAGCGTCGAGGCGACGCGGAGACGAGCGTATCGCACGACATCCTCGCGGAGCTTCGCAAGCGTCGCTTGAATCTCTTCGGCCTTCTCGCTCGCGGCCGAAGGGCCATCAAGCTGTGATAGCTCAGCTCGAGTAGTGGCTTGTGCCTCGTGCGCAGCCGTGAGGCTCTCTTCCATCTCGACAAGGAGCGCACTGATCTCGCCAGCCCGAGCGTTCATCGTGTCACGGTCTACGCCTACTGCTTCGGCTTCGAGTTCTACAATCGATGCGCCATCGCCGCTACGAACGAGGTCTCGCTCGACACGGTCGAGCTCCTTCCGGCACGCCCGCAGCTCGGTGCTCCGCTGTTCGACCACCGCCAGATCAGCGTCTGGGCCGCAGCGTGCTTCGTCGCGCAGCATCGCGAGCGCGCGCTCCGCCTCCTGTACCGTCTCCCCGTATCGGGCGATGTCACTCTGAAGACTGGCCTGTCGCTCGCCCGCCTGGTGCCGCCGCTCCTCTTCTTGCAGTGCCAGGGCAAGTCGGTCATGCACGGAATTGACCCAGCTGTCTTCTTCCTGTTCCACGGTCTCGCCCAGGCGCGAGGCAAGAGCGTGAACGTTGCCCCGAAACCACTCAGCATCGCGGTCGATCCCCGCAATGCGCGCGTCGTAGCCCGCCGCTGTATCAAGTGCCCCTCGGACCTTCTCGATTGCGTCGAGCGCTGCAAGTGCGTCGTCTGGCGGCACGACATCGCCGGACAGGAGTCCACGGGTCGCTTCCGTCCACAGGCGCTGCCACTCGTCGATATCCGCTTGTGCCGCACGCGTGGCCTTTTCGGCGTCGATGGCCTCTTGGACGTTCTCGTTCATCCGGCGCGCGTGCTCGCTTTGGGCGTGATTCTCCTTCTGTATGCGCTGCCACAGTTTATCTGCTGCCGCCAGGGTCGCCGCCAACCCTGCAGGGGGGCGCGTGTCAGATTCCAATGCTGTCATCGCAGCACGCACATTCTTGACCTGCTTCTCGATCCGCGCGCCGAGAAGTGTCAGCCTCTCACGTGCCTCGTTGAGGGCCTCTGACCGCTCGAGCAATCGTTCGAAGTCTGTTCGCCACTCGCCCGCGTCCGCGATCGACGGCGGCGTCCCGAGCACGGACTTCCACACGGCACGCCATTCGGATTCGATTGCCGTAACCGTTTCCTGCTGGCGCCGCTTCGACGTCTCCCCGTCCTCCACCTCCGTCCAGAGCCGCTTCCGGTTCTCCAGGTGCTGCGCGAGCTTCGCGACGTGCTCCGCTTCAGCACGCAACCGGTCGGCGACCTCGTCCGCATCCCTCACGACCCGCGGATAGAGATCGATGAGCTTCCCCTTGCCGAGGAGTGCACGTGTCTTCTCGGTGACGTCGCGGCCCTTCTCCCAGTGTTCGCGCAGGAGTTCGAACGCGTCATCGCGGCGCGACCGAGCCGCCGAGAGATCCTCGTCTGTCGGAACGGCCTTCTTGGTATGGAGTGTCTCGATCATCGCGTTTAGCCGCTGGATTTCCTTGTCCAGGCGCTGGCGTTCGGCCTTGGTAGCGCGAGCGGCGTTCCAGATTTCCTTGTCGCGCGTCTCGAACTGCGCGATCACGGCTGCGCTCGGTACCCGGAACTTCGCCAGACGGTCGGTAGTCGCCGCTGCAAAGCCGAGCTTCTCGAGCCCGGCATCACGTTGCGTCGTAAGCCGCTTCACCATCTGCGCGGTCTTATCCCGTTCGTCCTCGGTGTCCCCACCACGGCGTGCGTCGTTGATTGCGACGACGAGTCGCTCGTCGTCTCGGGTCGCTGGGAGCTGGGACACCTCGCGCTTGAGGGCCGCCTCGTGCTCTGCTGCCTTCGCGCCATCCCTGAGAGCGGACGCCAACCGCTCATCCAGGCGTTGGCGCTCGGCCGCGAGCTTCTGAATCCTGGCGCGACGACCGACGAAGACGCGCAACGCAGCGGACTCTTCAATCTCAAGTTCCGGACGCCATTCAGCGAGCAGCCGCTTCGCCAGCGAACGCTGTTCGTACCGCTGGCCGATGAGCCTAGGCCGGTCCGAGAGCGCCTTGCGGTATGTTCCCAAATCGACGTGCAGTTGGTTGATGGCTTCTGACACAGCCACTAGCGGCGGCGTCTGTCCCAGCCGCTCGACGAGCACAACTTGTTCGTGTAGATCCTTGCTTGCACGTTCGAGATTCTGCCTCGTCGCGCGAAGTGCCGCCTCTGCCTCCTGACGTTGTTTCGGGAAGTCCTCGGCAAGAAGGACAGCATCCTTAAGAGCAACGATGCGCTCCTGTAGTTCCTTGCGTTCCGCAAACATCGGCAGGACACGTTTCAAGCGGTCGATCCGAGATCGTTCCCAGACCAGGTCTTGTCTCTGTTGCGAGAGTCGCACGACGACCTCTGTAGCGTCGCGTGATGCTTGCTCCCGATGCGCCCATTCGTCGGCCGAGATGGTCGCCTTGCGCAACGCTGTGCGGAGTTCGCGGAGCTTGCCAATGCTCTGGTTCACGGTACGCTGGTGACCTCGCGGCACGTAGAGCGCCGAAGCCTCGTCTTCAAGCGTGCTGCGAATCTTCCGGAGATGTGAGACTCCCGAGCCCGCGGCAAAGAGACTCTCCCCGAGATCGCCACGGCCTTCGAGGATGTCACGGCCGCCTTGCACAAGACGAGCGTGATCGATTCCCCAGAACGTTTCAAACGTCCTGCTCGTCTCTCCGCCCAGGAACCGGTCCAGCGCCCGATCGTCGAGACGCGTCCCGTCCGGCTCGAGTAGCGTATTCTTGCTTCCCTTGCGCCGCACGAACGCGATCTCGGTCCCACTCGAGTGGCGCAAACGTCCGCCGATGCGCAGAGCGTTGTACGGATGTAGGAAAGCATCGTTCGTTTGTCCGGGGATACCGTACAGCGCCGCGTGGAGTGCGCGAAGCGCGGAACTCTTCCCGGCCTCGTTGGGTCCAAACACGACATGGAGGCCTGGATTACCCGCGCTCAGATCAAACGTCTGACCGCTGAATGGACCGAATGCCGTGAGTGTCAGTTCGAGGATCTTCACGAAACCGGTTTCTGTTGAGCGATTCGCGCGAGGAGCAGTTCCCTGGCCTCGACGACCACGCGCGTGAGGGACTCCGGCGAATGTGGGTCTACTGTGTCCTCACCATCGAGCAGTTCCCGCGGCAGCACGTTGCGGATGTCGGCGAGCGCGGCGCGCAACGCGTCGTTCTCCGCCGAATCACCCACGGCGGAGGCGATGTCGCGGATGAGGCTTCCGATCGCGTCGTCGCGCGGCGCACGCTGCACAAGATCGGCCGGAAGTGTCGTCGCGAAATGCACTTTCTCTATCCAGACATCGGTTGACACCACACCGGCTGCTAACGCGCGGACTTGATGCGTCCACCGATCCGGATCGGCCATGATCTCTTCGTGGAAGACCACAGGCCCGCAGATCTCGACACGGACCGCCAATGCGCGACCGTCCGAGCGATCGGCCTCGGACGCGATGGCGTGCGCCACTCGATCGAGCATCTCGTCTGGCGATGACGCTCCCTCGGCGTCGATGCGGCTAATGGCCCAGCGTAGAACGTCTACCGGCCGCTCTTCGACGTTCGTGACCGCGCTATTCTCGACCGTCACAAGCGTACAGCCCTTGGGACCGGTCTCACGTGCGTGACGACCCTGCAGGTTCCCTGGGAACACGATCCAGGGATCCTGCGACACGACCTCCCGATTGTGAACGTGCCCCAAGGCCCAGTAGTGATAGCCCTTTTGGGCGAGAATCTCCTGCGATGTCGGCGCGTAGGGCGCGTGTCCCGGACGCCCGGTCAGGCTCGTGTGGAGCAATCCTACGTGGAACGAATCTCCGTCCGCTGCTGGGTACACGGCGGCGAGATCTTCGGTGATCTCGCGGGTGGCGTACCCACACCCATGGACGGCGACGTCGAATTCCTTAATGAAGCGCGTCTCGGGCCTCTTCGTGGAGAAGAAGTGCACGTTGTCTGGCGGACGCAGGTTCTTCGTGAGCCGGCTTGCGGCATCGTGGTTGCCAGCAACGACGAAGACCGAGATCTGCGCCTCCCGCAGTTTCACCATCTGCTTCACGAAGAAGAGGCCTGTGCGGTAGTCCTTCCAGTCGCCGTCGTAGAGGTCGCCAGCAAGCAGGACAAAGGCCACGTGCTCATCAATCGCGAGGCGAACGAGATTCTCGAACGCGCGGCGCGTGGCACTGCGCACCGCGGTAACAGGCGCTGATTCATAGCGGTCGAGCCCGACCAGTGGGCTGTCGAGGTGCACATCGGCCGCATGTAGAAAGCGAAACATCTCACTCGTTCCTTAGCTCGATCGTGTGACCCATTTGACTTTCATGCCGCCCGCCGTGAGCCGGTCGACGAACAGATCGAACGGCCGGCCCGTCAGCCGCTGGTGTGCCAGCCTCCGTCCTCGGCTCGTCGCCAGAGCGACCTGGAACACATCCTTGGCCAGGACCACCGCTACCATCGCTACTTCCATGTCGGACTCTTCCCTCGTTCAGTGACTGATCTCCCACCGCTTGCTCCCCATTGATGCGAAACCAGAGTCGGAAGGAGTCTAACCCCGGGGTGGTTCAGGCTGGGTTAATCGCCGCATGGCGAACATTGACTGCGTGCCCCGCGCCGTGGCGCACGGCCGCCGTGACCATCCGGCGATCATATGGCTGGCCGGTCGTTTTGCGTGCTGAGTTTTTCGAGCAGTCCCGTGCGGCGTGGCGGGCGCTGCTGGCAGGCCGCGCGCAGGGCCGCCTCGTCAGCTGCGATCAGCATCTTCGAGCGTGCTCGAGTCACGCCGGTGTACAGTAGCTCGGGTCCGGCGAGTTCGTGCGCCTGGGGGGGCAGCACCAGCAGCACCGACTCGAATTCGCTGCCCTGCGAGCGATGCACCGTCATCGCCCAGGCCGTGTCATGGCTTGGCAGTGCCGCCAGCGGCACACTCCGGGGTTCCTGGGGGCTGGGAAACCACGCCATGACTCCGCGCTCATCTTTTCTGTCCAGCAGCACGCCGACGTCGCCGTTGAAGAGTCCGCTGTGTGGGTCGTTGGCCGTCACCAGCACGGGGCGACCATGGGTCCATTCGCCGGCGGGTCGTCCCTCGCGACGCAGCCTCGCCTCGACCCGGGCATTGATGCCTGCGACGCCATAGTGGCCCCGCCGCAGCGCGCACAGGATACGCACGCGCGCCAGCGCGGCCAAGGCCGGTGCCGGCTCCGGTGCCCGGACCACCTCCATGATCTGCGGCCAGACGCGGCCCAGGGCGTCGTCTATCTGTTCGGACGCGTAGTGGGCCAGTTCCTCTCGATACACGGTGCTGGTCAGCGTCTCCACCGCCGCCTCGTCGTCGTACTGGCGAATGGCCGCCGCGAGGCGGCTGATCCCCGGGTGCGACGCGAACCGGTAGTTATGGTCCAGTTCGACGTGGCACCTGTGCAGGGCCCCACCATCGGCCGCGATAATCATGTCAGCTAGCACGCGACCCGGCTGCACGCTCTCCAATTGGCGATGGTCGCCGAGCACGACAAGGCGGGTGCCGCGCCCCATGGCAGACAGCAGCCGGTCCCACAGGGCCAGATCCAGCATCGACGCTTCATCAACGACCACCACGTCAGCAGGTAAGGGGTTGCCGGCATGGAACCGGCAGCGGTCGGTGCGCGGATTCCAGCCCAGGAGTCGGTGCAGCGTGCGCGCCTGGCCGGCAGCGCGCTCCAGTGGGAGACGAACAGGTGCCAGCAGTCCGTCGAGCGTCTGGGCGGTCTGGCCGATGGCCTCGCCCAGCCGCGCGGCAGCCTTCCCGGTGGGTGCCGCCAGCGCGACGCGGAGTCCCGGGTGGCGGTTCGCCAGGAGGGCCAGCAGGCGCGCCGCCGTGGTGGTCTTGCCCGTCCCGGGACCGCCGGTCACCAGCGTGAGCGCCCGTCTGAGGCCCAGCCCCGCCGCGCGCCGCTGGGCGGATTGTGGGTCAGGAAAGAGCTGCGCGAGATCGTCAGCCGCCTCTGGGGCCGCAGGCTCGGCGGGCGTGCGGCTGACGGCAACATCCTCATGGGCCAGCGCTCGCAGTCTAGTGGCCACCCTGGTCTCGGCCTGATCCAGGCGCCAGGACTGCAGCCGCGTGCCGCGTACAACCAGCGGAGCTGGACGGGTGTCGTCCGTGCCATTCGTGACGGCGGGGCTGGATGCCAGCAGTCCGGCTTCTTCGTCGCTCAGCTCGAGCGAGGTGTGACCGGCGGCCCACGCGCTGAAGAAGCGACCGAGTACTGGTGTGGCGGCGTCGGGCAGGCCCCACCGGCGCGTCAACAGCTGGATGGCAGCCAGACTCATGTCAGCCCTCCGCGGCCAGGGCTCAAAAACAACCAGTCGAGTTCGTCCAGTAACGGCTCGGGCGGGGTGATCTCGAGCACGCCCTGATTCGTTCCCTGGAGCACACCACGTACGAACAGCAGGCTGCCCGACACGGCCGACCCACCGGAGTCGTAGAGCCGCAAGTAGCGGCGTAACGCCACCAGATAGAGATGCACCTGCAACAGATAGTGCTGTTCCGCCGCGCAGCGCCACAGGGCCCGCTGGCGATAGTCGGCGACACGCGGTCCCAGGAAATTACTCTTCCAGTCCACGACGCCCCAGCGGCCATCGGCCAGCACCAGGCGGTCGATGTATCCGGTGAGCATGCCTGACATCTCTTGGCTTGGCAGGCCAGCCAAGTCCTGGGCGTAGTGGCGTTCGTCGGCGGTACGGGCGTGACGGGCGAAGAGGTCCGACAGGGCTTGCCCGGTGATGCCGGCCCGCCCCAGCGGCAGCAGAAACTCCCATTCAGACAGAGTCTTGTTCGAGGCGGCCGTGTCGAGGCGCGCATCCAGGCCGTCGAGGCGAGTGGTCTTCAGCGCGGCGAGTGTGTGCCGCACCGCATCCACAGCCTGGGCGGAATAGAGCCGGTGTCGTCGCAAGCCCCGGTCCACCAGAACCGCCGTGTCTTCGTGGAAGTCCCATTGCTCCAGCAGCTCGTGCAGGCAATTGCCGGCGTGGGTTCCGCGAGCGAAGGTGGCCAGGGGCACGGCGGCGGCCATGGCGTCGGCGACTGCGCCGATGGCGCCGGCGTCCTCGGGTTCCACCACGACGTCGCGGCGTTCCCGCTCGTCATGCCGCCCATGGGCCAGTTGCGAGAAGCTGGTCAAGTGCCAGGCATGGAGATCGAGCACGGGGGCGGGACGCGCGTGCAGGGACGTCTCGTCATGTCCACGGTCGGTCCAGACCGTCTCGGTGGGCGAGGGCGGGGCAGACACGGTCATCACGCGTGGGCACGCCGCGTGGAACCGGCGCAGGGTGTCGCCATGTTCGCAGGTGGCGACATCCTTCTTCCGATCGGTCACGTCCCGGTACCAGTCTTCCAGGCTGTCGACCTGGTCGTCGGTGCGGAGCAGCCAATCAAGCGACGTTGGGGGCAGGGGCGATTTCCTCGTGTAGCCCAGGGGTCCGGCGAGCAGCGTCACGCGGCGACGGGCGCGGGTCAGCGCCACATAGGCCAGCCGTACGTCTTCCCGGAGACGTTCGGCGGTATACGCGCGGTGTTCCGTGCGATTGTCCCGTTGTGTGCCGTCGGCCAGCACCCAGCCGTGGTTGCGGCGGACGAGCAGACGGTCGGTGACACGGGCATCCGGCCGCACTGACCACAAGTAGGGGCAAAACACAAAGTCGAATTCCAGCCCCTTGGCCCGGTGTACCGTGACGATCTGGACGGCGTCGCCGTCTTCTTCCAACCGATGCAGGCGTTCATCCGCTGCGCTGCCGTCCGACATCCGCTCGCCCTCGAACCACTGCAGGAGCTTGACGGGCGCATGCTGGCCCTCGGCTTCCCGGGCTTGCAACAGTTCGACCAGATGCCGCAAGTCGGTCAGGTGCCGTGCGCCCGCAGGCGCGCGGGCCAGTCGCAGGGTGGCACGGGAATCTGCTTCCAGACGAGCCATCACCGCGGCAATCCCTTGGCGATGCCAGAGGTCGTTCCATGTCATGAAATTGGCCAGCCATGCATCGGCGTCCGCCGTGGTGAGCGTGGCTAGCATGGCCGAGTCGTAGCCGAACAGACGGGTCGCCATCGCGGCGCGTCGCCACCCGGGGTGGGTGGGCGACAGGATCGCCTTTAGAACGGCCGCGAGGTCGGAGGCCGTGTCGCTCTGCATGACGTCCCCGTCGTCGCGGACCACGCTCGGCACGCGTCGAGCCCGCAACGCCTCGTGGACCAGCCCGGCCTCGAGGTTGGTGCGGGTCAGCACGGCCACGTGTGATGGAGTGACCCGTGTCGCGTCGGTTCCCATCGTTCGGCCAAGTAGATCCACGATAGCCGTGGCGGTGCACGCGGCCGCGTGCAACCGACGCGGCTGGGCACGAGCCCAGTCCTCGGTGTCGGCGTCGGGGACCACCCAGGCGACCAGCCGTCCGTGCCCGTCCTCCGGCAAGGGCAGGTCTTCGTCCTGGTGAGCCGCGGTCGCCGCTGGATAGGTCAGGTCGGGGGTGCCGAAAGCGCGGGGGCGTCCGAACAGGGTATTGAGCGCTGTCACCAAGCCAGGGGCCGACCGATAGGTCGTGGCCAGACTGCTGACGCGCGCGTCATTCGTCGGGCGGGCCGAGAGGTACGCAGAGAGGTCTCCGCCGCGAAAACTGTAAATGGCCTGCTTCGGGTCGCCCACCAGGATGAGCCGCCCCGCTCCAGTTCTGCGGTCGAAGATGGCCCTGAAAATGTCCAGTTGTTGCTGGTCGGTGTCCTGACTCTCGTCAATCAGGCCCACCGTCCACTTGTCCGACAGCCGCTGGGCGAGAACCGCGCGGTTGGGCCCCGCGCATAGCGCGCGATGCAGGTCCTGAATCAAGCCGTCGTAGGTGACGGTGTTGCTACGGCGCAGACTGTGCGTGTATCGGTGCCCAGCGGCCTGGTTCAGGTGCGCCAACCAAGCCCACCCGGTCGCGCCGAGGCTAACCTCCACCGCCACGGCAGCGGCCACAATCGGCAACGCGCCTGCCTCGTCCGAGGCAGCCCTGCTCACCGTGCCTCTCCGGCCAAACCAGGATGTCGCACCCGCGAATCGCGTGGCGACGTGAAACATATCAACCGGGGGCTGCTGTGGGTCCAGGGTCTCAAGCGTCGCGTGCCAGGTGTCCAGCTGCGCGATCGAATCTTCGCCAGGATTCTGCGCCGACCTATTGAGGCTCACTGCGTCCCGGCCGGCGATCTCCTGCAGTCGGCGAATGTCGGCGCGGGTCGCCTGCAGGGCTTCGAGCGCCTTCGCCACCCCGTCTTGTGCGTCCTGCAGCGAGAGTGGCTCCGGCTCCATGCGGGTGGATGGCCGGCGGGTCAACGAGCGCCACGCCTTCAGATCGTCCTCGACTGACCACGTCCCGCAGGCGGCCACCGCGGCTAGCAACGAATCGGCGCCGAGCTCGGTGCGCCACGTATCTTTGACGGCATCCGACTGCGCCTCACCGGGGTCCGGTAGGACCTCGAACCCGGTAGGCATACCGCACAAGAACCCCTCGGCACCGAGTACCTGCTTGCAGAAGGCATGAATGGTCGACACCGCGAGCTGGTCGCTTTCATCCAGTGCCAGCCGCAGCCGCAGTACGGCCGTGTGGCGCTCAGGGTCAGGGAGAGCCTCAAGGCGGTCTAGCAGCAGACGAATGCCCTGCTGGTGCTCGGCGGGCTGGGTGCCGGCATCGGCATGCCCGACCAGGGTTGCCAACTGACGGCGGGTCTGCTCGCCCAGTTCGCGGGCTGCGTCCTCGGTAAACGTGACCAGTAACAGGTCGCCGATGCCGCTGACCACCCCGTCCACCAGCAGGCGAGGGACCAGATGCGAGATGGTCCAGGTTTTCCCGGTGCCCGCGCTAGCTTCAATAACTGACAGGCCGGTGGGCACGTCGGTCGTACGCAGGTCGAAATTAGCCACCGTCTGCCTCGTGCCGCGACGGGGTTGCTGTGGTCGCAAACCAGGCCTCCACCGGGCCGAAGACGGCTGCGGCCACGCGTCGCCACTCGTCGAAGATCTCCTCCGCGAAGGGGTCCCGATCGCGCCACGTCAGCCGCGCAGAGGCACTGTCGCCTTCACCCGGCGGGCCCTGGGGTTGCTGGTGCCAGGCCTTCATAGCTTTGTCGGTTTCGTTGACGCCACGTTGACCAGCGGCGAACACCGCAAAGCTCGTCTTCGGCCCGAATGGCAACGGATACCGCCGTGCGTGTGCGCACAGGTGCAGCAGATGGTCGAGCGCGGCGCGCGCCTGATCTGGGGCCAGGGCCGGCCGGCGGTCCACCCTCGTGCGCTCCCCCTCTCTCGACACCACCACGGTGTCGCCTCGCATGCCGCAGGCGGCGGCAAAGGTCGCGCGGACCCACACATCGAGACGATGATGCGCGGCGGCCTTCAGCTCTGTGGGCCTGACCAGCACGTGCAGCCGGCGGTCAGGGGTGACGGCAATGTTGCCGGCCACCGGCGGGCACCCGTCTCGGTACACCAAGCGCTGGGGCTGTAGCCGGCCACCCGCCTCGTGCAGAGCGTGGCGGGCCAGGGATTCGGCTTCCTGCACCGCCCGTCTGCCCATCGCGGCGCCCAGGATCCCATACGGCAGCAACCGGTTGGCCGCCAGGCGTTCTTCCAGAAACGAGGTCCGTCCTTCGAGTACGGCATCAATGACCGTCGTCTGCAGTTGCCACCGGTCCAGGGCCGCTGGGGCGGCCACCGGCTCCCGGTCCAGGGCGAACGGATCGTCCCCGGCCTGAGGGATCTCGACTCCTAGAGACCCCAGCCAAGCCGACCAGGGATCTTTGAGGATCCGGATCATCTCGTGCAACTCGAGGTCGGCCGACTGGACCGCTTCGGGCAGCTCAAACACGCCGACCTGGAACGGTGAGGCCTCTTCCTGCCGCTGCTGGCACGCGCGGGCAATCTCAAGGTGGCCAGTGTCGAACGAGGCGCGCGGACCGGTAAAGCAGGCCGCGTTGAATGGTTGCAGCGGATGGTCTTCGATCAGGTCCCGGTACGTGGTCTCCCGGATGTCAGGACGGTTGGAGACCGTGGCTGCGGCCACCCGCAGGAATTCATCGACGCAGGCCGAGAGCGGTTCGTCCTTATTGCTGCGGATATTGCGGGCCGTGGCCGTTACGATCACGCGGTCGCCGGCCGCCAAGAGCGCGTCGAGAAACAGCTGCCGGTCTTCACGCACCGGATCCCGATCGCCGCGGCGTGGCGCCGCGGCCAGCAGATCCCAGGCGGGCGCCCTGGCCCGGCGCGGAAAGGCGGCATCGTGCAAGCCCATGATCGCCAGCACGCGGCAGGGAATAGCGCGCATCGGCTTGAAGCCGCCCATGGCCATGTTCCCACCGACCCGGGAGACCGCGCGCACCTCCTCCTGAGCCACCTGGTCCAACCAGTCGGCCACGGCGGCGGCATCCATGTCGACATCGCACGCATGGTCCGTTTCGGCGGCGCGAAGTTGCCCGACCAGATCCACGGCCGCGGTCGAGTCGAACCGACCATCGCCGGCAGCCAATACCTGGTCCAGCACCCGGTCCAGGCGGTCAGCCCACTGGCCGGGACTGGCTTCACGCTGCCAATCGTCCAGCAGGCACACCAAGCCGTCCAGCCAGTCCAGTGACGCACTCAGCGTAGCTGGGTCGGCACCCAGGTCGCCCGACACGGGCAGGGCCGGGCGCTGGTGCCCGTCCGACGCGGTGTCCGCGTCACCCAGCCACACGCCCGCCAGTAATCGGTCCAGCCCTTCGCGCCACGTCCCCGTGCCCTGGTCGCCGGCGTCCATCGCCCGACGATGGGCCGCGTTGAGCCCCCACGTAATCCCCGAGGCACGCACGCGATCGGCGAGCGTGGCCGGGTCAATGCCCAGCGATTCGACGCGGGCGGCAACGGCAGGGAGTGCCAGCAACGCCAGTCCCTCGCTCAGGGGCACGCGGCCGGCGGCCACGCGCAGCAGCGTGTGCATCCCGCGCACCAAGGGCTCGCTGCGATCGATCCGCCGCTCCGCGAGCCGCAGCGGCAACGAGGGGTCACCGTCCCGTAAGATCGCCTCGGCGAGCGGTCCGTAGAGGTCCAGCTGGGGGGCGAGAATCAAGACCTCGCTTGCCCGTAATTCGGGGAGGCTCTCGAACGCGTCCAATAATTCATCTCGCAGCACTTCCACCTCGCGTCGGGCCCCGTGGCAGCGATGCACACGCACCGAACGATCCGCCGTGACCGGCGGGGCGGTCGTGGCGGCACTCGGCTGCCGCGCCGCGCGAATGTCTGCCTGCAGACGGGCGAGGAGTCTGTCCGACCGGGGCTCGGGGAGCGCGATGACGTCGTACTCCTGGCCTTCGGTGACCAGTGCCTCCTCGAAACTGCGAAAGCTGTCGACGGCTTGCTTGCCCAGATGGGACAGCAGGGGGTGCCCTTCCCAGGCAAGGTCCACAGCCTGCCCGGCCCGCATCTGCGTGCGACCGGCGCGAAGGTCGCCGAGGTATTCAGTCGACGGAAGCAGGGCGCGCAGGCAGACCCTGGTTCTGGTCGCCAGCGCACGTAACAGTGGCAGCAGGGTCGGGGGCAGAGGCCCGGTGGCCAGGACCTCCAGTGACGTCGGCACGTCACCCTGGCCCGCGTGGATGCGCGTCTCGAGATCGCGCAGGCGCACAGCCGGATGGGGGTGGTCGGCCAACCCGGCGGAGAGACGCCGCCACAGGTCCCGCTGCCAGGCCTCATCGCCCTGAGCAGACTCGGGCAGAGCGTCCCAGGCTTCGCCCCGGTCCCAGGCGGCAATCATCTCCGGTCGAAAATACAGATACTGGTCGAAGCGATCGGCCACGTCGCGGGCTAGCGCGTGCCGTGCCCGGGTGTCCACGCACGCTGGCCCCAGGCGAGGAGTATCGCCTTCCTCGACCATGGCCGCCAGCAACGGTACCAATCGCCACGCCAAGCCCTGCGGGCGCCAGGAGGGATGGAGCGGGTCTAACCCGATCAGCTGGGCCATATGTTCGATAAAGGCGCCAGGCAGGAGGAACGCTACGCCCATGGCCACCCCGTGACGCCGGGCCAGCGCGGCCTTGGTGCGGTCCACCAGGGGCAGCGACGGCATCAGCACGGGCACCACGACGCCGGCGGCATTCCCCGGACTACCCAGCGAGTCGACCAGGTCGTCGAGGAGCAGGGTCGCGTCAGACGCGTACGTCAGTTCCAGGGCCATGGCCGTGTGCAACTCGGATGATCGCGAGGCGGCTGGCGATGGTAACCGGGCGACCCAGGCGTGAGAGGCCAGCTTCTCTTGCGCCGCGTCGGCGGGGCGCGCCTTGGTAAACGCCGCGAGACGCATAGCCCGACCGACTGCAGCCCGGCGCTGAGCACGCTCATACTTCTATCGGGTCCGCCTTGACCGACGCCGCGCCGGGCGGCCTGTCATGCCGCAACCAACGTGCGAGCGCCTTGGCGGGATCAGCGATCTCCTCGATCGATCCGTACCACGCGGCCTCCCAGCCAGCCGCCGGCAGGCCAGTGAACAACATCAAGTTGAGCGGGTACATCTCGCTGTCGGTGCACCGGCGAAAATCGTCTCGGAACAGGAACACCGGCTTCTCCCACGCGATCGCCATGCCCAACTCCACCATGACGCCCTCATCCGGAGGACAGCCGTTGACCACCGCGAATAGCCCATCGGCCTCGCGTACGTCCCGCAGATCGGCCTGCCCGATCCGATACGCCCAGCCCGCACTCGCCCGGTCGATCTGGTTGTTACGGGCGAACGGCTCCCACACGTCGGCCCCCAGCGACTCCAGCACCCCCACAAGCTCGTGGAGCGGTCCGTCGCGCTGTTGCGCGGAGAAGCCATAGGGGTTCGCCACATAGAGGGTTTTCTTCGCGGTCATGTGTACGTGCGCGGTGGTCGGCAATGGCGCCATCATAGAGGCGCCAGCCACGGGTGTCGAGAGAGCCTGTGATCGCCTGTCGGTCGCCCCGCTTTTGCGCGCGACGGCGCTGGCGGTGCCCGGCACGCTCGTGACGGGCATGATGCCGTGCGGGTGTGTTTGCCTGCGCCGACGGGTGGCACCCGGCCTCCCGATGAACCCGCGGCCGGGCCCGGCGCGTGCCCGTGTTCAGGGGCGTCGGCCCGCCCCGTCGCCGCGTGTGCCGCGATCGCGGGCCGCTTCGTACCTGTGGCCCGTGCGCCCTTACGCGGTGCCGCGTCGTACGAGGCGGAGGGGTGATGCGGTGCGCGGGGCGGCGGTGCCGGCCGCGTGGGGCCGCCGACGGGCTGGCACCGCCTGCGCCTGCTGCGCCAGATACTCGACGAGCTGGTCCCCGGCGTCGAGCAGTTCCTGCTCGTGAATGATGTTGTAGCGGTCGAAGATGGCGCGGCTCTTGTGCCCGGTCAGGAGCATGGCGACCCGCTCGGGGACGTTCGCGCGGATCAGGTTGCGGGCGGCGGTGCGGCGACAATCGTGGAGGAAGCGGGTCGGTACGCCGGCCGCCTGGCAGGCGGTGCGCCACGCCGTGCGCCAGCGCCGGACGGGGATGCCGTCGCGGTGGAAGACGAGCGGGCTGTCGGGGTCGCGGCGTGCCCGCCGTCGGTTCAGCGCGTTCGCAATGGGGGGTGAGATGGGGAGAATCCGTCCCACCAACGTCTTCGAGCGCCCTGGCGAGAGCCGGATAACGCCGCCGGCCTCGTCGATCTCCTCCCAAGTGAGGCCGAGGATCTCCTGCTTGCGCCAGCCGGAATAGTAGGCGAGGTCGAGAATGTCCTGCCACGGGACGGGCAGGTGGACGCGGACGGCGAGGTATTCGGGGTGCTCGAAGAAGCCCTGGCGGGGGGGATTCTCGCGGAGCCGGTCGGGGAACCCGGGCACGGTATCGAGCCAGCCCCAGTGGACGGCGAGCGTGCACATCCGGTGGAGGGCCGAGGTCTCGCGGTTGATGGTGCCAGTGGCCGCCCCGGCGGCACGCCGGGCGAGTTGATACTGGCGGATCTGGTAGGTGGTCAGGGCGGTGGCCCGCGCGGCGCGGCCGAAGAACGCGGTGAGATGGGCGGTCCGGCCGCGAGCGGTGCTGTGGGACCGGAACTGCCGGACCAGGTAGTCCTGGAGGTAGGCGTCGATGAGGTCACCCAGGGTCGGCCCCTGGAGGCCGAACGTGCGCGCGGGGGGCGCCATCGCGCGGGGGGCACCGGGGGTGGTTGTCGAGCCGGTCTTGTGCGGGGTCATGGGCTGGGTCCCTCCTTGGTGGTGGCCGCGGGCAAGCGGCGTCCGTCCACATTCGCTCTGGTGGGCCGCACAGGGAAGGGAAATGTGCGGAGGCGACGGGACGGCGATGTGTGGGGAGCCACGAGTGACGGCCAAGTGCACATGTACGGAGCGCGAGTTCGGCCGGTGCTCCCGCCCCACCGTGCGGCCCGGCAGGACCGTGCACGACGCGCGCGACCACGGCGACGGCTCCGACACCCGCCCGCGTGGCCGGCGGACGAGCGGCTCGCTGACCGAGACACGCGTTCGCGACTGGCAGTCCTGGCCGGAACGGTTCGACGGGTCGGAGGACCGGACCATGAACCCCTGCCCGCTGGACGGGACCGACCAATTGGCCAGGACCGTCCTCGCCGCGTGCGTCGAACCAGACGGACCGGTCGACGCCGATGGCGATCAGGCCCTGGTCATCGACGATGCGCACCACCCGGCCTTCCTGCCAGGTGGCGAGGCGGAACGGCCGTGGGACGCGGCCACCGGGGCGCGAGTGCGATGGCCACGACTCCGCCGGTGCTCGTGGCCGAGGCTCGTGGCCCCCCTCTCCCATGATCCCGACGTGGCCTGGCGGGTCAACGGTTTCGCGGCCCAGTCTGGGATCGAGCCATCGGGTCCGTGAGAAGTCACCGGCGCGCCGCCCGCGCGTCGTCGTTGAGGACCCCCCCAGTCGCGGCCGGCACCGGCGGCAGCTGGGGGGGGCGCGCTGGGGCCGCCTGGCGCACCAGGATCCGTCTTCGAGACCTACATGAACGCGTCGAAGAGCGGCCAGTTGTCCAGGAAGGGCTCGATGTGCGTTTCCCGGAGCGCCGTGTGGAAGGAGTCGGCCCGCTTGGGGCGCCGACCGCCGTGGCGCTTCAGGTAGCCCCGGTAGCCGTTGATGAGCACGTGTTGGAGTTCCGGCCAGCGGAGCACGTAGAAGCGGTCCGCTCCGTACGTGTTGAGTCGAACGAACACGCAGATGAGGTCGCCGGCTGGAGGAGGCCTCGGCTGCCCCATCGTCTGCACTCCGGCCGTGTAGCGCACGTCCGCAAATCTCCGGATGTCGAACTGCCATGAGGGTCCGGCGATCGCCTTGACTTGGACGAGCGCCGTTTGCCCACGACCTCCCGTCGCCACGATGTCGTAGTCCGGCACGTTTCCGGCGAACGTGGCGGTCAGTAGCCCCCGTCGCGACAGTTCGGCGGCGACCAAATACTCGCCGACTTGCTTCGTGAGTTGGACCTGTCGGCCGGTGGCCATACGGGTCGGAGCATAGAATGCGTTCTATGGTCTGGTCCAGCCGTTCCCTCCACGATGCTCAGTCGTGGACGGCGTGCGTCGGGCGCTCGGGCGGTAGGTGCGCAAGCTCAGGACCGCTCAGGGTCTGTCACAAGAGCAGTTGGGCGAACGCGCCGATCTGCACTGGACCCACATCAGCGGCATCGAGCGTGCCCAGTACGACCTGAAGCTCAGCACGCTGACCCGCGTGTCACACGGCCTCGTGGTGAGCTTGTCGGCTCTCTTCGCAGGGATTGTTGCGCCGCGAGCACGTCGGAAGCGTTCGCTCTCCGTGGCCACGGGTATGCGTTCCTCGCACCGAGCCCGTCGGTGATCGAGGGCTCGTGCGACATCAGCGAGGTCGACGTTTACATGAGCCGCGGTTGCGCGATCGCCGCCCCGGCGTCTCTGGCGTCGTGTCGATGTCGGTGCCGCCGCACGGTGTGCGTGGGGCCACGCGAGAGCGCGGGCGGCACGGGTGGCGTCGTGTCGCGCGCGCGGACGAAACCCGGGGACGGCGACCCGATGGGCGAACGAGCGGTCAGGAGCCGGCCAGGATCTTGGCGGTCGAGATCGCCTGCCCAGCGTGGCGCGTGCTGTGCTCGGCCGCGTGGAACAGGAGGCCGAGCGTCGTCGTCGGCAACCCGGCCCGCCCGACTGTCCGTGCCGTCCGCAGATCGTCGCGGGTGGTCGTGCGAAGCTGCTCGAGTGCCCGCTCGATCGACGCGTGCATGTCGGCGGCCACGTCGGCGAGCGACGGCGCCGGATCGACGAGGTCACCTTCGGCACGCATTGCCGCCTTCTGCGTGTCCGACAAGGCCTCGCCACGGGCAGAGGTGAAGAGCCGGTCGAGCGCGCCGCCGAGGTGCCGCACGTGGAACCCGATCGACGCCGCTCCGCCGGGACGTTCCCAGGTGTGCTCGGCCGCCACGCGGGCAACCAGGTGCTCGACATCCTCGCGGACCTGGATGAAAGCATGCACCACCGGCATCAGGAGCGGTTCGAAGCCGTCGACGGGGCCGCGCAGCCAGGGTTCGGGTTGGGTCAGGGTCGTCATCGGGCTCCTCGGTGATCCGACTCTGCCTATAGTGTCGCATGGTGACGTCGCCCCGAGGGCTGGCGCGGCGGATCGCGACATCCTGGCCCTCGTGGCGACGGCAGGTGCAGGACCTCGATATGCCGTCGAGCGTGGCCCCGGGTGCCCCGCCCGCGCTCCCGCCTGGGTCTGCGCATGGCCGTGGCGTCAGAGCGTGATCCCGTAATCGCCGGGGGCGCGGGCTTCACGGAAGGCGTGGTACGCGAGCGCCATGGCGACGACGGTGTCGGGGGGATGGCCGGAGCCGAAGACGTCGTCGACGCGGCAAAACCGATGCTCGCTGTAGAAGGGTTCCACGCGTGGAGCCGTGATCTCGTGGCGCTCGATGGCCGCGACGTAGTCGATGAAGAGGTCGCGTCGGCGGTGCCCCACCATGTCGACATCGAGGATGGGGGCGGTCACGTATTCGCCGACCACGCGGCCGCCGCCGGTATGGTCGTGCGCCGCGACGCCCGGATAGCGGGCCATGCGGTCGTTCAGGACGCCGATCATGACCGGCCACGGCCGTCGGTGGGAGCGATACGCGGCGACGAGGGGGAGCGGCCGGACGTCGCAGCGGAGGGTCGCGATCACGGTGTAGTCGATGGCCTGGCCCCAGTCCGCACCATGAGCGTAGTAGGCCTCGGCCGCGTCGGCTGGCGCCTCGCCCTCCCACCCCTGGTCGAGCTGGGCGGCGCCTCCCGTGCCCCGCTGCGGATCAAACATCCAGTCGACGGCCTTCGAATCGATCGCCCGCCCTTCGGCACTCGGCTCCTGGAGGTCGTACTCGCTCAGCCACGTCTGCTCCGGCACCTCGGCGCGTTTGCGATCGACCTGCGCCTGGGTCAGCCACCCGTGGGGTTCGAGCGTGTCCCGATAGCACCACTCGTAGACGGGCCAGCCCCGGGCGGCAGCGCGTTGGAGCACCGCGGTCATCGTGCCGTCGGGGTGCTGATGCGTACTGCTGATGACGGTCTGGGCCTGCACGCCCGCCCGGTCCATCGGCTGGCCTAGCGCGGCGT
>CBDCVL010000010.1:0-363045 GCA_965223015.1 Vicinamibacterales bacterium | reverse complement strand
CCGAATCTGGTTCGCCAGAATGGGCGTCGGATTGGGCCTCCGCGCCCGCGTTCCGCGCTGGCCACTTTCGCCGATCTCCGACGGCCCGGCCATCGTCATCGGCGAGGTCCACCACCCCGTCAAACTGGTGGAGAGTGCCACCCCGGACTGGCTCATGATCCCGGAGCGGGGCCTCTATACCGGCGTGGTGATTGTGGGCGCCGTCGGGTCCGGGAAGACCTCTGCGTGTATGCACCCCTTCGCGCGCCAACTCTTCAGCTGGCACGCCGACCATCCCGACCGCCGCGTGGCGGCGCTCGTGCTCGAAGTGAAGGGCGATTTTTGTCACGACATCCGCCGGATGCTCGCCGAGTTGGGCCGCGAGGAGGACTACCTGGAACTGAGCCTCGACGGCCGCATGACCTGGAATCCGCTCAGTGCGCCGTGGCTCGATGCGTACTCGCTGGCCTACACCGTGGCGTCCCTCCTGAATCAACTCTTCGGCAAGGGCAAAGAACCGTTCTGGCAACAAGCGTACACGAATCTGGTGCGGTGGATCATCGAGGCTCTACCGCGTGTTGCCGGGCGGATGGGTGACACTGCAAGACGTCTACCATTGCGCCATCGACAAAGACCTGTTCGCCAAGAAAATCGAACAGGCGCAGACGTTCGCGGCCGAGCTTGGGCAGACGTGGATGATCGTCGCGGCGACGGACTACCGGGCGCACCTGGACGACCTCACACCCTTTGGTTTTCAGCCGCAGCCGGGGACGAGACCCACCTCTCCGCGGCGAGACGCGCCGACGCGATCGCGGTCCTCATCGAGCACCACATCCCCTATCAGATCGACCGCATTGAGAGCGCGGCGGCGACCCACATCCGGCTCCGCGTGGAAGCCGTGCACCGCTGGTACGTCCACGACTGGAACACCCTCGACAACAAGATCCGGTCGAGCATCGTGGAAGGGGTGTCCGTGTTCCTGTCGATGTTCGATCTGCCGTCGGTCGCGCGGGTGTTTTGTCCGCCCGCGCCCGAGCCGCAGCCGTTCCGCGGAACAGCCGCGGCCACGGCGGCACCGCGGCCGGCCGACGCCGAGGGACGCGAGCAGCCCCGGCTGGCCGGGGCCGCGTTCAGTCAGGACCTGCCGCCCCTGGATCACCTCATCGACGACGGGAAGGTACTCGCCCTCAACATGCCCGCCGGCACCAATCCCGCGCTCGCCAGGGCGATCGGCGTCATGCTGAAAAATGCGTGGCTCCAATCGCTCCTGCGACGGCCGGCACAGATGAAGGAATCACCAAGCCGCTACGTCCGGCCGGCCGTCTTTCTCTGCGACGAGTATCAGGCGTTCGCCAGCGTCGGCGAGGACGATCCGAGCGGCGACGAGAAAGCCTTTGCCCTCACCCGGCAATGCCGCGTCATTCCCATCGTCGCCACACAATCCATCAGTTCGTTGCGGTCCGTGCTGGGCAGTTCCGAGGCGTGGCGGACACTCCTGCAAACGCTCCGCACGCGGATCTTTTTGAGCCTGAGCGACGAGGCCAGCGCCGAGATCGCCTCGAAGCTCTGTGGGCAGGTCCGCAAGATTAAGGCCACCTACGCCATTAACGAATCGTCGCGGCAGAGCGGGATCAATTTCCTGTCCGCCCAGGCCGGCGGCGGGCGCGGCAGTGTCGGGGCGAGCAAGAGTTTCAATGAACACCGCGAGGCGGTGTTTCAGCCGCGCGACTTCGCGCTCCTCGGCAACTGTCAGGCGATCTGTCTCCCCTACGACGGCGTGCAGTCCCTGCCACCTCGGCGCGTGTACCTGAAGCCCCACTATCTGCCGGCGGATCTCCCGTACTGGCACGCGAAACGGACAGGGCAGCTATGAGCGCCGACGGGCTGGACCTCCTGAAACCGTTCTTGCCGGGGCTTGAGGCCGCGCTCGACGATCCCGACGTGAGCGAAATCATGATCAACGGACCGGGCAACGTCTGGCTCGAAGGCCATGGCCGGCTCCGACCGATCGACGCGCCCGCGCTCGACGCGGCGGCGCTGGAGCGGGCGGCCATCCATATCGCCCGGCCGTTGGGCCTGGACCCGGCGACCACGCCAATCCTCGATGCGCGCCTGGACGACGGCTCGCGCGTGGCGATCTGCGTCCCGCCGGCCAGCCCGTCCGTGGCCATCACCGTGCGACGGTTTGGGACACGATCCTTTTCGGCCGCACAACTGGTCGAACACGGTGCGCTGCCCGAGCACGTGCGCCAGGAGGCCGAGCGGGTGTTGCACACCCGCCGCAATATTCTGGTGAGCGGCGGCACCGGGAGCGGCAAGACGACGCTCCTCAACGCGCTCATTGCACTCATCCCCGACGACGAGCGGATCGTCGCCATCGAGGACACCTTGGAGCTGCGCATCGACTCTCTCAACTGCGTCCGCTTCGAGGCGCGCGGGCTGCAGCACGGCGCGGTCACCATCCGCGACTTGGTGCGGCATGCCTTGCGGCACCGCCCCGATCACATCGTCGTCGGCGAAGTGCGCGGCGGCGAGGCCGCCGACCTGTTGCAAGCCCTCAACACCGGACACGGCGGCTCGCTCACGACCGTGCACGCCAACAACGCGGAGATCCGCCCTCTCACGGCTTGGCAAGCTGTGCGATGCAGGGCGGGGGCGAGCTCCCGTGGGACGTGACCTGTCGGGGCGTGGTGGACGGCATCGCCATGGTGATCCACATGACGCGCCGCGACGGGCGGCGGTTCGTGGAAGAAGCCGCCGTGGTGAACGGCTACGACGCCGGGACCAACACATGGGACATACACCGACTCGACCGCGTGCCCGTCTGAGGCCGAGTCGCGCGCACCGGACTCATCGCGGCCGTGCGCGCCCGCTCGAGTCCACACACCACACACCAGGAGAGCCACGCATGACCGACCTCGAGACCAAAGCGGCGGGAACACTGAGTACGCAGGCAGCACAGGGCCTGGACGCCATGCGCGCCACCATCGCCCGCGCGGACGAGGCGCGTTCCGACGCCGCGCACCAGGCGCGGGGCCGCCGACGCCTGGGACGCGCTCGCCCGCCACGCGACCACACATTCGGCCAGCGTGCGATCCGGCTGCTCGCGGATCAGGGCCGCCAGCTCCGCGAGCTGGGCGTGGAGGATCGGCGTGCGCCAGCGGGTTTGCGTGCGGGGCGCCACCTCGCCGGTTTCGCGCCGACGCGGCTTTAGCCGATCGACCCACGCGCGACTGACGGAGTACTGCTCGGCGAGTTCGTCCGACGGCAACCCCGCGTCCGCATCGCGCAGCACCCGGAGTCGTAGATCCATCTGTAAGATCCATCGAGTACGCGACCCTGGCCACCTCCTGCGCCACAGGAGTACCACGACCGCGTACTACGTACAAGTGGAATTCGCTTTAGTGTCTCAGTCTGAAATCAGGAACTAACGGCGGGCCCTGGCGTATCGGCGTGTGCACCGCGTATCGCCACCACGTGCCCGTCGCGTCGACATGTGTGCGGAGGGGCACCCCCAACACGCCCACGGTCCCGCGGGTGGCCGGCACATTGCCGGGCCGCAGCACCGCCGCGCACAGATACTGTTCGCGTTCCTGGTCGAAGGTCAGAAACGCCAGCAACGGCAGGTAGCACCAGCTATCGTAGTGCCCGTTGAAGAAGGTGAGCTGCTGGGCGCCGTGCGTCGCGTCGTCGGTCGGATCCAGGTCGATCGTGATCCGCCGCGCCCGCCCGTCCAGCCGGCGCTGATGCCGCTCGATGACCCGCGATCCTGGCGATACCGACTGCGCCAGCCGAGGCGCAGCAGACAAGCGGCCCGGCCCTGACCAACGTGCTGGCGACCCCGGCGACCGTCACGCTGGGGGAACACACGATGCTGTCGTGGGACTACCGCGATGACGTGGTCTACGTGATCATCCGCGGCCCCGACCAGGCGGCGAACGTCTACACAAGATTCAGCAATAAGTGGTCGACGACGCCTGCCCAAACCGGGGACATCACCTACACGCTGGAGGCCTACAACGCCGGGGTGAAGCTGGACGCCGTCACCGTCACCGTCACCGTCACCAGCGCCCCAAGCGGCCCGGTGCTGTCCAACGTCGTGGCGAACCCGGCGACCGTCATGGAAGGCGGATCTTCGACCCTGAGCTGGACGCCGCGCGCGGACGTGGAAGCGGTGCTCATCCGCACCGTCGGCGGATTGACCGAGGAGACGGCCACGGGCACCTCGCACGTCGTCACCCCGAGCGAGACGACCACCTACGAGGTGGTGGCCATGGGAGAAGGCGCGGAGCTGGCCGCCGTCACCGTCGCCGTCACCGTCACCAGCGCCCCAAGCGGCCCGGCCCTGTCCAACGTCGTGGCGAACCCGGCGACCGTCATGGAAGGCGGATCTTCGACCCTGAGCTGGACGCCGCGCGCGGACGTGGAAGCGGTGCTCATCCGCACCGTCGGCGGATTGACCGAGGAGACGGCCACGGGCACCTCGCACGTCGTCACCCCGAGCGAGACGACCACCTACGAGGTGGTGGCCATGGGAGAAGGCGCGGAGCTGGCCGCCGTCACCGTCACCGTCGCCGTCACCGTCACCAGCGCCCCAAGCGGCCCGGCCCTGTCCAACGTCGTGGCGAACCCGGCGACCGTCATGGAAGGCGGATCTTCGACCCTGAGCTGGACGCCGCGCGCGGACGTGGAAGCGGTGCTCATCCGCACCGTCGGCGGATTGACCGAGGAGACGGCCACGGGCACCTCGCACGTCGTCACCCCGAGCGAGACGACCACCTACGAGGTGGTGGCCATGGGAGAAGGCGCGGAGCTGGCCGCCGTCACCGTCGCCGTCACCGTCACCAGCGCCCCAAGCGGCCCGGCCCTGTCCAACGTCGTGGCGAACCCGGCGACCGTCATGGAAGGCGGATCTTCGACCCTGAGCTGGACGCCGCGCGCGGACGTGGAAGCGGTGCTCATCCGCACCGTCGGCGGATTGACCGAGGAGACGGCCACGGGCACCTCGCACGTCGTCACCCCGAGCGAGACGACCACCTACGAGGTGGTGGCCATGGGAGAAGGCGCGGAGCTGGCCGCCGTCACCGTCACCGTCGCCGTCACCGTCACCAGCGCCCCAAGCGGCCCGGTGCTGTCCAACGTCGTGGCGAACCCGGCGACCGTCATGGAAGGCGGATCTTCGACCCTGAGCTGGACGCCGCGCGCGGACGTGGAAGCGGTGCTCATCCGCACCGTCGGCGGATTGACCGAGGAGACGGCCACGGGCACCTCGCACGTCGTCACCCCGAGCGAGACGACCACCTACGAGGTGGTGGCCATGGGAGAAGGCGCGGAGCTGGCCGCCGTCACCGTCGCCGTCACCGTCACCAGCGCCCCAAGCGGCCCGGCCCTGTCCAACGTCGTGGCGAACCCGGCGACCGTCATGGAAGGCGGATCTTCGACCCTGAGCTGGACGCCGCGCGCGGACGTGGAAGCGGTGCTCATCCGCACCGTCGGCGGATTGACCGAGGAGACGGCCACGGGCACCTCGCACGTCGTCACCCCGAGCGAGACGACCACCTACGAGGTGGTGGCCATGGGAGAAGGCGCGGAGCTGGCCGCCGTCACCGTCGCCGTCACCGTCACCAGCGCCCCAAGCGGCCCGGCCCTGTCCAACGTCGTGGCGAACCCGGCGACCGTCATGGAAGGCGGATCTTCGACCCTGAGCTGGACGCCGCGCGCGGACGTGGAAGCGGTGCTCATCCGCACCGTCGGCGGATTGACCGAGGAGACGGCCACGGGCACCTCGCACGTCGTCACCCCGAGCGAGACGACCACCTACGAGGTGGTGGCCATGGGAGAAGGCGCGGAGCTGGCCGCCGTCACCGTCGCCGTCACCGTCACCAGCGCCCCAAGCGGCCCGGCCCTGTCCAACGTCGTGGCGAACCCGGCGACCGTCATGGAAGGCGGATCTTCGACCCTGAGCTGGACGCCGCGCGCGGACGTGAGCCACGTGTATGTGAACGGCGGCGGGCTAACCAACGCCCAAGCCAGCGGTAATTTCCATGTCGTCACGCCCACCGAGACCACCACCTACATGCTGAGCGCCCAGGACGAAGAAGGCGCCCCGCTGGGCGACTTCGCCGTCGCCGTCACCGTCACCAGCGCCCCAAGCGGCCCGGCCCTGTCCAACGTCGTGGCGAACCCGGCGACCGTCATGGAAGGCGGATCTTCGACCCTGAGCTGGACGCCGCGCGCGGACGTGAGCCACGTGTATGTGAACGGCGGCGGGCTAACCAACGCCCAAGCCAGCGGTAATTTCCATGTCGTCACGCCCACCGAGACCACCACCTACATGCTGAGCGCCCAGGACGAAGAAGGCGCCCCGCTGGGCGACTTCGCCGTCGCCGTCACCGTCACCAGCGCCCCAAGCGGCCCGGCCCTGTCCAACGTCGTGGCGAACCCGGCGACCGTCATGGAAGGCGGATGCGCACGAAGGTTACGCCTTCGCCTACACCGTCAGCGACGGCGAGGATTCCGACACTGCCACCGTCTCGGGCGCGGTAACGCTGACGCCGGTGCCAGCGTTGCCGCTGGCTGGCGTGCTCCTGCTGGGTGGTGTGCTCGTTTTACTTGGCCGGCGGAGATTGCTGACTGGCGCGGCGTGAGCGGTCGTCGACGCTGACGGTGGCCGGGCGCCGGATCCCGCTGGCGGAGCATGCTGTGGCGCGACCAGGTGTTCGGCGGCGCGCCGGCCGGGCTGCTGTGGCGCACGGCGGGGCGCCGGGAGGCCCGGGTCTGGCGCGCGGAGGGTCAATGGCGCGCCACTACGCCACCCGCGACTTCTTCCGGCAGATGCCGAATCCTCTGCTGGCCCGCTATTTCCATGCCCGCAACGTCTTCAACGATCTCGACATTGCCGCGATGCCGGAGCCCCAGGCCGACGCGTTGTGGGCGGCCTGGCTGACGCTGGACGACACCCAGCGCCACGCGATGGACGCCGCGTTTCAGGACATCGCGGCGCTGAGTGGCGAGAAAGGCTGCCGCGCCATCCTCGACGACGCGGCGTGGTCCTTCGCGACCGACCCGGCGGCCCACGCGGCCTTCGTCGAGCAGCTCGCCTCGCTGGCGCATTATGGCGCGCGCGCGATGACGACGTTCCTCGACCATCCCGCCTGCTGGCGGCGCGCCACGCGCTTCTTTTATGCGGAGGCGTTGCCCGCCTGGCGCAAGCGCACCCATCTGCCGCACGTGCCCGCGGCCGTGGACGCGGCAAGTCTCCACGCCCTGGCCGCCGGCATGAGCATGTACTTCCGCCGCACCGAGGGCCGGGGCACGCACTGCGTCGTGGAACCGGTCCGCCGGGGCACACTGGACTATTTCTTCGCCTACCCCGAGGACTATTCGCAGCACAGCGTCGAATGGGTGGACGGCCAGTTCGGGCAGCGGCCGCACCACCCGGCCTTCGAGGTCATCTACGTCTATTCGCAACCAGACGGCACGCTCGACGTGAACATCCGCGGCGCACGCACCGCCGTCGAACCGCTGCAGGGCCTGTTCGCGGCCACCATCCTCAAGCAGCCCGCGCTGCCACCCGATCCGACCGACGACCGGGTCTACGACCTGAATGCGTTACGGGAGCCCGGGTTCGAGTTTGTCTACGACAGTGGCAGCGGCATTCAGGACGTCGTCGTGACGGCGCTACGCCTCGCGTCGCGGGTCACAACGGGGGATCGCCTCACGATCGAAGCCGATGCGGTTGGCCACCCCACGGCGGTCTACGACCTGCTCGCGCGGCTGGGTCCGGCGGTGCCCCTTCACCTCTACCGCGTCACCCAGGTCGAGCTGGCGGCGTCGGTGATCACGGACATCACCCAGCCGCCACAGCGGGTGACGATGCGCCTCACGCATCCCAATGCCTGCTCCCTGCCCTACGACGATCTCGGCCTGACCCTGCGCGCTATGCTGCACGCGTCCGGGATCGAGCCAAAAGCGCCCGCCGAGGCGGAGCCGTCGGCGGGATGACGCCGCGGGAGGCCCTGCTCGACCTCGTGGCGCGGGTCGGGGCGCGAGACGGCGCGGCGGTACGGATCAGCGAGACCGACGTACGCCAGTGGCCGGCCGAGGCCGTCTCTGCCCTCAAGGCGCACCGGCTCCTGGTCCGGGCGCGGCCTGCCAAGACCGTGGTGTGTCCCGGTTGCGAAGCCGACTGCGTCATGCCGGTGCAGACGATCCCCGCGGGGCCGCGCGAGGCGGGACGCTTCATCGTCTGCGACAAACGCAGCGACATCAACCGGGTCGCGCTCACCACCGCCCACGTGGACCAATGGAAATGTGATACCGAGGCGCTCGCCCGGTTTGTCGTCGAGCAGTTGGGTCTGCGCCGGAGCCGGCACCGGGCCGATGCGTCCGGGACGCGGCCCCTCGGGCTCGCCGCCGGCGACACGCGGCACCAGATGCTGGACCTTCGCATGCACGGGGACGTGACGCTGGTCGTCGCGGACACGGCGGTGGCCCTGGCGGACCTGATCGACTTCGAGCGCGGCGCCTACGTCCTGGACACCGCCGCCATTCGCCACCTCGTCGATGCGGCGACGACCGTCGACCCGCGCTACACGCCGAGCACGACGCGGCGCGAGGCCCACACGCGCGACACGCAGGCACGGTACGCGCGCTGGCAACGGGCCTACCGCGCGCTGAAGCAGCGGCGCCCGCAGATGTCCGACGTGTGGTACGCCCGACAGCTTGCCAAGCAGCCGGTGGCGGCCGGCTGCCACGCGAGCACCATCCGCAAACACATGACAGGACGGCCGGGGGCCGTCACGCGGGGCGGCTGATGCGACGGGGCCACGGGAAGGCGGCGTGGTCGCGCCGCCGCCGCTCGGTCGGGTCGGGCGGGCCGTCCCGAGCGGGGACACCGCACCTGAGAGCTTGTAGAGTAATTTGTATACTCAGAAGCCGTGTGAATATATAAGTGTTTTATTTACAGTCACTTACACGTATAAAGTAGTGGAGGCGGCGGGAGTCGATCCGCCCAGAAGTCCATATTTCCTAATACTTTAGGAAAACCGAAACGCCAGATTCGCGAGAAACGCTCAAAAGCCGAGGTCCAGGTACAAAACAGGTACAGTGACTCTGCGTCGTACTGAGCACGCGAAACAACAGGAGGACGCCCCTGCTTGCGTCCAAAACCGGGCCGGTCATATCCTGAATCGAGACCTTCGATGCCCCAGAGGACCGAAGCGGTGTACAGCGGCGGCGTGCTGAAACCCACGCGGGCGCTGAGTCTTCGCGATCAGCAGCGGGTCCGCCTCCTTGTCGAGCCCATCGACGAGGGAGCGGGGGACCGCCACGCCGCTCTTGGTCGGCTCCGGGCCGGGATCGCACGCATGCAGTTCTTCTCAAAGGGGCCACTGCCCACGCGAGAGGAGTTGCATGACCGCGCTTGATACCAATGTCCTCATCTACGCCTGCGACAAGTCCGATCCACGCCGACAGCAAATCGAGCTCGAGCTGATCGCCACGGTCACAGACGGTGTGCTCCTCTGGCAGGTCGCGTGCGAGTTCGTCGCCCCCTGGAGTCGACCCGGTTCATGGAGAAATAGTGGAGGAGGCGGGAACCTGTTCCCGATCCGCCTGGCGGCGGGTGCAGGTCCCGCCGCCTCCACAGGACCACAGGGTGATGTTGCCTGAAGACCCGCTGCGGCGAGTGCCCTCAGCCTTCTGAGAAGATGACACGTGGCCGTTGCAGCCTGAGATCTGGATCACTTCACACCGACGGTTGCGGCTGGTATCGCTCGACGTTGATCCGGTCTTCGTCCTTGCGCGCCTGGACGAGATCCCAAGTGGTCTGTCGGCGCGGCCAGAACTCGGCATTGGACCAGCCCGCCTTCTCAAGCCGAATGGCCATCTCCGAGGAGATGGCCGCGTGGCCGTTCAGAACCCGCGAGAGAGTGTGACGGGCGACACCCAGCACCTTCGCCGCTTCGGTTGCGTAATCCGGGGGATCTTGAACGCTGAATCCGGCGGAAGTTGAACACCGAATCCGGGGAAATTGAACAGCCATTGCGGTCATCGTGAACGCTCGTCGGTAGCCTGATTGCCGCACGCTTGGCCTTTCCGAAAGGAGGGCGCGGCGATGCCGGCACGGAGGCTACTGGTGAGGAAGATTCGAGAGGTTCTCCGACTCAAGCACGAGCGGGGGTTGTCCCACCGCGCGATAGCCCAAGCCTGCGCGATCGGCGTGGGCACGGTCTCACTGTATCTGCAGCGGACCGCGCAGCAAGGGTTGGGCTGGCCGCTGCCGGCCGAGCTGAACGACGCGGCGCTCGAGGCGCGGTTGTTCCGTCGCGCTGCCCCGGCGCACGACCGGGTCCGGCCAGACTGCGCGTACATCCACCGCGAGCTCAAGCGCGACGGCGTCACGCTGCAGCTCCTCTGGGAGGAGTACGCCCAGGTCCATCCGCACGGCTATCGCCGCACCCAGTTCTGCGAGATCTACCGGCAGTGGGCGCGACGGCTGCGGCCGTCGATGCGGCAGGTGCACCGCGCCGGCGAGAAGACGTTCATCGACTTCTCCGGGAAGCGGCCGACACTGGTCGACCCCCGCACGGGCGAGGTGCGGCGCGTCGAGCTGTTCGTCGCCGTGCTCGGCGCGAGCAGCTTCACCTATGCCGAGGCGACCGCCACCCAGCAGTTGGCTGACTGGGTCGACGCCCACACCCGCATGGTCGAGTACTTCGGGGGCACGACCGCCGTGTGGGTCCCCGACCAGCTCAAGAGCGCCATCACGCGCCCCTGCCGCTACGAGCCGGGCAATCGCACCTACGAGGACCTCGCCGCCCACTACGGCGCCGTCGTCGTCCCGGCGCGGCCGCGCAAGCCCCGGGACAAGGCCGCGGTCGAAGGAGCTGTACTGCTGGCCCAGCGCTGGATCCTCGCCCGGCTCCGAGACCAGACGTTCTTCAGCCTCGGCGCCCTGAACGCGGCGATCCGCATCCTCCTCGACGAGCTCAACGACCGGCCGATGAAGAAGCTCGGCATCAGCCGCCGCGCCCTCTACGAGCAGATTGACCGTCCGGCGCTCCAGCCCCTGCCGGCCACGCGCTACGTCCTCGCGCAGTGGAAGCTGTGCCGCCTCAACATCGACTACCACGTCGTCGTCGAGCGACACGCCTACAGCGTGCCGTTCCAACTCCTCCGCGAGCAGGTCGAGGTCCGCTATACGACCGCGACCGTCGAGGTCTTCTTCAAGGGACAGCGCGTGTCGTCGCACCAGCGCCGCTACGACGGACAGCCGTCCACCGTGGCCGAGCACATGCCGAGCGCCCACCGCGCCCACGCCGAGTGGACACCGTCGCGCCTCATCCGCTGGGCCGAGACGGTCGGACCGGCGACCGGTGCGCTCGTCGCTCGAATCCTCGAGAGCCGCCCCCACCCGGAGCAGGGGTACAAGGCCGTGCTCGGGATCATGCGGCTGGGGCGGCAGCACGGCAACCCCCGGCTCGACGCCGCGAGCGCCCGCGCCATGGCCCTCGGTTCCTGCCGTTTCCACACCGTCAAGAACATCCTCGCCACCGGCCAGGACCGTCTGCCCCTGGAACAGCCGGCGGAGACGGCCCCGACGCCCACGCACGCCAACATCCGCGGCGCCAACTACTACGCCACGACCACCGAGGAGGACCGATGCTGATCGAACAGACCCTCGACAAGCTGAACGCCATGAAGCTCGGCGCGATGGCCGACGCCTGCCAGCAGCAGATCCAGACCGACGAGGCCGCCTCGCTCAGCTTCGAGGAGCGCTTCGGCCTGCTCGTCGACGCCGAATGGACGGCCCGCGAGCAGCGCAAGCTGCAGCTCCGCACCGCCAAGTGGCGCCATCCGGCCACCCTCGAGGCCGTCGACTTCACCCACCCGCGCCGGCTCAACGCCAACAGGTCCTGACCCTCGGCGCCTGCGCCTGGATCGCCGAACGCCACAACTTGATCCTGATCGGTCCCACCGGGATCGGTAAGAGCTTCCTCTGTTGCGCGTTCGTCGAACGGGCCTGTCGCCGCGGCTTCACCGCACGCTACGTCCGCATGCCACGACTGCTGCACGAGCTCGCCGTCGGCCGCGGCGACGGGTCCTACGCCCGGCTCCTGACTCGCCTCGCCAAGCTCGACCTGCTCGCCATCGACGATTGGATGATCGCACCGCTGCGCGACGCCGAGCGGCGCGACCTCACCGAGGTCATCGAGGACCGGGCCGAACGCGCCTCAACCCTCATCGCCAGCCAACTGCCCGTCACCGACTGGCACGCCGTCATCGGCGACGCCAACCAGGCCGACGCCATCCCAGGCCGCCTGCTCCACGACGCACACCGTATCGAGCTGCAGGGCCGCTCGATGCGACGGACGCACCGCGCCCCGAAGACCCGCACGCCGGAGGCGACATGAGCATCCCAACGCCGGCCTGCACCCCCGCAGCGAGGCCAAACCCGGTCCCGCGCGCCGCCAGTCCCGCCGGGGCCGGCCTATGGATCGCGATCGGGATAGGGGGACGCCTCGCGGCGCCGCCCCTCCCACACCACCGGGCATACGGGTCCGTACCACGGCGGTTCGGCCGGGTAAGCAGTCAGGGCCGCTCCAGATGCGGCAGTCCGAGCGAGGCGAAGTACGCGCCGGGAAGCGCCCAGCAGAGCGCGGCAGTGCGAGTGGCGCGCCACGGCCCGCGGTTGCTGCGAGCCGTGAGGATGGCGTCCTTCGCATTCACGCCGCGTTTCCGCAGCTCGCGGAAACGCGTGCCGGGTCGCTGCCACTGCTTCCAGACGGCGGCGCGGAGGCGCCGCCGAATCCACGCGCCAAGGCGTCGGAGAACCGTCGGCGTCTGGCAGTAGCCGAAGTACGCCCGCCAGCCCAACAGGTACGCCGACAGCTCCCGCACCATCTGGTGCAGACTGACGCCGCGGACCCGTCGGGTCAGCACCCGGACCCGCTTCCGGAATCGGAGCACCGTCGAGGCGGCCAAGCGCCGCTTCGGTCGGGAACCGCCCGTGAAGCCGAAGCCCAGGAACGACAGCGCCCATGCCGGCACCACCGCGCTCTTCGCCGTGTTGACCTTGAGCTTGAGCCGTCGCGTGATGAAGGCCGTCAAACTTGCCATCACACGCTGGCCCGCCCGAACGCTGCGGACATACACGTTGAAATCGTCCGCGTAGCGCACGAAGCGGTGACCGCGCCGTTCAAGCTCGCCGTCCAGGGCATCGAGCACGATGTTTGACAGCAGAGGCGATAGCGGCCCTCCTTGCGGAGTGCCTTTCTCCGTGGCACTAACCAGCCCCCCCTCCAAGACCCCGGCCGTCAGGAACGCCCGCACCAGCCTGAGCACGCGGTCGTCACGCACCCGCGCGGCCAGCCGTCCCATCAAGAGGTCGTGATTCACTCGGTCGAAGAATTTCTCGAGGTCGAGGTCCACGACCCAACGGTAACCGCTGACCAGATGCGCTTGCGCCGCCGCCACCGCCTGGTGGGCGGACCGGCCCGGCCGGAAGCCGTAGCTGTGGTCGGAGAAGGTCGGGTCGAACGCCGGTTGCAGCACCTGGAGCAACGCCTGCTGGATGAACCGGTCGAGCACAGTGGGGATGCCCAACTTGCGCACGTCCCCGCCGGGTTTCGGAATCTCGACGCGTTTCACCGGTGACGGAACGTAGGTGCCGCTCATCAGCTCGGCCCGATGCTGCGGCCAGTGCGCCCGCAGGTAGTCCGGAAGCTGGTCGACGGTCATCCCGTCCGCGCCCGGACTGCCCTTGTTCGCCTTGACTCGTCGCAACGCTCGTTCTAGGTTCTCTCGCTCACAAATCGCCTCCATCAACGAGTGGTTGACCACCGGGCGCTCGGGAGCCTCCGTCGTCACCACTGGTTCGGCACCCTCACCCGTTGTCGGTGGCGACGGCTCGTCGTCCACCGGCGTGAGGGCCAGCGAAAGCTGTTCGGTCAGCCGCGGTCCAGTCATGAGTCGGACGTCCTCTACGCCTCGCCGTTTATCCCCATACGGGGACCGTTCGGGCCTTCGGCGGGGTGAGTCTCTCCGGCGTGCCGGCTCGTTTCCTCCACCTACTATGCCCTCTGCTGACTTCTGCACCGCGGTCAGGGCCTCTCGCGAGGTCCTCAGTCCCAGCGGACACGATGCATATCTCCCAGGGTAAGCTTGACCGCCTTCGCCGCACACCTGCCGAATCTACAGCCCGAATCTGTGGTGGATACGGGACTTCGCGGATTCGGGCCCGCTCGTCCGACCCAGACTGCCTCATTATTCGGTTCCTGTCCGTCAGGTCGCGGTTTTGCTTCCGCGCTTCCTTCAGACGGCGCCTCGCGGTCACCGCCCTTGCGCCTCGCTAGCCCTTTGTCTCCACCAGACCTGGGCAGAGGACTTGCACCTCCAAGCTGTCAAGCATGCCCGGCACACCCGGCGGTATGGAAAACGCGCACGATACGCTCGCGGCTGAATGCACCGGCGTCGAGGCGCGTTTCCCACACCGCCTTGGACGGCACAGAACGCCGCCCACACGCTCCACAGGCAAGATCGTTGTACTCTTCGAACACGACGTCACGGGTAGGACTCGTGCACCCGTTGCGAATCCGATGGGAGAAAACTGACCGACCAACGTCGCTGCGCTCCGACGAGCGTTCACGTTCGACGGAATCCGTGTTCACAATCCCCGGATTCGGCGTTCAACTTCACCGGAATGCGCATCGGTCACGTTCAAACCGAGCGGGTCCAGGCAGTTCTCGCGGATACTGCGTCCGGGATGCGGGAGATTGCTCATTGCCATGTTGCTGCCTCCTGCTAGTGGTAGTCGATCTGGTCGACGTCGTAGCTCCCGCCGTCACCAGAACAGGTGTTCAAGCGCATCCCGCTGCACGGCATGCTTCCCCGGATTGATCTTCTTGAGTCTCTCGAGGTTTAGGAGCTTCCAGCGAACCGCCGGCAAACCGGCCGCTTCGGGCAGTCCGATAAGCCCGAAGTCGGGTTCGGCATCGTGGAGCGAGAGCAGGAACGCCGCGACATCGCCCTTCAACCGCTCCGCAATGTCCGCGTGCAGGCGGCGGCGCACCTCGACCAGCGCATCCCCGCTCACCGCCTCCCGCGTCATCCCCGCGAACTCCTGGTCGTACAGGTCCTCCCTGAACGGTTTCCCCGGCGCGAGCAGTTCATGCATCGGGCGGCCCGAGCTCGCCACATAAACCATGAACACGCGGAACAGCTCCTCGGTCAGACCTTCGTTCTCGTATAGGAGCTTCACGTCGTACAGGTCCCGCGGATGCTGACGATCGAGTGCTGCATGAAGCTTGCCGCCATACAAATCCTCGAAGGTCAGCACGTTCATTTCGACGAACCCGAATTGCTCAATCACCGCCGGTGACGCCGGCATCGGCCGAGCCGGATACACGGTCCCCCGCGTCACCGGGGAGGTCTCGATCTTCACCCGCGACCGGCCGTCGCTCACCATGATTCGCGTCTCGTTCTCCCCGCCACCCGTGATGCGGCGTGCTTCGATCCGCGGGCCGCGGGCGGCGATCGCCGTCGCGATGCGGTCAAACGCCTCGTCGATATCCCTGAGCGACGCACCCCGGTCGCCCACCGGCAGGTAGGTGAGATCGATATCGACCGACAGCCTTGGCATGTCCCGGTAGAAGAGATTGATGGCCGTGCCGCCTTTGAGCGCGAACACGCCCTCCCGCGCGATCTCCGGCAGCGTGCTCAGCAGCAGCCGGACCTGCGCCACGTACCGCTCAAGCATCGTCGCCAGCGCCAGCGCGTCTCCCGGCCACCAGATCCTGCGGCACGTAGATGCGGTAGACGGGGTGAAGCCTGCCACCCGCCGCAAGCGCCCGCGGCCCGGAGCCAAAGTCGATCTTCGAGATATCCAGGTACTTGCGCCATCCGTGCCCGTGCCTGTCCGCGAACACGAAGAACAGCCTGCGCACCTTCACGCTGCGGCAGCACGTCAGCAGCGCCATGAGCCGCCCCGGCCGCAGCGTCGTCAGTCCCTCGAACACCTTGTCCAGGTTCTCGAAGCTCGCATCGCGCGGCAACTCGTCGAGCGCTTCGAGGATGGCACGCTCCGGTGAGGAAGCCTTGATCGGCCAGCGCCATACGTCGAGCATCGGTCCGCTCCCCGCGGTCCCGCTCCCTGCATCAACAATGCCGATCCCATCCTCGTGGAACAGCGTGCGCCGGCGCACCACGATCTCCGTGCGCATAGGCAACCGTTTCAGCCAGGACGGTACATCGCCATGGTACTGCACGCGCGGCGTTCCGCCGAGGCTCAGATAATGCGCGTAGCCAGCCAGGTCGAGCGCGCTCTCGCCGCCCAGATGGACGGCGTAGTTCATCAGCCGCTGCAGGGAGAGGAGCACGACCTCCCAGGACACCTCCCCGGCGCCATCGACACCTTCGGGCAGTGGCCGGCGGTACACGCCGCGAACGACCCGCTCCAGCCACCCGCGAGCAACATAGTCGTGGATGGACTTGGGATCGATGCCCTGCGCTTTCAGCCATGGCGTGTCCACCATGAAGCCCGGCGGGACTTTGTCCAGGACTGGTTTCAGTCTTTGTGTTCTTCGATGGTTCATAACCATCAAATTAACATTAGTTCAAAATAACTCCAAGACGCATTTTATCGAAACCCCACATTCATGATCAGGAACCATGCAACCCGGACAACTTCAAAAGACCGCGACTCCAGGGGGCTCCCACCCGTAGAGATTCGCGCGGACAACGGCGGCGAGGCCGGAGCCGTCCCGGTAGATGCCCTTGGCGACACGGCGGCGGGTGCCGTGTCGTCCCATTTCAGGGCGTCACCTGATTGTCACCAAGGCGTCAATCGTCGTCCCGAGGCCCCCGGCAATGCGTGACAGAGCGGCTGCAGAGCCGGGTTTACGCCCGCGTTCGATCTCGGACAGGTACCCCGTGGCGATACCCGTTCGCGCGGCCAGATCACGCACGGTGACGCCGAGATGGGTTCGAAACGCGACGATCGGGCGTTCGCCCTGCATGATGGCCAATGCCACCTCGTGCGGGATGCGGCTCCCACCATCTGCGTCGAGCGCGGCTACCTGATCCTCAAGCGTTTCCTTCTCGGCGAGCAAGGCTTCGTACTGCGCTCGTGTCAGCGTAATGGTGTCGGTATCAGTCATACGCTTCGCTCCGGTGCCGAACTCTCAGAACCACCAGCACGGTGACCGTGTTGGTTCCAACGCTGAAGAGGATCCGATAGCTACCAATCCGTAGCCGTCGATACCTGCTGTCAGCGACTGGACTGTTCGAGTTGCGGAGGATTTCCGGATCATCTACGGCCTTGCCATCTCGTCACTTACTCGCTGAGCACGCGCACAACCGCCTCTGGGTCACGGTCAATGACGGTCAGCAGGATGCGGGCGGCGCGATCTGGAACACGGCGTCCCTGTTCCCATTCCTGCACGGCACGCGCGTCGAGACCGAATCGGTCCGCAAATTTCTGACGACTCAACTTCATGCGCTTCCGTATCGCAAGAATATGCTCTGCCGCAGGATCGTCGACAATACGGCAAGGTAAATCTACTTCGCCGCGCACGTGGGCAAGAACCTCGCCCAAGGCCGCCTCGATCTCCTGACCCACCTTGGTTCGTTCCGTCGTCATCGGCGTATCTCTTCTTTCTTGATCGCGGCCACCAACCGCGACAGGGCTCGTCTGTCTGCTGCAGTCAGGTCATCGCGGTCGGCCTTCCCATACGCTGTCAACATTTAGATTGCCTCCGGTCTACATGATGGAGGTAGATCGTTTGGATTCCACCACATCTTGGCGCGCTCCCCGTGTCCGAGGTGACCACGGCCGACATGCTGACAGTACTCACCGCGATCTGGCATGACAAGCCCGAAAACCGCACGCCGCGTGCGCCAGCGCATCTGCGCGGTGATGAAGTGGTACGTCGCCAAGGGCTATCGACAGGACAATCCGGCGGGCGACGCTCTGGCGTCGGCGTTGCCTCGACACACGGTCGTTCGGCGGCACCTGCGGGCGTTGCCCCATGGCGAGGTGGCCGGCGCGATACAGGCGGTGCGAGCGTCCCGGGCATCAGTCCCCGTGAAGCTGGCCTTCGAGTTCCTGGTGTTGACGGCACTGCCACACTATTATTGTAAATAATTGACTATGAATGCTTTATGTCTACATTAGCACTCATTTTCCCCTAGTGGTACCCCTCAATGTGAACGGGATTGCGTTGCACCTTGAACATCGGCCGTGTACTGATCAGGATCAGGCGTGCCGGATAGGCGTCGGGTGTCAGTCCTTGCCCCCGGCGGTCCGGATCGGATTTTAAAGGACCTCGGACCCGGCCGCGGACGGACCGGGATCGGGATCGTCCCGTGCCAGGTTGGTATCGTCGGTAGTTCTTGATGTTCGCCCCCCCCCCGCGGACGGTCCACCGGAGTAGGCGACGGCATCGCTCGCACCAGTGAGGTCTCGGGGTACCGCTGCTCCCAGTCCTTGACTAGGCGAGCCCTGACTATGAGAATAATGGGTGGACTCATGGCTCAACGACATCGTCGATTGGTCGCAGCGTCGTGCTGCATCTGGCTGTTGACGGTAGTAGCGCTCGTCAGTGGCCAGGACGCGCCGGACGTGACCGAGGTACGGAGCCTCGCTGCCGAAGGCCATGCCGGCGCGCAGTACTCACTCGGCTTAGCGTACGCCTTTGGCGAAGGCGCGCCCGTGGACTGGGATGAAGCCGTTCGCTGGTTCCGTCTCGCCGCCGACCAAGGACACGCCGGCGCGCAGACCCTCCTCGGCAGCGTGTACGCCAGCGGCGAAAGCGTGCCGGAGGACTGGGGTGAAGCCGTCCGCTGGCTCCGTCTCGCCACCGACCAAGGACAAGCCGAAGCGCAGTACCTCCTCGGCATCGCGTACGCCCTTGGGCGGGGCGTGCCGCAGGACGACGGTGAAGCCGTCCGCTGGTACCGCCTCGCCGCCGACCAGGGACATGCCGGCGCGCAGAACCGGCTAGGCATCGCGTACGCCCTTGGCCGGGGCGTGCCGCAGGACGACGGTGAAGCCGTCCGCTGGTACCGTCTCGCCGCCGACCAGGGACATGCCGATGCACAGTGCCGCCTTGGCGGCGCGTACGCCCTTGGCCGGGGCATGCCGCAGGACGACGGTGAAGCCGTCCGCTGGTTCCGTCTCGCCGCCGACCAAGGACGAGCCGAAGCACAGTACCTCCTCGGCGACGCGTACGCCCTTGGCCGGGGCGTGCCGCAGGACTACATCGCTGCACACATGTGGTGGAATCTCGCCGCGGCGCAAGGCTTCGAGAACGCGCGCGAGTTGCGGGATGTTCTCGCCGAAAGGATGGGCGCCGGACAGATCGCCGCCGCGCAACGAGCCGCACGCGAGTGGCGCGCTGCTTGCCGGGGGGATGTCCCGTGCGCTGTTGAAATTCAACGGCGGCTCGGTTCACGACTACGCGACCATCGCTGACGATTCCCCGAGACCCAGCCGCGCGTCACGCGCCCGGAGGGCGGCGACGAGCGCCGGCATATCTTGACATCCTTTGACCCGGCGGAACCCCTTCGCGGCTTCGAGCACGCCGGCGGCCACCCACCGCAGCACCATCGTCCCACCGCGCCAGCGTTTCACATTGCGCTTCACATGGCGCGTGCGGCTGAGCAGACTCTCGATGGCGTTCGTGGTGGCGAGCGATCGTTGGAGGCGTTCCGACAGGCCCAAGCCGAGCACGGTCAGCGTCTCGTCGAGGCCTTCTCGGACGCTCGCGGCCGCACTCGGGTGGTCGGTGTCCAAGCGGCGAGCCAGGTCCTGCAGCAGTCGTTTCGCCGTCTTGACGGTGGCGTTCGTGTAGGCGCGGGTAAGGATTGCCTTCACCCACGGACGTTGTGCCTCGGGGAGATGCTCCAGGATGTTCCGGCCCTTGTGCACTTGACACCGCTGCACCACGGCGGCCCGGCCAAACGTCTGGGTCACCGCCGTCTCGAGGGCCTTCGCCCCATCGACGATCACCAGGAGGCTCCGGTCGGTGCGCAGCCCGCGACTCGCAAGATTGGTCAACAGGCCCTGACAGACCGTCGCATTCTCCGTGGCTCCTTCCCAGAGGCCGAGCGGGTGTTTGGTCCCCGTTGTGTCGATGCCCAGCGCCACCACGATACAGTGCCCGCCGACCTGGACCCCATCGATCAGCAGCACCGCCAGGTCCAGCGCGTCGAGCGGTGTCGCGCGCCACGCGTCCAGCTGCGCCTGGGTCTGCGCCACAAAGCGTCGACTGACCGCACTCTTGCTGGTGCCCCGCGTCGTGATGTTCGCGCCCAGCGGTTCGAGACTCCGCGCATATTGGCGGGTCGCCACGCCGATGAGCATCTGGTCGACGACGCGCCGGTTCAGCGGGTCCGCGTCCGTGAACGCCTGGGCCGTGGGCAGCGGCACCTCCATGCCGTCGCGCCGCACTCGGGGCCGACGGATCGCGACTTTATGCCCGCCCAGGACGACTTGGCTCGGAGCATGGCCGGCGCGATACGCGTGCCGGGCCGGCTGATGCGCATACCGGGGGCCACACACGGCAGCCCGATCTTCTTCGAGCATCGCCTCGAGCACCCGTAAGCCAGACGCGATGACCAGCTCGTGCAGCTCGGCCTGTGCATCGATTAGGATGCCAATCAAGTTCTCGGGGTGCAAATGTTCCCGTGCACACGGCACGAAGCGCCTCAGCGGTATGCAGTGACTTGGCCTCGCGCAAAAGTGATCGACGGCACGGTCGCTACGCTGACCTCCGGTCCCTGTCACGTTCGCTGCTACTGCGCTCCTAGTCCTCCCGCCACCGCTCCCGCACGGCCTCCTGCCGAGGTCGCTCATCCCCTTCCGCCAGCTCTACATGAGCGGAAGGGCAATCACGCCCACAACGGACAGGAGACAACCAATGGCGCACAACAAAGACGACAACCCCACCGCTAACCGCCCGTGGTTCGGACCCATCCCAACCGGTGCCGATTGGAACCCGGCCCACGGCGCCGATCCTGACGTTATCGACTTCCACCGCTACGCGGCCGGCGAGCCAGAGCACATCGTGCTCTCATCGGTCGACACGCTCACGCGCCTGAATCGCATCCGTTGGCGATGAACCTAACCGTCGCCAACGGCTCCACACCAGCTCCCCGCTGCCCATCTCTCACTTCGACTTCCGCAACACCTATCCGCACCTTCCGACTCCCGCCCCTACGCGGCCGAACGCGGGAGCCAGGTCCCAAAGCCCCCGACTACGCTCCACACCCGGACGGCCAACACCCCCAACCGCCGCCATGACTCTGCATCTAGCGCCACCTATCCACCGACACGGCCCCGCCAATCTCGCCTCATGTTGTCTGCCATCAGCCCCGCTCCGCGGCGGCAGTCGGGTAGCGCGCACCGCACCGCGCCAGGACGCTACGCTTACCTTCGGTCCCTGTCACCTCCGTTGCCACTGCGCTCCTGTTCCTCCTGCCACCGCTCCCGCACGGCCTCCTGTCGAGGTCGCTCATCCCCTTCCGCCAGCTCTACATGAGCGGAAGGGCAATCACGCCCACAACGGACAGGAGAAACGAAATGGCAAACAACACCAACGGCAAGCCCGTCGCGGAGATCCGAGTCGGCAGGATAATCGCCGCCATCTGGCAGAACACCCCCACGGATGAAGGCGTGTTCTACAGCGTCCACATCACCCGCCTTTTCCGCCGCGGCTCCACCTGGGATCGCACTCCCGCATTCGGCCGCGACGACCTTCTGACGGTCGCGAAGGTCGCCGACCTCGCCAACACGCGGATCTACGAGTTGCAGAACGCAATCGAATTCCGCAACCCGCAGGACGACGCCGACGACGCCGGCGCCGCCTAACGCACGAAACGCCGCGGCGGGACCGCTCCCCGCCGCGGCCTCTTCTGTACATGCGAGCGCCGGCCGGCGGCACGCTGGAGGATCGTCTGCCGGACGGGCCGCTCGCCCCCGCGCAGGCGGTGTCTGTCGGGGCCCGGCTGGCCGACGCCCTGGCGGCCCTGCACGAGAAGAAACACCTGCACGGGGACGTCAAGCCCAGCATTCGCCCGTCTCTCCGCGTAATCGGTGTCCGTCTCCAGGACGTTGCAGGTCGCGGCTCCCGAGATCGCCAACCGCACCGCGCCGTGCAGCTCCACGCCGTCGACCTCGAGGAGCAACTGCGCACGTGCAGTGGCGTCAGCGTCGACGCTAGCAGCAGCATGAGCGATAGAACGCCGACGGGACAGGACGGAACGACGTATACCGAATTCTACGTTGCTGGTGTCCCCAATAACGCTGCTGAAGAGGGCCGAAACCCCGATACTCTGGCAGGTGAACGTCCTGCCGACAGAGGTGGACCCTATCGGCTGGACAGCTGATCGACATCGTTAAGTGGAATCTTCTGCGTCACATTCCCGTCAAGATGAGAGGGGGCAGAAGATGACAAAGAGGAAACGGCGAAACCATTCGCCAGTCTTTAAGGCCAAGGTCGCGTTGGCCGCAGTTCGAGGAGAGCGTACCCTGGTCGATCTGGCCGATCAGTTCGAGGTGCACCCGAATCAGATCCAGGACTGGAAGAAGAAGTTGGTGGCGGAGGCCGAGCATGTGTTCGGCGCCGGTGCGATCGAGGCTGCGCATTCCGAGCGGGAGACACAGCAGCTCCACGCCAAGATTGGTCAGCTGACGATGGAGAAGGATTTTTTGTCCAAAGCGCTCGGTCGAGACCGGTGAGCGAACGCCGAGCGATGATTCAAGCCGACCACCTGTTGGCAGTCACACGACGCTGCGAGCTGCTCGATGTGGCGCGTTCGACAGTGTATTACCGGCCCACCGGGATCTCAGCGGAGGACCTGGCCCTGATGCGCCTCTTGGACGAGATCCACTTAGAGCGTCCGTTCTACGGCAGTCGCCGCCTTCGAGACGAGCTCGAGACCCAGGGGACCCCGCGTGCATCGCAAGCGAGTCCAGCGCCTGGTGCGCCAGATGGGCCTGCGCGCCCTGTATCCGAAGCCGCGCACGAGCCAGCCCGGGGCCGGACACACGGTGTATCCGTACCTCCTGAGGGGCCTGTCCATCGAGCGACCGAATCAGGTGTGGGCAACCGATATCTGCTACATCCCGATGGCGCACGGGTTCATGTATCTGGTGGCCATCATGGATTGGTACTCGCGCCGCGTCCTGGCCTGGCGGGTGTCGAACACCTTCGACAGCGACTTCTGTGTCGAGGCCCTCGAGGACGCGCTCACCCGCTACGGGCCGCCGGAGATCTTCAATACGGACCAAGGCGCCCAGTTCACGTCCCAGGCGTTTACGACGGTGCTCAAAGCCCATGCGGTGGCCATCAGCATGGACGGCAAGGGACGCTGGGTCGACAACGTGTTCGTCGAGCGTCTCTGGCGCAGCGTCAAATACGAGGATGTGTATCTCCATGCATACGAGACACCCGCCTCGCTCCGGGCAGGACTGACCTGCTACTTTCAGTTCTACAACGGGCGACGGCGTCATAGTTCACTTGGTCGGCGGACGCCCGATGTGGTGTACTTCGACGCAACCAGCTTCGGCACGGCGGCCTGAAACACGATGGAGATTTCACTTAAGCCGCTGTCCAGGTTTCGGGGTCCACTTCTGACCGCCGCGCTTGTCGTTCTTCCGGACGTGCAGCGGACGCACCGCCCGGCGGCGGCAGCCGAGGAATGACGAACACCGGGGGGCAGGGAGTCGAACCCGAAACACGTGATTTTCTAAGTTGATGATGGCAAAGGGCTTCTGGCAATAAACCTTTGTTGGTCCTCACGTTCCAGCCATGCGGTTGTCCCCTCCAGTCTCCTGGAGTCCCCCCGAGTCGACCCCAGTCTTGGCAACATTGTGGCAACGCTCCTCTCCAGTGGGAGGGCCAGCCGCAGCAAGCCAGCGACCCTCCGGTTAACAGCTTAACTCTGGTGTTGTATCTTGTTGATTCTTCAGTGCCCTGGCGCGCCACTGCGGGCGGGCGTTGTAGAGGTTCGTCAGCGTGCGCTTCTTGAGCGACCTTCGCCGCGTCCTCGTCGCGGGGAACGGGCCGCTTTGGATAGCCGGGAACCGGCTCGTCCACCCACTCGACCCACTCGGACGGGTTCAGCCACCGGTCGCGCAACTCAACCAGCCGTCGGGCATCCTCTGGGCTACAGCCATTGCCCGAGGAGCGTCAGCGTCGTTGGCGGCGTGGATGTCCGGCGTCAGGTCGGGCGGGAACGGGAACGTCTCGAACGTGGTGCTCGGCGTATAGCTGGGCCGGTCTTCCAGACTCGTCCCGAGGCGGAGGGACCAAAGCTCGTGAAACCGGCTGTGGAGAATCCCGAATATCGTGCCGTCGTCGCGGGCGATGGCGATGGCTGCTGAGTCGGCGACGCTACCAAACTGGACCGCTACCGGAAAGCCGGAACTCCTTGACAATCAGCCCGGAAAGTGGCATATACACTGATGTCTCACCTGCCATGTGTAGGAGGAGCATTCGAGGCTGCCCAGGTTCGCTTGGGCGGCTTCAGTCATTTTGGCCTCCCGCTCCGGTGGCACGGCGGAAGTCACCGCGCTCGCGCTGAAGCTGCCTGATCCTGCCGCTCTTTTCTGTGCAATAGGCCGTTCTCAACAACCAATATCCTTGGCGCCTCGCGAGAACCACCAGGTATTCCTCGCGGAACCAGAGCAGCGTGTTCACCTCGGTGCCGCGCGTATTCTGCCATTCGTCTATCTCGGCATGTGCCGGCGCGTTTTGGATCACCCAGCGCACCCAGCGAATCCGCTCACAGCGGCGCAGATCGGGCGTGCGGTCGTCTTCCACGCGGCTCGGTGTGCGGTTTTTCGTGAGCGTCGGCAGGTCGCGTACGCGTCCTACCTGATTCGAGCGCGGTTGAAGGCGGATGAGTCCGCTGACCCGGAATATGTCTCCCATGGACTCGCGCTACCGACAATGCGGCAGACCATCCTACGGATGACACGGACGACCGCCGGCAACTACAACATCAGTATCAACAGCCTTGGACGTATCAGGATTCCGGTTCCCGACCGAAGCTCCAACAGAGGTTCTCCGCAATCATCGCCCGAACGCGGGCGACGCTGAACACGACGGAGGCCAGCGCCTCAACGTCCCTGGACCTATCCGTGTACCGCACCCGGTTTCTTGGACACACGTTTGCGCTACGCGGCATGGCGTAGCTTGTAATCCTCGCGCGCTTCGAGCGGCGTGCGATACGCCAGCTTCTCGAGGCGCCAGCACTGGTTGTAGCGTTCGACGAACGCGGCGACGGCGGCGCGCACGTCGGCGAGGTTGTGAAAGACCCGGCCGTAGATCGCTTGCTCCTTGAGCGTGCGATTCCAGCGCTCGACGACCCCGTTGGTTTCCGGTTCCTCAAGCAAGCCGAAGCTGGGGTGGATGCCTCAGTAGCGGACCTGGTTCAGGAAGTGGTCTGACAGATACTGGCTGCCGTGGTCCATCCGTACTGGCTGCCGATCGTGGGGCCGCAAAGCGGCTCCATGCACTCGGCGTTCCAGTGGTCCACCGCCGCGAAGGTCCAGACCCAGCCGTCCTCCGCGGTGAACACCCGCACGCCGTCGGTGCCCCACATGACGTCGGGCGCCGAAGTGACAATCGTCCCGTCGTGCGCTTTCGGGTCACCCTGCCGGCCGCGGTGGGGCGAGAGCAGCCCCTGCGCGCGCATCACGCGCAACACCCGCGTCCGGGAGACCCGGACCCCGTCGAGGATCCGCAGCCGCGCGTGGACCTTGCGATGGCCCTCGCCCTGGAACAAGGTGAGCGGGCCAGGTCGCTGCGAATGGCCGCCAAAAGCTGCGCATCCGACAGCGCGGGCGTCGGCCCGCGGCGCGCCGGGCCATCACCCCGCTTTCGGCACTGCGCACGAGCCCGCCGCGCGTAGAGCGCCGAGCGCGACCTCTCCCACATTCGACACACCCGCTTGAGACCATAGCGCCGTCCCGTCGTCGCGGAGGTCGTTGCGCTCATCGTCGCGACCTCCGCGTCGCCAAAGGGAGGCGACGCTCCGCTGCACGGGCACGCTCCCGCAACAACTCGTTCTCCATCGACAGCTCACCAATGTGTCGCTTGGCAGCATCCAGCTCGGCGGCTACCGGTTCACCGGCCTGATCCTTCAGCCCGAGTTCGAGACCGGCCAACGCCCGCGCCTTCCACTCCTCCAGCCGATAGATCTCCACCCCGACTGCACGCGAGACCGCGTCGAGTGACTCGCCGCACAGCAGCCGCAGCACCACGTCCCGCTTCCGGCTCGCGCTCCACCGCTGCCCGGGCGCCAAGGCCCGGGCCCCGGCCGCCGCGCCGACCCAGCTCCCTTCACCCTCCTCGACTGAACCATTCCCGCTACCTCCTTGGACATCAGATTCTCCCTTAATCCGTGTCCAAGAAAACCGGGGGCGCAATACTGGACCTATCCGCGTCCCTGACGTCCTACCTGCTTGGGTACGACCGACATCCGAGGCCGCGCGCAACCGGTTCAGTCGAAGCGTGACCGAAGGCCATTTCCCATCGGAGGATCTGCCAACGGCGCATGCAAGCGCTCGCAGCCGGTCGCCCGTGGGCCATTCTACCCGGATGCGATGACCGAAGCCGGAGTGACGCTTCGCCCGCCACCCGGTCGCGCAAGTGCAGGACGGGTTGACATGGTTCGGTGCGTCGGCGACCATGAAATGTGGGCTTGGGTTCGTTGCGTTCGTCTTGATCGCATCGGCGCGTCTATCGCGGCGGGCCGCCGCGGCTCGTCGTTGGCTCTTTCGCGAACGCCGGGAAGAATTCGCTCATGGATCTCGAAGCACACGGATGGGAACCGGTCTCCGACACGATGCTCCGTGAGATGGTGGAGTCCGAAGAGTTGGACTGGGACCCGTTGTTTTCGTTCCGCGAACCGCCGTCACCGCTGAGAATGCGTCGAACACGAATCACCACGGCCGCGTTCTCGGCGGATGGGGTCACGACCGGCGGAGCCGATCACTCGAAATGGCTGACGCACACCGAACACCGCGACGGTGATGTCGTGAGTGCCGTTGCCTTCCGGGTTCCTTGGGATGGAGAACTGTCCGCGGCGTTCAGGGACTTTCCCAAGGGCGAGCTGACACTGGACACCGCAGCGGGTAGGTTCCGCTACCATGCCCAGGCGAAGTCGTGGTCCGGTCGCGGTAGGACGGTTACCGAAGTTCACGCCGTGGTCCCGTGGGAGCCACACATCTTCAAGAAGATCGGCGAGTGCTTCGTACGCCTGTTGGAGGTCGAGAGGCTCGTCAGGCAGGTTCACGGGAGCAAGGATGAGGACAGGCGGGCGGGCTTGGGCACGATCGTCGAGCATCTGCAGTCGGACGCCACGTATTCGTTTGACGACGACACGTCGATGCTGCTGGACAGGCTGGTGATATACAGGAACGCCGTGTGCCATGCAATCGTGGGGCACGACGAAATCGGCGTACGCGTCCGTTACTATCCTCACGAGGCAGGGTTGAAGAAGATCGAACGCGTGAAGGCTTCTCGCCTCAGTGTGGCGCAGGATCCCGCGTTCGTTCGTCAACGTCCCGATCCGGACACTGTGGAGATCGACAATGGGTTCATCGCAGATGCCAACCGCGACATCGACAGGTTGGTCGACGCTCTTCTTGCGCTGGTGGCTCGTTGCCCAAGGTGAGCGGGAGCACGAGTAGCTACACACAACCGGGCTCCGCGCATGTCCGCGATATGGGAAATCGGCCGGGGCGGCGGTGCTCCGGGCAGCGGGAGTCGTCCGGGGTGGGCTTCCGTAGTGCGGGACCGTCCCGTTCATATTGAGGGGTACCGCAGGGGATCACGGACAGGAAGTACTGCCCAACCTATTGCAAATAAGTGAGTTAAGAGATGACCGTGGCGGTCCGCAGGTTTCCGGGGGTCGCTCCCGGCATCTTGTGTGGCGCAATATGCAGCGGTTCGCTGATGCCGAATGCCAGATTGAGGCTGCCCGGCCGCCGATTTCCGACCCGGCGGCCGAGAACCGAGGGTTGTGATTTCGGCGATGATTCGGCAGCCGGGATGCAATCACACGCTGGCGCGGCAAAATCGTCCGTCGCCGGAGCTTCCAGACCGCGGCGTGACGGAGCCGCGCACAGGTTCGGAGTCAACCGCAAGCGGCTGTCATGAAAAGCGGATCGGCTCGCGGTCAGGCGGTTCCGTCGACCGTGTCACGAAACTGGGAGAAGCGGCGTATGGCGCGAGGAAGACCGAGGAATCAACGAGAGCACGTCGTGGCGCCGGCGAACGGCGGCGCCACGACCGGTTATGAGGCCGAGCTGTGGGCGATGGCCGACGCGCTGCGCGGCTCGATGGACGCCGCCGAGTACAAGCACGTCGTGCTCGGGCTGATCTTCCTGAAGTACATCTCCGACGCCTTCGAGGAGCGCCGCGAGGCGGTGCTTGCCGAGTGGGGCGAGGACGCCGCCGAGGACCGGGACGAGTACGTCGCCGAGAACGTCTTCTGGGTGCCGGCGGAGGCCCGCTGGACGCATCTGCGGGCGCAGGCGCGGCAGCCGACCGTCGGCCTGACCGTCGATCAGGCGATGGCGGCCATCGAGCGCGACAATCCCGTGCTCAAGGACGTGCTGCCGCGGGACTACGCCCGGCCCGCGCTCGACAAGCGGCGGCTCGGCCAGTTGATCGACCTCGTCAGCAACGTCCAGGTCGGGGACGCCGACGCGCGTTCCCGCGACGTGCTGGGCCGGGTCTACGAGTACTTCCTCTCGCAGTTCGCGAGCGCGGAGGGCAAGAAGGGCGGCGAGTTCTACACGCCGCGCTGCGTCGTCAAGGTGCTGGTCGGCATGCTGGAGCCGTACCGGGGCCGGGTCTACGACCCGTGCTGCGGCTCGTCGGGGATGTTCGTGCAGTCGATCGCGTTCATCCGCGCGCACGCCAGCGGCAACGGGAACGGCGGCAAGGCGCGCGGCGACATCAGCATCTACGGCCAGGAGTCGAACTACACGACGTGGCGGCTCGCGAAGATGAACCTCGCCATCCGAGGCATCGCGGGCCAGATCGCCCACGGCGACAGCTTCCACAGCGACCGGCACCCGGACCTGAAGGCCGACTTCATCCTCGCCAACCCGCCGTTCAACGTCTCGGACTGGGGCGGCGAGCGGCTGGCCGAGGACAAGCGCTGGCGCTACGGCGTCCCGCCGAAGGGCAACGCCAACTTCGCCTGGGTGCAGCACATGGTCCACCATCTGGCCCCGGCCGGCGTCGCTGGGTTCGTGCTCGCCAACGGGTCGATGTCGTCGAGTCAGTCTGGTGAGGGCGAGATCCGGAAGAACCTGATCGAGGCCGACCTGGTGGACTGCATGGTCGCGCTGCCGGGGCAGCTCTTCTACTCGACGCAGATTCCCGCCTGCCTGTGGTTTCTGGCCCGACGCCGACAGCGACGCGGGGAGATCCTGTTCATCGATGCCCGCAAGCTGGGCCGGATGGTGGACCGCACGCACCGCGAGCTGACCGACGACGACATCGCCCGCATCGCGGGCGCCTACCACTCCTGGCGCGACGGCGCGGACGCCTACGAGGACCTTGCCGGCTTTTGCAAGAGCGCCCCGCTCGACGAGGTGCGCCGGCACAGCCACGTGCTGACGCCCGGACGCTACGTCGGCGCGGAACCGCAGCCGGACGACGGGGAGCCGTTCGACGCGAAGATGCGCCGGCTGGCCGCGGAGCTGCAAGAACAGCAGGCCGAGGGCGCGCGGCTCGATGCCGCCATCGCCGAGAACCTGACGGCGCTCGGCTTTCCCTTGCGCGGACCCGGCTCATGAGACTCGACCTGACGCCGCTCGACGATGCGATTGCGCAGTTGGACGAGGCGCTGGAGTACCACGGCTCGGACCTCGTGTCGCGTGATCCTGCTCTCAAGCTGCATCTCAGAGCCGCCGCAATTCAGGCCTTCGAGTTCACCTACGAATTGTCATTCAAGATGATCAAGCGGCATCTCGAACAAGCCTCCGAGAATCCGGCCCAGTTCGACGAGATTAGCTTCAGCGCCATCATGCGCGAAGCCTTCCGGCGGGGTTTGGTGCAGTCCGAGTTGTCCATCTGAGAAGGCTGAGTCTCTCAAAGCCAACCTCGCTCGGCCGGGCGATATCGTTCTGACACAATGGGGAACTCTCGGTCAAGTGGGCATCGTTCCTTCCACGTACCCCCGTTTCTTGGTATCTCAGAGTCAGATGAAGGTCACGATCGATCGCGAGATTGCCGATCCACTATTCCTTTACTATGTGCTGTCGTCCGCCGAACAACGAGCCTACGTCCGCCAGAACACCATTCAAACGGCAGTCCCGCACACCAACCTCGGCATCCTTCGGTCTACGCCAATACCGGTTCCGCCGCTTCCCGAACAGCGCGCCATCGCCCACATCCTCGGCACGCTGGACGACAAGATCGAGCTGAACCGGCGGATGAACGCGACGCTGGAGGCGATGGCGCGGGCGCTGTTTCGGTCCTGGTTCGTCGATTTCGACCCGGTGCGGGCCAAGATGGAAGGCCGCGACACCGGGCTGCCGAAGGACATCGCCGACCTGTTCCCCGACCGGCTGGTGGATTCGGAGTTGGGCGAGATACCGGAAGGGTGGAAAATGGGAACCCTGCGCGATATCGCCTCCCTGAATCCGGAATCCTGGAATCCCAGAAATGCGCCAGAGGAGATAGCCTATGTCGATATCTCGAATACCAAATGGGGCAATATCGAGAGGGTTGATGCGTACGCATGGAAAATGGCGCCGAGTCGTGCTCGCCGCGTGCTGCGCGCAGGCGACACGATTGTGGCAACCGTGCGACCCGGCAATGGATCCTTCGCGATGATCGGCGAAGATGGATTGACCGGAAGCACCGGATTTGCGGTCTTACGTCCCAGGGAACTCAGAGATCGGGGAGTACTGTGGTGTCAAGCGACGTCCCAGGACAACACTGCCCGACTCGCTCATCTCGCGGATGGCGGAGCGTACCCGGCAGTCCGGCCCGAAGTCATCGCGGCGACGACAATTGCCTTGTCCGACGCAACCACGAGAGAAGCGTTTTCGTTGACGACCTCGCCGTTGCTCGATCGGATCAAAGCCAACAACTTCGAAACCAGATCCCTCGCTGAGCTTCGGGACGCGTTTTTGCCGAAGCTCATCTCTGGCAAGATATGTGTGCGCGAGGTTCAGGAATAGGACACACCGGCCGAGGACGCTCATTCGGCCGGCCTGCGGGACCGCGGTCGCCTTCAGCGGCAGCGGTTCTGGGTGACTGCGCGTTGTAACCTGCCAACAGCCGTAAAGAGGTTGCCGTGAACGAGACAATGGACTGGTTCACCCGGACCGACATCGAATCTTCGGCCCGCAGGATCGATGCGCTAGTCGATTGCGGCATTTTCGCTCCGGAGAACAGCGGAAACCCGCTGGTGCAATCCGCTCTTATCGAGCTGGTGATCCTGGCCAGAGACTTGATGGCGAAGGCGAAGAAATACGCGCAGCCGGTGGAGTTCGAGGACGACGTAGAGATAACGGAGAGAGTGAAGAACGTGTCCGATCTGATCAAGTTCGTCAGAGATGCGATGTGTCATCTCGACTCCGAGAATCACTATTTCGAATACAACAGAGTGGGAATAAGTCGAAACATCATCTACGGAAAGTGTAACCTCGTAGCGTTGGAAGACGCCGTATTGGGGTCCGATTACGCGGATGACGTCTGTTTCTTGTTCGGCCCTCAGAAGCTCTACTTGAATCGCCATATTGCCCGCGCGTGCCGCGAGGCGTTGTCGGCACTTGAACCGGTGATGAAGACACCGCCGCAGACTTGACGATCTTGGGAGCTACGACGACCGGCGAGTTTGTGGGAAGATCTGATGCGAGTCAGCATTCACGACCGGGACGCACTATAGGCAGCGTCGCCGCCGGCGCTGTCGGCGTACGCCCGCGCTGCCGGGTGAATCCGGCAGGAGCCGTACCGCGCGCACTTGGACGACTACGTCGGTGAGGCGCGGCCAGAAATCATCGTCCCGCGCACGGAGCGACTCGGCGACTACGCGAGCGTCGTCGCGACGCTGATCGACACATTCGCGAGGGCCGCTGGTCAGGACGATCTGACCGTCGATCGCTCTCTGGTGACTGCGGACCGGGACGTGGTCCGCGTCCGAGCCGCGGAAGAGCGACGACGGCAGCGTGACGTTGAACGCGGGCGTGGACCTCATCGGCGGCGCCCGCGATATGCTGCTGTCGGCGGCGTGTTCGCTTCGCGAGCCGCGACCGGTCTACCGGGCGGGCGCGAACCGCGAGGCGACGGACGTGTTGAATCAGGTGCGCTTGGGACAGACCGACCAGGGCAGCTTCGTGGTGACATTGCTGACGCCGGTCGTGCCGCCGCCTGTGCCGGCGTTGTTCCCGGACCCGGACGATCGGAGCGCCTCGATCGAACGCCGGATGATGAGACGTCTCGTCGAGGCCCTCAACGCGGCCCGTCAAGCGGCGGAACGAACGGCGGCCCGCGATGCGGGCGCCTTCGGAGAAGCAGTGGCCAACGGTGTGAGCGCTAATCTGTGTGAGGCTCTGGTCCGGCTCATCGAACCGTTCCTGGCCCTGGACATTGGCGTCTCGTGGGCTCAGACAAGGCCTGTGACAAGAGGGGCAACCTTCGTTCGGTTCGGCCGCGCGGATCCGGCCCTTCTGCGCGAAGCGGCTCGCTCGCTTCGCGACCGTGCGCCCAGGCCGGACGTGCGGCTCTACGGCTTCGTTCGGCTCCTGAAGCGCGGGGAGGCGGACGACGACGGAACCATTGGTCTGGTGACCGATATCGACGCGCAACGACAGTCGGTCGCGGCGGTTCTGAAGCGAGCGGACTACGAAAGGGTGGTTCAGGCCCACCGCGACCGGACGCCGGTCGTGCTGGCTGGCGACCTCGAGCGCATGGCCAACGGTGGAGGTTGCTGAATCCGCGCCTCGCGGACGTCATTCGCGACGACGGACTTGAGTCGCGAGATCTCTGAGCAGCGACATGTCACCATCTGGCGTCTCGGAGTCTGACGTCGAGGCCGTCGCGCTCGACTGGCTCTCAACGCTCGGGTGGGTGGTGGCCCACGGCCCGGATGTCGCGCCCGACACGCTGGCCGCCGAGCGGGCTGATTACAGCGAGGTCGTGCTGAGTGAGCGCTTGCGGTCCGCGTTGGTCCGTCTCAATCCCGACCTTCCCGACAATGCGCTCGAAGACGCCCTGCGCCGACTGACGCGCCCGGCCGGGGTGACGCTGGAGGCCAGAAACCGCGACTTCCATCGGATGCTCGTCGCTGGTGCGACGGTGGAGTACGTCGACCCGGAAGGCCGGGTCCGCGGCGCTCAGGTTCGCGTCCTCGACTTCGACGCACCGGACGGCAACGACTGGCTCGCGGTCAACCAGTTCACCATGGTTGAGAACCGGCACGAGCGGCGACCCGACATCGTACTGTTCGTCAACGGCCTGCCGTTGGCGGTCATCGAGCTGAAGAACCCGGCCGACGAAAACGCCACGATCCGTACCGCCTTCCAGCAGCTTCAGACCTACAAGGCGGCGATGCCCTCGCTGTTCGCGTTCAATGCGGCCCTCATCGTTTCGGACGGGCTGGAGGCTCGCATCGGCACGCTGACCGCCGGCTGGGAGTGGTTCAAGCCGTGGCGCACGATCGCGGGCGAGGCGCTGGCCGACCGGAGCCTGCCGCAGCTCCATGTGCTGCTCGAAGGCGTCTTCCACCAGCGCCGGCTGCTGGGTCTGGTCCGCGACTTCATCGTGTTCGAGGACGACGGCAGCGGAGCGCTGGTCAAGAAGATGGCGGGCTACCACCAGTTCCACCCGGTGCAGACCGCCGTTGCGGAAACGCTGCGGGCGGCGGCGCTGCGGCAGGCGGTCGCAGATCGCGACCCGCAGGGCGACGGTGAGTCGGGACGGCAGCCGGGCGGCGACCGCGGCGACCGGCGGATCGGCGTCGTTTGGCATACCCAGGGGTCGGGCAAGAGCCTGACGATGGCGTTCTACGCCGGTCGCATCATGCGCGACCTGGCGATGGCGAATCCCACCGTCGTCGTGCTGACCGACCGCAACGATCTCGACGACCAACTGTTCTCCACCTTCTCGCGCTGCGCCGACCTGCTCGGGCTGCCGCCGGCCCAGGCCAAGAGCCGCGCTGATCTGCGGACGAAGCTCGCGGTGGAGTCCGGCGGCGTGGTGTTCACGACCATCCAGAAGTTCTTCCCCGAAGAGATGGGAGACCGGCATCCGCTGCTGTCGAGCCGGCGCAACGTCGTAGTGATCGCCGACGAGGCCCACCGCAGCCAGTACGACTTCATCGACGGCTATGCGCGCCACATGCGGGACGCCCTGCCCAACGCCTCGTTCATCGGCTTCACCGGAACGCCCATCGAGCTGGCCGACGCGAGTACCCGCGCCGTGTTCGGCGACCACATCAGCGTCTACGACATCCAGCGGGCGGTCGAGGATCGGGCGACGGTGCCGATCTACTACGAGAGCCGTCTGGCGAAGCTGGCCCTCGACGAGACCGAGAAATCGGCGATCGATGCCGGTTTCGAGGAGGTGACCGAGGGGGAGGAGGCCGACCGCCGCGAGAAGCTGAAGACGAAGTGGGCGCAACTCGGCGCGATCGTCGGCGCGGAGAAGCGCGTCGCCCTCGTCGCCCCCGACATCGTGGAGCACTTCGAGAGCCGGCAGGAGGCGATGGACGGCAAGGCGATGGTGGTCTGCATGAGCCGGCGGATCTGCATCGATCTCTACCGCGCGCTGGTCCGCCTGCGCCCCAAGTGGCGCGACGACGACGACCACAGCGGGGCGCTGAAGGTCGTGATGACCGGCACGGCGTCCGACCCGCCCGACTGGCAGACGCATATCGGCAACAAGGCGCGGCGGGAGACGCTGGCGAAGCGGTTCCGCGACCCGGCCGACCCGCTCCGCATGGTGCTCGTGCGCGACATGTGGCTCACGGGATTCGACGCCCCGAGCCTGCACACGATGTACGTGGACAAGCCGATGCGCGGCCACGGGCTGATGCAGGCCATCGCGCGCGTCAACCGGGTGTTCCGAGACAAGCCGGGCGGTCTCGTCGTCGACTACCTCGGCCTCGCCCACGAGCTCAAGCGGGCGCTCGCGATCTACACCGAGTGCGGCGGGACGGGCGAGACGGCGCTGGACAAGGATCAGGCGGTCCAGGTGATGCTGGAGACGTACGAGGTCTGCTGCGGCCTGTTCCACGGTTTCGACCGGTCAGCCTGGACGAACGGCTCGCCAGCCGAGCGGCTCCAGTTGCTGCCGGCGGCACTGGAGCATGTGCTGGCGCAGGAGGACGGCAAGGCGCGCTGCCTGAAGGCGGTGCGGGAGCTGTCGCAGGCGCTCGCGCTGGCGGTGCCGCATCCCGAGACGACTCGCATCCGCGACGACGTGTCGCTGTTCCAGCACGTCCGGGCGGCGCTGTCGAAGCGCACCGGCTCCGACGCGAGGTCCGACGAGGAGCTGGATCATGCCGTGCGGCAGATTGTCTCACGGGCCGTGGCCCCGGACGGCGTGGTAGACATCTTCGCCGCGGCCGGACTGAAGAAGCCGGACGTGTCGGTGCTGTCGGAGGAGTTCCTGCGGGAGGTGCGCGGCATGCGTCAGCGTAATCTTGCCGTCGAGTTGCTGGAGAAGCTGTTGAAGGGCGAGCTGGCGACGCGTCGCCGGAAGAACATCGTGCAGGCGCGCTCGTTCGCCGAGATGCTGGAGCAGACGATCCGCCGCTACCAGAACCGCGCGGTCGAGGCGGCCCAGGTAATCGAGGAGCTGATCGGCCTGGCCCGCGAGATCCGCGAGGCGCACGCTCGTGGCGAGGCGCTCGGATTGTCGGACGTTCTACGACGCGCTCGGCGTCAACGACAGCGCCGTGCAGGTGCTCGGCGACGCCAAGCTACGCGGCATTGCCCGCGAGCTGGTCGAGACCGTACGGGGCAATGTGACCATCGACTGGACGCTGCGGGAGAACGTATGAGCCAAACTCCGCGTTCTCGTGAAGCGCGTGCTGCGCGAGCACGGCTACCCGCCGGACAAGCAGGAGTCGGCGACCCAGACGGTGCTGGAGCAGGCCGAGGTTCTGTCAGTCAGGTGGGTCGCGTGACTTCGTCTCCGCGATTTTGGGGATGGTGGGCCTCACGCATTCGGCGTCTGAACCTCGCCGCGGCGCCCGCCGAAATCGACGGCCGTCGTTCACCAGTTGACGCCGACGCTTGCCGCATCGGGGCAAAGCCGTGACGCTCCGCAAGTATCCGGCCATGTACTTGGACACAGAAATCCGCAATCTCGGGGAGACTGAACATTGGCGTTTACACCAAAGGTCAACGACACGCGGTCGCCGAGGTGGTTTTCGCCCATCATGTGACCCTGATGATTACCCTCGAAGACCGAGAGAACGCCCACAAGACGCGGCAGGCGTTCCTGCCCAAGACTAGACGCGCTGTCTCTGGAGCCTGACCATGGCCGTTGACTATTCGATGAGAATCTCGCGGCTGACCGTCGACAAACTGGGCGTCAAGCTCTACGACAAGGTGTCCGCCGTCATCGCCGAGCTCATCGCGAACGCCTACGATGCCGACGCCACCAATGTTAGGGTTCAAGCGCCGATGGGACATTTTCTGGCGACCCGGGCCGGGGGCATCGTGTCGGACAGGGGTTTCGACATCCAGGTTGTGGACGACGGGATCGGTATGACGCCCCAGCAAGTCCAGGACTTCTTCCTCGTCGTCGGTGCCGAGCGACGCAGCGACGCCAACCGAGGCGGCCTCTCCCCCGTCTTCAAACGCAAGGTCATGGGCCGCAAGGGCGTCGGAAAGCTGGCTCCGTTCGGTATCTGCAAGACTATCGAGGTGATCAGCGCAGGCGGAAATCTCATCAACGGTGATGGCGCCGACCCCAGTCCCATGGGTTACCTTACCTCCCACATCATGCTCCACTACGATGGCATCGTGGCTCTCGGCAACGAGCCTGATGAACGCTACAAGCCGGTCGTCGGCGACCGTGACGAGGCGTACTCCCAGGAATCGGGGACTCGAATCATCCTCAAGGACTTTGCCTGCCGGAAGCCGCCGCGCCCACGAGAATCTGCTTCATCGCCCGTGTGGATGCCACGCGCGAGGAGGATGGCGCAACGGCCGGTCAGTCTGCGTACGTCCGCGTGGAAGGGCCGGACCAGGCCAGCCTGACGCTGCGCGCCGTGCCGGCCCCGGCGACCGGCATGACGGTGACGCTGACGACGGGCGGCACGGCGACGCGCGACACCGACTACACGCTCTCATCGACCACGATCACCCTCGCCGCGGGCGAGACGGCGGGCACGGTGACGCTCACGGTCACCGACGACGCCGAGGACAACGAGGCGACGCCGGTGCCGGCGCTGCCGCGCCACGGGGTGCTGTGGCTCGGCCTGCTGCTCACGGTGCTCGGCGCCGCAGGGCTGCGCCTGCGGGATCGCCCCCGCACCGATCACGCCCGCGTCCCCGCGCGCTGGTAACACTCTCGCGCGCGTGGCGCGGAGCGGCGGTCGGGCTCCCGGTCACCTCTCGGACACCGTAACCAGGCAGTGTGACGGCGGGCCGCCGCGGCTCGGCGTCGTCGTCCGTGCGCGGCGGCGGCGTGAGCCGCGCAGCTCGTGGTCTGGCGAACGGTGCGGTGCCGCGGCGCGGGGTGCGGCACGGTGTTCTACATCTGCGCGTCCTGCTACCGGGGGCAGCGCTACTGTGGGGCTGACTGCCGCGCGCCCGCGCAACGGCGCCAACGGCGGCAGGCGAACGCGCGGCATCAGCGCAGCCCGGAAGGCCGGCTCGACCACCGGGACCGCCAGCGGGCCTACCGCGCGCGGTGTCGCCTCCGGCGCGTGACGGATACACCTTCCCCCGGGCGCCCTCGATCCCCCACCATCGCCCCACGCCCGCGGACGCGCCGGAACCGGCCCGTGTGCCTCGTGTGTGGCCGCGTGTGGGCGCCGCGGGACGTGATGACGCGGGGTCACCCCCGCGAGACGTGGAGGGACAGGACGATGACACGACGACAGGGGCCAGACGATGGCCATTCGTGACCTACCCAGCACTGACGGGCTCCCGGCGTTTGAGGTGGACACCGTCGAGGAACTGACGCAGCTGCTCATCCCCGGCGTGTACGTACGCGCGCCGCGCGAGGTGCTCGCCGAATGCGGGTGGACGGACCCGGAGAACGCCGATCCCCCGGAGATCGTGGCCGGGGCCGACTGGCGCGACGACGCGTGGATCGCCCAGGGGGGCGACTAGTCATGCCGTGGGGTCGAAGAACACCGCCGGCTGACAAGCCACGCTGGAACCAGGACGACTATCACAAGGCGTTTGCCGGCACGCTCAAGGAGCAGATCGCGCAGGGCGTCGCGCCGTGGCAGAAACCGTGGAAGCCCGGCGAGCGCCGACTCCCCAAGAACATCCAGACCGACAAGCCGTATCGGGGCGGGAATTCGGTCTACCTCAGCGTCACCCAAACGGCAAAGGGTTACAGCGATCACCGCTGGGCGACCTACAAGCAGATCAAGGAGATGGGCGGGCAGGTTCGCCAGGGCGAGAAGGCCACCCATGTGCTCTTTTACAAGTTTGACGACGAGCGGGAGAAGACCCAGGCCGGCGCGCCCGACACGCCGGCCAGCTCGCTCGAGGGCAAGGCCGAGCGGGATAGCTCGCGCCCGCCGATGGTCCGCTGCTACGCCGTCTTCAACGTCGAACAGGCCGACGGGTTGACGCTGGAACGCAAGGGCGACGACCGCGAGCACGAGCCCGAGTGGAAGGCCCACCAGACGGCCGAGCGGGTGATCCAGGAGAGCGGGATTCACGTCGCGCACGTGCGTGGCGACCGCGCCTTTTACAACCTCCAGACCGACACGGTGACGCTCCCGGAACGCGAGCAGTTCGCCTCGGCGAACGGCTACTACCAAACCGCCTTGCACGAGCTTGGCCACGCCACCGGCCACCCTGCCCGGATGGACCGCGACACCCTGACGGCCGGCGCCGGCAAGTTCGGCAGCGTGGAGTACGCCCGCGAAGAACTCCGGGCCGAGATGTCCGCCATGATGACCGGCGAGCGGGTCGGCGTCGGTCACGACGGCAGCCGCGGCGCGGCGTACGTCGAAGGCTGGCTCAAGGCGTTGGACCAAGACCCGAAGGAGATCTACAAGGCTGCGGCCGACGCGCAGAAAATCTCCGATTACCTCCTGCGTCCCATCCGGGAGCGGGAGCAGGAGACCGAGCAGGAACACCGCACGCTGGCCGAGAAGTACTCGGCCGCGCGCAGTCCGCAGATCAGCCACGCGCCGACGCCCCAGGCGGAGCCGCCCGAGCGGGAGTCCGGCATCAGCCGCTAGGCGAGAGCCATGTTTGACAGGCTGGATCTGTTTCGTGAGGACACGCCACCCGCTGACCAGGGGCGAGCGGGCGCGCCAAGCCACGACCACCCCACCCGCGAGGACCGGGCCCGCGCGCGGGCCGGCCATCGTCGGGAACACGACGCGCGCGCGCAGGCACCCGAGGCGCGCCACCGGCCGCGCCGCAGCAGGACCGAACGGACCCGCGCGGCCATCGCTGACGTGGGGCTCTATCGCGCCGTGTCCTACACAGACCTGTCCACACAACATTTTGACGGCCACCCCTACACCACCCGGCGGCTCGTCACGCAGATGAAGCGCGCCGGGCTGATTGAGGAACACGAGGCGACCGGGCCGGGCGGCAACACGTTCACAGTCCTCACCGCCACGGAGCGAGGGAAGGACGCCGCGCACCGTGCGGCGGTCGACGCCGGCCACGCGGCGGAGCAGCGGACGTGGAGCGGCGTCGTGAAGCCGGCCGAGCTGTCGCACGACACGGCCGTGTACCGCGCCGCGCTCGACGAGCGGGCGCGCATCGAGGCCGAGGGCGGGTGCGTCACGCGCGTCCGCATCGACGCCGAACTGAAAGCCATCGTCGCCAGCGCGACGGAGAAGGCGCGCGCCGCGGCCGGCGACCGCGCGGCCGACGACGCGAAACGCGCCGCCGCCCAGGAGCTCGGGCTCCCCATGCAGGACGACCGCGTGCTGTACCCCGACGCCCAGATCGAGATCGAGGACGCCGCCGGGATCAGCGGCCGGGTGAACGTGGAGATCGCGTCAGACCACTACCACGCGGCGGCGATCGCGGCGAAGGCCGGGGCCGGGTTTGCCATGCACGGCAGCAGCCGATCCGCGACCCGGAAGATCGCCCGCGCGCTGGCGCGCGAAACCGACAGCGGGCCGGGCGGCGGCGAGGCACACGCCGGCCGCGATGGATCGGTGGAGTTGTAGACGATGCAGCCGATCAGCGTCGCCCTCGGGCTGACCGTCACGGTCCTCGCGCTCACCGCGCTCCTGGCCGGGCCGCAGTTCGCCTACCTGGCCCCGCACACCCGCGTCCTGGTCTCGCAGTACTGGCCGGCGCTCAACGCCTACGGCGCGCTGGCCGTGCTGACCCTCATCGTGGCGATCTACGCGACCGCGCGCGCGGCCGGGCTCGCGGACCTCGGGCGCAAGGTCGATCTCGTGGAACGGTCGATCCGGAGAGGCGCTGGCGGCGATCCGGAGCTGGCCGAACAGATGCAGCAGCAGGACCGGGGAGAGTTTGACGAATGACGACAGGGCAAGCGGACACCGCCGGACGCGGCTCGAGAAAAGTTCTTGAGCCCGCGCCCACTCACCACCACAAGGAGAACGCCATGCACCCGCACCGCTCACACATCATCACCGCCCTCGCGGTCCTGTTCACCGTGGGGCTGGCCGAGGCCCCCGTGTTCGCGCAGGGCGTGAGCCCGTGGCTGAACGCCGTGGACGTGCTGCAGCAAGCCTTCACGGGCCCGCTGGCGCGGGGCCTGTCGCTGATTGCGATTGTCATCGGCGGGCTGATGTTCGCCTTCGGGGAAGGCGGCAGCAAGAAGGCGCTCGCGGGGATCATCTTCGGGCTGGGGATGGCGATGGGCGCCGCGAACTTCCTGACGTGGTTGTTTTTATGACCATCGGCCACGGCGCGCGCGCGTGGGCCGCGTACCCGGCGCTGTCGGCCCCCCTCACGATGATGGGGGTCGAACGGCGCTGGTTTCTCTTGTCCGCGACGATCGGCATGGCGATGTGGAACGCCATCAACAGCATCATGATCGGCGCGGCGACCTTTTGCCTCCTGTACGGCGTGGGCTGGTGGGCCTGGCGGACGGACCCGCACATGCTCACCATCCTCCGTGAGTCCGTCCGGTTCAAGACCCGGTACGACCCGGCGAAGTGGGCCGCGCACCCGTGGTACATCCTCATCACCCCGGCCCGCCGGCAGAGCCGATCCTCATGACCACCACCGATCGAGACGTGGCCGACCACCACGCCGCCGGCGCGCTGGCCGACGAGCTGCCGTATTGGGGCTGGCTCCCCGACGACCGGACGTGTCTCACCCGGCGCGGCGAGCTGGTGACGCTCGCCCGGCTGTCGCCGACCGTCGTCGACGGGCACACCCCCGAGCAGCTGGACGCCGTGCTGCAGCGCTGGCAACGGATGCTCTCAGGGCATCGACGCCCGGACCCGGATGTACTTCTACCTGCTCCGCCGGCCGGCGACCTTCCCCCAGGCCGATACCGGCCTGTCGGCCGTCGCCGACCTCGGGCAACGGAAGCGGCGCGCGTTCCTCGGGTCGCGCATCCAACAGATCGACACCTATCTCGCGTGGTGCTACGACCCCCGCCTCTCGGCGGCCGCAGCACGGCCGCAACAATCAGCCCCCTGGTGGAAGCACTACGTGCAGACGTGGATGACGCGGCGGCGGACTCCCAACGAGGCGATCTACTTCCGCGAGCAGATCGAGGACGCGACCGCGCGCTTTCGGCAACAGGTCGATGCCAGCCGTACGCTCGTCGCCGATCTGACGCCCCTCGACATCCTCACGGCACACGAAGGCTCCCGCGTCCTCGCCGAGCTGGTGAACAAGCCCGGCCGCGCGCCGTGGGATGGGGCGACCGGCAGCGGGATGAACTGGCGACTGGCGACCAGTGAACTCGAAGCCGAACGCCGGCATCTGCGACTGGACGGCGAGCCCGTGATTCTCTACTCGCTCGTGTCCCCGCCGGCCAGGGCGACGGCGAATCTCTTGAACGACCTGTACCGCCTCGACAGCGTGATGACCGTCACGCTCGAATGGCGACCCGTGGGATCTGGACGCGGCGCGCCGCAAGATTCGCGGCGCACAGCGCCACTACTTCAGTAAAGCGGTACTCGATGATGGCCCACGTACAGGAAACCGAAGGTACCGCGTCGGCGATGGTCGATAGCGCGGCCGACGTGGAATCCGGCCGCTTGGGCAATGCCCTTGTGGAGCTGGAAACCGAAGGCGTGGCCTACGGCGATCTCGCGCTCACGATTACGCCCTGCACGGCGACCTTGAACAGACCGAACGCCTCGACGGCGATGTCCTTCGCATCTTCGCGGCGCACGACGCGAAGGCCATCCGCGAAGGGTACGGCCAGCTCCCCGCGTGGTTTTGCCGACTGCCGGCGCAACCGCGCAAGCGGCAGGTCCGATCCGTGTTTGTGTCGGCCGGCGCGGCGGCGTGCCTGGCGCCGATCTACGGCCCGCCGACCGGCGAGGCGCGCAGCCGGCACCTTGACCGGGCCGCGCTCGCCATCCTCGAAACCCAATGGCAGACGCCCTTTCACTACGACCTGTTTCACGGCGACGTCGGCCACACGCTGGTCCTCGGGGCGACCGGCGCGGGGAAGAGCTTCACGCTCAATTTTTTGCTCGTCCAAGCCCTGCAGTACAACCCCCGCGTCCTCATCCTCGACCTCGGCGGCTCGTACCGCTGGATCACCCGGTTCCTCGGCGGCGGCTACCTGGAGCTGTCCCCCGACGACGCCACCGGGCAGGGCGGCTTTCGCTTGCGCCCGTTCGCGCTCCCGCGCACCGAGCGGAGTTGCAATTCCTCACCGGCTGGATCATGCGCTTGCTCAGGATCGGCGGCTGGACCGTGAGCGGGTCGGACCCGTCCGAAATCCGCGCGCGCATCGAGGACCTGTACGCCTTCCCGCCGGCCCGCCGGACGATGACCGTCTTTGTCCAATCCTTGCCGGCGGCTATGTGGCCGGCGATGGGGCGCTGGTACGGCCACGGCGCCTGGGGCAAGTACTTCGACAACCCGGCCGACGGCGACGACCTCGACCTTGCCGACTGGCAGGTGATCGACCTCGCCGGCGCCGCCGAGCATGAGGACTTGTGTGAGGCGGCGCTGTTCTACCTGCTGGAACGGTTGCGGCTCTCGCTTGAGAACCCCGACGAAACCGCACGGGTGAAATTGATGGTGGTCGATGAAGCGTGGCGCTACCTGCGCGACCCGGCGTCCTCGCCTACCTCGCGGAAGCCGCGAAGACGTGGCGGAAGAAAAACGCGGCGCTCATCATGGCGACCCAAAGCGCCGTGGACGTGACCGGGACGGCTGGGGCGGAGGCGCTCCTGGAATCCATGCCGACCAAGCTCTTCCTCGCGAACCCCGAGCTGCCCGAGAAGGCCGCTGAGATCTTCCGATTGAACCCGTCCGAAGTGGCGACCATCCGGGGGCTCGTCAGTAAACACGAGCTGTATCTCCGACGCCCGAACATGGCCGCGACCGTGCGGCTGGAAGTCGATCCCGAATCGTACTGGTTGTACACGTCATCGGCGCGCGACAGTGCGCGCCGCGCCGAGGCGGTTGAACGCTACGGCTTAGAGGCGGCGCTCGCGCACCTGGCCGCCGGACGCTGAGGCCCACGCCCAGAAGGAGAGGAACCTATGCCCCTACGACGCTCGACCGTGGCCCTTGTCTCGATGCTCTGCCTTGTCCCGGCGCTGGCCCAGGCCCAGGCCCAGGACGACGCGCCCGACCTGCCGGCCGGCGCGTCCGTCCTGCAGGTACACGACGTGCCCGATCAGATCATCCAGGTCATCACCCGCATCCGGCACACCACCGTGATCCAGCTCCCGCCACGCGAGAACATCCTCGATTTCATTGTCGGTGACTCGGAATACTGGCACCTGACCGGCGCGGCCAATCTCGCCTTTCTGAAACCCCTCGGCGAGGGGGTGACTACCAACGTCGCGCTCGTCTGCGAGAGCGGCCGGATCTACTCGTTCCTCGTCACCGAGCGAGCCGCCCCTCCACACGTGATTGTCCGCATCCAAGCCGACGCGGACACCACGCCGACGGGCGCGGCCGTCCCCGCGTTCGTCGCGCGCTCCCGCGTGGCCGAGTACCAACTCATGGCCGAGGACAGCCGCGCCGCCGTCCACGCGGCGCAGCGTGACGCCGCGGCGCAGATCGCCGCCATGCGCCAGGACGCGACCGCCCAGGTCAACGAGTTTCGTTCGACCTATCCCACGCGCTTGCAGTTTCCCTACGAGCTGGACGACAAGGCCGGGCGCTGGCCGTTCCTGGTACACGGCATGTGGCACGACGGGCAATTTACGTACGTGCGAAGCACCGCCCAGGAAACGCCCGCGCTCTACGAAAACCGCGACGGCGAGCCGACCCTCATCCCCTACGACCTCCAGGAAGACGGCCTGTTTATTGTGCGCCGGCTTGTCGGCCCCGGCTGGCTCCAAATTGGGCGCGAGCGGGCCGGCTGGAAAGTGGACCTTGACGATCTGGACTAACCTATGCCGAACTGGACCCGACTCACCGCCCCCGCAGCCGGCGCATTTTCCGCGACGTGGATCACGCGGATCGGCGGGCTGGCGTTCGCCCTGATTCTCGGCGGCGCGTTCCTCATCAACTCATGCTTTTCGACGGTGCCCACCGACCCGGAATCCCTCCTGGAGCCCGAGGGGATCGCCGGCGACCGCGCCACGCGGCAACTCGGGCAGCGCGTGCAGGACATCGAGAGCCGCGCCGCGCTCGACGCCGCCGCGGCCGAGCGGGAACTTGCCGCCACGGGTGCGCAACTGACCGGCGCGCACGTCACGCCCGCCTTTGACCCGACGACCGGCGAGCCGTTGCCCGAGGGCACCGCCGGCCCCATCGCGGCCTTGACCGAGGACGAAGCGCAGCTCCGCGAAGTCTTGCGCCTTGAAGCCATCGAGCGGCGCACGCGGTCGCTGCGCTCCGCGCCGGTCGTCATCACGTACCGGCGACCACCCGCCGCCGGCAGTACGTCGCCGGCAGCGGCCGAGGCCACGGACGTCTCCGCTGCGGACGCGCCGGACCAGGCCGGCGACGACCTCGGCCGCGCGAGTACTCCTGTCCCCACCGAGCCCGTGAGCTTGCTCGACACCATCAGCGCGCTCCAAGCGCTCGATGCACAACAGACCGCCCCGGCGGAGCTCGACGCGGGGCGCACGCCTCCGGCCGGGCTACAGATCGAGCCTCCGGCCGCGTCCCCGTTGGGGCCGGCCGGCAGCGCGCGCATCCCGCAGGGCGACCCGGCGAATCCCGCCATCGTCCGCACGCCCGACGACCCGCCCGGATGGGAGCGAATCCATGAAGGCTCGTTCATCGAGGCCGTGCTCGTGAACCAGCTCAACGGCGACTTTCCCGGGCCGGTCCTCGCCGTCGTCGCCGTGCCGTTCTACTCGGCCGATCGGCAGCGGATTGTGATCCCGCGCGGCGCGCGCGTGATCGGATCCGCCTCGGCCGTCATTGGACAAGACCAACAGCGCCTCGCCGTCGGCTTTCACCGGCTTGTCTTTCCTGATGGTCGATGGGTGTCTCTTGAGTTTGCCGGGCTGAACCAGATCGGCGAGGGCGCGCTCAAAGACCAGGTGAACCGGCACTACTTCTCGATGTTCGCCAGCGTCGGCGCCGTCGGCATTCTGTCGGGGCTGACGTTGCGCGGCTCGAATCCGTACGGCGGCGGCGCGGAGGGTTTCCGCGCGGGCGCGGGTCAGGGCCTCGCGCAAGGCGCGACCACTATCCTCGACCGCTTCTTGAACCGACTCCCGACCATCACGATCCGCGCCGGCCACCGGCTGCGGATCTGGCTCACGTCCGATGTGCTCGTGCCCCGGCCGGCCTAACCCCGAGAGACAAGGAGCAGACCCATGAGAAAGATGATTCTGTGGACGATCGTGCTGTTCACGCCGCTCATGTGGACCACCAGCGTCCACGCGATTCTTGGCATCCCCGACATGGCCGCGCTCGCGCAGCGGGTGACCATCATTGCCAATCAGGGCATCCAGATCGGCCATGCGGTGTCAGGCTTGTCGGCCCTCAATGACCAAATCACGAAAATCCGCGAGCAGTACGATCACCTACGCCGGCAAGCCCTCGGGGAAATCGGCGTGCTGACCTCACCCTTTACCGAGCTGGCCGCGCTCCCCGGCCAGCTTGTGAGCGATGGCCTCGACTGGCGAACCGACTTTACGGACCCCACGACCACCGACCTGATAGACGCGCTCGACCTGTTCAGCGCGAGCGGCACGCCCCTGACCGACTATTGGCGCGACCGCATCAACGCCGCCCCGGACGTGACCGAGCACGACGTACTCGCGGAGTACGGCACGCTCCCCGTGTCGCTCGCCGACCGCGCCGCCGCCAACTACCGCCGGCAGCGCGCCGACGCCGAGCAGCGGACGGCGCTCAACCATACCGTCAACACGGCCGCGTCCGCCGCCGCCGCGACCGTGCAATCGGCGCTTGTCTCGTACCAGCAGCTCCGGGGGCAAACGAACACATCCGGCACCGCGCTCGGGCAGGCGCAGATCGCCGGCCTCATCACGAGCGGCGAAGTGTCGGCCGCGCTCCTCCAACTCCAGGCGCACGAGGCGACCCAGGCCGCCGCCGAGCAGCTCGCAGCCGAGGCGCGACGACGCGAACGGGAAGCGGCGCGCTTGGACACGCTCCGCGCGGCGCGCGCCGACCATACCCGCCGCGTGACCGGCATCGAGGGCCGGCGCGACGGCGGCGACAGTCTCTTGTTCAGCGTGCACTAGCACGGAACCCAAGCCGTGACCGGAACCCACACCGTGACCGCAGCGGGCCTCGCCCTTGCCGCGCTCCTCCTGTGCGCCGCGCCCACCCTGGCGCAGCAGCAGATCGATCCGTCCGTCCCGACCAGCATTCCCCCCGAAGACCTGCACGACTTCAAAGGGTTTCTCGATCAGGTCATGGACGACATCATGGCCGCGAACGGGCCGACCGTCCTCAATGCCGGCAACACCCTGTGGCGCGGGCTCGCGGCGATCGTCGTCGTCTGGACCGGCGTGAAGATCGCCATGTCCGGCACCTTCTCCATGTGGACGATCATCGAGCTGGTCATCGGCCTGTGGATTCCGTGGGTGATGCTCCTGTTCTACGCCACGCCGATCCCCGGCGTGGGGTTCACCTTCCCCGGCATGATTGCCGGCGGCGGCAACTGGCTCCACTCGTTCTTTCTGTCCGACATCGTGACCGCCGTACAGATCGAGCTCTCGAATCTCGTCACCACGCAGACCACCGCGCTCTCCGATGCGTGGGCCGGCACATCCTGGTTCGAGCTGTACACCGCCCTTGGCGACGTGCTGAGCACGCTGCTTGTCGGCACCTCGGTGATGCTCCTTATTTTTCTCTGTCTGGTCGTCATCTACGCCGTCACCTACGCCCAGGTCATCTGGGCGCAGATGGCGCTCATGATCCTGACCTTCGTCGGGCCAATGATGATTCCCTGGCTCGTCTTTGAGCCGATGGCGTTCCTCTTTTGGGGCTGGTTCCGGTCGATGATCACCTTCGCGCTCTACGGCGCGATTGCCGGCGCGATCATGCGCGTGTTCATGAGCGTGTCTCTTGGCTTTCTGACCACCTTTCTGGATCAGGCCGACGTGGACAACCCCGTGCAGATGGTGAGCTGGTTGCTCATCCTGTTGCCGTTGATGGTGGCCGGCGTCATCGCGTCGCTCAAAGTGGGCGAGCTGGCCGGGATGTTGGTGAGCGGTGGCGGCGGCGGCGGCGCGGGCATGACCGGCGCGCTGATGACGGCCGCGACCGGCGGCAAGGCGATGCTCGCCGGCAAAGCCGCAGGAGGGGCAGGAGGGAAATGATGGCGCAGACCGAACAGGATAGCGGCAAGACGTACGCCGACATCTGGGGCGAGGCCGTGCACAGCAATCGGCACTTGCGCGTGCTGTCGATGGGGCTGGCCGGGCTCGTGGTGTTGCTCGTGGTGATCATCGTCCGGCTGTCGTCGGTGGAGCTGCCGAAGCCGATCGTCATCCGGGTTGATGACGTGGGCCGCGCCGAGGCGCTGGCCTATGACGCGGTCGAAGCCCAGGCCGACCCGCTGGACCCGACGACGAAGTATTTCCTCCACCGCTTCATTGACGACTACTACAGCCGGCGCGGGGCGACGGTTGAACAGGCGTGGCCGCGCGCGCTCCGCTTTTTGACGACCACGCTCGCCAATGAAGCCTTCCGGCTTGAAGGGGAGAACGTCGCCATGCTCGCGGCCGGCGCCGCCCGTGACGAGCTGCAAGTGGAGCGGGTGACGCTTCGCATCCAGGCGAGCCCGGAACCCCCGCACGCGGCGGCAGCGGACTTCGACCTGGTGCGCCTGGTCAACGGCGCGGAAGTGGGCCGAGACCGCTGGACGCTGTCACTCCAATTCACGTTCTTGGAGACGGTCGATCCCGACCTGATGATCGTCAATCCGATGGGGATCCTCATCACCTACTTGCGCGGCGATCGCGCGCTGGTGACAGGATGAGACCGCACGCCGCCGAGGCCGCACCGACCCCCGGCCTGGTCCCGACCCTCAAGGACCGCGCCGGCCCGCTCGCGGCCCTCGGATGGTCCGGCCGCGAGGCCGAATGGCTGGCGCTCGTCGCCTTGCATAGCGGCGTCTTTACGCGCTCGCAGTGGCGGTATTTTTTCGATGATGCGCGCCCCGAGCAGGCCCGCCGGTTCGTCCACGCGCTCATCGAGAAGAAGCTCGCCATCGAGGACGAGCGGGCAATCTTTCCCGGCCACGCGCGGGCCGTCCTGCTCACCGGCAAGGCCCCCTATCGGGCGCTTGGCATCCCCGACGTGCGGCACCGTCGCGCGAAGGACGCGACGACGCAGGTGCTGATGCGCCGCGTGCTGTCGCTCGATTACCTCATCGAGCGGCCGAGCCTCGGATGGCTCCCCACCGAGGCCGACAAGGTGCAGCGGTTCGAGGCGCTCGGCATCGACCGGGGCACCTTCCCGTACCGGATGTACGGCCCGCACGGGAAGCCGCAGATCCCGCGGCACTTTGCCTTCAAATTGCCGATCGCCGTCGACGAGAAAACGGCGACGTTCGTGTACGTCGATGCGGGCCAGACCACCGATAGCGAGCTGTGCGCGTGGGGCGTGGCCCACGCGCCGTTGTGGGCCGCGCTGCGGGCGCGGACGTTCGCCGTGCACATCGTCGCCGTCGGCACGGGCGTCGAGGCCGCGAACCGCGCCGCGCCCGTGCTGACACGGTGGACCCAGGACGGCGACGGGCAGGGCGTAGCGGACCCCGCTGGGCCGACCAAAGCCGACCCGGACATCCGTCAAGAAATCGCCCGGCTTGAGGACGCGATCAGCGGCGGCAATCGTGAACGCTTGCGCGCGGCCGGCGGGTTCGACACGGCCGCGGATCGGCTCGCGGCGCTGCTACAACTCCCCGACGGGACGCCCACCAAGACGACGGCGCGCGGGGCGATTGACCGCTTCTCGATCTGGTCCACCGTCCGGCTGACCACCCCCGAGGTGGCGATCTGATGGTGCCCCCCGTTGCTGGCCCGCTGCGTGGCAGCGCGCAGGGCAGGGCGCAAGGCAGCGATGTTGTGATCCGCAAACCGGGGGGAGGATCACAACAACAGAGGCGGGCGGATCACATCTCGCCCGTCCATTTTTCGCTGCCGCTCTTCGGGTTTGTCGTCCTAGACCGGACGCCCCGAACCGCGCCAGCGGAGAGGGAGAGGACGGGAGCGACCCCCCCTTTTCTGCCGCTGGCGCGGCACGGCGGGGGGGTGTGAATCACACCGGGTGTCACACCCGGTATCACACCCCCCCTGCCTTCGTGGGGGTCGCTCCCGTCCTCATGTATCCCTGCTGGAAGGCTCCGACGCCAGCCGCAGACCGGCACCAGACGTGCCGACGAGCGGTGCGATGATTGACCGACTCCTCCGCGCGTTGCTCGTCATCGGCGGCGTCAGTGCCGCGTGCGCCTGGACGTGGCCCGGTGTGTTCCCCGAGGCCGATCCCGTCGCCGTGCTCGTCCGCTATCACACGCCGAACGTGTACCGCGCCGTCGTCGCGTGGTACTACGTGGCGCCCGGCGTAGCCGCGCTGCTGGCCGCGCAATTTCTCGTCAGTACGTCACGGATCTGGTTCGCCAGGATGGGCATCAATCTGGGGCTCCGGTCCCGCCTTCCGAGCTGGCCCCTTTCGCCTTCGGCGGACGGGCCGGCCATCGTCATCGGTGAAGTACATCACCCGGTCAAACTCGCCGAGAGCCAGACCCCCGAATGGCTGACGATCCCCGAGCGTGGCCTCTATACCGGCGTGGCGATTTTCGGGGCCGTCGGGTCCGGCAAGACCTCGGCCTGTATGCACCCGTTCGCGCGCCAACTCTTGAGCTGGCAAGCCGACAATCCCGAGCGGCGCGCCGCCGCGCTGGTCCTGGAAGTCAAAGGCGATTTTTGCCACGACATCCGCCGGATGCTGACTGATCTGGGCCGCGCCGACGACTACATCGAGCTGAGTCTCGATGGCCGGCTGACGTGGAATCCGCTGAGTGCGACCTGGCTCGATGCGTACTCGCTGGCCTACACCGTGGCGTCCCTCTTGAATCAACTGTTCGGGAAGGGCAAAGAACCCTTTTGGCAACAGGCATACACGAACCTCGTCCGTTGGATCATCGAGCTATACCGGGTCCTGCCGCCCCAGGACGGCAGCGACACGCCCGGATGGGTGACGCTGCGCGACGTGTATCACTGCGCCATCGACAAGGCGCTGTTCGCCAAGAAGATCGAACAGGCGCAGACCTACGCGAAGGCGCTCGGCGGCGAGTGGATCACCATCGCCGCGGCGGCGCTCACGCGCGACCACGTCACCCCGCTGCGAGCCATCGGGTTTCAGCCGCACCCGGCCGACCCTGACCGCTTTCGTGCGCGCCCGACGACGGCCGTGTTCGAGTACCTCACGACCCACACGATCACGCACGAGCGTGAGCGGTTCGAGAGTGCCCACGCGACCGAGATCCGGCTCCGGGTCGAAGCCGTGCATCGCTGGTACGTCCACGACTGGAACACCCTCGACAACAAGATCCGGTCGAGCATCGTGGAAGGCGTGTCCGTGTTCCTCAGCATGTTCGACTTGCCGGCCGTCGCGCGCGTCTTTTGCCCGCCCGCGCCCGACGCGGCGCGGCTCCCAGGACCGGCCGGCCAGGAGCCGGCCGACGCGCACGGCACGGACACCACGCCCCTCGCGGCGATCGCCTTGAGCGGCAACCTGCCGCCCCTCGATCAACTGATCGAGTGCGGCAAGGTGCTGGCCCTCAACATGCCCGCCGGCACCAACCCGGCGCTGGCCCGCGCCATCGGCGTCATGCTCAAGAATGCGTGGCTGCAATCGCTGTTGCGTCGGCCGGCGACGATGAAGCGCGAGCCCGGCCACTACGTCCGGCCGGCCGTCTTTATCTGCGACGAATATCAAGCCTTCGCCAGCGTCGGCGAGGACGACCCGAGCGGCGACGAGAAAGCCTTTGCTCTCACCCGACAGTGCCGGGTGATCCCCATCGTCGCCACGCAATCCATCAGCTCGCTCCGCTCGGTGCTCGGCAGCTCCGAGGCGTGGCGGACGCTCCTGCAAACGCTCCGCACGCGGATTTTCTTGAGCCTCAGCGACGAGGCCAGCGCCGAGATCGCCTCGAAGCTGTGCGGCCAGGTGGCCAAGATCAAGAGCTCGTACACCATCAACGAAAGCGCGCGATCGAGCGGCATCAACCTGCTGTCCGCCCAGGCCGGCGGCGGACGTGGGAGCGTGGGTGCCAGCAAGAGTTTTCGCGAGCAGCGCGAGGCGCTGTTTCAGCCGCGCGACTTCGCCTTGCTTGGGAACTGTCAGGCGATCTGTTTGCCGTACGACGGCGTGCAATCACTCCCGCCGCGCCGGGTGTACTTGAAGCCCCATTACCTCCCGGCCGATCTCCCGTACTGGACCGCGAAACAGACAGGGCAGCTATGACCGGCGACGGCCTGGACCTGCTGAAACCCTTTTTGCCGGGGCTTGAGGCGGCGCTCGAAGACCCGGACGTGAGCGAAATCATGATCAACGGGCCGGGCAACGTCTGGCTTGAAGGCCACGGCCGATTGAGCCAGATCGACGCGCCCGCGCTGGACGCGGCGGCGCTGGAACGGGCGGCGATCCACATCGCCCGCCCCCTCGGGCTCGACCCGGCGACCACGCCGGTCCTCGATGCCCGCCTGGGCGACGGGTCGCGCGTTGCGATCTGCGTCCCGCCGGCCAGCCCGCACGTGGCGATCACCGTCCGGCGGTTCGGGAAGCGATCCTTTTCGGCGGCGCAGCTGGTCGCACAAGGCGCGCTGCCGGAACACATCCGGCACGCGGCCGAGCGGACCCTCCACACGCGGCGCAATATTCTCGTAAGCGGCGGCACCGGCAGCGGCAAGACGACGCTCCTCAACGCCCTCATTGAACTCATCCCCGACGACGAGCGGATCGTCGCCATCGAGGACACCTTGGAGCTGCGGATCGACTCCCCGAACTGCGTCCGCTTCGAGGCGCGCGGGCTCCAACACGGAGCCGTCACGATCCGCGACCTGGTACGTCATGCCTTGCGCCACCGACCCGATCACATCGTCGTCGGCGAAGTGCGCGGCGGCGAAGCCGCCGACCTGTTGCAAGCCCTCAACACCGGCCACGGCGGATCGCTCACCACCGTCCACGCCAACAACGCCGAGAGTGCCCTCTCACGTCTGGCGAGCTGCGCGATGCAGGGCGGCGGCGATCTCCCGTGGGAGGTAACGTGTCGCGGCGTCGTTGACGGAATCGCGATGGTGATCCACATGACCCGGGCCGACGGCCGGCGGTTCGTCGAAGAAGCGGCGTTTGTCAACGGCTACGATGCCGGGAAGAACATATGGGACATCACTCGACTCGACCGCGTGCCACTCTAAGGGCGTGTCGCGCGCGCTGGCGCACCGCGCTGTATGTCCTCACCGCGCTGCTGACCGGCGGGCCAGCGGCGGCACACACCCCCGCCGCCCAGGTGGACCAGGTGATCGACGGCGACACCATCAGCGTCCGGCTCGATGGGGCTCGCTATACCGTGCGCTTCACCGGCGTGGACACGCCCGAGACGACACACCCGATGCGGGGCGTCGAACCCGACGGCCCGGAAGCGGCCGACGACACGACCGCCCGACTCACGGGCGAAACCGCCCGGCTCGACCTCGACCCGGCCGGCGACGACACCGACGCCTACGGCCGACTGGTACGGTACGTCGTCCTCGCCAGCGGCGAGAACGTGAACGCGACCCTGATACGCGAAGGGTGCGCCACCGTGCCACCGCGATTCGGACGTTCCCCTACTCCCGGCAACGTGAATTTCTACAGCTGGAAGCCCAGGCGCGCACAGCGGGCCGAGGGCTATGGAGCCGCTGATGACCACGGCCCTAGAGCAGGTGCAGAAGGCGCACGCGAACCACGACGCGCCGACCCAGGCCGCACACGACGCGACCCAGGCGCTACGCGCGACGAGTGCCGAGCTGACGAAGGCGCTCCTCGTGTTCGAGCGAGCTATTGCGGCGGCTGCCCGGTGGGCCGCAAGGTGGATGTGGTCGAGCGGGTGATTCGCCGGGGGACGGGGCAGGATCCGGATCTGACGGAGGCGCTGGCTCGTGACGAGTCGGGAGACGACAGCGAATGAAGGGTGTGCATCCGCAGGCGGTGTGGGCGGGCTCGATGGGTGCGATGGCGATCGGGCGCGGATTGAAACACAGCGAGTGCATGGCGTCCATGGGTGGTCCAAACCGAACGGACAGGTGGTCATGAGGCGACGACCGACGACAATCCGATCGTGGCTCAGTACAGGAGCACCGCAACACCGCCGCGCGGGTGACGCGCCTCCGACCGGCGACCGCGCCCGCTTCGGGTCCGCGCCCGCGGCGCTGCTCGATCTCGTCCCAATGCACCGACGGCGATTGCCGGCCGTGCGAGAGCGCGAGCGCGAGCGGAGCCGGGAGGATGACAAGGCGGCACCCGCGCGGCCAGACGGCTGCGTCGGCCAGACCCGGGAGCCTCGTGACCCGGACCGGCAGCCGCGTGTGGCGCCGGAGGTGGCGACCAGCTCGCAGGCCGATCAAGACGCGGTGCGGCGGGATCGCGAGCCGTCGCCGCAGGCGTTCAACCGAGAGACGGCCAGCGACCGGCAGCGGGACAGCGGGCCGAGTCGGTGAGTCAGCGACGTGCCGGAGCGATAGGGAAGGCGACAAATGGGGTACGGGGCGGCGTGTGGGTGCCAATCGCAGGCGCCGTCTCATGACAGACGCTGCGCCGCGCGACGAATTCACCGGATACCGGCTGACGAGGCGAGGCCGTCGTGGCGGCAGTGATCACGTGAACGATGGCTACGTCAGCACCGGACATCACCTTCGAGCGGCATTACTCGGTCGAGGAGCTCGGCGAGCGGTGGAAGATGAGCGACGATTTCATCCGTCGGCTGTTCCTCCGCGAACCGGGCGTGGTGGTGTTCTACCAGGCACGGCCAGGCCGGCGGGTGTATCGGACATTGAGGATTCCGGAATCGGTGGCGCAAACCGTGCATCAGCGGATGAGAAAGGAATGACGTATACATGATGGCAGTCGGTGGGAATGAAGGCCACGATGTGAAGGCGACGCTCTGACCTTAACCGGATGCACGAACGGTCAGCGAGCCACAGTCGTCGTCAGCCGGTCATGGATATGGTCGATGCCGTGGCGACGGCGCGAGGGACTTCAAAGTTTCCTCGGGCAACCTGCGTCAGGATCCACTTGTCCAGTTCAGTTCATCAACACGCTGTTCGGTCTACGCCCACATCTCTCTGACCCGTGCTTCCAGTTTCTCCCGCCGCGCTTTGACGAAGTGCGAGTAGTACTTCGCGGTCACCGCGGGAGTCGCATGGCCGAGGAGAATCGCGACATCCTCAATGGGCACGCCGCGGGCGAGGAGGTCGGTCGCAAACGTGTGCCGGAACATGTGGGCATTGCCGGTGAGGTTGGCCTGGTCAAACACACGCCGCAGCGTGCGCTGCCAGTCTGCAACGGCTGACTTCCGAAGGCCACGGCCGGTCCAGAAGAAATACTCAGCGCTGTTTCCAATCTCGTCCAAGGCATCGGTCACCGCGTCGGGTAACGGGAGATACACCGACTCGCCGGATTTCTCGGTGCGGAGGAACAGCCGGTCGCCGTTCACGTGCTCCTTGCGCAGAGCAACGCAATCTCCAATCCTGAGCCCTGTGTAACGGAGCACCAGTACGAACGCTCTGACTCTCGCGGGGTTGTCGTAGCCAAACGAGTTGCGCTTTGGATACCTGTCACAGGCCTTGAGGATGTTCTCGAGCTGCTCCTCGGTGAAGACCTTGACGCGCTCGGACGGCCGGCCGAGCTTCGGCGCCTTGACGGCTTTGGCGGGGTTGTGCTTCACCCATTCGGCACTGTGGCAGAAGGCGAAAAAGGTGCGGAGCCGCTCAAGGTGTTTCTGGGCCGTGATCGCCGAATCCGGCCAGTCGGCACGGAACTCACGCAAGGCGCTCACATCGAGCTGCCGTAGCAGGCGATAGCCCTTCTGCTGGCACCACGGGAGCAGTCGCTTCTCCAGGAGGTGCCTGTACTTCTGCAGCGTGGCGCTCTTCCGGTACTGGCCGTGCTCCAGGTCGTGCAAGAACTTCTCGACGGCCTCCGCGATGGTGGGGGCTTCAACCTTGACGACACCGATCTCCCCGGAGGCTTCCCAGTCCCGAACGAGGCCGGAGGCCGCCTCCCAGGAGCGGAGATCGAGGCTCCGGCGAACGTATTCCCCGCGCAGCGAGCCCTGCACCCAGATCGGGCACTTACAGTTCCGCACCCGGCGCGAACGATAGCGGCAGGGCGGCTGGTGCCGTCGGTAGATGGCCAGCACGCCGAAAGTATAGCCTGAAGGGACAAAACAGGTACAGCGATTCCTTCTAACCGCTTCAAGCCTTAATTTTATTGGGCCAAATAGTGGTGGAGGCGGCGTCCACCATCTATCATGGTCCTACGTATTCCCATGGTGTCCAACCATGTTCATGTAAAATACGTTAGTAAAACTGGTTAATCACTGGCTGGCGTCTTGACGTGGTGCCACGATGTCCGGTATATTCCTAAATTATTGTGTATAGTTCACTGTATAGCGACAAGCGCGAGAATCGATCGATGACGGCAACGCCGCCGCGCCGCCTCGCGCACCGCTTGAGCGCCGCCTTTGTGCGGACCGCCGAGCCCGGGTTCTATTGCGATGGCCACGGGCTGAACTTGCGCGTGGATCCGTCCGGGGCGCGCCAGTGGGTGCAACGGCTGGTCATTCGGGGCCGGCCCCGGATGCTCGGGCTCGGCGGTTACCCGCTGGTGTCACTGGCCGAGGCGCGCAACGCGGCGTTCGCCAACCGCCAGCGGGCGCGGGCGGGCGGAGACCCGCGGGCCGAGAAGCGCCACGGCCAGGGCGCGCCCACGGTCGAGGAGGCCGCCGCCGAGGTCTTGGCGCAGCAGCGCCCCGGCTGGCGAAATGCCAAGCACGCGCGGGACTGGCCGCGCAGTCTGCGCGCCTATGCGTTCCCGCGCATCGGGGCGATGCCCGTGTCCGCGGTGACCACGGCCGACGTGCTGGCAATCCTCACCCCGATCTGGCACGACAAGCCCGAGACCGCACGGCGGGTGCGCCAGCGGATCGGTGCCGTGATGAAGTGGGCGGTCGCCATGGGACACCGGCCGGACAACCCGGCGGGCGATGCCCTCGGGCAGGCGCTCGGGCGGCAGCAGGCCATCGTCCAGCACATGCGGGCGCTACCCCACGGCGCGGTGGCGGACGCCCTCGCGACCGTGCGAGCCTCCCAGGCCTCGGTCACCACCAAGGATGCGTTCGAGTTCCTGGTGCTGACGGCGGCGCGCTCCGGCGAAATGCGCCTGGCGACGTGGGACGAAATGGACCTGGACGCGGGCATCTGGACCATCCCCGGCGCGCGCATGAAGGCGAAGCGGGATCACCGCGTCCCGCTTTCGGGGCGGGCGCTCGCGATCCTGCACGACGCACGGAGACGCAGTAACGGCACGGGCCTCGTATTCCGCAGTCTGCGCGGGAAGCCACTCTCCAACACGACGCTATCGAAATTGATCAAGGAACTCGGCCTCGCCGCCGTGCCGCATGGGTTCCGGTCGAGCTTCCGGGACTGGGCCGCGGAACGGACGAACACACCCCGCGAAGTGGTCGAGGCCGCGCTCGCCCATACGGTACACAACCCCACCGAGGCGGCCTACGCCCGCAGTGACCTCTTCGAGCGTCGGCGGCATCTGATAGACGACTGGGCGGCCTACCTTGGCGTTGTTGCACGAATCGTGACTGGCCCGCACGATGCCCACCGACAGGATCCTCACCGGCCGATGCGATACGACACTGGTCGGCCGAGGGCGGTCATCCGATTGAGGATCTCACAGCCAAGGACGACCTCACTCCCCTGCCCGGCTGGACTCCGGGCGCGAAGGCCAGCGCCGATGATGGACTTGTAGCGGAAGAACGTGTTCTCCACCCGGCTCTGACGATGGTACCCTGATGTCTTTTTCCAGCGGCGCCGTCCGAGCTGCTTCACCAACGTGATCGTCCGATCCCGCGCGGGCGACCGCGGGCCGTGGCCAGATATGTTCGCCGTCCTGGCCGGTGGGATGACGACCGTCGCACCCCGCGCCGTCGCGGTCTCGTAGACGGCGACCGTGTCATAGGCGGCGTCAGCGGTGATGCGCACGAGAGGACCCTCGACCGCGGTGAGTAGATCGAGGGCGGTGGTCGCATCATCACCCGTCGCCTCGGTCAGTGTGTGAACGAGGATCACGCCTGACTGATCGACGCCAAGGTGGAGCTTCCGCCAGCCACGTCTGCCGCGGCCACCGTGTTTCGCGGCCGCCCACTCCCCTGCCCCGACGAGGGACAGCCCCGTGCTGTCGAGCACGAGATGAATGCCCTCGTCGGGCGGGACCGGCGGTCGCAAACGGCGCCGCAGATGCTGACTGCGCCGGGAGAGCGTCGTATAGTCGGGGACGGAGAGGTCGAGGCGCATCATCCTGAACAGGGCGTGCAGGAACCCTTCGGCTTGGCGCAGCGGGAGATGGTAGAGGAGTCGCAGGGTCAGGGCGGTTTCGATGGCGAGATCCGAGTACCGCCGCTGCCCACCCCGCCGGCCGCTCCGGCGGGGCGTCCAGGCCGCGATCGCTTCCGAGGACACCCACACCGTCACATCGCCGCGGCGAACGAGAGCTCGGTTATAGGCCGGCCAGTTCGCAACGCGGTACTTCGTCTTGTACGTGGGATGGACCTTCGACTTCATCCCTGTAGTGTGGCTCCTGCGGATGGTCACGAGAAGTCCGCCCCCCCGCAGGGTCTTCATGCAACAACGCCACGAATGGGCGGTCGCGGATCGGCGCTACTTCAGCGCCGAGTCGATGCGCCAGCTCACGCACCCGTTAGCGCTGACTACGGCACAGGAGCTCTTGACTGCAATCGCCTAGATGAGAAGGAGCGAAGGACCCGGAAACGACGCGCCCGAATTTCCACCACTTGACGGGACACTACCTGACGACACGGACGGAGACGGCGAAAAGTAACCGCCGGACTCTAAAGCGATCCGCCACTGAAGCCAGGGCCCTTCAGGACGCCATTCTCTCAAGCGTCAGCTGGTCTGAAAAACGGCAAGCAGGTCAAGTGGGTATGCTCCCACTTCGTTCTCCCACTGATGGTCACCCACTTCCCAACTTCTCGACACACGCCTCTATCCGTCTCCGCTATCTCTCCACTACTCAGGTCTAGTCCTGGAGACTCACGGGGATTCCAGTAGACAAAGCCAACGGCGTAACCGCCAGGGATTCAAACGCTTGTGACCAGAAGTCGTGTCCCATCACTGTGTTAGAGAAACACATCTTTAGGGTTCAAGTCCCTGCACCGGCACCATTTGTCCCCCGGCGGGGCCATGGCTCGCTCGCGACACCGGCGTGCTTGGCTCGGACCTACGACGAAAGGCGTTCGATTCGTGCCAACGACACAAGAAGTCTTCGACCACCATGTTCAGGGCTTTGTGGCCCGTGATGTGCCCATGGTGCTCGAGGACTACACCGACACCTCCGTGGTGATCGCCAACGGCACGATGTGCACGGGCCTCGCGGCGATTGGCCATCTCTTTCAGGATTTGTTCGTTGAGCTTCCCAAGGACTGCGCCTTCGATCTGACGCACTGCACGGTCCTCGACGAGAACGTCTACATCATGCGGAGGGCAGAGAGCGACGCGGTCGCCTACGACTTCGCGACCGATACGTTCACGATCAAGGACGGCAAGATCACGCTGCAGACCATCGGATTCGTCAAGCGCACCAAGTGACCGCGCCAGTGCGGTACGCGAGCATCGTTGGCGATCGCACAATCGTTGGTACGACCTTCGGACATGGGCCGGCGTGGGTAAACGGCCACTGCCTGGCCGTCGTATATGTGGTAACTGGGGCGGCTAGTGCCTCTTCTCAACAGCAGCGTGATCTTCGAGAAAGACCAGCGTTGCTGCGTAAGGCGAAGCGCTGACCTTCCTTCCTGACGTGCGAACGGGTTCTTTCATCGCCGCTGTGGCCGGTGTGTTCCTCGTTGCGGCGGCCACGGCGACGGTGGTTGAGGCGCAGGAAGAGGGAACACCAGACCGTCTCAGAGTCTTCCTGGACTGCCAGACGTTCGGTTGTGATCGCGACCTCACGCACCGCGAGATCGTCTGGGTAGACTGGGTTCTTGACCGAGAGGACGCCGACGTTCATCTTCTTGTCACCTCCGCCCAGGCCGGTGCAGGGACCGCCTACGACATCGAGTTCATCGGGCTGGGGCGTTTCGCGGGCGAGGACCAGACGCTGCGCTACGCTTCCTCGTCCACCGACACGCAGGACGAACGACGTCGAGGGCTCATTGACCGGTTTAGGCTCGGGCTGGTCCGCTACGCTGGGGATACCCCAGCCGCCGACTTCCTCCAGATTCAGTACGAGCCGCCGGGCCCGAACGCCGCTGCTTCCGTGACCCCCGAAAATGACCCCTGGAATCTCTGGGTCTTCTCCGTTGACGGCGGTGGCTCAAAGAGTGCCCAATCGCTCACGTCGAGGATCAATGTTAACGGGTCAGCGTCGGCCAGCCGGACATCAGAGGCCTGGAAGTTCCGGTGGGGTGCCGACGCGAACTACTCGAATGACGAGTTCGAGTTCTCCGACGGCACCACCACAAGCAGCCTCAGACGCAACTTGGGGACAGACGCCCTTCTGGTTCGAAGTGCCGGCCCGCATTGGGGAGTCGGCGGGCGGGCCTCCGTTACATCGTCGATATTCGCGAACCAGCACCTGAAAATCAATATTCAGCCCACCATCGAGTACAACATCTTTCCCTACTCCGAGTCGAGTCAGCGGCAGTTCACCTTCCAATATCGACTGGGGGCATCTCGCGTGACGTACGATGAGGAAACGGTCTTCGGAGTCATCGAAGAAACGCTCTACGAGGAGATCCTGACAGCCTCACTGAATCTTCGGCAGCCGTGGGGGTCAACCTCCATGTCCATGACGGCTTCCCACTTCTTTCATGACCTCGAGAAGAATCGCATCAGCGTGTTCGGCAACGCCAACATCCGAATCGTGCGGGGGCTATCGCTCAACTTCTTCGGCAATATCTCCCGGGTTCGCGACCAGATCTTCCTGCCACGGCGCGGCGCGTCCGATGAGGATGTGTTGCTAAGGCAGCGGCAACTCGCGACGGATCTTGACTACTTCTTCAGGATCAGCCTGCGCTTCACATTCGGCTCGATCTTCAACAACATCGTCAACCCGCGCTTTGATGCAGGCGGAGGGCCACGAGGGGGATTCTTCTTCAATTAGGCAGACATCGGCGCTATCGAGATACTGCCTCCTAGCCTACGAACCTGCGGCGTTTCGAGCACTTGGATCATCACCTAGACCGACCGGTTTCTTGAGCAGACAACCGGCCGACGCCGCGTCGGATTCGGTCGCGCGACTGACACGCCGTTGGCGAGGTAGGATGATCTCATGACTCCGCTCCAGAAACGTGTCCTCGGAGCGCTGACGCGTGAGTCACTCATTCCGGGCGATGGCCGTGTGCTGGTCGCGCTTTCTGGTGGCGCCGACTCCGTAGCGCTGACCCTCCTCCTGCGAGACCTGGCACCCGTCTTGTCGTTTGCACTTGTGGGAGTCGTGCATCTGAACCATCAGCTCAGGGAGGCCGCGGCCGAGGATGAGCAATTCTGTCGCGCTCTTGCCGATCGGCTGGGACTTCGCATCAGTGTCCGCTCAGCCGACGTGAACCACACGGCCAAGCGGGAAGGGATTTCGATCGAGGAAGCCGGTCATCGCGAACGTCATGCGCTCTTCACCTGGGCGGTCGACGCGCTCGGTGCGGACTGCGTGGCCACCGCGCACACGCGCGACGACCAGGCCGAGACCTATCTGATGCGTCTGTTGCGGGGCGCGGGTCCGGTTGGTCTATCTGGTATCCATCCGCGGTCCGGATGCGTGATCCGCCCGCTTCTCGACGTCACGAAGAGCGATCTGCGAGAGTACCTCACTGTACAGGATCAGCCGTTCCGGGAGGACGAGACGAACCGCGACCTCAGCGTCACGCGAAACCGTGTGCGGCACGAACTCATTCCGTTCCTTGAGCAACGGTTCTCACCCTCGATTGTGGCCACGCTCGGGCGGGATGCGGAGATCGCTCGGCACGACGCCGAGTGGTTGGAGGCGGCTGCACAGGTCGCGTCGGACGCACTCGTCACGGAGCACGACGGTGTCGTCATGCTCGATCGAGAAGGTCTCGTGGGTCAGCCGATTTCCCTGGCGCGTCGGATTGCCAAGTACGCGCTGGAACGGGCGACTGGTCGCTGCGCTGGGTTCGACCAGGTCGAACGACTCTTGGCTCTGGCACGCGGCGACCGATCTCGGTCGGAGGTTGACCTCCCGGGTTGCCGTGCGGCCAGCGCGGGCGGACGGATCACGATCGCTCCTCCCCGGCCGAGGCGGGTCATGCGCGCGCCTGGGTCCGGGTTCAGCTATCTGCTGAAGGTACCCGGGGAGGTTGAGATTCCAGAAGCGGGAGTGGCCGTGGCCGCCGAACGGGTTGGCGGACGCATGCACACAGCGGGATTGAGGGCCGGCGCCCGCTCGGTCTACGTGGACGAAAGCTTACTGAGTGGTCGATTGGTCGTCCGGAGCTGGCGCCACGGCGATGCTTTTCGCCCGCTGGGGCTTGATGGCCGAAAAAAGGTGCAGGATCTGTTCGTTGACCGAAAAGTCGACCGGAGGCTCCGCAACGCAGTGCCGATTGTTGCCGACGAGCACGCAGGGATCGTCTGGGTGGTCGGCCACACGGTGGCGGACGATTTTAGAATCACCGCGGCCACTGAAGGCATGCTACTCTTGACAACTAGGGAACTAGACCTAATTTAGGAGGATCTGGGTGAATTCGACCCTTCGGAGTCTCGTTTTTTGGATGGTCCTGGTCGTTGTCGTGGTCTTGATCTGGAATGTGTCGACCCAGTTCCAGACGGCTGACGCCTCGCTCCCGTTTAGCGAGTTCCTCCGGCAGGTGGACTCCGGAGAGGTGCAGAGCGTGGAGCTCGCCGGCAATGAGATCACAGGCACGATGTCCGGGGGCAACCGGTTCCGGACATACGCTCCATCCCAGTACGAAGGGCTCGTCAACCGACTTGTGGAGCGCGACGTGGCGGTGGAAGCTCGGGAGGCTGCGAATAGTCCTTGGGCGACGCTTCTGTACTCGTGGGCCCCGATTCTCTTGATCATCGGGTTCTGGATCTTTTTCATGCGCCAGGTCCAGAGCGGTGGGAACAAGGCCCTATCCTTCGGCAAGAGCCGGGCAAAGCTCTCCTCGAGCAGTCAGAAGAAGGTCACGTTCAAGGATGTTGCGGGTGTGAATGAACCGAAGGAGGAGCTACAGGAGATCATCGAGTTCCTCAAGGAACCCCAGAAGTTTCAGAAGCTCGGAGGCCGTATCCCCAAGGGCGTGCTCCTCATGGGCGCTCCGGGAACCGGCAAGACCCTGTTGGCGCGAGCGGTTGCGGGTGAGGCCAACGTTCCGTTCTTCTCGATCAGCGGGTCCGACTTCGTTGAGATGTTTGTCGGCGTCGGGGCATCGCGCGTCCGGGATCTCTTCGAGCAGGGTAAGAAGAACGCGCCGTGTATTGTGTTCATCGACGAGATTGACGCGGTTGGGCGCCACCGTGGTGCGGGGCTCGGCGGCGGTCATGACGAGCGTGAGCAGACCCTCAATCAGCTGCTCGTCGAGATGGACGGTTTCGAATCGAACGAAGGCGTCATTCTGGTTGCCGCGACGAACCGACCGGACGTGCTTGACCCGGCGTTGCTGAGACCTGGTCGTTTCGATCGGCGGATCGTCGTCAATCGTCCCGACGTCAACGGTCGCGAGGGGATTCTGGGCGTGCACACGCGCAAGATCCCCCTGTCCGATGACGTGGATGCGCACGTACTTGCCCGTGGCACGTCTGGCTTCTCTGGTGCTGACCTTGCCAACCTCGTCAACGAGGCTGCGTTGAATGCTGCGAGATACAACCAGAAAGTCGTGCGGATGTACGACTTCGAGTTTGCCAAAGACAAGGTCTTGATGGGCACCGAACGCCGCTCAATGATCATTAGCGATGACGAGAAGAAAGTCACCGCGGTGCACGAAGCTGGTCACGCTCTCCTGACGGTACTTCTGCCAAATGCGGACCCGATTCACAAGGTGACGATCATTCCGCGTGGTATGGCGTTGGGGTTGACACAGCAGCTCCCAGAGGCCGACAAGCACAACTACTCTCGCGACTATCTTGAGGACCAGATCGCGATCTTGCTCGGCGGTCGGATCGCCGAAGAGTTGACACAGGGCGACATTACGACCGGTGCCGGAAACGACCTGGACCGCTCTACCGACCTTGCACGCAAGATGGTGTGCGAGTGGGGGATGAGTGACGCGATTGGGCCACTGACCTTCGGCAAGAAGGAAGAACAGATCTTCCTCGGGCGGGACTTCTCCCAGCAGTCGGACTACAGCGAAGGCACGGCCATTCGCATCGATCAGGAGATCAAGGAAATCGTCACGCGAAACTACGACCGGGCTCGAGAGGCGCTGGAAAAGAGTAAGAGCGAGCTTAATCAGATCGCGGAAGAGTTGCTGATCCGAGAAGTGCTCGATGCCGATCAGGTAAGGCGGATCGCCAGAGGCGAGCCGCTCCTTGAGCCGGTTGCCCCGAGTGATTCGCCCCAGCCCCCGGCCGGCGGTGAGAGCACTCGCCCCGAGGAGGAGCAACCGCAGATCGTGCCTCCAGTCCCGTCGCTCGACAAGGCCTTGCCTCAAGAGTAGCCAGCCGTCGCACCACGAGGCGATCCACCGAACCGCGGCGCTTCAGCTCGGCTGGGATCAGCACACTCGATGATTCATGCCCGTCGACCGTACTCGCTGCGGCTGCCCGGCGAGCAGGTGCTTCGCTTAGGAGTCCGTACCCTCGTGATGGGCATTCTCAACGTGACGCCCGACTCGTTTGCGGACGGGGGTGCCTACCTCGATCCTGACCGGGCGCTCGAGGTGGCTCTAGGTTTCGAGGCCGAGGGGGCCGACCTCATCGATATTGGTGGAGAATCGACGCGTCCGGGCGCTGACCCGCTGTCGGCTGAGGATGAGCTCGCGCGGGTGCTTCCGGTGCTCGAACGGCTCGCAGGCCGTGTGGGAATACCAGTCTCGGTCGACACATATAAGGCAGCGGTCGCCCGGCAAGTGATTGACCGCGGGGCGGCGATGATCAACGACATCTCCGCACTGCGCTATGATCCCGAGCTAGCAGGCGTTGTGGCTACCGCAGGAGTGCCGATCGTGCTGATGCACAATCGCGGGAGGTCGATCGAGATGTATCGAGAGGCCCGATACGAGAACGTCGCGTCCGAGGTGGGTCACGAGCTGACGCTCGCAATCCAGCGCGCAACGGATGCTGGTGTTTCGCGAGAGCAGGTCGTCGTCGACCCGGGCCTCGGCTTCGCCAAGCGAGCCCCGCAGACATTCTCAACCCTGGCCAACCTGCCGACGTTGACCAGTCTCGACCGACCGATACTCGTTGGGCCTTCGCGCAAGTCGTTTCTCACCGATGCGTTGGGAGACCGCCCCCCCAGTGCCCGCGAGTGGGGAACGGCGGCTGCGGTGACCGCAGCAGTCTTGCTAGGTGCCCACATCGTTCGCGTGCACGGCGTCGGGGAGATGGCACAGGTTGTCCGTGTGGCTGACAAGCTACGAGCCGCAAGCGACCCCCAAATACGAGAGACTCGACAATGATCGACTTTTTCGCGGGCGCGTGGCCAAAGGTGGGCGCCGGGTGGCTCGACCTCTTCGATATCGCGATCGTGGCGTTTCTCATCTACGAGGTTCTGAAGCTCGTTCGTCGCACGCGAGCGGCGCAGATGGTACTAGGGATTCTCTTGGTCGTGGGGCTCTATTATGCGTCGGAGCGCGCACCGCTCCCGACGGTGAACTGGCTCATCCGCGACATGTTTGGGTACATCGTTTTTGCGGCCATTGTTCTATTTCAGTCAGACATCAGACGGGCGCTCTCGAATCTTGGTCGGGCGCCGTTCTTCAGGTACCTGGTCCGCCCAACCACCACCGACGAAACGGTCGAGGAAATCGTGGTCGCGGCGACCATGCTGGCGTCGCGGCGCATCGGCGCACTCATCGTGATTGAGCGCGAGATCGGTCTCAGAAACTATATCGAGAGCGGCATCCCGCTTGATTCCACCGTGACCTATGACTTGCTGTTGAGTGTCTTTCAACTCGAGTCGCCGCTCCATGATGGCGCGGTCATCATTCAAGAGAATCGGATCGCCGCGGCTGCCTGTTTCTTGCCACTGACAGTGAATCCGCGTCTGAGCAAGGCGCTCGGGTCACGTCATCGTGCGGCGATCGGTCTCACAGAAGAATCAGACGCCGTTGCGCTGATTGTGTCCGAGGAGACCGGCTCTCTGTCGGTGGCGCTGGACGGCCAGATCGAACGCGACCTTCAGCCAGACCATCTCCGGGTCCGGCTTGAGGCGTTGATGTTGCGTACTCGGTCGGACGCTGGCGAGCGCGTGGGGCACCAGCGCAGTCTGGAGTCGTGATGGCATATCACCCGTTTCGCGACTTCTGGTTGAAGGCTGTAGCGGTGGCGATTGCCGTGCTCCTGTGGCTCACCGTCGCCGGAGAGCCAGTTGTCGAGCGCGGACTGGAAATACCGCTTGAACTCGAAAACGTACCAGCGGAGCTCGAAATCGCCAGCGCGCCGCCGGACACGGTGAGTGTTCGGGTCCGCGGCACGTCCCGCCTGGTGAGCCGACTCGATAGCTCGGAGGTCGCGGCGGTACTGGACCTCGGTGACGAGGGACCCGGACGCCGCCTATTTGACATGTTTTCCGACCGCGTCGAGGTGCCTCCCGGCATCGAGATCACGAGTGTTTCGCCTGCGACCGTGACACTCACTCTCGAGCGCAAGGGTGTCCCGCGAATGGTTCCAGTCGTGCCGGATATCGAAGGTGAGCCGGCCCCTGGGCTCGCCGTCGGGCGCATCCAGACCGATCCAGACACCGTGGAAGTGATCGGTCCGGAGACCCGTTTGGCGGAACTCCAGGAGGCTCTGACCGGGCCTGTGTCGGTGGCCGGCGCGACGTCGGATGTGGCGACAGACGTCACTGTCGTTGTTGCCGATCCGACGTTGAGACTGGTGGAACCAGTCTCTGCCCGGGTCGTCGTGGAGATCGTTCCCGCCCCGATCGAAACGACGCTTCATGACGTTCCTGTCGAGATTCAGTCCGCCCAGGCACACAGGATTTCGGTCGAGCCGAAACATGTCGCGATTGGCGTCAGAGGTCCCCGGGGGGCGATCGCCGTGATCGCCGCAACGGACCTACGGGCGTCGGTCGATCTTGAAGGCCTCCCGCCCGGCAGTTACGAGCTCGCCGTCTGGGTTGAGTCGATTGACGGAAGCGTTGTTGTTTCGGACATCGAACCCTCATCTGTGCAGGTCAGCTTCCGCTGATACGATCACTCGATGTCAGTCTCGATCTTTGGGACGGATGGTGTGCGAGGCACGCCGGGTGAGCCCCCGCTCGACGAGCGGACAATCATCCGACTAGGCGCGGCCACAGCGCGGATCCTCAAGCCGGTGCAGCCGCGATTGCTGGTGGCACGCGATACGCGGGAGTCTGGTCCCTGGATTGAGAGATGTCTTGCCGCTGGCGTCGCCGCCGCGGATGGGTCCCTCGTGAGTGTCGGCGTCACGCCGACTCCTGCTGCCGCCTTCTTGACAGCGTCCCATGGATTCGATGCGGGGTTTGTGATTTCGGCCTCTCACAACCCGTTTCCAGACAACGGCATCAAGGTGTTGACCAAAGACGGTGTGAAGGCGTCCGATGAATTCGAGACGCAGCTGTCCGCCTCGATCGCCGATGGGTCATGGCCCTCACCCATGGTGCCGGCGGATGCACCCGAGATGCAGGACATGACTGAAGGTTATGTTGCGCGACTGCGAGATGTCTTCAGCGATGCGAACACGTGGAAGCCGGGCCGCATCGCGGTCGACTGCGCGAACGGTTCAACCAGCGTCGTGGCGCCGCTGGTTCTTCGCCAGCTCGGCTTCGAGGTGATCGCTCTCAACGTCGAGCCTAACGGACAGAACATTAATGACGGCTGCGGGTCGACGCATCCAGAGCGCCTCCAGCATGTGGTACGTGAGCAGAAGTGTCCTCTGGGTGTGGCGTTCGATGGGGATGGCGACCGAGCGATTCTCGTCGACGGTGACGGCGAGGTGGTGGATGGCGACGCGGTGCTCTACATCTATGCGACGCATCTCGCGTCGAAGGGTCGACTCCCCGGACGCGCCGTGGTTGCGTCAGTCATGAGCAACATGGGCCTCGAGGTAGCGCTTCGGGACGCGGGCATCGCGATGTACCGATGTCCGGTGGGCGATCGGTCGGTGTTCGAGGAAATGCGCCGCCACGGTGCCGTCGTAGGTGGAGAGCAGTCTGGTCACATCATTTTCTCGCAGGTACTGCCGACGGGCGACGGGCTGCTGACGGCCCTCTCCGTTCTCAATGTAATGAATGAGACAGGGCGAGAGCTCGCGGACCTCCGCCGTGGCCTCCGGGTGTTTCCTCAGGTGCTGGTCAACGTTCCCGTAGCGGCAAAGCCCGCACTGGGGACTGAGCCAACAATCGTCAAGGCCATTCAGAACGCTGAGGACATGCTCGGTACCGAGGGTCGAGTGTTGGTACGCTACTCAGGGACCGAGCCGCTCTTGCGAGTCATGATTGAAGGGCGGGAGGAGGCGACGGTGGACACCCTCGCGAAGATGATCGCCAAGGAGGTTCAGTTTCGTCTGGGGTGAGACACAGTGGGAGCGCCGAGGACACAGCCAATGCGTTTGGGAGTCAATATCGACCACGTCGCGACTGTTCGGGAGGCACGAAAGGGCCGGGAGCCTGAACCGGTTGCAGCCGCCGTTCTTGCGGAGCTTGCGGGCGCGGATGGCATCACGGTGCACCTCAGAGGCGACCGGCGTCACATCCAAGAGCGGGATGTTGAGCTCCTTCGGTCGATCGTCTCGACGCGCCTGAATGTGGAAATGGCCGCGACGGCGGAGATGGTCGAGATTGCGATCGGCCTAAAGCCGCACCAGGTGACGCTCGTGCCTGAGCGTGCGAGCGAGCTGACGACGACCGGCGGTCTGGACGTCGTTCGTCGTGCGGCGGTGCTCAAGAAGACGGTCGGGCGACTGCAGCGGGCAGGGATTGCCGTGAGTCTGTTTGTCGATCCGGAGGGTCCGCAGCTGAGGAGGGCAGCGACTGTTGGCGCGACTGCCGTGGAGATCAACACGGGGGCCTACGCGGATGCGAAGCCCGAGAAACGACCGACGCAGCTGGAGCGCGTGGTACGAGCCGCCGCGATCGCGGCGCGGCTGGACCTCGAAGTCCTGGCCGGACACGGGCTCACCTACCTCAACGTCGAGCCGATCGTCGAGATAGAGGAGATCGTCGAGCTCAATATCGGACACAGCATCGTGGCTCGGGCTGTGTTGGTCGGGATGGACCGCGCGGTGTGTGAGATGGTCGACCTGTTGCGTCGTTAGTCCACGCTGGGGCGCGAGATGCGGGCGGAGATGGCTGAGATGTGACGCAGCCTGAACACCGCGCTATCATCGACGTAGCGGGACGGGTAAGAGTAAGCGAACTGCCATGGGACGCAATTCATTGGTGTTGGGGCTGGGCGTGACGTTCGCGGCTGCGATCATGGGCTGGATCATCTGGGCCGAGCGGCCTGTGCCCGTCGCGGCGCCGACCATCCAGCCGGCCGCCGCCTCATCTGAGGCGGGACCGGTGCCAATCCTAGATGAAGCTCGCGCCGAGGAGCTTGCGTCCCAGGTTGAAACCGATCCCAACGACGTGGAATCACGGCGGGCCCTCGCCACCGTCTACTTCGAAGCCCAGCGCTTCGAGCAGGCTATCCCGTGGTACGAGGAGGTCCTGGCGCTGAGCCCGGATGACGTCGAATCGAGCACGAGACTTGGGACCAGTTTCTTCTACGGCGATTTGCCCGAGCGCGCTGTGAAACAGTTCGATCGATCGTTGGAGATTGATCCGGACCACGCGCAGACGCTTCTCAATCTTGGGATCGTAAGGGCATTCGGCCTTCAGGATCTTGACGGAGCCACCGCAGCCTGGAATCGGGTGCTCGAGGTTGCCCCGGACGGTCCAGAAGCTCGGGGCGCCCGAGAGGGGCTTGCCCTCTTGCAGTCTGCACACGAGTCATTGCCCAGCGGCGAGCCATGTTGCTAGGGTGGATTGTTCGCGTCATCATACTGGCGGTCGTCGTACTCGTCGTCCGGCTACTCATCGCTCGTGTTCAAGGGATGCTGGCTGGAACAGCCAATCAGGGGGCGGCTGGGCGGCCCGGTCGCCGTCCCGCTGAGCGTAGTGTTGGGTTGGTCAAGGATCCGGTATGCGGCGTATACATCGAACCGGCTCGGGCGGTATCGGCTCGGATCGGTTCGACAGTACATTACTTCTGCTCGGAAACGTGTGAGCGGGCGTTTCGGCAAGGCTCTTGAAGGGTGATGCAGAGACACGAGGAACAGGTTCGTGCCGATATCGTCGAGGTTGGCCGACGGCTGCACGAGCGCGCATACGTGGCCTCGAACGACGGCAACATCAGTGTGCGGTTGTCTGACGACCGTCTCCTGACGACCCCGAAGAGCGTGTCCAAGGGTTTCATGACCCCCGACATGATGGTGACGACTGATCTGGAGGGGCGAAAGATTGCAGGGGAGCGTGAGCCGTCGTCCGAACTGTTGATGCACCTCGCCGTGTATCAAAACCGTCCCGACGTGCACGCCGTTGTTCATGCCCATCCCCCGACATCGACTGGGTTTGCGGTGGCTGGCATTCCCCTGGACCGAGCCATCCTGGCCGAGGTCGTCACGACGCTGGGAAGTATTCCGATCGCGGACTATGGGACGCCGTCCACACCCGAGTTGGCCGATGCCGTTCGGAAGTACATCAAGGCTCACGACGGGTTGTTGCTTGCGAACCACGGAGCGCTCACGGTCGCTCCTGATCTCTTTGCGGCCTACTACAAGATGGAAACGATCGAACACTTTGCCCGAATCAGCCTGGTCGCCAGACAGCTCGGGGGCGAACGCATGCTGTCGCGCGAAGAAGTCATGCGTCTGCAGGACCTCCGTGGGATGTACGGAATTGCGTCACCCGCTCCGATCTGTGCGGACGGTGCAGAGAACGGCGTTGAACCGTCAACCACAGATGATGATGACGTGAGCTGCCAGGTGCTTCAGGCGCCGTCCTCACCGGATCGACGTTTGGTGAGTGTGTTCTCATCCCCAGAGGACGTGTTGCCACCTCGCGAGGACGCAAGAGCCGGCGACGGGGTAGGTAAAGATGGGGAAATTCGACTAACATACCGCGAGCTCACGGCTCTGATTGAAGATGCCGTGAAGCAGTTGCGTTAACGGCCGGGGCCTTCACGGCGGGCCGACGAAGAGGGGACGATATGGGTGAGGCGCTTGGAATGGTAGAGACCAAGGGGCTCGTCGCGATGATCGAAGCGGCGGATGCGATGGTCAAGGCTGCCAAGGTGACTCTCGTGGGCTGGGAGAAGATCGGCGCTGGCTACGTGACAGCTATCGTGCGCGGAGATGTCGCTGCTGTGAAGGCGGCGACTGATGCTGGCGCCGCGGCGGCTCGTCGTGTCGGAGACCTCGTGTCGGTTCACGTGATTCCGCGGCCGCATTCCAATCTGGAAGATTATCTCCCGATCGGTAAGTCGGGCTCCAAGGGGTAGCTGAGAGGTAGCGAGACCAGCGGGGCGTGTCCTGCTGACCTGCCGCACTGTCTCATGATTCTGGCCAAGGTCGTTGGAACGGTAGTTGCCACCCACAAGGATGACCGGCTTCACGGCAGCAAACTGTTGTTGGCGCAGCCGGTTGGCCCGGACGGGAAGGCCCACGGGAACCACCTCGTGGCGATCGATACGGTTGATGCTGGTTTCGGTGAAACCGTGCTCATTGTCAGCGGCAGTTCAGCTCGAATGGCGGCCGACCTTCAGGAGACACCCGTAGATGCTGCGATTGTCGGGATCGTTGACACAGTAACGCTCGACGAGCCTCAACCCTAGTGTCCCGAGTACTCGGAACACGAGCGGTCTGAAATGAGTGAACAGGTACCCCCTTACTAGCATGCAGCTTGCTCGAGTCACCGGTACGATCGTCGCAACCCGGAAGGACCCCAATCTTCGCGGGCTCAAGCTCCTCATTCTGCAACCGCTCACCATTGATCGGCACCCAGCCTCCCGCTCTGTGGTCGGCGTCGATTCGGTTGGTGCTGGCGTAGGCGAGGAGGTCTTCTTTGTGCGAGGCCGCGAAGCTTCGTTCCCCTTTTATCCGACGCCAGTGCCGACGGATGCCACGATCGTCGGCATCGTCGACCATTGGTCGACGGATGGTGGTGTCCGACCCGTTCCGCGGCGTGCGGTTCGTTGACATGCGGCTCGCACGCGTGGTCGGTCAGGTCGTCTCAACCCAGAAGAATCCGAAGCTCGAGGGCGCCAAGCTGCTGCTGGTTCAGCCGGTCACAGCCGATGGTGATTCGTCAGGTACGGTCGTGCTCGCCGTCGATGCAGCCCAGGCCGGCGTGGGCGATACGGTGCTGCTGGTCATCGAAGGACGGGCGGCGGTCTCCGCGTTGCGCCGCCGCGGAGCACCAGTTGACGCGGCGGTCGTGGGGGTCGTGGACCAGGTCGATCTCGATCTCGTCCACGAGTGACCCGCTAGGGTCGTCGAACCATGGGCGGACGTCTTCACAGTACACGTGATGCGTCGGTCGGTCGCGTCATGCGGAGGTTGGGTCCCGCCATCTCGCGCATGGACGATCCGGCGATCGAAAAGATCGCAGTGGAGCAGAGGGCCGACCCGTTTCAGGTTCTCGTTGCGACGATGCTGTCGGCGCAAACCAAGGACGCCGTGACGTTCGAGGCATCTACCAGGCTCTTTGCCCACGCAGCGACCGTCCGGCAGTTGGTCCGGGTCCCAGTTCCCGAGATCGAGCGACTGATCTATCCCGTGAGCTTCTACCGGAACAAGGCCCGCCACGTGAAGGAAACGTGTCGGCAACTCATCACGCGGTTTGGCGGCGTGGTTCCCACGACAATGGAGGAACTGGTGTCGCTACCTGGCGTGGGACGCAAGACAGCGAACCTCGTGCTTATCGTGGCGCTGCGTAGCACGTCCAACATCTGCGTCGATACCCATGTCCACCGGATTTCTAATCGGCTTGGCTGGGTGACGACGCGGACTCCGGCTCAAACGGAGGAAGCACTCTACCAGGTGGCACCGCGCCGCTGGTGGGCCTCAATCAACTTGTACCTTGTAACGTGGGGGCAGAACGTGTGCCGCCCCGTCTATCCAGCCTGCGGGCGCTGTGCGCTCTCCACCCTGTGTCCGCGGGTCGGCGTCACTCGTGTCGGGCGCTGACGAGTGGAGCTTCACTCCGTCACGCCGGCAGGGCTTTCCAGCAGTGAGTGTCTGGCTGCCGGGGTCACGATGCCCGAGACCTCTGGGTAGCGAGCGATAAACGCCGGAGAATACTCACCCCTGACTGGGAGGCCGAGCGTGTGCTTGAGCACCACGGCATTCGCAACGGCCTTCGCGGCGAAGTGGTTGTTCGTGTATACATACAGCTGCTTGACCAGTCGGCTTGCCGCGTCGACGGTCTCCGAAAAAGGCTTCAGCTCTACCTCGGAGTAGTAATAGTTGTAGCGGTCTTCGGCGGCGTCATGCCGCCACCATGATTCGGCGTTTCGTCCGTGGAGTCGCATGTAGTAGAGGCTGCCGATGTTGGGCAGGTGGTTTTGGGCAATCGAGAAGCGGAACTTGGGTTCATCGATCTGGACCCACGCCGCGCCCAGGCCATTCAGCAGCGTGAGGGTCTCTCTCACGTCGTCGCTCCAACTCCGATGTCGGAGCTCGATCGCGACCGGAACCTCTGCAAACGCCGAAATCAACCAGGAGACGTAGTCTCGGGTCCACGGTTCGTTCTTGAAGCTCGGTGGGAACTGAGCGAGTAGTACTCCGAGTTTTCCCGCATCCTGTAGCGGGACGAGTGACCGGCGCACAAGGTCGACGTCGCCGCCGGTGACGTCCGTGTCGGTCGAGTGGGACGCGTTTCTGAACATTTTGGGATGCGTAAACTTCTGATACAGCTTGAGAGAGAACTCGAACCCGTTCGGTGTGCGCTCGGCCCACTGTGCTGTGACCTGCGGCGTCGGCACACGGTAGAACGTGGAATTGATCTCAACCGTCTCAAAGTGCTCAGCGTAGTAGGAGAGCTCGTCGAATCCAGACGGGCGGAACCGCCGTCCCTTCCGTGGGTAGAAAATGCCGTTCCAAGTCCCGTTCCCCGATGGGTAGCTCCATCCACTTGTGCCAATCTTGATCGTCCGGGCAGACACGGTGGTGTCATTGTACGTCTACAATGACCGATTGACGTCCTGAACGATTGGGTCATGTTGACCATCAACGAAATATTCTTCTCCATCCAAGGAGAGTCGACCCATGCGGGCCGGCCATGCGTCTTTGTCCGATTGACGGCGTGCGACCTGCGCTGCGCGTGGTGTGATACGCCATATGCCTTCGAGGAGGGCAGCAAACAGACAGTTCAGGACGTCGTGACAGCGGTCGGCCGATATCCATGCGGCCTCGTCGAAATTACCGGTGGTGAGCCACTCCTTCAAGAGGACGTCTATCCTCTGATGCAGGACCTGCTCGCGGCGGGTAAGAAGGTGCTACTGGAGACCGGCGGACACATTGATATTTCGAGGGTGCCCCACGAGGTTCTCAAGATCGTCGACGTCAAATGCCCTGGCAGCGGTGAGGCGCACCGGACCGATCTGGAGAACCTTGCGCGGCTGGCGCCTCACGACGAAGTGAAGTTTGTGATCCGCGACCGACCGGACTACGAGTTTTCCAGAGCGCTTGTTCGCACGCATCACCTCGAGAACCGTTGTCACGCGGTTCTGTTGTCGCCGGTGCATCGCGTGCTCGACCCCGGACTGTTGTCGGATTGGGCGCTGGCCGACCAACTACCGGTGCGTATTCAGGTGCAGCTTCACAAGTACCTATGGGGTGATGACGCGCGCGGTGTGTGAATGAGCGACGAACGATCCGCGGTCGTGCTTCTCAGTGGTGGCCTCGATTCGTACACCGCAGCTGCTATCGTGCGTCATGAGGGCTGCGCGCTGTATGCGCTGACCATTCGCTACGGCCAGCGGCACGCGCAGGAGATCGTGGCTGCGAGGCAGGTAGCGGCGGCGTTGGATGTCCGGAAACACCTTGAGTTGTCCGTCGACCTGTCATCCATGGGTGGGTCTTCCCTCACGACCGATGAGGCGGTCCCCAAGGATAGGCCGCTCGAAAACGGGGGTATCCCGTCGACCTACGTGCCGGCCCGAAACACCGTGCTACTCGCGCTCGCGCTTAGCTGGGCCGAGGCCGTCGGCGCGCGCGATCTCGTCATCGGCGTGAACGCTCTCGACTACTCTGGGTACCCGGATTGCCGACCCGAGTACATCGAGGCGTTCGAACGGCTGGCTGCGTTGGCGACGCGTGCGGGTACGGAGGGTTCGACGTTTCGGGTCTACGCACCTCTGGTCGACATGACCAAGGCTGAGATCATTCTGCGCGGGCTCGACCTGGGTCTCGACTATGCGCTCACGCACAGTTGCTACGATCCCAGCTCGGATGGCCGGCCTTGCCGCCGCTGCGACAGTTGCCGTCTGCGCCAGCGTGGGTTCGCGGCAGCCGGCCTTCCCGACCCGCTCCTTGCCTGATGGTGTCACTCGGGGTGGCGGTGTTCGCTGCTACAGACGGGGCGGTGACACTCTAGTTCGACGCCTGGCCCAGCCGTGCTGCTCTTTGCTGCCGTTGCCCCTTACAGGGCGGCCTCAGGGTTCATCCTCCTCCTGGGTCTGAACCGGAGCCGCCTCGAGCGCCTCGAGTGCCTCGAACGCGCCATCCACGCTTTGCGCATCGACGACTGCGGCACCGGGTTCGTCGCCGTGGACGCCGTACGTGGCATCTGCGGACCGCCACAGCGCGATCTGTTCTTCCTCGGTTTCGTCGCCGTCCTGAGACGTGGTCGTACCGAATCGCACACGGATCGTCGCGAGGACGTCGTCAGCGCCGAGGTCCTCGTCATCGCGTGACTCGACGAATGAGTCCGCCCTGAGGCCGGACAGCTCGCTCAGGAAATCGTCCATCTTGCTCCGGTCGACTGCCGCCGAACCCGAGCCGACTCGCATCCACGACTCCTCTGCGTCGTCGCTGTCAGCATCCGATTTCTCGAAGACGATCGTTCCGTCTGTGCGTTCGATCTCTACGCGGGTGGCATTGAACGGCCTGAAATCGAACAAGTCCTTGGTGCGGTACTCTCCCGAATCCCGTCCAAGATCATTGACGAGCGTCGAATCGACCGTAAAGACTACTGGCCGTGAGGAGTCCTTGGCGTAGTACGTGCCGTCCGCCGTCGCATCGCCCACGAGTAGGGTAGCACTTGCGCTTCCGAGCCTCACGGTTGCGGTCAAGCGAGGCTCCGTCAGACCGTACATCGCCAGTGGATCCTCCTCTGGCTCTGATCCGACCGGCCCTTCCGTGGCGATCGACCGCATCTGTCCAGAGCTCAAGCGTCCAACCGTTCCCTCGACCGTGCTGAAATCGGCACGGACGCTCCACGGTTCCACCATTCGCCACTCGTTTTGGTCCTTCGTGAAGCGCATGGAGCGATCGGCGCCAATCTCGAACTGCTCGACGTCACCATTCTCAAAATTGAGGATCGTCTTGTCACGCAGATCGAATGTCGACCGACCGAGCGTGGTGTTGAGGTAGGAGGCGACCAGAAACACTCGATTGCTGGCGGCGAGTTTCGCGTACCGCTCACCGCCCGTCGGTGTCGCGTCGCCAATGAGGAGACGGCTCTCCTGGGGATCGCCAGACACAGAAATCGCGACCTCGACTTCGGGCTCCACAAGGCCAAACGGGGTAAGGTCTGACGCTGCATCGTTGATGACCCGTGGGACTTCCAGCGACTCGAGGGCCGACGTGATCGATGAAATCTGCGTCTCATCGGCGGCTGCTGAGATTGGCGCGGTGATCTGCCACCCGTCGCCGTCGGCGGTGCGACTCAGCTCAGTCGCCTCGCCGTTGGAATTGAGTGCCAGTCCGGTGATCGCGTCTGCTTCCCATTCGAACAACTGCTCGTTGGGTGGGGACTCTGATGCGGGTGGCCGCTCGAGCTCGACGAAATAGACATAGGCACCGAGTGCCAAGAAGACCACGAGCAATATCGGCGTCGAACGTGTGCCGTGCATGGCTAGCGCCTCCGATACCAGGTAAGCAGACCGAGTCCGATCACGACCGCAGGAATCATGAACAGCGTCATGACTTGAACTCGCCACTGTTGGTCCGCCGTGAGGGTGATGCGACGGTCCTCCGGCTGCCGCGGCCGAATCGAGATCAAATTCTCCTGCTGCGCCAGCCAGTTGATCGTGTTGAGTGCCAGGTCTCGGTTCCCCTGTATGCCGAGTACGCCGTTTGTCGCAAAGTCCGAATCGCCGATGACTGCCACGCGAGCCTCGAGCGTCGGCTCGTCTTCGTCCGCGGTCTCAGCCGCGTCTTCGTCGGCGGGGACGCCTAAAAGGTCCTCGCGTTCGACCGCGACGGAAACGGCCGCTCCGATGGAGATCGGCCCCTCGGTGTCGTCGGCACCGGGGGAAACTTCGCCGCTCGCGAGTTCAGCCATGTCTGTTTCGGCCCAGCTTCGTTCGGACGTTTCGATGAATGTCTGAGCGACACGCCCGGTCGTTCCAACCGACTCAGGGCGAACAGATCGAGCGAGAGGGAACGCCGTTAGTAGCGCAAAGTTCTCAGTAATCGGATGGGGCGGATAGGAGGCTGCGACCGGGACTGTGACGTCAGCGCCCAGTAGCTGCCCAACACCGCTGGAATCGATGACGACATCGTCACCAACCGAGATTCCCCACTCGGTGGCCAACGACAGCAGGGCCGCCTGGTCGGTGGTTTCGGGGTCGCTGGGCGGATCCAGCAGAAAGAGTGCCTTCCCTCCGGCCTCGAGATAGTCACGGAGCACCTCGATCTCGCCAGGAAGGTAGTCGATGGTTGGACCAGCGATGATGACGACGGAAGCATCGGCAGGCACATTGCCGGTTTGGGCAAGTACGACGGTGTCGACGGTGAAGTTATCGAGCCGGAGCGACTCGCTCAGCGCGCTCAAACCGTCACGGTCGGTTCCCTCCGGGGAGCGCTCGCCGTGGCCTTGGACAAAATATGCCTTAACCTCCTCACCTTCGACCACTTTGATCAGGGCGTTGGTGAGCTCCTGCTCGGTGTCCGACACCACCCGTTCGACGCGGTCCTCATACTCGAAGACGATAGTACCGTACGACTGGATGTCGTACTGCTGTGCCTGTAGCGGCTCTTTGTCGACGTCAACAAACTCAAGCGAGACCAGAGGCGAGGTGTACTCGTACTCCGCGAGGCGATCCTGATAGGTCGGAAATTCGATATCTCGGCCGAACACGATGATCCGGACCGGGGCGTCGAGCGAGCGCAGGACTTGTACGGTCTGGTCGGACAGGGAATACTGTCCCGCCGCTGTGAGGTCCCAGCGCTTGTTCTGCCGGGCCAAGACAAAGTTGACCGCCGTCAGAATGCCCAGGCCCAGGATCACGCTCGAGGTCGCCAGGGCGCCATACTTTGCACGGCGCGGTCCGAACGCGCCGAAGATGTCTCGCCATTGAGTGAGGATGTACAGACCGACGACCGCAATGCCCGCGACCGCCGACCAGTACCACACCTCCTGCTGTTCCGGCAGGGCGAACCGAACAACCAGGGCTCCAAGGACGAGGGCGATTCCGACCCAGCCGAGTATTCCAGACAGTCTTTCAGACATCGGCCTTACCCTCTCCAGTGTTCGCTATCTACTGACTTGGCGGTCAGGAACAGGCCGAACGTGATGAAGCTCAGGTAGTACGTCAGGTGGCTCGTGTCGATGACCCCCTTTGAGAAGTCGTCGAAATGATCGAGAACGGACAGGTACGCCAACACCTGACCGCTCGTCGAGCTCCCCGTGGGATCCGCGAGCCAACTGATCACCCAGAACAGGAGGAGCACAGCGAATGTCACCATCACGGCCACGACCTGATTCTTGGTCGTGCTCGAGATCAGCAGTCCAACCGAAATGAACGACGCGCCCATCAGGAGGAGACCCAAGTAGCCGCTGAGAATTGGCGCCAACTCGGGTTCGCCGTACCAAAAGAGAACCATCATGTGTAGAGCGGTAATACCCAGCATGAGGGCGAAGAGTGACAGTGCGCCAAAGAACTTGCCGAGAAGGATCTGAACGTCAGTCAGCGGGGACGACAACAACAGCTCGATCGTGCCCGATCTTTTTTCTTCCGCGTACGATCGCATCGTGATCATCGGGAGCACGAAGAGCATGATGACGCCTGTGTTACCCAGGAGCGGGCGGATCATGTACTCGTTGATATTGATAGGCGGCGCGCCCTGCATCATGCCCGCCTGGAGGCTTACTCGAAGGAGGAAGCTGAGAGAGCTGACGAAGAAGACGCCGTACAGCAAGGCGAATAAGCCGATCACCGCGTAGCCGATTGGCGAGACAAAGTACGAACGCAGCTCCTTTTGTGCAATAGTGAGAATGTTACTCATTGGCAGTCTCCGAGCTCTTGGAAGCGATGTCAGCGTCGCGTTCCGACGAATCGCCGCCAGCCGAAATCGATTCCGTCTCCGTCTCGGCTTGGGCTTCGTCCTGGGTCGTCAATTCGAGGAAAACCTCCTCCAAACTGGCCTTGAGACGCCGCAGTTCCAGGAGTCCCCACCCGTTCCCGACGATTGCATTTGCGAGGTCCCGCCGTATTTCCGCGCCATGGGCAACCTGGATGTCGGCCACACTTGCGCCGTTGGTCCCGGCAGTGACCGAGACCTTGGTCACCCCGGCGACTGACTGGATGGCAGCCGTTAGGTCGCCTCCGAGCGCGTCGACCTCAAGTCGAATCATCTCTGACCCGCCGAGCCGTTCGGTCAGGTTCTCTGGGGTATCGACGGCCACAACGTGGCCCTTATTGATGATGACGACTTGCTCGCAGGTCTGAGACACCTCGGGGAGGATGTGCGTGCTCAGAATGATCGTGTGGTCGCCGGCGAGGTCCTTGATGAGCTCGCGCGTCTCTATGATCTGTTTGGGGTCGAGGCCGGCTGTCGGTTCGTCGAGGATGAGCACATCGGGATTGTGCAGGATCGCTTGGGCCAGGCCGACCCGCTGGCGATACCCCTTCGACAGCTTGCCGCAATGCCGGTGGGCGACATCGAGGATGCTCGTTCGCTTCATCGCGAAGTCGATCCGCGTTGCACGCTGAGAGGAGCTCACCCCGCTGATCCGCGACGCGAAGGTCAAGTACTCTCGCACGGTCATGTCCGGATAGAGCGGCGGGGTCTCGGGCAGGTAACCGGTGCGACGCTTCGCCTCGACCGGTGTGTCGAACACATCGAATCCCGCAATGAGCGCCTTGCCCTCACTCGGCGGGATGCATCCAGTCAGAATCCGCATGGTCGTGGTCTTACCGGCACCGTTCGGTCCCAGGAAACCCAGTATCTGCCCAGGTTCGGCCCGAAAGCTGACGTTGCTGACCGCGGTGAACGGACCGTATCGCTTCGTAACGTTCTGCACCTCTATCACGAGGTTGCTCCTCCAGATTGCGTATGGCTCGCCCGGTAGTCGAACCGGCGCGAGGCTGTCCTGACAGACTCTCTAGACGACATCAGACCAGGAATGGCCGGATCCACGCCTCGCAGGATGGATCGCCTGTAACATATAGAAGACAAGTGAATTACACAGATAGGTCGTCAATAGTGACGGACTTCGGAAGTGGTGTCAACAGGCGGGGTCAACGACGCGAATCGATGCCTGTCGTGGCCAGGCCTCAGACAGCCGGGCGACCGGCACTCACCTGTCGGTCGACGAATTCGTCGACGGCCGTCTGGCCGGGTGTTTGGACGTCCTCGAATTGGAGTCCCATCCCGGCGCGGTCATTCCTCCAGGTGACCCGCGACGTGGCCTCAATCTCTCCCTGGGAGGCCGGCAATCGAAACTGAACGTGGACCTGTGTTCCGACCTCGAGCGGCGCGATCGTGCGCACACCGAGGCCGCCCTTGCTGAGGTTTAGGGTGGGAGCTGTCGCGATGGTGTCGCCAAACCGATAAGCCACAGGGAGATTGAGCGTGACGCGGGCGCTAGTGCGACGGTCGAAGCTATCTGGGAAAAGACGGGGTGCGAGTGCCGGAAGGATCAAAGGGACGGCGCAGTGATCGTTGACGTACGAGTCGATTCCGAGTCGGGCGAGCTCTCGCACATCGGCTGCGCTACCGACCGAGCCGCTAAGAACGACAATAGGAGTTCCTGGGCTGCGGGCGCGGATGGCTCTTGCCGTGTCGACGCCCTGGCCTCCGATCTGAAGGTCGATCACCAGGAGGTCCACGGCCGGCGCCTCGGTTTCGAGCTCCTGCATCAGTCTCCCCAGAGTGCGAACCGTAATCGTTTGGTGCCCAGCTCCGTCAAGGGCAACAGAGAACTGGTCGCTCACATTCGGATCGGGTACGGCAAGAATCACCGTCTTGGGAGGTCCTGAAGGTACGACCATGCGAGGCTAGTGTCTCTGATCTCAGGTGCCTATGCCTAGCTGTCCCGACTGCGATGCGAAGATTGAGGTCGACGCACTCGACAAGTTTGACGTCACTCTCGGCGATCATCTGACGTGTGGGGCATGTGGTGCGCACCTCGAGGTCGTCGGCGTCACCCCTGTCGAGTTGGCGACCGAGTCGGACGCATCCGACCTCGACGATGGGCCTGACGAACGGAAGGACGACGAGCACGCGGACGGACTTGAGCCGCCGGACATAGATGGAGACGATGACTGGGCAGGCTAGTCATTGACACGTTTTGACGAAAGCTTGTAAGCTCACCCGCGATCAGCGGTGTCACTCGAGAACACGAGGCCTGGCTGTGCACGACAGATGGTGTCTTCAGGTCTCTGAATTGGAGAGAACTATGAAATCCGCATGGCGAACCTTGGTGGCTGTGACCCTGTGTGCCGTGATTGGACTCGGTGCCGCTGCATGTTCTTCGAATCCACCACCGGAACCGCCACCACCACCACCACCGGCTCCGGCTCCACCGCCGCCGCCGCCACCACCACCGCCACCACCACCGCCACCACCACCGCCACCCGAGCTGACCGAGGAGGAGCTATTCGAGCGAATGAGTCTTGCCGAGCTCAACGACTCCGCCCCGCTCGAGCCGGTGTTCTTCAACTACGACGAGGCGGAGATCTTGCCGGAGGCTCGAAGCATTCTCCAGCGCAACGCTGCTTGGATGTCGAGATGGTCGTCAACCCGCGTCCTGGTTGAAGGTCATTGCGACGAGCGGGGCACCAACGAGTACAATCTGTCGCTTGGCGACGAGCGGGCCACTGCCGTAAGAGACTACCTCGTGAGTCTTGGAGTCCCGGCGAGTCGGATTGAGACCTCAAGCAAGGGTGAAGAGGAACCGTCCTGCAATGACTCGACCGAAGGGTGCTGGTCGAGGAATCGACGCGGGCACCTTCTCGTGACCGCGAAGTAGTCACTCGTTCGCGAGTTCGGCTAATCGTTATCCCTAGCAGCCCGTGGTAGAAGGGGCTCTTCGTAAATCGATGGGTAGGTGTTCGTGACACCGTGTCACAGGGTCGCTACACGACCAATCCGGGCGATCGCGCGCCTCTGGTGCCCAAGGAGCGCGATACGAGGGTCCAGAGGCAACTGAGACCGGCGATCAAAGCGCCGAACACGGCGGCCGCGCGGCCTTGGAGGCTCCGCGGCGTACCGACGCCCGTCAGCTGCCGCATGAGGAGTCCCAGATTGAACCCGGAGACGTGGACGAGCACGCGCTTGAGGATATTGGGATGCCCGCGCAGATGCACCCGGCGCATCCGGCCGGTCTCATAGAGATGCGCGTTGGGCCGTTCCAGCAGCTCGCCGCGCTGTCGCAGCAGCCGTCGCCCGCGGCGCGCCCCGAATCCGCCGCCGATTGGCATACACCGCCGCGCGCGCCCCCGCCTTGCCCTTCCACGTGCGCCGCCCGCGATCCGGCTCCGACACGTAACTCCGCACCCCGATCGCGGCACACCCGACCATCGTCTCGTTGCTGTGATACCCCTTGTCGCCCACGAACTCGACAATCCCGGCGGCGCCGACCGCTTCGACCTGTTCCGCCGCGGTGATGAGGGTTTCGACCATCGTCGTCGTGTCGCCCTCGTCCTGCACCGTCACGCCCACAATGGCCCCCGTCTCCAGGTCGACCGCGTGCTCGGCAGTATGGGCCAGATGCGTCCGCCCGTCCTTCATCTTCGTGATCTTCGCGTCGGGATCGTGCGGGTTCGTCCAGTCGTCGTTCGACCCCTTCTTCTTGCGTGTCCGGTCGAAGCGGGCCAGCTCGGCGCGCGTCGGCGTCGCGATGCCGGAGGCCTCGGCCAGTCGGGTCAGCCACGCGTCGTACCCCTCGCCCGTGTCCCGGCGCACGATGCTTCGCATCGCCGCGTTGGCTTCCAGCGTCGTCGCATCGATCCCGATCGTGTACCCCTGGACGAGGTGGGCGTCGGCCAGACGCTGCAACACCCACGTGAACACGGCCTGGTGCGTCTCGAGGTCGATCAGGCGCCGGGTGCGCGACAGCGTCGAGTGGTCGGGCGGGGCCTCGTGCAGCGCGAAGTCCAGAAACTCGCGGATGCTCAGCGAGTCGGCGGCGCGCCACGCGATCGCCCGTTCCGAGTCCAGGCCTTCGAAGTAGCCGAGCAGCAGCAGCCGGAAATAGCGGCCCGGCGCCAGACTCGGCCGGCCGACCCCGTCGGCGTAGAACGCCGCGCACTGCGCTTCGACGAAGGCATCGAAGCCCGCCTCGTCGAGCGTGCGATTCAGGCGCTCGTAAAACGGGTGCCCTGCGCTCTTCGGCAAATCTGCGGTGGCCACCCACATCGTCGATTGGCGCGCCCGGCGCCGTCGTTTGCCCATCGCCATGCCCGAAGTGTAGTACGAGCGGTCAATCGTGTCGATCCCTATGACGAAGGACTTTCACCACGGGCTGCTAGCGGGCGACGGGCGGAGAGTTCGTCGCCCGCTTTTCTTATTCCTGCCCCAGCGCCGCAATCAGTTGCGAGGTCGAGACTCGGTGCCGGGCGACTACCTGGTTTCCCTTTAGCAGTACGGGAATCTGCGTCCCGAATTGTTCCTCAAGATCGGGTCGGGTCCCGATATCGATCTCCGTCAAGGCGATCGGATGTGCCCGCCGAACGTGGGCAACGGTAGTCTTCATGGATTCACACAGGTGGCAACCATTCCTGGTCAGAAGTGTGAGTTGCGTCATCCGGCTTGGACCTGCCTCGCAAGCTGAACCGCCGCGGCCCGCGGGTCCGGTGCGGCGATGATCGGTCGACCCACGACCAGGTAGCTGGCACCGGCTCTCACGGCGCTCGCGGCGTCCATTGTTCGCGATTGGTCGTTCAACGGATCGGTGCCGGGGTTCCGGATGCCCGGCGTGACGATCGTGAAGTCCTTCCCGCAGCTGGCCCTGATCAAGCCGATTTCGAGTGGAGACGCGACGACCCCATCGATTCCGGACTTCCGGGCCAGCGCGGCGAGCGCCTCGACCTGCCGCGGCACCGGACCCGCCACACCGAGGTCGGCGAGCGCGCTATCGTCGATGCTGGTGAGCACGGTGACGGCGACGATTATCGGATCGCTGCCCGTCCCGTGCGCCGCGTCCTTCGCCGCCGCCATCATGTCCTGTCCGCCAGACGCATGGACTGTCAGCATCCAGACACCCATGTCCGCGGCTGCACGCACCGCACTTGCGACAGTGCTTGGAATGTCGTGGTACTTCAGGTCTAAAAAGACCCGGTCTCCCTCGTCGACAAGCTGGCGAACAAGCGACGGCCCCTCGGCCGTAAAGAGTCGACTACCGATCTTGAATCCACCGGCTACACCACGAAGCTGATCGCTCAGTTCCTGTGCTCGAGCAGAGGAATCGACGTCGAGCGCGACTAGGAGCTGATCCATGGCATCTCAGGTCTCGCATCGGGCTCGGACAGATCGATCGAGCCGACGATCTCGCGGACCGACTCGTGATGGTGGCGTTCGAGATAGGATGTCAACCCGGCCAATAGTTTTGGCCAAATGAACGGGTCGACGAAATTGGCGGTGCCAATCTGAACCGCGTCGGCACCCGCGATCATGAACTCGACCACATCGTCGGCGGTCATGATCCCACCCATGCCCATGATAGGAATCCGCACCGCCTGCCGACACTGGTGAACCATCCGGACGGCGATCGGTCGGATCGCCGGACCACTTAGTCCACCTACGACGTTCGACAACTTCGGTCGGCGGGTGTCCACATCGATCGCCATCGCCAGGAAGGTATTGACCAAAGACACGCCATCGGCTCCGGCCTCTTCGGAGGCGCGTGCGAATGAGGCCACGTCGGTGACGTTGGGCGTGAGCTTAGGGACGATCGGAAGGTCGGTCGCCTTTCGCACGGCCGAGACCACGGCGTGGGTACCTGAAATGTCGCACCCAAAGCTGATGCCGCCTTCCTTGATGTTCGGGCAAGAGATGTTGAGTTCGAGTGCTGCGACGCCGTCCGCGTCAGACAGAATCCTGGCGAGCTCCGCGTACTCATCGATGGTTGTACCGCAGATGTTCACGATGACCGTTGCTCCTCGCTCTCGCAGCGCTGGGAGTTTGTCATCGACGAACTTTCGCACCCCGATGCCCTGCAGCCCGATCGCGTTGAGCATGCCGCTCGGTGTTTCGACTATCCGCTGAGGGGAATGACCCGCGCGCGCCTCGAGGAATAGACCTTTCACGGCGACGCCACCGAGCGTCGATAGATCGACGGCGTCCGCGTACTCGAGACCGTAGCCAAAGCACCCACTGGCCGCAATCAGCGGATTCTTGAGTGGAAGCGGACCGAACTGAACGGTGAGGTCTACCGACATGAGCCGTTGCGCTCAGATGAGCTCGTTCCAGGCAATCTGGTCGCCACCAAACACCGGCCCGTCAAGGCACGACCGGACCAGGTGGGTCGACTCGTTGTCCCCTCGAACGGGCACGACGCAGCTGTAGCATCCCCCCAGTCCGCATCCCATGATCTGCTCGAGTGAAACCTGCACGGAGCGATGATGCGCGTCTGCCAGCGCCGCCGTCGCACGCATCATTCCGGTGGGGCCACACGCGTAGAGAGTGACAGGTTGGCCAACCGGTGCCGCCGCGAGCTCGCTTTCGAGCGGAAGCGTGATGACGCCCCGCTCACCGAGACTGCCGTCCTCTGTCGTGAGAATGAGGCGAACGCCGAGCTGGTCGAACCGCTCCAGATAGTAGAGGTCGGCGACGGATCGCCCGCCGTAGAACAGCGTGGTTTCGGTTCCGCGCGCCTTGAGCGCCTCTGCGAGGGTCAGGAATGGCGCCAGGCCGACACCTCCGGCGACCAACCACGCGTGGTCAGGTGGAGAGACCACGGAGAACGGTCGTCCGAGGGGCCCCAGGCAGTCCAGATGCTCCCCAATCTGCAGGGCAAAGAGCATTCGAGTCACTGCGCCGACCATCTTGTTCAGGAGCGACAGTCCTTTGACCTGTCCGTCATCAGTGCGAAGCACTTCGAAGATTGAGAATGGGCGGCGGAGGAGGGGTTCCGCCCCCAGACCCCGCTTGACCATCACGAATTGTCCCGGCCGACTCTGGCGAGCGATTTCAGGGGCCGCGACCGCGACGACGTTGTAATCCGGAGAGAGCCGATCGTTCGACAATACCACCGCGTCGATATCAATCAGCATCCCGGGGAGTATACCCGATGGGTTTTCTGGCATCATGGGCGCTGAGCAGTGCAGCTGCGGGTGGTCCCATGCGATATTTTCGAATGCTCACGAACGCCGTGCTGGCCGGAGCGTTGGCTGCCGTGTACGTCGCGATCCTGTTTCTTCAACTCAATCCTCACTTGCCTCTCGAGCTCGGAGTCGTGTGGCCTCTGCTCGTCGTCGTCATCGGTTTCTACGGAGTCCATGCAGCGGCGATCTTCTACACACTCATCGTCCTTCGGCAAGTGATGTCGTCCGAGGTACTGTCGCCGGGTTGGCTGAGCCTCCGGCTGCTCTCGTGGTTGAGCGCGGCTGCAGCGAGTGGAGCGGCGCTTCTCATGTGGCTCAATCAGAGGGGGCTTCGCACGGCGCTGGCCGAGGAGGCGGCTCGGCGGCTCGGTGTGGGGACCGTCGTGATGGGGTTGTGCGCCTTGGCGCTGCTAGCGATCGCCGTGGTTCATTACTCGTTCGGCCGGCGCGGGAGCGTCGTCGGGGCGTCGCTGTTCGGGTTGGCGGTCGTCGCGTCCGTTTCGCTACCGATTGTCGCACGTGGGGAGGCGGTGCCGCGTCGGCTGGGAGCCTACCCTCTGGAGGTCGGTAGCTGGAGTCTGCCTTCCACCGGTCGCTCGCGCGTTCTGATGCTGCTTCTCGATGGCGCGTCTCTCGACTACCTGTCGCTCGCGACGGCCGAGGGGCGCCTTCCCAACTTCGGTCGGATGATGGATTCTGGTGCCGCGATGCACCTGGCCACGCTGCGCCCCACCCAGCCTGAACCGGTGTGGGCGACCGTCGCAACAGGAAAGTATCCACCGCAACATGGAGTGATCTCTACGTCAACGTATGCGTTCGGCACAGATCTCGGTCGTCTGGAGATCCTACCGGATCACTGTTTCGCGCAGGCCCTCGTCTACCTAGGGTTCCTAGATGAGGAGCCCGCCTCATCGGCAACGCTTAGGTCACGGCCGCTGTGGAGTGTTCTCAGTGGGCAGGGCGTACCGGTCGGCATCGTCGGATGGCCACTCACTCATCCGGTGCAACCGGTTCACGGATTTCTGGTGAGTGACCAGTTTCATCTCATGGCTGACCCGCGTTTGGACCCGCGTGCGGCTGAGGCAGCCTACCCAGAGGACGTCGCCATCGTTGGTGCAACGGCGATGCGGGCCGTGGGGAGTCGGGGCGCCGCTCACGGCGCCGAATCTGATCTGGACGGTACCCTGGCCCCGCCGGCTGAAGTGGCGCCGATCTGGCGCGATCGCCTGTACGGACGGATTGCCAACGAGCTTCGGGATCAGTTTACGGAGGTCCGTCTGTTCGCAGTCAGGTATCGGGGACTCGACCTTGCTGGACACAGTTTTCTTCCGCCACAGACGCCGCTCCCGTTCATGGGCCTTGGCGATAGCCAAGGGGACGTCTCTAGCCTTGAGACCTACTACCGAGAAGTGGATGTTGAGGTCGGAGAGGTGTTGGAGATCCTGGGACCGGACGATCTCTTCGTCGTGGTTTCTGGGTTCGGTATGGAGCCGGTCAGCGTGACCAAACGTCTATTGGCGCTGGCCGTCGGTGATCCAGATACGACCGGGACACATGAGAATGCCCCCGATGGATTCCTGCTCGCCTACGGAGCACAGGTCGAACCCGGACGACGCTCCCGCGGTTCCGTCGTCGACGTGGCCCCCACCCTCCTCTACTACCTGGGCGTGCCGATCGCCCGCGATGTCGAGGGTGTGGCTCGGACCGACATCTTCACAGCCAGTCTTACAGAGAAGCTTCCGATCAGTTTCGTACCGTCGTACGACAGGTAGGGTCCTTCGGGTGTCTAGAGGCCGTCGACGTCACGCATGGGCCGAACGCCACCGGTCTTGTCTTCAGTTCGACTGGCCGACTTCACCTCAGACTTCAGACCTGTGATCTCGGCGCGGAGCTCCCGTTCGGAGGCCGCGCGTGCCAGAGCATCCTCGAGTGCTTGAGACGCCTCCAATTCGGCCACGGCATGCGCCTTCTCGATCGCGCGTTTTCGCCGTTGCTCAGCCTTGGCGCGAGCCGAGTCGAGTTCCTGCGTTACGGTCCGCTCCGTTTCGGCGCGCATACGAGCCATCTCGGCCTCGAGACGGCGGGTTGCCGCATGTTCCGCAGATTCTCGGGCGGCTCGCACCGCCGCGTCACGGGAACGGGCGCCTTCCTTGCGAGTGGCCTCCTGCTGGGCGGCAAGAACTTGTCTGGCTTCGGCAGTGATGCGCCTGATTTCGGCCATCTGACGCTCGTCGCTGTCGGCTAGGGTCTGCTCTTTAGCCTTTCCTCCGCCGCGGCTCTTGCTTTGGCTACGGCCTCCGAGAGCCGTGCCTCTGTGCGTCGTTCCAGTTCGGCGAGCTCGGTCGCGTGCTGCGTCCGGGCGTCGCGAACGGACTGCGCGGCACGCTCCACATCTTCGCGAACCTGGGCAAGCTCTTCACCGTGGCGCTGCGCGAGTCTTGCCTGTTCTCGGGCAAGGGTCGCTTCGGCCTGAGCCCGCGCTTGTTCGAGCTCAGATGTGTGCTGGGTGTCGGCCTGACGTGTCAATTGATTGATACGCTCGGCGTGTTTTTCCTGCAGGTGCCGCAGACGTGCTTCCGCCCCTGCTTCCACTTCCAAGAGCTGTGTCGCCTGTTCCCGAGCACCCTCTTGCTTGGCCTGCTCTATCCTGTCCGCGACGACGTTCCGTAACGCCGTCAGCTCGTCTTCGGCCCGCTCTGTGTCGGCCTGAACCTTCATCAGGGCTGCTTTGTGTCGTTCGGCAAGCTCCGCGTGCTTCCGGCCGAAGGTCGCCTCCGCTGCGGCCTGCGCTTCGCGGGTCGCGCTTAGACGCGCCTCCATCTCTGCCAACTGGGTGACATAGGCCGCGTGGGCTTCACGCTTCATCAGGTCGACTTGGTCCGAGAACGTGGTCTGCAACTCGCTGAGCTGCGCCTGAGCTTTGTCGGAGCTGGATTGCACGGCCGCAAGCTCCTGTCGGGCATCGTCTGCCTCTGCGTGTGCCCGAATCGCTTCCTGTCGGACCTTTTCCGTCTCCCCCTGCGTGTGCGCGAGTACGTCGTCGTGCTGCCTCGCGTTTTCAGACAGGGCACGGTCCAGCTCGGCGTGGGCTGCCGCTCTCGCCTGGCTGACGGCTTCTTCGCGCTGCTCATCGGCACGTGACTTCGTTTCTTCGACGCGCGCGGTGTGGGCAGCATCAGCTTCGGCCATCGCGGTCTCGAGCCGTCTGGCGGCTCGGGTCTCTACTTCCTGGATCTGGGCCGCATGGTCATCGTCGGCCTCCTGCAGCGCCTCAGCTACCCGCTTGGTTAGGTTCTGTTGCAGCTGCGCCACGGTGGTCCGGGCCTCATCGAGCTCGGTCCGGACGGTAGCCAGGGCGTTGTCGTGCTGCTGGGCGCTCTCGGCGAGGGCGCGTTTCAGGGCGGCCTCGGCGTCGGTGCGGGCCTCGGCGACGGCGGTCTCACGTTCTTCAGCGGCACGCGCCTCCAGCTCCTGCACCTGGGCCGCATGGTCCGTCTCGGTCTCGCGCCGTGCGTCAGCCACCCGCTCGGTTAGCTCCTGCTGCACTTGCGCGATGGTGGCTTGGGCTTCATTGGCCTCGGCGGCCTCGGCTCGGAGCTGGGCCAGGGCGGCATCATGCTGCTGGGCGCTCTCGGCGAGGGCGCGTTTCAGGGCGGCCTCGGCGTCGGTGCGGGCCTCGGCGACGGCGGTCTCACGTTCTTCAGCGGCACGCGCCTCCAGCTCCTGCACCTGGGCCGCATGGTCCGTCTCGGTCTCGCGCCGTGCGTCAGCCACCCGCTCGGTTAGCTCCTGCTGCACTTGCGCGATGGTGGCTTGGGCTTCATTGGCCTCGGCGGCCTCGGCTCGGAGCTGGGCCAGGGCGGCATCATGCTGCTGGGCGCTCTCGGCGAGGGCGTGTTTCAGGTCGGCCTCGGCGTCGGTGTGGGCTTCGGCGACGGCGGTCTCGCGTTGTTCAGTGGCACGCGCCTCCAGTTCCTGCACCTGGGCCGCATGGTCCGTCTCATTCTCGCGCCGTGCGTCAGCCACCCGCTCGGTTAGCTCCTGCTGTAGTTGTGCGATGGTGGTCTGGGCTTCATTGGCCTCGGCGGCCTCGGCTCGGAGCTGGGCCAGGGCGGCATCGTGCTGCTGGGCGCTCTCGGCGAGGGCGCGTTTCAGGTCGGCCTCGGCGTCGGTGCGGGCTTCGGCGACGGCGGTCTCGCGTTGTTCGGCGGCACGGGCCTCCAGTTCCTGCACCAGGGCCGCATGGTCCGTCTCAGTCTCGCGCCGTGCGTCAGCTACCCGCTCGGCTAGCTCCTGCTGCAGTTGTGCGATGGTGGCTTGGGCTTCATTGGCCTCGGCGGCCTCGGCTCGGAGCTGGGCCAGGGCGGCATCGTGCTGCTGGGCGCTCTCGGCGAGGGCGTGTTTCAGGGCGGCCTCGGCGTCGGTGTGGGCTTCGGCGACGGCGGTCTCGCGTTGTTCAGTGGCACGCGCCTCTAGTTCCTGCACCTGGGCCGCATGGTCCGTTTCGGTCTCGCGTCGCGCGTCGGCGACGCGGTCGTCTCGTTCCCGCTGCAGTTGTGCGATGGTGGCCCGGGCTTCGTCCTCGGCTCGCCGGGCCTCCGCAACTCTGTCGTTTAGCTCCTGCTGCAGCGTAGAGAACGCTGTCTTCGCTGCCTCGGCCTCGGCGCGGAGCTGCTCGAGCTCCAAGTTGACGCTGCCCACATCCTCGCCCTTGCCGGCTTCTGCCGGAAGAAACACCGTGGGCTGTTGTGGCTGGGGTGGAGCGAAAACGCTGGATTGACTGTCTGTCCCCTCGGTAGTGAGTACCGTCGAGCCAGGTGACGAGGCAACCGCCTCCGTACCCGGGTCTGTATCCGGCTCGGCACTGTGTTCTGAAACAGATTCCGGTTCTGGTCCCTCGGGTTCGGCGACGGCGGTCCCCACGCTGGTGCCGGAGTCGAGCATACTCGTGAGGCGGGCGACGGCGGGCCCCACGCTGGTGCCGGAGTCAAGCATACTCGCGAGGCGGCGGAGAGCCACTGGCGTGTCGCCGTTGGGTGATTCAGCGTCCTCCTCGTCGGTGCCGTCACCGCCCTCGAGGTCTTCGGATTCCGCAGAAAGTCCATCTGGACCTGGCTCCTCCGAGCTGGTCTCTGCCGGCCCTCGCGAGTTGCGCTGGAAGAAGCCGAGGTTCAATAGTGGCACTTCAGTTGCCTCCCAGGCAGCGTCAAATGCAGGTGCTGTGCCAAGAGCGCGATCCGAGTGCTCTCATCGGCTGTCGCCGATCGGCACGAGAAACTGCAGCAAGAACCGCGTTGAGCACCGAATCTCGCGTCACTTTCTGACGAATCTGGTAGCTGGTCTGCAGTATCGAAATCGGGCTCCCTTCTCAGTGCGTGTCGGGTTTCAGCTTCGGGGGTCGGCTGCACGACCTTGGAGTACTGACACGTATAGATCAAAAGTCCTGTTCCAGCAAGAACTCCGCGACGGGTATAAGGTGACAAGCGGTGCGACAGGCACGCTTACAGCCTAAACATAGGGACACTATGCGGTACGGTACATGCTTTCTGACGCAATGCGTCTCGTGTACGTATGGGGCAGCCCGCGATGAAGCCATCCGGGCCTGTGCCTGCCCTGGAGTCAGGTAGACCAACTTCCGAGTCTTGCGTGGTGATGTCAGGAGAGGCCTCTTCGTCGTCGGGCCCGCTTACGGTGGCGTCGTTGGTGCAGCGACAGGTCTCCTTCGAGTGGCAGGAGGCGGTCGCGATCGTGCTCGAGGTTGCCGACGTCCTCGAACGGTCGGGGAAGAGTGTGCTCCCGACCTATCACGATCTCGAGCTGACTCCGGACGGCACCGTGAGGTTCCTCCGGCAGCCAAACCGGCCTTCGGACCCAGTCGCGACGCTCGTCGACATCTTTCGCGCCCTTCTTCCCACCGATGCTCCCGAGCATGTCTGGGCGCTCGTTTCTGGTACTGGTCCCGATTCCCCTGTCTACGGGTCGGTGTCAGATTTCGCCGCTGCGCTTCGCTCCTTCGAGCGCCCCGGCCGGCCGGACATGCTTTCTGCGGTTTATCGTCGGGCTGCCGAAACATCCGCTCCGTCGAGCGACTCGGATTCGACCCCAGCTGGATCAGCGCAGGTCATCCCGCTCGACATGTTGCCCATTGACGACATCCACGCCGACCACGCCCTGCCGTCCGTTGATTCGGCGTTGTCTGAGTCCCTTGCACCAGTGGTGCGAAGGCACGGTTTGCTGCAGCCGCTCCTCGTTCGGCGCCAAGAATCCGGCTACGAGCTTCTCGTCGGAGCCGCGTGGTTCGCAGCAGCCAAGGCGGCCGAGATCGCGTTACTTCCGTGCAGGGTCTGTGACGTCGATGACGAGGAGGCGCACATGCTGGCGTGGTTGGACCGTGGCGGTATGGATCAGGAGAGCCCGGTGACAGCTGGCTCTCATCGTGTCCCAGATCTGGCGACGGTGTTGGATCCAACACTCGGCGAGCTGACCGGAAGCCTGGGAGCTGCGATGTCGTGTTGGGGGCTCTCTGCGGACGGCATCGGGCGGCCCTACCATCGAACGGTCAGCGAAGTCACCAAGGTAGAGTTGCAGCGGGCGCTCTGGCTCGTTGAAGGTTTGCGTGTTCTCAGTGGACGACCGGTGCTGAATAGGGGCAGTCAGAATCTTGGCTCGCTTCTCGACCGGGTGTTCACTGCGACACGGCCGGAGCGCCGGTTGGCCAGCACACGATTATTGGCAAACCTGACAGAAGCTTCCATCGTTCTGAGCGGGGACGATCGTCTCCTTGTGATGGCGTACGGGGGGACGCTCCAGGCGATTCTGGCCCTGGTTGGTCAAACAGCTCCGGCAGTTCTCCGGTGCGACGTGGCGGTGCGCGATTCAACTGCCGTCGTGGAGCTCTCCCAGGACAATGTGCCCGTTTCCTCGACACTGATGACGCGTTTCTTTGACGAGAGTTTCCATGGAAGGCCCGGGGGGTACTCCGCCGCCGTCGCCCTGGCAGCGGCGCGGCGTGTGATGGAGCTGCACGGCGGCTCGGCGACCATCCACCCGAAACAGCCCCGTGGATGCCGTGTCGTGCTACAACTGCCCCGTTGACGCTACTGGCGTAGAGGGGTGAGACCGATAGGCAGACTAGAGCGTTTTTCATGACGCTTTGGCGGCCGTGTAGCCGCAATGATGGACGTAGTTGCGGCATTCGGTGGGGGTGAAGCGCGACAGACACGCACCGAGGAGCGGCCAGAGCGTGTCGAGCGAGCGGCAGCGGGCTTGGCGGACGATAGCTTTGAGTTTGGCGAAGCTCAGCTCGATGGGGTTGAAGTCGGGACTGTAGGGCGGCAGGAAGCGCAGCGTCGCGCCGGCCGCTTCAATAGCGTGGCGCACGCCGTCGACTTTGTGCGCGGCGAGGTTGTCGGCAATCACCATGTCACCGGGCTGCAACGTCGGGACGAGGATCTGTTCGACGTAGGCGAGGAAGCTGGCCCCGTCCATCGGGCCATCGAGGACCCCCGGCGCGGTGAGCCCCGTCACCCGCAGCGCGGCGATGAAGGTACTGCTCTCCCACCGACCCTGGGGCGCGTGATCGGCGACCCGCTGGCCGCGAAGGCTGCGCCCATAGCGCCGCAGGAGATTGGTGGCGACCCCGCTTTCATCCAGAAAGACGAGGCGAGTCGGGTCGAGCGTCGGGGCAGTCGTTGCCCACTGCGCGCGGGCGGCCGCGACGTCGGGGCGATCGTGTTCGGACGCGCGCACCGTTTTTTTTTACGGTACAGCCCAGCTGTTTCACGGCCCGCCACATCGTCGCCAGACTGGCGGACGTACCCAGGGCGACCTGTAGGTCGGCGAGGGTGCGGTCCGGTTGCTCGCGGATCAAGGCCGCGAGCGTGTGCAGCTGGGACGCGAGCACCGGATGCCGCCCGTAACGCTGCTGGCGCGGGGCGACTTCGCCGGTTTCCCGCCGCCGTTGTTTGAGCCGCCGGACCCAGGAGGCACTGACGCGGTATTTGCTCGCGACCGCGGCCGCCTGCATGCCCGCGTCGCTATCGTGGAGCACTCGTTCGCGAAGATCCATCGAATAGGCGCGCATTGATCCTCCTACAGGACGTTGCACGTAGGAGTACCATGAACCGCCTATCGAGTACTAGAGCTTTTCGGAAAACGCTCTAGTAAGGTTCTCTCGTATCCGGCTCGACCGCCACGAAGGTGTGTGACTCGGACAGGGACATCCATGGATTCGCCTAAGCCGGAAGAGACCCGCGAGGGCAGCGAACGGATTCAGGCGGCTCAGCAAGAGATCGCTCGGCTGACCGCGTTGCGCCAAGCCGTTGCCAACGGTCTGCTGGAGGTGAGCGCGGCGGCCAAACGTGATGCCGAACGCCTCCTTTCGGGAGGTGAGGGCGAGACCACCGGGCGCACGGCTGGTGCGAGCTCGCTCGGCGCCGGCCGGTCGAACTCCCTTCTCTACGGCTCGTTTGGGTTCGGGCTGTTGTGCGGTGTCGTGCTGGCCGTGCTCCTGAGGCCTTCAGAATCGGTGCCCCAGATATCAGAGGTCGCAGAAGTCACGGAGGTAGCCCAGCCCGTCCCGCAGGTGACCGAAACGCCGCTTCAACCAGAGCCTTCCGAACTCGCCCCTCCGTCGGGCCCACCCCCAACTGACCGATCGCCCGTTCCCGTCGCGCAGACCGATCCCGGGCCAGAGGCGCAGGGCACGGGCGTTGCCGGTGCTTCCAACCTAGTTCTGGTTTTGACAACTCGAGACGACTGTTGGCTGAGCACCAGCGTCGACGGAGCGGAGCCCCTCGAGCGCCTCCTGCCCGCTGGACGCACGGTCCGGCTTCAGGTGCAACAGGAGGCCGTTCTGAAAATTGGAAATGCGGCAGCTGTTTCCATTCTGATCAACGGTCAGCCCGCAAGGCCGCTTGGGGTCGAAGGGCAGGTCGTGACTCTTCGTGTTACAGCGTTGAACTTCGAGTCCTTTCTCAGCTGATGGGTAGCCGCCCCGCCCCGCAGCGACTTTCAGATCTGTAGGACGCTCGCCAGAATCGTGCGCTGCATATTCATGCAGCATTATTAAAATCAGTATGTTGCGATGATCACGGTTCTGGCATCGAGACTGCTACGTCTAGCGGTGACGAGAGACCGTATAGAACCGTGTCAATCCTAAGCTTCACATTCTTCTCACGGAACCCTGATGGCCTTGAGCGTGGCGGGGAGGACGAGCCGCCCAAGGGCAGCGAGTCGGCCGACGCGACTGCCCGGCTGCGTCGGCTACTCCAGGCCGATACGTTCAATTCGAAGGTAGCCCTAGAACGGGCCGAGGCACCAGTCTCAGGGGCTACCGTCGAGCGTGGCGTCGGACCCCCCGAGGGAACAGATGGGAGTGGATCTTCGGAGAGTCATGTCCCGTCGATGGCGACGACCATCCCCGTGCCTGCTTCCGAGCGTAGCCACGAGCACCCAGCCGAGCAGTATCGACAGGATACGGGTGTGCTTCTGGCACCGGTTGACGCCGGGCGCGGCTCGGAGTCTGAGGCTCGGCGATCGTCGGAGATAGAGATGGCTCGCGTACGGGAACAACTAGCGCGTGTTCAGGACGAGACAAAGAAGAGTCTGGCGCAGATGAACCATCGGCTAGCTGCCGCAACCGACAAGGCTCAGACGGCGGTCGCTCTCAAGAATGCGGCCGAGCTGGAGATAGGTCGAATCAGAGCAGAGACCGAGCAGAAGCTGGCTCGGATGGAAGAGCAGCTGGCGGCAGCGGGCCACCAGGTGCAGGTCGAGGCGGCCAGGCGGCGGGCGACCGAGCTCGAGATTGCTCGACTCCGAGAGGAGGCGTCTCGACGTCCGATCCTGAGAGGCGATCAGGCTGCCACGATCGCATCCGATTGCACCACTGCAGCCTTGCAGCCACGGGGCGACGATGCGCCGCTTCCCGCGACACCGCTCAAGAGACCGACGACCCGGTCGGCGAAGACGAAGAAAACAACGAAGAAGACAACCACGTCGGAAGCGCGCACGAGGACCGTCGTCAAGAAGCCGCGTACCGGGACCGCCTCCAAGAAGCCTTCGAAGGCGGTTTCAACGGCGTCAACAAAGACGGCCCGGGCAGTTTCGAAACGTTCATCAGCCACGGCCGGCAAGAAATCTGCGGTCGCTGCCCGGAAGAGAGCCTCCACAACAGCCTGACTGGGCGTCCCGACGGCGCTACTGCGCGACGTAGCCGCGCGCGAACTCCTTCAGGACCTCGCTTCGCAGGCCGATCGATTCTGCCTCTTCCATGGCCCGCGAGGTGTCCCAGCCGTCCCCCTTGACGCGCTTGATGAACCACATGGCGCCGACGCGGTTCGCTGAGCCGCAGTGGATGTACGCCGGTTGATTGGTCGTGTCGGCAATCACCTCGAGGAACCGTTCGGCCACCTCTGGATTCGGTGCCCGGAACGGCAAGTGAAAGTACTTCAATCCGGCCTCGGTTGCCGCGGCCTGGCTGGCCTCGATATTGGCCCCCTCTTCCTGGGCCGTCCGGAAATTGATCACCGAAACGAAACCGAGCCGCTTGAAATCTACCATTGCCTCAGGCGGTGTCGCGCCGCCGCACGCGACTGTCGCGTCAACCCGGGTATAGTTGACGACCCCAGCCGGAGCTTCCTCCTGCGCGAGGGCTCCGGATGTGCCAGCACACAGGAGCGCGACGGCGATCAACGCGTGTCCCCCGACGAGTGTGACCCGAACTGACCATGGCTGTTCCTGCATTGTTCCGTCCCCCTTCAAGAGAAGATGCTCCGGCACGATGGCGCAGACGAGACTCGTGTCTCAGAAGACCTGAATCTGCACCTCTCTCGTATCGCCTTCCCGCTCGACTGTCACAGAGACTTCATCGCCCGGCCTGTAGCGGTCGAGCAGAGTCTCGAGCTCTCCCAGGTTGTCGACCGGCTCGCCGTCGATCGCCTGCACGATGTCCCCAAGCACGAGACTCCCGTTCGCCGCTCTGACTGTTCCTCGGAGTCCTGCCCCGTCAGCACCGGATCCAGGCGCAACAGTGCTAATCACGACACCCCTGATTCCCAGACGTCTCCGCACGAGGTTGTTGAGGTCTTCTCGTGCACTAATGCCGAGCTTCGGCGGCTCGTACACGCCGTTCTCGATGATCTGAGGAACGACCCGACGCACAGTGTCCACCGGTACCGCAAGCCCGATGCCGGCCGACGCGCCAGAAGGGCTGTAGATGGCTGTGTTGACGCCGATCAGACGCCCTGCGCTGTCGAGTAGTGGTCCCCCGGAATTACCTGGATTGATGTCAGCGTCTGTCTGGATGACGTTCTCTATTCGACCGCCTCCCGCCGACGGGAGCTCCCGCCCCAGGGCCGACACGATGCCCATGGTCAGTGTGGCACTCAACCCAAACGGGTTACCGATTGCGAAAATGCTCTGTCCAACCCTGAGATCGGAACTCTGGCCAACATCAACTGGCCGGAGGGCCGTGTCGTCGGCGTCGATGCGCAGGACGGCAAGGTCATGCGTACTCGAGACTCCGACCAACTCGGCACGGTAAGAGGTTTGGTCGTGCAAAACGATCTGCGCCGCATCGGCGCCTTCCAGGACGTGCAGATTGGTCACGATATGACCCGCTTCGTCCCAGATGAATCCTGAACCGGTGCCGCTCGGGACCTCGCTCGTGAGGCCGGTGTATATATTGCGACGCTGGGCCAGCGTCGTGATGTACACGACCGACGGACCTACCTCTTCGAAGAGTCGGATGGTGGCCTGTTCGGCGGTGGTCAGGTCGCCCCTCGGGCTTGGCTCCCGCGTCTGGGCGGCACGCACGGGACTCTGCGTCGCGGGAATGACATCGCACGACGAGCTCGACATCCCGATCACCAGGATGATGCCGGCCCGCAGGCACGCGCGTCGACGTGTGCGCCAGACGCGCCCGGTGCAGGCAACCTTGACGCCCGGATTGTTCACGTTCCCTAGGGCACGGGCTTCACTTCTCATTAGTGCCTCGCATGCTCGAACACTGTGTAGCGGACGAAACGCCCTGAAAGTCTCCCCATACTAGGGTTGCCTCTATATATTGACGCATATCGCCCCAAAAGGTCTGTTCGGGCGGAACGACCAGACCAGCCTGCCTGCGTTCCGCCGAATAGAATCACCCCAACGCGCGTAGATCAGTGTGTGGACATCGACATGGCATTCGATTCCAGCCCACAGGCCCTTCCGCTCGACACCGCCGACGAGAGACGCCTGGTGATTCAGGCCAGAGCCGGTCATCGGCTGGCCCGCGAGGAGCTGGCCACGCGATTCCGCCGGCCCGCCTATCTTCTGGCGCTGCAGATCGTGGGGAACCAGGATGATGCCCTGGACATTACACAGGACGCGATGCTCCGTTTCTTCGAGCATCTAGGACGCTTTCGGCCTGAGCATGCCGTTCGACCCTGGCTCTTCACAATTGTCAGAAATCGAGCCCGCGACCTGTGGCGTCGACGGGCGACTCGTCCAAGCGAGTCACTTGAATGTCGGTCAGATCTGTCCGGTCAGCTCGCCCACCCTGCGCTCGATCCCGAGCAACAGGCCAGCCGACGAGAGCGTGAGCGGCAGGTGTGGGAGGCCATCGGGGCGATGTCGCCGAATCATCGCGAGATTCTTGTCCTTCGAGACTTCCACGACCTGGCCTATTCGGACATCGCCGAGGTTCTCAAGATTCCGGTCGGTACGGTGATGTCGAGGCTGCACGCGGCGCGCGCGGCGCTGGGACGACTCGTGAAGGAAGGCACGGACAATGGCTGAAGATTGCGGTCGCAGCTTTGACGAGTCGTTGCTCACTGGCTATCTCGACGGGATGTTGACTCAAGCCGACGAGCAACGCGTGCGCATCCATGTAGAGGCATGCGGGATCTGCCGCTCGGCCCTGGCCGGAATGGTCCGGCGACGTGAGGTCACCATGAATACAGAGTTCCGCATGCCGTCAGACGATCAATGGTCCGAGCGGGCCAGAAGCCGTGCGAGTGGTCTCTCGATGGGGATCGGTTGGACGATTGTCGTGGTGTGGTTCGTTGGTCTCATCGGCTATGCCGCGTGGGAGCTCGTCAGGTCGGATGATCCCCTCGTGGCAAAGCTTCTCGTTTTCGGTGCCTGGTCGGGTTTCGGTCTCCTATTGTTGGGGGTTGCCATGGATCGGCTGAAGGCCATGAGGACGGACAAATACAGGGAGGTTGAGAAATGATTGTCGTGACGTCTGACGTGGTCACGGATAAACGTATCGCTCGTACGCTGGGGCTTGTTCGCGGCAACACAATCCGTGCTCGTCACCTCGGGAAAGATGTCGTGGCACTCTTGCGCGGAATCGTGGGCGGCGAAATTTCGGAGTATACGAAGCTGATGGCGGAATCGCGGGAGCAGGCCCTCGACCGCATGGTCGAAGAGGCCCGCGGTCTTGGGGCGAACGCGATCGTCACCGTTCGATTTCAAACCTCGATGGTGATGAGCGGGGCGTCCGAGTTGCTGGCGTTCGGAACGGCGGTGGTTGTCGAGGATCGGTAGCTCGACACCGGACGAACGGTGCGAGCTCTATGAGCTGACTGCGAGACCCGCCTCTTCGCACACGCCATCTAGAAGCGCCCAATAGGCGTCCAGTGCATCAGTCGCTGCGTCGAGAACCTGCTCCGCCGAAGTGTTGCCTGTTTCTAGACATCGCTGCAGCACGGTGCGCTCGCCCTGGCTATGTGTCACATCGGCTTCGGCGTGGACGTCGAAGTAGGCTAGTGCCTTCTCGCTGTCGATCCCGTAGAACTCGCGTAAGCCGTGGCGCTTCTGATTTGCTACCTCAGGCTGTTGGACTTCATAGGCGTAGAGGGCTGCCACGCCAGCGGCCGTGCTGCTGCGCGTGAGCCGTGTGAAGGTCTCTACGATCCGTTCAGCCGACTCGTGGGGCGTTGAATTGCCGATAGCTTCACGAGGCTGTCCAAGGGTTTCTGTGAAATCGAGCCATAGTTCCGGATGCGGCTTCGGATTCGTACGCTCGTCGTTCAGGTTCTCCTCAAGGACGGTTCGGATGACCGGATCATCCGTAAGGTGAGCGGCGGCTTCAAGATACGAAGGAAACGCTGCTACGTGTGGCCAATAAACTCTCGCGTACGTCGCAAGTTGTCCACGAGTGAGCTCACCTTTCTGCCATGCAACGTAGAACGGGTGCTGAAGAATCGAGCGTGATTGAATGAGTGCGTCAAGGGCTGTCAGGGTCTGGTGCGAATCGGTCACGCTAGCTCTCCTCGGAGGTAGTGGCTGAAGACGAGTAATCACGTGGACGAATTATACCTCTCATACAACCGAGATTCCCTGCACAGCTTGATTCGCTACTCGGGTCACAGCTCTGAGCGCCACGCTGTGACGATCTGTTCGAGGTCGATATCCGGCGCGATGAGACAGATGTGACCGTGTCCTTCAAGTATTTTCATCTGGGCGATCGTGACCTTCTCTGTCATGTAGCGAGCCTGTGCCACCGAGGGGACCAAGTGGTCATCTTGAGATGCGAGAAACAACGTGGGAGACCGAATTGCCCGCAGCCCCTCCCGTACGTCATAGCGCCGCAGTATCGTCAAGCGCCCGATGTATCCTGCGCGGGTCGCCTTTGCCGTGAGCTCGAAGAACCGCTCAACCTCCCGGCGGTGTGTATGCCGTGAGTGCAAGCGAAACGCCGTGAGGCGACGTGCCAGTTGCATGGCGCCCCATGGCATTGCGCGGAGGCCGTAGATGGCGGCGAGGAGCCTGAGATGTGGCGTGAAGTAGGGGAACGAATTCAGGATGACGAGCGCGCGGACCCGAGAGGGATAGGCGAGTGCGAAGCTCAGCGACAGAGCTCCTCCAAATGATTCCCCTACGATGGTGGCTTGGCGACCGTCTGGGGCTGTCGCGTCGACGATGGCCGCGAGATCCCCAACGAGCTCATCCATGCTCGTCGCGCTGTCCCGGAGGGCATAGGTTGCAACGCGATAGGAGCGTGCCAGCAGCGGGACCTGACGATAGAATAGCTCGCCGGTGCCATCCAGACCCGATACGAGTACGAGTGCCTCGCCGGTGCCTTGGATCGAGAGACGCGGGTCGTAGCCCTTCGCATCAGAACTAGTCACGCTCATGCCGTCATGACACCACGGTCGCGCACGACCCATCGGCCGGTTGTAGCGGCGTGGCGAATCGGCTGGGTCGTGGTGACCCTGTGCGTCGTCCAAGGGCTGGTGTCTGGACTCTCGTTCCTGCCCATCCTGCTGCTGTGGTCGGTGATCATCGAGCGGACAGCAACGGGCTCAGTACTTCGGTTAGTGGCTGTCAGCCTCGCAGTGGCGCCTTCGTACGTACTTTTTTGCGATGCCAGGTCACCATTGGGTTGGAAACGGTGGGTCCCACCGTTTCGATCTTCTGTTTGTCGCTGCAATCCTAGTCGCTTGATTGTGCTACGTAACTCCGTCGAGCCCGGGCCGTCATGCCTTTCTCCCCGACGCGGATTTCGAGGCTGTGAGATTGCCCATCGCGCTTGGATGGTTCGAATCCCAAGACGTATTGACTGTGTAGCTCTTGGGAGACGCGTGTGAACGTCGATCCCAGCTCGTCCGTTTCCTGAAGCTCAAAGTAACCCCCACCTGTCTCCTCCGCCAGTCGCCGTAGGCTGCGGTCTGGGCTCGTTCGTCGAACTCTCACGCCGTCGAAATACTCGACTTCCAAGCCGATCGAATAAACCATGACCTCTTCGGCTATTGCGCGTTCGAGAACGTCTCGCCAGCCGGTGTTGCTGGCGCTGTCCTGGCCGTCTGTCAGGACAAGAACGACTTTTCGGTTGTCGACTCCCTGCAGAGCGTCCAGGCTTGCCGCAATCGAATCGAACAGCCGTGTTTCGTTGCCAAAGTCAAGGGTCTCGAGCCCGGCGATCAGAAGATCGCGGTCGCCAACAAACTCTTCAGGCAGGACCTCGATCTTGTCGTTGAAGGCTCCTATCCGCGCTCGGTCCTCGGGCAACATCCTGATGAGAAACTGTTCCGCCCCTCCTAGGATCAGGTGCATGACGTTCGTCGTGCTGATGCTCGTGTCGAGCATCACGACGACCGTGATTGGTCGCACGTCGTTCTCAAACAGCACGATTTCCTGCGGTTGTCCGTCGTCGAAGATGGCGAATGCCTCGCGGGCCAAGTCGGGAACGAGTCGCCCATTGTCGTCGGTGACCGTCACATAGAGATCCACGAGCTCGGTACCCGCGCGGAAGAGCGGCTGCTGTTGCGTGAACGAAGTCTGCTGAGGGAATGTGATCAGGATCAAGATCAAGACTGCTGCGAGCAGCGGTCGTTGTCCTTTCAGGCGTGCTCTCATGTGTCCTCCGTGTACCTGCCTCTGATTCTATGCTCAGGCACCTGGAACGTGCCTTGCTCTCTTGCTGAGTTGGGCCCCGGTGTGCCTGTGTTCCTCCGTCTCGGCACCCAGTAAACGCGGATGTGCCGAGTCAGGAGACGTGTGTCCAGCTGGCCAATCAGTTGGCCAGGTGGCCAACGATCTGGCCGGATCTTGGTCGCCTACTAGGGCGCAGAGACCGAGAACACGGGGAGAAATGGGTCTTTCGGATGGCCGGGTGCGCTGGCAGGACACTTGCGATAGACCCAGATCGTTGGCAGCCGCTCAGGGGTACGGCGAACCGTGTCGATAGAATGGAGCAACGTCATCGCAGACGAGCGGTGCTGGACGCAGCACGTCTGCCGGTATCTGGACGACTGGTCACCCGAGCCACCTGAGATGCCGGCGCATCGCGCCGCCGCGTTCGAAGCAGTCCGGGAGCGCCTGCTGGCCTACGTCCGGGCTCGTGGCGAGACCCTCAGGACAACGTTTCGACATGCACTGCTTCTCGACATTCACCGCAGATTCGTTCACCTCCACGGCCACGACATCGACGATGATCCACTGGACCTCTACGAAATGTGCGCCCACGATCCGACACTGGAGTTCGAGAAGTGGGCCGGTGAGCCACTGGCGGCGATCCTCGATCGTCGTATGGCCGAGTTCGTGACCGATTCGTCGAGAACCGATCCCGACCCCGACGTCATAACGGCAGAGGGGACGTCTGATCTTCCCGCGATTGTCGCGCTGGCCGAGCAGCGACGGAATCTGGTTAAGATTCTCGAGGCTGACAGCAACCCGTAGCATGCGATATCCCGGTCGGGCCTTGCGTGCCAGGTTTCTCCCGTCTGTTTTCAGAAGGACGGTGAAACGACTAGAGTAGAGTCTGCGCACGAGGCCGAGCCGACCGCCAACGGCGCTCGGCGGGTCGCGTCGGGTGTGCGCTGGTACGCGCAGTCATGGCGACGACGTCTCCTTTTCGAGTCATCCTTTCCTGCTGTCTCCTGACCTGCCTCGGATGCGGCTCGCCTAGCTGGGAAGAGTACATGGAGGCCGGATTCGAAGCACAGCAGGGTAGTCGGTACGATGAGGCTGAGGAGTTACTTCTCCTTGCGTCTCGTCTGGCTTCCACCTTTGATCCAGGCGACATCCGACGTGCCACGACGCTCGACAATCTTGCCGATGTGTATCGCGCACAGGGTCGACAGGCCGACGCCGAGACGCTCTATCGTGAGGCGCTGGAGCGGCGAGTCGAGATCCTGGGTGCAGAGGACCAGCGGGTCGCCGTTGGGCTGGAGAATCTCGCAGGCTTCTATGTCGAACACGGCTCGTACGCTGCCGCCGCACCATTCTACTGGCGGGCGCTGGAGATCTCAGAGGCGAACCTGGGGCCTGACCACCCCGACGTCGCGACCGTACTTGCGGGTCTGGCCAGGGTGCACCACCTCGAGCTGGAGTATCCCGCCGCCGAACCGCTGTATCAACGGGCCTTGACTATTCGTGAACGGGCTTTTGGTCTCAGCGACGCGACGGTTGCGGAGCTGCTCGAAGCATACGCTGACCTTCTTGGGCAGACCGGACGAGAGAGTGAGGCCGCGGCGATGGAGGCTCGTGCTCGGTCGATCCGCCCGGACAACTTCATCCCGACTCAACCCTAGTGGTTCGCGTGGTCGGCCGTCGTGCCGTGCCCAACCGGGAGCCGCGCTCGAGTGACCCCTCCGATGCATCCAGGACGCCGGCTACCGGGTGAGGCGCTCGATGATCGCGCGGTGCTCTGGGAAACGGCCCCAGAGCTCATCTCGGTCCGGCATCTCGAAGTCCTCGAACTCGAATCCAGGAGCGACCGTGCACCCGACAAGCGCATAGCGGCCGGGCTCGACGACCGCCCCGACCCTGCAAGGGCTGCTCGCCACTCCGAGCAGGGATCGCCCTCTCCCTTTGGTTGGGTCCTCTCCCCCGGCCGGGGGGGAGGGCGTATCGCCATCCGGGCCGCCCTCGTGTGTCTCCCTACCTGACGGCAAGCACCGGGACGTTGGCGAATCGACAGATCCTCTCTGTCACGCTGCCGACGAGTAGGTGTTCGGCGCCAGTCAGCCCCTTCGTGCTTACGACAATAAGATCGACCTCAAGCTCCTTGGATAGCCGGGTCACCTCGAGTGCCGGACTGCCTTCCGTAATGATGATCTGCGAGCCCGGAATGTCCCCAGACCATGTACGCAGATTCGTCTCGATCCGGCCCTTGAGATCCGGGTCGAGTTCGAAGTAGCTGGAAACGTTTCCGGCCAGGTACATCGGTGGGGCCGGTTCGACCACATGGACAAGGTAAAGAGTCGACTGGTCGTCTGCTCGAACGAGACGCGCACCGTCGAGTCCTCGACCCGCCCATTCCGAGAAGTCAACTGGGACGATGATCTTGCGAAAGCGACCGTCCTCGGGAATGGGTACGCCCGCCCGGACGGTGAGGACACTGCACGGCGAATGGCGGAGCACCTTTTCCGCGGTGCTCCCCATCAACAGGCGGCTGAACCGGCTGTGCCCGTGAGTGCCGAGGACGACCAGATCTGGTCCAAGGTCTCTCACTGATTCCATGATGCCGTCGAACGGGAGCACGGAACGGCCATGGAACACCTTGAGCGCCTCTGCTGCGCCCGGCCGGTCCTGGTTCATCAGGCCACGAGCCGTCTCAGCGTATGTCTCCAACTCTCCTGTGGCCGCATCCAAATGCTCGCCGTGCAACGTTGTCGCGTGGAAGATGTGGAGCACCGCGTCATTTGCGGTCGCGAGATGGACGGCGAGCCGGAGCGCATGCGACGCACTCTCCGAGAAGTCAGTCGGGTGAAGGATCGTCGTCAGCTGCATGGTCCATAGAATCTCTCAATAGGGAGCACCCTGTAAACTGGGATGTCGTTTCTCTGTTCGCGCAACTCCTCTATCCCAGAGAGAAAGAGAGGATCCGCGTACGTGGCGCTCGGTTGCGGCCCAGTGAAGTGGCCCGTGTGGTGTAGTCTCTGTATGGGTCTGGCTTCGAGAAATCGAGTGATACGACAATGAACGATCGGGCAAGTAATCCCAGCGAGATCGGCTCGATGGAGGTCGACGAGTGGGTCGATTCACTCGACGCCGTAATCGATCAGCACGGGCTCGCGGCAACCGGACACCTGCTACAAGAGCTCACCCGCCGGGCAACGAGCAAAGGGGTACAACTCCCATTCACGGCCAAAACACCCTATGTCAACACCATCTCGACAGGGGAGGAACCTGCGTATCCCGGAGACCGCGAGGTCGAGCGTCGGATCAAGAGCTTGGTCCGGTGGAACGCGATGGCTATGGTCGTCCGGGCCAACCAGCGAGAGCCGGGAATCGGAGGCCACATTTCAACCTACGCGTCGGCAGCGACGTTGTACGAGGTTGGGTTCAACCACTTCTTCCGTGCCACGACCGACACTCACGACGGTGACCTGGTGTACTTCCAGGGGCATGCGGCGCCCGGAGTCTACGCGCGCGCATTCACCGAAGGTCGTTTAACGGCAGAACATCTCGAGAATTTTCGCCGCGAGCTGTCAGACGGTGGCGGGTTGTCCTCCTATCCGCACCCCTGGCTGATGCCAGAGTTCTGGGAGTTTCCAACGGTGTCGATGGGCCTGGGCCCGATCATGGGGATCTACCAGGCGAGATTCCAGCGATACCTTGAGGACCGAGGCCTGAAGCCTCCGTCAGATTCGAAGGTGTGGGTGTTCCTTGGAGATGGCGAGACCGACGAGCCCGAGTCCCTGGGCGCCATTACCCTCGCATCGCGAGAGCAGCTCGACAATCTCATCTTTGTCGTCAACTGCAACCTCCAGCGTTTGGATGGGCCCGTTCGCGGGAATGGACACATCATCCAAGAGCTAGAGGCGGCGTTTCGTGGGGCAGGGTGGAATGCGATCAAGGTGATATGGGGACGAGACTGGGACCCGTTGCTCGCACAGGACGATGACGGTCTGCTCGTCAGGAGAATGGGCGAGACAGTTGACGGGCAATACCAGAAGTATGCGGTGGAGTCCGGTGCCTACGTGCGGGAGCATTTTTGGGGTGCACATCCGAAGCTCCTCGACAGGGTGAGTCACCTGACCGATGATGCGCTCAAGAAGCTGACCCTCGGTGGGCATGATCCGGCCAAAGTCTATGCAGCGTTCAAGGCGGCGTCCGACCACAAAGGGTCGCCGACGGTCATTCTGGCCCGCACGATCAAGGGCTATGGCCTTGGGGAGAGCGGTGAGGGACGAAACATCACGCACCAGCAGAAGAAACTGAACGAAGACGAGCTCCAGGGATTCCGGACGCGGTTCGGGATCCCCTTGTCGGACGAACAGCTCCACGATGTGCCGTTCTACCGCCCGCCCGAAACCAGCGCAGAAGCGGAGTACGTGAAGGAGCGGCGGGCGGCTCTCGGCGGCTCCGTGCCTCAGCGAGCCATTCGTTCAGCTCCGCTGTCTGGCGTGCCGCCGGAAGCGTTCCACGAGTTTCACGTGGGAACGGAAGGGCGAGAAGTCTCGACGACCATGGCGTTCGTGAAGCTGTTCGGCCGACTCCTCCGCGACAAGGAGATCGGAGATCTCATCGTGCCGATCGTCCCTGACGAAGCACGGACGTTCGGGATGGAGGCGCTGTTTCGGCAAGTTGGCATCTATGCCCATGCGGGACAGCACTACGAGCCGGTCGACCGCGGCACGCTGCTGTACTACAACGAGGCTGAGGACGGACAGATCCTCGAGGAAGGGATCACGGAGGCCGGTTCGCTGTCGTCGTTCATAGCGGCCGGCACGGCCTACGCGACTCGCGGCGTCAATACGATCCCATTCTTCATCTTCTACTCGATGTTTGGATTCCAGCGGGTCGGCGATTTGATCTGGGCCGCGGCCGACTCGCGCTGTCGAGGCTTTCTGGTGGGGGGCACAGCTGGTCGCACCACGCTCGCCGGTGAGGGTTTGCAGCACCAGGACGGGCAGAGCCATCTGCTCTCGTATCCGGTCCCTAATCTGCTGGCGTATGACCCGGCCTTCGCTTACGAGCTGGCCGTGATCATTGAGGACGGTATCCGGCGGATGTACGTCGAGCAGGAGAGCATCTTCTACTACCTCACCGTCATGAATGAACCGTATGCCATGCCCGCCATGCCTGAAGGCTCGCGCGACGGCATTCTACGCGGCCTCTACCGTTTCAAGACAGCCGACGCCCAGGGAGCGGCACATCGAGCACAACTGCTGGCCAGTGGGGCAATCCTGCTCGAGGCGCTCAAGGCCCAGGAGTTGCTCGAGCGCTACGATGTGGCCGCGGACGTTTGGAGTGTCACCAGCTGGGCTCAGCTCTACCGCAATGGCCATTCCTGCGATCGCTGGAACATGTTGCATCCGCTGGAACCGGCACGTCGGCCGATCGTGACGCAATGCTTGGGTAACGAGCCGGGTGTTGTCGTCGCGGCGAGCGACTACCTCAAGGCAATTCCAGATTCGCTGAGTCAATGGCTCGACACGCCGCTTGTCGCACTGGGGACCGATGGGTTCGGTCGCAGCGACACTCGAGCCGCGCTGCGGGACTTCTTTGAGGTGGACGCGAGGTTCATCGCACTGGCCGCGCTCCGAGCGTTGGCAAGGGACGGTTCGGTTGCCCCGGAGTTGGTCGCTCAGGCGATCGCCGACCTGGACATTGACCCGGACAAGGCCGCTCCAATGCTGGCCTGACGATCCGAGGACGAGGACTGACGTGGCCGTACAATTCATGCTGCCGGCGCTTGGTGAGAACATCGAGAGTGGAGAAGTCGTTCAGGTGTTGGTGGCACCCGGCGACACTGTGGACGCCGACCAGCCCTTGATCGAGCTCGAGACGGACAAAGCCACGATTGAAGTGCCGTCGCCGGCTGCCGGAACCGTTGAGAGCGTTTCTGTCAGCACCGGAGACACCGTCACCGTAGGCCAACTCATCGTGACCATCGGCGAAACGGACGGTGAGACTGCGACCGAGCAGCCGGTCTCCCAGGCGGAAAGTTCTCCGAAACCTGCCCCAAGTGTGGCGACACCGGACTCCGGTCCCACCCCTGGCGATCCGCCGGCACCTGTATCCGGGAGTCCAGCAAATCGGACTGTCCTCGCGGCACCCTCGGCGCGCCGTATCGCCCACGAATTGGGTGTTGATATTGCCGACGTGACGGGCAGTGGTGGAAAGGGGCGCGTCCTGACAGACGACGTCAAGGCCTACGCCAGACAGGTGCTCGAACGTGCCGGCGGAAGCGGCGACACCACACCGATTGAGCCGGCCGCGCCTGACTTTTCTAGATGGGGGAAGGTCGAACGGGCACCGCTGCGCGGGGTTCGTCGTGCGACTGCGAGAAAGGTGAGCGCGTCCTGGCGAGCCGTACCCCACGTGACACAGCATGACCGGGCCGACATCACGCAGTTCGAGGTGGTGCGGAAGAAGCTCAAGAAGGAGTCGCCAGGCGTCCCTCTTACCGTGACCGCCTTCGCCGTGCAGGTGCTCTCGATGGCACTGAAGAAGTTTCCGCAGTTCAACGCGTCGCTAGACCTTGCGCGTCAGGAGATTGTCTACAAGCAGTACGTCAGTATCGGTATTGCAGTCGACACGGACCGCGGGCTGCTCGTGCCCGTCATTACCGATGCCGATCGGAAGAGTCTGCTCGAGATCTCGAACGACATCTCTGCCATGGCGGAGAAAGCGCGCACCAAGCGTGTCTCGGTCGAAGACCTCCAAGGCGGAACCTTCACAGTCACGAATCTCGGCGGGCTCGGTGGTACCGCGTTTACGCCGATCGTGAACCATCCCGAAGTCGCGGTCCTCGGCCTTTCTAGGGCGGCGTACGCCCCCGTGTTCGTCAACCAGACCTTTGAGCCGCGTATGATGTTGCCGCTCTCGTTGTCGTACGACCATCGGCTCATTGATGGCGCCGACGCCGTCCGCTTCCTCAGGTGGGTGGCGGATCGCCTGGAGCAGCCGCTCCTGCTCAGCCTCGGGAACCTTTAATACGCCGCGCCCGTCGTGAGCTGCGCTTCGTAGCCCGGACGTCCTTCTGGTCCTGCTAAAGCGCTTTTCAAATAGGCCTTGTACTACCTGGGGCGGTCGTGGTACTTCTGCGCATACCGATGCAGGAGGACCGATGCGTGCCTATTCGATGGATCTGCGAGAGCGGGTGCTACTCGACAGCGATGCCGGGATGAAGGCGGCCGATGTGGCGGCGAAGTACCGCGTGAGCGGGTCGTGGGTGCGGCTACTGAAACAGCGACGGCGCGACACGGGCGAGGTGGCGCCTCGCGTCCAGCGACAGGGACGGCGCTGCATGCTCGAGCCGCACCTGCACACCTTGGCCGATCTGATTGCGGCGCACCCGGATCGCACGCTGGCTGAGCTGAAGGACGCCCTCGCCACGCCCGCGAGTGTGCCGACGGTCTGGCGCGCCGTACGGGCCCTTGGCCTGACCGTTAAAAAAAACGGTCCGCCCGTCCGAACACGATCGGCCTGACGTCGCGGCCGCGCGGGTCGCGTGGCACGCGGCGGCGCCGACCTGGGACGTCGCCCACCTCGTGTTTCTGGACGAAACCGGCATCACGAACAATCTGCTTCGGCGGTACGGCCGGGCACCGCGTGGCGCGCGCGTCCACGACCACGCCCCCGGCGGGCGCTGGCAGACCAGCACGTTTCTCGCCGCGTTGCGGGTCACGGGGCTGACCGCACCGGGGGTCTTCGACGGCGCGATCGATGGCGAGAGCTTCCGCGCCTACATCGAACAGATCCTGGTGCCGACCCTGCAGCCCGGCGACATCGTCATTGCCGACAATCTCGGGGCCCACAAGGTCGCCGGCATCCAACGCGCCATCCAGGCCGCCGGGGCCACCCTCTGGTACTTGCCACCCTACAGCCCGGACCTCAATCCCATCGAGCTCTGCTTCGCGAAGCTCAAAGCCCTCGTTCGCACCGCTCGCTGTCGCAGCACCGAGACGCTCTGGCCGTTCCTCGGCGAGTGCTTGGCGCACTTCAGCCCTGACGAATGCCGCAACTATTTTCGGCACTGCGGGTACTCGGCCGCCACACGGTCATGAAAAGCGCTTTAGTCCTGGTCGCTGAAGGTGGGTGCGCCTCTTGAGACGCTCACAGCACATTCACACGGACATGTGCCGAGGTCCAGCAGCACTGGAAGCCGCCGCCGCCCTCGCCGCTTTCATCGAGTGCTTCGACGCGCAGGAGGTACTCTCCCGGCTCACCAAAGGTGCCAGTTGTCTTGGGGTTTTGATCGGATGAGTCCTCGAATTCCTGCACCCCCGCGGAGAACTCCACGTCCCCCGGTCCGCGCAAGACATTCCACAAGAGAATCAACGCTGGCCTCGTAAACCGCGGGTTCTGGCGGACGTTGAGGGTTGGCTTCTTGTCACTCGTCCAGACGCTCAATTCCAGCGGTGTCCCAACGGATGCACTCAACGTCTGCGCAATGCCGATCGGTGGCCCTTGGTGCGCCGCACCGTCCGGGGCGAACCGGACTATGGGTGGCTCATTGCCGTTCGCAGCATCCTGGTGTGGCTCGACGTACCATTCCGCCCTGAGATGCATCGGAATCGTGACGGTTTGGCTGTTGGCGGTGAGCGTCCAGTCCACCGTGCCGTCGCCGAAATCGGCCGGTACTTGGATCGTGAAAATGCCCCATCCTCGCCCAGGCTCAAAAATAGTCGGCTGACCCCGGTCCGGCACACCGGGAGAGAGATAGTTGTCCTCTCCGATAGGTATCTCAACTGTCTGCTTGAGATTCTGGTTGAAGTAGCCAACGAGAAGAGTGAAGCTGCCGTCCGGGTTGTCGTACCAGCCCTCAAACACCGGAAAGACCGGATCACCAGAATCCTTGAGAGTCCTGGGTACTTGAGCGGTCGCGCGCGATACCGCGAGGGCACTACTCAGCATCGAAAGAAGGACGACAACCAGAGCGGTTGAGCGACTCACTCGCATACGATTCCTCCTCGTACGTGACGGGAGCCGCTCCCGTTCACCAGGAGCGGCTCCCAATATCAGGTTGGCTGTGCGACCGAGCTACTGTCCGTCGCTAACATCGGTCGTCCTGCTGTCAAGAATCCGGTCGCGCTCCGCTACCGCGGCCTCGAAATCCGAATCATCCATGTAGGTGACGTTGACCCACGCGTGACCCATCTCATCAACGGTCCGGTCTCCGTATCCGACCCACTGATTCGAGTCTGGATTAGAGCGGTTTGCCGACGTGTTGTCGTACCAAGACTTGACCTGTATCACGGTGCCTTTGGGCAGCAGCGGAGCCTCCACGTCCGAGTAGACGTAGTTGTTGTGCCAATTAAAATTGAAATCGCTTACGCGGCTCAACACCCGGGTGGTCCCGTCCGGAAGGACCGCGGTCATCTGCATTCCCACACCCCGCAGGTGCATGTGCGGCTGGAAGTTCTCCACACGACCGTTGTTCTTCAACACGTGGAAACGCTCGGTTGCCACAATCGTGTTTGGCGGAATCGACAGATTGTCGTTTCCACCCTCGATGGCGCTCCAGGCGGAGAGTACTTGCCGATACTTGGGCGGCGCCTCCTTCGGGTAGAAGTAGAGTCCGAGCTCCACCGTGTCGGTGATCTCCTCGCCCACTGCGCTGTAGTGGATGTCCCACACGATCGACGAGCCCGCCTTGAGCAGCTTGCCGCTGTTCTCCCGCATGATCTCGCCTTGCTTGCCAACGGCCCACTCCATCAAGAGACCCGGGCCGATGTCGGCTGCGGCGCCCAAGGCGTCTTCGTCCTCTTCCTGCTGAAGAATGGCGAGGGCATGGTGGGTGATCCGACGACCGTCAACAGTGGACGGTCGAATCTCGATCGCGCGGATCCAACGGTCTTCCGTGAGCCCAGTCGGGACCTCCGGTTTCCACCAACGGTCCTGCGCCAGCGCCGGCATCGTATGGGGTGTCGACTGGATGACGAGGTCAGGCGGGCCATCAAACAGATCCACGAAGTTCCAGACATCGTCGTCCGCAAACACCGCTGGAGGAGGCATGTCGGCCGGGTTGCCCCGCGCCGCGCCGCTGTCGACCCAGCGAGCGACCATGTCGATCTGGTCGGCGGTCAGTGATCGGTCGTTCTCGAAGTCCTGGATGCCGACGGCGCTGTCGATGTGCCACGGCGGCATCTGACGCGCCTCCACCCGATTCTTGATCGACCGAGCCCATGGCCGAACTTCCTCGTAGGTCTGGAGTGACATCGGTGCGATGTAGCCGGGTCGGTGACACGCCTCGCACTTCTCCCGGAAGATCGGCGCGATGTCCTTCGCATACGTCGGCGAATCCGCAGCCGCAGCGTGGGCCGACCACGGTGTCACTGCCATCATGGCAACGAGCGTTGGGCCTACGATTCGTTTTAGGTGCCTCATGCCATTCACCCCTCAGTCCAAACCCGGCTACCGCCCCTGGACGATACGATCCCTATACCGTAACTTTACCAGCCCTTGCCCCACGAGCACCATCAAAACCGCCGTCTGTGGATCGCACCCGCGCTGTCTCGTCAGTTCCACCGCGGTCGGCTCTCCAGGGAATGAGCGCCGATCGGACGAAAGACACCCATTTTTTGGGCATCGAGAAGGCGACACCCGCGACGCATGAGAGCATGAGAGAATGGCATCCGCATCTAGTCCAGCGGAGTCGGGACGGAGGCACTGGCTTCGCTCAGGATGTCTGATCGTATCCGTCCGGACGAGGCTTCTATGCAGAGATCGTGGCGCTCGGTCCCCATCTTCCTGATGCTGCCCGTCGTGCTGCTCTCGTGTACGGCCCCACGAGAGTCTGACGTGCAATCCGAGGAGCCGGCAGGCCAGACACTGCTGGGATTTTCCACCGCGGAACCGTCTGAATACACGCCGGTCACAGACGATGAATTGAAAGACCCATCTCCTGATGATTGGCTGATGTATCGACGCACCTATGACAGTTGGGGTTACAGCCCGCTCGGTCAGATCACGACCGACAACGTGGCCGACCTCGAACCCGTGTGGCTGTTCTCGACCGGTGTGACCTCGGGGCACCAGGCACCGCCGCAGGTACACAGCGGAGTCATGTTCGTGACCACGCCCGAGTCGCAGATGCTTGCGCTCGATGCACGAACGGGCGACCTTTTGTGGCGCTATGTGCGTCAGCTTCCCGAGGATGTCCGTAGAGGGCACCGGACAAACCGGGGCGTCGGCCTGTACGGCGATCAGGTCTTTCTGACCACGCAGGACGCGCACGTCGTCGCGCTCGATGCCATGACGGGCGTGGCCCGGTGGGAGCAACCCGTCGAGGACTACCGTAGCGGTTACTACATGACGATGGCGCCGCTGGTTGCTAATGGAAAGGTTCTTGCCGGAGTCTCTGGTGGCGAACGCGGCATTCGTGGATTCGTCGTGGCACTTGATCCGCAAACCGGAGACGAGCTCTGGAGAACCTATACCGTGCCGGGGCCTGGCGAGCCCGGGAACGACACATGGCCCGGTGAGACCTGGCGCACCGGGGGCGCACCGGTCTGGATCACCGGGTCGTTCGATCCCCAACTAAACATGACGTATTGGGGCACGGGTAATCCAGGACCGTGGATCGGAGACGCCCGACCGGGCGACAATCTCTACACGAATTCCGTTGTTGCTCTCGACGCCGACACCGGCGAGATCAAGGGCTATCACCAATATCACTGGAACGGCTCGTGGGACTGGGACGAAGTGTCAGCGCCGCTACTGATCGACGTCAATCGCGACGGTCGGGTCATCAACGGTCTTGTGCACCCTGCTCGAAACGGCTATCTGTGGCTGCTCGAACGCGCAGCCGACGCAATCACGTTTGTCGATGCCGTTCCATACGTTCACCAGGACGTCTTCTCCAGCATCGATTCCGACACTGGCCGACCGGCATACGACCCATCCCGGAAGCCAGGCCTCGGCAAGCGCGCGACGTTCTGTCCGTCTCTGTGGGGTGGGAAGGATTGGCCGCCCGCCGCATACAGCCCACAGACCCGGTATCTGTATATCCCGGCCAACGAGAACTTCTGTTCGACCATTGAGGGTTTTCCGATCGAGTACGAACCCGGTCGGAGTTTCACCGGCGCCTCAGTTCGGACTTTTCTGCGGGATGGGGCTGACCACCTGGGAGAGCTGCAGGCCTGGGATCTCGACGCCGGTGAGCAGGTATGGACCCGAGAGTTTGCCTCTCACAATTGGGGTCCGGTCCTTGCTACCGCGGGCGGCCTCGTCTTTATGGGCGGCACCAGCGACCGATACTTTCGTGCGTTCGATGCGGCGATCGGAGATGTGCTCTGGGAACAGCGTACGAACTCCGGCGTGACCGGTGTACCGTCTTCGTATGCGGTGGACGGTGTGCAGTACATCGCGGTGCAATCGGGCTACGGTGTCGACGCGCAGTCGATGCAGGGTGTGATCAACGTAGAGCGGGGCACAAGTGTGCAGGTGCCCCAGGGCGGCGTTATCTGGGTCTTTGCCGTGGGGGGGTAGTGCCGACTCCTCGAGCGGTCCGCCGTGCGGAGTCTGCTGATCTGAGGCGCTCGGGTCACTGACTATACTCAAGGTCGATGGTCGACAAACGAATTGCGTGCGTCGGAGGCGTGTTGTTCTTGGCGTGTATAGGCCTGCCGGCCCATGCACAGGGACCTGATTTTGCTGGTGTCTGGACGCTCGACCGGGCTGCGAGTGATTTCACCCCACCCGCGTTTGGCGGAGGTCGGGGTGGCGCGCACATCGAACGTCTCTTCATTACGCACGCGGCAAACGGAACGATCGTGATCGGGCCGGAGACGAACGGCCTCAAGGCGTGGAGCTACACTCCCGGTCGCGAGCGCTCGATCCCCGTAGGCCGCGATACGACGATGATCGCAGAATCGCGTTGGGAAGGGGCTCGTCTAGTGGTGGAGGGCCGGCAGGGCGAGATGCAGATGCACGAAGTGATGTCGCTCAGTGCCGATGGAGGAGTCCTGACCTTCCGGGTGACGACGACGACGGCCGGGGGGCAGTCGGTCAATCGGCTGGTCTATGAAAAGGGTCGGCCCCTCGGTCCGTGCGAGAGCTGGGCAATGCCGTGCAAGGAGTTTCCCGAGTTCGACGCACAGCGTCGCTAGCTCAGGCGACTAGTTCTCGCCGGGCGCAAGGTCGAGCGCCACGATTTTCTCGCGGTCTCGCGCATACAGTGCCGTTCCCACGAGGGTCGGCGCGGTCCACGCCGTCGTATTGAAGAGCTGTGCTTCGGCGAGCGTTGTCGTCCCGCTGGGGGTGAGCGTCACAATGCTCAGGGTTCCATCCTCCTGGAGGACCAGCGCCTTGCCATCGGCGTAAAGCATGTTGGCGCGGCTAAAGCCACGTGCTTGCCACGCCGTCTCGCCTGTCGAAACGTGGGTGGCGGTCAAGACCGCGCTCGCGCTCTGTCCACTCGTGCCATAGACGAAGTCTCCCAGCCTGAGGGGGTTCAGGAACGTAAACCGCAGTCGGGGGTTGTACCACAGCTCTTCGACATTGGTAATCCCTCTGTCTCGCGTGAGCCGCAGCGCGCGACTTCCACCGATGTATCCGGACGACAGGAACAAGACGTTGTCGCCCCACAGCGGGATTTGGAAGTTGAAGTCATTGCCCGCGTCGTGCGGATGAGCCCAGAGGATCTCACCCGTGTCGGGGTTCAACCCATGTACGGCCTGGCCAGCAAAGACGATGAGCTGACGTTGCCCGTCGACATCGATAAACCCAGCGGGTGAGTGCGATACGAGAAAACTTCCGCTCTTCCACACAACACTCCCGACGTCCTGACGTAGCGCCATGACGGCCTGACCCGGGCCCCCGACCTGGATGATGATCGTGTCCCGGTAGGCAATTGGACTGACGCCGTACCCAGGCTTGACCATGGAACGAATGAGCAGTGGGGGTGCGTTGAAGTCCTCGATGAGGTTGCGTGACCAGAGGATGGCCCCGGTCGAAGGGTCGAAGACGTGCAGCTCCTTGTTCGTACCGAGAGTGAACAGGCGCCCATCGACGAGAAGCGGTGTCGAATGCGGGCCAGCGCCCTGACCGAAATCCTGGACCTTCGACGGGTAGGTGTACTCCCACAAGGTACTACCTGTCTCGGCATCCATCGCGATAACCGTTTCGGACGGTTCGAATGGCCCGCTGCCGCCCGCCCCATGGGCCACGCGATACATCGTGTACAGTCGGCCGTCATCGACGAGAATGGCCGAATGACCGGCACCGAGCGGTCGGCTCCACCGCTGGGGCGGCCCAGTGACCGGCCAGGTCTCGGCCAGAGGTGGCGCGTCGACGACGAAGTTCCCGTTCGGACCGCCCCACGCGTGCCACTCGGTCGTTCCGCTCGCTTCTTGCGCCACGATGGCGACGGGCCCTGGCACGAGCGTCGCGACGGCCACCAGTGCCGGGAGCACGGCTCGAATCACAGTTTGCATGGATAGTCCTCATTGAGCACGCCGGCGAATCCTTCCAACGTGGACGCTGAGCTGTCAGCTCGGCGGGGCCAGAACCAGGGTCGTACTGTAGTGTGCCGGTCGGCTTCCTGACTGCTTATTGCCAATCGGGGGTCTCTTCGTAGCCGAGCTTGAGTAGCAACTCGTTGTGCTCTTGCCGAAATCGTTCAACGTGGCGCTGGGTGAAGACGTTGCGCCAGTCGCCGGGGACGCCTTTGCGATAGTGGCTGTTGCGGTCTTCCTTTCCTTGCTCACGGCCGCCTGTCAGGCGAACGAAAGCGCTGTCGTCGACAATCTCGCGCAGTCGGTTTGGAGTGATCTGGGTTTCGCCAGTCGGCCCGCCGGGTCTGTCCGTCAATCCAAGGAAGCCGAGAATGGCGAGCCAGCCTTCCCGCGGCTTTGCGGTCAGATCCTCCATTCTTAGCTCCAAGACGTTTGGCCGCGTGTAGTCCCACGCACTCATCAGTTCGTACACGTGTGGGTTGAGGAAATCCATCTCTGCTAGTAGCCCGTCCTCGAGTGGTAGCGAGTTTAGGGTTGGGCGGAGACGATCAAGATGCGTGAATCCATCGACGACAGGGTGGCTGTTGCGGTGGGACCAGTAGCCGGAGACACATACGTCCCTGGGGTCACGCACGACATGGAAGCCGGGGACCCGTCCCCCGAGCCAAAGGGCGTACTCGGCACGCGCGTTGGTGAGAGAGAGCACGTCCGGTCGCTCGCGGTCAAGCATTTGCTGGAAGCGGTGTTCCGGCAGGTTTCCCCACTCGACGTGGAAGCGATAGCCTAGTTCCTGAGATGCGTTTCGAAGAATGCGATTGATCCACGTCGTGGCGCACTTATGGTGGCCATAGTAGACGCAGCGAGGTTTGGTTGCCCATTCAGACATCGATGCTTAGGGCCTCTCCGTTGACCGTCGAGCAGAGTTAGTTTCCACGAGCCGAGCCAGCTGCCGCTCGCCGCATTGTAACCGTATCGGCTGAGGTATTCCCGCGCATCGGGAGTGGGAAGAACGGTCCGGGTGTTGGAATCTTCATGACGGACATGCCCGCAAGACGGTCGAATACCTGACCTCGGTGTCGGATTACCGGTCGGGTCCGCTCTGTTGCGTCGCTCGAGCTCAGGAAATTGGCCTACACCTCGTAGGTTCGGCGCGCGCGCTTGGGCACGTCGCTTGCTCAAGCATGCGTCGAGAGTGAATCCTGCAACGAGCGATCCGAGCCACGCACATGAGGGAACAGCGATCGTCGAACCGCTCATCGTCGACGTGCATCCTAGCTCGCACACCGCAGGGTGGGCGGCGTGGATCCAAATGCCCGAAGGCAACCGTGTGTCGCTCCACAGTACCCGCGACCCGCTTGCCGAGGCGCAACTGCAACTCGGGGTCGTCGATGATCCGGCGCCGCCGGTGGTCGTTCTCGTTGGCGCCGGCCTGGGGTTTGTCACTGAAGCTGCCCGCAGGCGTTGGCCTGCCGCCCGAATCATCGTCGTGGAACCAGTGGCCCAGCTGGCGGACGGCGCGCGCTCGCGTACGCCCGAGCTGTACCGCTCCGACAAGGTTGACCTCGTTATAGGCCCAGACTACCCAGGGGCTGAAGAGCTCTGGCGGGCCTTCGGCATGCCCACAGCCGGCGAGGATCAGGCCCCCGCGGTCATCACTCACCCCGTCCTGGCGCGAGCTCTGCCTGAGCCGATGGCCCACGCAGTGAGCCTAGTGCAACGGGCCGTTCGGGCGGCGCAGATGAATGCTCGAGCGCGGCGCGATAACGCTGGGCGTTACTTGTTGAACACGCTGCGAAATCTCCCTTGCATCGTGCATGGCGCCAGTCCCGACCGTCTTAGGGGAAAATTCGATGGAGTGCCTGCAGTGGTTGTGGCTGCGGGTCCGTCGCTGGACCGTAATCTGCCTGCCCTCAGGGCGCTCAGCGACCGTCCGCTCATTGTGGCGACCGACACAGCCTGGCGGCCGCTTGCGACTGCGGGCGTGGATCCACACGTGGTGGTGGCGCTCGACCCCACGGCAGCCAACGGACAACACCTAGTTCGTGTGCCTTCGCGGCGAGAGACATGGGTACTCGCTGAGGGCAGTGTCGATCCCGCGGCCCTTCAGCCGTTGTCGTCGCGCACGGCGACTTTCAAGGTTGGTCCTCACCATCCGTGGCCCTGGCTGCAGCGTCTGGGGCTGGACCGGCCACTCGTCAACGTGTGGGGCTCGGTGTTGACCGCCGCATACGACCTGGCGCTCGGGTTCGGTTGTGACCCCGTGATCCTTGTTGGTGCTGACCTCGCCTTTACCGATGAGCGGCCGTACTGTCGGGGCACGACGTTTGAACAGGAGTGGGCAAGTCATACAGCTCGAGGGGTCAACCTCCATACTGTCTGGCGACACACGCTGGAAAGCCGACAACTGCTGGAGGTGCCAAGCGTACACGGGGAGGACGTCCTCACGGCGCCGCATCTCGTCGAGGTTCGTGATTGGTTGCTCGCACGTGCCAGCGAAACCTCACGGCGCGTAGTGAATGCGACCGGCGGCGGCATTCTGTTTGGCCCGGGTGTGGACCAGGTCGACCTGGAGGCTGGGCTCGACGTGAAGGGAGAAGGAGACCTCGCTCTACGCGCGACGATCCGCGAATCTTGTCGCCGGCGGCCGGATCCATCGATCGTCGATTCGGTGGGTCAAGGCCTTGGAGACATCGTTCGAGAGCCCCCTGGAGAGACGGACGACAGTGCAACGAGTCCGATCTCAGACTGGCTGGACTTTGGCTCACACATGCTGACCGCTGCCGAGATTCATGCGGCTGCCGTCGCTGCTCGCGACGGTCTTGTCAACGGAGCGTCCGCACCGGCCGACCCTGCCTCGCCAGCGCCGGCAAGCCACCCGCCTCGATTCCATGAGGCCGACCGAGTCGCGTTGATGCGATCGGTTTTGACCGGAGAGCGTTCGGTGCTCGACGGTTGTGACAGGCCGAAGGAAGCTCGAGGTCGTTGCGTGCGTCGCGATGCCGCTGATGAAGCCGTGGAGTTGATCGACTCTCTGCTGGCCATCCGACGGCTGACGACGGGCCTCGGCGAGGCCGAGGTGTGCGACGACAACGCCCACGCACTGCCTCTTTCATACCGATTTCGTTGGACGGAATCGGCAGCGGCGCTGATCGCCCCACTCGAGGAACTCCTCATCGAGGTCGAGTCGGCGTTACATGGGGGTGCCACCGGCTTCCCACATGGTCACCTCGACTACTGGTCGGGTCCCGTTCTTCCGGTTCTCGACGAAGAGGACGAGCAGCAGCTTCGGCCAATTGACAACGAGCAGGCCGCATGCCTCACCTTGGGGGCTCATCGGCACGCTCTTCTTCGTGCCAGAGCCACCAGCACGGGCTCAGCTGCGGAGTGTGAGCGTTTCGTCCGGGCGGTCGCGAGGGGCGTACTGGACCCTGCACTGACTGTGGAGCCGGACGCGCCCTTTCGCCTCGAGTTCCCAGGCCCGTCGGGCCACATGACGCTGCCTCTTCGGGTCGATGCTCTGATGCGGGCGTTCACAGGCGCGCTCGCGATTTCGAACGACGCGCCTAGAGACTCTACCGAGTCAACATCTGTGGCGTGGCCCGAGCTTCGCGTCGTATCAAAGGGCCAAGCAGCACCCGACCCGCGGATCGCGTTTCTCGCCTCAAGCATTGCGTTTGTCGAGCCCGAGATCCTTACCGACCTCCCGCTTGGATGGTCCCTGGCAACACTGGATGGAGAACGCGCGATCTTTGCCCCGCACTTGGTCAGCACCAGCGTGCTGATCGGCTCGGATGGACGTAGCGAGTCTGGTTCGAACTGGCCGGTCGCCATCACCGGCGAAGTGGGGTGGGGAAGTGAGGGAGGAGCTCTCGCGTGGAACCGCGTCGATAAAGCCATTCTTCTCCGTAGCCAGGCCGAAGGTGACCCCATCGTCGAGAGGGTGCCCTTCGAACCTGCTCAAGTGGTGCTCAGGGCCGATGGGTCGCCCATTTGGTGTGCCCTTGCTGGAGGTCTGTGGGATTGGTTGCCCGGTAGGTCCGGCCGGCTTCTCGTCGATACACCATCCGGATGCCTTCGTCTTGACGACTCCGACTTGGTGGTCGCGCCGGTCGTTAGGGACAGGAGCGGCCGTGTCACCCGACGACGCCTGACTCACGAGTTCCGATGCGACACCTCCGGGCACACCATGCGCCGTACTGCGACCGGCCGTGAGGGGCAGTGCGGGTCCGTGGCCAGACGGGGGGAGTGGGCCGTGCGAACCTACCCTTTCTCAGACCTGGTTCGGATCGAGCGCGTCGGGGCGCGTCCGCTGAATCTCGCATGCTACGCGCCTTTTGGCGTCGCCTGGGCCGGAAGTTCTCTGTTGGTCACCGCCGGCGACGGCACGGTTCTTTTGTTTCGCCAGTTCATGGACCGTGTTTCCGCGCTCCCTTGAAGATGAAGAGGGACTCCATACGATTCGAGAGTGCTGGCATGTCGCTTGCTAAACCCAACTACTTCGCCGTGTTGGCGGGTGATCGGGCTGGATCGAGTTCCGTTCTCGATGCGTGGCAGTCGGAGAATCGGACGCTCCGGCCGGCTGCCCGACATCCGGCTGTGTGGAGCCGACTCTTGAGGACATGACACTGGAACCTCTGGTGGCCACCGCATCGGACGCTTCACCTTCCCGGATCGGGCAGGTCCTCATCGTGTACCCCCTGTGTCTCGATCACGTCGGGCACGGCAACATTCAACGCATTCTGGCGATCGCAAAGTACCTCGCGGCGAGTGGGTTCGAGGTGGACTTGGCCTACCAGGGAAACCCTAGGGTCGCTCCGGTCGAGGCTCAATACTCACTGTTCCGGCGAGTGTACAGGGTCGAGGCCGACATGCCGTCGAGCGATGACGAGCTCTGCACCCAGAGACTCAATGCGTTCTACAGCGGTCATGACCTCCCGGCGCTGTACCAACGCCCATCCTCGGCGTTGACGATGCTCGTCCGGAGTCTGCTCGAGGCGGAGCCCTATCAGGCCGTGGTGGCGACGTACGCGTGGACTGCTCCGGCGTTCGCGGGGCTGACCCGAGACGTGCTCCGTGTGTGCGACGTACAAGACATCCTGCACCAGCACGCCGAGGCGTGTAGCCGCGCGACCGGAGAAGCGACGAGCTTCGCACTGCCGACAGCGACGGAGGAGTTTCTCTGGCGCCAATTCGACGTGTTGCTGGCCATTACTCCGGAAGACGAGATCCGGATCAGTCACGTCACGCTTCCTCATCAACACGTGTTGACTGTCCGCCATGCCGTTCCAACTGCCAACGCCGCGTCGCTTGGTGCTGATGATGTCGCGTTGTACGCCGGCAGTGACAATCTCCCGAACGTGCAGGCACTGTCCTGGCTACTCGAGCGCGTTTGGGCGGCTGTGAGGCGGGTTCGACCATCGGCGCGATTGCGCATTGCCGGGCTCATCGGACGCGCGTTGCCTGAATCTATGCTCGGAGTCGCGGGCGTCGAGGTCCTCGGGTTTCAGCCAAGCTTGAGCGACGAAGTCGAGCGCTGTGGCGTGTTCGTGGCTCCCTACTTGTACGGTTCTGGATTGAAGATCAAGGTCGTCGAGGCGGCGAGTCGAGGTAAGGCGATCGTGACGACTCGCGCTGGCGTGCACGGTTCCGGTCTGACGTCTGGTCGTTCCCTTGAGGTCCACGACGATCCAGAGGCGTTTGCCGAGGCGTTGGTTCAACTCCTGGGCACTCGCTCTCTGCGGGAGTCACGTGCTTCCGCTGCCCTTGCTGAAGCCACGGCGTGTTTCTCCCGCGAGGGGTGCTATGGGCCGGTCGCTTCGATTGTCAGGTTGTTGGGAGCCTCTACTCAGACTCCAGCCGGTCACGGCATCCGTCCGGAGGTGATCAGCCGAATCCAGGCCACATGCGAACAGGTGGCGCCGGAGCGGGTGGTTCTGTGGGGAAACGGTGGGCACACTCGCGCGCTTGTCGCCGCATTGCATGGTACCGACGTGTCGGTTGCCTTGATCATCGATGGACGCACCCGGTCCGCTGGCAGCGATCCTTCTGGACTTCCAGTGATCCCGGCCTCGGCTTTTTCGCCGAAGCCACGGGACCTGGTCGTCCTGTCCTCCGAGACGTTTGAAGACGAGATGTGGACGGATCTGGCCGCCTTCCGCGATGGCGGAGGAAGTGTGCTTGGACTCTATGACTCGCGACTCGTCAGTCGCGCTGTCGTCGACCGCTTGAGCTCCCCCGTGAGGATGCGATTGGGGCTGGCTCCGTTTGCGGGGCGGGTCAGCAACCGACGAACGGTCACGTTCTGGGATTCCCAGGCGAGGGTCGATCGCTGGTGGCGCCTCAACGCACTCGCCGAACTTGGCGCAGCGTCGAACCGCCGTTCTCTTGACACGGTGATTGTCAGCCACCGGAGCGTGGCGAGCTCAATGCCGGCACTCAACGACCTGCCGGAAACGGCGAGCGTCGCTCCCATTCTTGAGATTGACAGGCGCGTCGTCTGTAGCGACGCGCAGGTCGGGCGGCGCGCATCTGCGCGCGTGGAGAGTCTCGCGGTCACGACGACCTCCCGGGCCCTGGCGACGATGACGTTCCGTGACGATGACGTCCTGGTGCTCGTGACGCCTTCTCCGAGCGAGTGCCTCGGCATCGCGAAAGGGCTTAGGGAGAAGGGACTCAGCGAGCGTCCGGCCATCGCTCTCTACGGATTCGCGGACGCTGCGTCATGGTCTGATCCTAGCTCCTTCTACGGCAACCGCCGCACGACCTGGAGGTTCGCTGAAGATGTGCTCGCGGCTGCCGCCGGTAATCGCGTGACTTTCCTTGCGTCCGATCCCCACGTGGCGGCTGAAATCGAAACGTGGACTAACCGGACGGTTCACACCGTCGGTTATCCCGTGCCAGCTGTCGACTCGAAAGGCGGGCGCGTAAAGGTCGGAGCGATTCGACGGGTTGTCTGCTTCTCGCACGGTGGGGCGTCCCAGGTCCGGCCCCTGCTCGAAGCGCTCGCCAACGAGGCACATGACGGGGCCCTTCCAAGGACGGCGCTGTCGTGGCGTACACATTATCGCGACGCTCGGTTGGCTTCCGACGAGCAGTGGCGGTATGGGCTTGCGTCGTTTCTTGATGTCGACCTGATCGACGACCAGCCAGCCTCGGCAACGTACGCGGTTCTCTCGAATGCCGATGTTGTCGTTGTGCTGAACGACACCGAGGACGAGGGCTGGGTTGAAGCCGTGTGCGTGCATGCGACTGCCGCCGGCACACAGACCCTAGTCCCCGCCGGGAGCATGGTCGCGCGCTGGCTCGAGGCGCGGTCGGTTGAAAGCCGGATGTTTGCACCCGGGGACGCAGTCGATCTGATCCGGCAGCTTCGACGGTATTTCGACGATGGTCACGAAGGCCAGCCTGACCCAGCTCACGGACAACTGATGGCAGGCGTGGCGTGTTTCGCGCCGGACGACGTCCTCGGACACCTGCTCGACGTGACAGCAGTTCCGGCAGTCAACGGATTGGTAGACGCATCTACTCAAGGTGCAGTATGGGAGGCGATCGGCGAACGGGTGCCTGAGGTGGGGCATCAGGTTTCCGCGACAGGCTCCCTAGGGCTCGATTCTCAGGCCCTTCTTGATGACGAAGAGGTGACCCATGCAAGCACTTGACGACTTACTCGCGGCGCTCGGCTCGTTGCCCCCGGACTGGCACGGTGCTGGCTGTCTCGAAATGCAGAACCTCGAGGCACTTGCCAGACACGCAGCTGAACGGCGGGTACGCAGGTCGGTGGAAACCGGTGCCGGAAAGACCACGCTGCTGCTGTCCCACTTGAGCGACCACCACCTGGTGTTCGCCGTCGACGATGGGGAGAGTCTGTCCCGCCCTCGCGATAGCTTCCTTCTGAGAAAGGACACAGTCGAGTTCGTCGAGGGCCCCGCACAGAGAACGCTCATGAACCACAGCTTCACCGAGCCTCTCCAGCTCGTGTTGATAGACGGGCCGCACGGCTTTCCGTTTCCCAATATGGAGTACTGGAAGCTCTATCCGCATCTAGACACCGGCGGACTCCTGGTCGTTGACGATATCCATATCCCGACGATCCGACAGCTGTTCGACTTCTTGAGGGAAGATCCCATGTTCACTTTCCTCGAGGCCGTGGGCAAGACCGCGTTCTTCGAACGTACGAGTAACCCGACGTTCTCGCCGTTCGAGGATGGGTGGTGGCTTCAACCATTCAACGCCAATCGGTTCCCTGTGCAGTACGAAGACCTCGGTCTCGGGGTTGGGGAAGTCGAGGATGATCCAGCGGTCTACCGGGAACGGCTGATCCCGCTGATCGAACACTGGAGACGGCGTTCGCTTAGGGTCGCAATCTTCGGCGTGGGGGGACACACCGACGCGCTCTTCCAGATCGTACCAGAGCTAGCCCGTGTGAATATCGTGGCATACCTCGACACGGCAGTGACCCAGCAGGGAAAGCATTACCGCGGTGTGACCGTGCGTTCCCCGGACTGGGCGCCTCAGCAGACCGACGTTATCCTGTGCTCGTCGTTCGCCAATGAACTGGCGCAGCTCGAGATCCTCGACACGCTGCCGGTCAAAGCGGTCCTTTCGCACCCGCCGTCCCATCGGCCGTCATCGGGCGGTGTGGTCACACCGTCGGTGGAGGCAGCCGCCGCTTGACGCTACTCTGAGGTTTGGCGGGCTGACGCTCGGGCCTTACAGGCTACGCGCATCATCGGCGGGCGATGATGTCCCAGTAGGCGCCGGCCGGCGTCTTCCGATATTCAGCGTCCAGGCGCTGTAGCTTGACTGCGGCCTGGTCGCCGGAGAGCGGCGGCTCAGCTTCATCGTTCTCACCGTGGGCGAGAGAAACCTTCGAGAAGTCTCTCACGAGGTCGAATACGATTTTGGGATCGCTGCCCATGCGTGCCATCCAGTACGGCGCAAACTCGATGATCACGAGACCGGCCCGGGCCAGTGTTCCTTGGCCGCCAGAGATGACGAACGGTTCAGCACCTTGAGTGTCGATCTTGACGGTGAGAGGCTCGGAGACGCTGGCGACAAGCTCATCCAGTGGCGCCGCTTGCACGTCAAGTGTGCTCCACTCATCCTCGCCGAGCACCCCAATGCGATTCGCCAGTCGGAGCCTGTGGTCGCCCACGTTGTCAGGTGAAAGCTCCAACGCCAGTCGCGTGCGCCTATTGAAAACGGCAACCTGCTGCGCCACCACGTTCTCGTGCGCGCAGTTCGCTCGGATGTTTTCGCTCAGATGAAGAAAATTCTCTCGCTCGGGTTCGAAAACGAAGCACTGCACCTTCGGATTCTGAGCGGCCGAAATGGTCGTCAGGCCGATATTGCCGCCGACATCGACATACGTGCCGCCGTCGAGATCAAAGAAGCCTTGGATCAGTGCATTTGTTCGTTCGGCCCAGACGCCGGTCTCAGCGTATCTAGCCAGAACCGAGCCGTCGTGTGGGGATCCCTGGACCGTTCCGTATCGCCCACGAACTCGAATCGTATCGGTCGGACCGACTGTCTGGGTGTCGAAGTCACGTCTTGACGGTCGCTTGCTGCTCACCCTTGGGCCCATCCTTCGTTTCCAGGTTCCACACGCACGGTCGCCAGGTTCGAACCAACTCCAGCGTAAATCTTCTCATGGAGAGGGGACCACGGGCGTAGCCAGTTGTCTACGAGGGTCGGGCGCGTCACCGAATCTCCGGAATCCGGCTTCTCGAAGATTCTCGAAAGTGGGAAGGGTCCGAGCTCGTCGTGCGGTTTCCAGCGCGGTCCAGAAATGAGGTCCCGGCGGTGCGCTGCGACCCTCAAGCGCATGAAGGTCTGCATGGTAAAGTTTGTGTATGCGCCCGTTGCCCCGCGTTGCTACAAGCGTGTTCGTCGTTGTTGTGTTCGGTGCGGCGATGGTCGTCGGGCAGCGTGGCGGCGCGTTCCGCGAGTCACGCGACCACCCGGCGATTGCCTATTCATCGGGGCCAGTGCACAATCCGGTCGCCGAACTGAATGGCCAGATCAGAGACGGTAGGGTTCACCTCGAGTTCGAAGGCCAATCGGGATACTTGAGGTCGGCGCTGCGCGCCCTTGAGATTCCCATCGAGTCCCAGGTGGCTGTCTTTTCGCAGACGAGCTTCCAGGCGCCAACGATCACATCGACGAATCCTCGCGCGATCTACTTCAGCGACAATACCGCCGCGGCGTGGGTCCGGGGTGGCGAGGTGATCGAGGTGGCGACGCACGACCGGCAACAGGGCGCCGTCTTCTATGTGCTTCAACAAGAGCCAACAGAGCTTCCACAGTTTAGACGAAATGATGGATGTCTCTTATGTCATCTGTCGTGGGAAACGCTTGGGGTTCCTGGCTTTCAAGTGCTCAGTACCGCCCCGCTGTCGCCGGACCCGAACGCCTACGCGACCGGGTTTGTGACCGACCACCGTAGCCCACTGGGGGAGCGCTGGGGGGGCTGGTACGTGACTGGAACTGCTGGGCCCGTCTTCCATATGGGAAACGTCGAGGTGACCGACGTCGAAGAGCCGTCGCCACCCGGGACTCGACCGCCTACACTCGGATCCCTCGAGGAGGTTATCGATGTGGAGGGATACCTGTCGTCGCATAGTGACGTCGTCGCACTCATGGTGCTCAATCATCAGGCGCACATGGCGAATCTGATCACCCGGATCGGGTGGGAAGCGCGAACTGTCCTGTTTCGGCCGGCCGCGGACGACACAGCCTTTGACGAGTTGATACGCGAGTCGGCCGCTGAAGTTGTCGACTACATGCTGTTTGTCGATGAAGCGCAACTTGCGTTCCCGGTCTCGGGATCATCCGGCTTCGCCGGGCAGTTTGCATCCATAGGACCTCGAGACTCCCAGGGGCGGTCGCTGAGGTATCTCGATCTAGGGGACCGGCTCTTCCGCCATCGGTGCAGCTACATGATCTATTCGGAGGCCTTCGACATGCTGCCCAATCTTGCGAAGGGCGCCGTGTACCAGCGAATGTGGGAGGTGCTCTCCGGAGTGGAGACGGGGGAGCCGTACACCCGCCTGTCGCTCGTCGACCGTCGGGCGATCGTCGAGATCCTTCGAGAGACGAAGGCCGACCTTCCAGCCTATTTCCGGTCCGTGACGCAGTAGCCGCTACGTCTGTCTGGCCTTCCGGACGCGCGACTTGATGGACTGACAGGGGACTGAATGAGAGCGAAAGGATTGGGACACCGTGCTCGTGCTGTGAGCGTTCATCCTGAGGTTCCCGTGTTCGTAGGTCGAGCGGTTGGACGCCCCAGGCGGGTATTCCAGGAGGGCCTTCCTGTCATGCTCGCCGTGCTCATCCCGCTGCTCTGGCCGGCCACCGCGATCGTTGGTGCCCATCCGATGGACGACCAGAACGCTGCCTTTGTGCAGGCGGTGGATGGAGTCGCAATCTTCCCCTTTATCTATCTCGGGGCCAAGCACATGGTGACCGGGTACGACCATCTGCTTTTCCTGGTCGGCGTCATCTTCTTTCTCTACAAACTGCGGGACGTTGTGCTCTACGTGAGTCTGTTCACGCTGGGTCACAGCGTCACCCTACTCGTCGGAGTGCTCGGCGGGGTCGGTGCCAACGCCTACGTCGTCGACGCGATCATCGGCCTTTCTGTGGCGTACAAGGCGTTTGACAATATCGGCGGATTCGAACGAATGTTTGGGGCTCAACCCAATCCGAAAGCCGCGGTTCTGGTGTTCGGTTTATTCCACGGTTTCGGTCTGGCGACGAAAGTGCAGGAGTTTACCCTGTCGGACACAGGTCTGCTGTCGAACATGCTGAGCTTCAATGTTGGAGTGGAGGTCGGACAGGTTCTCGCCTTGACGATGGTGTTGATTGCGTTCGGCTATTGGCGCGGCCACAGCAGCTTCCACCGATACGCGTTTGCCACGAATGTGGCGCTCATGACTGCGGGATTCGTCCTGGCAGGTAATCAGATGCTGGGTTACGTGTTCTATTCCTGAGCGAGGCGACCACACATGGCGGAATCGCAGACGAATACGACCCCCTCTCCGAAGAAGATCGCCTGGGCGACCGCGGCGGCATTCGCCGTGGCGATTTTGGTGGTGGTGGGAGCCATACTACCGGCAGAGTACGGGCTCGATCCACTCGGGACGGGCCGGGCGTTCGGGTTGCTCGCGCTGTCGCGGGTTCAGCCTATCGACGTTGAAAGCGGTGAGTACAGGACAGATGTGTTCGAACTTCGATTGGCTCCAACTGAGTGGGTTGAATCGACATACGAGCTCGAGGAAGGTGCGAGCATGCTCTTCTCCTGGGAGGCCTCAGGAGTCGTGAGTTACAACTTCCACAGTGCTCCTGACGGCTCGCCGCCCGGCTATGCCGAGAGCTATGATGCACAGGTAAGCGACCGAGCACACGGCGCATACACCGCGCCTTTTACTGGTGTTCACGGGTGGTACTGGGAGAACCAGGGAGAGGACTACGTGACGATTCAGCTGACGACGGCCGGTTTCTACGCACGTGCGCACCAGGCACGCGACCGCGTCAGTGGATACCGCCCGCTGCGGAACGCGCGCGGCGAGCCTCTCGACACCTCAGAAGACCAGCGCTAGTGAATGACCTCGTCCGAAATGTCCTCCAACGACTCGAGGTGTGGAATCTCGAGGGAGCGAACGGCATTGATCGCCGTGGTCAGCACGTCTTCGGCCGTCTTCAGTCTGGTCTGATCTCTCAGTTGGAGACGCGTGTCGCGGAGTAGACGTAGCACCTGAGCGCGGTCGAATCGCTGACCCTCACAATGTTCGCAGAAACCCATCACACATCATACTCCGGTTGATTCCCCTTTCCAGGAGAAGTCCGAGTAGAGACCGTGGGTCCGCTCGGTGGTGAAATCGAATACGTCGTCGCGGCAGTGGGTAGTGCCGCGCGCCAGGACATGGGCGACACCGTGAACGACGTTGTAGTGGTTCGACAGAATCGCCGGTCAGACCTTCGACTGTTGGTTGTGTTGATACGTTGGTTGCCGTCATCAGTTCATCAGTACACATCCAGATCGCGGCCGTAGACGACCGGGCCGTCGTATTGCGCCCGGACCTCTTCCACCATTTGTTCGGGGCTGCCGCCCGTGAAGTGAAGCTGGTGATAGAGGATGACCATCCCTACCTGAGCCTCTGCAGCGATCTGTCCGACCTTTGTTGCTGACGTGTGGAACGTTCCATGGTAGCGCTGATTCTGGCGCGGCAGACGGCTCAGCTCGGCTGCCATGTAGGCCTCGTGAAGTAACACGTCGGCATCTCTGGCAATATCTACGAGCCCGTCGAACGGACCAGTATCACCCGAGACGACGACCACACGGTCGGGCGACGTGAACTTGAATCCGAACGCATGCTCCCAGATTCCGTGTGGCACCCTGAACGCCTCAACCACCATGGTCCCATCGTCGAAGATTGGACCTTCCGTGATCTCGTGAACATCGACCCTCCCACCCTCAGGTGGCAACTGTTCCGGGCCCGACGTTCGCACTCGGATGTCTTCTTGATACGCTGCCAGTAAGGACTCGGTCATTGCTTGCAGCCCCGGGGGACCATAGACCTGAAGAGGCTGACGTCGGCCAAGGACCCATGGCGTAAGAATCAGATCGGGATAGCCAGCAGTGTGATCCGAGTGCAGGTGGGTCAGGAATGCGATATCGAGGTTCGGAACTACAAGCTGCGTGATGCCTTGTGCGCGCGCGGCGGCAGAGGCTTGGCGAACGATGCCAGGGCCCGCGTCGATCAGGTACGCGCGCTCACCGACGACGATAGCTGTCGCCGGGCCGGACCGATCAGGCTCGGCGCCGGGGGTTCCGGTGCCAAGCAGTACGACTCGGGTCTGGCCGCTCTCGGATTGGCTGCTGGCTAGCAGCGCCTCGGATCCGCGCTCCGCTTGAGGTATCCCGTTGAGGTATCCCGCAACCGCTGGCGAGCAGGACGCACGCCAGCATGTGCGACACGCGCCAGCAGGTTCCGCCAGAGCTCGCCGGCTGCATCAGTCGCCCGGAAGTGCCAGCGCGACCAGCGCGCCGGGGTGCCGGTCGGGTCCACCACCGATCGGCATCACGACGTACTGGGTGCCGTTGTGCATGTAGCTCATCGGGCCGAGTTTGTCGGCGCCCGGATCTCGACGGCCCCGAGTCGGTCCCCGGTGCGCTTGTCGACGGCGTGAAAGTTCGGACGCTCGCCACGTCCCTCACCGTACATCAGCAGCGTCTTTGTTGCGAGGGTCGTGGCATGGGTTGGCTGTCCAGTATTTCCAACGTCGATGTCGCGCAGCAATGGATGATTTGCGATCCGGTCAGGAGTGTCGCCGTTCGGAATCCACCAGAGGGTTTCTCCGGGGTTGAGGTCAATCGCGGTGATCCGGCCGTACGGCGGTTTGAAGAGCGGCAGCCCCTGCGGTTCTTGCACTCCGCCTGGTCCGGCAACGAATTTCACGACCGTGCGCCCAATCGGGTTCGGGTCGTCCGGATCAGCCGCGGCTCCGGGTATTAGGGTAGGAGCGCTGCAGGCTTTCGTGGAGGCGACATACAGGATTCCGGTCTCCGGATCGACCGACGCCCCCCCGGGGATGTTCGCACCACCGTTGGAGCCGGGGCAGTGTAGGGCGCCGCGAAGCCCGTTTGCGTTGTCCCGATGGAGCGGCGGAAGAAACATCGGGCCATACTCGTAGTTGCCGATGATCTCTAGGGCTTCCTGCCGGAGCGCTGGCGTGAAATCGATGAGCTCGTCCTCGGTGACGACCTGAAGCTCCACACTGAAGAGCTTTCCGTCGGCATAGATCGGCGTCGCGCGGAGAATGGTGTCAACCGAAGGACCGAAGTTGTCCCCGCGCCAGACCCACGCAACCTCGAGGTCCTCGAAGCTTCCGGCGTCGACTTGGTCGTGTGGGCTGTAGCGCTGGCTGTGCGGATTTCCTCCCCAATGCGTCCATCCGCCATCCTGAGCGCTCACGGATGAAGCACCGATCGAGAACGTCAACAGACTCAGGCAGAGACCGGTTCCGAAGCGCACATTCACAGCCGAGACTTCCTTGGATGCGTCCGCGTGGGGCGCGAGAGTCTGTGCTCTCTGGGCCGCACGTGGCGGGACGCCATCCTACTCGATTGGGGATACCAGAACCAGCGTCACGACGAGTCTGCCCCAATCAAATGGGGGCGGGGTGAATCCAACGGTTCCGCCTCCTCCGAGAAACATTCCGTCCTACAAGAGGAACTCCTACAGTAGGAAAACGACGGCTGCCGCAGCCACAGCCAGTAGCAACCAGAGCCGTGTCCGTTCCCTGACCGTCAGTGTTCCCAGACAGACGGCGCCGGCTGCGGCTGCTAGCAGCGGCCAATACAGCTCGGTAAAGATCTCCTGACGGTGAAACGTCTGAGCACGCCGCTGGACGTCTGACAGGACCTTGAGGGCGATGACATCGTCCTGCTCCGTTCCGAGCTCGTAATACTCGCCTCCTCCTGCCTCAGCGATCGTGCGGAGTGATTGACGGTCGAGAGACGAGAAGATCGGCGGCGGGGTCTGTTGGAAGGGCTCTGGCGGGAGGTCGGGAATCAGACCGCCGATGTCGGTACCGACACCAACAACGTAGACGCGGACTCCGCGGTCTCGCGCGAGCGCCAGCGCGTCTTCGACCTCGCCGCTCCAGTCCTGACCATCTGAGAGGATAAGGAAGGCTCGGGTGCTCGGTCGCCGTCCGTACAGCTCTTCGTCGAGGTCTACCATCTTGATGCCCCAACGAACGCCATCGGCGATGTTTGTATCCCAGCTCGTGTCGTCTTCGAGCCCGAACGGCGGTTGCTCCCGCAGGCGATCGAGAAAGAAGAAGAACGCATTCGGGTCGCGTGTGAGTCGGACCTGGGGTGCGGGTCGGTAAGCGAACAGGGCGAGAGCGACGCGCTCATTGGTCCAGCTCAGCGTCTCTGCGAACGTTCGTAGCCAGGCTGTCGAACGTTCCCATCGGCTCGGCGCGACGTCGGTGACTCGCATGGAGGTCGAGCCATCCTGCAATATGACGAAGTCGAGTCCGGCGCGCTGGACGACGTTGACCCGGAGCTGTGGTCTCGCGAGTGCCCCAGCGAGACACGCCAAGGCGAGGATTAGACACAGCCAGAATGCAAGCTCACCTGCCAGGGGGTACCGTTCACGCTCCGGTAGCGTGCGGTTCCGGAGTAGGCGTCGGACGTCGACTCGCCGTTTCCAGAACTGCCAGGTCCAGATGAGCACCAGTACGCCTGGAATCACGAGCGCCCAAAGAAACGACGGCTCGAGGAATCGGACGGAGCTCGGCATCATCGGCATCAGTGGAGACGCTCACCCGCGGCGGCGAATCGGTGCATCGGAGCCAAGTGTCGGGTCCTCGCTGGTTTCCCGGTCAAGCAGCCTGTCGCTCGGAACGTAGACCTTGATGTCGCCGACGTCTTCCATGTCCATGTCGTCGGTATTGCCTTGTCTTCCGAACGGACCGCTCGGTTGGCGTACTGGGCCGGTGCCACCCGCGGCGATCGTGTCCCGCAGTCGCGCGACGTACTCGTAGTTGAACGCCGCGTCGCCGTTGCCGCCGGTGTTCTGCAGTACCTGACGATAGGCCGCGATGGCACGGTCGAGCTCTCCGAGCAAGACCTCGCGGCTCCCGTCCCCCGCCGCCACGCCGGATCGAAGGTAGGCGTTCGCGAGGGCGAGCTGCAGCAGAACGTTGTCCCGGAGACCGGGCTGTCCGACATCTGGGTATTCGGCGATGAGTGAGGAGTAGTCACCGCGCCAGTAGCGGACTATCGCTTGATGGGTCTCGACGTCCTCCTTCGTGCCAGGCAGCAGCCACGAGATGCGATCGACATAGCGTAGCTGGTCGCGCACGTCCCTGAGTCCATCCGCCGCCCGGCCAAAGTTGAGCATGACCAGGTCACGTTCGACCTCGGCGAGCTGACTTTGTAGCAGGCCAAACGCCAGAACGCCGCCGGCGACCAACGCCAGCCCGATAGCGCTGAGGACGCGTCGTGCGATTGTCGTCATCGTCGTGCCTCCGTTTTCTCCCGCTCTGCTCTGGACGCCGACATCGGCAGACTCAGGGGAATTGCCTGAAGTGCTTCGTTGCGAGCGCCAGGACGACCGCGAGCGACCATACGCTCATCGCGGCGAACCCAAACGCCGAGAATTGCGGCTGTCGCGTCATGTACCGAGTCGTCTCGATTCGCCCTACCGATAGGCGGTCGATCTCCTCAATGGCATCGAGGATCGCTCCTTCGTTGGCGGCCGGGAAGAACTTGCCGCCCGTTCGCTCGATTGCCATCTTCCACGTCATGTCTGGCAGGATGTCGCCCAGCTCCCGGTCATAACTTGTACGAATGAAGTAGACCGGGATGCCATTGTCTGACGCCTCTTGCAGGATCTCGTCGAGCGATGTGCCCTCGTATCTCGCGTGAGTATCCTGCCCATCGCTGAAGATGACGATGAGATTGCCTGCCCGGCGAAGGAAATCGAACGTTCGGAACAGCTGGACCCCTCGGGTGATGGCCCCCATGATCAAGGTTCCGTGGTCAGGAAAGCGGTCGTATTCTTCAGGTGTTCCGATAAGCCCCAAGCTGAGCAGCACGTTCTCGTAGTCGTTCGTGAAGGGCGTGACGATGTAGGCCTGGCTACCGAACTGAATCAGCGAGACGAGGTCGTGATACTTGCCTTCCATGCGCCGCCGCACGAAATACTCGGCCGCTGCCACGTTGGCGAGAAATGTGTTGCCTGCCCTCAGGCGCTCTGTCGAGAAGGCCGTATCCATGCTCAGCGACGCATCGATCAGAATCGTGATGCGGTGACCGGAGAACGATCGTTCCTCTTGGACCAACGCGCTCTCCGGGGCAGCCAACGCCAGGAAGAAGAAGGGGAGTCCTACAAGGAACAGCACAAACGCGGCGTGACGAAACGGGGAGAGGGATGGCCCAGACTTCCAGTGTCGGGGCGGAAGGGCCGGCACGGCTGTATTCGTGCGACCCGGACGGCGGCTGCGGACGTATCGCGTCACCAGCGTCGCGACGATCAGGACGAGCAGCAGCATCCCGACCTGGACCGCCTCCAGGCGGCGTACGTACGTCCACGCTCCTTGCGAAACGGTCAAGCTCCCGAGCGTCTCGCTGACAAGAGACGCGAGGCTCGTTAGCGTGCCCATCGGTTGTCCCACCAGTCACGGGCGGTCGCGAACAATGTTGTGACGAGGCGGACCGGACGCCGCGTACGGAGGCGGAGTTGCTGCACGGCACCGATGCCTCTGTCGAGCTCGCCGGTCAGCTCGTCGGTTGGGATTCTTCCAACCTGGCTGTAGCGCGCGATCGTGAACAGACGAAGTGCGTTTTGGAGAACGCCGAGCGCGTCCGGCGAGGAATCATCTGGACGGTGCGCGCGTCGCCGCGTGATCTCGTCGGCGATCGCACTCGATGTCACCGACGAAGAGAGCGTCGTCATCGTCGGGCGCCAGGAGCCACGCCTGACGCTGAGCTGACCGTCGCGATCGGCTCGCCCGGGACCGCCAATCACTTCTTCGGCGACCGTTGTGGACAACGCGACCGCGCCCGCCAGCCGAAAGGCGGTCAGTGCTCGGCTCACGAGATCGTCGTTCCATCCTTCGTCCTGGCTCGAGCGCTGGACGGTTGTCAGCTCAGTCAGCGCTCGCGCAGCAACGACCGAGTCGGGAACAGCCAACCGTGTCGCCGGAGCTGACCGTCGCCATTCGCGCCCCACCCCCGCCGCGGCCGCGACCAGAAATCCCAACGCAGCCACGCCTAGTGCCGCGGCGGCGAACAGAGCCAGGGTTGAGCGCAGTTGCCGACGGTCAGCATCGCCAAACGACGGCGACGGGATCCCTTGTATGTCACTGGCGTCTTGCGGAACCAACGAGAGGACCCTAATTGGTTCGGGGGGAAGGACGTATCGATGCTCGCGTCCGGGAAGCGCGGTTCCGCCGCCGAGCGTGCGTTCGATGTAGTACGAAAGCTCGAGGGCCGGGATGTTGACATCCTGGCCAATTAACCCTAATGCGTCAAAAACTCAGCCGCTCGCGAGGGCGTTGGCAATGCGGGTGAACGTCTGACGCGTCGGGAGATTGTCGGTCATCCGCAACCGCGTCTTGCCACCGGGGCGGACCAGCAGGGCGGCCCGATGAAACAGTTCGAAGCGGAGCGTCTGCACGCTCTGCAGCAGGGGCACGACGGTGTGCTTCCGGGTGCGGCGCCGCGGCGGGGCGCCCGTCTCGAGTTGGAAGTTCGTCAACAGGTTGTGGGCGAGCACCACGAGCTGCTGCCACGCACTGTTGGCGGCGTAGGTCTGGGTCGGGACGCTGTGGAAGGCCAGCCCGGTCTTGAGCTGCGCGATGGTCTTCTCGTGGTTGCCCCGCCCACAGGCGAAGTACCACAAGTTGCGGACCGTCAGCGCGAGGTTACTCGTGACCGCCGAGTATTCGTAGTGCCCATCGTTAGGATCAAACAGGTCGAGCTGATAGTTCTTGGTGGCCCGGTGGTGGACCTTCTTCCGATAGATGGTCACGGTCACGGGGATGTGCCAGGGCGTCTCCGCGCCCGGCACGGCGAAGCCGGTCACGCCGGGCGCCACCGGCACCCAGGTGGGACTGTCCCGGATGTAGCGCTGCAGATCCAGCCAGCGATAGAACGGGACTTTGATGGCATAGCCCACGCCGCGGCCCTGCAACCACCGCAGCACATCCTGGCGGAAAAACGCCCCATCCATGCGAAACCGCAGCCGGGCCCCGCCCGTGCGTAGCCCGACCAGCTGCGGCCACAGGGCCCGCAAGAACGGCAGGCCCGCCTTCCCATCGTGGACGTTGCCCGACCGATTCTTGACCCGCAGGATGTGGGTCGTTTCGGCCAGGTGCGCCATGATCGGGTAGTAGCTGGGCACCTTCCGCTGGTGCGGGTTGTAGCCCCGCGCCGCCCGTTCGACCTGCAACCCCGTCGACACGACGACGCCGTCCACATCGACCGTCCAGGTGCGCAGCCCCAGCGTGGGCAGCAGCTGGCGCACGACGGCCGCGTTGAGGGCTTGGAAGCGGGTGACCGTCCGCATCGTGAAGTGCCGCAGCCACCGACTCAACGTCCGCGCGGTGGGCACGACGCGCACGTTGCCGAACCGCTGGAAGATCGGGTCGTCGGCGACGTAGGCCAGATGCCGCAGGCGCCGGCCGCCAACGATCACCAACCCGACGAACACCCGCACCATCACCACCACCCCGAAGTCGCCCCAGCGCGGCAGGTCGGCAAACGCCTCGCGCACCAGCTGATTGAAGCGACGGGTGCGCAGGTAGCGCTCCAAGAGTTCCAGCCCGGCGTACGACGTGAGGCGAACGTCATCGAACTCCAGCGGCAGATTCCTATTGACACGGGCATGCAAATCGGATTTTCTTCGTCTCACGGTCAGTGGCCTTTCATGTGTGGAAGAAGGCGTTGGGTTGCACCACCTTTCAACCACACTGGAAGGCCTTTTTCAATCCCAAAGCGTCATTGCTCGCTCAGAAAAATGACGCATTAAGGTTAAATCCCTGTCGAGAACCCGCACTGTGTACCGATATTGGAACGATCTCCACAGTCCGTCGTGCAGATCGGCGAACCGTTGGCCTTCGATGACATCGAAGGGAGCCAGGTCAATCGTCTCTGGTGCCAGTGACGTTTCATCGAGAACGGTGATGGCCGTGTCGCTTTCGACGACGCTGCAGGTCACCGTCATCGTGAATGATTTACCGACCTGAACCGCGCCAGAGTGGAGGTCACGCCAACACTGCAGGGCATCGACCTCGACCTGATCGGTCTCTGGAGGTTGCACCGCACGGAGCGCAAGACCAGGGACCACTATGAGTAGGAGGGCAATCCCCGCAGCGCCGAGGGGTGACTTCATCGCTTGCGCAACCGCCGTTCGGCGAGGCAGTCTGAGAGTGTCCGGTGCTCGCGACCTGGTTCGATCCGTACAACTTCGAGCCCCATCTGACGGGCGGCCAGCGCGGTACGGTCTTGCCACTCGCGGACTTCCCGGCCCAGTCCCTCGAGCTCACGGGCCGACACCGTGCGCCGATGTCCCGTCTCGACGTCGTACGTCTCAATCCAGCCGGAGGACATAGCCGGGAAGTCGTACGCAAATGCGGCGTCGACCATCACGACCAACACGTCGTGAGTTTCCGCGAGCTGGCCGAGTTCGTCGAACAGAGCGGGCGCGGTGTCGAATAGAAAGTTCGAGACGACCGGCACGAATGACGGTCGGCGTAGCATTCCGATCAGGTCGCTCTCGGAGTGAGGATGTCTTTCAAGGCGCCGATAGACCGCTGCCTGGTACGTCTCCAGACAATGTATGACCTGGTTTCTTCCCACTCGAGGTCTCACGGCCAGCCGTCGGGCAGTACCGTCAAGTGTCACGAGACCCGCCTGGTCCTGAAAGAACGCCGCCGCCAGACCAAGCGTCGTCACGGCTCGGGCAATCACCTTCGCAAGGGAGGTCCCGTTCGCACCGCACCGCGTCGAGAGTGACGTATCTGCGACGACCATCAGCGTCGCGGTGCTTTCTTGCTCGAACTCGCGGCTCACGAGGGGACTGAAGTGACGGAGCAAACCGACCTTGGTTTCGAGTTCTACCCGGTCGGGACCACGCCAGAGCACATCCTGTACTCGAGACAGCTCGGGCAGGCGGGTGAGCTCGATATCCCAGCCGGGCAGATCACTCGGCACGACGGATACGCAACGATGTATCTGCCCGGTCGGCTAACCGGGTTTCAACCACACATGCATTTCCTCGGCAAACGGCAGTGTCTCGAGTTGATCTATCCGGACTCGACAACCGAGATGGTGAGCTGCGCGAACTTCGACTTCAACTGGCATATCGTCTACAACTACGAGGACGGTGCTCAGCCGATCTACCCGGCAGGCACGAAGCTTCACGTGATTAGCTATCACGACAACACCGGTGGGCACCGTGGCAACGTCGATCCAAGTAACTGGGCCGGCGGTGGGAATCGTACGATCGACGAGATGGCGTTCGGTTGGATCAGCTGGTTTGACCTCAGTCAGGAGGAGTATCAGGCCGAGCTCGAGGCACGAAGGGCAAGAAGCTCGACGAACGACTAGGCGGCGTTGTGTCTCGACCTACGTCAGGCCCTCTACAGGTCAATTCTGCAGGGGGCCTTTCGATTTTGTGGGCGCATTCCTTCGTCAACCGCGCCCGTTCGGAACGGGCGGCGATGTTTGGGCAAGCCAGAACCGGCGTCTTGATGAACCACGGGACAGGAAGGCAACGATGAGCGTTCTCACGCATAGACTCGCGATCGGATCAGTCGTGGCAGGGGTCCTCGTAGGCTCGGGTCAGGTGGTCGCACAGGTTGACTCGCGGGATGTCCCGATTGTGGCTCAACCTCAGCAGCGGTTTGATTCGGGTCAGGACATCCAGCCGATCTACGAGGGCTGGACGCAGAAAGACGACGGCAGCTACATGCTCCACTTTGGATACTTGAACCGGAACTATCGAGAGCAGCCGCATGTGCCAGTCGGTCGGCTCAACTACTTCTCGCCTGGGGACCAAGACCGAGGGCAGCCGGCGTATTTCTACCCCAGGACCCAGCATTTCAAGTTCGAAGTCCGGGCTCCGGCGACGATGGGGACTTCGTTCGACGATGCGCTGGTGTGGACCGTTGTGCACCATGGCAGCGAGCAGAAGGCATATGGCTGGTTGCAGCCCGAGTGGGAGATCGACGTCCACACGATCACATCGAACCAAGGGATGGGGAGCGGTCACTCGCTGGAGACCCTGAACAGCAATCAGTCCCCGGCCGTGACCGTCTCCGCGTCGCACACCACCGTGACCGTGGGACAATCCGTGACGCTCTCAGGCGCGCTCGTGGATGACGAGCTACCGCCGGTGCGGCCCGTCCGGCCGCGACGAGAGCCTCTCCCCGCTCTGAAGCGGCCCGACAACCTACCGGCTATTCCGGACAACGTGCAGTCGTATCGACGGCCACAGCCGCCGCGAAACGGCCTGGCGTTGTTGTGGGTGGTGTACCGAGGACCTGCCGCCGCTGAGTTCGAGCCGTCGGGCTATCAGCGCGCGCTGTCTGAAGGAGGAGACGAAGGCGCGCCGTCCGCCAGACTCGGGAGTACTCAGAATGCAGCGCGTGAATCGACCAGTGTCGACGGCGATGGGTTGACCTCGGCGACGTTTGAGACGGTTGTCAGGTTCAGCGAATCCGGCACGTACACGCTGCGTGCGTGGGCGAGTGACTCGATGCTTAAGACGCCGGGAGACGTAACGATTACCGTGACTGACTAGGGCATCTCTAGATGGGGCTCGAGCCCCAAGCCCCTCGCCGTCGCTCGCGCGCGGGGCACTGCCCCGCGCCGCTCCGGCGGGGCGCGCCGTGCGCGCCCTCGCGACACGGATGTGGAAAACGCGTGAGTCTTCTGTGGCGAATCGCTCCGGCTTGCGCTAGTTGCGCCGCTTGGCTTCGGTGGCCCGCCCGGACTTCTGACTCCGGTTCATTCCTGCCGCTGAGCCCGCGATAAGGTACACCGCAACTCCCAGTAGCGCCGCGCCGATCGGTACTAGCACGATCCCGATGCCGGGATCTCCGCTGTAAAACGTCACGCCACCCAGGAAGAAGCCGGCGGGTAGCAGAACGCTGGCAGCAACGAGGCTCAGCGACGTGTGGCGTAGATTGTTCGTCTCCAGCTCGGGAATTGTGCGAAGACAGACCCCGAACACGACGTGGATCAGACTGATCAATGATCCGTGTGCGTGTGCCAGCGTCCACATCAGGCGTCGCGTTTCGTTGGACACGTCGAGGTACATCTGGGCCTTGAAGCCATGGAGCACCTCAAGCGCAAAGCCAAGTGTCAGGAAGGCGAGAAGCGACCACCATCCAAACCGCACGTGCTTCCGGGCGTATGCGAGAGGGTCGTTCACGGTGCGGGTCACTCTCTCAGAAAGAGTCGCCGATTGTCGCGGCGGTCAAAGAGCTGCCGCATCACGTCGGTCCTCAGAGTGCCGTCGGCGTTGACAAGTAGCTCGGGGTCGAGACGCCGCCGTGCCAGGGGGCTCGCCTCCCACGCTTGCAGCACCGGGAGGATCTGGTTGATTCGGTCCTCCCGTGTGGCGAGATAGTCGTAGGCATACGTTTCATAGCCGGGCAGGCTGCGCAGAGACCGGTACGAAATGTAGCGCACGGCGTCATACGGGTCATTGAGGAGCTCGGTCAGGTGAGGCACCATCCAGCTAGTGCCTGAGGCCTCTTGCGCTGGCTTCCACCCGAGGCTCCAGGCCGTGAGCGCCCGGGACCCAGCATCGCCCTGGAGCATCCACAACAGCGAGGCAGCCACACTCGATTCCTCTGCGCTCAGCGCTGGCCGAGCCGTTCCGTACCATTCGCTCAGCGCTTGGCCAGTCCAGTCGAGTGTCTGGTCGAGATGGCAGAGGTTGCAGGCGTTCGGGCGCCCGACTTCGGTTGTCTCGGTGACCGACGGACTGCTCACGGTGTGGCTACGCACCGCCTTTAACAACCCGTACGACGTGTATGGCATGTGGCAGTTGTAGCAACGACTTCCGGTCGAGTTGGCTGCGTGTTTCGTGTGAGTGGTCACGTCGGCTTCGAGAGACGCATGGCATTGCAGGCAGGCGGTGTTGCCATTCATGTCGCTCGAGACCTGATGTGTGCTGGCCCAAGTACTGATGGACCGTGGGTCATCGGGTGTCTTGTGCATCGTGTGGCACGAAGAGCAGGTCAAGGTGTGCTCGGGGTCAGACGCGTTCCGAAAACAGGGCGAATCGAGCAGACCGTTGTACTCGCGTCCCGATACTCGGATCATGCCGTCGTCCCAGAATGAGCCCCTTACGAAGTCTGGGTCCTGTTGTAGAAAACGGCTGAAAACCGGGTCATCGCCCTTGTGCATCGGCTGAGCGATGAAGCGAGTCTCCTCAAGATCGTCACCCGGGCGATAAGGGAGGCCTTGAGCATTCGCCGCCCGCTCGCTAGCCGCATCGAAGAACTCCCAGACGCTATGGCACTGTCCACAGACTTGGGCCGACCGTTCGGGAGCTAGCCGCGACGGCTCTACGATCGTCAGATCGGGGTCGCCGCTCAGATGCTGCCGATAGCGTCGAATCGGACCCTTGTTGGCACGCACGTGTACATCGCCCGGGCCATGGCATGCTTCGCACGCAATTCCGAACTCTGCTGACGTCGTATCGATCGACTGCTCCTCGAACGGTTGCGATCCAAACGGTGTATCGAACGCCGTCTTCGGCAGCGTTGTGTGGCACGCGATACAGATCGCGTTCCAGTGGCCATTCAGGGTGGCCACGCGTTGGTCAGGCGGGTGCATGACGACGGCGCTTCTGGGTACCCACCGCCTGTCGTCGAGTAGGAATACTCCGGGAAGCACGTTGAGACCGCGGTCATGCCCCGTTGCATACCAGTAGATCTGCTGGTGATGTGAGCCGGTGATCATGACGACGCGGCGCTGAATCCTCGGGGCAGGCAAGCTTCCTGGAGTGACGCCAGGGTCATCGAATTCAGCCCAGAACTCGTCGCCTCTTCGTTCGAGGCGCATCGGGCGCCCGTGGACGTCAACGACGTCGACACTCTCGAAATCCGCCCGGACCGTGTCCTGCGTGGCTACCTGTGTCATGGTGCGATGGAACGAGCCGTACCAGGTCTCGTACTGAGAAGGGTGACAGGACCGGCAGGCGGCCGACGAAACGAAACCGTCCTCCAGAATCTGCGCTGGACGGTTGTCAATGTCGTGTTCCACAGTAACTGCTGGGCGGCTGATCACCGCGGCTATTCCCAAGGCGGTGGACGCCACAAGAGCTGCAACGACGAGGGCGGCAGGGTGGTTCGGGCGTGACAGCTGCAGCACAGGCATCATGATAGTGCACCCCAACTGGCTCCTCAATCGATGCGCCGATGCGCGCGATCGCTCGTTGCTGCCATCCCTCGATACGATCTGCGGCTTTTGGTTACAGATCTGAATGACTCGAACGGGCCTAGTGCCCGGGTGAGAGTACGTGACCCGGCATCAATCGTCTGGTTCGGCCGGGTTATCTGTATTGGGCCCAATGGTTCTCTGGTCTACCCCAGACTTCCCCGGTAATCCTTCGACAAGATTCGACCGTTCGGGTCGATATCCCCGCGTCCTGTTGAATTGGCCGCTCTTGGCATGGGAAATGCTCATATGAGGCTCCAGAACGAGGCTGGGTGGGCCGGCTTCAACTAACCAGGAGGTAGTCAGGTGAAAGATCTTTTCAAGAGTTTCGTAAACGATGAGAGCGGGCAGGACCTGATCGAGTACGCGTTGCTGGCGGGTTTTATCTCGCTCGTGGCCGTCACGGCGATCACAAACGTCGGGACCGGTGTGGACGCGGTGTATGGCGACGTCGAGGCGCAGGTTCTTGCCATTACTGCTCCGTAGTTGATCCCTTCTTGGGACCCAACGTGGGCTGTTCCGCATGAGTCAACGCTCGTGCGGGCAGCCCTTTTTTTTGTCCAACTCCCCGTGTCGATATCATGGGTCGTCGGGCGCCCGCCCGTTGTGGGTCAACGGAAGGTCTTTCATCCTCGCCGGGCGTAATCCACACGCTTCAGGGATTCAATCGGCCCCCTTTGACGTCCGCCGCCTTCCGGGCGCCCCGCTCCAGCGTGTTCCCTTTCCACCGGTACCTTGCGATACGGCAGAAACCACACCAGAATCTCATCGTCATGTCGCCCGGACGATGAGGAGCTGACCGTTTCGGTCGGTGGAGCGAGGTGAAACGCACCGTCGAGGGTCTCTTCGAGCTCCTGGAGCGCGTGCGCCGGGATATTGAACAGCGAGCATGCGACACCACGAGCTGACACCGGTACTCGACGTGAGCGGCCTCCACGTGTGGTTTCCCCGCGACACCCGGAGCGGCGCCGCCGATGGCCCGCTCCGAGCCGTCGAGAACGTCAGCTTCACGCTGTATTCTGGGCGAACCCTTGGCCTGATCGGGGAAAGCGGGTGCGGCAAGACTTTGACGGCTCAGGCCATCCTTCAGCTGATACCGGCTCCCGGCCGGATGCGCGCGCTCCGGATCGCGCTTCACGGCGATGAGGATCGCGACGCGCTGGTCGACGTTGCTTCACTCGACCCACATGGTACGGGGATACGCCGAGTCCGCGGTGGGCAGATCGCAATGGTCTTCCAGGACGCCGCGGGGAGTCTCTCACCAGTTCGAACCATTGGCGCGCAGTTGCGCGAGGCTATCAGGCTGCACCGTCCCCTTGGTCGACGCGAAGCCGATCGCGTATCCGCGGAGCTCCTTGAGCGCGTGGGCCTCTCAGAGCCACGGCGGCGGCTTCGCGAGTACGCATACCAGCTCTCGGGCGGCATGAGCCAGCGCGTAGCCATTGCTTTGGCGCTTTGCGGGGAGCCACGCGTGCTGATTGCAGATGAGCCGACAACCGCGCTCGATCCTGAGCTGCAACGGCAGGTGGTGAAACTGATCGGTCATCTGCAGTCGGTCTCCGACATGGCCGTCCTCTATATCACCCACGACCTCGGGTTGGTTGAGGAAGCCTGCGATGAGGTGGCTGTCATGTATCTCGGACGTATCGTCGAGCAGGCACCGGTCCAGACACTTCTCGCCCGTCCGCTCCATCCGTATACGAGACGCTTGCTCGAGTCAGTGCCGGTGCTTGGGCGTCGCCGCGGACGCCTGCCGACGGTCCCTGGAGCGGTGCCCCGGCTACTCGACATCCCTCCCGGATGCTCGTTCGCCTCGCGCTGTGAGGATGTTACGCCGACATGCCGGGCCGACGTGCCCGCCCTTGTCGAAGTTGCTCCGGGCCATCGCGTTCGGTGTTATCTTCACAGCTCGCAGCGCGAACCTGGCGCTGAAGACTAGAATGGTTGTGACTATGAACGGAGAGGAACCGATGGCGATCTATACGTGTGAGAAATGCGGTATGAGCGTAGGAACAATGACCTGCGGGCACTGCGGGAAGGAACTGGTCCACGATACGCTAGCCAAGGACGATGGAAGTAAGGTCGATATCGCGAGGTGTCCGGACGGCCACGGCAAGGTCAAGTCACCGATGTGCTGCGGTGAGGATATGAGCTGCTCGACTGGCTGATCCGCTCGACTACAGACCGGTGTCGGTGAGGGCTCCGACCCGGTCGCGCTGCAGCCATTCGCGGACGATGTGTTGTCTGGTGGTTCGGAAGAGGACCCGCACGTCGGTCCGAAGGTCGAACGCCCGCGGCAGCCAGGCGGAGTCTTCAACACGTTCGAACTCGAGGCGACCCGACGCCTGCCTGAGTGACGCGATCAATCCCCACAAATAACGGACAGGCCGCAAGAGCTCGAAGTCGATCCGAATGACCCCGTAGTCGGTTTGTGTCACGTACGCACGGCCGGCAGATTGGTTGAGAGCCTTGTCCAGGCGGTTCTCTCCAGGCAGCTTTCCTTCTCTTGGCTGGAACGCGATTACCCAGCAGCGTTCACCTGCGATGATCTCCTCGCCTAGGACGCTGGCTACGAATCTGCCCATCAGGTTTTCGTTGAACCGAATCTGCCGTTCGTCGTTGGTCTTTAGCCGTTCGCCGCTGGCTTCTGCTTCCCGTGCGTCGCGCCTAAACTCCCCCTGTCGCTCTGCTTCCCGACGGAGATCCGCATCACTCAAGGGCTCTCCGTTTCGGGCGATCAATTCCTCGAAGAGTGATCCTTCGAGCGGGTAGCGGCGGTGCCGAGTCGTTTGCGTCTCGACGATGTCGCCATCACCGTTGAGCGAATCAATCGTGGTCGACACGATCGACTCATAGAGGAGCTCAGCGCCCGCTTCATCCTGCGAACGTGCTCGATCGACCGCCCGACTGATGATTTCTGAGGCTGCCGGAAATCCGGCGGCCTCCCCGACCGTCGCAGGCGAACCGCTTCCCGTGGATGGAGCCTGGAGAGCTGTAGATGCGGTTGCAGTCGACAACGTCGCGATAGCGATCAGGACGGAGAGTCGAGCCTCCACGACCCGATACTATCAGCCCATCGTCAGTGGCAGCGAATGAGTCGTATACTCGTCGCTTCATGCCTGCGCCACCGACCGTCGCCGTCGCCAGCTGCTCACTCAACCCATCAAGTCGCTCGCATCGGCTTGCCTTGGCCGCTGTGGCGTCTGTGCGGTCGCTAGGGGCGGAACCCGAGCTTGTGGACCTGCGCGAGTGGGACCTTCCGATCTGCGACGGGGGCGGTAGCTTCGAACACTCGTCAGTCGAGGCGCTCTCCAACGCGATCGGGCGGGCATCCGCGATCCTCATCTCGGCGCCCGTTTACAACTACGACCTAAACGCCGCTGCCAAGAACCTTGTGGAGATGACCGGAAAGGCTTGGATGGAGAAGCCGGTCGGCTTCCTCTGTGCCGCCGGCGGCGATCGCAGCTACATGTCGCCGATCGGGTTTGCCAACAGTCTGATGTTCGACTTCCGGTGCCTGATTATCCCGCGCTTCGTCTATTGCACGAAGGCCGACTTCGACGACGATGGGACGCTTGGCGTATCGCTCCACGAACGCGTCGATGTGCTGGCCCGGACCGCCGTCGACCTGGCGAACGCACTGGCATGGGTGAAGCGCAACCGCCGGAACGGGTCGTGAGGCAGATGGGCGGAAACCGCCCTAGCCAGCCAGAGCACGAAGGTTGGAGCGAGACGCCTATCGGAAGCTGACCGAGGCGAGTAACGTATTAAAGTCAGATTCCCACAGGTCAACAGTTCGTCCGGGACCCACGAGCTTGAAAAAATACGGGCCCGAAGGCGTCTCGACCACGGCCGCCTTCAATCGGTAGCCGCGCTTGTAGTAGCGCATTTTGGAACTCGGGTGCACTTCCGCCGCGAAGATGCCGGGCACATCAAGCACCGTGATCGGCATGCCGGCGACCTCGAAGATCGTCGTCGTGACGACATCCGACGAGGGTCGCCCGTCGGGCTGCAGCATCTGGTCGGTCCATCTCTGCAGATTCGCCTCGACGGTTCCGCCCTCTCCTCCAAAGTAGTAGGCGACAAGTTCGGCGTCCTCCGGGTCTCCGGAGGCTCGAGGGAGCTGGAACTGCGCGACCCGGAGCGGGGAGTCTGTCTCCAGCTCGATCCAATCGACCGGCGCGTCGAACTGCAGGGACGACTGTGCGGCGACAGGAAGCGAGAGTGCCAGACACAGAAGGGGTATCGGCCATCGTCGCGCTGATTGCATCAGGCGTGATCTTAGCACCCCGGGTGGGCGGTAGCGGTGGGGGCATCGGCTACAATGTTCCTCGTTCCGGGTCTTTCTCAGCCGATCTCATGGTAAAGACGGTTCAGCGCACAGTGCAGACAACGGGCCAGGGTGACGTGCGTGACATCACTGGCGATGTCGCGGCGGCGCTCAGTGATTCCGCAATGCGGGACGGCGTGGCAACGGTCGCTGTCGTCGGGTCGACGGCCGCGCTGACCACGATCGAGTTCGAACCGGGTGCCGTGGCCGATTTCGACCGGCTACTCGAGCACCTTGCCCCGCGTGCTGGTGAGTATGCTCACCATGAGCGGTGGGGTGACGACAACGGGTCGAGCCACGTCCGAGCAGCTTTGATCGGCGCGGCGGTCACCCTCCCCTTCTTCGGGGCGCAGCTTGCCTTGGGTACCTGGCAGCAGCTGGTGCTCGTCGAGTGTGATACCCGTCCGCGGACGCGAGACGTCGTCGTCCAGCTTGTTGGCGAGTGACACCGTGCAGATCTCACACGAGAAACAGACCCTCGACAACGGCCTGGATGTGATCGTGCACATGGACCGCACCTGTCCGATCGTTGCGGTCAACATCTGGTACCACGTCGGATCGAAGAACGAACAGCCGGGCCGCACGGGGTTTGCGCATCTCTTCGAGCACCTCATGTTCGAAGGATCCGAGCACCACGATCGCGGCTACTTCCATCCGCTGCAGGAAGCCGGTGGTGCGCTGAATGGTTCGACGAGTGCCGACCGTACCAACTACTGGGAGGTCGTTCCGACGGGTGCGCTTGAACGGGCTCTCTGGATGGAATCAGACCGGATGGGGTTCCTGCTACCGGCGTTGACCCCCGAGAAGTTCGAGACACAGCGACAGGTCGTTTTGAACGAGCGACGTCAGAACTATGAGAACCGGCCGTATGGGATGGTGCCAATGGTGCTCATGCCGGCGCTGTTTCCTCAAGGACATCCGTATCGCTGGCTCACGATCGGCGAGCCAGCCGACCTCGAGGCGGCGTCCCTGGATGATGTCCGGCGGTTTTTTCAGGTGTATTACCATCCAGGCAATGCCTCTCTGGTATTGGCGGGGGACGTCGACGTCGATCGAGCGTTCGAGCTGGCGCGACAGTACTTCGGCTCCATACCGGGGGGTCCGGAGCCCCCGCCGGTCGTCGTGGATGAGTCTTCCGCCACGTCCGAGGAGTCACGGCTAGTACTCGAGGACCGAGTCGAGCTTCCGCGACTCTATCTTTCTTGGCGCAGTCCGCCGCTGTTTGGTGAGGGAGATGCGGAATTGGACATTCTGGCCTCGATTCTGACGGGTGGTCGGTCGTCCCGTTTGTATCGTGATCTTGTGTGCGACCTGCGCATTGCGACCGACGTCAGCGCAGGACAAGGATCTCGGGAATTGGCAGGAACCTTCAGCATCGTGGCGACAGCGTCCCCCGGCCACGCACTGGAGGAGCTCGAGGCTGCCATCACGGAACAGCTGATGAGGTTGGTGGATGCGGGTTCAGGAGCCGATGAGGTCCGGCGGACCCAGACAACGGTCGAGGCTGACTTCGCGTATCGTCTCCAGAATGTCGGAGAATTCGGCGGGCGCTCGGATCAGCTGAACGCCTACAACGTCTACCTGAAGAATCCCGATCATCTTGATGCCGATCTGTCCCGCTACCTCTCCGCTGACTCAGAGGCGGTCAGGTCAGCGACACAACGTTTCGTTGTGGGACCGCGGCGCGTGGCGTTGAGCGTCATTCCTAGGGGCCACGACACGTCGGCGGCCCTGCCGGGCTCCGTTTCGGCTGATGTTGCCCATGACGGTTGACCGTAGCCAACTCCCGGCTCTCGGCCCGAGCCCGACGTTCAACCTCCCTCAGTTTCGATGCTCGACGCTGGACAACGGTTCTTGTGTCTGGACCGCCACCCATCAGCGTGCGCCGGTGCTCACGTTCAAGCTGCTGGTTCCTGTCGGAGCTGCAGACGACCCGGTCCACCAGTTCGGTCTCGCGGCCCTCACGGCGGACGTGCTGCACGAAGGTACGCATAGCCGGACGGGCATCCAGCTGCACGAGGCGCTGATGGGAATCGGAGGTCACCTTGGTATCCAGTCGTCCAGCGACTCGACGGTTCTGACGCTGACGACCCTACCGAAGCATGCCGCCGAGGCGATGGCCTTGCTGGTCGACGTCGCGGCTCGACCGCGCTGCGATCCGAACGACTGCGAGCGTGTGCGCGACCTGAGGATCCACCGCATTCAGCAGATGCGTCAGGTGCCGTCTGCCGTCGCTGACAGAGTGTTCGCGGAATCGCTCTATGGTGCGCACCCGTACGGGCACGCGGCGATCGGGACCGAGGCCGCGCTTGGTCAGCTTGGTTCTCGCGATGTATCGGCCTTCCACGAGCGGTGGTATGGACTGGGTCGGTGGACAATGATTGCCGTGGGGGACCTGCCGGAGGCCGACCTGCTCGACGTTGCCCGATCGCAGCTGGAGGGGCTCACGAGTCACGCGACAAGTCGCCTCGAGCGTGAGTCGTGCCTGGCTGACGCACCATCCGTCAAGAATCGACTCGTGTTCGTATCGAGGCCGAACGCCGTGCAATCGGAAGTCCGGCTCGGCCACGTTGGAGTTGCTCGGACGTCACCCGACTACCACGCGCTGCTGGTCCTCAACATGGTGCTGGGCGGCCAGTTCGTCAGCCGCATCAATCTCAACCTTCGGGAAGACAAGGGATATACGTATGGGGCTCGAACGTCTTTTGATTCACGCGTCGGTCGGGGGCCATTCGCCTTCCGCTCCAGTGTTCAAACCGATGGGACGGTGGACGCCATCAACGAGGCGATAAAGGAAATCGACCAGATCCGCAACGTCAATCCGCCATCCGTCGAGGAGCTGATGGTGGCGCGGAACGCGTTGACGCGAGGGTTTCCGCGCAGTCTAGAGACGGCGACGCAAGTGGCCCGCGCCGGCGCGGCGCTTGCGCTTCATGGTCTGCGGCCGGAGGAGCTCGCACGTTTTGTCGATCGCGTCATGGCTGTCGAGGTCGAGACTCTCGCTAGGGTTGCCAACGCCCACCTTCATCCTGATCAACTGCTTGCCGTCGTTGTCGGGTCGCCGGACGATATCCTTCCGTCACTCGACCGCCTCGGGTTTGGCGAACCCACCCTGATAGACTGACGCCGAACTGTTCAATGCAACCGGATATGTGAGGGTTCGCGCCATCCGTCATGAGCTATCAGCGCTATGGGATGAGCTTGGTCGTCACGGTAGGAGTGCTGGCGGCGGTGCTGGCGGCGGCCACGATCTGGCTCGTCTTGACCGACCCCGTGTCCATTGTGGACGCCGTCAGTGAACAGGCCATCACGCCTCTTGTGCGAGAGCTGGCCGGGATTATTCTTGAAGCCCTCCGCGGGTTGCTGCGATACCTCTAGCCATGAGCGCGACTCGACCCTCACAGCTGGCTTCGTAGGAACCTTATCAGCGCAAATCCATTCATCCAGCTGAACGGCGCAAGTGCTGTGCTGTAGTGCCCGCACGGAAGCACGAACACGCTATGGGGGATCGATCGCTGCCGAAACTCTGCCACGAGCTGTCGCGAGAGCCGAACGGGGAATGACAGATCGTAGCGCGCATAGACCAGCAACACGCGCTTGCCTCGCATCCGTTCGATATAGGGCGAGGGGCTGATCGGAAGCCAGAGTCGGCGGAGCTGGTCGAGTTCGATCTCGCGATCGAGACCCGCACGGACGTGAGCGGTGGACAGCCCCTCCCAGACGACGTCGGCGAAGAACGGCGAGATGTGATTGAGCGCGGCCACCGTGACACGAGGCTCGTGGGCCGCGGTGAGCATCGCCAGGCATGAACCGAGGCTGGTGCCGAGGATGCCAATGCGGTCATAGCCTTCGGCGGCCAGCCAGTGCACCGCGCGCCGTGCGTCAAGTACGGCTTGGCGGCACACTTGTACGGTCCTGGCGATGTTCGGGCTGACGATGTAGTCGGCCCGGTGAAGCTGTGGTGGCATCCGGCGGTCGTGATAGGGCAGGCTCAGTCTTAGGGCGCTCATCCCGAACCTGGCGATGAGACGACTCAGCCCCATGTGTTCATCTGGGCCGGCGTTCCAGTGCGGGAGCACGACGACGGCTCGCCGAGGCCTACCGGGCGAATCGGCGCGAAGATACCGCGCGTAGGCGACGTTGTTCTCGCGGTCTGGCGTTTGCAGTGCGCTGGGAAAGCTGAGCAGGTCATCCACCAAGCGATACTGATCGGTTGTCGGAGTCTCGAAGAACTGGTCAGTATCCTCCATGGCGTGCGCGGACCACGTCACGACGGCCTCGCCCGGCGCTTCCTGATTGGAATCGGCGGCGTCTAGCCAGTCTGCGCCCCAGTCGAAGCTTCCGACGACCCGGTCGGTTGTGAGCGCCGCGAGGCGCCGCTCCCACGCATGAAAGAGTCGGCCGATCATCTCGGCAGCGGTCGCTTGAAGTGGAAGCGGAGCGTCAGGACCCGAATCACGCTATCGGGGGTCGTCGTCGTCCGAGGGCTGTGGCCGAACTGGACGACGAATGAACGCCGCCGGCTCTTCAGAGGGCGCTACGATCATGCCTGGCCGCGGGGCTGTTGCGACCGCGCCGCGGCTCTGATTGGGTTGATCCGATCGGCCGGGCTCGTTGACGAAGTCGAAAGGCTGTGGAAGGAGCTCGCGTAGTTGCTCGAGCTCGTCCAAGGGGAGAGCTTGCGGCTGGTCAGAGGGCCATCCAGGAAACGATGAGCCTGGCGATGGCTGGGCCGGCGGTGGACCGGCCGCACCCCCATCGAAAACGGGCGCGTAGGTCTCGGGCACAACGCGACTCGTCGGCATGACGAGAACACGGTCGAATCGTGAGGATGTATCGGCAGTCGCCGGACGCGGTGCTGCAACGTACCCGGCTGCATCGCGCAGCAAGACACGAAGGGCCTGGGTCTCGGGTACGTCGATCAGTTGTAGGCGAACTGGGGGTCCCGTGAGGCTCTCAGAATCGACAAACGTCGTGTCGCCCACTCGGGCCCATTCTTGAAGAATCTCCTGGACCGTGACGTCGAGAGCGATGACCGTGACGCGTCCGCCACCAAACGTCAGCTCTAGGTCGCCTGCCGCGGTGGCCGTATTTGCGATCACCATCACGAGAGCGGCTGAACAAAGAGTGGACCGCATACTGTCAGTATATTACGTCGCGAACCGGAAGTTGATCACGTCACCATCCTGGACGATGTACTCTTTGCCCTCGAGCCGTACCTCCCCGTGTTCTCGGCAGGTGGCGAGCGATCCCCGCTCCAGGAGGTGTTCGTGGTTGACGACTTCTGCCCGGATGAAGCCGCGCTCGATATCGGAATGGATCTCGCCCGCCGCGTGCTGCGCCATGGTGTGTGTTGGAATTGACCAGGCACGGCATTCGTCCTTCCCGACAGTGAAGAAGGAAATGTAGCCGAGTAGTCCGTACGCTGCCTGTATGACCCGGTCTAGGCCAGGTTTGTCGAGGCCCAGGTCCCGCAGAAAAACTTCTGCGTCGCTGGGCTCGAGTTGAGCGATCTCGAGCTCGATCTTGGCGCAGACCACGACGGCCTGGGCACCGGCCTGGTTGAGGGATTCCTCGAGCGGCGCGAACTCAGAAACCCAGTCCGCTGAACCTACCTTTGCTTCGTCGACGTTGAGCACAAGAAGGAGGGGTTTAGCCGACAGAAACTGAAATCCACGCAGTATCTTGTTTTCGGCGGCGTCCAGGTCAAGGCCACGAATCGGTCGCCCCGACTCAAGACGTTCACGACAGCGGTCGAGAAGTTTGGCCTCTCGGTCTAGGTCGAGGCCCACGCCCTTCTTTTGATCTCGCGAGATCCGGTCTAGACGCTTCTCGGCAACAATCAGGTCGGCGAGGACCAGCTCGTCCTCTACGGTGCGGACAGCCCGACCGGAGTCAATCGAGCCATCCGGGTGCGGAACGTCGTCCGCTTCGAACGCTCTCACAACGTGGAGAAGGGCGTCGGCCTCCCGATACGCCGTCAGATTGACCAGCGCACTGGTCGACGCAGACCCAACGATGTCCGCGAACGTTACGGTCGCGGGTGCGTGTTTCTTGGGTTCGAACAGAGCAGTCAAGCGGTCGAGCCGTTCGTCCGGTACGGCAGCCACCCCAATCTGTGCGTCGGCCCGGCCAAACTTCCCGGCCGAGGAGCCTGACCCTCCGCGTGTCAGAAGCTGAAAGAGAGTTGTCTTTCCGGTTGAGGGAAGTCCGATGAGTCCCGCGCGAAGAGTTCCCATGGTCTTGTCGTCACGTCAGAAGGCGAATAATTGCGCAACGTCCTGAAATAGCTGATTTTATCGTTGACAACGATCGCTCCGCTTGCCTACTATCGCGGTGGACCTGAGTGGATTCAGGTGGAGTTATCTGGTGCTCCGGGGCAATTTTTCCGCAAGAATAGACGCCAAAGGTCGGCTCAAGATCCCGACTGCGTTTCGAACGCCAATAGAGGAGAAGTACGCGTCCTCGCTCTTCGTCACCAGCATCGCGGGTGAATCGATCCTCATCTACCCAATGCCGGTATGGATTGGGATCGAAGACAAACTTGCCCGCGTTCCCTCCACCCATCCGTCTCGAAATCGGTTCTTCGACCGGGTCAACTTCTTCGGTCAGCCGGCTGAGTTCGACAAGCAGGGACGGGTGCTGATGCACACCCGTGTGCGGGAGGTGGCAAGCATGGTAGGGGAGGTCGACGTCTTCGGTCAATACGACCACCTTGAGGTTTGGAACCACGAGCGATTTGTCGAGCGCCTCGAACGCAACCCGTTTACCGACGACGACGCACTTGCGCTGTCGGATTTGGGAATCTAGACGTGTCGAGGTCTGAGGGCATGGCGCCACTCGCTCACGAGCCGGTCATGTCTGCTGAAGTCGTCGCGTTTCTCGATCCACGACCCGGCGGACGCTATCTCGACTGCACGGTTGGCGCGGGCGGTCACGCTCACGCCCTTCTCGACGCAGGGGCCGGTCACGTCCTCGGTGTCGACCGCGACCCCGAGGCTCTTCCCGTTGCGGAGGCGGCGCTGTCTGGGTGGTCCGAACAGGTCGAGCTGGTGCACGCTGATTTTCGTGATATCGAAGACGTTCTCGACGCGCGCGGACTTTCGACGATTGACGGTGCCGTTGCAGACCTCGGGTTCTCGTCGATGCAGATCAATGCTGAGGGGCGAGGCTTCAGTTTTCGGCGTGACGAGCCGCTCGACATGCGAATGGATCGTACGCAGGGTCCAACCGCGGCTGATCTTCTGCGAGATGTGCCTGAGAAAGCGCTAGCCGACCTCATCTTCGAGTTTGGGGAAGAACGGTATTCTCGGCGGATTGCGCGTGCAATCGTCGAAAGCCGCCAGCGACAGCCGTTGGAGACCACAAATCAGCTGGCCGTTCTCGTTCGACGTGCGATGCCGAGAAGGGCTCGGCAACGGATCGACCCTGCGACACGAACGTTTCAGGCGCTTCGGATCTGGGTCAACAATGAGCTTGATCGCCTCGGTCTGTTTCTCAGAGCCGTCTGTGACCGACTTCGCGTGGGGGCACGGCTCACCGTGATCGCCTTTCATTCGCTCGAGGATCGGATCGTCAAGACTGTGTTTCGCGAGTTGAGTAAGGGTGAGGACGTGCTGGTTCGTGTGTTGACCAAGCGGCCCGACCGTCCGACGCGTGAGGAAGTCGTCCGGAACCCGCGGGCGCGGAGCGCGAAGCTAAGGGCGGCAGAGAGGTTGGCATGACCGGCCGGCAGAGAGACTTCGAGCGGGACATCAAGAAGGATATTCGCAACAACGCGATCGTTCGCGAGGTGGATGAAGCAAGGCAGCGGGAGCTCTGGCGCTCCGTCGGCATCGGGGTCTTCCTCGTGGTCGTCTTGCTGTTCTCGGCATGGCAGCATTTTGAGCTGTTGCGGCATGGCTATCGCATCGAGCAGATGCAGGGGGAGCGCGTCCGCGAGCTCGAGATCAACCGGCACCTGCGCCTGGAGATCGAATCACTGAAGTCCCCCTCGCGTATCGAACAGATTGCCACTGAGCGGCTGAACCTAGTGGCTCCCACGAACGACGACGCGATCGTGCTTCAGCGTGTGCCCCCCGTGACGAATGCGGGTCCGGGGGTCGTGGCCGCGCGGCGTGGAGAGACTGTTGAAGAAGTGGAAGTTGACGCTCAGGCGGGTCTCGATGTTCGCCGTTGAATGGATGGGGCGCCTGCGTGTCCTTGCTGGCCGGATGCGGCCGCATGGCCCGGCCCGGTCGGCTCGGCGTGCGCGAACCCAGTCTGCGAACGCGTGGCGTCAGGTCGTGCGCAGCCGCCTGGTTGTGGGGGGGCTCGTCTTCGCATTTTGGGGACTCGGAATCGAGGCACGTCTCGTGTACCTGCAGGTCATCAGTCACGACGATCTGACGGACCGCGCGGCTGGACAGCAGCGCAGCAGCATCCCAGCGCACCCCAAGCGTGGCGAGATTCTGGACCGCGACGGAGGCGTGCTGGCCTACAGCGTCGATGGGGACGCGATCTACGCTGTGCCGAATCAGATCGATGATGCCGTCGGCACGGCGACAAGCTTGTGCGAAGTGCTCGAATGTTCGAGTGACATGCGAGCTGACCTGGAAGAGCGACTCCACCGGTCGAGTTACTTTGCATACGTTCGGCGCCAGGTGCCTCCCGATATGGCTCATCGCGTCGCCGAGTTGAACCTCCCCGGGATTGGGTTTCTGCCGGAGGACCGTCGGTACTACCCCAATGGGAAACTTGGGGCCCACGTGCTGGGCTACGTGGGTATCGACAATCAAGGCCTCAGCGGTATCGAATCGACGTACGACACCGAGATCATAGGAAGGCCCGGGAAGATCCTAGTGCAGACCGACGCACGTGGTCTGGCCTTTAGCCGGCTCGAGAGCTTGCCAACCGCCGGTGCGACACTCGAGCTCACGATCGACACCTACTTGCAGCACATCGCAGAGCGCGAGCTGGCTGCTGCCGTTCGTGAACACCGGGCCGACGCCGGAACGGTCGTCGTGCTCAGTCCTCTCACTGGCGAAGTGTTGGCCATGGCTAACTGGCCGACATTCAATCCTAACGCGTTTGCCGAATCGACGGCGTCCTCCCGTCGCAATCGCGCCATTCAGGATATCTATGAGCCCGGCTCCACGTTCAAGCTTGTGACGGCATCAGCCGCGCTCGAAGAAGGCGTAGCGGTGCGGGACGATCTATTTGATGTGAGCGCGGGATTCATCCGCGTCGGCAACAGCCGTGTGCTCGATATGTCCGTCTATCGCGAGCCGCTGTCGTTCGATGAGGTCATCAGTAAATCGAGCAATGTGGGCGCGATCATGATTGGGCTTCGTCTCGGGCCTGAGCGAATGAGTCGATACATCCGAAGGTTTGGGTTAGGACAGGCCCTCGCTCGGGACCTACCGGGGCAGGAACGCGGCATTGTGAGTCCGCCGTCGGCGTTGGAAAGTGAGCGGGAGCTTGCCTCGGTGTCGATGGGGTATGCCGTTTCTGTGACACCCCTCCAAATGGCCGCAGCCGTGAACGCGGTCGCCAATGGAGGCGAGTTGGTGCAGCCGCGGCTTGTGCGAGCGGTCATTCGCAACGGTATCAGAGCTGAGACACCGAATCGGACGATTCGGCGTGCCATCAGCCGTGAGACTGCGGCCGAGCTGACGCGCATCATGGAACTCGTTGTGGAGAAAGGCACGGCGAAGGCCGCGCACGTGCCCGGATATCGGGTGGCAGGAAAGACCGGTACTTCTGAGAAGATCGTCAAGGGTCGGTACTCCGCCACCGACCACTACGCATCGTTCGTCGGTTTCGTTCCGGCGCGTCGACCGGAGATGACGATTCTCGTCATGATCGACACGCCGCGCGGCGGACGCTATACGGGTGGAGCCGTCGCCGCGCCAGTTTTCCGACGGATCGCGGAGGCGGGGCTTCGACACCTGGCTATTCCATCAACAACCGATCCGGTACCTCCACTGTTCGAGGCGGTAATCCCGCCTACGCGGGTGACCCCGGCGTCTGCTCGCGTGCGGATACCTGCCGCGGTCGAAGCCTCTACCTACGCGAACCCCGGGCACAAGCTGATGCCCGATCTGAGAGGGATGAGCGCGCGCCGGGCCCTGGCCACTTTGCGGCCGTTGCAGGTCACTCCCCAGATCGAAGGTGACGGCTTCGTCTGGCGCCAAGACCCAGCGGCGGGCGCTGCCGTCGATGATGAGGTGACGGCCAGGCTCTGGATGGAACGACACATGCCCGCAGGGGCAGGGGATGGACGGTGACCTTGGGGCAGCTGTGCGAGCGCAGCGGTCTGAGTCGTCCGGACGGCAACCACCACGTCCAGGATGTCGCCGTCACGGGCGTCGCGCTGGATTCGCGGATCGTGACGACCGGAGACCTTTTTGTCGCCCTCCGGGGAGAGCACGTCGACGGTGCAGCTTTCGCACGCGACGCCCTAGAACGTGGTGCCGTCGCGGTTGTCTCGGAGAACGCCCGTCCGGGTGACATACACACACCCTGGGTCCAGGTTGATGATGCTCGTGCAGCGGTGGCGACGCTCGCGGCCAACTTCTACCGAAACCCGAGCCACGAGTTGCTCGTGGTTGGCACCACCGGGACGAACGGTAAGACGACCACGACATATCTCGTCGAGTCGATTCTCGAAGAAGGCGGAATTCCGTGCGGCCGTATCAGTTCAGTGTCGCACCGCGTCGGGGAAGAAGAACGCTTGGCGGAGCGCACGACACCGGAGGCCCCAGATCTGCAGGCGCTGATGCGGCGAATGGTCGACTCTGGCTGCCGGGGCTGTGTCATGGAGGTGTCATCGCATGCCCTCGATCTACGTCGGGCGGACGGGATTCGTTTCGCCGCCGCTGTCTTCACGAACCTCACGCGTGACCACCTCGACTATCACGGCGACATGTCGAGATACTTCGTGGCCAAGCGGAGGCTCTTCGAGATGCTGGGTGATGCGTCGCCGGCTGTGATCAACGTCGACGACCAGTACGGCAGGGAGCTTGCGCCTGCAGTACAGAGGGCGCTGACCTACTCGATCGATGCGCCATCGGACATCAGACCTGAACGTCTCGACCTCTCGCTTGGCGGGATGGAGCTCGATATTCGCACGCCACGCGGTCTTCTCCATGTGCGGTCCCCGCTGCTTGGCCGGAACAACGCGTACAACGTGCTGGCGGCGGCGGCGACCGCCGCTGCGCTGTCGCTTCCGTTCCGAGCCATCGAACGCGGACTTGGCTCAGTGGAACACGTGCCAGGTCGGATGGAGATCGTGTCGAGCGAAGCCGACGACGTCAGCGTTCTGGTCGATTTTGCGCACACCGATGATGCACTCAGAGGGCTTCTTGAAACGGCGAGACCACTCGCGCGCGGACGTCTCGTGACGGTGTTCGGATGCGGGGGTGACCGCGATACGACGAAACGTCCGCTCATGGGCGCCGTTGCTGCCCGGCTCAGCGATGTCGTCGTTGTGACCTCCGACAACCCACGGTCGGAAGACCCGGCGTCGATCGCGAAGGATATTGAGCGCGGTCTGGGTTCCGGAGAGGCGCAGTGGCTCACTGTGCTCGATCGGGAGGAGGCCATCGCGCGGGCCATCAGTGATGCCCGCCCTGGTGACCTTGTGGTCGTCGCAGGTAAAGGACATGAACGCCACCAGGTCGTCGGAACGCGGTCGCTGCCATTTGAGGATGCCGCAGTGGCACGCACAGCGCTGGATCGTCGCCGGTCCCGTTCACGAGTGGGATGACTGACGATGGTCGGCGGAACCCGATCGCGTTGCGTGCCGGAGAATTGGCTGATGTCGTCGGCGGACAGCTGGTTGCCGGCCGATTCGATGCCGAGGCGGAAGGTGTTGCGATTGACAGTCGTCGGGTCCGCGCCGGCGATCTCTTTGTCGCCATCCGAGGAGACTGCTTTGACGGTCACGCGTTTGTTGGGGAGGCCGTGAGAAGAGGTGCCGTGGGTCTGGTTGTGAGTGACGTATCCGTAGTTGATCTGCATGGCACCCCGACCCCGAGGAGCGACCGGCCGTTCGTGATAGCAGTTGCGGAGACGATTCAGGCTCTGCAACGAATGGGACAGTTTGTCCGGCGGGAGTCTGGGGCGCGTGTTGTTGCGATCACCGGAAGTGTCGGCAAGACGACGACAAAAGAGTTGGCCGCCACGCTGCTGGCGTCTGCGCATGACGTTGTTCGAAACGACGGCAACCTCAACAATCACATCGGCTTGCCATTGTCTCTCCTAGGGCTGCGCCGCCGACCTGATATCGCCGTCGTCGAGCTGGGTATGAATCACGCGGGGGAACTTCGAACACTCGTCGGGATTGCCGAACCTGAGATTCGGGTCTGGACCAATGTCGCTGAGGTCCACTCAGTGTTCTTCGACTCAATCGAGGCAATCGCCGACGCAAAGGCAGAGATCATGGAAGGCGCGGACGCCGAGACTCACCTCATCGCCAATGCCGCCGACATGCGCGTCATGGCGAGGGTGTCGGACTTTCCGGGGCGGCTTACGACCTTTGGCGTCGAGGCTGAGGCTGACGTGCGCGCGACCAACCTCCGCTGTCTCGGACTCGACGGTATGGAAGCAACGGTTCACACGCCAGCTGGGTCGAATACGCTTCGGACGAGCCTGCTTGGCGAGGGCAACGTGGCCAACATCCTGGCAGCCATCGCGGTGGCGTTGCAGTTCCAGGTCCCACTCGACGCGTTGATCGCGCAGCTCGCCGAATGTCGGGCACAGCCGCGGCGGGGCCAGGTTCGCCAGCTAGGCCCCGTCACGGTGGTCGACGATTCCTACAACTCGAATCCGCTGGCGCTCGAGCGTGCGCTGACGGCGATTGGCGCGAGTGCGCCGACCGGGCGTCGCGTCGCCGTGCTCGGCGAGATGCTGGAGCTTGGTGCGCGCTCTGATGACTTGCACCGGGAGTGCGGTCAATTGGTGGCGTTGGCAGGTCTCGAGTTGCTCGTCGTCGTGGGTGGGCAACCGATGCGCGCTCTAGCCGATGCGGCGATTGCCGCGGGCCTGCCCCGCGCCGCTGTGCTGAGCTTCACGACGAGTGACGACGCGTCCGATGAGATTGGCCGTCTGGTGCGGCCGGGCGATGTTGTGCTCGTCAAGGGGTCGCGCGGCATTGGAACCGATCGGGTCGTGGATCGTCTCGCAGCGGAGCTTGGGTGATGCTGTATCACTTGCTCTACCCGTTGCACACCGATTTTTCAATACTCAATGTGACGCAGTACATCACCTTCAGGACCGCGGCTGCCAGCATCACCGCCTTCGTTCTTTCGCTCGTCCTCGGTCCGTGGATGATCCGTCGGCTCCAGAGTCTTCAGATCGGACAGATCGTCCGTGACGATGGTCCCCGGACGCACGAGCCGAAAGCCGGGACACCCACGATGGGGGGACTGCTCATACTTGCTGCGGCAATCACACCGACGCTGCTCTGGGTCGACCTGAGGAATTCCTATGTATGGGTGGCGGTGCTTTCGACCGTCGCGTTTGGGGCGATCGGATTCGCGGACGACTACCTCAAGGTGGTCCGAAAGTCGCACCGTGGATTGCGGCCACGGTACAAGCTCTTCTGGCAGTGCGCGGCTGGGGCTGCAGTCGGCGTTTGGCTAATGCTGCTGAGCGAGCAGGGCCTGTACAACACACAATTGATCTTTCCGTTCTTCAAGGGGTTGATGCCGGACCTTGGATGGATGTACGTCCCGTTTGCCGTGCTGGTGCTCGTTGGTGCCTCGAACGCCGTCAACCTGACGGATGGACTTGATGGTCTCGCGATTAGCGTCTTCACCGTTTCGGCGGTGGCCTTTACCGCCCTGGCCTATATCAGCGGTCATGCCGTCTTTGCCGCCTACCTGCTGCTGGTCCGGTTCTCTCCGGCAGCGGAGCTGACGATTTTTTGCGGGTCCCTCGTTGGCGCCGGGCTCGGCTTCCTTTGGTACAACTCCTATCCGGCCGACGTATTCATGGGTGACGTGGGGTCGTTGGCTCTGGGTGGAGCCCTCGGGACCGTGGCGCTCCTGATCAAGCAGGAGCTTCTGTTGCCGGTTATCGGTGCGGTGTTTGTCCTGGAGGCGCTCTCGGTCATCGTGCAGGTTGCTGTATTCAAGTTGACCGGTCAGCGAGTCTTCAAGATGGCACCGCTGCATCACCATTGCGAGTTGATCGGCTGGAGCGAGCCAAAAGTGATCACTCGTTTTCTAATCGTGGCGATCGTCTTCGCGTTATTCAGCCTGACGACCCTCAAACTTCGGTAGATGAGCGCCAACACAGAAATGGGTGGGTTTTCAGTCAACGGCGCTCGTGTCGTGGTGCTCGGGGCTGCTCGCAGCGGCGTGGCCGCGGCTGAGTTGCTGGCCCGTCGCGGCGCTCGGGTGATTCTCAGTGACATTCGCGACTCCATCAACGAGGCCGATCGTCTGGCTGCGGCAGGCGTCGCTTTGGAGCTTGGTGGACATCGTCCGGAAACGCTTGTGGACGCAGAGCTGATTGTGCTCAGCCCAGGGGTATCGCCATGGCTCCCGGTGGTCGATCGGGCGCGTCAGCGGGACATTCCTGTCATTAGCGAGGTCGAGCTCGCGGCGCGCTGGCTTCGTGGTCGGATCGTTGCAGTCACAGGGACCAAAGGGAAGACGACGACGACGGTGTTGACCGGGCAGATGTTCCAGGCTGATGGCCACCATGCGCTCGTCGGCGGCAATGTGGGCACTGCGCTGAGCAGCCAGGTCGACATGTCGGCGCCCGATGTCGTGCACGTGGTTGAAATGAGCAGCTTTCAGCTCGAGCTGACGGAGACGTTCCGACCGTGGATTGCAGTCATGCTCAATCTCTCGCCTGATCACCTGGATCGCCATGCAAACTTTGGGGAGTACGTGGAGGCAAAAGCGCGGATCTTTGCCAACCAGACAAGCTCAGATGCGATGGTGATCAACGCCGATGATCCACACGTTCTGGAGATCGCGCGGCGCGGACGAGCGCGACGGCTCATGTTCGCCGTGAGCCACCCGATCGACGAGGGGGTTGTCGTCGTCGATGAGCGGATAGCGCATCGGACGGCCGAAGGCGAACGGCCGCTACTGCCCTTGTCGTCGGTTCGGTTACCTGGGCGGCACCTGTTGAGTGACGTCTTGGCGGCGGCGGCGGTTGGCACGGTGGCTGGCATTTCTCCGAATGGGATGCGCCTGGCCGTTGAGTCGTTCGCTGGGCTCGAGCACACCTTGGAGGCCGTGGACGAGGTCTGCGGGGTCCGATTTGTCAACGATTCGAAGGCGACGAACATCGTGGCTGCGTGCGCCGCGATCGAGTGTTTTGACGAGGGCGTGGTTGTCATTCTGGGGGGGCGCTTCAAGGGTGGAGACTTGCAGGACCTTGTTCCCGCTCTTCGTGCAAGAGCGGATGCCGTGATTGCCATCGGGGAAGCGCGGCCTCAGTTGCGAGAGGCGCTCAGCGCCCACGTGAAGGTCGAGGATGCCGATCAGATGAGCGATGCGGTGCGGCGGGCTTACGCCGCAGCTCGACCTGGCGGCGTCGTGTTGCTGGCACCGGCGTGTGCCAGCCTTGACATGTTCATTGACTATGCCGAACGCGGCAGGGCGTTCAAGCGAGAGGTTGCGCGCCTTGCCAAGGAGCAGGCTTGATGTGAGGCGTCAGCAGTCATCAGCCGGACGAAATGCGGTAAAGAGCGAGCCGCTGGGAGCGCAGGCTGCCCCGGCCTGCGAGGTTCGTGTCTTCACCCTCGGGTCTGGCTGATGACTGCTGACGCCTTACGCGCAATCGTGGTTTCGGGTTTACAGGCGCGAAGCTTTAGCTTGGTCGCCGCCACGACGTGGGAAGGCCGAGTATGGCGCGAAAACTGAAGTCAGACAAGGTGCTGTTTTTGGCGGTTCTTCTTCTGATCTGCTGTAGCGTCGTCATGGTATACAGCGCGTCGGCGGTGCTCGCGGAAGACCGATATCAGCAGCCGTACTACTTCCTCTTCAAGCAAGTGACGTGGGTTGTACTGGGGCTGTGCCTCTTGCTGGCGGCGATGCGGGTTGACTATCGACACCTCAAGCAGCCCGTCGTGATCTGGACGGCGCTAGGGGCGTCCGTCGCGGCCTTGACTGCGGTGTTCTTCATCGCTCCCGAGATCAATGGAACACGACGGTGGTTCGCCATTGGCGGCATAGGGGTTCAGCCGTCCGAATTTGCCAAGGTTGCCGTGATTCTGTTTACCGCCGCTGTTCTCGAGCGTCGTATGAATCGGATCGACGAGGTGTCGTACTCCCTGCTTCCGGTCGCCGTCGCGGCGGGCGGCGTGGCTGGGCTGATCATCTTGGAGCCTGATTTCGGCACCGCGATGACCATTCTTATCATCGTCGGGGCGATGGTGTTTACGGCCGGTCTCAGCTATCGGTATTTGTGTGGCCTTTTGATCACACTCGGACCTCTGCTCTATCTCGTGCTCGCCAGCGCGCCATACCGCCGCCAGCGGCTACTTGCGTTTCTTGATCCGTGGGATGACCCCCTGGGATCCGGTTTTCAGATCATCCAGTCGCTGATCGCGGTTGGGACGGGCGGGGTATTCGGGCAGGGCCTGATGGCAGGAGTTCAGAAGTTGTTCTTCTTGCCAGAGCCGCACACTGACTTCATTTATGCGGTGATTGCCGAGGAGACCGGGCTTGTTGGTGCCACACTCGTTCTTCTCTGTTTCTGCGTCATTACGTGGCGAGGTCTGCGTGTCGCGGTGCTCGCGCCGGACCGGTTTGGCGCGTTGCTGGCCCTCGGGCTGACCGTAATGGTCGCGATCCAGGCGTTCTTGAACATCAGCGTCGTGCTGAGCCTGATGCCGACAAAGGGGATTCCTCTGCCGTTCGTCAGCTCGGGAGGGTCATCCATGTTGGTCAGCCTGCTCTGTATGGGCGTGCTGCTGAACATTTCACAGCACGCGTCGGCGGAGGCATGACGGCGACGCGAGGGTTTCGCACAAACAGGACACTCGAGGGTGACATCGACAACTGTGTCCGTACGTGTACTTTTCGCTGGTGGCGGCACGGGCGGTCATCTGTTCCCCGGTATCGCCGTGGCGCACGAAGTGCTTCGTCGCCAGCCGACGGCCCAGGTGCTGTTTGCGGGAGCAGGCCGCGATCTAGAAGTACGAGTACTTGCGCACGAGGGCTTCGCATTGGAGCGGGTCCGCGCCGTGGGTCTGGTTGGGCGCTCGCTATGGGCCGTGACGAAAGGACTCTGTGCGCTTCCGGCTGCGTTTCTCGACGCCAGAGGTGTGCTACGGCAGCACCGTCCCGATCTCGTCGTGGGTCTTGGGGGCTACAGCTCAGGACCGGTCGTTTTGCTGGCTGCCGCTACTGGCGTGCCGACTCTTCTGCTAGAACAGAACGCCGTCCCAGGTGTCACGAATCGTCTGCTCTCGAATGTCGCACGCGCGGCAGCGGTTTCCTTCGAGGAGACACTGTCCTATTTCGGCGCTCGTGGGTTTCACAGTGGAAACCCGGTTCGAAGCGGGTTTTTCGAGGCGCGACCGCCCACATCCCTGCCAGCGGAACCGCGGATTCTCGTGCTCGGTGGATCACAGGGTGCGCATGCGCTCAACGTGGCGATGGTCGAAGTGGCGCCGGTACTTGCGACATTGCCGAGACCGATGCACATCACACACCAGTCGGGCCCGGCAGATGTGGAGTTGGTCCGCGGTGGATACCGGTCGGCCGGCGTGGTAGCCCGCGTAGAGCCGTTTCTCGATCGAATGGATGCCGAAATGTCGGACGCCGATCTCGTCGTGTGCCGCGCGGGGGCGACGACCCTTGCCGAGCTTGCGGCGTCGGGACGGCCAGCGATCCTGGTGCCGTTCCCGTTTGCGGCGAACGACCATCAGCGGCGAAACGCGGCTGCGGTCGCGAAGGTTGGCGCCGCCGAAGTGATCGACCCCGGCGAGCTCACTCCCGCTCTGCTTGCCGAGCGTGTACAGGCCCTTATTGCGGACGATGCGCGGCGAACGGCGATGGGTGCGGCAAGTCGACGGCGGGCCAAGCCAGACGCTGCTGGGCTCATCGTAGACCGGATGGAGCGTTTGACGGGACGCCGGTGAGAGCGGGCGTCGAGTTGCGATTGCGGTGTGCTTGAACATACGACACACGTCCACCTTGTCGGTATTGGTGGCATTGGGATGAGTGGGATTGCGGAGTTGCTCGTGAACCTGGGTTATGACGTCAGCGGGTCCGATCTGTTGGCCTCGCCGATCACCCATCGATTGCAGAGTCTCGGTGTTCGGTTCACTCAGGGGCATGATTCACACAACGTGGCCGGGGCGGACCTGGTCGTTGTCTCGACCGCGGTTCCGACGGTGAATCCCGAGCGCGAGGCGGCAACGTTGCTCGGAACCCCGGTCGTGTCACGTGGGGCGATGCTTGCTGAGTTGGCCGGTCTGAAGCGCGCCATTGTTGTTGTTGGATCCCATGGGAAGACGACAACGACTGCGATGGCAACTGTCGCGCTGTCCGCTGGCGGTTTGGATCCGACGGCCGTGATTGGTGGACGGTTGAGCGTGCTCGGGAGCAATGCAAGGTTGGGAGCGGGCGACCTCATGGTGGTCGAGGCGGACGAAAGCGACCGGTCGTTTCTGCAACTGTCGCCAGAGATTACCGTGCTAACCAACATTGACGATGAGCACCTCGAGGCGTACGACGGGATGGACGATCTTGAAGCGTCGTTTCTTGCGTTCGCGCGTCGGACCCCTCCGCACGGTTGGTTCATCGCGTGTGTCGACGACGTGCGAGTACGGCGAATTGTGTCTCAGATCCCAGAGCGGGTTGTCACCTACGGTCTGGATGACCCAACGGCAGAGGTGAGTGCGCGTGATGTGGAACTTGGGCCATCTGCGTCGCGTTTTCGTGTCGTCGTGGCGGGCGAGAACGAATCGGATCCGAGCGCTGAGGTCGCCCTCGGCGTTCCCGGTCGTCACAACGTGCAGAACGCCCTGGCGGCGTTCGCGATCGCCCGCAAGCTCGGAGTCCCCCACGACGTTGTCGCGCGAGCCTTTGAGGGATTCACTGGGGCCGACCGGCGCCTCCAGTTTTACGGCGAGGTCGACGGCGTGGCCGTGGTCGACGACTACGCACACCACCCAACCGAAATCGCCGCGGCTTTGGCGACGGCGAGACTGCGGCAACCGCGGCGGCTCCGGGTCGTGTTTCAGCCGCATCGCTATTCCCGGACACTGCGGCTCCTCGATCGATTCGGTGAGGCCTTGGCCGCAGCGGACGAGTTGGTGCTGACCCAGGTGTACGCGGCGAGTGAGACGCCCATTCCCGGTGCGACGTCCGAGGCGCTGGCGGAAGCTGTGACCCGTGTCTCCAATGTTCCGATACGGCTGGCGACGTCACTCGACGAGGCTGTCGAGATCGTCACACATGATGTGCAGCCAGGGGATCTGATTGTCACGCTCGGAGCCGGATCGATTGCCACGGTACCGCCACGAGTCGTCAGTGTCCTGCGCGACCGCGCGCGGAGGAGGGACGATTGATGGCCGTGCAGACCTGGACTGACAAGCGGTTCCGACGCGCTCACGTCAAGCCGGCCAGGCGTCGGCGCGCGGCAACGGCCCGACGTCGAGCCGCCGGAGGCATCGCCGTGCTGGGCGGCCTGGGAGTCGGGGCCCTGCTACTACCGGGCGCGCTCAGTACCGCGCCCTTTCTGGCCGTTGACACAATCTCGATTCAGGGGAATGACCGCATCTCCCACGGCGAGGTCCTGGCTCTCATCGGGCCACTCCGTGGACAGAATATGTTGGTTGCCGACCTGGAAGCGTATCGGCAGCGACTGATGACGTCGGGATGGGTGAAGAGTGCCACACTACGCCGGGTCTTGCCGGCGACGATCGAGGTCAGTGTGGAAGAGCGTAAAGCAGTGGGGCTCGCCAGGTTCGGCGGCTACCTCTATTTGATCGACCAGGAGGGCGCCGTCATCGACGAGTATGGCCCCAGGTTCGCGGACGTGGATCTTCCGATCATCGACGGACTATCGCGTGGCACGCAGGTGGAAGTCGACGAACGTCGTTCACGCCTGGCGGCGAATCTCATTCGCGAGCTTGACGCCGAGCCAGACCTGGCGTCCCGTGTGTCTCAGATCAAAGTCGGGGACCCGCACGACGCGGTGGTACTGCTGAACGATAGCCCGACTCTGATTCACCTCGGGGATGAGAGATTCGTCGAGCGGCTTCGTGAGTACGAGTTCCTTGCGCCGACCCTTCGAGCGCATGAACCTGACATTGACTATGCCGACATGCGATTCGAACAGAAGGTGTTCATTCGGGCTGCCGACCCCGGCAAAGCAATTGCCCCTCGGATGACATCGAGTCGCGCAGGAGAGGTCACGCTCCAATGACGCGGGGCACAGGGTATCGGAGGATGTGTGGCGCGTAGGGAGCAATATCTAGTCGGTCTCGACGTTGGCACGTCGAAGATCGCCGCGATTGTTGGCGAGGCGCGTGAGCACGACGAGAGTGTCGACATCATCGGCATCGGCCTAGCAGATGCCCAGGGCATTCGCCGTGGTGCCGTCGTCAACCTTGAGGCGGCTGTCGAGTCAATCAAGAAGGCAGTCGAAGAAGCAGAGCTCACCGCCGGAGTCGAAATCGACACGGTTCATCTTGGCCTTTCCGGCGCGCACGTGAAGGCCTTTAACAGCCGGGGTGTCGTAGCCGTTGCCGGCAAGAATCGCGAGATTGCAAGGGAAGACGTGCGTCGCGCAATCGATGCAGCCAAGGCGGTAGCGCTCCCGAACGGCCGCGAAATTGTGCACGTCCTACCTCAAGACTTCGTCGTCGACGAACAGGACGGTATCGGTGCTCCGGTCGGGATGACCGGAGCGCGGCTGGAGGTCAACGTCCACGTCGTGACCGGAAGTACATCGACCACGCAGAACGTCGTTTCCTGCGTCAATCGTGCTGGCGTCGCTGTGATCGATACGGTGTTGGAACAGCTCGCCGCGTCGGAGTCAGTGCTGACGCCAGACGAGAAGGAGTTAGGCGTGGCGCTCGTCGACATCGGGGGTGGCACGACGGACTTCGCCATTTTCGAGAAGGGTAGTTTGTGGCACACCGGTGTGGTCACACTTGGTGGAGGTCACTTCACGAATGACATAGCGGTCGGTCTCCGCACTCCGATTCCGGAGGCGGAAAAGACGAAGCGGCGCTCTGGCTGCGCGCTCGCCTCGCTCGTCGACGACGAGGAGACGGTGGAGGTGGCCAGTGTCGGCGGTCGCCAGCCGCGTGTGATGTCCCGGCAGATTCTTGCGGAGGTCCTTCAGCCACGCGCCGAGGAGATCTTTCATCAACTGTGGGATGAAGTGCGGCGCGCCGGTTACGAGCGATCGTTGCATTCCGGGATCGTGCTGACCGGTGGCGCATCGATTCTAGACGGAATGCCGGAAATTGCGGACCAGATCTTCGACCTCCCAATCCGCCGGGGGTGCCCGGTTGGCGTGGGTGGGTTGACAGACCATGTGAACAGCCCCGCGTTCGCGACGGCCGTCGGCCTCGTGTTGTATGCGCGTCGCAATCAGATGATCGAGCATGAGCGTTTGCTCGGGGCCGGGGCCCTCGGTCGCGTTGCTGGTCGATTGCGTGGCCTTTTCAAGGAGTTCTTCTAGCTCGGAGGAGGAGTGAAGTCATGACAGATGTCCCCAATGACCCCACGTATGACGTGGGAACGGATGATGAGTATGGGCTGCGCCTCACGCTGGAACATGACTTCAAGCCGGGAGCCCGGATCAAGGTGATCGGAGTTGGCGGCGGTGGTAGCAACGCGGTGAACCGCATGGTGACCGTTGGACTCGATTCAGTTGACTTCATCGTGGCCAACACGGACGCGCAGGCTCTCGCGCAGAGCACCGCGCCGGCGCGACTACAGCTCGGAGGACGGCTGACGAAGGGGCTTGGCGCCGGCGCCGATCCGAACATTGGGCGTCAGGCAGCGCTCGAGGATACGGAGCAGCTGATTGGTGCGCTCGACGGAGCCGACATGGTGTTCGTCACGGCGGGCTTGGGGGGCGGGACAGGCACCGGTGCCGCACCAGTGATTGCCAATCTTGCGAGCGAGCTCGGGGCCCTCACGGTCGCGGTCGTGACCAAGCCGTTCAAGTTCGAGGGGAAGCGTCGGAACGTACAGGCCGAGCGAGGTCTGGAGGAGCTCAAGGAGTGCGTCGACACGGTGATCACGATCCCGAACGAGCGGCTTCTTGCGACGATTGAGCGGACGACGAGTCTTCCAGATGCCTTCAGAAAAGCAGACGACGTACTGCTCCAGGCGATTCAGGGTATCTCAGACCTGATTGTGATGCCCGGACTGATCAACCTTGATTTTGCGGATGTCACGACGATCATGTCAGGTATGGGACTCGCGATCATGGGGACCGGTGTGGGCGAGGGCGAAAGCCGCGCGGTCGATGCAGCGACCCGAGCTGTGTCGAGCCCGCTGTTGGAGGACACGTCCGTGGAGGGAGCGCGGGGCGTGATCGTGAACGTGACGGGAGGATCGGATCTCTCGATGATCGAAGTCAGTGAAGCGACGTCGATCATCCAGGAGGCTGCGCACGAAGAGGCGAACATTATCTTTGGCGCAGTGGTTGATCCGTCCATGGAGGGACGCGTCAAGATCACGGTTGTGGCGACAGGGTTCGGAAGAGGGGATTCGGCCGCGCGGGTTTCGCCATCGGCAGCCGAGACGCCGATCGATCTGCAGAACTATACGGAGTGGCAGTCAGACCAACCCGTGGCGCAGACGCTCGCGCCGGCTTTGCCAGTCGCGAGACGGTCGACCGTCAGTCTTCCTGCTTCGCCGGATCAAGCACCGTTCACGGAGGATGGCGAGCACCTCGAGCTCGACACATCACTTGAGACCCCGGTGTTCCTCAGGCGCCAAACCAAATAGCGAGATTGACCAGCTCAGGCTCCGTTCCGACCATCACGCTCAGCAGGCGCGCCCGGTTCCACATGGTCGGCATATGCGCGGAGGATGTGGTCGCGAGGCGGGTCGATGGTAGAGGTGCCCCCAACGGTCCGAAGGGGCAGGTAGTGCCTGCGTTCGCCGTTCATTGCCAGAAGTAGGCGGGTTCGATCGATTGAAGCGGTCGGGACCGACACGCAGCCTCGAGCCAAGTCAACTCACGGCGTCAGCGTCGGCTCTAGGCCTTGAGAAAAAGTACCTGGGCGAACGCGAAATCACCCGAATGCGTGATGCTGAGCACAGACTGCGTGGCTCCCAGATCGGAGAAACGGATGGCGGCGGTCCCGCGCAACTGGAGTTGCGGCGGGCCTGAAGACCGAACAACCTCGATGTTCTTCCAGAGAACCCCTAAAGCGCTTTTCAAATAGGCCTTGTACTACCTGGGGCGGTCGTGGTACTTCTGCGCATACCGATGCAGGAGGACCGATGCGTGCCTATTCGATGGATCTGCGAGAGCGGGCGCTCCTCGACAGCGATGCCGGGATGAAGGCGGCCGATGTGGCGGCGAAGTACCGCGTGAGCGGGTCGTGGGTGCGGCTACTGAAACAGCGGCGGCGCGAAACGGGCGAGGTGGCGCCTCGCGTCCAGCGACATGGACGGCGCTGCATGCTTGAGCCGCACCTACACACCTTGGCCGCGCTGATTGCGGCGCACCCGGATCGCACGCTGGCTGAGCTGAAGGACGCCCTCGCCACGCCCGCGAGTGTGCCGACGGTCTGGCGCGCCGTGCGGGCCCTCGGCCTGACCGTTAAAAAAAACGGTCCGCCCGTCCGAACACGATCGGCCTGACGTCGCGGCCGCGCGGGTCGCGTGGCACGCGGCGGCGCCGACCTGGGATGTCGCCCACCTCGTGTGTCTGGACGAAACCGGCAGCACCACCAATCTGCTTCGGCGGTACGGCCGGGCACCGCGCGGCGCGCGCGTCCACGACCACGCCCCCTGCGGGCGCTGGCAGACCAGCACGTTTCTCGCCGCGTTGCGGGTCACGGGGCTGACCGCACCGGGGGTCTTCGACGGCGCGATCGATGGCGAGAGCTTCCGCGCCTACATCGAACAGATCCTGGTGCCGACCCTGCAGCCCGGCGACATCGTCATTGCCGACAATCTCGGGGCCCACAAGGTCGCCGGCATCCAACGCGCCATCCAGGCCGCCGGGGCCACCCTCTGGTACTTGCCACCCTACAGCCCGGACCTCAATCCCATCGAGCTCTGCTTCGCGAAGCTCAAAGCCCTCGTTCGCACCGCTCGCTGTCGCAGCACCGAGACGCTCTGGCCGTTCCTCGGCGAGTGCTTGGCGCACTTCAGCCCTGACGAATGCCGCAACTATTTTCGGCACTGCGGGTACTCGGCCGCCACACGGTCATGAAAAGCGCTTTAGTGCCCGGCCTGTGCCGAGTGCTTTCATCGCGGCCTCTTTGGCACAGAACCGACCGGTCAGATGTTGTGCGGGAAACCGACGTCGACGGCTGTAAGCGATTTCCCCGTCGGTGAACACTCGATTGAGAAACCGGTCGCCGTAACGTCGGGCGAGTCTGTCTATCCGGCTGATCGATTCGAAATCGACGCCGACAGACAGGACGCCTCCCCCTGGAATCCGACCGGGGCTCACGTCGAGCGGGGACGCGTCGGAGGTCGTTTCACCCTCCGCGACCGATGTGTCTTCATCGGCTGGGTTCTCCGCGTCCATGGCGAGATTGGCCAGGCGGTCGGCCTCGGCGTTCTGCGCCCGCGGCACATGCTCGAACCGAACCTGGCCGATGTGTGCCACGAGCTGTCGAGCCTCGTGGTAGAGCGGCTTCAACCCGGCATGTCGGACGCGGTACTCGCCCTTCATCTGCTTGGTCAGCAGCTGGGAGTCGGAGCGAATCGTGACGTCCCGGAATCCGTGTTGGCGAAGGTAGGTCAGTGCCGCGATGAGTCCACGGTACTCAGCCACATTGTTCGTGGCGACGCCGATGGCTCCGTGCAGCTCGTCCACGAAAGACCCTTCGGCGTCTTCGACCCGCACTCCGAATCCTGCTGGTCCCGGATTTCCCCTGGCGCCACCATCGATGTAGGCGACAATGCGACCGGTCGCCATCACCCAGCCACGTGGCGTTGCTCAGCGAAGTACAGAACGCGCTGGCAGCTCTCGCACTGAATCAAGGCACTGTTCAAGCGGACATCGTTGAAGAGCTGGGGGCGCAGTCGAACCTGGCACGACGTGCATCGGCCATCTCGAGCCTCGACAACAGCCACGCCCTTTCGACCTTGCGCCAAACTCTCGAACAGATCCTTCGCCGGAGCGGCAAGGCGATCGGCGATCTGCGCCCGTTCGCCGTCCAGTCCCTTCAACCGTTCCTCCAAAGACGCGCGTGCCTGCTCGATCTCGCGGCGCTCCCGATCGGCCGACGCCCGCTCTTTGGCTAGTAGTTGCTCAGCCTGTCGGACGTCCGCACTCAACACATCGGCTTCAAGCATCTGTTCGAGAAGTCCGTCCTCCAGACGCCGGAGCTCGTCCTCGGCGTTTGCGATCTCAGACTGAATCGCGTGGTACTCCTTGTTCGTTTTGACCGCCATCAGCTGTTCCTTGAAGCGGTTCAGGCGGCCCTGGACCGCGGCGACATCCTTCTCAAGTGCCGCTCGAGTGGTCTTGTGCGCGTCGAGACTTTCGGCTGCGGTGGCTACGCCGGCTTCGCGCTCGGCGATGAGTGCCTCGAGCGCCTCGAGTCGTCGCGGGAGCGCTTCTAGCTGGCCGCGAGCATCGGCGGTAGAGTCTTCCAACCGTTGGAGATGGATCAGATGTTCGAGATCGGGCAGCATGAGAGAACCATGGCAGGGCAAAAAAAAGCCCCGCGATCGGCGGGGCGGGTGTTGACGGATGACGTACTGTGCCGCGACCCTGACGTTCGCCGCCAGGCCAGCCGACGCGCGGTGGATCGTGGTCTCATCGGATTCAGATCCTAGCATGTTCGTACACGTGACCGGCGGGACCGTGCCTCCGAAGGACGGCCGGTGGGCTCGGGCCCCATAGGACGGAATCTGGAATGGTGGGCCCACCAGGATTCGAACCTGGGACAAGCCGGTTATGAGCCGGCGGCTCTGACCGCTGAGCTATGGGCCCTGAGTAGCTGCCTAGGTCCCGTCTTCGAGGAATGCGCGAAGCTTGCGACTTCTCGATGGGTGCCTGAGTTTGCGAAGCGCCTTCGCCTCGATCTGGCGTATGCGCTCACGCGTCACCGCGAAGCTCCGGCCAACCTCCTCGAGCGTATGTTCGCTGTCGTCTCCCACGCCAAACCGCATCTTGATGACCTTCTCCTCCCGCGGCGTTAGCGTCTTGAGCACTGAGCTCGTCTGCTCCTTCAGGTTCAAGTTGATCACGGCATCGGCGGGCGAGACGATCTGCCGATCCTCGATGAAGTCGCCAAGATGACTGTCCTCTTCTTCTCCGATGGGGGTCTCGAGAGAAATTGGCTCCTGGGCGATCTTGAGCACCTTTCGCACCTTGGCGACCGGGATGTCCATCCGCTCGGCGATTTCCTCGGATGTCGGTTCGCGACCGAACTCTTGTACAAGCGATCGTGACGTTCGGATCAGTTTGTTAATCGTCTCGATCATGTGGACCGGAATTCGAATCGTTCGTGCTTGGTCGGCGATGGCTCGAGTGATGGCCTGCCGAATCCACCACGTCGCGTAGGTCGAGAACTTGTACCCTCGCCGATACTCGAACTTGTCGACCGCCTTCATGAGGCCGATGTTGCCCTCCTGAATGAGGTCGAGGAATTGCAGGCCCCGGTTGGTGTACTTCTTCGCGATTGAGACGACAAGTCGGAGATTGGCCTCGACGATCTCTCGCTTCGCCTGCTCGGCTTCGAACTCGCCACGGGAGATGAACGACAGTGTGTGACTCAGCGCGTCCGGAGTGTCCTCGAGCTCTCCGACCAGGAGCTTGAGCTCGGCACGTCGCTCACGCAGGCGTCGCATCAGGAGCCGGCGCTCTTCCTCCCTCAGGCGGCCTCGTCTCGTCTTGCCCTTGGCCTTGCGATCGAGAAGCTCGATCTCACGCTGAGTACGTTGCACGTGCTCGACCGCGCCTTTGATGACCTCGATGAGGTAACGCTTGACTGACTCCGTGAACTCTATTCGCCGGACTAGCTGAGAGAGCTCGACACGTGCGCGCGCTGCCCGCCACCAATATCGTTTGTACTTGCGGCGGTCCCGCTTGGAAATGACGGCGAGCTTCGCTTCCTTCGTCTCGACCTCGCGCCGCTGAGCCTGCACGGCGTCGATCTGCCGATGGATCTGACGGCCACGGTCAGCGATCCGGCTATCGGTCAGCTCTTCGTCCTTGAACACGACGAGCTCGCGGATCGTGCGCTCACTGCTTCGTAGCTCTTCACCCAGCGTGACGGTGAGCCTCGCGACAGTCGGCGTGCGGGAGATGGACTTGATGACGCACAGCTTGCCGCGTTCGATCCGCTTCGCAATTTCGACCTCGCCTTCGCGTGTCAGAAGCGGGACGGTACCCATCTCCCGAAGATACATACGGACCGGGTCGCTGGTTTTTTCGATAACAATTGGGCTAGCCGCAGTTTCGGCGTCGTCCCCCTCGTGGCTCCGGCGGCCGAGGAGCCGTGCTTCACGGTACTTCTGCTCGGAGTCGACGACTGCGACCCCGGCGTTGCCGAGCACACCGAACAGGTCGTCGAGTTCGTCGGATGAAGTGAAGTCAGCAGGAAGAGCTTCGTTAACCTCGTCGTATAGGAGGTACCCCTTCTCCTTGCCGATGATGATGAGCTGACGAATTTCGTCGTACTTTTCTTCAATCGACAAGCGACCGCCTCCTGAGTCTTACGGCACCAACGACCGCGAGGGTCATCGCGATTCCGATGCTCGTGTCAGATTCTACCCTCCCAGGGCTTCGATGCGCTGCAACAAGTCACGCTTTCGCTTGAGAAGTTCATCGACGTCGAGGGTTCCCGACGTTGGCGCTTCCGGCCCCAACTGCTGCTGGCGGTCGATCTCGTTCTGCAGAGCACTGCGCTCGCGCTCGTACCGCAGCCGTCGAAGCTCGACGGCACAGTCCTCTGCGTCGGCCGGAGCAGCGGGCTCGGCTCCGATACGAGTCGCAAGCGCCGACTCGCGCTCGTCGAGCCGCTCGAGCAGCGATTGTCGGACCGTGTCCACGGGCCACTCTACGAGTGTTCGTGCGACCTGCAGAATGGAGGTGGTAGCCAGGCCGTCGAAATCCTCGGGTTCCATCCCGGCCAGCACAGACTGCGCGGTTGCGGGCTCGCATAGCGTTGCCCAGATCAGTCCCCGTTCAGCCGGGGTCACCCTCACCGTCGGGCCAGTGTCGCGCGTGGTCAAGGTTGTACGGCGTGCGACGGCGGCCTTTCGGATTTCGGTCCGGACAACGTCCTCCAGGATTCGTGCCTTGTGCGCCAACCGGTCGGCGAACTGGTCGCGCGCGGCCGCCTCAGGTATCTTCGCGGCAACCCCGAGCATTTCCGTCAGAAAGCCACGACGCTGCTCATCGCGCGAAAAATCCCTTCGAGCGGCGGCGCGGTCAAGGACGTACTCCAAATACGGTTTGGACTTTCGCAGTTGGGCGATGTAGTGGCTGCCGCCGTGCCGGCGAACCGTCGTGTCTGGGTCCTCACCCTCGTTCAGGACTGCAACCTTGACCTGGAACCCTTCGGAGAGGAGGAGCTCTCCCGATCGCGCCGAGGCCCCCTGGCCGGCGGAATCCGGGTCGAAGCTGAGAATGACTCGAGACGTGAACCGCCGAAGTAGACGCGCCTGTCGGTCGGTGACGGCGGTTCCGCAGGTCGCTACGACCGGTCCTACGCCAGCCTGAAGAGCCTGCGCGAAATCAAAGTACCCCTCCACCATCACTGCGTAGCCAATTTTCCGAATGGCCGCTTTCGTCACGTCCAGTCCATAGAGTGTCCGGCCCTTTGTGTACAGTTCAGTCTCTGGGGAGTTCAAGTATTTCGGTTGCTGGCTGTGTTCGAGGGCCCGCCCGCCGAACGCCACAACTGACCCGCCGTCACGACAAATCGGAATCACGATTCGATTGCGAAACCGGTCGATGACCTGACCGCCGTCTCGTTCGATGGCCAGACCACTCCTCACAACCAACTCGCGGGAGTGTCCGGCGTCCAGCAGTCTGCGGGTGAGCTCTTCTCGCTGGGGCGGAGCATACCCAAGACGGAGGCGCTCAATGGTACCTGGCGAGATGTCGCGCTGGGCGAGCGTGGCGCGGGCACGCTCGCCGACCGGCGTGGCGAGTTGCTCTTGGAAGTACGTCGCAGCCAGCTCGTGAATCTTCAGCAGGGTCTCGCGCCGAGCTTGCGTCGCGGCATCGCGCTCGGGATCGTCCGACTCCGGAACCTGAAGGCCGAACCGTTGCGCGAGCTGGCGAATGGCTTCCGGAAAACTGAGCTTCTCTTGAAGCTCAAGGAACTTGACAACGTCACCGCCTGCATCGCAGCCGAAGCAGTGGAAGAAGCCCTTGTCTCCATTGACGTGAAATGATGGTGTCTTCTCTGTATGGAACGGGCAGAGCCCCTTGAAGGTTGCCCCCGCCTTCTTGAGCGGGACGTAGTCCTGCACGACCTGGACGATGTCCGCCTGCGTCTTGAGGTCGTCGACGAAACCCTGCGGAAAACGACCCACCGCTACTCCTTCAACTCCACAACCGTGACCCCGAGTCCGCCCTGTTCCGGGGCCGCCTGTTCCGACTTTTCGACGTGGGGGTGCTGTTCGAGCAGTTCCCCGATCGAGCGGCGGAGCCGCCCTGTGCCGTGGCCGTGGATGATGCGGACGTGACGTTGCTCCTGAAGTAGCGCTCGGTCCAAGTGCTTGTCCACCCGGGCCCGGGCTTCATCAACCGTACACCCGATCACGTTCAGGTCCGGCAGCGGGCCATCGTGCGTCTCTGCTCTGACCGTGACCTTGCCTGGGTTACTGAAATCGCCCTGGTCTCCATCTCCGCCTCCGCCGACTGCTCGCAGCTCGTGGAGCGAGACGCGCAGGCGCTTGCCCCGCAGATCGACTTCGGCCTGTTGGCCGTGTATAGACAGCAGGTGTCCCTCGAGACCCAGAGCGCTGACGGTGACACGCGATCCGATGGTCGGTGGTACGACTGCGTGACCGTCTAGGCGATTCGTTGCTGGTGAATGCGGAGCTGGTGACGCACCGGCGTCTGGTCCTGCGCCAACGCTCGCGGCCCGACGTGCGATGTTGTCGACAGCTGCACGGGCCTCGGATTTCAGTGTGCCGAGATCACCCGTCGACAGACCGGTCTGCCCAGCCTTCGTGCGGGCGGCAACAGTTTGCTCCAACGCTGCCGCTTTGGTCCTCAGCTCTTCGAGGAGCGTATCAATCGCGATCCGTGCGGTCCGCACTTGTTCGTCGATCCCAGTCGAGAGTCGCTCACGCATCGTGGCTCTCAGCTCGTCGATAGACCGTTGGTCTGCCGCAAGCTGGTCTCGCTCGGCAGAGAGAAGCCGTTGATCGTCGATCAGCTGCTGACGGTCGGTCTCGAGACGTCGCAGGTCATCATCGATCTTTGCGAGATGATCGGCAAGCTGAGCCTCCCGTTCGCCCCGTCGCCGTCGCGCGGCGTCGACAATCGATTGCGCCATCCCCAGTCGGGCCGCGATCTCCAGGGCCAAGCTCCGACCCGGAGTGTCATAGGTTAGAAGATAGCTCGGCGCGAACGTCTCGGGATCGAATCCGAAACCAGCACACCGGACACCGGCTGTTGTCGATGCGTACGACGTGAGCGCGTCATTGTGGGTGGTCACCATCACGAGCGAACCACGCTGCTTAAAGTGGTCAACGATTGCAGCGCCCAGCACTCCTCCCTCGAGAGGATCGGTGCCTGCCCCGATCTCGTCCAACAGTACCAATGCTGGCAAGCTCAACCGCCGTTCCACCGCCACGATGTTGGCGATGTGGGCGGAAAAAGTTGAGAGATTCGATGCGATTGACTGTTCGTCACCAATGTCCGCAAAGACCGTGCGGAAGACGGCCGTTCTCGATCCGGCCGCCACGGGGATCAGGATGCCGGCTTGAACCATCAACGCCAACAGCCCAGCAGTCTTGAGTGCCACAGTCTTCCCGCCGGTGTTCGGTCCCGTGACGATGAGGGCGGGACTCGAGGCCGGCAGGTGGATGTCGTTCGGGACTGGTTGCGGTCGGTTTGTATTTCCGACGGCGCCGAGTCGTTGGCACACTGCTGGGATGAGCAGGGGGTGGCGGGCCTGGATGAACGTGAGACCGGCGTCAGTCGAAAGGTCCGGCTCGACGCCGTCAACGAGTCGGGAAAATGTTGCACGAGCCTGCACGACATCGATGTCGGTTGCCGCCGTCAAGGTCGTACGAAGGTCAAGCGCGCGCTGCCGAAGGAGATTCGCAAGCGAGAGAAGGATTCGATGAACCTCCCGGTGCTCATCGTGCTCTAGCGCAACGATGTCGTTGTTGATCTCGACCGTGCTGAGAGGCTCGAGAAACAGGCTCGCACCGCTTCCTGAGCTTCCGTGAACGATACCGGGGATAGCGTTTCGGTGTTCAGATCTAACGACGAGAACGTATCGGCCGTTGCGTTCGGTGACGACCTGTTCCTGAAGATACTTCGCGGTGTCGGTGCCCCGTAGATACGAGTCGAGGGTTCCGCGTAGTCGGCTTCGCTGCCTGCGCAGCCGGTCGCGAATGACCTTGAGGTCGTTAGACGCGTGGTCGACGACCCCGTCGGTCGGGTCGATCGCCGTTCGGATCTGCTTGACCTCCCGGTCGAACGAGAGACAACCGTCGAGAATCGTGCGAAGAGCGGGATACGGTCCGCCGGCCGCCTTCGCGACGCCTCGGCGGACGGTCCCCAGCGATGTCAGGAAGTCGGCAATCCCGAGGAGGTGCGCTGGCTCGAGCGCCTGCGCTTCGACAGCCAATGCCGTCAGAGCTCGCTCGACGTCGGATGGTGCCTGCAGGGCGAGCGGCGGGTTCGATTCCAGGTACCGCACGCACTCGCTGGTCGCAACGAGGGCCGTCTGGACACTGCGCGGTTCCGCAAGGGGGCGTAGCGCAGCCAGTCGTGTGGCGCCTAGAGGTGTCAGCGCGAAGCTCCGAACGGCCTCGACGATCCGGTCGAACTCGAGCGACCGGAGCGTCCCGTCGTTCATTGTCGCTCCCTTACGACAGGTGATTGATGGAGCTGGCGATGGCTGCGCCCCCGAATCCATTGTCGATGTTTACCACAGCCACTCCTGACGCGCAGCTGTTCAGCATGCCCAGCAGCGCGGTCAGTCCCCCAAAGCTTGCGCCATACCCGATGCTCGATGGCACTGCGATAACCGGGGCGCTCACGAGGCCACCGATCACGCTCGGCAGCGCGCCCTCCATTCCGGCGATAGCGACGATCACACGGGCGGACTCGAGACGCTCACGCTCCGCAAGGAGCCGGTGCAACCCGGCGACTCCTACGTCGTACAGCGTCTCTGTCAGATTGCCCAGCGTCTCGGACGTGACCCTCGCCTCTTCGGCAACCGGAAGGTCCGATGTTCCTGCCGTCACGACGAGAATGACCCCACGCCCGGTGGGTGCCGCCGTGGCGAGGCGTGTAATCGACCGTGCGACGGGATGGAACTCGGCGTCTGGCACGACATTCCGAACAGCGGCGTGCGCTGCTTGGTCGGTGCGCGTGACCAGGAGCGCGTTTCCTCCAGACACGATTCGCTCCGCGATCGCGGCGATCTGATCGGGTGTCTTACCGGTCCCGAAGATGACCTCAGGCGCGCCCTGTCTGATTGATCTGTGATGGTCGACGCGGGCAAAGCCCAGGTCTTCGAATGGAGCGCGATTCAGCATATCGACGAGCTGATTCTGCGCCTGCTCCACGCTCACGCTGCCGTCGTCGAGACGCTCTAGGATGTTTCGTACCTGTTGGCGATTCATACCACAGTCTTGAGGGGCGAGCCGTGAGAGAGGGATGGTTTGACTTGACGACCACCGAACTGTACGGTGACTGGACGAGCGTCCTCATCGACGTCCCGCCGATGATATCACTTGCCTCACTGCTGCTCGGGTTTTACTTCACCATTCTCGCGTGCCTGAGCGTGTACGGCTTGCACCGCTGTTACCTCGTGTATCTTTACACAAAACACCGCCGGCGGGCTCCTGTCGCGGATGCTGACATGGCGACCTCGCACGTAGGCGGTGACGGCGTGTCTGCCGTTCCCTTCGTCACTGTTCAACTCCCAGTTTTCAACGAGATGTATGTTGTCGAGCGGCTGATTGAGTCTGTCGTGAATCAGGACTATCCGAGCGACCGATTCGAAGTCCAGGTGCTCGACGACTCAACAGATGCGACGCGGATGATCGCGCGCGCCGCCGTCGACGCCGCGGTCTCCCGCGGCTTCGAGGTCACCTACATCCACAGGGCGCATCGAGCAGGATTCAAGGCTGGTGCGCTCGCAGCGGGACTGCGGCACGCACGAGGGGATCTGGTCGCCATTTTCGACGCCGATTTCTTGCCCCGATCGGACTTCTTGTCACAAGTCGTGCCAGCCTTTCGCGACCCGGGGGTTGGGATGGTTCAGGCGCGATGGGAACACTTGAATCGCGACTACTCGCTGCTGACCCGGGTGCAGGCGATGTTGCTAGATGCGCACTTCGTTCTGGAACACGGCGCACGGAATCGCGCTGGTCTTTTCTTCAACTTCAATGGGACGGCAGGTGTGTGGCGCCGGGAGGCCATCGAGTCAGTGGGAGGGTGGCACAGCGACACCCTGACCGAGGATCTAGATCTCAGCTATCGCGCCCAACTCGCGGGGTGGCGCTTTGTGTTCCTCTCGGATGTGGTCGCGCCCGCCGAGCTTCCGGTCGAGATGAACGCGTTTCGGGCACAACAGCATCGATGGGCGCGGGGTTCGATCCAGACCGGGATCAAGCTGCTGCCGGCTGTCTTTCGGGCGTCGCTCCCGTTTCGGATCAAGATGGAGGCGGCGTTTCATCTGTTTGCGCATCTCAACTTCCCGCTGCTGCTTGCGCTGGCGGTCGTGGTTGTTCCGGCAGTGCACGTGCGAGCCGAGACGGCGTCGCTCACGCTGTTTGTGATCGATCTTCCGCTCTTCTTGGCAGCGACGCTCTCGGTGGTCAATTTTTATGCGGTCAGCCAGCGCGAAGTCAGGTCAGACTGGGTTTGGCGTCTGTGGCACATCCCGGTGACGATGGCGGTCGCTATCGGATTGTCAGTCCAGAATACATTTGCTGTGCTTGGTGCACGACGTGGGCGGAGCGGTACGTTCCTTCGTACTCCAAAGTACGGCGTCATTGGGAAGAGTGATGAATGGCTGTCGAAACGGTATCGCCTGTCAACGCTAGGCCAGCCGTGGGCGGAGACTGGCTTGGGTCTCTATTTCACCGCAGCGGTGTTGTATGCGGCGTCGAAAGGGCTTCTTGTAGCGCTGCCCTTTCTGTGTCTCTTTCAGGCAGGTTTTCTCTTCACGGGTCTTCTGACTCTTCTGCAACAGCGTGCACGTCCTGACGTCCTGCTTCGGACGCAGGTCGCCCGTGATTGACCCGGCCCCCGGTCTGAGGCGCCAGCGTCTTGCCCGGTGTGCTGCTTGCGTTGACGACGTCCTTCCTCGCGCGGATTGGCGCTGCGATTCACGGTTCGTTTTGCGAGAGCCAGCGCGCGCCGTGCAGCGCTTGCGATAGACTACGTCTTCTGACTCAGAGACGAGTAGTGGCCGGCATCTTCTACGGGCCGGCAAGCGAGTCGTGATGACCACCAACGGTTCCACATCGAAGGCCGGGCTCGAGGGCGTCGTTGCCGCATCTTCCGTAATCTGCTACCTGGACGGTGCCAAGGGTGTTCTGGCGTACGCAGGGCACGATATCCACGATCTGGCCAGCCGTGCGACCTTCGAGGAGGTCTGCTTTCTGCTCTGGCATCGTCGGCTGCCGACCCGGGCGGAACTGGGTGATCTCCAGACCCAGTTGGCGGCGGCGCGCTCGCTTCCGGAAGGGGTCCTCCGGCTGATGCGCTCATTACCGTTGAGTCAAGACGACAGTGCGATGGACGCCCTGCGGACGCTGACCTCCGCACTCTCGCATTTCGACCCGGAAGCAAGTGACAGCTCGCCGGCGGCTAACTATCGAAAAGCTGTACGGCTGACGGCACGGATGGCTAGCCTGGTTGCGACCTACGGGCGGTTGGTCGCCGGCGGTGGCATCGTAGAACCGGACCCCGTCCTTGGCCATGCGGCGAACTTCCTCTTGATGTTTACCGGCCAGCGCCCGAGTGCGACCGAGACGCGGGCCTTCGACGTGGCGCTCACACTGCACGCGGACCACGAGCTGAATGCCTCGACGTTTGCTGCCAGAGTGACGGCGGCCACGCTAAGCGACATCTACTCCGCGATCGTGGCTGGTGTCGGCGCGCTCAAGGGTCCGCTTCACGGCGGGGCCAACGCCGATGTGATGCGGATGCTCATCGAGATAGGTGAGGATGCTGATGATGAACGTGTCGACTCATTCATCCGGGACAGGTTGCAGCGCAAGGATAAGGTGCCAGGTTTCGGGCACCGCGTGTATCGCACCGAGGATCCCCGGGCGACGCACCTTCGCCGAATGTCGCGCGAAGTCGGCGAGCGAACGGGCAAGCTTCGCTGGTTTGAGATATGCCAGCGAATCGAGGCGGTCATGCAGACCGAGAAGCAGATCGATGCCAACGTCGACTTCTACTCGGCCTCGACGTACTACCTTCTTGGTATTCCGATCGCGCTGTTCACACCGATCTTCGCTGTGAGCCGCGTTTCGGGTTGGACCGCCCACGCCTTGGAGCAGTACGCCAACAACCGACTGATTCGGCCGCGCGCGGAGTATATCGGCCCAGAGTATCCCCAGCCCTTCGTCCCGCTCGACGATCGGTAATGTCCCGGGCCGAAGCCGGGACTCGGACGCCGATGAACCATTGATGCATCAACACCTCGTTCGAAATTTCTCGATCATCGCCCACATCGATCACGGCAAGTCGACTCTAGCCGACCGATTGCTCGAGGCGACCGGTGCGCTGCGTCCTCGCGAGATGGAGGCCCAGGTTCTTGACAGCATGGATCTGGAACGTGAACGTGGGATCACGATCAAGGCCCAGACGGTGCGCCTGGCCTATGTGGCGGACGATGGTCAGACCTACGTGCTCAACCTCATCGACACCCCCGGGCACGTCGACTTCTCGTACGAGGTCACCCGGTCGCTGTCGGCCTGCGAAGGGGCGTTGCTGCTGGTCGACGCCGCCCAGGGGGTCGAGGCGCAAACTGTGGCCAACGCCTACCTGGCTGTTGACGGAGACCTCGAGATCATCCCTGTCATTAACAAGATTGACCTCCCAGGCGCCCGGGTCGAAGAGGTGAGTCTGCAGATCGAGGACCTCATCGGCCTTGACTCGTCAGCTGCGATCCTCGCGAGCGCCAAGGAAGGCACCGGTACCCGCGAGATCCTCGAGGCAATCGTGTCCCGCGTTCAGCCTCCACAGGGGCGGGCAGACGCGCCGCTCAAGGCGTTGATCTTTGACTCGTGGTACGACGAATACCGTGGCGTCATTGTGCTGATTCGCGTCGTCGATGGTGAGATTCGTCCCAAGATGCGGATACGGTTCCTGGCTCTGGGACAGGATCACGAGGTAGAGCAGGTTGGCATCTTTTCACCCAAGCAAACTGCGGTCGAAGCGCTCGGTGTTGGCGATGTCGGGTATCTCATCGCCGGGATCAAGGGTGTCGGTGACGCGAAGATCGGAGACACGGTGACCGAGACGGCGAACCCGACCTCGGAGCCGTTTTCGGGATTCATGGAACTCAAGCCGATGGTTTTTGCCGGGCTCTACCCGGTTGAGAGCCACCAGTATCCCGACTTGCGTGAAGCTCTTGAAAAGCTTCGGCTCAACGATTCGTCATTCTTCTTTGAGCCGGAGACGTCGGCTGCGCTCGGGTTTGGGTTTCGCTGCGGGTTCTTGGGACTGTTGCATATGGAGGTCGTCCAGGAACGACTCGAGCGCGAGTTCGATATGGAGCTTGTGACGACCGCTCCGGGCGTGCTGTATCGGGTTACGACGACGAACGGTGACGTCACCGAAATCGACAGCCCCGCGAAGCTGCCTGACGCGGGTCGCATCGCGAGGGTTGAGGAGCCCGTGATCACCGCGATGATTCTTACCCCAGCTGATTACCTCGGGGCTATTCTGAAGCTATGTCAGGAGAAGCGGGGGATTCAGAAGGCTCTGGAGTACCACGCGGCCAACCGGGTCATGGTGACCTACGAGCTTCCGTTCAACGAAATCGTTCTCGACTTCTACGACCGGCTCAAGACGATCTCGCGGGGCTACGCTTCACTCGACTATCATGTGACGGGGTACTGGGAATCGCCGCTTGTCCGATTGGACCTCTTGGTAAACGAGGAGCCGGTCGATGCGCTGTCTGTCATTGTTCACCGTGATATGGCGTATCAGCGTGGGCGGGTGCTCGTCACAAAGATGCGCGAGCTGATTCCGCGGCAGATGTTTGATGTAGCGATTCAAGCGGCTATCGGCAATAGAGTGATTGCCAGGGAGACGGTTCGGGCCTTGCGAAAGAACGTATTGGCCAAGTGCTACGGGGGTGACATCACCCGAAAGCGAAAACTGCTGGAGAAGCAGAAGGCGGGTAAGCGCAGGATGAAGCGGGTTGGTCGAGTGGAGATTCCACAGGAGGCGTTTCTCGCCGTTCTCAAGATCGGTTCGGAAGGATGACGTCAACACCAGGGGCAGTGAGGAAGTCGACCGGTCGAGAGTACTTCGAGTCGATCATCATTGCGGTGATCCTCGCGCTCTTCGTCCGAACCTGGGTTGTTCAAGCCTTCAAGATTCCGACAGGCTCGATGGAGCACAACCTGCTGATCGGCGATCACCTGCTGGTGAACAAGTTCGTCTTCGCCCCGTGGGAGACAGCGTTCGAACGCAGTCTGCTTCCGATCGGGAGTGTCGAGCGGGGGGACATCCTCGTCTTCAAGTACCCGGAGGAGCCGGAGAGGGACTTTATCAAGCGCGTGATTGGTCTTCCGGGCGAAACACTGGAGGTGCGGGACAAGCGAGTGCATATCGACGGCGAACCGTTGGACGAGCCTTACCTGCAACAGATGGGTTCACGGGGCGTGGGTGGGCTCGTACTGGATCGCCGCGACAATTTTGGTCCGATCTCTATTCCTGTCGGCCACTACTTCATGATGGGCGACAACCGCGACAATTCGGAAGATAGCCGATTTTGGGGAGCGCTACCGCACGGCCACGTGAAGGGTAGGGCCATGGTGATCTATTGGTCCTACGCAGGCTCTCAAGAGCTCGTTCCGCAGCCTGGTCTCGTCGGAGCGGTTCGTCGGATTGGCTCCATCGCTCTCAATTTTTTCACCGACACCAGGTGGAGTCGGACGCTGCGGCAGGTTGGCTGACCCAGCCAGCTGGCTGAAACACGGTCCTGGGCCGTCCCCTGCGCGTGGTCACACATCGGTGTCAGATTCCGCGGCGACCGAAGATCGCCGTTCCCACGCGCACGAGCGTGGAGCCTTCTTCTATGGCTACTTCAAAATCGTTGCTCATTCCCATCGATAGCTCACTGAGCATTTCGGGGTCATGGCCATCCTCGACGAGTTCGTCACGAACTTGGCGGAGGCGTCTGAAGAACGGCCGCGCCTGTTCGCTGTCCTCTGACCAGGGTGGGATGACCATCAGTCCGCGCACTCTCACGGCTGAGCAGTTGCCTGCAGCCTCCAATATCTGTCGCGCCTGGTCAACAGGCGCGCCATGCTTGGTCAGTTCACCCGCGAGGTCGACCTGTAGGAGGCAATTGGGACGCGTCCCGAGATCGTCCGCCGCTTGATCGAGTCGGCTCAGGAGGTCCAACCGGTCGACAGAATGGATCCACGCGAATGCCGCCGCCGCCTTTCGCGCCTTGTTGGACTGCAAATGACCGATGAGGTGCCATGCGATCCCCAGACCAACGGTCTCGTCCATGGCGGAGATCTTTGTGAGCGCCTCCTGAACGCGGTTCTCGCCAAAATCTGTGAGACCAGCGGCGACCCCGGCCCGAATGCGGGACGCCGGGAACGTCTTCGATATCGCGACCAGCCGGATGGTGGACGGATCACGACCGACACGGTCGGCGGCCTGGGCGAGGCGGTCGCGGACACGTGCAACGTTTGCGGAGATGACATCTGCGAGGCTCGCGTTCGACGGTTCGGAGGCCACTATCGTGCCAGGTTGTCGAGCAGTTGGCGAGTCTGGTCCGCAAACTCCCCGTTCGGATCGAACTGAAGGTACCTCTGGAGAGATGACCGAGATTGTGGCATGAGGCCAGACTGCTGGAAGGCCAATCCGAGCCAGTAGTGGGCCTCCGGAAAGCTGACGTCGAGCTCGATCGCAGCTTCAAACTGTCCGATCGCGCCGCCAAGATTGCCCGCGTTCAGGAGCGCAAGCCCCTGGGCTACTCGGTCCCTGGCCTGTGCACGCCCTGCGTCGAGCCGCTGGATGGAGATTTGCCTGGCCTCACTCCGCAACTCGGCAGCCTCGGTGTTGCGCCCCTGACGGCCGTACACGTCCGCGAGCCCGTAGTACGCAGCGACATAGTCGGGCTGCAGCACGATGGCACGCTGAAGCTGCAGCTCAGCCTCGGCGAGGCGATCCAGCTGGACATAGGTGACCGCGAGGTTGAAATGGCACTCCAGGCAGGTCGGGCTGATTTCTAGGGCCCGCGAGAACTGCTCAACCGCTCGTTCGCTATCCCCGGCACGACTCGCGGCGACCCCATCGCTGAAAATCTGCGCGAGGGCTTCCCGTTCGCCGGCTTCGGACAGATAGGCGGCCGCACGCCGTCCGGGCTCGAGCGCGAAGTTGACCGTGACAGTCTGACTGTCGCGGACGCGAATCCGGAAGATCTCGCTCCCGAGCTCACCCCGGCCGGCGCTGATCGTGTAGAGACCCGACGGAAGGCCTTCGTACACGTACTCCCCACTGGCAGACGTCTGCATCTCTCTGCTCGCGGCGCCCGCTACGCCGCTGACAACGACCGTCGCACCATCTACTGTACGGCCTTGCTCATCCACAACCGCCCCGCGAACCTGACCTCCAGTCTGGGCCACCGCGGGATACACGCACGTCGGCACGAATCCCGACAAAACAACGGCGGCGATTCTGAGAGCACGCACAGCTCGTTTGAGTCTACTGCAGCTCGTCTGGGTCGTCAGAGACCGCGCCCTCGACGCCGTGCTCAAAGAACTTCTGGACATCGGACAGGTCTCGAGTAATGGGTGCGGGCGGAAGGCTTGCCACGAACTGCTTCCCGTATCCCTTCGTCAGGATTCTGGGATCGAATAGAGCAAGCACGCCGCGGTCACCCCTATGCCGGATCAGTCGACCAAGACCCTGAAGCAGAGTCAAGATGGCAAGCGGGACCTGGTACTCGCTGAACGGATCTCCACCCTTGGCTTGGATTGCTTCCATTCTGGCTGCGGTGATCGGGTCTCCAGGAGAGGCGAACGGCAGCTTGTCGATCGCGACACAGCTCAAGCTGTCACCGACGACGTCGACACCTTGCCAGAAGCTCGACGTAGCAAGCAGGACGGCGTGCGGTATTGCACGAAACTCACGAAGCAGAACAGTTCGTGGGGCTGAGCCCTGGACGAGCAGTGGGAACGGCACTGTCTGTGCGAGCTGTTCATGGACTGCGTGGAGATTCGCATAGCTCGTGAACAGGAGGAACGCCCGTCCCCGGGTGGCGGTAAGGAGTTGTGCGAGCTCGGCCGCGACCGCCGACGCGAATCGCGGACTCCGCGGGTCGGGCATCTGCCGCGGCAAGTACAGAACGGTTTGCCGGCGGAAGTCGAACTCGGATGGAAGTTGGACTTCCAGCGCGTCGTCGAGGCCAAGGCGATTTCGCATGTACGTGAACGACCCATCGACGGTCAATGTTGCGGACGTGAGGACAGTTCCAGCGTTCCGCTGCAGTAGATGATCGCGCACGATCGCAGATACGTCGATCGGTGAGGCGCAAAGGAATACGGCGCGGCCTCGAACCTCCAGGAAGTACACGAAATCGCCTCCGCTCGCGCCCAGCAGGAACTTCAGCTGATCTCGGATCTCGACCGCACGGCGCGCGAGAGCCAATGTCTCCTCTGAGGCGTTTGGGATTCCGAGAAGCGTCCCTTCTAGATCAGAGAGCGCCGTCAACAGGTTGCCAACGTCGGCCGCCGCCGGCGCGAGCGTCTCAGCGGTGACCCGAGTCCGATCGCCTGTGGTGCCCAGTCGAAGCAGCGAGCCGAAGAAGGTGCGCGCATGGTCCCGGGTCTCGTCGACAGCCTGACGAACGTTACCTGTGAGAAGGGGGTCGGCTTCGTGATTCAGTGCCACGATTCGGTGTGCATCGCGTGCCAGCTCTTCGAGCCGATAGCTACTGACCGAAAGACCGAAATACTGCGTCGCAACGTCTTCGAGTTGATGCGCCTCGTCGATAATCATGTAGGTACATGTGGGGATCACCTCGCCGTAGGCGCTCTGCCTGACCGCAGCATCAGCGCAGAGTAGGTGGTGGTTCACGACGACCAAATCCGACTCCATCGCTCGCTGGCGCATCCGTGTGATGAAGCAGTCGTCGTAGCGAGTGCACTCCGCACCGATACAGTTCTCCGAGGTGGCTGCGATCTCGCTCCAGAGGGGGACGTCGTCTGGTAGGTCCTCGATCTCGCTCCGATCTCCCGTGTCGGTCTGCTCAACCCATTGGCTCAGTGTGCCCAGGTAGGCTCGCTCGACGGGTGTGCGTGGCTCGTCGCTGTCGGAGATGTCGGCGAACCGGAGGAGGCAGAGGTAGTTGCCACGTCCCTTCATGTATGTGGCCGTAAAGGGGACGTCAAGCGCTTGCTGAAGGGCCGGGAGGTCCTTGTAGTAGATCTGATCTTGAAGATTCTTCGTGCCCGTGGATATGAGCACGCGGTGCCGGCTCAGGATCGCTGGAACGAGATAGGCCAGTGTCTTTCCGGTTCCGGTTCCCGCCTCAGCTAGCAGAATCCCGCCATCCTCGAAGATGTCAGAGACACACGCAGCCATCTCCCGCTGGCTTGGACGTGGTTCGAATGCAGGCAGCGCCCTCGCAAGCGAGCCGTCGTCGGCGAACGCCCGGTCGACGTTGGCGCTCAGTCGGGGTAGAGCGGGAACTTCTGGCACAAGATCTCGACTTCGGCACGGACGGTGCTCGCGACGCGGTCGTCCTCGGGTGCGGCCAGGACCCGGCTGAACAGCTCCCCAATCTGATCCATCTCGGCCTCTCCCATCCCGCGCGTCGTCACGGCCGGGGTTCCAAGACGGATGCCGCTCGCGACCATCGGCGGGTTCTGGTCGAACGGGATCGCGTTCTTATTGACCGTGATGCCGGCACGTCCGAGAGCCGCTTCAGCAACCTTGCCCGTCAGCCCTTGAGAGAAGACGTCCACGAGGATGAGGTGATTGTCCGTTCCGCCGCTCACCAGTCGGAACCCGTGGTCGACCAGTGAGCTAGCCAGACGTCCCGCGTTGGCCACCACTCGCGCCTGGTAGTCGACGAAGCTCGACTCGCCCGCTTCCTTGAAACACACCGCCTTGGCGGCGATGATGTGCATGAGTGGCCCCCCCTGCACACCGGGGAAGACCGACCTGTTCACACTCTTGGCACGGGCCTCGCGGCACAGCACGAGCCCCCCCCGCGGACCTCTGAGGGTCTTATGCGTGGTCGTGGTGACGAAGTCCGAATGGGGGACAGGACTTGGGTGAAGGCCTGCCGCAACGAGACCTGCGATGTGGGCCATGTCCGTGACAGCCGCCGCATCGATTTCCGTAGCGACCGCGGAGATTCGCTCAAAATCGATGAGTCGCGGGTAGGCGCTCGCCCCGACAACAATCAGTTTCGGTCGGCGCTCATGTGCCAGCCGGCTCAGCTCGTCGTAGTCGATCTGTTCGTCCTCGCGGCGGACACCGTAGGAGACGATGTCGTATAGCTGCCCCGAGAAATTCAACGGGTGGCCGTGGGTGAGATGGCCACCATGAGCCAGGTCCATGCCCAGGACCGTATCGCCCGGCTTGAGAAGCGAAAAGTAGACGGCCATGTTGGCCTGTGCTCCCGAGTGAGGTTGCACGTTGGCGTGCTCGGCGCCGAATAGCGCCTTGGCGCGGTCGATTGCCAATTGTTCTGCGACGTCGACGAACTCGCAGCCACCGTAGTAGCGGCGGCCGGGGTACCCTTCGGCGTACTTGTTGGTCAGCACCGATCCCATCGCCTCCAGGACCGCGGCACTGACGAAGTTCTCCGAGGCGATGAGCTCAAGTCCGGTGTTCTGTCGGTTGACTTCGTCTCGAATCGCCTGGGCAATCTCTGGGTCTGTTTCGGCGACGGTCCGAATCAAGTCCGAAGCCGTGCGGTCGAGCGTATTGGGCATCGTGTTTGGCTCTCTCTAGCTGGTCTGTTCGATAGCGTGGATCTTGTCGACACGACGCTTATGACGTCCTCCCTGGAACTGCGTCTCCAAGAATGTCTGCACGATCGACAGCGCCTGTTCCACGGAGAGTGTGTGCGCGCCCAACGTCAAGATGTTGGCGTCGTTGTGCTCTCGGCACAGACGGGCCCCACTGATATCGTTCACCTATGCTGCACGAATGCCCGGAACCTTGGTTAGCGGCAATCGCCATTCCGACGCCCGTGCCGCAGATAAGGATGCCGCGGTCGAACTGGCCCGATGCGACTGGCTTCGCGACGCTCGCTGCATAGTCCGGATAGTCGACCGGCACGTCGGTCGACGGTCCAAAGTCCTGAAAGGCAAGCCGGTGCCCTTCAAGAGCCTGAGCCACGTGCGTCTTGAGCTCGACACCTGCGTGATCGGAGCCCAACGCAATTCGCATTCGGCGATTGTACTATAGGGGTCTGTACCCTACGGTCCCTTCGACTCAAGAGCATGTCGCTCCATTCGTCTTCAGCTTTCTCATGTTATATTGCCGTCACCAACCGCCAGGGGTATCGGTACTGGACGCGGATGATCGGAGCCGTGCCACGTACAAGATTGAGAAACGACCCTTGGAACCTGATCCGGTTTAGACCGGCGTAGGGAGAGCGGTACATGTCCTGCCGCCTGCCTCGTGCAACGTGAGGAGCTTCAAGAATGACTAGCCCGGTTTCGTCGTCGGATCGTTCATCCGGCTACGGTGACGCGTATCCCGGTTCTCGTAGGGTGTACGTCGAGGAGGGTCGCGTCCGCGTGCCCATGCGCGAGGTGACCTTGTCAGGAGGGGAACCGGCCGTTCGGCTGTACGACACGAGCGGTCCGTCCGGTATCGATCCTCGAATCGGCCTACCCCCGGTCCGGGAGGCGTGGATTCTCGAGCGTGCCGACGTGACGCAGGTTCGGGATGCCGCCGATGCACCGGGGATAACGCCGCAGGGACTACGTCGTGCGGTGCGAAGAGGCAAGAGCGCGGTCACCCAGTTGCACTATGCGCGGAAGGGGGTTGTGACCCCGGAAATGGAGTACGTTGCGACCCGCGAGGGGTTCGACCCTGAGTTCGTGCGGTCCGAGGTTGCACGCGGTCGCGCGATCATCCCAGCCAACATCAACCATCCAGAGCTCGAGCCGATGGCGATCGGCCGACATTTCTTGGTCAAGATCAACGCCAATATTGGAAATTCGTCAGTCTCTTCGTCCATCGAGGAAGAAGTGGAAAAGCTGAGATGGGCGACGCTGTGGGGAGCCGACACCGCGATGGATCTGTCGACCGGCGATGACATCCATCAAACGCGCGAGTGGATCCTGCGCAATTCCCCGGTACCGGTTGGGACTGTGCCGATCTACCAGGCGTTGGAGAAGGTTGGCGGGCGACCCGAGGAGCTGACGTGGGAGGTCTACCGCGACACGCTGATTGAACAGGCCGAGCAAGGCGTCGACTACTTTACGGTGCATGCCGGCGTACTGTTGCGATACATCCCACTCACCGCACGGCGCGTCACCGGAATCGTGTCGCGCGGCGGATCGATCATGGCGACGTGGTGTCTGGCACATCACGAGGAGAATTTCTCGTACACCCACTTTCACGAGATCTGCGAAATCATGAAAGCGTACGACGTGTCGTTCTCACTTGGGGACGGTTTGCGCCCTGGTTCCATTGCCGATGCCAACGACCAGGCCCAGTTCGCCGAGTTGGAGACGCAGGGAGAGCTCACTCGAATCGCGTGGGAGCACGACGTTCAGGTCATGAACGAAGGGCCGGGTCATGTGCCGATGCACATGATCAAGGAGAACATGGAGAAGCAGCTCGACTGGTGCCAGGAAGCACCCTTCTACACCCTTGGTCCGCTTACGACCGACGTCGCCCCAGGCTATGACCACATCACGTCGGCGATCGGTGCGGCGATGATCGGCTGGTACGGAACGGCGATGCTGTGCTACGTGACGCCGAAGGAGCATCTCGGGCTACCTAATCGTGATGACGTCAAGCAGGGCGTGATCGCCTACAAGATCGCCGCTCATGCTGCCGACCTGGCGAAAGGGCACCCGCGCGCGCGCACGTGGGACGATGCCATGTCAAAGGCGCGTTTCGAGTTTCGCTGGGAGGACCAATTCAACCTGGCTCTCGACCCGCTGACCGCGCGCGCCTACCATGACGAGACGCTACCCGCCGACGCCGCCAAAGGCGCACACTTCTGTTCGATGTGTGGGCCAAGATTCTGCAGCATGGAACTCACGCAGCAGCTGCGAGATTTCGCAACCGAGCGTGGTCTTACCGACGCGGATGCTATTGAGACAGGATTGAAGGAAAAGTCGGCGGAGTTTGACGGCAGCGCTGGTCTCTATCTCCCCGTGGAGTGACGGGTCTAGCGTTGTGCTTGCCCAGGGGGCGTGGGCACGATCTGGATGATCGTTGGGTACCGATCGGTCGCGCCCGGCGAAGGGCTCAGGTACCCATCCGACCCGTTCCACGTGTAGTCCTTGATCGTCACGCTGGGAGGAAATCCCATGGTGTTTTCCTCGAAGCGTCCCGTCTCGAACATGTGAACCGGAGGAGCATCGAAGACCCGGTCGCCGCGTTCGTCGAGGATGGTGGAGTAGTACAGCACCATCTCGTCAAACCCACTACGCGCGCCAAAGATATAGTAGCGCTGCCCGCGGCCGGCGTCGTACGCGGTGAGGTACACGGCGTTGGGATAGACGGGAACGCCGAGTCGGCCTTCGGTCGGAGCGATGTCCTGGGCTACCGTGTCGGGAACTCTGGGTGTCTGAGCCGTCACGGGCGTTGCTGGGGTGGTCCGAGTCGGCGTCGACGGAGGCTGTGGACGTGCCGGTCGGCGCTGAGTCCCGCCCGCGGTTGTCGACGCTCCTACCAGCAGCGTCACTGTGAGACCAATTGCTAATGCTCGAGCTTTCACACAAACCATTATGCGGAGGGTTGCGGCGCTCCGCAAGTACTGGTGGCCTGGGAGAGGCCGGGTGGTGCCAGGAGGGCGGATGGATCTAGCGAAGGTGCTCCGATTCTGCGAAGCCGAGCGTGACTGGTTGGTCGAGACAACCAGTGCGCTTGCGCGGCTTGAGTCGCCGACCTCGGACAAGGAGCGGGTCGATCAATGTGGCGCTGAGCTCGCGAGGCGGCTAGCGGAGCTCGGTGCCAGCGTCGACATGATCGCTCAGGACGCGGCCGGGGATCACATCCGCGCGAGCATCGGTAGCGGCTCCGAGCAGCTGCTTCTGCTTGGTCATTTCGATACGGTCTGGCCGGTCGGCCAAATCGAGCGGATGCCCGTCATCGAAGACGGCGCCGGGCGACTCTCGGGTCCCGGCGTCTACGACATGAAGGCCGGGATTGCGATCGGTATGCTCGCGGTTCGTGCGCTCACGGCTCTGGACGCCCTTCCGCGTCGACGGCTCGTGCTGCTTCTGACGTCCGACGAGGAGCGGGGCAGTGTCTCATCTCGTCTCCTGGTTGAGAATGAAGCGCGGAACAGTGATGCGGTGTGTGTCCTCGAACCGTCGCTGCCCGGCGGAGCTCTCAAGACGGCTCGCAAAGGCTCCGGTGAGTATCTCTTGTGCGTCGACGGCGCACCCGCACATGCGGGAATCGAGCCCGAAAAGGGAGCCAGCGCCATCCATGAACTCGCTCGACAGATTGTGGCGCTCGAGGAGCTGCGCGACCATCAGCGCGGCATCCTTGTCAACGTCGGGCAAGTCGAGGGTGGAACCCGACCCAACGTCGTTGCCGAAGAAGCTCGGTGCGTGATCGACGTTCGCGTAGGGACGGCGGCTGACCGCGAGCATGTGGAGGCGACGTTCGGGGCCCTGAAGTCGGTGCTACCGGGGACATCGCTTCGGGTAGGCGGAGGGTTTTCGCGCCCACCGCTTGAACGAACGGACGCCGTCGTCCGTCTCTTCAAGATAGCGCGGGAGGTTGCGTCGAAGCTCGGACACGAGCTCCAGGAAGGAAGCACCGGCGGAGGGTCTGACGGCAATCTTACCGCCGCACTCGGAGTGCCTACCCTGGATGGCCTTGGCGCAGTTGGGGGGGGAGCCCATGCGCTGCATGAACACGTCGACGTCGCTCAGCTGCCCTGGAGGGCTGCGCTGCTGGCCGGTCTCATCGACCGACTTGCCGCGGAGTAGCTGGGGGACACTAGGAATGAGAGGGGTAGGTCGATAGGATGGGAAACACGGTAAAGACGGTCTTTTTTCTTGGGCTACTCAGCGGCCTGCTGCTCGTGATTGGCGAGCTGCTCGGGGGGCAGAGCGGCCTGGTCATCGCTTTCGGGTTGGCGGTCGTCATGAACTTCGGTTCGGACTGGTTTTCGGACAAGATTGTTCTCAAGAAGATCGATGCGTACTCGCGCCGTGTACCAATGAACGCAAACCCGGCGACGGCCCATATGTTCATCATCAAACCGTTGTCCGGTTGCGGCACAATGTCATTGTTCAGTACCCATCCGCCAACTGAGAAGCGGGTCCAGCGGTTGCTCGGCACCACCTGATACGACCTCCTCGGGAATCCAGGGCTCTTGAAGCTAGAAGAGGGGAGGGGCCTCCGCCGCTAGGCCCGAAGGCAGGCCTCAGGTTGCGCGAGACGGGCCTCTGCTGTAGAAGAAACCAGCTCTCCGGTAAGGACCTCGATGCGCTCTGGACGACGACAGCGGGCTCGCGACGGTCGGCGGCCGAAAAGTGGACCACAGGCGACTTCCCGGCTGCGCGCGCAGCAGTCTGTCGGCTGGGTCTTTCTGGTTCCGCTCGCGTCTACGCTTGGTCTCGCTGCCCTCGCGTTCGTCCCTCGCGTTCAGAGCAACCAGATACTGGCGCGCTCGTTCTGGACGGCCGCGATCGCGCTGCTGGTGTGGCACGTCGTCCTCTACCTGCGTGTGAAAAGCACGTCCGCCGCACCGTCACTGCCAGTCGATGTGCGCCCTCAGCACTACCTCCAGGCGGCTGTTCAGCTGGCGGTGTTTGCGTACTGGGGCTACTTCTGGCGGCCCGCATACGACCATCTCTGGCTGTTGCTGGCTCAGCTGATGTTCGCCTATGGCTTTGACATGCTGCTCTCTTGGTCGAGGCGTGGTGCCTACGCGCTTGGTTTCGGCCCGCTACCAATTATCTTCAGCACGAATCTGTTCTTGTGGTTCAGGGATGACTGGTTCTATCTCCAGTTCGTGATGATCGCCATCGGCTTCATGGGAAAGGAATTCGTCCGGTGGAATCGGGATGGCCGTCGCGTGCACATCTTCAACCCGTCTGCTTTCTCGTTGGCGCTTTTCTCTCTCGCTCTGATCGGGACGAACACGACTGACCTGACATGGGGGCAGGATATCGCCACGACGTTAACCCTGGCGCCGCGGATTTATGGGTTCCTGTTCCTCATCGGTCTGGTGGTCATGTACTTCTTCTCAATCACATTGATCGCCGGAGCTGCGGCGGTCGTGTTGTTCGGTTTGAGTGCGACGTACTCGATCGCTACGGGCGTACCGTATTTCATCGATTCCGAGATTCCGACGGCGGTGTTTCTTGGGCTGCACTTGCTTGTCACAGACCCCTCAACGTCGCCGAGAACGCCATTCGGCAAGCTCGTCTTCGGTGTGCTCTACGGTGTCGGGGTCTTTGGTCTCTATGTGTTTCTCGGTTCAGTCGGTATCCCGACGTTCTACGACAAGCTTCTGTGTGTGCCGCTGCTCAATCTAAGTGTCCAGGGAATCGACCGACTCGCTCACATGTTGCGGAACCGATGGGGGGAACGTTGGAGCCTGGACATACTGCCTGCGCGTGTCAATCTTGCCTTCATGTCTGTGTGGGTCATCTTTTTCCTGGCGATGACCGCCATGGGAAAGACCGATGGGACCCATCGTGGCGACACGATACCGTTCTGGGAGCAGGCGTGCGCGGACGGTCGGGTGCATGGGTGCGACCGTCTCGTGCAGATCGAGTCCTCGTACTGCAGTGACAACTCGGGGTGGGCCTGCAACGAGCTGGGCCGCTACTTCTGGGAGGGTACTGTGACGGAGGCTGATTCGGAGCTGGCCGTGCGCTACTTTTCACGTGCATGCGAGCTTCGGTTTCAGGCTGGCTGTCTGAATCTTCTGGAGCCCGGACGTCACCGCTCCGCGAACCCGCGTGTTCTCGACCTCAGGTTGCTGTTGCGCGAGGGTGGGGCGAATCTCATGGAGATGTCAGAGCGCGAGCTCCACGGACGTGCGTGTGAGCACGGCTGGGCATTCGCCTGTGAGCACACATCAACGGTTGGGACACATGCCGAATCGTAGCGAGCGGTCAGGGCTGCTGGCGGTTGTTCTTCTGACCGCCGTGGCCACGGTGTTGATGTACTCCCAAAGAGCGGAGCTTGGTTTGCTCGATCAGCCTGCATCCGTCGAAGCCGATTCCCAGGGTCCCATCGCGCTGGAGGGGTTTCGTGGGGATGCAGGGTTTCTTCCAGACGATGGTCTGCTCGGGTTCGTGGAAATCCCGCGTGGACGCTTTCTGATGGGGAGCGATCCGATTCGTGACTCGGGAACTTTCGACAACGAGCGCTGGACGGCGACTGCTGCGCAGGGCACGGTGGACGTGCCGACGTTCTATATCGGGCGTTACGAGGTCACCGTGGCTCAGTTTCGATCGTTCGTCGAGGAGACCGGACTCAGCGTCGATCGGGCCACGCTTCGTGGGCTTCCCGATCATCCGGTCGGCTCGGCGTCCTGGCCTGAGGCTATCGCGTACACCCGGTGGCTTGACGCGTCTCTCAGGGCGTGGCCCAGTACCCCGGGGCAACTGGTGCGACTGCTTGATGACGGTTGGCACGTGAGTCTCCCGACAGAGGTGCAGTGGGAAAAGGCGGCTCGTGGATCCGATGGGCGAATCTACCCGTGGGGTAACGACCTAAGACCGGACCGGGCTAATTACGAAAACTCCGGGACACGATCGGTCGGCTCGTTTGCGTGCCCTGAATGTGTGTTCGACGTTTCCGACATGAGTGGAAACGTCTGGGAGCTCACGCGGAGTCCCTATCAGCCGTACCCGTACGATCCTGCGAATGATCTGGATGGGCTCGATGAGGACGCGCTTTGGGTGATGCGTGGTGGATCGTACGCCGATCCCGCCCGCAATATCCGTTGTGCCATACGCGGCGGTGCAGACCCGGGGGCACGCCGTCCGTTCATCGGTTTCCGGGTCGTCATCACCCGTATCGAGCCTGGAGTGTCCCAATCACCGCTCTAACGCGCTCGGTGTATGAGTTGCGCGCGTAGTACAACCATGGGTCCCTTCGTCGTTGGCCCAACCGATGTGTGATGGTCGACGAGAGCTTCGAGCGTCAGCCGACTGAGCCGATACTGGCCTTCGATCGCCTTGTCAAGGCTTCCGCTGGCGCCTAAAGCGCTTTTCAAATAGGCCTTGTACTACCTGGGGCGGTCGTGGTACTTCTGCGCATACCGATGCAGGAGGACCGATGCGTGCCTATTCGATGGATCTGCGAGAGCGGGCGCTCCTCGACAGCGATGCCGGGATGAAGGCGGCCGATGTGGCGGCGAAGTACCGCGTGAGCGGGTCGTGGGTGCGGCTACTGAAACAGCGGCGGCGCGAAACGGGCGAGGTGGCGCCTCGCGTCCAGCGACATGGACGGCGCTGCATGCTTGAGCCGCACCTACACACCTTGGCCGCGCTGATTGCGGCGCACCCGGATCGCACGCTGGCTGAGCTGAAGGACGCCCTCGCCACGCCCGCGAGTGTGCCGACGGTCTGGCGCGCCGTGCGGGCCCTCGGCCTGACCGTTAAAAAAAACGGTCCGCCCGTCCGAACACGATCGGCCTGACGTCGCGGCCGCGCGGGTCGCGTGGCACGCGGCGGCGCCGACCTGGGATGTCGCCCACCTCGTGTGTCTGGACGAAACCGGCAGCACCACCAATCTGCTTCGGCGGTACGGCCGGGCACCGCGCGGCGCGCGCGTCCACGACCACGCCCCCTGCGGGCGCTGGCAGACCAGCACGTTTCTCGCCGCGTTGCGGGTCACGGGGCTGACCGCACCGGGGGTCTTCGACGGCGCGATCGATGGCGAGAGCTTCCGCGCCTACATCGAACAGATCCTGGTGCCGACCCTGCAGCCCGGCGACATCGTCATTGCCGACAATCTCGGGGCCCACAAGGTCGCCGGCATCCAACGCGCCATCCAGGCCGCCGGGGCCACCCTCTGGTACTTGCCACCTTACAGCCCGGACCTCAATCCCATCGAGCTCTGCTTCGCGAAGCTCAAAGCCCTCGTTCGCACCGCTCGCTGTCGCAGCACCGAGACGCTCTGGCCGTTCCTCGGCGAGTGCTTGGCGCACTTCAGCCCTGACGAATGCCGTAACTATTTTCGGCACTGCGGGTACTCGGCCGCCACACGGTCATGAAAAGCGCTTTAGGACGCGATGGTGTGCCGCCAGTAGTCGAGGAGGTCTTCAAGTGTCTGACGGAGGGGGATCTTGGGCCGCCAACCGGTGTCCTGTCTGATGCGGGCTGGGTCACCCACCAGGACGGGGTCGTCACTTGGCCTCAGACGCGATTCGTCGATCTCAATACTGATGGGTACGCTGGACTGTGCAAGCAGGATTTCCAGAATGTCGGCAATTCTGTGAGCCTGTCCTGAGCAGACGTTGTAGATTCGACCGGGAAACCCCTGGGCCATAAGAGCAACGTAGGCGCCTACCGTATCTCGAACATCAGTGATATCGCGCTGGGCGTCGAGGTTTCCGACGCGAATCAAGGGCGGCGCATGTCCGGCCTCGATCTGCGCTATTTGGTAGGCGAAGCTTGACGCTGCATACGATACCGATTGACCAGGTCCGACATGCGTAAACGATCGCGTACTGAGTACAGGGAGGCCTTCCTCGGCGTATCGCTGCGCGAGCATCTCTTGCGCAAGCTTTGACAGGCCATACGGGCTCAAGGGGCCGACGGGACCATCCTCTTTGAGCGCTTGGCTCGCAGGTCGATACACGAGGGCCGACCCCGGAATCAGGATCTTTGCTGATAGCCCGGATGAGACGACGGCTTGGAGGAGATTGTCGGTCCCTTTCACGTTTCCTTCGAGCGGCGTACGCGTGTCGTCCCAAGAATCACGAACGCTGGCGACTCCGGCACAGTGGTAGATGCTGCTGGGGTTGGCGGCATCGATAGCCGCCCGGACCTCGTCGGCCTGCAGGATGTCGACTTCTTCCCAATGGACATCGGCGGGGCTTCCGTATTCGCGCGGGGGGTGGTCTGAGATTGGGCGACCAGAGCGTGCCGCACGACGCCAGGCGACAACCGAGTCAGCCGCGGCATGTGAGGCCAGCGCCTGGATCAGGTGGCTTCCAACGAATCCAGCCGCACCGGTGATGAGGACGACGCCCGACATAGACGACGGCTAGCCCTGACCGTACTGTTTCTCGTAGTACGAACGGAAGGATGGGTCACCCTCTTTGATCGGGCGCCACCACCTTTCGTTCGAGCGATACCAATCAACGACCGAAACCAACCCGTCGTCGAACGACACCTTCGGTTTCCAGCCGACGCCGTGGAGCTTGCTCGTGTCGACCGAGTAGCGCCGGTCATGCCCCGGCCGGTCGGTGACCCGCCGTATGAGCGACGTCGGTCGATCGAGAATCTCCAGAATCCGATGCGTGAGCTCCACGTTCGTGAGCTCGTGACCGCCGCCGATGTTGTACACCTCTCCGGGCGTTCCGCGCTCGACGAGCAGATCGATCGCACGACAGTGGTCGTCGACGTGCAGCCAGTCGCGAACGTTTCGGCCGTCGCCATAGAGTGGCAGCGGCTGCGAATCAAGTGCGTTCGTGATGAATAGCGGAATGATCTTTTCTGGAAATTGACGTCGTCCGTAGTTGTTAGAGGCCCGCGTGATGATCACGGGCACTTCATACGTGGCCCAGTAGCTATACGCCAATCTATCCGCGCCGGCTTTCGTGGCGGCGTACGGGTTCCTGGGCCGTAGCTCGTCGGTCTCCGCCGATGAACCGTCGGGAACGCTTCCGTACACCTCATCGGTCGAAATCTGAACGAAGCGCTGCAGTCGTGAGGACCGACGCGCGGCGTCGAGCAGGACGAACGTGCCGTAGACATCGGTGGTGACGAAGTCCCCAGCGCCATGGATCGAGCGATCCACATGTGTCTCAGCGGCGAAGTGCACGATGACATCGGCCTCTGCAACGAGCGCCGCCGCGACGGCAGCATCTGCAACGTCACCCTGTACGAATCGATGGCGGGCGTCGTTCTCGTGATCTCTGAGATTCTCAAGGCGGCCGGCGTATGTCAGCTTGTCGAGTGTCGTGATATGCCAGTCTGAGTGGGCGTTGAGAGCGTAGCTGACGAAATTGCTGCCAATGAAACCAGCACCACCTGTGACCAGTACGTTAACCGTGGGGTTGGCCACGCTGTTCCTCCCTGCTTGTCGCCGGTCGTGATCCGCTTACCATCGAACACCAACTTCTGAGTTGTCACCAAGCATGAACCGATAGGCAGAAGGCTTAACCGGCTGCCGGTAGATCCGAACGTTCTTGCCGATCAAACTGTCAACGACTCGGTTGGCGAGATCGGTGATTGTGCTTCCTTCCAACACGATCGAGTGCTCGACCTCAGAACCGCGGATCTCCACGTTGTTCATGATGGATGTGTACGGTCCGATATAGGAATGCTCAATTCTCGTTCCGCTTCCTATGATGGCCGGGCCCCGCACGACAGAGTGCTGAATCACTGCGCCAGCCTCGACCACGACCTTGCCCTCGAGGCTGCACTCGGAACCTACGTCACCGTCGACACGTCGTCTCAGCGTCTCGAGGATGAGGCGGTTGGCCTCCAATATATCCTCGAGTTGTCCCGTGTCCTTCCACCATCCCTCAACGATATGCGGGCGGACTGTCTCGCCGTGGTCGATCAGATCCTGTATCGCATCGGTGATCTCAAGTTCGTTCCGGGAGCTTGGTGCGATCCGCTTGACTGCGTCGAAGACCTCAGGCCCGAATAGGTAGACGCCGACGAGCGCGAGGTCGCTCTTCGGTTCTGCGGGCTTCTCGACGAGACGGATGACGGTGTTGCCCTCCAGCTCGGCAACGCCAAACCGTTGGGGATCAGGAACGCGGGTCAACAGAATCTGGGCAGCCGGACGTGAGCGCGAGAATTCCTCAACGAGCGGCGTGATGCCGCTCGCGAGCAGGTTGTCTCCGAGGTACATCACGAACGGCTCGGTCCGGAGGAAGGGTTCGCTGATGAGCACGGCGTGTGCGAGCCCGCGTGGGGCGTCCTGCTCGATGTAGGTGACCGAGACATTCCATGCAGACCCGTCACCGACAGCCTGCTGAATCTCGGGCTTTGTATCGCCGACGACAATCCCTATTTCTCGGATTCCGGCGGCAGCCAGTGCCTCGATTCCGTAGAACAAGATCGGCTTGTTGGCTACCGGCACCAGCTGCTTGGCGCTCGTATAGGTCAGTGGCCGCAAGCGTGTGCCCTTGCCGCCACTCAGGATGAGGCCTTTCACTGCGGGTCCCCGGCGCCGAAGGCGCCCAACACATTAGAGAACGTACCTAGACCCGCCAGAGTAAAAGACAAATTGAATCGCCGATCCCGAGGAAAGAACGCGCGGCCGCCGAGTCCGGTGAAGTCGAACGTTTGGTATTCTACGCTGACACCGCAGCATTGCGCATTGTAGTACGCGACAACACGCTGCTGCAGATACCTGTTTCTGAGTATGTCGTAGTTGAACTGGTAGGCCCCACCCAGCGTGTTGCTTCGGTTCTGAACCCGTGTCTGGGCATTGAGATAGTGGTCGAGGCGGTTGGGGTTGTTGAACCCAGGGAGCTCCGCGATGAACCGGCGTTGACTCCAGCCGGCCGTTGTCCGGATGAGGCCCCTAAAGTCATACGTTCCTTCGGCGCCGATCGTCCGAATTGCCTTGAACTTGGTATCGTACTCCGCGCGCATCGAAGCGCTGATCGCGTCCGCCCTCACAACCAAAGACACAGGGGAAAGATTCGACGGAGGCGTGCCGTTGAAGCTGGTCGAGAAGTTGCGGTCAAACTGCGAGGCGCGCGCATCAGAGTAATAGCTCTGGCTGAGCGAGACCGTCAGTATCTCTCGTGCCGACCCGGCCTGGCCTCCCCCTGCCAGACGCGCATACATGCGGTTGTTGATACCGTACGTGACTTGCGTGACGCCGCCGACGATCGCGTCGACACCTTCGAGCTGAACGATCTCAGAGAACTGGTCGATAGACGTGACACGTCTGAGATTGACGAACGGTTCGATGACGTGCTTCATCCGTTCCGAGTAGCCACTGTCCGGGGTGTCCCAAATCTTGACAAAACTCGGACCAGTTATTCGGGACTGCAGGTCGGCGAAGTTTCTACTGATACCCTGCGCCACTTGCCCGACGCTAGCTTGGCGCTCGGTCCAATACGTCGACCGAAACGCCACAGATGAGTTGACTGTGAGGAACGGCCAGCGTGTGAAGGGCAACTGGATGACCGGGTTCACGTCAGCGCGGTGGAGGCCAGAGTTGATCTGCGTCTCGTTGCCACCCGGGTCGAAGGTGGTGCGCCGGAGCAGCCGGACGTACTCGGTGTCAAACGAGAAATACAGCGGTGTCCCCGGGATCTGGCGTTGACCCTGCCCGAAGCTGATCCGTGGCCCGCCGCCCCACAAGGTTGCCGACCGGTTCCCGAAGAACGTCTCGTTGGCATCGAACGTTCCGCTCAGCCGGTATCCGCCCCACGTGCCCGAGACATTCCCGTTCACGCTCCGCTCACGGCTCGACGCCTCGAAAATGTTGTTGTGGTAAGTCTGTTGAACCGTGACATCGGAGAAGAAGTTGACCGCTCCGCGGGCTGTGATGTTCCGTGTGATCTGTTGGCGCGCGTTGCCACGAATCTCAAAGCTACGGCGAGCTGGGATCGGCGTCTCGATGCCATTCGGCGAGACGGTTCCGGCCGACTCGTCCAGGAAATACGTACGGCCGAAGCCTTCCGACCCACCCCCACGTGTGTAGCGATACTCTGCGCCTGTGCCGTGCCCGCGACTGGTGAACCAGTCATGGAAAACGGTGGCGTCATGGCTCCGACCGATGGCCCAGAAGAACGCGTTGCTTAGGCTCGTTCCACGAATCGTCGATGTGCCATACGTCGGCATAAGGAAGCCCGTCGCGCGACCGTCGTCCTGAATTGGGTAATACAAGACCGGCAAGTAGAAGACCGGAACACCCTTCACCGCCAGCACGGTGTTCTTTAGGAAGGCGTACTCGTCAAGGTTGATGGTGAACGAGCCCGACCGCAGTTCCCATCGGGGCGTGGGTTGAGTGCAACTGGTGAACGCACCCTTGGACAGCCGATACGTGCCCGGGCCCATCTTCTCGATCGTCTCACCGAAGAAGTGCATGTCGGGCTCCTGCGAGCCAAACATGCTCCGTTCGGCCTCGTCACCCATATGTACCGAGCCCACGGCCTCGTAGAAGATCCCTGTCAAGTCATCCGTGTTGATTTCTGCCCGTTCAGCCGCCAGGCGCGCCCCCTCGGCGACGTACACGACGTTCCCCACCGCCACGAGCCTGGTGTCGTCGGAAAAAAAGTCGACTTGGTCCGCATAGAATTCCCATCCGTCCCCATCTAGCTCGACCTCACCGGTCAACCGGAGGTGGTTGTCACTGAGGACCTCGAATGTGAACTGTCGTGAGTCGAAGGGGAGCCCAGGAAAGCGCTGGGCCGAAGCCGGCAAGACCGCGCCCGGTCCGCAGGCTAGGACAAGACAAAGAACGACGCCGGACCTACCCATACGAGACATACTACTCTGGGCCTCCCGGAGGCGAGGCAAAGCTGGTTGTTCTTGATACCAGAATCTCGCGCACCTCGCCGATGAGGTAGACGGAGCCTGCCACACAGATCGTTTCGTTGTCTTGCCACGCCTCTTCCAGCGCAGTGGCTGGAGAGTCAGCCACTGTGCGTGGGATGCCTGGGCAGTGCTGGGCCGCGATTCGTGACAGTTCCTCTGCCGGCCAGGCCCGAGGGTTACGTGGCGCAGTGCACACGATCCTCGACGCCACCGGCTTGAGCTGCTGGAGTATGCCAGCGACGTCCTTGTCGCGCATTGCAGCCAGGATAATGGGCAAACCGCCCGGATACGTCTCCTCCAGATAGCGACCGAGCGCAGCTGCGGCGGCGACGTTGTGCGCAGCGTCGAGGAGGGCCCATGCCCTCTCGCCAGCCCGAATGAGCTCGAGACGGCCGGGCCACTGGGTTCTGACGAGTCCGGCCTCGATCGCCCGCTTGGGAATCGGGTGTCTATCGTCGAGTTCCTCCAGCAGGCGGACGGCGATGCTAGCATTGTGAGCCTGATGCCGACCACGAAGTGACAGCACGAGAGGCCCGTAGGTCCGGTGCGGCGTCGTCATGACAAGCTCTGTCAGACCGTCCCGCAACGCGACGCGCATGCTCACATCCTGTGACACATCGACGAGCCGAGCGTTGCGTTCGCGACAGATCTGCCGGATCACATCCAGTGCCTGAGGCTTGGTCTCTCCGGTGACGACGAGGCCGTCGGGCCTGACCACACCGGCCTTCTCGACTGCGATCTCTGGCAGTGTCTTCCCCAGGAACTGAGTGTGGTCGAGGTCAACCGACGTGATAGCGGTCGCAGCCGGGGACACGATGTTTGTCGCGTCGAAGCGACCGCCCATGCCGACCTCGAGGACAGCGACTTCTACGCCGGTTCTTTGAAACAGCATGAAGGCGATCGCGGTTGTGGCTTCGAAGAACGTCGGTGGTGTTTCTAGGTTGCCGGACGTCAGGAGCTCGCCAACTGTGTTCTGCAGCACTTGGGCCAGGGAGGTCAGATCACGCCGTGAGACACAGGCGCCGTTGATGCAGAATCGCTCCTCCAGGTCGACCAGGTGCGGCGATGTGAATCGGCCGGTCCGCAGGCCGGCAGCCTGCAGCGTGGTATCCACGATGGCCGCGACCGACCCCTTGCCGTTTGTGCCGGCCACAAGCACCGAACGGAACGAGCCTTCGGGATGTCCCAGCGCGTCGCAGAGCAGGGCAATCTTCTCGAGTCCCAGCTTGACGCCGTGCTGCTGGAGGCCGAAAAGGAATTCGAGGGGCGACGCCTCGGTCATCGCGTGGCAGTGTCAGGAGCTACCAGTTCGCGGCACGTAGTAACGCGTGCCGCGGCCCATGTCGTGCAGCTGCTTGATGAGGTCGTCGAGATCCGTGTCCCCCCATTCGAGGTCGAACTGGGAGGTGTCAACGACGAGTAACGGCGTTGCGCTGTAGTGGTAGAAGAAATGTGTATAGGCCTCGTTCAGCTCACCAAGATACTCGTCGTCCGGGACAGCCGAGTCTGCATCGCGGCGGCGGCGCTTCCGAGCACGTTGGCAGAGCACCTTGGTTGGCGTCTGTAGATACACCACAAGGTCAGGCGCGGCAACGTCGGTCGCAAGTAAGTCGTAGAGTCGCTGATAGATGAACAGCTCGTTGTCGTCGAGATTCAGATAGGCGTAGATCTTGTCCTTGTCGAACAGATAATCAGAAATCGTCAGCTGATTAAAAAGGTCTGTCTGTCGAAACGACGTTTGTTGCCGATGCCGTGTGAGGACGGAGAATAGCTGGGCCTGGAACGCCGCTCCGGGGCGTCCGCTGTAAAGGTCAGCGACGAAAGGGTTTTCGGGCTCGTCCAGAATCACTGCTGCATCGAGTCGAATGCCCAAGTGCTGAGCAAGTGCTGTCTTGCCGCCACCGATCGGACCCTCGATGGCGATGTAGCGGAAGTCCAATATGGTCGGCAGTATAGCAGCCGAGTTCGAGCCAAACGCGCATGCTATTATCGCCGCCGCGGTATGTCTGAAGCTCTGAGCGGCCTCGTGCGCATCGTGGTGCAGGCGAAGCCGGCGACGTCCGCCAGTGGCCTGACGGTCTCTGGTATCGGTCTCCTCACTCTCCTGGCGGTTGCCTGCGTCGGAACGCCCACCGTTGTACCCGTGGAGCCGCCGTCCTTCGACGAGAAGGTGAGCTGGATTCTCAGACTTGAGAACCAGCGTGTGCTTCGCGATGTTCCGGAGACCGCGATCGTGCCGGATGCCACGGCGGAGGCCACCCCGGTGACTCCAGACACCCCGGTGTCGCTGCGTCCTGAGCCAGACCTCGTTGCGCTTCTTATGGACCCCGAGCCGCAGTTGCGTCGCCGGGCCGCGTTGGCGATCGGGCGTGTCCGACTGTCGGAGGGGGTGCGTCCTCTCATCTCCGCGCTTTCAGATCCAGTGATGGAGGTCCGTCAAGCGTCCGCCTTCGCTCTGGGGTTGATCGGGGATGTGACTGCGGCTCCTGCACTAGTCGAGATGCTCCAGGACCCTGAACCAATGGTGCAAGGGCGGGCCGCCGAGGCCTTGGGCCGAATCGGGGCCGTTGACGCTGGTGAGTCGATTGGTGGTTTGGTGCGCTCGTACGTTTCGGCGGCGTTCGATCTCGAGCCCGATGATCTTTCCTACCCACTGAGCCCTGAGATTGAGGCGTTTCGCCTGGGTCTCTATGCGCTGAGTGCGCTGGGAGCATACGAGCCGCTTGCAAGGGCCGTTCTGCAGGAAACGGGACAGCCGATCCTCTGGTGGTGGCCGGTTGCGTATGCCCTTCAGGGCACCGGCGATCCGCGTGCCCTGGACGCGCTCATTACTCTCGCTGGTGTCCAGGGAAGTGTCGGCGTGTCGTTCGCCGCGCGGGGATTGGGCGCGATCGGAGGTCCAGAGGCTGTCGATCCCCTGACCGCGCTTCTCGATCTGGAAAGGCGCGATACACACGTTGTTGCGTCCGCGATCCGTGCCCTCGCGCAAGTTGACGACCCAAGAGTGGGCGAGGAGCTGTATCAGTTTGCCCTGACCCCGGAGTTATCGCCGACGTTACGTCTTGCGACGCTCGAAGCCCTCGAGCTGCGACCGGCTCCGGGTAGTACGGCGATGTTCGTCGAGTTGATGACGGTCCCTTGGCCACCGATGAGGGCTGCGGCGTTGAAGGCGCTGGCGCGGAACGACCCGGAGACGTTCATGCTGGTCTTGTCCGGGCTCGGGCAAGACCCCGATTGGCGAGTACGAGCGGCGCGTGCAGAAGCGTTGGCATACGTCGACGCTGGGACCGCAGCTCCCCATCTCGTGGGGCTGCTAGGTGATGACGAGCCGCGCGTCATTCCTTTCGTGTTGCGGTCTCTTGCCACTCTAGGGATGCCGGACGACGACCTCGTGGAGGTGTTGGTCAGTCGCCTCATGAGCGACGATGTTGTCGTCCGCAAGACAGCGGCGACGCTCCTCGGCGAGCGTGGGTCGCGGGAATCAGGCGGCAGCGATGAGATCACGGCTGCCCTGGTGGATGCCTTTGAGGCTGCGCGGGATGATCCCTCGTATCTGGCTCGCGCGGCGATAGTTGACGCGCTTGCGGCAGTTGGGGGTTCGACGGCTCAGGACGTACTGTTCGCCGCACTGGACGATCCAGACTGGGCCGTCCGCGTTCGAGCGGCGGAGGGCTTACGCGCGCTCCCGGTCGACGGTGAGCACCAGCACGCGATCCGCCCAGCTCCCGGGAGGCGGAGCGTGAACTTCGCGGCGTCCCATCTCGTGAGACCGACGGTTTCCCCTCGCGTCTATGTCGAAGTTGCCCACGGCACGATCGAGCTTGAGTTGAACGTGCTCGATGCGCCGCTGACTGCTGACAACTTCATGGTGTTGGCCCGGAGCGGGTTCTACGATGGTCTCCTGTTTCACAGGGTGGTTCCGAACTATGTCGTGCAGGGTGGTGATCCTCGAGGCGACGGCGAGGGAGGGGCCGGGTACACGTTGCGCGACGAGCTCAACCACTTACCGTTTCTCCGAGGCACGGTTGGGATGGCGCTCGATTGGCAAGATACGGGGGGCAGCCAGTTCTTCATCACCCACTCGCCGCAACCGCATCTGGATGGTCGGTATACGGTGTTTGCCCGCGTGGTCGCGGGGATGGACGTGGTCGACCGGATCGAACGCCACGATACAATCCGCAGGGTTCGCGTGTGGGACGGTGTGACGCCGTTTTGAATAGGGGTGGTCCCTGCATCCGTGGCAAAAAAAAAGGGGGCATCAAAGCCCCCTTTTTCAGAGTGAAAGCCGACGCTAGCGCTTCTTTGCGCCCTTCTTCTTCGCGGCCTTCTTTTTGGTGGCCTTTTTCTTTGTGGCCTTCTTCTTTGCGGCCTTCTTCTTTGCGGCCTTCTTCTTTGCCATTCGGGTTCTCCCCCCTTCGTGTTGAGCTCACAGCCGGCCTTGCCGACTGCGTTTTCCGGGCCTACACGACCCGAAAGATCAAAAAGATCGGGATGCACGCTTCGGTGTCATCCCGGGAACCGTTGGCAGACCGACCTAGCGCTTCTTTGCGCCCTTCTTCTTGGCGGCCTTCTTCTTGGCGGCCTTCTTCTTGGCGGCCTTCTTCTTGGTCGCCTTCTTCTTGGTCGCCTTCTTCTTGGTCGCCTTCTTCGCCATTCTTCCTCCTCGGAATGTGTGGCTGCTCAGCCAGGTTCCCATCTCGCTCACGCGGGGGTCACAACAGGTGGGCTGAGCCGTCCACCCTCATACCAGATGTAGATTATGGATGAGAAGCCGAGTGTGTCAAGCACAAAATAAAGGAAAAGTCAAAAAGTTTCGTTTGCGTACGTGAGACTGTATCGGTTCGAAAGAGAAAAACTGTATACCTCAAGCGCGCTCCAATCGACCGACTCCCTCATCTCTTGCATCGGCTGATCAGATCGTTTCCTTGAGCCTGAACGGGAGGTGTGGCGCAGCGAGTCGGTGCTGGACTACGACTGACGGCGCGCCGGTCTATCTCGCGCTTGTCCGGAGGGTTTGCTTCTGGGTGTGACGATCAAATGCAAGCTCGATGAGTCTGTCGAGCAACTGCGGATAACTCGTGCCCGACGCTTCCCACATCTTCGCGTACATACTGATCGTGGTGAATCCAGGTATCGTGTTGACCTCATTCAGAAACAGTTGGCCGGAAGATCCGTCCATCAGGAAATCTACCCGCGCCATCCCAGCGCAGTCGAGCGCCTTGAACGCTGCCTTTGCCATTGCCTGAATCTGAGCAGTTTGATCTTGGGTAAGACTCGCCGGAACAATCAGCTTCGAATCGTCCTGAAGGTACTTCGCTTCGTAGTCGTAGAATTCGCCCGCCGGGATGATTTCACCTGGAAGCGACGGCACAGGATCGTCGTTTCCCAGCACCGCACACTCTAGCTCCCGCGGCTGGCTCACGGCGACCTCGACAATCACCTTGCGGTCAAACTGGCGCGCGACGTCGATGGCCTGTTCGAGCGCGGCCACGTCGTGTACCTTACTGATGCCGACGCTGGAACCAAGATTGGCCGGCTTCACGAAGAGCGGGAAGGCCATTCGCTCAGCAACGTGACCAAGTGCTTCGGCTCGCCGATCATCCCATTCATGTCCTGAAACCACCGTGTAGGCGGCAATGGGCAGCCGCCGAGCCTCGAAGAGCACCTTCGATACAGCCTTGTCCATCGCGACTGAGGAGGAAAGTACTCCGGCGCCAACGTACGCTACGTTGGCGAGCTCCAGAAGCCCTTGGAGCGTCCCGTCTTCACCAAACGGGCCATGGACGACCGGAAAGACGACGTCCAATGTCAGACCATCGACCCGGGTGTGGCCGCCCTGCGCATCAGCCGCGGTCCCTCGCTGGATCGTGAGGAGGGTTTCACTCCCGGGGTGGGCGACGAGATGCACCTCCGGTTCAACCGTCGCAGCGTGCTGACTGTTCGCCGGTGTGCCGGACTGCTGGATGACGTCCGCCGCCGAGAGCAATGACGGTGACTGCGATGGAAGCGTCCACCGCCCATCGCGGCGAACATAGATCGGGACTGGGTCGTACCGATCGGGGTCGAGATTGGCAAGAACGGCGGCGGCAGAGGCGAGTGAAACCTCATGCTCACTCGATCGACCACCGTACACGACGCCAACCCGCAAGCGCTTCATGTCGACAGGGAGGACAGTAACATACGGTCATGTCCGATACGTTTTCCTTCGAGGTGAAGCACGTCGATGGGCGCGCTCGGCGTGGTGTGTTCAGAACGCCGCACGGTGTCGTCAACACGCCGGCGTTCTTGCCTGTTGGCACCAGCGCCGCTGTCAAGGGACTGCTACATCGTGATCTCGAGAGCCTCGGCGCGGAGATCGTGCTCGCGAACACCTATCATCTGTTCCTGCGCCCAGGCGATGCGCTTATCGGCGGCGTCGGGGGGCTCCATCGTTTCATGGGGTGGTCACGTCCTATCCTCACCGACAGCGGTGGGTATCAGGTCTTCAGCCTCAGGGGTCGGCGGACCCTGGATGAGCGCGGCGTGAGGTTTCGCTCACACCTCGACGGGAGTGAGCAGTTGCTCACTCCCGAGAGTGCGACTGAGATTCAGGCACGGCTGGGGTCGGACATCGCGATGTCGTTCGACGAGTGCACACCCTACCCAGTTTCGATCGAGGAGGCCCGGACATCGATGGAGCGTACGCACCGGTGGGCCCGGCGCGCCCGGACGTCCTTTCTCGAGCTTTGCGACAGCGGCGACACAGAAAGGTTAACGAACCCGGGCCAGGCGCAGTTCGGGATCGTCCAGGGCGGTGTCTTTCCCGAGCTTAGGCGGGAGAGCGTCGAGAGGACGTTGGAGGTCGGTTTTGAGGGGTACGCAATCGGAGGGTTGAGTGTTGGAGAGCCAACAACGCAGATGCGTGACGTGGCGGGGCAGACCTCTGCGCTGCTTCCCTCCGGCCGACCTCGGTACCTGATGGGTGTGGGAATGCCCGACGACCTCGTCGAGATGGTCGCGTGTGGAATTGACATGTTCGATTGTGTTTTGCCGACTCGAAACGCGCGAAACGGCCAACTGTTCACCCGAACGGGACCGCTCAACATCAAGCAGGCGCGATACGCGAAAGACATGGGCCCCGTAGACCCTGAATGTGGGTGCTACACCTGCGGGCGCTTCTCGCGAGCCTATTTGCGGCATCTTTATGTCGCGAACGAAATCTCGTCTGCGACGCTCAACACGCTGCATAACCTGCACTTTTACCTTGACACTATGAGGCAGATTGGTGAAGCTATAGTGTTCGGCTCGTTCGAAACGTTCAGGCAAGCCTTCCACCAGACGTTCTCCCGCAGGCGGCAGGTGTGAGCGGCGTGTGTGTGTCGCCGTTCGACCATGCCTGGGCCTGTTCGTCGCCCCGACTGCGGAGCTGTGAGCGGCCTCTTGGCAGGGAGGGAGGCGGGGATTGATGGTTACCAACGGGAGCGCCTTCGTCGTCGCCATGGCTCAGCCGGGACCCGGGCAGCCCAGCTTGCTCGTTCAGTTCCTGCCATTTGCCATGATCCTGGCGATCTTCTATTTCATAATCCTGCTCCCCATGCGGCGTCGACAGAAGAAAGCCGAGGATTTCCAATCGGCCCTGAAGGTTGGTGACAAGATAGTAACCACCAGCGGGATCTATGGCGAGATCGCGAAGACAACTGACAACTCTGTGCAGCTGAAAGTGGCCGACAAGGTACGGATTGAGGTCGCACGTTCGGCCATAGGCGGCTATCAAGGCAAGGAACCGTTGGTGTCGGACACCGGTCGTACGTGACCCGGTGGTAGGTGGCTGCGGAACAAGGCAGAGACCATGAACAAGACCCTTCAGTGGAAGCTCGTGGCGATCATCGGCGTCGTCGGATTGTCGGCACTTGCGATCTATCCGCCGGAAGAGCGAATAAGGCTCGGACTCGATCTGGAAGGTGGCGTCCATCTGGTGCTTCGGGTCCAGACCGACGACGCGTTGCAGTTGGAGAGTGAGACAGACGCTGAGCAGCTGAACGAGGAGCTGAGCCTACAGGGGATCGAGGTGACGTCCGCCGTGGCGGTCGATCCCACCACGATCCGGATTGAGGGCGTGCCACCCGACCGCGATGCGGAGTTTCGGCAGATGGCCGAGGACTTCCTGGCTCTCAACTACGACCGTGAAACTGGCGCCGCTGGCACCTACACGTATCGAATGCGAACGCCGGTCGAGAGCTCTCTCCGCGACGAATCAGTGCGCCAGGCGATCCTGACGATCGAGCGGCGAGTCAACGAGCTCGGTGTTGCCGAGCCGATCGTTGCACCGTACTCGGTTGGCGGTGATCAGATCCTGGTTCAGCTTCCAGGGGTGTCAGACGTCGCCCGAGCCAAAGAAATCATCCGCAGCACTGCTCTGCTCGAGCTCAAGCTGGTGGAAGAGGGGCCGGCGATTAGCCGCGAGGTGCTGCTCCAGACCAGAAACGGTGTCGTGCCGACCGACATGGAAGTCGTGACCGGCTCATCGACCGCGCTGACCGGAGGTGCGTCCGAGACGGTCTACTATCTCGTTCGCCGTGTTGCTGCCGTCACCGGGCGCGATCTGAGGAACGCCCGTCCGTCGCTGGATGAGTACAACCAGCCGGCCGTGAGTTTCACCCTGAACCGTGAGGGCGCCCGCAGGTTCGGTGAGGTGACTGGGCAGAACATCGGCCGGAGCCTCGGCATTCTGCTCGATGGCCGAGTGAGCTCGGCACCGACCATCGAGAGTCGGATCACTGACGAAGGGCGTATTACTGGGCTCTCGCAGCAGGAAGCGACTGACCTCGCTCTTGTGCTGCGCTCCGGAGCGTTGCCGGCGTCGCTGGACTATCTAGAAGAGCGCACGATCGGACCGACGCTTGGAGCTGATTCGGTTCGAGCGGGGGTTATCGCATCCGTCTCCGGTCTGTTGGCGGTTGCCGTTTTCATGCTCGTCTACTACCGGCTGTCGGGGATCAATGCCATCGTCGCAGTGGGACTGAACCTCCTCATCTTGATGGGGTTCATGGCCTATCTGGGCGCGGTATTGACGCTCCCAGGCATCGCGGGGCTGATTCTGACGATTGGCATTGGTGTCGATTCGAATGTCCTGATTTTTGAACGGATCAAGGAAGAGATGCGTGCTCAGAAAGCCGTGAAACCAGCGATCGCCGCTGGCTTCGACCGGGTCTTCCTGACGATCTTGGATACCCACGTGGCCTCGCTGATTGCTGCGGCGTTTCTTTTCCAGTTCGGATCGGGACCGATTCGCGGGTTCGCGACGACGCTGGCGATCGGTCTGGTCTCGAACGTCTTTACGGCGATGTTCGTGTCGCGGACGCTGTTCGAGGCCGTCCTGTCACGCCGGCGGGTGGCCACGCTGAGTATCTAGTCGGATTGCATAGATAGACGAGCATCGAGATGTCACTCTTCTCCCAGCAGCCTCGTTTCGACTTCATCGGCAAGCGGTGGTACGCCATCGGCTTGTCGCTCGTCATTACTGTTACCGGGCTAGCCCTTGTTGTCTCCCGCGGCGGCCTGCCGCTGGGCATCGATTTCTCCGGTGGGACGCTCCTCGTCCTCGAGTTCGAGCAGCCGACTGCAGAGGACAGCGTCCGGGATACCCTGGTGGCGCTGAACGACAAGGTCGTTCAGCAATACGGTGATACGGGGAATGGGATTCTCATTCGGCTACCGCAGTCGGGTCCGGAGCAAGGTGCGAGTCTCGAGGAGGGTGCTGAACAGGTCGTCTCGATTCTCGAGTCGAGCGGTTTGGGTGGATTCGAGGTCATCTCGCGCGAGCTTGTAGGGCCGGTTATCGGTCAGGAGCTGCAACAGCGAGGAATAAGCGCGTTCGCGTTCGCGATGGCCGGCATCCTGATCTATGTCGGACTGCGGTTCCGTTTCAGCTTCGGCGTCGGGGCGATCGTTGCGGTGGCGCATGACATCGTCGTGACCCTCTCGCTGCTCACGATGTTCGGCTACGAGCTTTCGCTGAACGTGGTTGCTGCGATGCTGACGATCACCGGGTACTCGGTCAACGACTCGATCGTCGTCTTCGACCGTGTGCGCGAGAATCTGAGGGCGATGCGCCGCGACAAGTTCGACCAACTGGTCAACACCAGCATCAACCAGACGTTGGCCCGAACGATTATCACCTCGGGGACCACCGGATTTGCCGTGCTTGCCCTGTTCCTTTTCGGCGGAGAGGTCCTTCGAGGGTTCGCCTTCACGATGTTGGTGGGTGTGTTCAGCGGAACATATTCGACGATCTTCATTGCCACATCCGTTGCCATTGCGATTACTCAGGGGCGCGCGGCGCGGCAGCGGCAGGCGATGTCTCCCTCAGAGCGTGCTCCAGAGCGGCCGAAGAAGGCCGCGCGGTCGCAACGGTCCCGTCGACAGGGCAAAAAGGCCCGCGCATCGTGACCAGCGTTTTTCTCGTGTGAGCGGATTCGAAGCCGCACTGCTCGGCGTGGTTCAGGGACTCACCGAGTTTCTGCCGATTTCCAGTTCAGCGCACCTCATTCTCGTTCGCGCCGCTTTTGGCTGGGAAGCCGGCGAGTTCGGCCTTGCATTCGACGTCGCGTGTCACGTCGGGACGCTGATGGCAGTCGTCGTCTTCTTTCGCCAGGACATCGTCAAAATGATCGCGGCCGCACCAGCGGCGGTCCGCGGCGCCCAGGATGAGCACGCACGTTTACTCAGGAGTATCGCGATTGGCACGATCCCGATCGCGTTGGTGGGACTCTTCTTTGCAGACCTCATCACCTCCTTGCTCCGGACTGCCGGTGTCGCGGCCGGTGCCCTTGCGGCCGGTGCCGTCCTGATGCTCGTGGCGGAGCGCGTGCGGTCCCGTTCTCGCACCGAGACGACGTTGACCGGAGCCGAGGCGTTTTGGCTCGGGCTGGCTCAGGCCGCTGCGTTGATTCCCGGTGTGTCGCGGTCGGGCGCAGTCCTCACCGTCGCCATGCTGTTTGGCGTACACCGAGAGCGAGCGGCGCGGTTTTCGTTTCTGCTCGGCATTCCGGCCATCCTGGCGGCGGCAGGCCGAGAGTCCCTGAATCTCGCCGCCGTCGGGCTCCCGGGTGGCGGGGCTCCGGGGCTGTTCCTGATCGGAATCGTCAGTTCTGCGGTCGTCGGGTATCTCACGGTGAAGTACTTCATTCAGTATCTTGGGGGGCATTCCCTCGACATCTTCTCGGCGTATCGGCTGATGCTGGCCGCTGGCATCGGTTTCACGCTGCTCTGATGAGGGACTCGCGTTATGCAGTGGCTCAGGCGTAGTTTTGCAACCGGCCTCGTCGTCATCGTTCCGCTTGTCATCAGCGTCGCGGCGTTCGTCTGGTTGTTCCAGTTGATCGACGGTGTGATGGTTCCGGTCTATGCGCGGTGGCTAGGGCGTGAGTTTCCGGGTCTCGGACTTCTGACGCTGCTGGCCGTTGTCCTCATGGTGGGTACGCTCGCGACGAACGTTCTTGGTGGGAAGGTTCTTCAACGAGGCGAGGCGTACTTGTTGAGGTTGCCCGTCTTCAGAGCGGTCTACGGGCCGGTCAAGCAGCTCGTCGGGGCCTTCTCTCCCGACAATCAGATGGGTTTCAAGAAAGTCGTGCTGCTGGACGACCCTCGCCGCGGGTTGGTCCTTGGGTTTCTCACGAAGAAGTTCGTGTTCGATCGGGGACAGGGTCCCGAGGAGTTGGTCTGCGTCTATGTCCCGACCAATCACATCTATTTCGGCGACATCCACATCTATCAAAGCGACGTCGTGTCGTATCCCGATCTTTCGGTTCAGGAGGGTGTCCAGGTCTTTCTCACCGGGGGCATGGCACTGGCGGCGAAGGTACGGGCGCCGGCGGGACGCCGACCTGCGGAAAATGAGCCATGACGCCGTCTATTCCTTGACAGCCTGAAAAATGAGTTGTTAACCCTAATGCGTCAAAAACTCAGCCGCTCGCGAGGGCGTTGGCAATGCGGGTGAACGTCTGACGCGTCGGGAGATTGTCGGTCATCCGCAACCGCGTCTTGCCACCGGGGCGGACCAGCAGGGCGGCCCGATGAAACAGTTCGAAGCGGAGCGTCTGCACGCTCTGCAGCAGGGGCACGACGGTGTGCTTCCGGGTGCGGCGCCGCGGCGGGGCGCCCGTCTCGAGTTGGAAGTTCGTCAACAGGTTGTGGGCGAGCACCACGAGCTGCTGCCACGCACTGTTGGCGGCGTAGGTCTGGGTCGGGACGCTGTGGAAGGCCAGCCCGGTCTTGAGCTGCGCGATGGTCTTCTCGTGGTTGCCCCGCCCACAGGCGAAGTACCACAAGTTGCGGACCGTCAGCGCGAGGTTACTCGTGACCGCCGAGTATTCGTAGTGCCCATCGTTAGGATCAAACAGGTCGAGCTGATAGTTCTTGGTGGCCCGGTGGTGGACCTTCTTCCGATAGATGGTCACGGTCACGGGGATGTGCCAGGGCGTCTCCGCGCCCGGCACGGCGAAGCCGGTCACGCCGGGCGCCACCGGCACCCAGGTGGGACTGTCCCGGATGTAGCGCTGCAGATCCAGCCAGCGATAGAACGGGACTTTGATGGCATAGCCCACGCCGCGGCCCTGCAACCACCGCAGCACATCCTGGCGGAAAAACGCCCCATCCATGCGAAACCGCAGCCGGGCCCCGCCCGTGCGTAGCCCGACCAGCTGCGGCCACAGGGCCCGCAAGAACGGCAGGCCCGCCTTCCCATCGTGGACGTTGCCCGACCGATTCTTGACCCGCAGGATGTGGGTCGTTTCGGCCAGGTGCGCCATGATCGGGTAGTAGCTGGGCACCTTCCGCTGGTGCGGGTTGTAGCCCCGCGCCGCCCGTTCGACCTGCAACCCCGTCGACACGACGACGCCGTCCACATCGACCGTCCAGGTGCGCAGCCCCAGCGTGGGCAGCAGCTGGCGCACGACGGCCGCGTTGAGGGCTTGGAAGCGGGTGACCGTCCGCATCGTGAAGTGCCGCAGCCACCGACTCAACGTCCGCGCGGTGGGCACGACGCGCACGTTGCCGAACCGCTGGAAGATCGGGTCGTCGGCGACGTAGGCCAGATGCCGCAGGCGCCGGCCGCCAACGATCACCAACCCGACGAACACCCGCACCATCACCACCACCCCGAAGTCGCCCCAGCGCGGCAGGTCGGCAAACGCCTCGCGCACCAGCTGATTGAAGCGACGGGTGCGCAGGTAGCGCTCCAAGAGTTCCAGCCCGGCGTACGACGTGAGGCGAACGTCATCGAACTCCAGCGGCAGATTCCTATTGACACGGGCATGCAAATCGGATTTTCTTCGTCTCACGGTCAGTGGCCTTTCATGTGTGGAAGAAGGCGTTGGGTTGCACCACCTTTCAACCACACTGGAAGGCCTTTTTCAATCCCAAAGCGTCATTGCTCGCTCAGAAAAATGACGCATTAAGGTTAAGTTGACGGGTTTGCGTGGGTCCACCGAAAGCCACAACCAACCCATAGGGGATTAAATGGAGCAGCAACTCTACTTTGTACTCGGATGGGGTGCCCCCGTTGCGGCCGCCCTGTTCGCGATGTTCTTGATCCGATCCATCAATCGACGTGACCCCGGAACCGACACGATGCAGCGCATTTCCGCGCTGATCCGTTCTGGGGCCATGGCGTTTCTGCGCACCGAGTACACGGTACTCGCAGTGTTCGTGGCGCTCATGTTCGTGGTCCTCGTGCTGTTCCTGCCCGCCAACGCGTTCTTGACGGGAGTCAGTTTTCTCGTGGGCGCGGCGCTATCGGCCACAGCCGGGTGGATTGGAATGAGAACGGCCACTGGTGCCGCGGTGCGCACGACCTTCGCCGCCACGACGAGTCTGGCTGACGCCCTCCGTGTGGCCTTCTCGAGTGGTGCGGTCATGGGGTTGACCGTCGTTGCCTTGGGCACGTCGGGCATAGCCGTTCTGTATTTCCTATTTGATGGGCTGAACGGGAACGGACCGGTTGCGGTGGAGCAGTTGTTCGGGTTCTCGCTCGGTGCGTCCTCCATCGCCTTGTTTGCCCGAGTGGGGGGTGGGATCTACACGAAGGCGGCGGACGTTGCTGGCGACCTCTCCGGCAAGGTCGAGGCAGGAATCCCAGAAGACGATCCTCGCAATCCGGCGACGATTGCCGACAGCGTTGGTGACAATGTCGGCGACGTCGCGGGGATGGGAGCCGACCTGTTCGAGTCGTACGTGGGCAGCATCATCTCGTCGATCGCGCTTGCGTGGGCTCTTGGGGCTGCGGCCGCGTTCGACCTCTGGGGGGTTGAGGAGTCGGGTTTTGCCGCTCTTCAGAATTCGCTGGTGCTATTCCCAATCCTGCTGGCTGGCGCCGGTATTCTGTCGTCGATTGTGGGCACCTTCGCGGTCAGCACCAACGACGAAAGCAAGATTGGGTGGGCGTTGCACCGTGGTCTGCTGGTGGCGTCGGCGATCGTTCTTGTGGCCGCTTTGGGTCTCGTGGTCCTTCTAGATATTCCCATGGCGGTCCTGTGGTGTGTTCTGGTTGGCCTGGTTGCCGGCGTCGCCATCGGTCAGATCACCGAATACTACACAGGGAAGGACAAACCGCCAGCTCATCATATCGCCCAGCAATCCGAGACAGGTCCCGCTACCAACATCATCGCGGGCCTCGGCGTCGGGATGATGTCGTGCGGGCTACCGATCATCGTAATCGCGCTGGCCATCTACGTCAGCTTCGCGTTCGCAGCGCTGTACGGCATCGCTATCGCTGCTGTCGGCATGCTATCGACGCTTGGAATCAGCCTCGGCGTCGATGCCTACGGCCCGGTGGCGGACAATGCGGGCGGGATCGCGGAGATGAGCAAGTGCGAGCCGTACGTGCGGCAGAGGACCGATGCTCTCGATGCGGTGGGCAATACGACCGCAGCAATGGGCAAGGGCTTTGCCATAGGGTCGGCGGCGCTGACGGCGTTGGCGCTCTTCAGCACGTTTAGAACCAAGGCGGCCGAGGCGATCGACGCGGCGGGTGGGCCGGGTGTGTTCGACGAGCGGCTGCTCAGCCTGAATCTGGACAATCCGAACGTCCTGATCGGCATGCTGATCGGTGGAATGCTGCCGTTCATCTTCGCGGCCCTGACGATGAACGCCGTTGGGCGGTCGGCCGCCAAGATGATCGAGGAAGTGCGAAGGCAGTTCCGTGAGATCACCGGGCTCATGGAAGGGACGGCCGAGCCTGATTCGGCTCGCTGCGTCGAGATTTCGACGAAGGCCGCGATTCGCGAGATGATTATCCCTGGGCTGCTCGCGGTCTCGGCGCCCGTCGTCACAGGATTCCTTCTGGGGGTCTCTGGGCTCGGCGGCCTGCTGGCTGGTGCACTGGTCACCGGGGTTCTGATGGCCTTGATGATGGCGAACGCCGGAGGTGTCTGGGACAACGCGAAGAAGTACATCGAGGAGGGGCACCACGGAGGGAAGGGCTCGGAACCGCACAAAGCGGCGGTTATCGGCGACACCGTGGGTGATCCTTTCAAGGATACCTCGGGGCCGAGTCTGAATATCCTGATTAAGCTCATGAGCATCGTGGCGGTGATCTTCGCGCCACTCGTCGTGGCTTGGATGGGATGAGGTCATTCTTTCGCCGCCGGGGTCTAACAGATCTCGGAGGGCCTAGGATGACGAACTCATGGAGGCCGACGCCGCTCATTTTACGGTTTTACGCCATTTTCACTGGGCTAACAAATGTGTTAGTCAGAATCGTTGACAGTGTTTTGGCGCCCACATATAATCGACGCTCCTTAGCGGCGGCGCCCACGTCTTACGGGCGGTGAGGAGGACTCTGGTGGCCGGTCAAATGTTTGGCGAAATCGCAAACCCATCGATCAGGGTGGGCACACAGAGATGGTACACGGTGCCGCTCTCGATCGTGGCGCACGTGGTGGGCATTGGGGCGATTCTTATCGTGCCTCTGCTGGCGGTCGACGCATTGCCCACACCGGCGTCGATGATGGCGTTCGTTGCTGCTCCGCCGCCGCCACCGCCACCCCCGCCGCCACCACCACCCCCGAGACCCGCCGAGGCACCCCCGCCCGTTCCAGTAGTTAACCCGAACGCGGCGCCGATCGTGGCTCCGGAAGTCATCGCGCCCGAACCTGTCTTCGACCCCTCCGAGGTCAGTGGTGTCGAATCAGGCGTCGCTTCAGGTGTGGTTGGCGGGATTGTCGGTGGTATGCCCCAGGCGCCGCCGCCACCACCGCCGCCGCCGGAGCCGGTACGGGTTGGTGGAAACATCTCGCCGCCGACCAAGGTGACGGACGTGCCTCCCGCGTATCCGACGGTGGCTCAGGCAGCCCGCGTGCAGGGCGTGGTGATTCTCGAAGCTGTGATCGGGCCGAATGGCAACGTGACCGACGTGAAGGTTCTACGCTCGGTGCCGCTGCTTGATGACGCGGCGATCGAGGCCGTGAGGCAATGGGTATACACACCGACGCTGCTCAACGGTGTTCCAGTGCCGGTCATCATGACCGTGACCGTGAACTTCACCTTGAATTAGAACGTGAGAATCAAGCCGCGAATAGAGTCATTGTGCTCGTGCATCGTTGACAGGCTAGAGAGGTTGAGGAGGAACTAGATGGACTTAATTGTACTGTGGGAAGAAATGGGCTTGCCGGTCAAGCTGCTGATGTTGATTCTGGCGCTGATGTCGATGTGGTCGGTTGGTGTGTTCTTCGAAAGACTCTTCACGTTCTCGCAAGCGACGAAGCAGTCGAAGGCGTTCGCGCCCCAAGTGGCCAAGCATCTCAAAGATGGAAAGCTGAAGGACGGGATTGCTGTGTCACAGTCGAAGATCTTTCGGTATAGCCATCTGAGCAAGGTCGTCCTCGCTGGTCTGCAGGAGTATCAATTCCAGAAGGATACCGGCGTCGAGCTGGAGAAGGACGACATCGTTGACAGTGTCCGTCGCGCGATTCAGCGGGCGGCGGCTCTGACGGCCGCTGACCTTAAGAAGGGGATGGGCGTGTTGGCGACGATCGGGTCGACCGCCGTGTTCGTGGGGCTACTGGCAACGACCCTCGGCGTCATCAACGCCTTCCAGGGGATTGCAACGACCGGGTCAGGTGGACTGGGTGCGGTGTCGGGTGGTATTTCGGAGGCGCTGGTTGGGACCGCCGTTGGGCTGTTCGTGGCGATTCCGGCGGTCTGGTTTTACAACTATCTCACCGGCAAGATCGAATACTTCAACGTCGAGATGGATAACTCGTCGTCCGAGCTGGTCGACTACTTCATCAAGAAGTCCTAGGTGACTCCAGTCTGCCGCGGCGGACTGTGTCGGCCGCGTGCGCGGACATGAGTGACCCGTTGTTAGTCGGAGTTGAGGAGGGTTCGCCATGGGAATGACCGTCGGGAAACAAACGAGTGAGCTAAACTCTCAGATCAACGTGACGCCGCTTGCCGACGTGATGTTGGTGCTGCTGATCATTGTCATGTTGATCGCTCCGCTCTTGCAGGCAGGGGTCCCGGTCAGGTTGCCGGAGGCTATCAACACTGAGGAAAAGATCGACAACGACGAGCAGACCGTTATTCACGTTGATCAACAGGGGCGCTTCTATGTCGACAATATCCTCACCGAGGACCGGTCGTTGTTGACGGCGATCCAGAGTGCGCTCGACCGGAAGCTCGAGCGGCTCGTGCTCATTAAGGCAGACGAGGGTGCGCGTTACTCGGAAGTGATGCGAGTGTTCGACCAGCTGCAGCGAGTTGGTGTCGAGAATATCGGTCTGGTCGCCGAGCGACCAGGCGCGAATACTTCGGGAGACTAGATCATGGCATCGCACGCTCACAAACACCATGGAGCGGAGACCGTTCTCGAGGCTGAACGGCCAGAGGAAAACCATGAAATCAACATCACGCCGTTCATCGACGTGTTGCTGGTTCTGATCGTCATCTTCTTGGCGGCGCTCCCGCTCGGTCAACGAGGCGTCGACATCAACCTGCCCCTCGAGACTCAAGGCTCACAACAGGCAGCCACTGACGCCAGCCAAATCATGTTGGTGTATTCGGCCGACCGGCAGATTGCGATCAACAATCAGGACGTCACCCTGCCGCAGCTCGAGACGCGGTTGCGGGATATTTTCGAGACACGGCGCGAGAAGACGATGTTCATCGCGGGTGCGGGCACGCTGACCTATGGCGACATCATCGAAGTGATCGATGCGGCCAAGGGTGCTGGCGTGACTAAGGTCGGGATTGTGACGGAGGCAATGCGTCGGGCTGGCGGTGTGGCGCCGGTTGGAGACTAGGGGTACGGATTCATGCAACGGAACTTCTTCGCGGCGATCGCAATCACCTTCCTTGTCATTCCAGTTTCTGGATGCACCTTCTTTGAAGAGCTTGGCGCAGTGCGAACGTTCAAGGACGCGAACATCGCGTACGGTCGTGGCTTCTACGAGGAAGCGATCGAGTTGTACGAAGAAGTCGTTGTTGTGATTGACGAAAGCGGTGGCGAGAGTGAGCTCGCGCAGAATCTGACGCCGGCGTACTTCTACATCGGGAATTCGTACGACAACCTGTTTCGACCGGGAAGTCGAGATGCTGAGAGCTTGCAGACCCTCGACGAGGCCATCAGGTACTACGAGCTGGCAGCGGAGAAGATCGACAATGAGAGACATCCTGGCCTCCCGTTGCTCTCAATGCAGTACCTCGTGGCGGCGTTTGGTTCGGACAAGGCGAATGACCCTTCGCGGTCAGAGCCGGTCCTTCGCGCCATGATCCTCGATGACCCGGAGAACTCTGACAACTATTACCGGCTGGCTCAGCTGTATGAAGAGGCAGGGCTGTTCGAGGATGCGGAATCGATCTATCAAGCGGTTCGGAGCTTCCGGTCCGAGGATCCGATCGTGTACCTGCAGCTGGCGGGGTTCTACAATCGAGCTGGTGAATTTGAGTTGACCATCGAATCGCTCGAACAGCGGGCGCAGATCGAACCTGATAATCCAGAAGCGTTTTACACGATCTCGACCTTCTACTGGGAGAAGGCGTTTCGCGACTTCCGCATCACGAAGGATCAGAAGCGCGAATATATCTTGGCCGGCCTCGAGGCTGGCGACCGCGCTCTGGATCTGAACCCTCGATATGTCGATGCGCTCGTCTACAAGAACATTCTGCTCCGGATGCAGGCGAACGAAACCGAAGATCTCGACGTGCGAGACGAGCTCATCGCGGAAGCGGATGATCTGCGCAGCATGGCTGAGGATCTACAGAAGCAGCAGCGGGAGGGTGCAGCGGCCGCTGGCGAGGCGTAGAGCTGCGAGCAGCAAGTGCGAACTGGTAGCCGGCCGCCGTTTGGCAGCCGGCTTTTGTTCGTACGGCCCTTCCGCCGAGCAGACTCTTGACCGCCCCTGTTGCGCCCCGTATGATGGCGTTCGAGAGGTGGAGTCCTCCCATCTCGTTCCCTTGAAAGCAGTTGCGTGCCTCCTGCGCTCCTGCATGTGCTCGGCATGACCAGCTTCGACGACCTGGCGGCAAAGGCCAAGAGCCACAACCCAGACTCAGACACCGATCTGCTGCGCCGCGCTTACGAGTTTTCAGCGGTCGAACATTCCGGTCAGCGGCGACGATCCGGAGAGGACTACATCACCCATCCGCTCCAGGTCGCGCTACTGGTGGCCGACATGAAGCTCGACGATGTGGCGATCGCCGCAGGGCTGCTTCATGACGTTGTCGAAGACACGCTCACCACAATCGATAGCGTTAGAGAGCTCTTTGGCCTAGAGGTGGCGCACGTCGTCGAGGGCGTCACCAAGATCAGCACAATTCCCTTCTCATCAAGTGAGGAACGCCAGGCCGAGAACTTTCGCAGGATGCTACTGGCCATGGTGGACGATGTGCGGGTCATCCTGGTGAAGCTGGCGGACCGCCTGCACAACATGCAGACGCTTGGACATTTGAAGGAAGGACAACGGATCAAGATTGCCCAAGAGACGCTTGATATCTACGCGCCTATTGCCAGTCGTCTGGGCATGAGCAAGATCAAGAACGAACTGGAAGAGCTTGCTTTTCAGCACCTTGAGCCTGAGACCTATGAGAATCTCCGAGCATGGGTTGATGAGCGACGCCGGGCGACGGAGCGAACTGTCGCGGATCTCGAGCGTTCCCTAAGGGACAAGCTTTCCGAGGCGAAGATACCGGTCGTGACGCTTGAGGGGCGTGTGAAGCGGCTGTTCAGTATCCGGCAGAAAGTACGTCGGCAGAAGGTCAGTCTCGACGAGGTGTATGACTTGATCGCCCTCCGGGTGATCACTCGTTCGGTCAAGGACTGTTACGCGGCGCTTGGCATCATCCACCACATCTGGTCGCCGGTGCCGGGCCGTTTCAAGGATTTCATCGCGATGCCGCGTCCGAACGGGTATCAATCCCTCCACACCTCGCTCGTCAGCGACCGCGGTTTCCCCTTTGAGGTGCAGATCCGGACCGAGGAGATGCATCGCGTGGCCGAGGATGGCATTGCGGCTCACTGGAAGTACAAGGAGGGTCGAGTCGGGGCGAAGGCAGATGAGCAGTACTTTCGGTGGCTCCGGCAGTTGCTCGAATGGCAGCAAGAGGTGCGCGACCCCGGGGAGTTCATCCACAGCCTGAAGGTCGATCTGTATCCAGAGGAGGTCTACACATTTACCCCGAAGGGCCAGGTCAAGGCGCTGCCGCGCAGGGCGACGCCGGTGGATTTTGCCTATTCCGTACACACCGACGTGGGTCACACATGTGTTGGTGCGCGGGTCAACGGCAGGATGGTTCCGCTCCGAACGCAGCTCGGAAGCGGCGATATCGTCGAGGTCGTAACAGCATCCGGTCACAAGCCGAGTCGAGATTGGCTCAACTTCGTGGCGACGTCGAGGGCGCGGAACAAGATCAAGCAGTTCATCCACGCCGAGGAGAAGACACGTGCCGTTGACCTTGGGCGCAAGCTCCTCGACAAGGAGCTGCGACGGTTCTCCCTGAGCACGCGGAAGGTACTCGACGGCGACAGACTCGATGAGGTCGCGAGCGATTTCGGATCGAGAAAGGGAGACGATCTTTTCGCAGCGATCGGATACGGAAAGGTGTCGCCAGTTGCCGTCGTAGGAAAACTGGTTCCTCGAGAGCAGCTCGAGGAGAGATCGGGGGAGACCGCCCTCAAGTCGGTTGTTCGACGCGTACTCCGGCCGAGTGAAGAAAAGATCAAGGTCGAAGGGTTCGACGACCTCATGGTGTATCGCGCTCGCTGCTGCAATCCGATCAGGGGAGAGAAGATTGTCGGGTATGTGACGCGTGGGAAGGGCGTGTCTGTGCATTCGGCGACCTGTCCGAACGTGGTGAACCTCTTGTACGATGCGGAACGTCGAATCGCGGTCGTGTGGGGTGACGCCAAGAGCGGTGAGGCGAGCGCCTTCACGGTAAGCCTGACCATTCAGGTGGAAGATCGGCAAGGGATCTTGGCCGACGTGACCTCACGCATCGCCGACATCGATATCAACGTGCGAAAGGTCGAGGCGATCTCACGAGACGACAGCCATGGCCGGATCAGCATGACGCTCGACATCAAGGATCTGAAGCACTTGCAGCGAGTCATCAAGGCGGTGACGGGAGTGCCGGGTGTGCTCGATGTGGAGCGGGTCTTGCGCGAGGCGAGTTGACGTGGTTGGCACGGTCATCGGGTCAGGGGAGCACTGCGATCGCGTCTATTTCGATACAAACTGCCTTTGGGAGTGCAGCGACCTGGACGGTTGATCGTGTCGGGAATGGCGTGGTGAAATAGGTCGCATATACCTCGTTCACGGCTGCGAAGTCGCTCAGGTCGGTCAGAAAAACGGTTGTTCGCACAACATCTTTTAGCGATCCTCCCGCAGCTTCGAGAATGCCGGTGAGGCTCTTCAATACGCGGTGACTCTGCTCCCTGACGTCGTCTGAGACGACCTGTCCGGTCGCGGGGTCGAGTGGAAGCTGGCCTGAGACGAACAGCAACGGACCGGAGCGGACAGCCTGGGAGTAGGGTCCGATCGCTGCAGCCGCGTGCTTGGTTTGGATCGATTCAGCTGTTGCGTGCACGGTGTGGTTGGAGAAACCGACGCTCGGGCCGTGCGGGCTGCTCGTCTGGTCGCGGCTAGGCTGCCTTGACGACCTTATTCGATCGAATGCAGCGGGTGCACACCTTGATTCGCTTGACGCTGCCCTTCACCACGGCACGCACCGACTGGATGTTCGCCTGGAAGCGTCGCGGTGTCACGTTGTGGGCGTGACTCACATTCCGGCCGAACGCTGGCCCCTTCCCGCAGATTTCGCAACGTCTTGCCATGAACTCTTCCATCGCCTGGTAAATCGCACCGAACAGCCATCTAGTATAGCATCGGACGGCGGCCTCTTGCTCCGTCTCACCGGCCAGGGACAATGAGCCCAGATCCGGCACTCGTTGCGCCGGGACGGTCGCCCGCTGCTTCCGACGTGCCGAGCAACGCCGGTGTATCCCCAGGGTCCTTGAGGGCTCTTCTTAGTAGTTGAAGGAAGGCCGCTTCGTCGCCAGGAAGCGCTGACCGCGCCGACTGGGTAGCACCCTCGACGCGCCGCATGACAAGGGCGATGTCGGCGTCTCCGACCTCCAGACCTGCCGTTCGCTGCGCTTCGACCAGCGTCTTGATCTCCGCAGCGAGACGCCCGGCCGACGGTGTGCCGGCGGTGTGTTCATAGATGATGCCCCTGCTGGCCGTCTCGTAGGTTTCGGCGAGGGCGCGCACGGCCTGCTCGACGTCGGCGTCAGCCATTGTCGGTTCCTCAGGACGATCGCGCCGAATGAGCGCTTGTACGAGGAGCACGAGACGTTGTTGGCGCTCGGTCAAGCCGTTCAGAAGCGCGACGAGAAATCGAAGATCACGATCGCGCCCGCGCTGTACGGCAGCCGGAGGATGGGAGTGAGCGGAGACGAGATAGGCGCAGTCTGGCGGACAGTTGATCTCGACAAGCCGTTTCGTCCCGCAGCACAGGGCGCAGATTGAATCGCCCCGGGCTGGGCAAGCCCGGCGGGCGCGTCGACGTCGACAAAGCGGGCATCGTCGATCCATAGCCAGTGGACGATCACTTTGGCACAGGGCTGGAACACTGGTCAACATCAGGGGGCTTACGATGCCGTCCGCGCGCTGCCTGCCCAGCCAGGCCGAGCGCACTTTGTACGCAATGAGAAGACGGAGAGCGGCAGATCGCCACAGACGAACGTCACCTGGAGTGGACACTTCAGTCATGGAAATCTGAAACCGAGGGAGCGGTCTTGTCGTCTAAGTAGATGGATGCAGTTAGGGTCGACACTAGAGTCGGCACACCGGGCATCGTGTAAGCCGCTGTTGATGTACGTGTTAGATACGGTTGGCTGGCTCGGGGACGGGTCGTAGGGGCAGATTTCGCCGTCAGAACCCCCCATTTTCCCCCGCATGCCAGTCAATCCAACAACGTTCGTTCGCGGTCGCAGCCTCCGACTGGCCCGTTTCTGAGGCTCCGGAGATAGGGCATCGACTTTGCACATGCTACTGATGAGAGGTGCTTGATCCGAAAGACTACGCGACCCAGTTAGAAGGTGGATGTGGCGGAAGGAGCCGTCATCATGGCGAATAAGAAAGAAAAGACGATGCGTAAGGCTCGATACGAAAAGCTCAGGAAGATTCTGGAGGACCGCCGCCTGGAGATCATGGGCGAGGTCCAACATAAGATGCGTGATGTCCGAGCCGAGGGCGCTGCGGTCTCCCATCAAGGTGTTCGGGACGAGGCCGAGAGCTCCGAGGCAGAGATTCAGGACGATATCGAGTTTGCGCTGCTACAGATGAAGGCCGAGACACTGAGCAATATCACCGAGGCGCTGTCTCGATTGGAGACCGGCAGCTACGGATACTGCTACGAATGCGGCGAGGAAATCGCGGAGGTGCGACTACGTGCATTGCCGTTCGCCGTTCGCTGCAAGGGCTGCGAAGAGCTGCGTGAGGTTGCGAGGAACCGTGACCGGGTCGTAACCGGGCGTCGCGGTGCGGGGTCTCTGTTTGCGGATATGATTAGCTGAAGTGAGCCGATCGTTTCGTAATGAGTGGTATGCCGACCCCGCCCAGTGCGGGGTCGTGCCTTTTGGGGCCCACCGCAGAGCCTGAATGACGCGGAGACTCAACAGATGAGTGACGAGCCTTCAGAACTTCCGAACAGCGATGTCGAGGGCATAGAGCCACCGGTGTCGGTGCCACCGCGTCTGCCCGTCCTGCCTCTTCGGGATACGGTGTTGTTCCCTAACTCGTTCATGCCGCTGGCGGTGGCCCGCGAAAGTTCGATTCGGCTCATCGATCAGGCGGTTGCCGATGGTAGCCCGGTTGGCGTGTTCACGCAGCGCGACGCCGCTGTGGAGGAGCCGACAAAGGAAGACCTCTACCCGATCGGAACCCTGACGCACATCCACAAGATGTTCAAGTTGGCCGACGGCAGCCTGCGGTTGATCGTTCAAGGGCTGACGCGGGTGAGCCTCGAAGAGGTCGTCTCGTCCGAGCCCTTCATCACGGCCGCTGTGCAGGCGGCAGATGAAACTTCGAATGAGGAGGAGCAGCTCGAGGTCGACGCCCTTCAGAGGAATATCAAGAACAACTTCCAGCAGGTTGTGTCACTGTCGCCGTTGCTCTCGGATGATCTGCAGGCACTGGGGTCCAATATCTCGGAGCCGGGGAAGCTGGCCGACTTCATCGCGTCGAGCCTCACCACGATTCCGACGGCGACCAAGCAGGAGGTGCTGGCGACGCTCGGGATCCGTGAACGGCTTACAGATCTCAATCGAATCCTTGTCAACGAGCTGGAAGTCCTCGAGCTTGGTTCGAAGATCCAGTCCGAGGTGCAGTCCGAGGTCGGAAGGAATCAGCGCGAGTACCTGCTCCGCGAACAGCTGAAGGCGATCCAGAAGGAGCTTGGTGAGGGTGATGAGCAAACGAAGGAGATCGAGGAACTCCGCGAGAAGATCGAGGCAACGGGGATGCCAGAGAACGTGGCCAAGGAGGCGCTCCGTGAGCTCGATCGGCTCTCTAGAATGCCCGTGGCCGCGGCTGAGTACACCGTGTCTCGGACCTACCTGGACTGGATGGTCATGTTGCCGTGGGATACCCGAACGGAAGAAGTCATCGATCTTCCTCGTTCAAAGGAGGTCCTCGACAACGACCACTCCGATCTCAAGAAGGCGAAGGACCGCATCCTCGAGTATCTCGCTGTCCGCAAACTGAACCCGGATGTGAAGGGGCCGATTCTGTGCTTCGTCGGCCCGCCGGGTGTGGGAAAGACGTCCCTGGCAAAGTCGATCGCCTCATCGATCGATCGAAAGTTTGTCAGAGTATCGCTTGGTGGGATGCGGGACGAGGCTGAGATTCGTGGGCACCGGCGAACCTACATCGGTGCGCTACCTGGCCAGATCATTCAGGGGCTTCGTCGCGCCGAATCGAAGAACCCGGTGTTCATTCTGGACGAGATCGACAAGCTGGGCATGGACTTCCGCGGCGACCCGGCATCGGCGTTGCTTGAGGTATTGGATCCCGAGCAGAACTCAGCGTTCCGGGACCACTACCTGGACGTGCCGTTCGACCTGTCGGAGGTCCTGTTCATTACCACCGCGAACGTGCTTGATCCGATCCCTCCGGCGTTGAGGGACCGGATGGAAGTACTCGAGCTGCCAGGGTATACCGAAGATGAGAAGCTGATGATCGCGACCGACCATCTGGTTGCGCGTCAGGTGACAAACCATGGCCTGACAGACGCGCAGCTCCAGTTCAGTGACCCGGCGCTCCACGCCATCATTCGAGGTTACACACGTGAGGCGGGGGTACGAAACCTCGAGCGCGAGATTGGCGCGGTCTGTCGAAAGGTCGCGCGGAGACATGCGGAAGGGGTCGAAGAGGCGCTCGAGGTCACGCCCGAGACGGTTGTGGAAATGCTTGGGGCACCGAAATTCCTCGACGAGGAAGTGGCCGACCGCACCAAGAATCCCGGTGTGGCCCTGGGACTTGCCTGGACGCCGGTGGGCGGGGAGGTTCTGTTCGTCGAGGCTACGCGAATGTCTGGGAGTGGGTCGCTGACCCTCACAGGACATTTGGGCGAAGTCATGAAGGAATCCGCAAAGGCGGCATTGTCGTGGTTCCGAGCGAACGTGGCTACATACGATGTCGATCCCTCCTTCTACCAGGATGCCGAGATTCACCTGCATGTGCCGTCTGGGGCGATTCCCAAGGATGGTCCCTCCGCGGGCGTGACGATGGTCACAGCATTGGTGTCGGCGTTGACCGGGCGTCCGGTCAGGTCTGACCTAGCGATGACCGGGGAGATCACGCTCTCAGGTCACGTACTGCCAGTTGGTGGCATCAAGGAGAAAGTGCTCGCCGCCCGTAGGCTGGGCATCTTCGAGGTCGCGGTGCCGAAGCAGAACGAGAAGGACGTGAATGAAGATCTCGGCCCGGAGCTGAAACGAGAGATCAACGTGCACTACGTGGAGACAATTGATGAGGTGCTCGAGCTTGCGCTCCTGCCGCTTCTAGGCAATCAACCGCCGGAAGAGACAGCGGCCGACAGCTCTCCAGTTCACGAGACGGTGCAGTAGGTCAGCCCCAAGACCGTCTTCATGTCTCGAATCTTGCCCTGTTCCACCAAAGCCAGCGCGTCCGCAACCGAGAACACTCGGGGCTCGAGAATCTCGTCCTCGTCTCGCTGGGCCTCATGGGTGGGGGTCGACAGGCCGCGAAGCCGGAAGAAGACCATGAGCTCGTCGCAGTACCCTGGTGTTGGATAGAGCTCGGCAATTCGCTCCATACGCTCCGGAACCTGACCGATTTCCTCGTGACATTCGCGTCGTGCGGCTGTCTCGATATCTTCGCCCGAGTCGACGTTTCCTGCCGGGAGCTCCCAGATCCAGCTATCGATGCAGTATCGGTACTGTCGAACGAGTACGACATGCCCGGGATCAGGCATCGGTATCAAGATGACCGACGGTTCGTGTCGCACCACATCCATGGTCGTCTCCCGACCGTTCGGGAGGCGTACTCGATCGCGTGTTGTGACGAATGCGCGCCCTGTGTGAAGGGTGCGGGTGCTGAGGACAGTTGCAGGGCGCTCGTACATCTGGGGTCTCCTCCGGCTTGGGCGAACGGGGACTATCGGTGACTGCGCCTGGCGCGGCGGGCGAGACGCGCCGCCTTGATTTCGTCCAGCACTCCCTGGAGATCCGGCGGTAGGCCGCTGTCGAACGTCACCGTTCGACGATCAGTTGGGTGGTGGAAGGAAAGATGCCCGGCGTGCAGGAACGGCCTTTCGAGTTGCAAGACCGCTCGGAGATGAGGAGCCGGGTGTCGCTTGACACCACCGTAGACGGCGTCTCCTACGATCGGATGACCGATGGCGCCGAGGTGGACGCGTATCTGGTGGGTGCGGCCGGTCGCGATCGCGACCTTGAGAAGCGAGACGCCGTCGAGAGACTCCGACGTGACGATGCGTGTGACCGCTTCGCGCGCCCGCCGAGACCGGGTCGAAATCTTCTTTCGATTCACCGGATCTCGACCGACTGGCAGGTCGATTCGCCGACCAGCATGCACAGTGCCCCACACGAGTGCAACGTAGTGCTTCTCGACCAGGCGGTCGCGGAATTGCCCCGCAAGGTCTACGTGCGCGCGGTCGTTCTTGGCGACCACCATGAGTCCGGACGTGCCGCGGTCGAGACGGTGTACGATGCCCGGCCGTCGTTCGCCGCCAACGCCGCTCAGATCTTGTACATGGTGCAATAGCGCGTTGACCAGCGTGCCATCTGCGTGGCCCGCCGCTGGATGTACAACCATCCCCGGTGGTTTGTCGACCACGACGATGTCGTGGTCGTCGTAGACGATCGTGACTGGAAGAGCCTGGGGCTCAGGAGTGGCCAGCGTGGGTGGCGGAATCTCAAGCGTGATCAGAGTGTCTTCATGCACGATCGTGCTGGCGTGGGCGGGACTCGCGTCGATGCGGGCCATCCCTTGCTTGATTAGACGCTGGATTTGGGAGCGCGTACGATTGCCAAGGTGCGCGGTCAGTACGTGATCGAGACGTTGGCCGTCGTGTTCAGACGTGACCCTGAGGCGTACGATTTCTGACGCGGGTGGCGAAGCGGTGCCATGTGGCACGTCATCCATGCCCGACTAGGCCGCCCGTGCACGGGCTTGGGTGTGGCGCGGAGCGGGGCCGCCTGACCGCCGGAGCATGATCAACATGAGAATGCTCGTCGGAATGAGCAGCAGCGATACGAACTGGGATGTCGACACAAGGTCGAACACTGTGCCCCTCGGGTCGCCTCGATAGAATTCGATGACGAAACGAGCTGCCGGGTAGAGCAGCAGGTACGTCCAGAAGGTTCGCCCAGCAAAGCCCTTGCTCCGCTGCTCCGCAAGCAGCAGAACTCCAAGGATGAGAAGAGCGGCACCTGATTCGTAGAGCTGGGTCGGATGTAGGCTCACTGCCAGCGGGGTGCCAACGTTGGCTGCGGCCAACGGATTCGTGAAGGTGATGCCCCACGGCAATTCGGTAGGTCTGCCATAACAACACCCCGCCATCAGGCAGCCCAAACGGCCCACGGCCTGGCCCAGCGCGATGCCCGGAGCGAACGCGTCGCACGTCTTCCAGAGCGGGAGTCTATGACGCCGAATGAACCAGAATGCAACCCCAACCGACAGAATCAGCCCACCGTAGAAGACGCCGCCTGAACGCAGGATCGTCAAGATCTCTCTCGGATTCTGCAGAAAGTGGTCGAACTCGACAACGACCAATAGCAGTTTGGCGCCGACCAGCGCGCTGATGATGATGGCGATACCGAGGTCCATCACTCGGTCAGGATTGAGGCCTTGCGCACGTGCCCGAGCGGTGGCGTACCAGAGTCCCGCAAGATACGCCGTCGCCAGCAGCACGCCGTATGTGTAGATGTTGATCGGACCGAGCTCAAGCAGTTGTGGATACATGTCGGTCTACCCGGATCATGTCGATGATCAAAAGAGCTGCGCCGATCGATATTCCTGCATCGGCAGCGTTGAAGGTCCAAAAATGCCAGCCGCGCCAGTACACGTCGACAAAGTCGACGACATGGCCGGCTGTCGCCCGATCGATCAAGTTGCCGACGGCCCCGCCGACCACGAGCGCGAGTCCCATCTGGGCCACCGGCTGATGTGTCGTCGCTCTCATGCCATAGAGGATGATCGCAACGAGTGCCACGAGGGCAACCAGCGTCATGACCGCAGCTTTGAAGGGGAACTCGACCCTGCTCAGGAAACCGAACGCGGCACCTGTGTTACGGACGTGGGTCAAGCTCAAGAATCCTGGAATCACAGTGACGCTGTCGTAGAGCGGAAGCGTGGCACGAACGATCGCTTTGGTGGCCTGATCGAACACGACCAGTGTCGCCACCAGACTGCCAAGTAAGGCCATCCTGTGAGAAGGCTCCAGTGCTTGAGTCCTGGGCGCCGACGGGCGGGCCGCGTCGCTGTCACGCTCTTCCTCGTTCTCAACTCGCACCGATAGTCTCCGATAGCACCCCCACGCAGCGAGGGCAGAGTCCCTCGCGCTCCGGGTCGCTCGAGACCGACGGCACGTACCTCCAGCACCGTGGGCACTTCACTCCGTCGACGCGTCCGACTGCGATCTCCAGCCTCCCATCCTGCTCGTCCCACACCGCGTCGCTCTGATCGGTAGGCGGAGCCAGCGTGTGCTCGTCGGACGTGAGCTCGACCTCCGAGACGATCAGAAGCGTCGGCAGCTCATCCCGATACTGGTCAAGCAGAGACGCCGTGGCTCCCGAGGCGGCCAGCCTCACGCGCGCCTGGAGCGAGGTCCCGACTGTCTTCTGCTGCCGTAGTCGCTCGAGCTCGACGTTGATAGCATCTCGGACAGACAACAATCGCGCCCATCGGCCGAGCAGCTCCGGATCGACCAGCTCCTGTGTTCCGGATGGGAATTCCGCGAGATGCACGCTGTCGTCACGCCGGCCCGGCAGGTGCTGCCACAGCTCGTCCGCCGTGACCGGAAGGAGCGGGGCCAGTAGGCGGGTTAGGCCGTCCGTGATCACGTAGATCGCGGTCTGCGCGGAGCGGCGTTCAGGGGAGTCTTCGCCAAACGTGTAGAGTCGATCCTTAGAGATGTCGACGTAGAAGGCGCTCATGTCGACAGTCAGAAAGTTGTTGAGGGTGTGCGAGATCGTCTGAAACTCGTACGTCTCGTACGAACGGAGGATCTTCTGAACGGCCTCGCCGTACCGGGCCAGAGCGTAGCGGTCGACTTCCTGAAGCTGTTCGAGAGGCAGACGATCCGAGTCCGGATCGAAGTCGTACAGGTTTGCGGCCAAGATCCGTAGCGTATTTCGGATCTTACGGTAGGCCTCGACCACGCGCGCCAGGATCTCCCGACCGATCCGGATCTCTTCTTGATAGTTGACCATCGCCACCCACAGCCTGAGTATCTCGGCTCCGCTCTGCTCGATGATCGTGTGCGGCTCGGTCATGTTGCCAAGCGATTTCGACATCTTGCGGCCGAGCTCGTCGACGACGAACCCGTGGGTGATAACCTGCTTGTAGGGTGCGCAGCCTCGCACACCGAGACCGACAAGCAGGGAGCTCTGAAACCAGCCGCGATACTGATCTGACCCTTCCAGGTAGAGGTTCGCTGGCCATCCAAGATCCGGGTTGTTTGCCTGGACGGCATCCAAACTCGTGCCTGAGTCGAACCAGACGTCGAGGATGTTGTCCTCGCGATCGAACTCGCGGGCGTCACACGTGGGACATGTCAGATCTGCGGGCACGAACTCGGCGATGTCCCGTTCGTACCAAGCATCTGCTCCGTACCGAGTGAAGACGTGGGCTGTCTGTTCTACGACGTCCGGACTCAAGATCGCCTCGTGACAGGTCTTGCAGCGGAGCGCTGGGATCGGGACGCCCCACGAGCGCTGCCGGGAAATGCACCAGTCTGGTCGAGTGGTCAGCATCCCGCGGATTCGTTCCTCTCCCCATCTGGGAAACCATTCGACCTCCGCGATGGCCTCGAGAGCACGCTGTCGCAGGTCGCTGCCAGCACCTGCCTCGGCGTCGGCCGGGTGTGTTGTTCCGCTGGTTCCCATGGCGATAAACCACTGCGGAGTGGCCAGGAAGATCACTGGATGGTGACAGCGCCAGCAGTGCGGGTACGTGTGCTCGAAATCCGATCGATGCAGAAGCCTGCCGGCGGTCTGGAGTGCGGCCTCGACTTCGGGATTGGCCTTGAACACCTGCAGCCCGGCAAAGAGGCCGACGTCGTCGGCAAATCGGCCGCTGGGTCCAACGGGTGCGTAGGTGTCCAGACCATAACGGTTGCCGGTCAGGAAGTCATCGACGCCATGGCCAGGCGCGGTGTGGACGACTCCGGTTCCTTGTTCCAGCGTCACGTAGTCGGCGAGGACGGCGATCGAGTCACGGTCGTAGAGAGGGTGGCGAAAACGCAACCCGTCCAGCTCTCGGCCCTTGAATCTGGCGACAGGTGGCGTGAACTGGTGTCCGATGGTTTTGCCGACCCGCTCGGCCAACTCTTCTGCCAGAACGATGACGCCGTCGCCGGTCTCGTAGGCTGCGTAGCTCAGATCGGGATGGAACGCAACTGCTAGGTTCGAGGGAATCGTCCACGGCGTGGTCGTCCAGATCACGACTGAGACGGGCTTGTCTCCGACCGCGGGTGCGATGCGCCCGAAGGCCGCAGTGCTCTCGGCGGCCAACGAGAACTCGACGTAGATGGAGGGCGACGTGTGAGGCTCGTACTCGACCTCGGCCTCCGCGAGTGCCGTTCGGCAGTGAATGCACCAGTGGACTGGTTTCTTGCCCTTGTAGGTCATGCCCTGCCGGACAAGTGCCCCGAGTGCCCGCACGATTGCCGCCTGATACGCGTAGTTCATCGTCAGATACGGCGCTTCCCATTGTCCGAGGATGCCGAGGCGCTTGAAGCCTTCGCGCATGAGGCCGACATACGTCTCCGCATACTGGCGGCATTCGCGACGGAAGCTTGCGATGCTGAGCTCACGCTTCTTCTTGCCGAGTTGACGGTCTACCTGCAGCTCGATCGGCAGACCATGGCAGTCCCAGCCCGGAACGTATGGCGCGTCGAAGCCGGCCATCGTTCGTGACTTGATGACGAAATCCTTGAGGATCTTATTAAGGGCAGTCCCGAGATGGATACGACCGTTGGCATAGGGAGGGCCGTCATGCAGAAGGAATCGTGGCGCGCCCTTACGCCGTTCACGAATGCGTGCGTACAGACCGGTTGCCTCCCAACGCGCAATTGCGGCGGGCTCCGTCGTCGGCAGACTCGCCTTCATCGGAAAACCGGTCTGCGGCAGGTTGAGCGTGTCCTTCCAATCGGGCATCGTACGGATTGATCTCAATTGTAGTTCAAAGCCTAACCAGCCGCCTGTGAGCTGGGCTCCCATAGCCGGGCGGTATAATGAGCGCCATCATGTCGGGACCATCGGGATCTACTGTGACCACGGCCGAGTCGCGCCTTCACGCCCGCACGGCGGTCATGGACAACGGATTGCGCGTCATTGTTCGCGAGCTACACACGGCGCCGCTCGTATCGGTGTGGTGTTGGTACAAGGTAGGGTCAAAGGACGAGCGGCCTGGGCTGACCGGTGTATCCCACTGGTGCGAGCACATGAACTTCAAGGGGACACGAAACATTCCGCGCGAGCAGGTCAAAGGGATCATCGACCGGTTCGGGGGATTCTGGAACGGTTATACGTGGATCGACCAGACCACCTACATGGAAACGGCCACGACCGATGCGCTCGACAAAATGCTTTTCATCGAGGCCGAACGGATGGGGAGCTGCCTCTATGACCCGGCCGACGTTGATTCAGAGCGCACGGTGATTATTTCGGAGCTCGAAGGCAACGAGAACGATCCAGACCAACTGCTGGACACGGAGGTGACGGCAACCGCGTTCAAGGCCCACCCGTACCGTCACCCGACGATCGGATGGATCGGCGATCTTGAAACGATGTCCAGGGACGACCTGTATGGGTACTACCGCCGACACTATCTCCCGAACAACGCAACGCTTGTCATCGTAGGCCGCGTCGACACCGACGACGTCCTCCGCCGTGCGGACATGGCCTTCCGAGGGATCAGGGCCGGCCAGCAGCCGGAGCGGCGACACACTGTTGAGCCACCGCAGGTCGGTGAGCGGCGCGTCGCCATACTCCGCGAGGGTACGACAGCGTACTTGAAGGTTGCCTACCATGCTCCCGCCGTCGACCATGCTGACTTTGCACCGATGCTCGTGCTAGATGCGATACTCACCGGAGCAAAAGGGCTCAACCTATGGGCGAGCTTCCGCGGCGCTCCACCACAGCGGAGTTCGCGGCTCTATCGATCGCTGGTTGATACCCGGCTGGCGGCCACGGTAGGCGGGGCGTGTGTGGCGACTGAGCACCCCTACTTGTTCATGGTGTCGGTCACGGCCGCGGACGGCCAGGATCTCAAAGCGGTGGAGGATGCAGCCCTCGGGGAGCTCGACGCGATCTCCGCCGATGGTGGCACGACAGCCGAGCTCAGTCGAGCGAAGCGGCAACTCCGTGCTCGCATCATTCTCGAGAACGACAGCGTAACCAATCTCGCACATCAGCTCGGGTACTTCCAGACGGTGACGAACCTTGAGACGCTTGCGGACCTCCCTGACCGGATCGGCTCAGTGACCATCGACGACGTCGCGCGGGTTGCGCGCGGCTATCTGGTTCCAGACAACCGGACGGTTGGCTGGTTCGAGCCGGTCTGATCGATGGGAGCCAGCGCGACGCACGGTCTCGATCCGGCAGCGACAGTCCTTCCAAACGGCGTCCGGGTTCTCGCCGTGCGGACGCGGACCACCCCGGCGATGACCATCAACATCACATTGGACGCTGGGTCGATGCATGATCCAGAGGCGACGCCGGGGCTCGCCTTCCTTCTTTCTCGCGTGATCGATCGAGGTACTGACGCACGCTCGGTCGAGTCGATCTCTGAAGATCTCGACCTCCGTGGCGTGTCACTACGGGTCGCGGTCACCCGGCATGTGCTCAGTTTGAGCTGTGATTGTCTGGTTGAAGACTTCGGTGCGATCCTCAGTCTGCTTGCCGACGTCATCCGACATCCTTCCCTCCTCGAGCCGGAGATCGAGACACGCAAGGGTGAAGTGCTCACGGCCATTCGTCAGGACGAAGACAGCCCGGCGGTCGTGGCGCTCGAACGGCTCATGATGCTGCTGTACGGGTCCGAGCATCCGTTTGGCCGCCGCGCGAAGGGCTCGCCCGCATCGATCGAGACGATCGACAGAGATCTCCTGTTGCTGTTTCACCGGGGTCGCGTTTTCCCGGGTGGACTGTCCGTCGTCATCGCTGGTGACGTCGAGACGGAGAAGGCGATCGAGTCGGTGTCGGGTGCGTTTGGCGACTGGCGGGGCGAGCCTGGTGCGTCCATTGCTCTTGGCCCTCCGCCCGCTGCTGCGCAACGTCAACGTGTCATCACCCCGATGATGAACAAGTCTCAAGCCGACATTGCGTACGGTTTTACCACCGTCACTCGGGACGACCCCGCCTACTATGCGTACTGGTTGATGGCGAATATTCTGGGGCAGTACGGAATGGGCGGACGCCTGGGGCACACCATCCGGGAGCGTCAGGGGATGGCGTACTACGCGTTTTGCGGCTTCGAAGCGGGACGTATCGCGGGTCCGCTGATCGTTCGTGCCGGCGTCAGCGCCGCCAACGTCGACAGGGCTCTCGCCTCGATCGATAGCGAGGTATCGGCCCTTGCCGCCGATGGTGTCACGGATGACGAGCTCGCCGACTCGAAGCGCTATCTGATCGGGTCCTTGCCACGCACGCTTGAAACGAATGCCGGCATAGCTGGATTCCTCCAGAACGTACAGCAATTCGATCTGGGCCTTGACCACGACCAGCGGCTTCCGGCGCAGATTGAACGCGTGAGTCGAGACGAGGTGAACGCTGCCGCCCGAACAACCCTCGATGTTGACCGGGCGGCGGTAGCCGTGGCTGGGCCATATGAGGGCGACGGGGACGCTTGACGCTGTGGCAGCCACAGCGGTCTTCTTTGACGTCGACTTCACGCTGATCTATCCCGGCCCGACATTCGACGGGGAAGGCTACCGTCAGTTTGCCTCTCGACATGGGATGAAGGTCGCGCCGGATTCGTTTTCGGCAGCGGTCGCATCCGCCTCGATCGAGCTCGACCGTGCTCAGAATGGCATCTACAGGCCGGAGCTTTTCATACGATACGCGCGCCACGTACTTGAACAGATGGGGGGCGTTGGGCCGGGCCTGGATGCCTGCGCGCGTGAGATCTACGACGAGTGGGCTGCGTGCCAACACTTTGCCTTGTACGACGATGTGCAACGAACGCTTGAGCGGCTCGATAGTTCAGGTCTGCGGATCGGCCTAATCTCCAACACGCACCGCTGCCTGGCGTCGTTCCAGAGCCATTTCGAGCTTGAGCGCTATGTCACCGCCGCACTCTCGTCCTCGGACCACGGTTACATGAAGCCCCATGCCAGTATCTTCGAGGCTGCACTCAAGTTGCTCGATGTTTTGCCGGGTGAGGCGGTGATGGTGGGCGACAGCCTCGCGCACGACATTCATGGCGCCCGAACGATCGGCATGCAGGGTGTGTTGATCGAGCGGTCGGCGACGGCGGAGATGGACGTACCGGATGGTGTTCCAGTCATTCGGACGCTGGACGAGCTTCCTGGACTACTAGAAGTGCTTTGACGAAGCGAGTAGGACGGAGCGAGGGCCCGATCGACGAACCCGCTATCCTGGTGGCCAGTTCATGCGACGCCCCGCCAAGAGATGCAGATGGATGTGAAACACTGTTTGCCCAGCGTCGGCGTTGCAGTTGAGTAGCGTACGATAACCGTTCTCGGCGTGCCCGAGCTCGCCGGCGAGCAGCGCCGCACGTCTCACCATCTCCCCGACGATGTTGTCATTGCCATCAGTCAAGTCATTGAGGGTGGCGATATGGGCTCGTGGTATCACGAGGATATGGGTGGGAGCCTGTGGGCTGATGTCGTTGAATGCGACGATCCTGTCGTCCTGGTACACGATCGTGGCAGGGACGCTCCCGTTCGAGATCTTGCAGAAGAGGCAGTCGTCCGACATGGCCATCAGGCTCCGGGATCAGGTTGTTCCTTGGGGGCTGTGCGCTGGATGATGGCGACGCGAGGGATACCCTGCAAGTCGTCTCTCACGCCTAGGCACGCGAGTCCGGGCTGCTTTTCAATATCAGTGCGGAGTGAAGCGGCCTGGCCCTCTCCAAGCTCGACGACAAGATGCCCCCCCGGGACGAGGCGCGCCCGAGCGTGTTCGACGAGCTGCCGAATCATGGCTAACCCGTCAGCCCCGCCATCGAGGGCAACTCGCGGTTCGAACTCTCTGACCTCTGGAGGGAGGTTGGGCAAGTCTGCCTCGGGAACGTACGGGAGGTTGGCGACGATCAGATCGGGTGCTCCCTCAACGCCGTCGAGAAACGGCGTACACATCCAGGAGATTCGATCCTCAACGCCGTGGCGCTGGGCGTTCCGTCGCGCAACGGCCAGCGCCGCAGCGGACACATCAGTCGCGGTGAGACGGGTGTCGGATCGCTCATGGGCAATCGCCACCGCAAGACACCCGGATCCGGTGCCGACGTCGACCACATGCAACGGGGTGGAGGCGAGTCGTGGAAGATGGCACAGCGCTTCCTCGACGAGGAACTCGGTCTCCGGTCTGGGAGTGAGGACATCTGGTGTGACGTCGAACTCAAGCCCCCAGAACTCCTTGTGGCCCGTGATCAGCGAGACGGGTTCTCGTCGTTCCCGCCGTGCTAGCGCGGCGTCATATCGTTGAACGAATCCCGATGGGGCTTCTGTTCTGCTGCGCGCAAGGTACGTCGTGCGATCCCAGCCCAGGACGGTGCGGGCAAGGAGCTCAGCATCGCCGGCGGCCTCGTCAGGGTCAATTCCGGCGTCACGCAGTCGTGCTCGGGCTCCGTTGATGTGCCCGCATACCGCGGTCACGGCTTGGCCTCGGTTTCCTTCAGGTGTTCGGCCTGATAGTGCGTGGCCAACGAATCGACGATCTCATCCAGGTCGCCGTCGAGCATGTAGGGCAAGCGATGGGTCGTGAATCCGATCCGGTGGTCGGTGACCCGGTTCTGCGGAAAGTTGTAGGTACGAATCTTCTCCGCGCGCCCTCCGCTTCCCACCTGGGTGCGACGATCTTTGGCGATCTCGTCCTGCTGCCGCTGCAGTTCGATCTCGTACAGCCGAGACCGGAGGACTTTCATGGCCTTTGCCTTGTTCTTGATCTGCGACTTCTCGTCCTGCTGTGAGACAACCAGCCCGGTTGGGATGTGAGTGATCCGGACGGCCGAATAGGTCGTGTTGACGCTCTGACCGCCAGGGCCACTCGAGCAAAACGTATCGATGCGCAGATCCTTGTGATCGATCTGAACATCAACCTCCTCGGCCTCCGGGAGCACCGCGACCGTGGCAGTCGATGTGTGGATCCGGCCGCTGGCCTCTGTCGCAGGAACGCGCTGAACCCGGTGGACACCGCTCTCATACTTCATGTGGCTGTAGACGCGCTGGCCTTCGATGAGCGCGATGAGCTCCTTGAGCGCACCGACGCCGGTTTCATGGGACGAGAGTACCTCCACACGCCATCCGCGGGTTTCGGCGAACCGTGAATACATGCGAAATAGGTCGGCGGCGAACAGACCTGCCTCGTCGCCACCTGTGCCCGCTCGAATCTCGAGGACGACATTGCGTTCGTCGTTCGGATCCTTGGGGAGCATGAGGACCTTGATTTTCGCTAGCAACTCGTCGCTACGGTTTTCGAGCGTCGACAGTTCCCCGCGGGCAAGCTCGCGGAGGTCCGGGTCCTCTCGGGAACCCTCGGCAAGTTCCCTGGCTTGGTCTGCCTCCAGGATCACCGCTTTGTACTCTCGAAACTTTTCCACCAGGGGCTGCACTTCAGACAGCGCCTTGGTGTGCTTTCGGTATTCGTTGGGGTCGGCCTGGACCGCTGCGTCGCTGATCAACGCCATCAGCTGGTCATAGCGTGCCTCAACGGAATCGAGCTTGTCGAACATGATGTCACTCAGCTTTCGGGTGTCCTACACTAGCCGCCTGATACGGGTGGGAGGAACGCCACTTCGTCACCATCAGACAGAATGCGGTCCATCTTTGCATATTCCTCGTTGACGGCGGTTGATACGGAGTTTCCGTATCGTTCGAACTCAGTGTGTTGCGCCACGAGCGTTGCCCACAGTGCCCTCGCGGTCGCGCCGTCTGGCAGTTCCGTGTGGACCTCGCTGGTTCCAGCGAGGTCTCGAAGCCGTGCGAACAGGCGAACAGTCACACGCATGCTCGCCGATACGCGTCCTCACGCGCCCCCTTGTCGTCCGGGTCAACTGCGGCACCTTCAATCCACACGTCTCCGCCTTCGAAGAACTCGTGCTTCCAGATCGGCGCAATCTGCTTGATGCGCTCGATTGCGTACCGACAGGCAGCGAACGACTCTGCGCGATGGGGCGACGCCGCTGCGATCGCGACGCTTGCGTCACCAACAGCGAGGGTGCCAAGTCGATGGTGCACGGCCAGCGTTACGTCTGGCCAGCTGTCGCTGGCCTCCGCGCCAATGAGAGCGAATGCCTTGATGGCCATCGGTTCATAGGCCTCATACTCGAGTCGCTGCACCATCCTGCCCTGGTTCGTCCCCCTGACGAGACCGACGAATGAGGTGATCGCGCCGCTCGGTTCCCGCGGGGCGCTCACGGCCCGGAGGATCTGATCCACAGCAAGCGGATCATGAGTCACGAGGAACTGTAAATCGCCCATTTTCTTGAGTATAGCAGCCCCTTCGGGCTACGGGTGTGTAAGGAGCCGGCTCCCGGATCCGGGCTCGATTCCTCGTCGGATCGCGTCATGCACGTACGATTTGGCGGCCTGAACTGCGTCGGCCAACGAACGTCCGTTGGCGAGTGCGGCGGTGATCGCGGCGCTGAACGTGCAGCCGGTCCCGTGGGTCGCGTGGTGTGCCAGGCGGTCGCCATGAAACTCAATGAAATCTCGCCCGTCGAACAGAATCTCAGTGACGTCCTCCGTCGGGAGATGCCCCCCCGTGATCACGGCAGCAGCAGGGCCAAGATCGACGATGTGCCGCGCGGCCTCGCGAGCGTCGGCCACCGATGCAATGGACCGATTGGTGAGAAGCTCGGCCTCGAATCGATTTGGCGTAACGCAGCGGGCCAGTGGGAGGAGTTTCATTCTGAGGCCATCGAGGGCGTCATCGTCGAGGAGGCGTGTCCCCGACGTTGACACGATTACCGGGTCAACAACGACCGATGGCACGTCGAGGGTTCGCAGACTGCAGGCGACCTGTTCGACGACGTCTCGACTCGCCAACATTCCGGTCTTGCCTGCGTTCACGCCGAGGTCGGCCACGACAGCCTCGATCTGCGCCGCAACGACATGGGCAGGAACCGCATGGACCGTGCTAATCCCAACTGTACTCTGTGCCGTGACAGCGGTGATGGCGCATACGCCGTAGACGTCGTGGGCCGCAAAGGTCTTGAGGTCGGCCTGAACCCCGGCCCCGCCGGACGAGTCGCTGCCGGCGATCGTCAGTGCTGTGTTCATCGACGGCCCTTCAGGGGACCAAAGGTTGCGAGCTGGCCGGACCAAAGACCAGGAGGTATTGATACGTCAGGAACTCCTCGCGTGCAAGTAGATGGAGGCCTGCGTTCTCGGCGTCACGGATAACCACGTTCGGTTCCACGCGTTCATCCGTCGGTGGGCCAGGACCGCCCCCCTCGAGCCTGAAATCGATGACTCCAATGCGGCCGTTCGGTCTCAGGGACTTTCCGACGTTTCGTAGCAGCGTCACCGGATCGGTCATCTCGGGGTAGGTTCCGACAATCAACACAGCGTCGAGATCCGATGGTAGCTTCGGGTCGCCCGGTGTGCCGAGAACCGTGACAACGTTTGCCAGACCCTCTCGGCTCACGCGTCGCGCGATCGACTCGATCATTTGGGGCTGGATATCCTCGGCGAAGACCCGACCGTTGGGGCCCACGCGACGGGCCAGCCGGACCGTGAACCAGCCGCCGCCGGCGCCGAGATCGGCGACTCTCGCACCGTCGGCGATTCCGAGGGCATCCATCACCTCCTGCGGCTGCTGCCATGCGTCCCGGTCGGGACCTTCGAGCAGGCCGAGGTCTTCCGGTGGGAAAAGTCGTCCGTGTGGCACGCGCTCCTGAGCCGAAACCCACAGAGCACTGCACCCGAGCAGCAGGGTGATAGTCAACGTGACCCGTCTCGCCGCGGTGCGATTCCGAGCCGCCACGCTCACCATTCTTCCACCATTATATTGTGCCGTGCCAGGTGAGTGATCCGGCTGTCGGCTCACTCGGTGGACACCGGAGGACACGGGACGTCTCCCGCCGTGAACGTGCGCAGCGAGGGGCGCGAGTACCCTTTCTCTGCTGCGCCGATGTCGAGATCGTGGGTGTCAAGATCCTCGACGGCAAGTAGCTCGAACGGCGTCGGCGCTTGCACATCGAGGCACTTGAGATACCCGCCGCATTGTCGGCAGAGTTCGAGCCTTCGGAAGGGCCGCTCCGGATCGACCACCGCGGTGATGAGCGACTCGCCCCCTTCCTGGCAGTAGATGCAGCCGCCTCCCGGGTTCCACGCACTACCGCAGAAGGAACACCGGAGGCCTCGACCGGCTCCTTCACCGTCGGCGTGCTCGGCGAATGTCGGCCAGGATCCGCACACGCTACAGAATCCGCGGTCCCACTCCGCAATGAGAGACTCAAGCTCGGGGTGCTCCACAGCCATCTCTACAGTGAGCGTCTGCTGCAGCCTATTCGCAATGGGGGCTGAAGCGAGCTCTGCGACGAGCCAGAGCAGGTCCGGTGCGACTCCGACGTGATGGGCCTTTGCGCGAATTGCTTCCTGCTGCCGTCCGATTGATGCGGCTACCAGTGATCCTGCGTCGATCTCGTCTCGGGCAAGTATTTGGCCGAGCCGTCCGGCTGGTCCGCCCGTCTCACCGGCTTCGAGGTCGGTGCAGAAATCGATAACGAACGATCGTAGGGTGCTGCCAGTCATGACGAGCCACTCGCCCGCCAGCATCGGGGTCTTGCCTCGAAGCTTTTCTGCCAAGCGAGCGGGCTGGAAACTGACATCGACCGGGAAACGCTCGTCGACCGCCTGACCTAATTCGAGGCTACGGGAGACGAGTCGCCGCTGAACTGACACAGCTGATTCGAGGTGAGGCCATCGCTGGGTCATTCGGTCCCACCCGGCCGCCGCTCTTACGAGGAGGTCTGTCGTGCTATGTCTATAAGACATGCAATATCAACAAGTTAACGATGTACTGGGACGAGACTTATCTCTCGGCACCTTGATGATACCCAACGCCCACTACTATAATCAGATTCTAGTTGATTGAGGATATGAACAGATGAGCGTAGCGGCGATAGAGACACCGATTAACGTGACCAGCTCAGCTGCGGGGAAGATTTCGCAGCTGCTATCAGAAGAGCAGAAACCGAGCGCAGGGCTCCGCGTGTTCGTTCAGGGCGGTGGGTGCTCCGGGTTTCAGTACGGTCTGATGATCGAAGAGGGTCAGGGCGATGCTGAATCAGACCAGATCTTTCAGTCGAATGGTGTCAAGATCTTCGTCGACCCGATTAGTGTTCGGTATCTCGGTGGTGCAGAGGTTGACTTCATCGACAACCTCACGGGTGGTGGGTTCACCATCAAGAACCCAAACGCCAAGACGACGTGTGGCTGCGGGCAATCGTTCGGCGTGTAGCGACGGTTGGCCTGGTCGTCGTAGACACAGCCTGACGCGGTCGGTGGCGCCTGACGCCGGACGGTTCCGGGGCCTTCCGAGAGAACCGGACTCCACAGATGGAACCGCAGTCTGATTACCTTGAACGTCTGCGACTGCCCGGAAGCAGACGATCGACCAAGCGTGAGCTGATCGTCGACATCTTCCTTCGACAGGAAGGACATCTGAGTGCCGACGACCTGGTGGATCTGATTCGGTCTGAGGATCACAAGATCAGCCGCGCGACGGTCTACAGAACGCTGCAGTGGATGGTCGAGGCCGGTATCGCCCGAAAGGTCGACTTCGGCGACGGGCGCTTCCGTTTCGAGCATTCATATCGCCATCCGCGTCACTTCCACCTCATCTGCAAGACGTGCAACCGGTCGTTTGAGTTTCTGAGCTCAGACATTGAGTCTCTCATCGAAGAGATCGCAAGCGCTCGCGGCTTCGGTGCGCGGCAGAGTGTGGTCCAGATCTACGGTACATGTGACGAATGCCAGACAGGCCGACGTGTCCCCGGGGGGACGGTCGCAACGGATCTCCTCTTCGCACGGGATGCGCTACGAATCGCTATCGCGACGGAGCGGAGTGGCTTCGAGTTCTACACGCGCGCCGCTCGGGTGACGAAGGATGCACGAGGGCGGCGGGTCTTCAAGCGCTTGGCCGAGGAAGAAAGGGAACATCTCGGGAAGTTGGAAGCTCGTTACAAAGAGCTCCTGGCGCAGGATCCGGGACTCGAGTCACGGCCGACATTCCTGTTCTTCAAGGGAGCCGCCAACGGACTGTTTGCCACGGGGGCGGATGAGCTCAGCCAGGGTGTTGACGACAAGAAGGCGCTTTTGATCGGTATCAGGTGCGAGCGTGGGTCGCATCGTTTCTTTCGGCGATACGGTGAACGCTTTGAGGACTCGGAGGGAAAGCAGATCTTCCTGGAGTTCGCCGATGAGGAGCGGGAGCACCTCGCACTGCTGATCCGCGAGTATCGACTGCTCGTCCAACGTCAGTCGAAGACGAAGGCACGGCGCAAGGTGAGCAAGAAGGCCCGCAGGGCGATGGCTTAGGTCTCCGACCACTGTGATTGACCTTCATCTGCACACCACCGCATCCGACGGCATGCTTGACCCTGCCGCGCTTGTCGAGCGGGCGAACGCAGCGGGCGTTCGAACCCTGAGCGTCACGGATCACGACACGATGGCCGGCGTGCCAGCCGCTGCTGAGGCGGCAGCACGTCTCGGGATGGAGTTTCTTCCCGGGATTGAAATCACTGCGGTCCTCGAGCGACGGGACGTGCATCTTCTCGGTTATTTCCTGGACCCGGCGCCTGCGGCGCTGCAGTCGTTCTTGCAGACGCAGCGTGAGATCAGGGTCGTACGCGCCCGGAAGATGGCCGAGCTTCTCGGTGAACTTGGCGCTCCGATCGATATCGAGCCGGCAGTCTCGACGGCGGTGAAAAACGAGAGGTCCGTGGCTCGACCGTTGCTTGCCAGAGCCCTGGTGGACGCCGGGCACGTGCGAAACGTGAAAGAGGCGTTCGAGCGATGGATCGGTGACGGCAGGCCCGCGCATGTCCCGCGCGAAGGGTCGTCTCCGGCCGAGGTCGTTCGTCTTGTCTCCAGAGCCGGCGGGGTGTCGGCCATCGCACACCCAGGACTATTGAACCGGGATGCGCTTATCCCCAGTCTTGCGATGGCCGGGCTTGCTGCTCTGGAGGTGTACCATCCGGAACACAGCGCATCCGTGCAGGCGCACTACCGAAAGCTCTCGCTCCAACATGAACTAGCCGTCTCCGGTGGGTCTGATTTCCATGGAGACGACCATCGTCGCGCGGCGAGTTTGGGTTCGGTCGGTCTTCCTCGTGACGCCTTCATGCCGCTGCTCCAGCGGTTGGTTCTTGCCCATAGCGTGGTCCATGGCGGCGAGTGACGCGACCACGCCGTCACCATTCGTCCTCCGTTGTTTAGGTAGTCTTCGCGGGAAGGTGTCCGCTCGAGCGACCGCGCTTGACGTGGCCATGGGCAGCGGGCGACATAGCCTTGTCCTTGCCCAATCGGGGTATGAGGTCTTTGGCGTGGACCGCGACTACGAGCGGACGAGGTGCGCACGCGCAACGCTTCGCAAACACGGAAGCACCGCTCGGGTTTGGGTTGCAGACCTCGAAACAACCCCACTGCCTGATTCGTACTTCGATGTTGTCGTATGTACGCGCTATCTACAGCGCTCGTTCTGGGACAGACTGGCACGAACCGTGGTCCCAGGCGGATTCGTCGTGTACGAAACCTTCACGGTCGGGCAGGCCCGGTACGATTGGGGGCCGCGCTCGCCCGATCATCTCCTCGCTCCGGGGGAGCTGCGAACGGCGTTTGCCGGTTGGGATGTTTGGGCGTTCGAGGAGCGAGAGTCGCCCGCTGCAGAAGCGAGTCTCCTCGCGCGGAGACCCGCCAGTGACTGATATGATCGCCTCGTGTCAGCTGCGTTGATCACGGCGACGGTACTCGGTCTGGGTGGGCTCATCTACACTGGCGTGCTGGGGTTCTTGGCGGGAAGCTCGGCTGAGATTTCTCAACACGCGGGCTTCGGCATTTTCTTTACGCTGATCCTCTTGCTTGCGCACTCGATGACGATGTTTTACCTCATCGGGAAGGGGAAGGCTGTGCGCGAGGCGGCTGAGGATGGGCAGCTGTCAGCCAGTTTCTACGCCACCGTGGCACGTGCACGGAAGCCAGTCTTTTCCGTCGGCACTGTTGCCATGTTTCTGACGATGGCCACAGGAATTGTTGGTGCCGGTGTTGACACGGGCTCGATCCCTGCGGGCGTGCATTCGATCCTCGCGCTGTCTGCGGTTGCCGCCAATGTCATGGCGTTCCGGACCGAGGTATCTGCCATGCTCGAGAGCGCCAAGGTGGTTGCAGAGGTTGATGCGCTCTTGGTGGAGAACACCTAGCGGACATGTCACCCGCGTCCCGCGGCGGCTTACCCTCACGCTAGAGCGTTTTTCGAAAAGCTCTAGTACTCGATAGGCGGTTCATGGTACTCCTACGTGCAACGTCCTGTAGGAGGATCAATGCGCGCCTATTCGATGGATCTTCGCGAACGAGTGCTCCACGAGAGCGACGCGGGCATGCCGGCGGCCGCGGTCGCGAGCAAATACCGCGTCAGTGCCTCCTGGGTCCGGCGGCTCACACACCGGCGGCGGGAAACCGGCGAAGTCGCCCCGCGCCAGCAGCGTTACGGGCGGCATCCGGTGCTCGCGTCCCAGCTGCACACGCTCGCGGCCTTGATCCGCGAGCAACCGGACCGCACCCTCGCCGACCTACAGGTCGCCCTGGGTACGTCCGCCAGTCTGGCGACGATTTGGCGGGCCGTGAAACAGCTGGGCTTTACCGTAAAAAAAAACGGTACGCGCGTCCGAACACGATCGCCCCGACGTCGCGGCCGCCCGCGCGCAGTGGGCGACGACTGCCCCGACGCTCGACCCGACTCGCCTCGTCTTTCTGGATGAAAGCGGGGTCGCCACCAATCTCCTGCGGCGCTATGGGCGCAGCCTTCGCGGCCAGCGGGTCGCCGATCACGCGCCCCAGGGTCGGTGGGAGAGCAGTCCCTTCATCGCCGCGCTGCGGGTGACGGGGCTCACCGCGCCGGGGGTCCTCGATGGCCCGATGGACGGGGCCAGCTTCCTCGCCTACGTCGAACAGATCCTCGTACCGACGTTGCAGCCCGGTGACATGGTGATTGCCGACAACCTCGCCGCGCACAAAGTCGACGGCGTGCGCCACGCTATTGAAGCGGCCGGCGCGACGCTGCGCTTCCTGCCGCCCTACAGTCCCGACTTCAACCCCATCGAGCTGAGCTTCGCCAAACTCAAAGCTATCGTCCACCAAGCCCGCTGCCGCTCGCTCGACACGCTCTGGCCGCTCCTCGGTGCGTGTCTGTCGCGCTTCACCCCCACCGAATGCCGCAACTACGTCCATCATTGCGGCTACACGGCCGCCAAAGCGTCATGAAAAACGCTCTAGACCCCATGCTTCTTCTCTTTGATATCGATGGCACCCTGCTTCTGTCCGGAGGAGCTGGGAAGCGAGCCCTCAACCGCGCGTTCGAGGACCTGTTTGGTCCAGCGAATGCTTTCGAGGGCATTCCGGTCGCTGGTCGAACCGACCCGTCGCTGCTCGACGATGCAGCGAGTGGCGCCGCCTTGGCGCTCGAGCCCTACGAGCGCAGACAATTTCACGATCGGTATTGCGACCTTCTGGAGATCGAGATCGTGCGGCCAGGTCCACGCAAGGGTCTCATGCCGGGGGCGGAGAGGCTCTTGAGAGATATACATCCGCGACCAGACCTGTGCATCGGTCTCGTGACAGGCAATTTTGTGCGGTCTGCTCGAATCAAGCTCGAGCACTTCGGGTTGTGGCAGTTCTTTTCCTGCGGAGCCTTTGGTGACGACGACGCCGAGCGCGATGCCCTGGTTCCCATCGCGGTTGAACGCGCCCGTACGATGGGAGTCGTCGTCTCCTCGCCATCCGATGTGGTCGTGATCGGCGATACGCCGCTCGACGTTCGCTGTGCGAACGCCGCCGGCGCCCGGTCTATCGCCGTCGCGACCGGCCCGTTCGACGAACCGACGCTTCGTGCCCACGGCGCGACCGCGGTCCTGAAGGATCTCAGTGCACCCGAGACGTTCTTGGCCGTGCTCGAAGGGTAGGGGTCGCAAACCCCTCGCCGTTGCTCGCGGGGGCCCTACTGCCCCGCGCCGCTCCGGCGGGGGGCGCCGTGCGCGCCCTCGCGAAAGACGCGTTAGGGCTCGGTGTCGTAGAGTGATACATGGATGCGGGCGACCGTGTGCATGTAACCGCCGACCCGCGCGTACTTATCTGCAGCGGCCTCGCTGATATGCGCGAAGGCTTCTTCGCGGTCTCCGTTGGCTTCTGCGTGGAGACCCACGTAGAGATGGGCGTAGAACTCTGCGCCTACGCGACCATTCGCCGCCGCCATGACCTCGTCGGCGGTCTGCGAACCGCTGAACAGCCCGTAGACCTCCTCCATCGGCCGCCGCGGATCTGGACCGACGGGCAGGAGAGCGGCTCGCGCACGCTCTGGCGACTCTGAGCCTGCGACACAAAGGAAGTGCCACGCGGCATTCTCGACGTCATTCGGGTTGACGGTGCGATGCGACTCGAACTGATCTCGGCAGTCGTCGTATCGCCGCGCGTAGTACAAAACGATGCCGCGCTGCCAGAGTCGAGGCATGACCTCCGGAGTGCGCGCGATTAGTGTGTCAAAGCTCGTTGCAGATTCCTCGATGTCGCCGGCGAAGAAGCTGTCAATCGCATGGTCCAACAACCCCCGAGGGTCGGTTTGGGCTTGAGCAGTCTGGACGACGGCGACCGCAAGGAACATGGCGAGGCAGGTGGCCCGAACCGGTGGAGCAGTCACGCGACAATCATAGTGTGGATCTGTCTCACCTGTGGTACGGTGGCGCAATGTGGTCGTGGGGCGGTAGCCTGGCGGCTCTGGCCTTCCTGATGGTCGTGGGTGCAGCGTGCGGTCAGGCGCTGCCCGTCGACGGGCCCGAGTCTTCCGCTTCTCGCCTAGTCGATGTGCCGCTGGACAACGATCGGTACACGATTCTTGAAATGGCGACGGCCCATGGGGCCTTTACTATCGAGCTGGAAGTCGACGCCGATACCGACACCAAGACGCTCGCCCGCGAGCTCGTTGAGCCGATGCGGGAGGACTATGCTGAAGTGCTCGTCTATTTCTACGACCGCGCGGGTGGCGGCCGGCTTCCCATGAAACGAGTGCAGTGGACGCAGGCGGAAGGATACGTGGAGATCGAGTTCTGACTCGCTTCACAGACGAGGCGGCCGCCCCGGCCGGTCGCGGTGCGCTGATGCCGCACGGGGGCGGAAACCGGCTCACCGCGCGCCGCCGCGGTAGTCCTCGAGAAAGCGATCGACGTATCCGAGCAGTGCGTCTGGGATGAAGCTGGCGGCATTCTCACGGCTCGTCGTTCCGAGCGCTTGCGCCTCCCACTTGATCCCGGATGAAATCTCCAGCGACTCGACGGAGTCGGTTGGTGCAGTTGGCAGCACGCCGTCGAGGACCAGCTCGACGTATCGCCTGTAGTTGATGACACGTTCGACGAGTTGCACAGACACCAAGAACGCATAGCCGCCGGCTGCATTCACTGCCTGAATGGTAACTCTCAGCTTTGGGTCGCCTCGAACAACGTCGTCGTTGTCGGCTCTAACGGCGAGCCCTGAGCGCCGAAGTCTGTCCTCAACACTCTCGGTCAGGGCTTCCTCTCCGAGGCCGATCGACTGGGCCTCTCCGATCAGCTGCAGCTCGACTCGCAGCGATGTTAGCTCGGCGAGTGCATTGTGTTGAACTGGCAGTGGTTGGGCACCGATTCCCCACGAGCACGCGACGAAACACGCGGTCAGGCTGCTGGCGGAAGGCACTTGCATGGCAACTCCGTTGGATGGCTGGACGTTCGTGTCGCGATCGAGACGCTCGCTAGGTGTGCGGTTGGGACGGAGCGAGCACGTGATGTTCGGAGGCCGCGGGCGAACTCACGGGTGTGCAGGAAATGCCGAAGCGAGGCTGAGCTAGCTGGCGGAGGCCGGTCGACGAACACGAAAGGCTCGTTGCTGGCCGGGGCTGTCTACCCGCCGAGGGCTCCTTCATCGTCGACACGCCTCGCGAGCTTGTTCTGGCAGTCGCTACAAACCCAGAGCATCGCGTTCGGCCGCAAAGAGAGGAGACTGCCGAGCAGGCGATGTTCGAGACAGAGAGTACACAACTGCGCGAGGCCACCTGCCGCGGTGCGTGAACCCTGGGGACTTGGTATGTGACTTGGAATCATCCTAAGCCTCCCTCGATGAAAGATTGCGCGATTGCTGGGACGATCAGCGTACGAGGATCCGCCTACATTCTCCTGAAAAACAGTGAGTGAGGCAATGAGAAAATCGGCGCCGGTGTAGGGCGTGTAGCCTAACGCCCGTGAAACACTGTGCGACCGGCACGTGTCGCAATGCGTGCCATGCTGATGACGGTGGACCGAGGTGTGCGCGAGGTGGGATCGGCGGCCAGCGGGGACAGGTTTACTTCTGCCAGAACGACGGGTACAGCAGGACGAGCGCTGAGAACATCTCCAGCCGCCCGACCAGCATGTTGAACGAGAGGAACCACTTCCCGGCGTCGGAGATCTGCGCGAAGTTCTCTGTCGGACCAACGTCACCGAAACCTGGTCCGATGTTCATCAGCGTGGCGATCACCGAACTGACCGCAGTGGTCGCGTCCATGCCGTCGACGATCGACATGAACAGGCCCCCTGCCGCGACCATGAACGTGTTCACGATGAAGTAGCAGAGGGCCAGTCGCCTCGCGCCATTCGAAAGAAGAGGACGAAGGTCATCCCTCCGAGAAACATAGGGCCGAGACTGCCGAGATGACACCCAGCCGAACGTCGCGACAAAGAACGCGTGGCGAGGTTGTAGGTCGATGTTCCCCGAAAAGAACCATCGGAGGGGCGCGCCGACACCGGCGCCGATCAGCAGCGAGACGAGGTCGCCCTCCTGGCCGTAGAGCAGCGAGCAGATCACGGGCAGCATCATCGCGCCCGCCGTGACAAGGAGCAGCGTGCCGAGCACGTAGGCCACCGGCCCGGCGCCCCGTACGATCGCTCAGGGGTCTTGCTCGGACCAAGACCGGTGACAGAGGGGCGGCTAGTACACGACGACGAAGCCGCCGTCGGCCCGCGCAAGCGCGGCGGGGCGGCTACTCTCGGGAACCGTGGTTTCGGTGTCGGGACCCGTCTCGCCGGGCTGGCCGTCGGAATCGAACAGCTGCCAGTGTAAGGCGCCGCCGCTGCGGAACCCCGACCCGTCGGCCCAGACAAGGAGTGTCTCGCCCCGGGTGTTCACGGCAATTGTCGGGTTCTTCCGCCGGAGGGCGGCCTTGCCGGTGGGGGTCACGATCTTATCCAGGCGGTCCACCCGCGCGAACTGGACCTGCCCCTGGGTTTCCCAAGCGACCGTTGTTCCCGAGGAACTACTGTTCAGGCTTGGCACGGCGACCGGGCAGGCGCCGACATCCCACGGCTGGAGTAGCTCGTCGGTGAACGTCACTCCGGCGTCGCGGGACGTCAGGAGTCGCTGCCCACGATGGATGTTCTCGCGGGCCCCGCGATACGAGACGTGGATCGTGCCGTCATCGTCGGTCGAGGCCGCGAGCGCGCAACAGGCACACACGCCCTCAATCGCCGCGTTGACCTGTCGTGGCGCCTCAAACACCTGGCCCGCGTCACGCGAGACCGTCAGGTAGACCACCCGCGTCGCGTCCTCGCCAGTGCCGGCATGCCAGAACAGGTAGACGTTGTTGTCCTGGTCTACGGTCAGCGCCGGGCCTGCTTCGACACCGTAGTCCGAGGCGACGTCGAACTGCTCCTCAAAGCCAGGTCCATCCTCGTTCGAGCGGGTGTAGAAGAAAGCGGGTGGCGCCATGCGCATCCAGGTGACGTGAACACGCCCGTCTGGTCCCAGCGCCAGTTGCCCGCCGTCGACCGGACCGATGCCGGTGACGGTGCCGGGGGCGCTGTTGACCCGCAGCGGTGTGGCCCACTCGGTGGCACCCGGCCTCCGGCTGACGTACACGAGGTCGCCTTCGCTCGGATCGCCTTGCATGTAGACCAGATGTAGTGTCTCGTCTTCGCCGAGCACGGCGTGGGGTAGGCGCCCCTCGTCTGGCACGCGGATGATGTCCACCGCGCCGATCTCGACGGTCTGGCCGCAGGCCGCCGAGACGGCAAGAAGCAGCAGGAGCACCGAGGGCACGGCCAGGCGGTGCCCTCGGAAGTCGGCGTGATACATGATGTCTCTCTGTCGATCGTCACAAGCGGACCCGGTAAGGACGCATGGCAGCTCGTGTCGCTGTTGCGGGCATTGGTGGCACAACACTGGAATGTCTTCGGAAAGCGAAAGTAGGGCTGTCTCTTCCCTTCTTACCGAGGAGAGATGGCGGAAGCGTCTGGGAGTCGAACCCAGCCCCCCCGCGTTGGCGGGGAGCGACCGATTTTGAAGACCGGGAGGGCCACCGGGCCCCATTCGCTTCCGAGTCTCCACTACCGCGAAGAACGACGGGTTTCCTTGCCTGGTTTCGGCGGGGCTGAGGGCGGAACGCCCAACGGACGCCCGATCTACCTCGCTTGGGACCTAGGGGGTGAGAGAAAACTGCTCGGAACCGGCCCCTGTTCACCGGCTACAACAAACCGGATGCTAGCCTTCGATCAGGCGCACTTCTCCGGCACGCGGCCCCTTTTGTGACTCCTCAACCGTGAAGTCGACTCTCTGACCTTCTCGCAAGAGCTCGAATACGGCGCCGCGGACCGAGCTGCGGTGGAAAAAGTGCTCGACGCCTCCTTCATCGCGGATGAAGCCAAACCCCTTGTCTATTAGCAGACGTGCGATCGTGCCAGTCATACGGTTCCTCCGAAGCTCGCAACCGCGGCCCGACATGGACCCGAGGCTACGGCTACCGTGTGTCCTGGGAGCCCCCTTGCTGACGGTCGACGCAGATAACGGCCGGTCTCTGGGCTTCCAAGCCGTCCAAGCCCAGGCTCTGGGCCCGGCCCGAAGGTGGTCAGTCTAGTAGGGTGTCAGCCAGAAGTCAACGGTTTATGCATGGTCTAGGGGACTATGCCCCCAGGTGTTATCCGGGCCTCACGGGGGTAGTTTGAGACGCCGCCGCCGCAGGCTTCGGCTCCGTTGGGGTAGCCGATTCGGGTGGTTTGGCAGGCGCGGGTGGCTTCGCCTTCTTTGGGGGTGGATAGGTCGTCCAGAAATGCCGCCCGCACTTGGGACATTCCCAGAACTGTTGGGGTGGCCACGGGTCTTCCGGCAGCGGATCTTTGAGCTCCATCTGGTCGCCGCACCGCTGGCAGCGGATCTGGACCTGGACGTCATGCATGGGCGGATTCTATCCCGCGGGAGTAGACTTGGCTAGGTCTCGGACCATACCTCGGACCGCCACACGCGATCATGCGCATCATCGTTCCCGGCCTCGTGCTCTGTGCGGGCCGATCGAGCCGGATGGGTCAGCCGAAGGCCTTGTTGCCGACGTCTCGCCCTGGCGAAACGTTCCTTGGCCGCGTCGTGCGCGTTCTGCGCGAGGGTGGTATCGATGACGTCGTCGTCGTTGTCGGACCAGAGACTCCTTCGCTATCGCCTGTGTTGGAGGGAGAAAACCCTGCCCCTCGCGTAGTTGTCAACGAGGCGCCAGACCGAGGACAATTGTCATCGCTTCTCGTGGGGTTGATGGCGGTCGACCACCCTGGGGTCGGAGGCGTGCTCGTGACCCTGGTCGATGTTCCGCTCATAGATGACGAAACCGTACGTCTCTTGAGGGAGGCCCACGAGCGATCTCGTGCGCCGGTCGTTCGCCCCGTTCGGGACGGACGGCACGGACACCCGGTGATCTTTGATCGGGCTGTGTTCGACGAGTTGCGGCAGGCGGACCTTGCGGCTGGGGCGAAGGCGGTCGTGAATGCCCATCTCGAACGCGTTGAGGAGGTGCCCGTGCCACGCGACGGACCATTCATGGACATTGACACGCCGGACGAGTATCGACGCCTCTTCGACCGCGCGCCGCCCGATCTTCGGTCGGTGTAGCCTCGTTGATCGCTGCTGGCGGTAGGCATAGAATTACGGTCCTGGGCCAGTGGCGCAGTTGGGAGCGCGCGTGAATGGCATTCACGAGGTCGCCGGTTCGATCCCGGCCTGGTCCACCACTTCTTCTGCCGCTGTCGACTGCCGTTCCCTTGAGACCCTGGCGGGTCCTCGGGAGTAGGCGGCGATAGCGATTCCTGCGCGCCTAGTACTCGGAAAACATTCGCTGGATCTCCTGTGTGTCTCTCGTGACGGTGAGAGCCAGCATCAGCAGGATGCGAGCCTTGACGGGGGAGAGGTCTTCGCCACCGATTCGGACGAAAGCGGCCGGCCGGTCGCGTGTGCTCGTGCCCGCCCTCGGTTGCTCCGGCGGTACGCGCCCGCCACCCGTCCGGCTTGTCATCACAACCGGGATCCCGGCTTCAATAGCGGACCGAATTGCGTCGCGCTGACGAGGACCTACTACTCCGGTTCCAGCCCCGGCCACGATCAGCCCGGCAGCACCAGCGCTCACCGCCCCGGTGATGAGGTCGCCAGGCGCGTCTTGATAGGCCATAACGACGTCGACGCGCGGGAGCTGGCCAATCGAAGCTACGTCGAACTCGCTCGACGACGTGTGGCGCCGTTCGCTCCTGCGATAGAAGACGACCTGATCAGGGTCGACGACGCCGAGGAATCCGTGATCTCGAGCGCTGAACGTCTGGAGGCGCTGGGCGTTCGTTTTCGAAACCTCGCGCGCAGAGTTGATCTCGTCATTGAGCACGACGAGAACGCCCCGGCCTCGCGATGCCGCGTCCGCGGCGACCCTAAAACCCTGCAGCAGATTGGCCGCGCCGTCATAGGCCAACGACTGCGGGGGGCGCATCGACCCCACGACGACAACCGGCCGATCGCTACGGACGGTGAGATGGAGGAAGTACGCGGTTTCTTCGAGAGTGTCGGTGCCGGTTGTCACGACAATGCCATCGAGGCTTGCCCGCTCCCGGAGGAGCTGGTTGACCCGCCGCGATAGGTCGAGCCACTGTCCAAGCGTCAGCATGCTGCTGGAGACATTGTCGAATTGCTCTGCTTCCGCGACGACATGCTGGTCCAGAGCGGGGATCGACTCGATCAGCTGGTTTGCCGTCAGGCGACCACCGGGTCTATTTGAGATCGTTCCTCCGGTGGCGATCAGTCTGACCACGGGACGCTCGCCGGGCTGGCCGGTGGAGACCCCAGGTGTGCCAAGCCATACCAGGGCGAGCAGGACGGGGCCAAGCAGTTCGGCTCGAAACAAGCGCCGGCTGAAGTACGCCATTCGCACCATGTGACGGAGTATCACGAGCAGGGAACTACTATACCGGACGGAGTGCTAAATCGACTTCGACGCCACCTGGTGGGCCTGGGTCAGAAAGCTGACGAGCGAATCCGCCGCCTCGGACGGGGTATTGCCATAGAACGGCATCAGCGCAGTCGGGCCGCCAGCGAGGTTCACGAGATAGGCTCGCCATCGGTCGGGCCGCACGGCAGAGACCTCGATCTCGTAGGCACGACCGTTGATGGTCTCTTCGAAACGGTGTAACGTCACGTCGCCGAGGTCGCTGGGAGCTGAGGGGTTCGGATGCTGTGTAGAGCAACAACGATTGTCGGCGGCATTCTATCGCGATGAGCGGTGCCGTCAAGCGAAGCGATACGCGAAGACGCCGTCAACAATCGAAGATCTGCGCCCCGGCCCCCGTACAGCGAGTGAGAAACAAGCTGCTCCGCTGAGTTGTTCACAGCGATTGCACAACCTGTCAACATATTTTGCACAGGCGGAAGATTCAGTTGATCACACCTCGCCACTTTCGACTCTTTCCCACACCCGGCCTCAAGGCGTTCCAGTAAACGATTGTCGCTCTGGCGAGTGCTGATCCGTGGAGTGTGCGCCGAACAACGGTCATAGTGCCGACTGGCGCGGCCGGTACCCAGCTGCGACACACGATCGAGAGCAGCATGGCCGCGGGTGCTCAGGGGCCAGTGGTTCGCGTCTTTCCGTTGCTGCTTACCCGGGAGGGCTGGTACCGGGAAATGCATCATCGCATCGGCGAGGCCCCACCCCTGCTTTCTCCGGTTGAGCGTCACGTGGCAATGATGGCCGCTGCTCGCCAAGTGACGCGCGACGGGGTCCAGCCGCCGTTCAAGCTAAGGTCAGGTCTGATTCCCGCCGTTGTCGACTTCTACGACGAACTGATGCGCCATCGACGGTCGGTCGACGCGTTTGAACGCCTGATGACCGCCGACCTGGAGCCGAGTCTCGAGCTGGATCGTGGCGCGCGGCGCCTCCTCCGCCAGACCGTGTTTCTGGCGTCGACCTTCAGGCGATATGAGACCTCATTGGCTGAACGGGCGCGGCTCGACGAGCACGGCTTGCGGTACCTACTGATGGTCCGGGACCCAATCGACCCGCTCATGAGGGTCGTTGTCACCGTTCCAGACCATGTTGGCGATCCGGCCGGACTGTGGCCCGCCGACTTCGACCTACTGACCCGCCTTCCGAATCTCGACCGAGTTGACGTCGTAGCCACTGATCGCACCCTCGACGCCGGGCTCTATGACCGGCTTGTGGACCTCCTGCCCGGTATCGTGCCTCAGCCCGGCGATCTCGCAACTGAGGCGTTTCCGGTAGTCGTGACACCCGAAGAGGAGGGGCGGCCCCATTTCGTCTGGCGCGACCGAGAGGAGGAGCTCCTCGCGGTGATCCGAAGCGTGAAATCGGACCGAGACCCGGCAGCGGCCGCGGATGCACGTCGGTCGCAGGCTGGTTGGTCTCCCGCGCGGCGAGTCGGTGTTGTCTTCCGGAGACGATTGCCGTACCTTTACCTCGCACAGCAGCTCTTCAACCAGGCGGGTGTTCCATTCGAGACGCTCGATGCCTTGCCGCTGGCTGCCGAGCCGTACGCTGCCGCGCTCGACCTTGTCTGCGCCTTTGTGACCTCCAACTACGACCGAGTTTCGACCGTGGCGTTGCTTCGTTCGCCACACCTTCGGTTCGATCTGGACGGTCAGAGACTCGACTATCGGTCAGTCGCGGCATTGGACCGTCTGCTGCAGGATGAGCGGTTCTCGGGAGGCCGTCCGGCCCTCGCACGGTTGACCTCAGGATCTGAGGGACGCGGTCGGCAAGAGGCATCGGATTCACGCAGCGAGGCCCAGGCGGCGGTTCGCCTTGTCGCCCGCCTTGCCGAGGCGCTCAGCCCGCTCGAAGACGAGGCGCCTCCATCTGTCCTCCTTGAGATCCTCGGGAGGTTTCTCAAGCGGAACGTGACCGCTACCCCCGTTGTCGATGCCATCGAGGAACGCGAGAGTCGCACCCGAAAGGCGGTATGGGCCGCTATCGACGACTTGGCAAGAGCGCACCGGGAGCTCGACGACAGTCCGACCTCATTCTCGGAAGTGGCCTCGGTACTGCGACGCTGGATCGAGAGTCAAGTGTTTGAGCCCCGCGCCGGTGCGGGCGGCGTGCAGCTTGTGGACGCTCAAGCGGCGCCCTACGGCTGTTTTCACGATCTATTCGTTATCGGGCTCGTTGACGGCGAGTGGCCAGAAAGACTTGGACGAAACATCTTCTATCCATCCTCGCTTCTGATCCCGCTTGGCTGGCCGAGGGAACGGGACCTTCTTCGGGCGGCGAGAGCGACGTTCGGTGATCTGGTTGGCCTCCCGGAACACAGAGTGTGGCTGTCGACGGTGTCCCTCGAAGATGATGCCGTGGTCACGCCGTCGAGCCTGCTCGAGGAGGTGTCGGCACTCGGAATGGTTCGTGAGAAGTCATCGGTCGACTCCCGAACCTGCGTGACACGCGAAGACGCGATGGCGTTCGCCCTGGCCGAACCCGGTGACCTCCCGGAGCCGACAAAGACGTGGCTTGCAGCCCGGATCCAGGGCTGCGACTGGTCGGCGGCCCGCTTTCGAGGGCGTGTAGGGAGGCGTGAGCCGGTCACGTACGCCGTGCGTGCACTCGAGGAGTATCTGGAATGTCCCTTCAAGTACCTCGCGAATCGTGTGCTGAGACTCGGTCAGGAGCACGACGGCGAGGGCGCGGGGGCGGCTCAGCGCCGGGGACTGCTCCTCCACCGGGTCTTTGAGACCTTCTTCCGAGATTGGCGCGATGACGACAACCGCTCCATAACGGGCGCGAATCTCGACCAGGCACTTTCGATGTTCAGGCGGCTGGCTGATGTCGCGCTTGACACGCTCTCGTTGGATGACCAAGCCGTGACGCGGTCGTGGCTACTGGGATCCGCTGCGGCAACCGGTCTCGCGGAGCGTCTGTTCGTCCTGGAAGTCCGCCGACCGGCGGACGTTGTTGAACGACTCACTGAGTTCCGCGTTGACGGCGAGTTCCTCGTCGGAGCGGGGGAGCTCCGACGCAAGGTGCGTCTGCGGGGTGTCGTCGACCGCGTGGACCTTTTTTCAGACGGGACCTTCCGAGTTCTTGACTACAAGTCGAACCGTGCGCCAGACCGCTCGCGATCTCTTCAGCTCCCCTTGTATGCGCGCTGCCTGGAGCAGCAGCTCGAGCCATACGACGGACAGCCGTGGCGTGTGAGCGAAGCCGCGTACGCCGCGTTCGGGGATCCTCGTTTCTACGTCCCGCTTGGGGCGGGTCCTCTTTCCAGGCACCTCAATGTGGGTGAGAAGAGGGCGCTGGCAGTCCTGAACGATATCGAACAGGGGGACTATCCAGTGCGACCTGCCGAACTGTTTGGCTGCTCATACTGCGCGTATCCGACGGTCTGCAGAAAGGACTATGTTGGAGACGAATAACGGGCAGCTATCGTTGTTCTCGGATCAAGGCCGAGGACGCCGAAGGCAGGCCAGATCCGGCTCACTGTCAGATCAGGATGCCCGTGATTTCGCAACAGATCCTCGACAGAACGTTGTACTCGAGGCGTCGGCCGGTACCGGAAAGACCTCGGTGCTCGTGCAGCGCTTTATCAACCTTCTGCGGGCCGGGGTTGATCCTTCCAATGTGCTCGCGATCACATTTACTCGTCAGGCCGCGGCCGAGATGCGAGAACGGATCATCACGAGGCTACGCGACGAGGGTAGTGAGTCGCGGGCCGGCCAGCAACGGTGGCACGCGATTCGCGATCGACTGAGCGAGATCTCGGTCAGCACAGTCGATGCATTCTGCCTATCGTTACTGCGCGAATTTCCGCTCGAAGCGGACCTCGATCCGGGTTTCGGCATGGCTGACGAAACCGAAGTGCCGGGTCTCTTGGAGACGGCCGTCGAGAAAACGCTGTCTATCAGTGCTCGACTGGCGAGGGAAGACGCCGGAATGGCCATGCTGCTTGCTCAGCTCGGTCCAGGGCGCACGCGCGCGGCACTGATCAGTCTTCTCGACCGCCGCCTCGTTGTGCCGGCCGCGCTCCATCGATTCCTAGCCGCGACACCTCAGGATGTGACGGCCGACACGATTTGCGGCGCAGCCGGTCGCCGACTTGCCGAGCGCCTACAGGGCACGGCGCAGTCTCTGGAGCTGATGATTTCGGCTGGCCCTCAGGATGACCCGTGGTTTCTTCTGGTCGCCGACGATCTTCGATCCCTCTCAGACATGGGTCGGGCAACGCCAGCAGCCGCTCGTGCCAGTCTGGACCGAATTCGCGAGTTCTTTCTGACGAAACAGGGGGTCGTCCGAACCTCGTTCCGAGGGGGCCCGCGACTGTCGGCGCAACGCCGGAGGCGATTCCGAGGAGCGGCAGGAACTTTGGCGCCGCTGGTTCACGAAACTCTCGCTGGTTTCGACCGCGACCTGAACGTCGTGATGGCCAGGGCTGTTCGGCGGATCTTTGGCGTCGCAGTTTCAGAGTATCAGCGCGAGCTGGAATCGCGAGCGATACTCGATTTTTCGGATGTGCTCCAGCGTGCAATTGAGCTGCTCCGCCAGATGGACGAATTCGCTCGGTCCCGATATCGTCTCGAAGCTCGCTATCAGCACGTGTTGGTCGATGAGTTCCAAGACACGAGCCGTGCTCAGTGGGAGCTCATCTCGCTTCTGGTCAAGGCCTGGGGCGAGGGGAGTGGGCTGGGTGACGACGCGGCGGTACCGCCGACCATCTTTATCGTCGGCGACCGCAAGCAGTCCATTTATCGCTTTCGTGATGCCGACGTGTCGATTTTACGGTCCGCTGCGAGTGAGATCGGGCGTCTGCGTTCGAACGGAAGTGTCCGACGGTCGATCGCGCATAGCTTTCGAGCGGTTCCGGGATTGCTTCGCTTCATCAACGATCTCTTCGCGGCGATCGGCGCGTCACCCCGCCAGCCTGACGGATTCGCGTATGAGCCTCACGACCGGTTTCCTGTCGAAACGTCGACAGGCGACACGGGAGATCGCCAACCGCTTGGTTTGATCGTGACGAAGGACCTCGACGCATGTGCGGCGACGGTCGCGGCGGAGGTCGAGCTTCTGCTACGTGCCGGGCGCGTTCGTGCGACGGATGGGTCGGGGGAGCGACCGGTCTCTCCGGGTGATATCGCGATCTTGTTTCGTGCCCGCGAGAGTCATCGTGAGTTCGACAAAGCGCTCGGGAGACGGTCGATCCCTGCGTATGTCTACAAAGGTCTTGGTTTCTTCGATACGGATGAGATCAAGGATGTCCGTGCCCTGATCCGATTCCTGTCGCATCCAGAGTCCGAGCTCCGAGCCGCCGCCCTGTGCCGGTCTCGATTTGCCCGGCTGTCGGATCCGACGCTGGTGGCGCTCGCCGGTCGGTTGTCTGCCGCGCTGGTGGGCGATGTCCTTCCGCAGCCAGAGGCGCAGCTACTGCAGGACGATCGAGCTCGTCTTGTCCTGCTCCGGCAGGGCCTTGCCACATGGTTGCTTCTTGTTGATCGACTGACGCCCGCGGAGGTCCTCGACCGAGTGCTGTCGGATACGGCCTACGCGTGGGAGCTGCAAGGTGTGCACGTGGTGCAAGCGAGGGAAAACCTGAAGAAGATGCGCGCGTTGGTCCGAAAGCTCCAGAGCCGGGGCTACGCAACGATGGCGCGAATCGCCGATCAGATCGACCACCTGTCGGGCGATGTCGCAACCGCCGTGGTCGAGGCTTTCGACGCGGTACATCTCATGACGGTGCACGCGGCGAAAGGACTCGAGTTTCCTGTGGTCTTCCTGGTGGATCTCGGTCGGCGTACAAACGCTCGGGTTCCCGCCGTACGGGTGATGCCAGACCGAGGCGACGGGCAGCCGTCGGTAGCCGTGTGGCCTTACCGTTCGGAAACCGATTCGGGCGAGCGGGACCAGAACATCGAGGAGACAAAACGCCTACTCTATGTGGCATCCACGCGAGCTCGCGATCGCTTGTATCTTTCGGCGGTGGCGCGCGACGGGAGGGTCAAGTTTCACCGTGGGAGTTTTGGCGAAGTGTTTCCGAGCGGGCTCGCATCGGCATTCTCGGCAGCCGCCGACCATTCGCGCGCGTCGGTTGACTGGGAGGGTCCCGGTGGTGTCACGCACCAACTCCGAATCGTTGCTCACGCAAGTGAGGAGCGTGCCGGCGTGACTGATGCCGCCCGTGACGTCGAGAGCGACGAATCGATTCCCAGAGTCGATCTGTCACCGCTCGAGGCGACGGACTCGAGACGAATAGGTGTGACGGAATCACTCGAGATCGGCCATCGCGAGCGTGCGGTCGACAGCGAGGTCCCCGGTGAGCCCGAGCTTGTCGGGAGGACGGTCCATCAACTTCTGCAGCGTTTTCTCGGGCGGCAGGTCGATACGTCGGCGCTTGCCGGGAGCGCAGAGGGGCTGTTGCAGCGAGAGCTCCCGCTTGAACCGGACGTTGTGCAACGTCTCGCCCGTCGTGTGGTCGAGCTTTACGGAGACCTCAGCAGTCAAGCCGAGGTGATGGCGCTTCGGCCTCAAGACTGCCTGTTCGAGGTCCCGTTCACGCTTCTCGATTCGGGCTCGCCGGGGGCGCGTGCCACTCCACAGGTCGTGACCGGCGTGATCGACTGCGTAGCGAGGGAAGGTGACGGAAAGAAGGTGAGGGTGCTGGAGTTTAAGACCGGCGTCGCACGTCCTGAACACCAGTGGCAGTTGGAGCAGTACGTGGCCGCGGCGCGCGAGATGTTTCCGGGGACCCGCGTCGAAGGTCGGTTGCTCTACCCATCGCGCGGCTGACGGTTCCCGGCCGTCTCCCAGGGTGCGGCCCAGCAACAAACCCGAACGGTCCAACGCGGGAGGGCGGTCTCAGGCGGGCGCTGAGGCACTCAATTCCACGAGAGACGGGGGTCTTCGGCAACTCGAGCGGCCCAACGACGCGCGTTGGCCTCGGCTTCGTCCTGGGTCTGCCCGACGAGTAGTACGGCACCCGCTGCCTTGGTCGTGTTTCCGCTCGTCAGCCACGACACCCAATGTCCCGACCGCTTCTCGCTCTGAATGCCGAAGTCTGTGGCTGTGCTCATTGTGTGCTTGGATCTCCAGCCGTCATCCTACAACAGTGGCGCAGGCCGTTTCCAGCCGGCGCGCGCCGTTGCAGAATGTGATGCGAGTTGCGCCCTTCTGACGGCATCCCGTACAATCGCTTCTTGGGCTCGTCAAGAACGTGCGAGCCGAGAGGAGTCATAAAATAATGGGGCTGACCTGCCCAGGTTGTGGGAACGAGCAGAAGTTTCAAGTGAAGACGCTCCAGATGCATATCGTGCAGGTCGACGGCGAGCATATCGGAGTGGCGGAAGAGGGCCGGCCGGACGTGCTCGAGGTCTTGTGCGATGAGTGTGAGGCGGAGCTCGATCTTCGGCAGGTCGACGACGAAGTTCGCCGTGAAGTGCTGCATACGCTGGGTGCTCGCTCTTGAGGGCACGTCCATTTTCGTAACGTTCGATGCCGAGCTACTACAGGGTTCTTGGGGTCTCACGGTTCGCCGATCTGCGGGAGATCAGAAGTGCGTATTGGTCACTGTCGAGGCGGATCAGTCGCGAGTGCGAAGCGAGGTCACGCGATAGTCACCTCACGGAGATCCGACGAGCCTTTGAGGCGTTGAGTAGTTCAGCCCTTCGGCGTGCGTACGATGCGCGCCAATCCGATGGCGCGGAAATTTGTCCGAGGCCTGCGGATGCACCGCCTGGCAGTCTGCGGGGCGACGACTTCGTTGCGCGTGAGTTCCCTTCGATGTCTCGGTTGGCCGGGATTACGCCCCGTGTCTATGCGGCGTTTTTCGGTAAGGATCCCGCGGCTCCGCGCACGCACGCTGCTGACGTGGCGCTCACACAGGCGGAAGCCTGCAAGGGCACGCGTGTTCCGCTCGCGCTGTCGGTTCGGCCGGTGTGTCCGGTCTGCGGGGGCAGAGGCGAGCTCTGGCCCGAACCGTGCGGTGTCTGCCTTGGCACCGGTGCGGGCTTCTTGTCGCACGAGCTTCAGATTACGGTGCCGCCAGGGGTTCGCGACGGCGACAGCCTTCGATACACGGTGATTCCACCGTTTTCTCCAGAGACTCAGATCGAGCTCCGGATCGCGATTCACTGAGGCGTTTCCATGTCTATAGCCTCAGAGGGTGATGTGCTGGGGGCGCTTCGGTCTGTCACTGATCCCGATCTTCGCCGGGACATTGTGAGTCTTGATTTCGTCAAGAATCTTGTGATCGACGACGGTCGAGTGTCGTTCACGATCGAGCTGACCACGCCGGCCTGTCCGGTCAAGGATGAAATGCGGGAGCAGGCGAGGTCTGCCGTGTCGGCTTTGGACGGCGTCACGGACGTCGACGTCACGATGACAGCGAGCGTCCGGTCGGCCCTGACTCCGCAGGCCGGTCGTGCACCGATCCCCGGCGTCAAGAACATCATTGCGGTTGGCGCGGGAAAGGGAGGCGTCGGAAAGACGACCGTTGCGGTCAATCTGGCGGTGGCACTGGCGAACTACGGTGGACGCGTTGGGATCATCGACGGCGACGTCTACGGCCCGAATGTCCCGATCATGCTCGGGATCGACTCACAGTTGGAGAGTGATGGGAAACGCATCGTTCCGGCGGAGAAGCACGGCATCCAGGTTGTTTCGATGGGGTTCCTCACGACGTCAGATGCACCCATCATCTGGCGAGGGCCAATGTTGCACGGTGTCGTCCGACAGTTCTTTCAGGACGTGCGGTGGGGCGAGCTCGACTATCTGGTGATTGATATGCCGCCCGGTACCGGTGATGTGGCGCTCAGCCTCAGTCAGACCGTTCCGGTGTCAGGCGCGATTGTTGTGACGACGCCTCAGACCGTTTCGCTCGCCGACAGCCGGCGGGCGGTCGCTATGTACAAGAAGCTCGAGATCCCGACGCTCGGAATCGTTGAGAACATGAGTCATTTCGCTTGTCCTTCGTGCGGCCACGAGAGCGACATCTTTGGAAAAGGCGGCGGCGAGCGAATCGCGCACGAATTGGGAGTTCCGTTCCTTGGGGAGATTCCCCTTTACGAACCGATCCGAGTCGGCAGCGACATCGGAACGCCCCTCGTGATATCCGAACCCGATTCGCCCGCGTCGCAGGCAATACTCCACGTTGCCGAGCGCGCAGCTTCACAAGTTTCCATCGTGAGTTACGAAACACCGGCGGCTTCCGCTTCCGTCAGCTAAATCGCTCATTTGGCGACGGCTTCCCCAACCGAACAACCGCCCGGCGCCGAGAGTGACGGACACTACCGACTCTGAGCTTCGCCTGTCATTGGCACGAACCGAACAGGCAGCGCGACATCGACCGTTGAGCCATCGGCATTCTTCGTCACGATCGTCATCATCTGCGATCGCTCTCCCACCGGGATGACGAGACGCGCACCTACGGCAAGTTGGTCGATGAGTGGCTGCGGGATGTGGTCGGGCGCGGCCGTTACGATGATGCCGTCGAACGGCGCGCGGGCAGGCCAACCCTGGTAGCCGTCTCCGTGTCGGACATGGACGTTTTCGTATCCTAGTTCGCTCAAGAGCTCGCGAGACCCATCCGCCAGCTCTGGAATGATTTCGATCGAGAAGACCTCATCCGCGATCTCGGCGAGCACGGCGGTCTGGTAGCCCGACCCGGTACCAACCTCTAGCACTTTGGCATCCTCGGGTAGAGCGAGGGCCTCAGTCATGTAGGCCACGATGTAAGGTTGCGAAATTGTCTGCCCTCGGTCGATCGGCAACGGAGAGTCGGCATAGGCCTCGTTCTGGAGACCGTCCGGTACGAAGCGATGCCGGGGCACGGTGCGCATCGCGGTCAAGACACGAGGATCGCCGATGTCCCGGGCCTGAACCTGTCGCTCCACCATCCGAGCCCGCTCGGCCGCCCGCGTTTGTGAGAGAGATCCGTGTGCTCCGGTGCCTGTGAGGGCGACGCTCGCTGCAGACGCAATAGCGAAGGTCGTCATGACCACTCTTCTGATTCTCATCGCAGCGTGCTCTCGTCGAGATGGGGTTCTAGGTTCGCAGCGTGTGGCTTCGGAGAGGCCGGAGCCTGGCGGACATGCGATTCTAGGGTACTGGTCCAAGCCATGCGTCGAGGCGATACCCGTGCGCTGCGGTCTGGACACTCCGCGTGGCGATTTCCCAGGCGGGCTCGGGCTCGGCGCCGAAGGTCACATCGAGCACAATCAAGCGCTCCCGGCGAGCAACCAACACCGCCGCCGGTTCGCCAGCCCGATACCATCGCAAGCGACGGGCCCACTCCGTGGCCCCGACCCTGTAGTCGTCGATCCCGATGATCTCATCACCCATGTTGAACCCGGCCTCGTATCCTGGCGTGTTGTTCCACACTTCAGACACGAAGAGACGCCCGGCATCCATGCGGATGCCGAGACCCAGCCACGCGGGAGCCGTCTCGTCCTTGTCCGCCCCGTCAGGTGTCTCTGGCACGACGAAGCGAAAGCCGAACCAATCGAGGGCTTCTGAGTAGTCAAGCTCCTCGACCGTTTCCAGTACGTGTGTGAACCACGCGCCCAGGTCGGCGTCCCCGGCGACCACGTCCTCCACTGTCGCCCGGAACTCGGCAGGAGTGAAGCCGCGCGCCCCCGAGTAGCGCTCGTACGCCAAACGCATCACATCATCAAGGCTCTTTGCCCCACCCGTGAGCCGCCGAATCTTCGCGTCCGCCAAGAGGCCAATGACAGCACCCTTCGTGTAGTAGCTGACGGTCGTATTGGCGCTGTTCTCGTTCTGCCTGTAGAACTTGACCCAGGCGTCGTATGATGCCTGCTCCACTGTTTGAGTGAGCCGGCCAGGTGTCGTTTGCAGCCTCTCGATCTCATCCGAGATCTCCGCGAGATACTCATCTCGGGTAGTGAGACCGGCGCGATGAATGAGCAGGGCGCCGTAGTACACGGTCAGACCCTCGGCGACCCAGAGGCTCCGTGTGTGCACTTCGCGCTCGTAGTCGAACGGCCCTAGCTCGATCGGGCGGAGACGCTTGACGTTCCACGCATGAAACAGCTCGTGGCTCACCAGCGTGAGCCAGTCGACGTAGCGCTCGCGATCCCGCATCCGCCACCGGCTCGTCATCAGGACCGCCGAATCCTTGTGCTCGATTCCGCCTCCGGACTCAGTGATCAGATTCATGAAGACGTAGCGGTCGTAGGGGAGGAAACCCCACAGCTTGTAGTGCTCGCGGACGATGCGCTCAACGTCGCTGGCTGCGCGTGGTCCATCCCAGAGCTGGCCGTCGCCAATGTTCACAAGACGGTGCGGTGTATCGGCAACTGTGAACTCATAGACCGACGGCCGGCCTGCGACGATCGGCGAGTCGACAAGCTCGTCGAAGTCTGCTGCCCGGTAGCTGTGAGCAAGGCCGTCAGACGCTGGCCGCAACGCTGTCTCACTGCGATCCCACTGGGGCGGCAGCACAAGCGTTACGGTGTGTGGCCTCTTGTCCGAGTCGGCGAGCGTCAGGAACGTTGGGGCTCCGTTGATGAGGGCAAAGTCGCTGTCGACCCAGTTCGTCCGAACTGACATTTCGCGAGCATACACACGATATGTGACGGTGATGGTGCCGGCGCCGCCGGTCTCGATGCGCCACCGATTCTTTTGCGTGTTCTCCAGTTCTAGCGGAGCACCGGACATCGTCCGTGCCTCGAGTGTGTCGAGGTTCCGCGCGAACTCCCTGACGAGATACGAACCGGGAGTCCAGACCGCCATCATGAGCTCGATCTCCGCGCGGCCCGCCGTCGGGATCAGCGCTTCCACGTCGACGTAGTGCGTCTGCGGGCTGGGGAAACGCACCGTGTACGAAATCGGTTCACCCGATTGGGCATTGGCCGTCCCAGTGCCTAGTGCCACGGCGAGCACAACCGAAGGAAGGAGCCATGGCACGGCGCCCGGCGACGCGCGTCGGATCATCGTTCTGCGCAACGCGCGCAGGGCGCAACCCACCATGACGACACTCTATCACCGAACCGAGTGTGTTCGGCGGAGACCGCGTCCTCAGGACCGCCAGACCTGGAGGGTAAGATCCGCCTTTGCGCCCGGCTCCTGCGCCCTAGGGTTTTCTTGGACACTTGATTGCGAGAGAGTTCTCGCAGGAGGAGTGTCGAGATGAGGAAGCAGGTTGAGGAATCGGTGGCGACCGGCGTGGCCGCCGGGCGCGGCCGTGGGGGTCGGTTCTCGGCCGGGCGCAAGCGTGAGGTAGTGATGCGTCTGTTGCGCGGGGAGGACCTCGAGTCCGTGTCGCGGGCGGTGGGGATCACGGCGGCGCGGGCGTCGCACTGGCGGGCTCAGTTTCTGGCTGCGGGGCAGGCGGGCCGAAAGAGCCGCGCACCGGATGCTCGGGACGACGACCATCGTCGGCTGCAGGCCAAGATCGGCGAGCTGCTGATGGAGACCGAGTTACTGTACGCGAAGGTGGACCAGCTGGAGGCCGGCGGCCCTTTGGCCCGGCGGAGGTCGACGCGATGAGTGGCGCCCAGTCGATCTCCACCCGTCGGGCGTCTGGCGTGCAGCGGGTCTGCCGCGTGTGGCACCGCGCCCGCTCCAGTGTGTATGCGCGGCGGCAGGCGACACGGTCTCCTGCACTGTGTCGTCGCCGCGGGCCGATCGGCGCTGCCCCGGACGACGTCCTGGTGGCCCACATTCGCCGGGTGCTCGAAGCCGCGCCGTTTCATGGCGAGGGCTACCGAAAAGCCTGGGCGAAGCTGCGGGTCGCGGGGATGCGCACCTCGAAGGAGCGGGTGCGCCGGTTGATGCGCGAGCACGACCTCCAAGCCCCGCCGCGCGCGGGCCACGCGCATGGGCCGACGGCGCACGACGGGACCATCACCACCGAGGCGCCCGACGTGATGTGGGGCACAGACATGACGGCCACCGTGACGGTCGCCGAGGGGGCGGCCTGCGTCTTCGTGGCCGTCGATCACTGCGCGACCGCATGCATCGGGCTCCATGCCGCCAAGCGCGGGACCCGCTTCGAGGCCCTGGAGCCGATCCGCCAGGGCATCCGCGAACGCTTCGGGGGCATCGGCGAAGGCGTGGCCCGTGGGCTGCGGCTGCGTCACGACCACGGGTCGAACTACTTGGCCGACGATTTTCAACAGGAGGTCGCGTTCTTCGGCATCGAAAGCTCCCCGAGCTTCGTGCAGGAGCCCGAAGGCAACGGCGTCGCGGAGCGCTTCATCCGCACGCTGAAGGAGAATCTGTTGTGGGTGCGGAGCTTCAAGACGATCGAGGAGCTCCGCCTGGCCTTGCTCGAGTTCAAGCGGACGTACAACGAGCAGTGGATGCTGGAGAAGTACGACGACCGAAGCCCGGCCCAGGTGCGACGCGACCTCCTCGGGCTGGACGCGGCGGCGTAGAAGCGAATACCGTCAAACCACTGTCCAAGAACCCTGGGGCAGTACACGGCTTGTCAGGAGCCAAGCAGTAGGGCTCTGATACCTCGTACTGGGCTGCTATGGGGAATCGTCAATCGTGCGGAGTTGATCCGCTGCGATAGCGGCGCCTAGCAGCGCCGCATTGGGAGCCAGAATCACCGCGACTGGCATCGTTTCGACGACGCGCTGCATTGGCGCCTTGGACCGAAACGCGTCCAGAAAAACTGGTCTTCGCAGGGCCGGCAGAATCTGTGGCGGGATCCCGCCTCCTATGTAGACGCCCGCCGTTGCGACCGACCGGAGTCCGAGATTCCCGGCCTCGGCTCCGAGAGCGCCAACGAACATGTCGATCGTTTCGACGCAGCCGGCGCACTCGCCATTGATGCCCGCGGCAGTAATCAATGGCGGCCGATTGGCTGCCGGTGTGCCAGGCGGCACGGCTGCGCAGGGGCTAGACGCGTGGACGAAACGATGCAGATGGACCAGGCCTGGCCCGGAAAGGACCGTTTCGTACGACACGCGGCCGATCTGCGCCGTGAGCGACCTCACCAACTCCAGCTCTCGAGGGGTGCGCGCCGCGAAGTCAGCGTGACCCGCCTCAGAGGCTGCTGGCACGAGTTGGCCCTCGACGTTGTGAAGAACCGCTTCGCCAAGTCCGGTACCTGGGGCAATCAACGCTGCGTTTCCGTCAACGGCGCGATCTCCGGGGTGAAGGATTTCCAACTGATCCTCGGATAGCGTCGGGATGGCGTGCGCCATCGCTGTGACGTCGTTCAACAGACAGACACGAGGGATTGCGAACCGATCTGCGAGAGTGGCGGCCTCAATCCTCCACGGGACGTTTGTGAGGTCGGCGATCTGGCCGCGAACCGGGCCGGCGACTCCAAAGCAAGCGGCTGCGATTTCATCGCGTCGTCCGGCAAGGAAGGTTTCAATGACCTCGACTAGACCATCGTAGTCGAGTGTCGCAAACCGGGAGATGTCTGTCGGTGCAGGCGGTCGCTCGGTCGCGTCGAAGAGTCCGACGAGAGTCTTTGTGCCGCCAACGTCACCCGCCAACAGAAACGCCATTTCAATACGTGCCTTGACGACTTGACTTTATGATCATTCTCAATCATCTTTCCAGCGATCGACACGCAGCCAATCGTTGCGATGAGGAACAATACGCAGGCGTCAACCACAACCGATCGTACATCCCCGCCTTCCGCCTTCTCCGGCCACACCGTCGTTTTTACCGGGAAGCTTGCCTCACTCAACCGCCGAGACGCGCGCGGCGTGGTGGAGCGCCTGGGCGGGGCCGTTGATGACGACGTGACGATGCGGACGACGATGCTCGTCATCGGGTCCGAGAATCCCGAGCCGGTCACCCCACGAACGGACGGGGTTCCTGCCTCCGGACCCGATCTTGCTGACGGTCGCAGCAACAAGCTGAAGAAGGCCGAGGCTGTTAACCGGAAGGTTGCCGGACACATTCAGATCATCATCGAGGACGATTTTTGCCGTCTGGCGGAGGTGAGGTCTAGCCGGTCGTTGAGTCGGCGATACCACAGCCTTCGTCAGGTGAGGGAGCGCTACCCCCTCATTCGCGAGAACCACCTGCGCTACCTCGAGAAGTGGTCCCTTCTGCGACCCGTCGCCCGAAACAATACCGACACCTACTACAGCTTCGGCGACGTCGCGGTCCTCAAGCAGGTGCACGACGAGCTGCGGCGGAACGTGTCGTTCCGCAGCGCTGTGCGCCGAAGTTTGGCTGATCGCGAAGGGCAGTTGACGCTGAACTTCAGCTCGATTCGCGGCGATGCCAGGCCGGCGAAAGTTGTTGCTCTCAGACGGCGTGAAGCAACGAAGGTCGCTGTGCCGTTGGTAGCCGACCCATCTGCACAGACGCAAAGCGCCCTCGCGGTGCGCTTCTTCCTCGAGGGGTCGGAGCTCGACGAGGGTGGCGAAGGCGAACGCGAACGAGCCCGGATGGCCTATCGGAAGGCACTGCTACTCGACCCGAATTTGGTTCCGGCGATTGTCAACCTGGCAAACCTCCACTACGCGAACGATGATCTCGTGGAAGCGCAGGCGCTCTACGGCCGGGCCTTGCTGCTCGAGCCCGAGTGCTTCGAGGCTCACTTCAACCTCGGTAACATTCATCACGACCTCGGCCGCTATCAGGAGGCGATTGGGTACTATCTTGATGCCCTACGCCTCAATCCCCCCTACGCCGACGCGCATTTCTATCTGGCGGTTACGCTCGAGAAGATGGGACGATCGCAGGAAGCCAAAGCGCACTGGCGCGCCTATCAGCAGCTGGCACCGGACGGGGAGTGGGTGGATCTCGCCAAGGAGTTCAGCGAGTAGACGCTGGACTCGAACCTAGAGCGTTTTTCGAAAAGCTCTAGTACTCGATAGGCGGTTCATGGTACTCCTACGTGCAACGTCCTGTAGGAGGATCAATGCGCGCCTATTCGATGGATCTTCGCGAACGAGTGCTCCACGAGAGCGACGCGGGCATGCCGGCGGCCGCGGTCGCGAGCAAATACCGCGTCAGTGCCTCCTGGGTCCGGCGGCTCAAACAACGGCGGCGGGAAACCGGCGAAGTCGCCCCGCGCCAGCAGCGTTACGGGCGGCATCCGGTGCTCGCGTCCCAGCTGCACACGCTCGCGGCCTTGATCCGCGAGCAACCGGACCGCACCCTCGCCGACCTACAGGTCGCCCTGGGTACGTCCGCCAGTCTGGCGACGATTTGGCGGGCCGTGAAACAGCTGGGCTTTACCGTAAAAAAAAACGGTACGCGCGTCCGAACACGATCGCCCCGACGTCGCGGCCGCCCGCGCGCAGTGGGCGACGACTGCCCCGACGCTCGACCCGACTCGCCTCGTCTTTCTGGATGAAAGCGGGGTCGCCACCAATCTCCTGCGGCGCTATGGGCGCAGCCTTCGCGGCCAGCGGGTCGCCGATCACGCGCCCCAGGGTCGGTGGGAGAGCAGTCCCTTCATCGCCGCGCTGCGGGTGACGGGGCTCACCGCGCCGGGGGTCCTCGATGGCCCGATGGACGGGGCCAGCTTCCTCGCCTACGTCGAACAGATCCTCGTCCCGACGTTGCAGCCCGGTGACATGGTGATGGCCGACAACCTCGCCGCGCACAAAGTCGACGGCGTGCGCCACGCTATTGAAGCGGCCGGCGCGACGCTGCGCTTCCTGCCGCCCTACAGTCCCGACTTCAACCCCATCGAGCTGAGCTTCGCCAAACTCAAAGCTATCGTCCACCAAGCCCGCTGCCGCTCGCTCGACACGCTCTGGCCGCTCCTCGGTGCGTGTCTGTCGCGCTTCACCCCCACCGAATGCCGCAACTACGTCCATCATTGCGGCTACACGGCCGCCAAAGCGTCATGAAAAACGCTCTAGTAGTCGTAGTCGCTGGCTGGCGGACGCTTTCTGACGACGCGTTTCACCTTGAACATCGAACAGTCAGGGCACCAGGCCTCAGGCTCGAAGCCGTTCTTTCCCGCAAATGGCAAGACATCACGATTGTTGCAATATGGCGCCCCGTCGGTCGGCGTTTCGTGCCATCGACACGACTTGAAGCGTATGACCGCAGGGCTTTCTGCCGGTTCTTCACTTGCCGGCGGTGAGGCCGGCTCCGGCGTTGATACGGCTTCATCGATCGGTTCCGCGACGGCCTCTGGAGTCGACTGCTGGTCAATGCTTGAGTGAAGATCCGTTCCATCGTAGATGTCGTTCACGGTTTCGGTATCCCTGTTCCGTGCTCAGCGAACTCTGAAGGTGATGATCCCCCGGGTCGGGTCGTAGGGCGAAACCCCTACCGTCACACGGTCCCCCGGTACGACCTTGATGCGAAAGCGCCTCATTTTACCGCTCAGCTGTGCGAGCACCTCGTGTCCAGGGTCACACTGCACCCGGAAAGCCCTCCGCTGTGGACGGCAACGACTGTCCCCTGAACATCTATCAGGTCGTCTTTCGCCAACTGCGCCCCTGCGTCCCCATCATATCAGGTCGAACGGAGAGACATGCTAGTTTCGTGCCGACATTGGGGCTTAGAGTGCCCTTACGGCATCTTCGACCTGCTGGGCGAGCGCGGAGTAGTCATCTCCCCTCAGCACGAGAGGTTCGCCAAACGTCACTCGGGCAGGTCCGGGCCGTGCCATCCGCCACGAACTGTGCAGGATTCGGTCGAGACCTTCCAGGCGTACCGGGACGACGGGCACGTGCAGCCGGGTGGCGATCATACCGATCCCGGGCTGAAATCGGTCTATTTCGCCAGTCTGTGTGCGCCGACCTTCTGGAAAGATCAACACAGATGCCCCCTCATCGATCAAATCGCCGACGTACCTGATCGCCTCGCGTGCTCCCGCTTCGCGCTGCGGTAGGGGGAATACATTGAAAATGAGGCTAGCCAGATAGTAGGTGATGCTCGACGCTGCTCGCCGTCGCCGCGAGTGATTCTGCGGATGAAAGTGAGGAGCAAAGAACTCCTTGGCAGCGGCCGTCGCGACACGGTTTCGTCTGGCGCCCGGCAGGGCAGCCAGGAACACCGGTCCGTCCATGTGGCTCTGGTGATTGGCAGCGTATATCACCGGCACGGTTTTGGCGGGCAGACGGTCGAGACCCTCGACCGTGATCCACGCGAAAGCTCGTGTGAGAGGGAGAAGAAACCCAGCAAGGCTCAGCCGGCGAATGGTCCTCGCCGGCCACTTCCTGTTCCAGGTCGGAAAGTCCATTGTCTGAGTTCGGCTGCCTAGGGATTGGGGCGAGCGTTCGGGTAGGTCGGGCGGTTTGACCAGTGCCTCGAGATCGCCAACCGTTGTGGCGTTTGCGAAGGCCTCCTCATCGACCGACCGATCAAGCTCCTGTTCGAGCGCCATCATCAATTCGATCTTCTCGATGGAGCTGAGCCCGAGCTCCGCGAGCGTCGTTTCGTTGGTGACCTCTCGGTCAGAAACGAAACGTCCAATGATCGCACCGGCATGTCGATCGCTCGATGCTGGCTGGGAGCGGAGGTTTCCCGCGTTGCCATCGACCCACTGTCGGAGTTCTCGACGCTTGAGCTTCTGTGTGCCTTCGGTGCGCGGTAGGGTGTCGCCTGGCCACACGCTGAAACTTCTGACCCTCTGGTGGTCCTCCAGTCTTGCGTTTGCGTCGCGAGCGACGTGGGACGCCTCTGTTCCTGGGTCGAGGATCAGAACGGCATGAACTCTCTCTTTGCCCTCAACCGTTGCGCCGACGACAGCGACGTCCCGAACGCCTCGAACGTCAAGAATCACCCGTTCGACATCTTCGGGAAAGACATTGAGCCCTTCCGGGGTGACGATCATCTCTTTCTTACGGCCCCGAACAGTGAGTCGGCCGGAGGCGTCCATCGCGCCGATGTCGCCGGTGCGGAACCAGCCCTCCTCGAACGCCGCACTTGTTGCGCCGGGCGCGCCGTAGTAACCGCTGGTGACGTTCTCTCCGCGAACGAGGATCTCGCCGTCGGCCGCGATCTTCACCTCGACGCCGGCGATCGGCTTTCCCACGGTTCCTCGCTGGGTGCGAAAGGGATGGTTGAGCGTGACGATTGGTGCGGTCTCAGTCAGACCGTATCCCTGAATGACCAGGAAGCCGAGGCGTGACCAGAACGTCTCGAGCTCTGGATCGAGCGGCGCCGCCCCGACGACGAAAGCCCAGAACTTGAATCCGAACATCCGATGGACACGGCGGTACCGCCACCAGCGAACGGCGACGTGTTCGGTGGACGCCGGCGCGTCGTGCAGCTCAGGGGAAATTCGCGTTACATGCTCTCGGAGCACCTCGAGCATCTTTGGCACACACACGAGCACGGAGATCCGTCGCGACTGTATCTGCTTGATGATCTCAGACGGGTCATACCCGCGCATGAAGACGGTGACACCACGCAGCATTGGCGGAATGAACGTCGCCATCGCTTGGCCGAACATATGGCTCAGCGGGAGGAGGTTGAGGAACCGTAGGGGCAGAAACGGAGCGGCATACCTCCGATATTTCAGGACTTCGCGTTCCACCGGCGAGACGTTTGCGAGAATGTTGCGGTGGGTGAGCTGAACACCCTTCGGCTCTGCCGTGGCGCCCGACGTGAAGATGATCTCGGCGAGCTGGGCGCCGGCAGAATCAGCGGAGACGTGCTCCTCTGCCTCCACTTCATGTGGGTTGGCTGGCCCGTACCTCTGCGCGTCAGTGAGGAGCTCGGCAAGCCGCCATGCTTCGAGGCTCCGATCCGCCACCGACGGTACTTCGTCGCCTACGAGTACGATGCGTGCCTTGACGATTCCACCGATTCGGGTCAATAGGTCCGATGAGGTACGGTAGTCGACGGGAACGACGACGCACCGTGCGAGCCAACATCCCCAGAGCGCGACGATCCACTCAGGGCGGTTCTCGCCCCAGATGACGATCCTGTCCCCTGGCTTGAAGTCCTCCCCCGCGAGCCGACTCGAGAACACGTTCGCTGCGTCCGCGACCTCTCCATAGGTGTAGGTATAGGTCCGGTATCCATCGTCGTAGACGAGAAAGTCAGAGCTTGAGTGGATGCGGTCCGCAAAGAAATCGAGCAGCGTGTCCCGCTTCATGGGCGCATTATCGTCGATGTCATGGTGGCACCTGTGCGGCGGGAGCCGCCGCGACGACAGAGTACCGCCCCGGTCCCCTACTGCTTTGGCGGTTGGTCTACTTGAGTGAGGCTCCCACGCTGAAGACCATCAGCGTCGTACGAGGAGAGCTGGGCTCGGTACCAGTGGCTGCGAGCGGTGCGAGGGCGTAGAACCGGAGATCGAGCGACAGAGCCAGGTGGTCGCTTGTGAACCAGCGGGCCCCACCACCGTAGTTGATTGTGCTCGTACGGCGTTGTGGACCCTCGTGGCCAAGCGCGAATAGGGAGGAGCGAGATGTGCCGAGCCCGCCGCTGATGTAGCTCCAGCCGTCGCGACTACCGAAATTGAACGACAGCTGCGACGAGAGCGCGACGAACCGCTTCCGAAGAGTCGGACCATCCGGATCCGGGTCGAGTTCTCCTGCGCTCCGGTCTCCCAGCGATGCGTGCACGCTCCCACCGAGTCCGAACGTGATGACTCGCCATCGATAGAGATAGGCGTGTGCACCAGCTTCCACCCCAAGGCCGAGGGCGGGTGTCAGACTCGAGCTGAAGCCGCGGGGAGCGGCGAACGCGGCGTTTTGACCGAAGGGTACGATCGACCCACGGACGTCGACAACGAAAGGGCCGATTGGCTGAGGGACACCCTCCTGCGCTGAGGCCTGACTGCTGGCCGCAAGCATGAGACCAAACGCGAGCCCCGCAGAGGCGACGAACAGGCTGGTTTGCCGATTCACAATGGCCCTGAGTATAAAGCGCGTGCGCTGGTGATTCAGCCGATTCAGGCGACTAGCTTTCGGTGCCGCGCGTTATGAGGACGGTTGCAGCCTCGATCGCCTCGTCGAGCGACCGAATCTCGCCGTCCAGCTGTCTTTCATAGACCTGTGCAAGGATTCTCCCGATTTCCGGTCCGGGACTGAGCCCCAGCGTCAGGACGTGGCGGCCAAGGAGCAGTGGTGGCGGTGGCTCGTGCTCGACACCAAGTGCGCGCGCCCGGTCGAGGAACCAGTCCATCGCGGAGCAGTCGAAATGACCCGTTCTCCCAAGGCAGTCGGCCTTGGCGACGCGAGCCAGGAGCTCGAGATCGACTTTGCGGGCCAGTCGCCGAAACGCTCCGTCGCCAACGCCCTGTGAAGCCTTGTGCCACATTCCTGGCTTCAAGTGGTTGGCTACGAGTCCGACAACCTGCTGCCTGACGTCGTATCCCTCAAGGGAGTGAATGTTGAGACGGTCGAGGAACGTCTCGGTTGGCGCGACGCCCGCCTCCTCATGATTGTGCGAGCGGATACGGCCATCGAGGAAGGCTGTGGTCGCCGGTTTCCCGAAATCGTGACACACCGCTCCCAGCATGAGTGCCGCATGCTGCGGATGCGAAAGCCCATCGGCTCTGGTGGCGGCCTCGTCAATCACCATCAGGTTGTGATTCCAGACGTCTCCCTCCGGGTGCCACTCAGGCTCCTGTTCGCACCCGACCAACGCCAGCAGTTCTGGGAAGAGTTGCTCGATGGCGCCGATCTCCAGACCCAGTGCGAAGCCTACCGAGGGGCGCCGTGCACCCAGCAAGAGCTTCTCGAACTCGCCCCAGATCCGTTCTGAGGGGAGGTCATCCAAGAGGATTCCCCGGCAGACAGTCTTCGTCGCGTCATCGAGCGCCAGGTCGAACCTGGCTGCGAACTGGATGGCACGCAGAACCCGCAGACTGTCGTCGGCGAACGTCTCGGGGTCGACCATTCGCAGGACCCCTTCGAGTAGATCGCCGCGACCCCCGTGAGGGTCGAGATACTGGTCGGTCAGCGGGTCCCACGCGATGGCGTTGACGGTAAAGTCCCGCCGCCGAGCCGCTTCTCTGACCGTAAGATCTGGGTCGCCGGACACGGTGAAGCCGCGGTGCCCTCGACCCGTCTTGGACTCCCGCCGGGGAATGGACACATCGAGCGGACCGAGCTTGAAAACGGTAAAGCTTTCGCCCACCGTATCGACACGGCCGATCCGCCGCAGCAGGGTCTGCAGCGTGTCGGTCGGCACACCGTATACCTCGATGTCGATATCCTTCGACGCACGTGCGCAGAGGCGATCCCGAACCCATCCACCGACGAACAGTGCCCGCCCGCTCGCCGCCTGAACGTCCCGGACGACGCGCATCGCCGCCTCGAATTCGGGCGTCAAGTGGGTGCTAGCGTGCGAGACGGAATCCATAGTCAGTGTAGCGATATGTCGGGTCGAGCTTGCTGCGAGCGGCGTTTCTACTGATCGTCACGGCGTGTCGCCACGATCCTCCCCGAGAGGCGCGTCGCACGCCCGACGGGGGTCCAAGAGGGTTTCGGGCCGGCGCCTCGGTGTAGTAGGTTCTGGAATGCCAGTCAGCGCACCATTCGTGGATGTTGGCGCCGATGCCGTGGATGCCAAAATCGTTCGGGTCTCCTAGTTCGACGCTCCACGGTCCCTCGAGTGGCCCTGCGCCACCGTTTGGGATCCATGCGGGAATCGTATCGCCCCACGCGTAGTCGCTCGCGGCAAGGTGTCCGCGTGCCGCCCGTTCCCACTCCGCCTCCGACGCTAGGCGGACGGTGTCGCCGTGGGACGAGCGCCAGAGGCAATAGACGACTGCTTCGTTCCAGCTCACGCCAACGACCGGTTGGGCATCGGCACCGAATGCGACATTGTTCCACTCCCGCGGGGCCTCCCGGTGGGTCGCGCCAAGAAACTCCGAATACTCACGACGCGTCACGGGATAGACCGCCATCTCGAACTGGTCGACCCACACGCGGTGCACCGGACGTTCGTCGTCCCGTCCGGCCTCACACCCCATGTCAAACCAGCCAGCTGGGACAGCGACGAACCCGTTCATGACGAAGATCATGGCACGAAACGCTGGTGGGCCTCGGAATCGAGCGATCCGAACGGTGTGGCTTGATATGATCCGCAATGAGTGTGCCCAGAATGAGAGTAGCGATGGACCGGCGGCCGGCTGTCGACCGAACTGCTCGACTGGTGACCCCAGCGGTTCTGTCGCTTGCCGTCGTCTTGAGTGCCGGATGTTCCATCCGGTCGATGGCTGTCAACGCACTGGCCGAAACGCTGGCCGAGGGCGCAACCGTCTATGCGTCCGATGATGATCCGGAACTGGTACGCGAGGCGTTACCATTCCAGCTCAAGACGCTCGAGACTCTGCTAGAGTCGTCGCCTGACCACGCGGATCTCCTGCTGTCCGCATGCAGCACGTTTACCCTTTATGCCGCGGGGTTCCTTGAAGTCGATGCCGAGGTTGCCGAGTGGGACGATCTTGACTACGCCGGAAGCGAGGTATTGAAGACTCGAGCCCGCAACATGCATGTACGAGCGCGGGACTACTGTCTGCGGCGGGTCGACGTGGATCATCCTGGTCTCGCTGCGCGGTTGATTCGCCAGCCAGAAGACGCGGTCAGCGAGTTCGGAATTGACGACGTCGAAACGCTTTACTGGCTAGGCGCGTCGTGGGGGTCAGCGATCGTCCTCGGACTGGACCAGCCGGTCCTTGCCGCCGACGTCCCGATTGTGCGCACGTTGATGGAGCGTGCCCTGGAGCTGGACGAAGACTACAACCGCGGTGCACTCCACAGTGCCCTCATTTCGGTAGAATCAGTAGGGGAGTTCCTTGGTGGTTCGGCCGAGCGTGCACGTGCTCACTTCGAGCGAACGGTGGAGCTGACGGAGGGTCTCGATGCATCGCCCTATGTGGCGATGGCTACCGGTGTCTCGTTGCCGGCGCAGGACCGTGATGAGTTCGAAGCGCTCCTCGAGAGCGCTCTCGCGGTCGATCCAGATGAAGACGCAAGCATTCGGCTACTCAATCTCGTGACCCAGAGGCGAGCCCGACTACTGCTCGACCATGTGGATGAGCTGTTTTTCGAGCCGCTGCAGGAGGAAGACGAATAATGAGGTCGCTCCGCACTACTGTCATTGTTGCCCTGGTTGCCCTGGTTGCCCTGTTGCTCGTGCCGGCGGCGCTCCTCGCTCAGCGACCAAACATGCGATTGGGCTCGATTGCCCCGGCGAACTCTCTCTGGGATAAAGCCCTGAAGGAGTTGGCTGCGGACGTCCAAGATGCGACGGACCGACGGGTCCGGTTTCGAATCGACTCGCGCACGCAGGGAAGCGAGGCGACCATCATCCGCCGCATGAAGCTCAACTCTACGCAGGCAGCCCTTCTGTCTCAGCCGGCGCTCGCAGAGATTGACCCGGCGTTTAACGTTCTCGGCATGCCGTTCTTCTTCGAATCGGATGCCGAAGCGCGGCACGTGTTGGCTGTACTTCGGCCGACCTTCGAGAAGATCCTGTCCGCGCAGGGGCTCAGGCTCGTCAGCTGGGGACACACCGGTTGGGCGCACTTCTTCACTGCCAACCAGGTGGACACCCTGGATGACCTCAAGCGCGCCAGGATATTCACGTCGGCCGGTGATGACGCCATGGTGCAGTGGTACAAGCAAAACGGATTCGATCCGGAGCCGCTGGAGGTGACGGATGTAGCCATGGCGCTGAACACCGGGCTGATCGACGCCTACCCGCTCCCGCCCTACGCGGTCATGCTGGTGCAGTACTATAAATCGGCGCCGCATATGCTCGATGTTCCCCTGGTCCCCGTCATCAACGCGCTGATCGTCACGACCGAAGCATGGGATGCCTTGAGCGTTGAAGACCAGCGGGCGTTCCAATCTCGCGGAGAGCAGTTCGAAGAGCAGCTCTGGAGGGACGTCCCTCGCCAGGACCAGGAGGCGGTCAAGGAGATGAAGACGCGCGGGCTCACGGTGTCGACGCCGGACCCGGCGGCGCTTGCCGAGTTCCGGCAGGCCGCTGATGAGTTGACCGCTTCGATGAGAGAATCAATGGTACCGCCTGCCGTCTACGATCTCGCGGTCCGCGAGCGGAACAACTTCCGTGCCCAATAGCTATCGAGAGTTCGGGCGGCCGATGGCGCGCCGACGTTACCACGGGCGATGAGCAGCGAGGAGCGGGCCGAAGCCGCGGCCGATAGCTCCGGATCATTGGGGCGGCGTGTTCTGGCTGCCATCCACTCGGTCGAAAACCTGATCGCCGGCGCTGCCCTGGCGCTCATGGTACTCCTGCCCTTGACTGAGATTGCCCTCCGGCCCCTTCTGGCCGGAGGGGTCCCCGGGTCGATTCCTTTCGTTCAGCACCTTACTCTCTGGGTTGGGTTCCTCGGTGCGGCGCTGGCCGCACGGGAGGGCAAGTTGATCGCCCTTGCCACGGCGACGTTCGTGACGAAAGGCCGCGCGCAACAAGTAGCGGAACTTGTATCGGCTACGTTCGGCGCCGCCGTCTGCGCGATACTGGCTCGCGGCGCGGTGGATGTCGTCGCTGTTGAACGTGACATCGGTGCCGAGATCGCGCTCGGCGTACCGGTGTGGACGATGCAGCTCGTGCTTCCCGTCACGTTCGCCGTTATCGCCCTTCGGCTGGTGTGGCGGGCCGGTTCCTGGCCCGCTCGCGGTGTCGCGCTCCTCGGTCTCGTCGCCGGCCTCTGGCTCAGTACGTCCTTCGAGTTTCTCGGTGACACCTCGGGGTGGCCCTGGGTAGTGCTCGTCGTACTGGCGGCGCTGCTCGGGGCCCCGATCTTCACCGTGCTGGCAGGTGCCGCCGTCTTTCTCTACATGACCATCTACTTCGAGCCCTCACAGGTCGCACTCTATGCCTACGATCTGGCGACCGAGCCGCTGCTCCCCGCGATCCCGCTCTTCACGCTCACCGGTTGTATTCTGGCTCAAGGCAAGGCCTCCGAACGTCTGCTTCGCGTCTTCAGGGCGCTCGTCGGATGGATCCCCGGCGGCACGTCGGTCGTGTGTGTGTTCGTGTGCGCTTTCTTCACGATATTCTCAGGCGCGTCGGGAGTCACGATTCTGGCGGTCGGGGGCTTGCTGCTGCCGGCGCTGCTCAAGGACGGCTACCGGGACCGCTTCTCCGTCGGTCTCTTGACGGCGTCAGGTTCGGTTGGACTGCTGCTCCCGCCCGCACTACCCCTGATCTTGTACGCCGTCGTGGCCGAGGTCCCTTTGGAGGATCTCTTCGTGGCCGGCCTTGTGCCCGGTTTTCTACTCATTGGTCTCGTCTCGGCGTGGGGCGTTCGAGAGGGTGCTCTGACAGGTGCCGGACGATACCCGTTCGTCGCGCGCGACGTGTGGCCGGCCGTTTGGGCGGCCAAATGGGAACTTGCGCTCCCGCTCGTGGTGCTGGTGTCCTACTTCGGAGGTTGGGCAACTCTGGTCGAGGCCTCCGCGCTGGCGGCGCTGTACGGAATTGTCTTTACCGGCGTCATCCATAGAGATTATCGGCTGTGGGAGGGCCTGCAGCGCGCTCTCCGCGAGGCGGTCGTCTTGGTAGGCGGAGTCCTGATCATACTCGCGGTGGCCAAGGGCTTCACGGCATACACCCTTGACGCCGACATCCCGTTTCGCCTGCTTGAGTGGACGCAGTCACAAATCGAATCGCCGCTAATGTTCCTGTTGGCTCTCAACGTGTTCCTGCTAGTCGTGGGCTGTCTCATGGACATCTTCTCGGCGATCTTCGTGGTCGTCCCGCTGATCACAGGCATCGGGGCGGCCTATGGTATCGATCCGGTCCACCTCGGCATCATTTTCATTGCTAATCTCGAGCTTGGCTACCTGACGCCGCCGGTCGGTCTCAACCTGTTCTTTGCCTCCTACCGATTCGACCGACCGCTCTTGGAAGTCTACCGGGCGGCGCTGCCGATGCTCTTGATCTTGGCGCTTGGCGTCGTCCTCATCACTTATGTACCATGGCTATCGTTGGGACCACTCGAGTTCTTGGGTTACCGGTAACGACGACGGCTTGTCACGAGGATATGCCGTCCGAGTTCGGAGGAAATGATGTCGCGGCAGGCTAGGGTCGTGTTTGTATGCCTGGTAGGCGTCTTGGCCGGAGCCTGCGGGTCGTCGAGCCCCGACGAGACGGAGGCTCCATCTGCAAGTCCTGAGGTCCAGACCGACGATAGTGTGACTGCTGAGGTGCATCTGACCAATGTTGAGCAGCTGACGTTTGGGGGTGAGAACGCCGAAGCGTACTTTTCAGCCGATGGGACCGAGCTCATCTTCCAAACGACCCGCGAGGGTGTGCCCTGTGATCAGATCTTCCGGATGGGACTTGATGGCTCGAACCTCAGGATGGTGTCGACCGGTGACGGCCGCACGACGTGTGGCTACTTCTACCCGGACGGTGAGTCGATTCTCTATGCCTCGACGCATCTCGGTGGCGTAGAGTGTCCGCCGCCGCCGAGTTTCGATATGGGATATGTCTGGGCTGTGTATGACACGTACGACATCTACCGGGCAGAACGCGATGGGAGTGGACTTACGCGGTTGACGGACACGCCCGGCTACGATGCCGAGGCCACGATTGGTCCTGACGGTCGCATTGTCTTCACGAGTGTCCGTGACGGCGACATGGAGATCTACTCCATGAATGGCGATGGCTCCGACGTGAGGCGTCTGACGCGACGGCAGGGTCCGGACGGCGGCCCTTTCTTCTCGGCGGACGGGTCGAAGATTGTGTTTCGGGGGCGCGAAATCCCCGATGGACCGGAGTACGACGACTACAAACGACTACTCGATCAGGGGCTGTGGCGTCCGACTCAATTGGAGATCTTCGTCATGAACGCCGACGGCGGCGACCTTCACCAGGTCACGAATCTCGGTGGCGCGAGTTTCGGCCCGTTCTGGCATCCAGACGGGGACCGGATCATCTTTTCTTCGAACTGGCACAATCCCGATGGTCGGAACTTCGATCTGTTCATCATCAACGCCGACGGCTCAGGTCTAGAGCAGATCACCTTCGGAGAGACATTCGATGGGTTTCCAATGTTTTCGCCGGATGGGCGGCATCTCGTCTTCGCTTCCAACCGCGGGGCCGTGGCCGAAGGCGACACGAATGTCTTCATCGCTCAGTGGGCGGACTAGCGCTCTTTCTTAGATGGGGCTAACGCCCCAAACCCCTCGCCCTCGCTCGCGGGGGCCCGCTGCCCCGCGCCGTGCGCGCCCTTGCGCCACGCATGTGTAAGACCCCTAGCCCTTCTGCTCGTACATGAGGCTCTTCAGCACGAACCCGACATTCGCCGGACGTTCGGCAAGGCGGCGCATGAAGTAGGGAAACCAGTCGGACCCGAAGGGCACGTAGACGCGCACGGAGAAGCCGTTCCCAACAAGCACGCGTTGCAGGTCGCGTCTCACACCATAGAGCATCTGGAACTCGAAGCCGTCCTTGCCGATGCCGAGCTCTTTGGCAAACGCGCAGACGGCGTCGATCATTCGCGGGTCGTGCGTGGCGAAGGCTGGCGCCGACCCGTTTGACACCAGCACCCGGGCCTGTCGGACAAATGCGGCGTCGACATCGGTCTTGTCCGGGTAGGCGACATCAGGTTTTTCTTTGTACGCCCCTTTCACGAGGCGAATACGAGCGCCGAGGCTCAGGACACGTTGTACGTCGTCATCGGTTCGATACAAATACGACTGAAGCACAACCCCGAGGTTCCGGTGTCCCTCCTGCCAGATGGATTCGAAGATATTGAGGGTTCGGTCGACCAATCCTGAGCCCTCCATATCGATTCGGACGAATCCGCCGTGATGTTGTGCCGCGATCACGATGCTTCGCAGGTTGTCTGCGCACAATCCATCATCGATCTCGATACCCACCTGAGACAGTTTCAAAGAGACCTTGCACGGCAGACCTGCGAGCCCTACTTGCTCGACGGTCCGTAGGTACTCCGCCGTTGCGCGCTGTGCCGCCTCCTTCGATGCCACGTGCTCGCCGAGCTGATTAAGCGTATGTGTAAAGCCCTGCTTGCCGAGTGTGTGCACGGTGTCAACCGCCTCGGCCAGCGTCTCGCCTCCGATGAATCGCCGGGCAAAGCTGTGCGGACCGCGCATCCCGTACCCGGAGAGACTGTTCTTGAGCAGCGTGCTACGGGCAAGGGAGAGGAAAACGGCGCGCGAAATAGCGTCGAGCATCAGAGGTCAGAACACCGGTGGTGGGACGTCGGTGTCCCTGCGGTGCGTCAGTGGGTCAGTGCCGAACGTCCCCGATCCTTGAGCAGGTGTGCGATGGTTCGGGCGTAGTACCGAAGAACGTTCCGCTCGCGTACACGATACCGCTCACCCTCGATGACAAGGATGCCACGAGTGACCATCGCTTCGGTTGCCGCATCGAGCGCCTCCCGGCCGGTCGCAACGTCCAGGCGTGCACCTGCAGCGCGGAGGATGTCGATCAGCTTGTTGATCTCGTCCTCGAGTTCGTCGCGTCGAATCGACGGCCGCATCGCGGCTGCGACGAGCGCCGTAGGTACAACGGTGTAGTTGCGACCAATAGCGTCGCGGATGCGGCGGGTCAACTGCACCATGGATCTCCGACCGTCGGGGTCATAGTCGGCCAACTGGATCGGCTCACCGAAGCTACAGATCGCCCGACTGTGATACCCCACTGCGTACCGAACCATTTCTGCGACCTCCCGCGCAAACGGCCGCTGCTGGCGTTTGATGCGTTGACGCGCAAGGATGAAATCCTCGAGTACGAGGTCGTAGGCGATCGCGACGGGGATCACAACGACGTCGGGCCGGCGCGCCTGGGCTGCGGCGTGCAGTAGGCCTGTCTTGAACGGCTTCAACTCTCCGCTGTAGCTGCGCCCGCCCTCCAGGTAGAGGAAGAGGTCATGACGTTGAAGTACCTCCGCGACATAGGCCTTGAGCGTCGTCAGGTAGGCAGGATCTTTCATCTCCCGGCGAATCGGGATCGCCCCGGTGACGTGTTTGTGGATGAGGCCGAGCGCGCCGCCGAAGAGATTGATGCCAGCGGCAATGACAGGTGGTCGGATGCCGTTGTCGTCGAGTACCAGAGGCTGAACGAGGTAGTCGGTGTGACTCTTGTGGTTCGACGCGTAGATCACACGGCCGGCGCGGGTCGCGGCCTGCGCAGTCTCGACGTTCGCTTGCTGGCGAACGATCTTTCGCAGGAGAGGATAGAGCGGGTGTTGCAGGGCGCGGTACATCCGGTACCGCTGAGTTGTCCGGAGCTCCTCAAGATACGCGTAGACTCGTTCTTGAGCCTGGAGCGGGCTCTCTCCGTCTCCTCCCTGGAGGTAGCGGATGACCTCCTCGCGCCCGAGTACCGCCTGAGCAATCTCGTCTTGCGGTATGCGCGAACCATGCGGCACGCGCGAACTATAACACGCAGCCAGAACCGCTCAGGGTGGCCCGTTCAGTACTCGATCGTGACCGTTGCAGGCCGCGAGAGACGGACCGTTAGCGTCGAGCCAGCCGGGAGAGTCGCGGGCTGTCCATCGCCTGCCATGGCCGCTGCCGTGCCACCAGCGGCTCCGGCCGCGCTCCCGATCGCCGCGCCTTTCTGGCCACCGAAAATCGCTCCAAGAATCGCTCCACCGACTGCCGCGCCGCCAATCTTCGCGGCGCTCTTGCCCCCCCGTCCCTTGCCTTCTCGATACACCGTTTCCGTGGCGATGGGGAGCTCGTAGATATCGTCCAAGACGACCGTATGAAACCGAACGCCGAGCCGTGCGGATCCCTTGAGCTTGCCCGTTTGCTCGACCAGCACGACCGAGCCGAGTACACGTGTGCCGGCCGAGATGGCGACTTCGCTATCGACCAAGACGTCCCGTGTGACGCGGGCTTCGACGTCATCCTCGATCTCGGCATCCACGGTGGACACTGGCGTATCAACCTGAATCCCGATCACCGAGTCGGCCGAGACGGTGAGCTCTCGGAGAGTCCGAGGGCGTTCTTCCCGATCGACAGAGATACCGAGATCCGAAGAGCTCAGTGACCCCAAGACTACCTGGTTCGGCGTCGACGAGGCGTCGACGCTCGGTGAGGAGTCGGCCGTCCTCTCCCAACCATCGACCGCAGGGGCATCGTTCGGAACCGAAGAGGGCGAAGACGATGCGAACCCGTCTTCTCGGTTCGGAGTGGGTGTAAGGGGTCTCGTGTCTGCCAAAGTCGCCGATGGGTCGGATGGTGCCGCCGCCCGAGGCGTCTGGCTGTCGCCAGGTTCTCTTGTGGTACTCGCCACGGGCGGAACCGGTTGGACGGGTGCCTCGGCTGAGGAATCGCCCCCGACCATTTCCTCGGTTGCGTCGACCACTCCGAAACGGTTCGCGTCTTGGCGGGAGGAATCCGGCTCTGCCGTCGCCATCCCCGGTACACCTGCTTCCGCATGATTCCGGCTGTCGCGAACAGCCAGATATGCACCTGTTCCAGCGGCCCCGACCACGAGCACGGAAACGACCACGAGGGCTAGCGGTTTCACTACCATACGGGACACTCCTCTTTACGATTGCTACAGCAATACGCATGCCGATCGATATGTTCTCATTATGTTCCTTTTTGGCCCGATTTCCGCAACACGACCAGCGCCGAGCGTCCACCCCGGAGAACCGGTTGTCACCCAGATGGGACCGTGGCTGACAAGCCAACGTGAACGAACCTGTCCGGGCGTCCAACGACCGGCCGCTACAACGACGCTTCTAGACACGGCACGCCGGTCTCCGTACACTTGGTGGTTGGGCATCCTGCCGTGAACAAGACCCCATATGTCGTCGTTGTTGGTGCCGGTGTCATCGGCTGTGCCGTAGCGTATGAGTTGGCCAGGCGGGGCGGGCGCGTGCACGTGATCGACCGGCGCGATGTCGGGCAGGGGGCTACGCGGGCCTCGGCCGGTGTGCTCGCGCCATACATCGCGGCTCACGCCGGGAGCCAACTCCTCGACCTGGGCGTACGCAGCCTCAATCTCTATGACGAGTTCGTCTCGCGCGTCGTCGAGGACTCAGGCGCGACCGTCCAGTACGTGCGAAGCGGGACGCTGGAAGTGGCGCTCGATGCCGCAGCGGCCCGGCGGCTTCAGGATGTCGCAGGCATCTTCAACGACAGGGGGGTGGTGGCGGAGTACCTTGACCGGGGGGGCGCCCACAAAGCCGAGCCCCAGCTCGCGGACGCCGTGTTGGGGGGATTGTCGGTTGGTGCCAACGGGTTCGTTGGTGCCTCCGATCTGACGAACGCCTTACGCCGAGCCGCTGGCGCGTATGGTGTGACGTTTTCGCCGTCCATGTCGGCTGCCAGAATCTCGGGTCAGGGTGGAACTCTACAGGTCGAGACACCGGCGGATACCGTGTCGTGTGATGCCGTTGTCATGGCGGCCGGCAGCTGGTCCGGCCAGGTGGAGGCGGAGGGGGAGGAGCCCATACCGGTCCGCCCGATTCGTGGACAACTGCTCCATCTCGGATGGCCGAAATCACCGCCTGGGCGAATCGTCTGGACCGACCGATGTTATCTGGTCCCGTGGACCGACGGCTCCGTGTTGATCGGTGCGACGGTCGAGGACGTTGGTTTCGACGAGCGCGCAACGGTTGCCGGCGTGCAGCAGCTCATCGAGATGACATGTGCGCTGGTTCCGAACGCTCGCAAAGCTCTGTTTCAAGGGGTACGGGTTGGCCTGAGGCCGGGGACGCCTGACGACATGCCGGTGATCGGTCCGTCCACGAAGCTGCCGGGGCTCTTCTATGCGACAGGGCACTTCCGAAATGGGGTGCTGCTGGCACCCCTGACGGCCGAATTGGTTGCGGACTATGTCCTCGAGCGCAGATGTGACGCCGCTCTCGAGGCGACCTCGCCGAGCCGATTCTCCGCAAGCTGAACGAACCGAAACACTGGGAGCCACACGTGAAGCTCAAACGCTCGTACAGTGCACGGGAGGTCGCGGCGCTGACGGGGCTGTCGGCCCGTCAGCTCCAGTGGTGGGATGCGCGGCGCCTGTTCTCTGCGGCAGTGGCGTCACGGCCGACGGAGGCAGGCGGCTTCACGGAGCGGCGATACTCACCGGTCGATCTGTACGAGCTCCTTGCCCTGGCCGATCTCCGACGGAAGGGGTTCACCGTTCAGAAGATCAGGACGATCCTCGCGGTGCTTCGTGACCGGTTCGGGGTGCGGCTCTTCGATGCGTTGGGCGACGAAGGTAAGGTGACGCTCCTGACCGACGGCCACGACGTCTATGCGAAGACGTCCGGCGGGTTCTTCAATCTACTTCGAGACCCAAGCCAACCGCTGCTAGTCGTTGGTGGAGGCGATCAACTCAAGGAGTTGAGCGCCCGGGTTCGCGGCCGGCGAAAGAAGACCGCGCGCAAGCCGGCGCGCCCAGTAGAGCCCGGCGACGATTAGCGTCGAACCGGAACGGGTCAGCACCCTACAGAGGAGTAGCGCGGGCGATGACCGAGAGGCCGGAGGGTTTGTGGTCCGGCGGATGCCGTGGTCTCGACGCCATGCGGAACCTGGCGGACCGAGCGCTGGAGCCAGCCCCAAAGTGATAGGCTATTGCGGTCGTCATCGGTCTGATGGCCGCCCGTGGATTCACGAAGCGATTCTTCGTGGTTGAGTGGAGCGATCTGGGATGCAGCAGGTTCACGTAACGTTGCCTGTGCGTCGGTTCGGGGAGTCGGCCCGCCGGGATACCTGGTGGGTGCAGCCGCTGGCGGTATTCCTTGGATTTTCGGCATTTATCGCGTACTCGACGTGGGCAGCGTATCAGGGGGAGCACTATCACTACGGTCCGTATCTCTCCCCTTTTTATTCACCTGAGATATTTGGAGAATCATCCCATAGTCTGTTCGGGGCCCGTCCAGGGTGGTGGCCGGACTGGTTGCGCTTCTCGCCGGCGGTCCTGATCCTGTGGGCACCAGTTGGGTTCCGGTTCACCTGCTACTACTATCGCGGGGCGTACTACAAGGCCTTCTGGGCTGACCCGCCGTCGTGCGCAGTTGGTGAACCGCGGAAGAGCTACCTGGGTGAGAATAGCTTTCCGCTCCTCATTCAGAACATCCACCGTTACTTCCTGCCATTCGCACTGCTGCTGGTCGTTATCCTGACGTTTGACGTCTGGAAGGCTCTGTGGTTCGAAGACCCAACGACGGCACAGGTAGGATTCGGGGTCGGGATAGGTACCTTCGTTCTGGCGCTCAACGTGGTTCTGCTCGGGAGCTACACGCTGGGGTGCCACTCACTCCGTCACCTGGTGGGCGGTCGTAAAGATTGCATCTCAGAGTCGGCCGTGCAACAGACAGCATATGACTGCGTGAGTTGTCTGAACCGGCGCCACATGCTCTATGCCTGGTTGAGCCTGATCTGGGTTGGATTTTCGGACGTCTACGTGCGGTTGTGCTCGATGGGCGTTTGGACGGATTTTCGGATTCTCTGAAGCCGGCGGAGCGAGCGGTCCGACTGACCCCTGTAAGACACTAAGACACATGGAGTATCAGACCTTCGAGCACGACGTCCTGGTGATTGGCGCTGGCGGTGCCGGTCTGCGGGCGGCGGTTGAGACATCGTCGACCGGCCTGTCGGTTGGGTTGGTGTGCAAGTCACTTCTTGGGAAGGCGCACACCGTCATGGCTGAGGGTGGCGTGGCCGCTTCTCTGGCGAACGTCGATGATCGTGACAATTGGCAGACTCACTTCGCAGATACCATGCGGGGCGGGCAGTATCTGAATAGCTGGCGGATGGCAGAGCTGCATGCGCAACAGGCTCCAGACCGCGTTCGCGAGCTCGAGGCCTGGGGTGCCGTGTTCGACCGGACCGCCGACGGGCGGATCCTGCAGCGCAACTTTGGGGGGCACAAATACCCGCGTCTTGCCCATGTGGGTGACCGGACTGGCCTCGAGATGATTCGAACGCTGCAAGATCATGGAATCCACCAGGGAATCGACGTGCACATGGAGTGCACTGTCGTCGAGCTTCTGATGGATGGTGATCGGGTGGCCGGGGCGTTTGCGTATGACCGCGAGCGCGGACGCTTTCGAGTCTTCAAAGCGAAGGCGGTGGTGCTGGCGAGCGGGGGAATCGGTCGGGCCTTCAAGGTCACGAGCAACAGTTGGGAGTACACCGGCGATGGGCACGCTCTTGCGTATCGAGCCGGCGCCGAGCTGGTGGATATGGAGTTCGTCCAGTTTCACCCGACGGGGATGGTGTGGCCGCCGTCGGTCAAAGGGATTCTGGTCACTGAGGGCGTGCGAGGCGAAGGCGGTGTGCTGCGCAACAGCGAGGGGCGACGGTTCATGTTCGACGATATCCCCGAGCTCTACAAGCACCAGACTGCCGACAATGAGGAAGAGGGGTGGAAGTACACCCAAGGCGACCGGGACGCCCGGCGCCCGCCCGAACTGTTAACGCGGGACCACGTTGCTCGGTGCATCGTGCGGGAGCTTAGGGAGGGGAGAGGCAGTCCACACGGTGGCGTCTTCCTCGATATTTCCTGGATCAAGACCAAGCTCCCCAATGGGGCCGAACACATCAGGAAAAAACTGCCGAGCATGTATCACCAGTTCAAGCAGCTGGCGGGGATCGACATTACCGAGACGCCGATGGAGGTTGGCCCGACCACGCACTATGTTATGGGAGGTGTGAGGGTCGATCCGGATACCCAGATGTCGACGGTGCCGGGTTTGTTCGCCGCGGGTGAGTGCGCCGCGGGCCTGCACGGTGCGAATCGGTTGGGGGGTAACTCGCTGTCGGATCTTCTTGTGTTCGGAAAGCTGGCTGGTGAGCACGCGGTCAATTTTGCACGCGAGTATGGCGAGGTGACGATCGACGACTCAGAGGTCGAAGGGACTGCGCGAGTGTCGCTGGAGCCGTTCGAACGGGCCAATGCGGACGAGGGCCCGTACCAACTGCAATATGAGCTTCAGGATCTCATGCAAAGCATGGTAGGGATCGTTCGGAACGAGCCTGAGCTCAACGAGGCACTTGCCGCGCTGCACCGGCTACAGGAGCGAGCCAAGCGGGTCCATGTTGAGGGTAACCGTGAGTACAACGCAGGCTGGCACACGGCGTTGGACCTCCGCAACCTGCTCCCGGTCGCCGAAGCGGTGACTCGCGCGGCGATCGAGCGGAAGGAGAGTCGTGGGGCGCATTTTCGTGAGGACTACCTGTCCAAGGATCCAGACTGGGGCACGAAGAACCTCGTGATTCAGCGGGGGGCTGATGGGTCGATGAACCTTCGGCCGGAAACGATCCAGCCTCTCCGCCCCGACCTACAGGCGATCGTCGAGGAAAGTCAGAAGGGTTAGGGAAGCAAGCGATGTCCACGGCGACGTTCAGAATTTGGCGCGGCGATGCAACCGGCGGGGACTACAGCGACTACACGACCGAAGTTACCGAAGGGATGGTCGTGCTCGATGCCGTCCATCAGATTCAGGCCACTGACGCGAACGATATGGCGGTCCGATGGAATTGCAAAGCTGGAAAGTGTGGCTCGTGCTCGGCCGAGGTGAACGGGAACCCGAAGCTGATGTGCATGACGAGGCTGAGCACTATCCCGCTTGATCAACCGGTCACGATCGAGCCGATGCGGGCGTTTCCAGTCATTCGCGATCTCGTGACCGATGTGTCATGGAATTACCAGGTCAAGCAACAGATCAAGCCGTTTAGGCCTCGTCCGCCAGACGCGGCAGACGGTACGTGGCGCATGGCACAGGTCGATGTCGAGCGTGTACAGGAATTCCGCAAATGCATCGAGTGTTATCTCTGCCAGGACGTCTGCCATGTGCTGCGAGATCATGAGCTGCACGCCGAGTTCATCGGACCACGCTTCTTCGTGTACAACGCTGCGCTCGAGATGCACCCGCTGGATGCGGAAGACCGGACCGAAAGCCTCGCCAACGAGCACGGCATCGGGTACTGCAACATCACCAAGTGCTGCACGAAGGTGTGTCCGGAAGAAATCACCATTACGGACAACGCGATCATCCCGCTCAAGGAACGCGTCGTGGACAGGCTTTACGATCCCCTGAGCAGGCTGCTGCGGATGTTTACGGCGTCGTAGATCGGGAGGAATCAGCCTGGGTCGGTGACGACCCGCCGCTCTCGAACCACGACTCAGGACTGCCTAGAGCGTTTTTCGAAAAGCTCTAGTACTCGATAGGCGGTTCATGGTACTCCTACGTGCAACGTCCTGTAGGAGGATCAATGCGCGCCTATTCGATGGATCTTCGCGAACGAGTGCTCCACGATAGCGACGCGGGCATGCCGGCGGCCGCGGTCGCGAGCAAATACCGCGTCAGTGCCTCCTGGGTCCGGCGGCTCACACACCGGCGGCGGGAAACCGGCGAAGTCGCCCCGCGCCAGCAGCGTTACGGGCGGCATCCGGTGCTCGCGTCCCAGCTGCACACGCTCGCGGCCTTGATCCGCGAGCAACCGGACCGCACCCTCGCCGACCTACAGGTCGCCCTGGGTACGTCCGCCAGTCTGGCGACGATTTGGCGGGCCGTGAAACAGCTGGGCTTTACCGTAAAAAAAAACGGTACGCGCGTCCGAACACGATCGCCCCGACGTCGCGGCCGCCCGCGCGCAGTGGGCGACGACTGCCCCGACGCTCGACCCGACTCGCCTCGTCTTTCTGGATGAAAGCGGGGTCGCCACCAATCTCCTGCGGCGCTATGGGCGCAGCCTTCGCGGCCAGCGGGTCGCCGATCACGCGCCCCAGGGTCGGTGGGAGAGCAGTACCTTCATCGCCGCGCTGCGGGTGACGGGGCTCACCGCGCCGGGGGTCCTCGATGGCCCGATGGACGGGGCCAGCTTCCTCGCCTACGTCGAACAGATCCTCGTACCGACGTTGCAGCCCGGTGACATGGTGATTGCCGACAACCTCGCCGCGCACAAAGTCGACGGCGTGCGCCACGCTATTGAAGCGGCCGGCGCGACGCTGCGCTTCCTGCCGCCCTACAGTCCCGACTTCAACCCCATCGAGCTGAGCTTCGCCAAACTCAAAGCTATCGTCCACCAAGCCCGCTGCCGCTCGCTCGACACGCTCTGGCCGCTCCTCGGTGCGTGTCTGTCGCGCTTCACCCCCACCGAATGCCGCAACTACGTCCATCATTGCGGCTACACGGCCGCCAAAGCGTCATGAAAAACGCTCTAGTGCACCCGATGCCGCCTCCGGTGCTCTTCCCATTGTTGGTCTTCTGTCCTCTCCTGTAGCTCCCAGCGAAGGCGGCGCTCGACTCTCCGTTTCCGATGCCTCCAGATAGCGAGCAGGGCCAAGAGCGTCACGAATCCCCACAACGTGAGCGGATGGCCGAGGAACGCGATCCATCGTTCCCATACGGCACTTCGTTTCCAGAAGACTGCAACGTGCTCAGTCACGGTGAGTCCGGTGGCACTGTAGAGTGCGAGGTCGAAGGGGGCACCAGCCTGCATCTGGCGAAAGAGACGTGCTGCGGTGAAAGGACCGTGGCGCTCGAGTATGTCTCGGACCAGCGCCTCGGATAGCACATACGCCCGCGCGACGTCACGGCTTCCTTCGCCAAACATTCCCTCGAGTTGTGTTGCCGTCACGTGGCCACCCACAATTACCTCCCACGCGAAGCGCGACCGATCCTCTATCCCCCACGTGCGCTCGGCCGCACTGGCGAGCCCTTCGTTGAACCAGCGAGGGATTCGAGCGCCATTGGCAACGCGGCTGGCGAGCAGGTGGGCGACCTCGTGGAAGAGAACGCGCTCGATCGATCCGTAGGGGTAGGATCCGATTCGGGCTGGGAAAAGTACCAGGACGTCGCCGGATGGTTCGGCGAAGCCGGCGACCCAGGCTGGTGTCTCTTGGGCAGTAACGGAGTTTTCCGTGACCAGCACAACGCGGATCGGCGGCCCGGGATCTTCCATGCCGATCAGGCGCATTACCCCGCTGAGCCGATTCACGTCGAAATTGCGAACGTGCCCGGCGACGCTCTCCAGCTCCCCGGGAGCCTCGACAACAAGCTCGAGGGGTCTTGTGGGCTGTGCAGTCGAAATCGAGGGAACGCCCAAGACCAACATCGCGGCCGCGATGAGGAGATGCGACCGCGTGCGACTCATCGGAATGCCTTCACGGCCTTGTGCCTGACCCCAGCTCTCATGTTGACGAGCTCCACGAGCAAGCTGAAGACCATCGCGAAGTAGACATACCCCCGAGGGAGATGCTGGCCCAGGCCATCGGCAACCAGGAGGACGCCGATCATCACGAGGAATGACAGTGCCAGCGTCTTCATGGATGGGTGGCGTTGGACGAATCGGCTCACTGTCCCCGCGAACGCAATCATCACACCGACCGCAATGACGACGGCCGCCACCATCACCTCGACTCTGTCGACCATGCCAATCGCCGTGATCACCGAGTCGAGACTGAAGACGACGTCAAGTAACGTGATCTGGACCAGGACGGATCCAACCGATGCGCTGCCAGCGCCGGCTGCCGAATGCCCGTCGTCACCCTCCATGAGATGGTGGATCTCCACCGTGGCCTTTCCGAGCAGGAACAGCCCTCCCAAGACAAGAATGAGATCGCGACCACTCACCGCGAGGGCGCTCCGCTCCGCGGTGAGACCTTCGCCGACCATTTCCGTTAGGAACGGAATCTCAAAGAGCGGTGTTGTCAATCGCATCACCCAGAAGACCGAAAACAGCAGAACGATACGCATCAGCATCGCCAGTCCGAGTCCGATGTTTCGCGTCGTGGTCCGTCTGTCAGCTGGCACGCGGCCAGTCAGCACAGCGATGAAAATGATGTTGTCGATCCCCAGGACGATCTCGAGTGCGGTAAGCGTAATAAGCGCAAAAAGCGAGTCGAGGCTGAGCAACACCGTTGCGTCCATGGTCGGTTCTCCGTTCCCGTCGACTGGCGACGTAATGCCAGTCCAAGATCTCAGGGCCGAGGCGCTCGATTACCCCTCAACCTGGCGACCGTTGCTCCCAAGTGGGATTCGGGAGCGTCCCAGAACGTATCGACCGCGGCGTGCCGTGCGAGCACACCATGGACGGCCGCGCGCTGAACACCCGTGCCACGCCCATGAATCAGGCGGACGTCATCGAGTCCAGCTGCCGCAGCTGCATTGAGGTATTCGTCAACGACTGCCGTGACATCTCGCGGGACAAAGGTGTGCAGGTCTAGTACGCCGTCGACCGGAACCTCATGAGGCATCTTTGGTGTAACTAGCTGTGACCTTGGTGCTTATCCCTCCGCGGACAGAGAAATCACCCACGACGGTCATGCGCCTCGGCTGGCAGGCACTGACGAGATCGTCGAGGATTTGATTCGTCGCATCTTCGTAGAAGATTCCCTTGTCGCGAAAGCTGACTAAATAGTACTTGAGTGCTCTGAGCTCGACGCAGTGCCGGTCCGGCGTGTAGTTGATCCGGATCTCCCCGAAATCTGGCAGGCCAGTCTTCGGGCAAACAGACGTGAACTCGGGACACACAATGTCGACCTGGTAGTCTCGTTCCGGGCGCGGATTCGGAAACGTCTCGACCTGCACATCGGACATCGTCTGATTCTACCCGGGATGCTCTGGCAAGTTTTTGCCCAGCCGGAGCGAAGACGTGTTGACAGGAGAACACCCTCGCGCTAGCATCAGGCGCGTTTTTATTGGGTTTTCTTCCGCGACGGTCGTCCGCGCGCGCGACCGTATCAGCGGCTTAACTAGCGCGCTCACAGCCAGGGGGACGCCGATGGCCGAAGCCCGAAGAATGGGCAAGTCAGACCTTTTCTCTCACTTTGCAGAACGCTTTGATGTGAAGCGCACTCAAGCCCGTGAGTTCTTCGAGGAGCTCCAGCGGTTGTCGGAACAAGAGCTCAAGAGGACGGGTGAGTTCGTGCTTCCAGGAATGGTGAAGCTGGTCGTTCAGAAGCGGAACGCGAGAATGGGTCGTAATCCTGCGACGGGTGAGGCGATCCAGATCCCAGCCAAGACCGTCGTCAAGGCGCGTATTGCCAAGCAGCTAAAGGATTCGGTGCTTCCAACATAGTCGTATCCGCTCCAAGTTCCTCGCTTGGCCGGAGCCGATTGTCGGGTCAGTTCCCGTGGTCGGCTTCGTGCCAAAGTCTTCCGTCCCGAGCGTCTGCAGGAGACCGGGCCGGGCGACTGTAATCGACGTGAGCCTAGCTCGCCGCGAGCGCGGTTGGGAAGGGCCATCGCTCGGTTCGCTCCAGGTCGATCGTAAATGTCGTTCCTTTGCCGACCTGACTCGTCACCGATATCGTGCCGCCAAGCTGCTCGACGATCTTTCGAGAGATCGCCAGCCCCAGCCCCAACCCTCGCCGTTTCGTCGTCTTGAAGTCCTCGAAGATTGCATCGAGCCGCTCAGGCGGGATTCCCGTTCCAGTATCGCCGATCGTGATCCGGGCTCGGTTGCCCTGGTCTTCCGTTGTCACTGTGATCGAACCGCCAGGTGATGTGGCCTCGATCGCATTGACGATCAAGTTTCGATAGACGCGACCCAGCGCAAACAAGTCGCCTTCGACGTACAGCGGATGCTGACTCAGGCGGCCATCGAGCGTCAGTCCTGCAGTCGTCGCGAGCGCATCCATCGAATCGACGGTCTCCTGGATTGCACGATTGATGTCGATCGGAAAACGCTCGAGTGGCATCGGACGCGCAAGATTTCTCAGGTCCTCAAGCACCCGCTTGATCGACGAGAACTCCCGGTCGACGGTCCGCTGAAACGTATCCCGGTATTCTTCGTCGTCACGGAGTTTCAGAATCAGTTTGCAGCTGTTGGCAATGTTCTGGATGGGGTGTGAGATGTCGTGTACGAGACCTGCTGCAATACGCCCGAACATCGCCTGGCGTTCTTGCTTTCGAACGTCTTCCTTGAGTTGACCCAGCTTGTCGGCCATGCCGTTGAAGGCCTCCCCGAGTTGATGGAACTCATCGTGGCCTCCGATCGTGACGCGGTCGTCCAGCTGGCCTTCAGCGATAGATTGGGTACCTTTGATAAGCGTGAAGATGGGTCGAATGAAGAACTGCCCCCAGTAGTAGCCAAGCGTGACCGTTGCGACTAGTGCCAGTGTAATAATGATCAGGAGTTCGAGCTGGAGCTGGGCGGCGAGTGCGAAGGCCTCACTCGTCGGCTGCTCGACGATTACCGTCCAACCCAGCGCCGCCACGGGCGCCGCCACACCAACCAGCGTGCGTCCGTCGGCTGCCGGGTACTCGAGGGAGAGGTCGCCGTCAGATTGAGTGTCAGTCTCCGCTGAGTACGCGATCGGTTGGGTTGTGGTACGCCTTGGCTCAGTCATCGCCACAAGCTGATGCTCGCGTAGGTTCTCGCCAGCGGCCACTCGAGGCTTTTCGTCCGGGTTTCCATGCGCGATGAGCCGACCGTCCTGAGCGACCAGAAGCGCGAACCCTTGTGTTCCTACTCGGATGGCATCGACCATTCGCCAGAGCTCCTCGAGGTTGACCTCCCCGACCAGCCAGCCCACTCGGCGGCCGAGTCGAGCCAGAGGGATGGTGACCGTCGTGGTCGGCAACAGATCGTCATCGACCGTCATCGGCGCGATCGTCGGAGCGTCGCCTTCGTCGCCGCTGGGCACGCCGAGAGTCGCCTCGCCGATCCGACTCGTGGCGATGGTCGTTCCGTCCACGGCAAATAGCGTGAGCTCACGGTACTCGGGGAAGTCGAGAACGTAGTCCTTGAGAATTCGATCCTGCTGCCACTGCTTGAGGTCGGTACTCCGAAGCTCGGCGGCAACGGCGCGCAAGACCTTCACGTTGGCGCTCATGTACTGCCCGATTTGTTGCGCAACATGTCTGGCAACATTGAGGTTGCCGTCGGTCACTGAGGTTTCGTTCGCCGTACGCAGTGAGTAGATCGAAACGAATCCAAAGACCAGGAGCGGGGCCACGGCGGCTGTCGCAACGGCCGAAACGAAGCGCCCGGTGATCTTCAGCTGCACTAGTCGGCGGTCCTTTGCCATTGCCACAGGGTCTCGATGACGTCCTGGCCATCTTCGAGTGACGGGATTTCCAGGTTGCCGCTTACGGCTCGAGCCTGGCGTCCTTCTGCTAAGAAAATGGCTGGCGGATCGTCGTAGAGAAGATCCCGAAAGGCCGCTGTCGCCGTGGCGATCTCGGCACGACTCGCGGCGCGCCTCAAGTTGTCGAGGATGCGGTCTGCCGACGTGTAGCCGGATTGAGCCCGAGGTTCCCTCGAGTGCCAGAGACTGTAGAGGCGCGATAGGGTACGACCGGTATTCTGTGGGACGAGTACGGCATCCCAGTCGCCGCGTGCGAGGCGCGGGCCCAGGTCGAGCGTGTCGAATGCCTCGAGCTTCATCTCGACGCCGACCTCACGCAATTGGCGTTGCACCAGCAGTGCGATCTGTTCATACGGTGCCGTATCGGCGGGCACGATACATGTCAGTTGGAATCGGGACGGAGGATCATCCCCGCTCTCGGCGGACGACTCCGCGACGGGCGGGAAACCTGCCTGCGTCATCATGTCGCTGGCAAGTCTCGGGTCGAATCGATACGTGCGCTCGATGCCGCCGTATGCCCAGTGGGCTGACCACACCCCGGATGCGGGACGTCCGTCGCCCGCGAGCGACTGCTCGATAAGGGAACGTCGGTCCACAGCATGGTTGAGCGCCCTTCGGAGGATTGGATCCGACAGCTTGTCGTTCCTCATGTTGAACGCAATGGTGAAGGCGTACGGGCGAAGCGTCGTGTAGATGTCGACGTTCGACGCCGCCTCGAAGAATTCCCTCGCGCTCGATGGGACCTCGAAGAGGAAATCGACTTCCTCCCGCATCATCGCCGTCCATGCTGCCCTAAGCGTGGGGTATGAGTTGAGGGAGACGATGTCTATCGAAGGCCGGCCACGATGGTATTCCGGGTTCGCCACGAGCCTGGTCTTGCCAATCGCTTCCTCGTCGATAGAGAAGGGACCGGTTCCAATCTGGCGGCCGTCCTTCTCATGCACGATCCGAATGGTGAGGGCGTCGAGGATCAGAAGCGACGCGCGGCGGAGTTTGATTTCAAGGCGATCCGGCGACGCCACGTCGATCCGTTCGATGTCAGAAAGGCCGGGATCCCGGGGCTGTTGGACATCGTTCCTGGCGGCGTCCAGAGCCTTCTTGACGATATCAGCGGTCAACGGCGTGCCGTCATGAAACGTGACGCCGCTGCGAAGGACGATCGTGACGGTCTGCGTCCCGTCGGGGTGGTCAGTCTCCCACCAGTCTTCCGCTAGCCGTCCCTGGTGCTCACCCTCAGGTGTCGTCTGAAGCAGGCGTTCGGTCGTGAGCTGCAGCGAGAGCTCGTCCTGAGAGGATGACCCAGGCGTAGTGGAAGGTCGGTGGTAACTCCTGCCCGATCGTAAGGTCGATCGGGTGCTTGTCGGAAAGGAGAACCACCGATGAAGAGAACGTACCAGGTTGTCACGAAGCCGTCCACGCTCAGCAGCCGCGAGCTCGCGGAGTTTCTCTCGAAGGACGGTCAGCTCCTGCTGCCGCTCGTCGAGCTCTTGGAGCGGGGCGAGAAGGCCATCGACGAGGTGATCGACGTCATGGGTCGGGCGACCGTCGAGGCGGTCCTTCGGATGAGCGCTGAGCGGCTCGCCGGGCCCAAGCGGCAGGGCCGCCGCGCCGACGATCGGGCGCTGTACTGGCACGGCAGCCAGCCGGGGCGCGTCACGTTGAGCGAACGTCAGCTGCGCGTGGAAAAGCCGCGTCTGCGCAAGAAGACGGCGCGGCAGGGGGAGCGCGGCGAGGTCGCGATCCCGGCGTACGACGCGATGCAGCGCGATCAGCGCCTTGCCGACCGCATGTTGGCGATCATGCTGAACGGCGTCTCGACCCGGCGCTACGAGACGGTCCTGCCGGCGATGGCCGAGCAGGTCGGCATCGGCAAGTCGGAGGTCTCCCGTGAGACCATCGAGGCCGGGACGCGAGTCCTCCAGGACTTGGCTGAGCGAGACTTCAGCAAGGTCGACGTGTTGATTATCTACCTCGACGGGATCCAGTTCGGGAACCACCATGTTCTGGCGGCCGTGGGGGTCGACGAAGACGGGAAGAAGTACGTGCTCGGCGTGCGCAGCGGTGCCTCTGAGAACGCGACCGTGACGACCGCCCTGCTCGAGGATCTCGTCGCTCGCGGGATCCGCCCCGACCGACGTCGGCTGTTCGTCGTCGATGGAGCGAAGGCGCTACGCAGCGCGATCGCCCAGGTGTTCGGCGCCGGCAACGAGGTACAGCGCTGTCGCAACCACAAGCTGCGGAATGTCGTCGGCCACCTGCCGAACGCGCAGCACGACCAGGCACGGGCCACCCTGCGCGCCGCCTGGAAGCTCGAGGCTAAGGAGGGCCTGCGCAAGCTTGACCAGTACGCCTCGTGGCTCCAACGCGACTGGCCCGATGCAGCAGCGAGCGTTCGAGAAGGCCTCGATGAGATCTTCACCGTGAATCGGCTCGGCCTGCCCGCATCACTGCGCACGTGCCTCACGACGACGAACATCATCGATTCGACGCACTCGGGAATCCGGCAGCGCACACGTCGCGTCACCAACTGGAAGAACGGAGAGATGGCGCTGCGCTGGTCGGCCGTGGCCTTCGTGGAGACGGAGAAGAACTACCGACGCATCACAGGTTACGAGCATCTCTGGATGCTGAAGGCACACCTGGATCGCGACGACGACAACATTGCAGAGATGCAGAAGGTCGGATAACTTGTGTTCACCGTTGCCGCTGACTTTCTACTACCGGTGGGACACTCTCCGTCCTGAGCTCCCGGACTCGTAGCGGTGAAACCAACGGAAAGAGTCTGAGGCGTGTCAGTATCGGACCGTGAGGAGCCACCGGTGCAGGCGGCAGCGCAGGCTGAGCCGAGGAGAACGACTAGACGCAGACACGCGCCACCCCGGGGGAGGGGGCAGCGTGGGCCTGCTGGCAAGCGGAAGTGAAACGAAGTGTTCACACGGCACCGATCAGGGCACCAGGATATGCGGCCTGACGAGAGCCGTCAACGGCTCGGGAGCCTGAATACGAGTCCCAATGGGGACATCGTGTCCCGATGCTACGGTGCCTTCGCGAATCAGCGCGTCACTTCATGGTCTTGCCCTACCTTTTTCTGACGCTGACGCGTGTCCTACTTCGTCTTGTTCGCCCAGTCGTCGATGAACCACGGACACCAGTTGCTGGGCTTGCCCTGAGTTGTGCCCTTCTTGATGACTTTGACCTTCATGATCGTTCTTCCTTTCTGTTTGGCGTGTGGAAACGGAGGCTCGACTTGCGCCGGCAGACCTCACTTGATGTGGTCGAGTGGCACATCGACTAGCCACGGGCGCACGATGCCGGGCTTGGTCTTCTGGGGTTTCTTCTTGGGTAGTTTGGCTCGCATGGTGTATCTCCTCGTTCGTCTTACGTTCCGCACTCTTCCGCTCATCAGCCCGCAGCAGTGACTTCGTGCGCCATCGATACGACAGCCGCTTCGAAGCTGCTCTTGTGACAGGATGGTTTGTTCATGTCGCCGAGCTCGTTGTGTGAGGCGACGGAGCACCCGCCCCCACAGACAGGGATGAAGCTGCAGTCCCCGCATTCCTCCCACGGACGCAGGGCGTCGAAGCGCTCGGCAGCGCGCGCTCGGGGGGTCTGTTGGGCGAGCTGTGTGTTGATGTGGCCGACCGATTCATTCGTTTCGGTCGCAAATCCTGGGCACGCGAAGAGGGCGCCGTCTGTGCCGATGGTGTAGGCGTGCTTCATGTGGATTTCGCACGGCCCCATGTGAACACCGTCGAGCGTGTGAAACCCACGCTGTTTCGTTTCCTCGCGGAGAAACGACATCTTCTCGTCTAGGAAGTGGCATGAATCGCACGGCGAGCCTCCACCCGAGCCGGCAGCCGTCATGCACCCTCCACCAAGGGGTTTTCCGGACTCATTGACGGCCGTCAGGGGGATGAGGCCGTCCGCCTGGACCGTAGGTGTCGTTGAGATGATCGGCTTGAACGCGACCTTGACCAGGGAGTCGGCAAAGCTCTGCTCCTTCAGGAAATCCAGAAGCGCCGGATAGCTATCGACCGATTCTTCGTCGAAGTTTCCGCCGATTGAAATGTTGCACAGGTCTGCGACTTGCCGGATGTTCTGGATGATCCTGTCGAACGTTCCCTGACCTCCGCGGAGCGGCCGCATTCTGTCGTGGGTCTCGCGGTCGCCGTCCAGGGTGACCTTGACGCCGTTGAGTCCATACGGCTTCAGTCGCTCCACGACCTCTCGGGTCAGCAGTAGGCCGTTCGTGATGATGTTGATTTCGATCTCGATGCCGCGCCGCTGCGTCTCGTCCGAGGCACGCTCGGCGATCGCGTACAGCACCTCTAGGTTGAGCAGTGGTTCGCCGCCGAAGAACGTGAGGACGAACTTTCGTGGCCGAACGTCATCCAGTCGGCCACCAAGCCATTCGCACACACGCGCAGCCGTCTCGAGAGACATCTTCGTCGCGGACGCGTTGTAGTCGCCGTGGTCTCCCTGCATGCAGTAGTCGCACGCGAAGTTGCACTGCAGTGTCGTGAGGAGCGTCACGTGGAGCTCATCGCTGCTGTTCCGATGCTCGAGGAAGAACTTGTCCATCGCGTCCCGTTCGCTGCGTCGACTGTCGACGACGAATCCATTCGCGTGGAGCTCTCGGAGAATGCCTTCTTCCTCCTCGGTGAAACTGCTGGCGTCACTCTGCCTGCTGTCGAGGGTCGTGACCGACTGGGGCGACTGAGTGTCCGACTGCGCGGCCAAGCGATCAAGAAGAGCCGCGACATCGGAAGAGACCAAGACCTGGGCGTCGCTGAACGTGTTCATCAGAAACACCTGGTCGTCCGGAAGCGGAACGCGCGTGTTGAAGATCGACGGCTGCATGTCCCTCTGTTGTGCAACCGACGTTCCCGCGAAAGCGTGCGGAGTGGTCAGCGCACCCGACTAACGTCTTTCGTACGCGTATCGGAGGGAGAGACGTGCAGCGTTATGACAGAGTGGATCTTTGTTGCCTGAATAACGCGGGGAGTCTGCGCTCGTGATAGTTCTGGTTGCGAAGCCAGAGTCTGGCCCGGGACACCAGAAAATCTGGTAGGGAAGGGGTGTCTGGTTGGAACCAGCCTCTGCGTGTCGCACTTTCTGAGGCGCCACGCAGAGCGAGAGTGTGCAGTTTCTGCGATCCGTTGGTGGTGAGTCCTAGGCGCGTTTGAGGCGCTTGGCGAGTTCTCTGATTTCGAGACGCCCCATCTTGTGCTTCAGAGTGCTTAGGGGTACTCCTAGATATCTCGACGCGGCCGACACGTTCCAATCAGTTCGGTCGAGGGCGCGGAGAATGAAGTTGCGCTCGAACGTATCGCATGCCGTCTGAAGAAGGTCGTCCTTGCCTTCGCTCCGGGCGCTGACACGAGCCAATTGCTGTTCAAATGGAAGATCGTCTTCTCCTATCCAAGCGGTATCGCACACGGCCACGAGACGCTCGATGAGGTTCTCGAGCTCTCTCACATTGCCCGGCCAGTGATACTCCTTGAGCGATCCGAGCGCCTCGTCCGTAATGCCTTCGATCTGCTTGTGAAACTTCTGCGTGTAGCGCTTCAAGAAGAGCTGAGCGAGAGCCGGAAGGTCCGCGCGTCGCTCCCTTAGCGGAGGAAGCTTCATCGGTATCACGTTGATTCGGTAAAAAAGGTCTTCCCGGAAACGCCCCTCCCGCACGGCTTTCTCAAGATCCACGTTCGTCGCGACGGTGAGGCGGAAATCGGTCTTGATCGGCTTGCTTCCCCCGACGCGCTCAATCTCTTCCTCCTGAATCGCCCGGAGCAACTTCGCCTGAAGCTCCAGCTCCAGGTCTCCAATCTCGTCGAGAAACAGCGTGCCGCCCGCCGCCAGCTCGAACTTTCCCAGTTGTTGCTTGTGGGCACCGAGAGGTGGACCCCGAAATTCGGACAGGTTGTTAAGGTGGGATCCAGACCAAGGAGAAGGAGTCTGGCATGCCACGGAAGAGACGGAGTTATCCGGCTGAGCTGAAGACGAAGGTCGCGTTGGAGGCGCTTCGCGAGGAAGCGACGATGGCGGAACTGGCGGCCCGCTACGATGTGCATCCGAACCTGATTGCCCACTGGAAGAAGACGGCTCGACAGACGGTGCTGGTCGGCTTCTCGGAGAACCACGAGCGGCAGGAGGCCTCTCGGGAGACCGAGGTCAGGGAGCTGCGGGCCAAGATCGGAGAACTCGTCATCGAGCGGGATCTTTTGTCGAAGGCCTTCGGTCGGTGAGCCGCGGCCGGAGAGTCGAGATGGTCGATCCCAACCACCCACGGCTCAGCATCGTACGGCAGTGCCGCTTGGTGTCGATCGCCCGCTCGTCGTTCTCCGACGAGGGCACGGGCGAGACCCCGTTGACCCTGCGCCTGATGCGGTTGATCGACGAGCAGTTTTTGGAGACGCCGTTTTTCGGTTCGCGTCAGATGACACGCTGGCTCCGCCGGCAGGGCGACACGGTCTCTCGCAAGCGGGTGCGCCGCCTGATGCGGCGGCTGGGGGTGCACGCGCTCTTCCAGCGGCCCCGGACGTCTCAGCCGCACCCGGCGCACCGGATTTATCCCTCCCTGCTGCGCGATTTGCCGATCACACGGCCGAACCACGTGTGGTGCACGGATGTCACCTACATTCCCCTGCAGCGGGGCTTTCTGTATCTGGTCGCCGTGATGGACTGGGCGAGCCGCACGGTGCTGTCCTGGCGGCTGTCCAACACGCTCGATGCGCGCTTCTGCGTCGAGGCCTTGCACGCGGCGCTCGAGCGCTATGGCCCTCCGGAGATCTTCAACAGCGACCAGGGCAGCCAATTCACGAGCGTCGACTTTACCGACGTGCTCACGGAGGCGGGCATTCGCATCTCGATGGACGGCAAGGGCCGCTGGATGGACAACGTGTTCATCGAGCGGCTATGGCGCTCACTCAAGTACGAATGCGTCTACCTGTCCGAGTTTGCCACCGGCTCCGAGGCCCGGAGTGGGATCAGCTCGTGGATGGACTTCTACAACGAGCGCCGACCGCACTCTGCGCTCGACGACCGGACGCCGCAGGAGGCGTACACTAACGGAGGGGTTGCTCGGAGCCCGGGGCTACGCCCCGTCTCCCGTCAGCCCAAGGTCGCGTGAATCATGAACCCGGATTCCACCTTAGCTGTGACGCAAACCTGTCCAAAGGATGGGGTCCACCTCTCCGGTAAATGAACCTCGCTCGTGCCCGAATAGCGTGCTCTCCACCAGTTCCTTTGGAATGGCCGCGAGATTGACTGGCACAAACGGGGCGTTCTCGCGGCCCGATTCTCGATGTAAGAGGCGGGCAAGCAGCTCCTTCCCAGTCCCACTTTCGCCAAGGATCAGGACAGTCGCCGGAAGCTTCGCGACCTTGTTTACCAGATCCGAGATGGCCCGCATCGGCCCGCTCGGTCCCAGGACAAACTCGCGATCGTTCAGATCGGCAACCTGGGCATTGAGCGACATGACCTGCCGGTTGAGATCCTGACGCTGCAGCGCGTTGCGGACCAGCGAGCGCAGGCCGTCGTAGTCGAACTCCTTGGTGATGTAGTGGTAGGCGCCGTCCTTCATGGCCTGAACGGCGACCTCGATCTCGTTGACGGCCGAGACCATAATGACTTCGACCAGACTGTAACGCTCGCGAACCACCTTGAGCACGTCGAGGCCAGTCATACCTGGCATCCGGTAGTCGAGCAACATCAAGTTGACGTCGGTACTCTCGAGGACGCGCAGCCCTTCCTCGCCGGTGGTGGCGACCCGCACGTCATAGTTGCTCTTGAGAATCGCCGACAACGTATCGCGCATGCCCTCGTCGTCGTCGACAACGAGAATCGTCTTCTTCGGTTTCATGTGGTATCAGGGGGGCAAATCGATTGTAGGCGTCGGCCTTCGCCGAAAGCTAGGCAGGTAGCTGCCGCGGCGTCTGGAATCGGTATCATGCCCCACCATACGGCCGCTGATGCGCGTCGTGTCGCGCCGTTTCTCGGTATCCTGGAGCCATCCATTCCCCGTCGATACACCGCCGGGAGTCTAGAGATCTCTGTTCGAGGCTGCGGTTGTGAAAGTCGTAGATCAGGGTCTTGACTCCTTTTCAACGCGAAGGTTAACGTCTCCGGTGGAGCACGAGCGAAGGTTGGAGGTTCGCCGGTTGGGTGTCCTGCCTTATGGCGAGACCCTCGAGTTCCAGAAGGCGCTCGTTGCGGATCGGCAGATCGGTCGGAGCTCTGACCTGCTCTTACTTCTTCAGCACCAGCACGTCATCACACTTGGTTCCGGCGCCCACCACAGTCTCGACAACCTTCGAGTCTCGCCGACGGAGCTCCAGAAGCTCGGAGTCGAGTTCTGTGACGTGCCAAGAGGAGGTGACGTCACCTACCACGGGCCCGGGCAGTTGGTTGGGTACCCGATTGTGGATCTTCGCCCCGATCGGTGCGACGTGCACCGATATGTTCGAGACCTGGAAGAGGTCCTTATCAGAACCGCGCGTGTGTTTGGTGTGAATGCCGCAAGGGTCGAGGGGCTAACCGGTGTCTGGGTCGGTAACAACAAGCTTGCAGCGATTGGCGTGCGACTGTCTCGGTGGGTTACGAGCCACGGCTTTGCGCTGAACGTCGACACCGATCTTGAGTACTTCAAGTTGATCCGCCCATGTGGCATCGAAGGGCGTGGGGTCACCTCTCTTGCCGAGGTGACCGGAAGGCGCGTGTCGGTGGATAGCGTTGACGCCGTGCTCGTAGGAGAGTTTGAGCGGGTGTTCGGATGCGTTGTGGCCGGCGGTTGAGTTCCTTCGCAACCACCTGAGGGCAAACGGCTTGGTTCCCGCGGGAATAGAACCCTCTACCGCAGTGTTTTAGGAGGGTAGAAAGCCGCGGGAGTCAATATGCCAGACAAAGCAGCCGATCGCGCCTTGGTGGACCGCTTGAGAAGCGGCGTTGCGCAGGCAGTGACTGACCTTGAAAATGTGTACAGGTCAAGGATCTACCAGCTGGCTCTTCGGTACATGAAGAATCACGAGGATGCTGAGGAGATCACGCAGGATGTACTGCTGCGTGTGCACCAGAAGGTTGATGCGTTTCGTGGAGACTCTGCGCTCTCATCATGGATCTATCGCATTACCTTTAATCAAGCCATGTCGCGGCTACGCAGCGCAAGATTTCGCCACCCGCTGGAGACACCCGCGGCGGATCTCACTGGAGCGCTGGAGGGTGACGACGGGCGTGCGCATCCGCACGAGTTCTCCGACTGGTCGTCGCTGGCGGACGATGAGCTCTATCGAGTGGAGCTTCGAGAGCGGCTGGTTTCGGCGCTTGCGGCTCTTCCGGTGATCTATCGCATGCCCGTCCTGTTTCGGGACGTCCAAGGACTGTCGACCGGTGAAGCTGCAGGCATATTGAAGCTCAAGCCGCAGACCCTCAAGTCACGTCTGCATCGCGGTCGGTTGATCCTTCGGAAGCAGCTTGCCGAGTTCTCGAGCGGACTGGCCCTTCACAACCCCCCGGCCTGATCACGTTTCAGCTCGGACGCTCAGCGCTTCCTCAGTTTTGGAGAGCGGTCTCGAGTGTTACTCGCTCTTGAGCGCTGAGCGACGGTTCAATAACCCCTGAAAGTCCCGATCGGTCGAGCGTCGCGGTGACCGCAGCTGCCTTCCCGCGAAACCCAAGTTCCCCATCCAGGACGGCGTAGCAGGACAGTCCTGCATGTGCGCCTTGAGTGACAGCTTCGCACATCCTCGCCGCGGCCGCGGCAAGGGAGTACGGCCCGGGTGGCCACACTCGGGGAACTTTCTGCCGCAGACGTGCAAGTTGCTGTGGCGACACTAAATCTGAGAGCGTGACGCCTTGAACGGTGGCCCCGCTCCACGGTACGACCATCGCTTCCGGCAACGCACCCAGAACAGTCAGAGATACATCGAGTGCGGAGCACCCGAGGTCGATCGCCACGACGGCACGCAGTGCGGATTGGAAGGCCAAGGGGGCCGAGCCGAGTAGGCGGTGTCTGGACCACGATCCGTCCGCGACACCACGCTCGACCAGCAGCCGGTGGCCGCTCCCGGCGCAGATGGCGATAGCCCGATGGTTGAGTGTGGAAAGCTGTGCGAGCAAAGACCGTCCGGCTTCCCGGTTCCACTCTACGGACGGTTCGTCGACCGGTCCGGCAAGCACGACAACATTCACACCCATGACGGCGTGCAAGTCGCGATGCGCGACGATCGTCGTCCCGAACGGCTCTACCGCTCCGGCCTGTTGTATGTCCAGTGCTTTGCCTTCGGCAACGCGGCCGTTGGTGTCAATCAGCCGGATTTCGCGTACCCGGTCTCTGACCGCAAGCTTATGCGCGATGGCGCCCCCAAGGGCTCCGGCGCCGACTATGGCAACAATCGACATGGACAGCTCTCTCGCGAGCTATTCTAGTGCACCATGCAAAAAGATCAGCTCGAGGGTCAAGCGGCCATCGTCACCGGGGGATCACGAGGAATCGGGCTGGCAATTGCCCAGTCTCTCGTCGCAGAGGGCGTCGACGTTCTGATCTGTAGCCGTTCTGCTGACGGGCTCTCGGAGGCGCTGCGCCAGTCGGCGGGGCGGAGCACAGCCGATGTGCGTCATGGTCGACTCGAGTCGTTCACGGCTGATGTTTGCGATCCATCGCATATGGAGGCGGCAGTCGCCCGAGCTGTCGAAGTCTTTGGTCAGCTCGACATCCTTGTCAACAACGCCGGAGTAGGGCGATTCGGACAGGTCGACGAAATGTCGATCGAGGACTGGAAGACAGTCGTCGAGACGAATCTCAGCGGCGTCTTCTTTGCGTGCCACGCGGCAGTGCCCGTGCTGCGCCGACGCGGCGGCGGATGGATCGTCAATATCGGCAGCCTTGCTGGAAGCCATCCGTTTGTCGGCGGTTCGGCGTACTGTGCGTCGAAGGCTGGTCTCGACGCGCTGAGTGACGTGCTGATGCAGGAAGTTCGTCACGACAACATCCGGGTAAGCTGCGTGGCGCCGGGGTCCGTCAGTACCCGCTTCGCAGGAGCGGCGGAGGTCGAGACTGCGACATGGAAGCTGGTCGCGGGCGACGTGTCCCGTGTGGTTGTCGATCTCTTGAAACACGACCCTCGGAGTTTGCCAAGTCGGGTAGAGATACGACCGTCTCGTCCCAGAAAGTAGGAGGCGTCGCTATCCTCGTACCACTTCCAATTCGAGCCGACCGAGTCTCAAATGGTCGCCGTTTGTGAGCAGAGAGCGTGACACGCGTCGGCCGTTCACAAAGGTGCCGTTGGTGCTGTTCAGGTCTTCTATCGTGAGGTCGGCGTCGGTCGCAAGGAGGCGGCAGTGCACTCTCGACAGCAGCGCGGCATCGACGACGAAGTCAGCCAGCGGGCCGCGACCGATGGTTCTCGGTGTTCCTGGCGCGACGCGCAGTATTCTCTCGACGTTTTCGCTCGTCGACCGAAGGATCCACATTGCCGACACTATTGGCGCCGGCCAAGATGAGAGGCCACATCGTGACACCGTGCCGGACGACGTGGCGTTTTGACGGTGGGGCGGACCACGGATTTCAGCATATCATCTGAGCCGACTGTATGTTGACTCCGGATCCGTATCGCGTTCTGCATGATGGCGCAGGCCTGATTCGTCGTCTCGACCGAGGTCGCCTGGCCTTCAAGGGGGCGGACCGGGCCGACTATCTTCAGGGTCTCCTGACGAATGACGTCGTGGGACTCGAGGCGGGAACGGGGTGCTATGCCGCGTACCTTACCCCCCAGGGTCGCATACTGGCAGATTTCGAAGTGCTCAACGTCGGCGAGCGACTTCTGCTGGATGTGCACCTCGACGTCACGGCAATGCTCGTCGAGCGGTTCCGGGAGCTGGTCTTCACGGAGGACGTTGAGATCGAAGACTGGACTGAGAGCTGGGCCGGGTTCGGCGTGTCCGGTTCTTTGGCTGAGCGATGCGTCAAGACCGCCATCGACAGGCTGGGTGCGGACGGGTCCATGCCTCCGACCCTTGCCGACCACGAATGCCGGATCGAATCAGTCGGTGGCGCGTCGCTGGTTCTCGGTCGCACGGACCCTTTCGGTGGACGTGGTCTCGATTTGTGGGTCGAGCAGGCTGCCGCGGCGGACCTGCGAGAGGCGCTGCTCAATGCCGGATGTGTCGAGGTCGACCCGGCGAGCGTCGAGGCGGTTCGGATCGAGAGTGGACGACCGGCCTTTCCGAACGACATGGGCGGAGAGACCATTCCTCTTGAGGCCGGGATCGAGGAACGGGCCATCAGCTCAACGAAAGGGTGCTACGTTGGGCAGGAAGTCATTGTTCGAGTGCTCCATCGCGGTCAGGGGCGTGTCGCCAGGCGTCTGACGGGGCTAACGATGCCCGAGCTTGTGTCTCCCTCGCCTTGCCCTGACCCTGGTGCGGCCCTGTGGCATGGTGACGACTCTGCCGGGCGGCTCACGAGCATCGCTTTCTCCCCCGGAGTGGGTGGAATCATTGCACTGGGCTATATTGCCAGGGACCTCCTGGAGCCCGGAACGGCCCTCGAGGTTGAGGTCGAAGGGAAGCGGGTCTCCGCTGTCGTGACCGCGCTGCCGTTCCGGGGTGTATCGCCGTAGCTCCGTTGCATACGCCGCAGCGAATGAGCGTTGGTATTCAGGATTCTCCCTATCCGCCTCGGCATGACGTCAATCCACCTGCTGAGTGAGTGCGAACGTGCGGCAGTCGCGCCGCATCGGGCATGTCGGGCAGCGAGGTTTCCGCGGCAGGCACACAATCGCTCCGAAGTCCATGAGCGCCTGATTGAAGTCGAAAACGTTGCGCCGTGGAAGCAAGCTTCGGGAGAGGGCCCAAAGATGGCTCTTCACTGCGTGGCGCTTCGGATCACCCAGACCAACAAAAATACGGAACAGCAGACGTGATACGTTCGTGTCGACAATTGGGGCACGTGCGCCAAACGCGAAGCTCCGAACTGCTCCCACCGTATAGGCACCCAGCCCCTTAAACGATCGAAGACTCGGCTCGTCGGATGGGAGCTGGCCGCCGTAGCGATCGACAACCTCTCGGGCGATGGCGTGGAGCCGCTTCGGTCTGACGTTGTAGCCAAGCGGATACCACGTTCGTGTCGCCTTGTTCCGGGGCGTAGCCGCCAATGATTCGAAAGTCGGGTACTTTTCCAGCCATTCCGCGTACTTTGGAAGTACCCGGTCCACCTGAGTCTGCTGGAGCATCACCTCGGAGACCAGGATGCGGTACGGGTCGCGTGTGCGTCGCCAAGGCAGGTCGCGACCGTTGCGACGGTACCAGCTCAACAGTCTTCTCCGAAAACGCTGGCGTTCCCGTGGGGGCGGAAGGGGAGCCGGGGTCTTGTGTGAGTCTCGGGGCACGACGTGGGATGACGTACTGGCGGTATAGTAGAGCGACCTGGAAGATGCCACTGTACACAAAGACAGGTGATAGCGGCGAGACCTCGCTGTTCGACGGCACGCGAGTGCAGAAGTCGGAGGGCCGCATTGCGGCGTACGGCGATGTTGACGAGCTGAACGCCGCGTTGGGGCTCGCGCTGGCCACCGGGCTCGACGTCGATCTCTCTACCCTATTGACCGATATCCAGCGGGATCTCTTCGCGGTTGGTGCTCGACTGGCCGATCCTCGGGTTCGGATTGCCGACCGAGTTGAGAAGACAGAGTTGGCAGAAGCCGACGTCCGGCGCCTGGAGGAGGCGATCGATCGGTACGATGCTGAAGTACCTCCGCTGCGCCGCTTCTTGCTTCCCGGAGGAGCGCCAGGGGCGGCGGCACTTCACCTGGCCCGTACCGTCTGTCGTCGAGCGGAACGAAGCATCGTCGCCCTCGGTGCAGAGAGTGTGTCCACTACCTTGCTCCAGTACGTCAATAGACTGTCGGACCTGTTGTTCGCGCTGGCGCGGGTGGTGAACTATCGTCGCGAAATTCCGGAGCGGGAGTGGTGAGGGACCTCACGCCTGGGACGGCTCTCTGATCTCGATATCGGCCTTCACTACCTCAAAGACCTTTCGCGCCAGCTCCTGCGACACGCGTTCCCGAATCGCACCGCACTCGACTAGGATTGTTTCGTCGTCGACATCTATCGCGACATCCCATCGGTCTCGCTCGATTCCGCCGGGCGTGTCCGAATCGAACGGCTGCGGCGGTGGCACGGCGTCCGCGCTTTTCGACTCGGACACGCGACGGGACACGCAGACCGATATGGGGGCGCCACTGATCAGGACGCGCGCCCCTCGGATACGATCCTTTGGGATAGCGCGGTCCCGCCAATGAAACGCCTTGCCGTCCTCTGTGAAGAATAGAAGCGTTTCGTCTCCCGGAATCTCAGCGACGATTGACTGTCCGGATGCGATGATAGCGTGCCGGAGCTTTGCATGGCCCCTCCGATACCAGTGCAGCGACGTTGCCATGCTGAGCGCGAACCCAACGAGGAGAAAGACGAAGAGGACCGCGACGAGATCGCGCATGTGGCACTATGCTATCAAACGGTGTCAGCGCGAAGCCCGACGCTGCAACAGGCCTACGCGGCTTGTCGGCGGATAGCGGAGGCCCACTACGAGAACTTCCCAGTAGCCTCTTGGCTGCTGCCCGCACCGATGCGCCCCCACGTGGCGGCGGTGTATGCGTTTGCCCGACATGCCGATGACTTGGCCGATGAAGGAGACCAATGTGCGGATGAGCGGCTCGCGCTGCTTGACGGCTGGCTGACGCGGTTGCTCGCGGCTGTTGACGGATCAGTCTCGACTGGTTCCGCGGACGATCGAGACCTTGTTCTTATGGCGGTTGCGGACACGATTAGGAGCCGCGATCTCCCCGTGCAGCTGTTCGAAGATCTGCTGAGCGCGTTTCGCCAGGACGTCACGGTTCATCGATATGAACACTGGGAGGACCTGCTCGACTACTGCCGGAGGTCGGCCAATCCCGTTGGTCGACTCGTGCTCAGAATTGCGGGGCATAGAGATGCCTCACTTGAGGCGTCATCCGATAGCTTATGCTCGGCGCTCCAGCTTACGAATTTCCTACAGGACTTCGACATCGACTGGCGACGCGGCCGCATCTACGCTCCTGCCGAGGTCTGTCGGTCCTGCGGTGCCCGCGAGTCGGGCCTTGGGGGCGCACAGCTGTCGCCTGAGTGGCGTGCGGTCGTAGCCGAAATGGTTGCGCGGACGCGCCGAATGTTCGAGGCAGGTCGGTATGTGTGCGATGCCGTGGAGGGCAGGTTGAAGCTCGAGCTCCGGCTCACTTGGTTGGGGGGACATCGTGTCCTCGACCGGATCGAGTGGAAGGGGTACGATCCCCGGGTCAATCGGCCAGCCCTTGGCTTGTCCGACAGCGTACCGATCCTGTGGAAGGCCGCCCAGTGGCGGCGTCTGCCGTGAGTCGAGACACGAACTTCTACTATTCGTTTCTTGTCCTACCGCCTGCGAAGCGGCGAGCGATCGTTGCTGTTTGGGATTTCTGCCGGGCTGTCGATGATGCGGTGGACGCGCCTCAAGAGGGCGGGGCTGGCTCCGATGACGCGTCGCTCAAGGCGGTGCTCGCCCGCTGGCGGCATGAGGTTGACTGCTGCTTCAGTCCCTCGGAGCCAGTGACTGAGCAAGGGCGGCGACTCAAGCCGCACGTCGTTCCTTTCAACTTGCCGCGGGTGCCGTTCGACGATCTTATCGACGGCGTAGCAATGGACGTTGGCGATCGCCGCTACGAGACGTTTGAAGATCTCTATCAGTACTGCCTGCGGGTTGCCTCAGCGGTTGGTGTGATCTGCATCGAGATCTTTGGCTATCGCAATGCCGCGAGTCGTGACTACGCGGTGGCGCTCGGGGTAGCGCTGCAACTTACGAACATCATTCGTGACATACCGACTGATTTGGCGAACGGGCGGGTCTACCTTCCGCTCGAAGACCTCAGGCGATTCAACTGCTCGGATGACGACTTGCGTGAGGCCTCTCCGCCCGTGCGAGCGCTTCTCGAGTTCGAGTGTCAGAGGGCGCGTAGCTTCTACCAGAAGTCGCGATCAACACTGCCAGCCGAAGACGTGCTCAGTTTGGTCGCGGCAGAGATCATGGGAGGGATATACCTGGCGATTCTCGAGAAGATCGAACGGCGCAACTACGACGTGTTCTCGGAAGTCGTGCGGGTCCCCCGTCCGAAGCGTGCCATGATCGCCGCCTCCGTATGGACACGGACGATCGTGCGCAGGTTGGCAGGTGTCTCGCCAGCCAGTGTCGAGCCCTGAATCGCCCTCGGATGCTCAAGTACGATGCGGTCGTCATCGGCGGCGGGTTCGCGGGGCTCAGTGCAGCAGTGGAGCTCGTCCGGCTGGGTCTCCGAACGATCGTGCTCGAGGAGCGTCCGAAGTTGGGCGGTCGGGCCACGTCCCATCGAGATCAGAAAACAGGCGAGGATGTCGACAACGGTCAACACGTCATTTTCGGCTGCTACCGGGAAACCCTACGTTTTCTCCGGACGATCGATGCCGCCGCCGACCTGCATCTTCAATCGACACTAGGCGTCGACTATGTTGGCCAAGACAATCGACGTGTTCGGTTCAGATGTCCCCAGCTACCTGCTCCCTTGCATCTGCTTGGCGGTATTGTGGAGTGGGAAGAGCTCAGCGTCGGGGAAAGACTGGCAGGCCTCAGGATGGTCGGCCCGTTGCTGCGTGCGCGCCGACGGCTGGGTGATGTCGTACGGAAGGGCGAGACTACCCGCGAGTGGCTGATCCGACACGGTCAGGGCCGCAGGATCCGAGAGCTCCTGTGGGAGCCCCTTGCGCTGGCGGCACTCAACCAGAGTGCCGCCCAGGCGGCAGCCGGTCCCTTCGTGCGCATTCTTGTGGAGCTCTGTGGCTCGGACACGTCAGACGCTTCGGTGGGCATCCCCAGGCGACCCCTCGAAACGTTCTATGCTACTCCGGCACGGGCGTTCGTTGAGGCGAACGGCGGAGCGGTACGGACGGGGGCGCCGGCGCGACTTGTCTTCGAGGGTAGCAACTCGGCCACCGTCAAGGTAGGTCAGGAGGTGATCTCGGCGCCAATCGTCATTTCGGCGGTCCCGTGGTACGCGCTGCCTCAATTGTTCGATCCGGTTCCGTCTCCGCTCGAACCGCTGGTCGAGCGTGCGGCGTCGATGGGCAGTGCTCCTATCGTGAGCGTCCACCTTTGGTTCGAGTCGCCGGTCATGACTGAACCGTTTCTTGGGCTCCTTGGCGGAACCATGCAATGGGTGTTCGACAAGCGGATCGCGTTTGGTAATGGCGCCTCACACCTGACGCTTGTTTCCAGTGGCGCAGAATCGGTGGTTCGCCTGTCGAACAGTGCTCTCATCCGCCTGGCCTTGTCGGAGCTCCAATCGGCTATGCCGACGGTCCGGGAGGCTGTCTGCTCTCACGCTGTGGTCATCCGAGAGCGGCGGGCCACATTCTCGCTTGCCGTGGGCCAGCCCACGAGGCCTGACACGCAAACAGGAATTCACGGTCTGTACTTGGCCGGCGATTGGGTTGAGACCGGTCTGCCCAGTACCATCGAGAGTGCGGTCGTGAGCGGCCATCGGGCGGCCGCCGTGGCCTTCCGCGAGTTTTCGGGGTAACAGCAGCCCATGGAATCGGTCATCGTCCACTACCAGGAGATCGCGTTGAAGGGACGCAATCGCCCTTGGTTTATCAAGCGTCTTGTATCGAACCTTCGGGCCGCAACGGCCGACGTCGACGTGACCGCCGTGCGCTCTCTTATGGGGCGCCTAGAGCTCACGTTGGGTCCCGATGCGGACTGGGCGGAGGTACAGCGACGGCTCTCGAGGACATTTGGGGTAGCCAACTTTTCGCGTGCCCGTCGAACGGGGCTCAGCATCGATGACATCTCGGCCTCGATACTCGACGACCTGGCAAAGGGCAAGTACCCTGACGCGCTGAGCTTTCGTGTGACGGCGCGGCGGGCCGACAAGGCGTATCCGCTCACCTCCCCTGAGATTGAGCGAGAGGTGGGGGGGCGCATCAAGGCCGCCAAGAACTGGAAAGTCGATCTGACCCATCCCGACATGGTTGTCAAGATCGAGATGCTGCCGAACGAAGCGTTCTATTCTCTGGAGAAGCATCGTGGAGCTGGCGGTCTACCCTCGGGGACTAGCGGTCGTGTCCTGAGCTTGATGTCTGGTGGGATCGATTCGCCGGTGGCGGCGTTTCGATTGATGAAGCGTGGTTGTCGTGTGCGATTCGTGCACTTCCATAGCTACCCGTTGCTGTCGCACGCGTCGCTGGACAAAGTGCATGAGATCGCCGAGCTCCTCACGACCTATCAACTCACTTCACGGCTCTACATGGTTGCGTTCGGTGAGATACAGCGGAAGATCGTTCTGTCGGCGCCCCCGAGACTGCGGGTGGTGTTGTACCGGCGTCTGATGATGCGGATCGCGGAGCGGCTGGCTCTGGGTTGTCGTGCGGGTGCGCTCGTGACCGGTGAGGCCGTCGGCCAGGTGGCATCGCAGACGATCGAGAACCTCTCTGTTATCAACGCAGCTGTCTCACTCCCGGTTCTGCGCCCCCTGATCGGATCGGACAAGGATGAGATCTCTGACGAGGCCCGTTCGCTCGGAACGTATCCGATATCGATCATCCCTGACCAGGACTGCTGTCAGCTGTTTACCCCTCGCAATCCCGCGACGCGTGCGCGGCTGAGTCAGGTTGAGGATGCCGAGGCTGACTTGCCCGTAGATGACATGGTCGCCAGTGCCGTGGAGGGCGTTGAAGTCACGGACTTCAAGTACCCAGGTGCGCAACGGATGGTGTCGGAGTCTGTCGGATAGCGAGAGGCCCGTACACCGGCCACGCGGGGTTCAGACCTGTAGGAGTATTTCGGTCCCGCTCACTGGGCCCAGGCAGGTGGAACCGGCGTAGTCAAGCTGGATCGCGTCGCCGACGACACGCGCGGTTCCGGTCAATGTGAAGGAACAGCCGGTTGCCCCTGGGGCGGTGACCGTGCCTGAGCCGGAGAGATTGAGGACTTCGCCCACTAGGGTTCCCCGCAGTGTCCCATCCAGGTCGACCCCGTCTCCGCAGGTTGCCCTGAACGACCCTGAATATGTCGAGTCGCCCTCCTCGACGACCGACCATTCCAGATTGCTACAGGAGTCTGGTGTGGGGAGGTCGGCAGCCGAGCTCGACGTCCAGTTGCCGACGAAGAGGGCCGCTAGGGCCGACGGCGCGGTTGGGTTGAGACCGCTCTCGGTGGTGAGCTCACAGCCAGCGCACAGGATCGTCAGCAGGCAGACGAAGCTCGTAATTCGTCCTGTCGAGGCGGTTCGAGACGGAGCCGGGCTGGTCGTAGAGAGACAGGTCACGAGGGAGGACGACGCAAGTTCCGGGCCGGCACCGTCTAAGTGTGCGGATGTAGTATCCCCTTGAAATAGTCACGGAGTCCCTGGACTGTGCTTGGAAACGCAAGATCGGACCACGGAAGGTCGGTTTCGCAGAACCAGCCCGCCTCGAGGGACTCGTCATCGGCCTTCAGTTCGCCACCGACGATGGTCGCCGCGTAAACGATGATCACAGGGGCCAGACCGGCGTACGAATAGATGTTGACCAACCCCTTGATCTGAACGCGTAGCTTGGCCTCTTCCCACGCCTCGCGAGTTGCTGCCGCGAGCAACTCCTCACCTCGGTCGACGTACCCACCCGGAAAAACCCACTTCCCGTATCCAGGTTCGATGGCGCGGCGGACCATCGCAATCTCATCGTGAGCGTTGCTGATAATAGTTCCGACTGCTACTTTCGGATCGAGATACACGACATGACCGCAATCTTCGCAAACTGGACGTTCGGGTTCTCCAGCCTTGAGGCGCGTCGGAATGAGACGACCGGTGCATCGGGAGCAAAAGCGGAGCACCTCATCATGTGCATGGGGCGAAGGCATAGCGTCATCCGGACCGTATCGTATAATCGACGAGCATGTCTATCCTCAAGGTGGCGCGTCTTGGCCACCCTGTGCTCCGTAAGCCGGCGCGTCCCCTAGAGCTATCCGAGATTTCCGGCCCTGGTCTCCAGCAGCTGATCGACGACATGTTCGAAACGATGCACGAGTACCAAGGGATAGGCTTGGCCGCGCCCCAAGTGCACGAGAGCGTTCGTCTGTTTGTCGCAGGTATCGACGACCCGGAGGGCGACATGCCTCCGGTCGTCATGGTGAATCCGGAGATCTCACCTGCTGGTGATGCGACAGATGATGATTGGGAAGGCTGCCTGAGCATTCCGGACATCCGCGGGCGCGTGTCGCGCACGACCGAGATCCGAGTCCGATCGCTTGACCGCGATGGTCGTGAGCAGTCGATGACCGCGTCTGGATTTACAGCCCGTGTGATTCAGCACGAAACGGATCATCTCGACGGGGTCCTATTCCTGGACCGGATGAAGACTCTTGAGAGCCTGACTTTTCTTGCAGAGTACGACCGATACTGGGAGAAGCCAGATACGAGCGCCTGAGGCCACAGGTAGGGCTTCGACATGCCTACTCGGATGACGTCAGCTCCTGTCGGCTACGTCGCTCGCTGGCACGTTCGGACTCCAGGCGTTCCAACTCCACGTCGGAGTGGTCGGCAAACGTCATGGCGTCGGCGATCGCGTGATGTCCGGCCTGCTCACCGATGAGCCTGTGCATCGTCTGGCATACCCTTCGATACGCCGGGTGTCCCTGTGGCGCAGTTCTCAGCTCGATGACGTGCATGGCCTCGCGAGCGTTCATGTGCATGTAGAACCTGATTCGGTTGGCCATCGACACGGCGTACTGTGCAACGAGTGGTGACGTCGCCGCTTCCAGCGCGCGATGCAGGTTTGCCGATTCTTCCATGACCTGACGCCATTCTTCGATCGCTCCAACGTCTTCGATCGCTGCCGGGGCGGAGTAGCCCTCGTGTGGCCCAAGCAACTGCCAGTCGATCGATAGCATGCGGTGACGCTGAAGGTCACGGAACGCACCGTAGTCGGACAAGACATCAAAGCAATACGTGGTGCGCTCGAAGGCTCGCCCCGGACGGTGCCGGCGGTTTGCCCGATCACCGACGTAGGCACGCAACACGCGCACACGGTCCTCCGTCGTCATGGTGCGTGCCATCTCGAGTAGCCGATCCTCGGGGAGACGAGAGCCCGCGTAGAGGGCCGCAGCGACAACCTTGATTTCCCCATCCGGATCGAAATCCGTAAGCGTGACCTCGGATTTCGAGTCGGGCTCGACCCCACCCACCGTCTCCCGAGTCAATCGCCGCGTTGTGCTCCGCGTCTCAGCGAGATACCGGCTCCACCGCTCTCCGCGTTCGGGTAGGTCGACCCTCACGAGGAACGCCGGGATCACTTTGCGGAGCTCTGGCAGCATCAGCGCAGCGATGTCTCGAGCCTCTACGAGATCAGACGCCCGCATCCGCAAAAGCAGCGCTTCGTAGGCCTGTCCAGACCCGTAGAGCCCGACGTTTGACCGAGTCGCCGCCGGAAGCAGGCCTCGTAGTGCATCAAGTGCCTTAGCCCTGATGGCCGATCGGTACACGCCGTCCGAGTCGTTGGCCGATTTGGGATAGAGGGAACTGAAGTGCGTCTGCACCGGCTCGATCCACCGGGCATAGGTCTCGAACGCCCGGTCCAACGTTTCGGTGAACGTGGACAGGAGCGACTGGTTGGCTGATGTCAACTCGCCTGGCACGGCGTATTTCCAGCTGCCATCGGGTCGGTCCGTATATGGGACATACCGTGTGGATTGCTCAAGATAGGACATCAGCCGACCCCGCTCGAGCACCTTGGTGAGGACATTTGACACGTCTTCACACGCTATGTGCGCTCCGCCCAACTGGGCGACCGAGTCGTCACCGTACTGGCTGAAGACTCGGGCGAAGAGCCGGTCGGCCCGCTCGAGACCAACGGCATCCTGCGCTACATGTGTCTGTACCTGGTCAACGAACTCGTCGAGAAAGAGACGGCGAACCGTTTTGGCCGAACGGGAGTATCGAGCAAACAACGCACCCTTGACGACCTCTGGGAGGTTGGTGAGAACAAAGACTGGACTATCGACGTTTCCGAAGTACGGCCCGAGGAGACGACGTTGCTCGGCGGTGAAAAGTTCGGGCGGGGTGGTGGTCTTGTGCACACAGTATAATCGTCGCGACTCAGCTACCCGTCAACCGTTGGTCGCTGATTTTTTTGTCTTGCTCACGCCGTTGAGACGCCCCAGTCGACCCAGCGGAGACCATCTAGACTGCGCGACCTCGTGACGATCACTCCTATCCCAGGTTTCAATCCGGGTCCGTACACGGGTGCCGGCAACACGTCGTATTTGATCGGTGGCCGCACGCCGACGCTTATCGACGCCGGAACAGGCAGCGTTCATCACATCGATGCGCTCAGTGAGGCGCTGCATGGGGCGGAGCTGGCGCGTGTCCTTGTGACCCATGGTCATTCTGACCACGCATCCGGCTGTCGTGCACTGGCGTCGCGGTGGCCCGGGGTGGAGTTCGCCAAGATCCCGTGGCCGGAACGTGATGGAAGGTTCGGTATTGAGTGGCAAGCGGTGAGCGATGGCCAGCACGTGGAGGCCGGCGATGGTGAGCTGCGGGTTGTTCACACGGCGGGCCATGCCCCGGACCACGCCTGTTTCTATGATGAGGGCAGTCGGACGATGTTTTCTGGTGATCTTGTTATCGAAGGATCCACTGTGGTCGTTCCGGCCACCAGCGGTGGCTGCCTGACCAGCTATCTCAAGAGCCTGGAATTGATTCGCGATCTCGGTCCCGCCAGGGTCCTTCCGGCGCATGGGCAAGAAATTCGCGATTTGTCAAAGCTCGTCGAGCACTACCTGCGTCACCGTCGCCGTCGTGAGGTCGAGATACTGGATGCGCTCGATGCCGACGTTCGCACTCCCGATGCGATCGTTAGACGGGTCTATGGCGATCTCCCGCAGCCCCTTCGAGACGCTGCTGCTGAAAGCGTGCTGGCGCATCTGGCCAAGCTCGATCGGGAGGGTCGCGTACGCCACGAGAACGACGCGTGGTTGCCGTGTTCGACGTGACCAAGACCTTCGAGCGGCTTTTCCACCTGTCCGAGCAGGGAACGAACGTCCGGACCGAGGTGCTGGCCGGCAGCACGACGTTCTTCACGCTTGCCTACATCATTTTCGTGCAGCCTGCCGTCCTGAGTGCGATCGGGATGGACTTTGGGGCTGTATTCGTCGCCACCTGTATCGCCAGCGGTATCGCGACGGTGATGATGGCGTTCTTTGCCAACTATCCGATCGCCGTCGCCCCAGCGATGGGCCATAACTTCTACTTCGCCTTCACAGTCGTTGCGGCAGGTGGCGTCGCCTGGGAGGTGGCTCTTGGCGGAGTCGCGATCGCTGGAATGCTCTTTGTGCTCACCGCAGGGATCGGCTTGCGGGAGCGTCTGATCACGGCGATACCAGATTCTCTGAAGCATGCGATTGCCGTCGGTATTGGGCTGCTGATTTCGATGGTAGGGCTCCAATGGGCAGGCGTGATCGTCGATTCGCCTGGAACCCTCGTGACGCTCGGTGACCTTCGAACGACTCCGGTTGCGGTCGCACTGCTCGGTTTCGCCGTGATGGCCGTGCTGGGAGCCTGGAACGTTCGCGGTGCGCTGCTTGCGGGCCTGCTCGTATCGAGCCTCGCGGCGTGGGCGACTGGTCTCACGACGTTTCAGGGTGTGGCGAGCATTCCTCCATCGCTGACTCCGACGCTGTTCCAGCTCGACATCGCCGGTGCGTTTCACCCCGACATGGTTGCCATCATCTTTGTCTTCTTCTTCCTGGCTCTCTTTGATTCGGTCGGCACGCTGGTGGCCGTGGCTGAGCAGGCCGGTCTGATGCGTAGCGGCGTCCTGCCGAGGGCGCGCGGTGCCCTACTCGCCGATGCAGTCGGAACGGTGGTCGGAGCCGGTCTGGGAACGTCGACGGTCACGGCCTACGTGGAAAGCTCCACCGGTGTGGCGGCGGGTGGCCGGACCGGTCTCACAGCCATCGTGACAGCGGGGTTCTTCTTCTTGGCGCTCTTCTTTTCGCCCCTTGTTGCGATGGTCGGAGGGGGCTTTCAAGTAAGCGATGACGTGACGTTGTATCCCACGATTGCGCCAGCGCTGATCATCGTAGGGACGATAATGGTGCGAAACGTTCGCCATATCGGGTGGGACGATTCAACCGAAGCCATTCCTGCGTTCCTCACGATCCTGCTGATGCCTTTGACCGTGAGTATCACGGAGGGTATTGCCTTCGGATTTGTCTCGTTCGCGATGCTCAAGCTGTTCACGGGGCGCGCCCGCGAAGCCGACTGGATGGTCTATTTTCTTGCCGCGCTCTTCTTGGCCCGCTACGCCCTACTCGTGTGAGACGATCGCGGGGTGGTTTCGTCGGCCCGTGTCGTATGGAAGAATAGTTGAATGCCAGTTGACGCGCTGGGGTATGCCAACCCCCACCTTCTCGCTTCTCCAGGTGAGCTCGCCGCCAGACTCGAGGCCAACGCGCCGCCGCTACCTCTGCTACTCGACCTACGGCCGGCAGAGGTGTTTACTCAGGGTCACTTGCCTCGGGCCGTTCATCTCGACCTGTTCGGCGTCAGTCTGATCGACACAAGCCCAGCGCCTCTGGACGCATTCCTATGGATGATCTGGCATCTGTTGAGCACGCGAGGAGTGTCGGCAGACAGGACTGTTGTGGTGTACGACGACGAATCCGGGATACGCGCCGCGCGGGCGTTCTGGTTTCTGGAGTTCTTCGGCCATCCCCAGCCACGCTTGCTCGATGGTGGGTACAGAGCCTGGTTGCGCGAAGGGTTGCCCGTTTCGACTGATCCGGTCGCACCCGAGAAGAGCAGCTGGTCGGTTGACCGGCAGGATGAGCGGCTTGCCACGTGGACGGACGTCGTCGACCGTCTCGGCCGTGACGATACGGTCATGCTGGATACCCGAAGCGACGGTGAGTATTTTGGGACGAATGTCAGGGCGAAACGTGCCGGCGCGATACCAGCGGCCATTCACGTCGAGTGGACTCGGAACCTCCGCACTGACGGCACGTTCAAGGCTTCCTCGGAGCTGAGAGCGATGTATACCGAGATGGGTGTGACCCCAGACAAAGAGGTGGTCACGTATTGCCAGGGCGGCTACCGAGCGGCGCACAGCTACGTGGCGTTGCGGTTACTCGGATATCCGAAGGTGCGAAACTATATTGGCTCCTGGAAGGAATGGGGCGACCGAGAGGATCTACCGATTGAGTGTCCCACGCCCGAGCTTCACGAAGGCGAGTAGTTACATGAACGACGTGATCGACTTCATCCACACCAACCGAGATCGATTTCTAGCGGAGCTGACGGAGTATCTCGCAATTCCCAGCATCAGTGCGCTGCCCGAACATGCCGAAGACGTGAAACGGTGTGCGCAGTGGACGGCCGATGAGCTCGCACGTGTTGGGCTCGAACACGTGCACGTCATTGGCACACCGGGCAACCCGGTAGTCTATGCGGACTGGCTCCATGCTGAGGGTGACAATGTTCCAACGATTCTGTTTTATGGGCACTACGATGTGCAGCCTGTCGATCCGCTGGATGAGTGGGTGACGCCGCCGTTCGAGGCGAGCGTGCGCGAGGGAGAGATCTATGCTCGAGGCGCCGCCGACGACAAAGGGCAGATCTTCATGCACTTCAAGGCGGTCGAAGCGTATCTGGCTCGAGCCGGGAAGCTCCCGGTCAACATTAGATTTATTCTCGAAGGCGAAGAAGAGATCGGCAGCAAACATCTTGACAGTTTTGTTCGAGACCATGCCGATGAGCTTCGTGCAGACGTTGTCGTGATATCAGATTCTCCGATGTTCGATCGGAGCGTGCCGTCGATGTGCTACGGCCTCCGTGGCCTGGCGTATCTTCAAGTGGATGTGCGAGGGACACACACCGACCTCCATTCCGGCTCGTTTGGCGGAGCTGTCGCCAACCCCGCGTTCGTCCTCTCGCAGATGCTGAGCCAGATGAAAGACTGCGGGGGTCGGGTAAAGATCCCAGGGTTCTACGATGACGTCAGACCGCTCAGAGACGAGGAACGTGCCGAGTTTGCCAGGCTCCCATTCAACGAGCGGCACTATCGCAAGGAGATTGGTGCGCCCAAGCTCTTTGGCGAGCGAGGCTATACGACACTCGAGCGTGTGTGGGCACGCCCGACGTTCGAGGTGAACGGGCTCTTGTCAGGCTTTACCGGGGACGGCGCCAAGACGGTGATCCCAGCGGTGTCAATGGCGAAGGTCAGTATGCGGCTCGTTCCGGACCAGGATCCAAACACGGTTGCCGATCAGTTCGAGGCGTACGTGAGGAAGATTGCTCCGAGCACAGTTGACGTCACGGTTTCTCGAATGCATGCAGGCAAGCCTTGGATGACTGATCTTGACAACCCGTTTGTCCAGGCAGCGGGACGGGCGATTGAGCGGGGGTTCGGGCGGCCCCCCGTTTTCAACAGAGAGGGTGGATCGATTCCTGTCGTATCGACGTTTCAGGAAATCCTAGGACTTCCGTCAGTGCTGTTCGGTGTTGGGCTTCCAGATGAGAACGCCCACGCGCCGAACGAGAAGCTGGATCTGGGCAACCTTCATAACGGGATGATTGCGTCCGCAGTCCTCTATGACGAGGTCGGTAAACTTCGTCCGTAGGATCGCTTCGGCCAGGCCTGCTCGGTGGGGCGTTGGACAGGTCATACGTCTTCGGAGGATGACTCACCCAGACGCTGCGACAATCAATTCAGGCTTGCGACGCGACGAGGATGACCCAGGCGTAGTGGAAGGTCGGTGGTAACTCCTGCCCGATCGTAAGGTCGATCGGGTGCTTGTCGGAAAGGAGAACCACCGATGAAGAGAACGTACCAGGTTGTCACGAAGCCGTCCACGCTCAGCAGCCGCGAGCTCGCGGAGTTTCTCTCGAAGGACGGTCAGCTCCTGCTGCCGCTCGTCGAGCTCTTGGAGCGGGGCGAGAAGGCCATCGACGAGGTGATCGACGTCATGGGTCGGGCGACCGTCGAGGCGGTCCTTCGGATGAGCGCTGAGCGGCTCGCCGGGCCCAAGCGGCAGGGCCGCCGCGCCGACGATCGGGCGCTGTACTGGCACGGCAGCCAGCCGGGGCGCGTCACGTTGAGCGAACGTCAGCTGCGCGTGGAAAAGCCGCGTCTGCGCAAGAAGACGGCGCGGCAGGGGGAGCGCGGCGAGGTCGCGATCCCGGCGTACGACGCGATGCAGCGCGATCAGCGCCTTGCCGACCGCATGTTGGCGATCATGCTGAACGGCGTCTCGACCCGGCGCTACGAGACGGTCCTGCCGGCGATGGCCGAGCAGGTCGGCATCGGCAAGTCGGAGGTCTCCCGTGAGACCATCGAGGCCGGGACGCGAGTCCTCCAGGACTTGGCTGAGCGAGACTTCAGCAAGGTCGACGTGTTGATTATCTACCTCGACGGGATCCAGTTCGGGAACCACCATGTTCTGGCGGCCGTGGGGGTCGACGAAGACGGGAAGAAGTACGTGCTCGGCGTGCGCAGCGGTGCCTCTGAGAACGCGACCGTGACGACCGCCCTGCTCGAGGATCTCGTCGCTCGCGGGATCCGCCCCGACCGACGTCGGCTGTTCGTCGTCGATGGAGCGAAGGCGCTACGCAGCGCGATCGCCCAGGTGTTCGGCGCCGGCAACGAGGTACAGCGCTGTCGCAACCACAAGCTGCGGAATGTCGTCGGCCACCTGCCGAACGCGCAGCACGACCAGGCACGGGCCACCCTGCGCGCCGCCTGGAAGCTCGAGGCTAAGGAGGGCCTGCGCAAGCTTGACCAGTACGCCTCGTGGCTCCAACGCGACTGGCCCGATGCAGCAGCGAGCGTTCGAGAAGGCCTCGATGAGATCTTCACCGTGAATCGGCTCGGCCTGCCCGCATCACTGCGCACGTGCCTCACGACGACGAACATCATCGATTCGACGCACTCGGGAATCCGGCAGCGCACACGTCGCGTCACCAACTGGAAGAACGGAGAGATGGCGCTGCGCTGGTCGGCCGTGGCCTTCGTGGAGACGGAGAAGAACTACCGACGCATCACAGGTTACGAGCATCTCTGGATGCTGAAGGCACACCTGGATCGCGACGACGACAACATTGCAGAGATGCAGAAGGTCGGATAACTTGTGTTCACCGTTGCCGCTGACTTTCTACTACCGGTGGGACACTCTCGACGCGACGCCTCAGAGTCTTTACATGTTCCCAGATCTCTTGGTGCGCAGCCGCATCTTCCTCCGAGTCGCCCTCACCATGTGATGTAAACCGAAGGTAGGTCTCGAGGTCTCTGAGAGCCGCGGAGAAGTCATTCAGGTGGTATGCAAGGAGACCACGGTCCCGCAACTCGGTCATCGACGAAGGGTTGAGAGCAAGCAACAGCTCCGTGAGCGCATGCCCCTGAGAAAACGACCGCATGCCGACGTAGATCCGCTTCAGATTCACAAGCATTCGAATCATGATCTGCGTCTTGGTGGCACGGACGAGCAGACGCTGATCGAAAGCCGCATCCTGCCCGGCATGCTTACGGAAGAGAGATCGACAGTCGGTTTCTGACAACACGATCCCACCGTGAAACGGGTCGAGGATGAGGTCGTCGCCGAGCTCGTCCTCGGCGGGCCTGCTCTGGAACCTGAGCAGGAAGTGTCCCGGGAAATTGACGCCCTCCATTGACAGCCCAGCGCGTCGCGCGACCTCGATATAGACCAGCGCTAGCGTAATAGGAATCCCTGTTCGGCGCTCGAGAACGTCGTTAAGGAAGCTGTTGCGTGGATCATCGTACTCCCGCTCGTTGCCCTCGAAACCTTGCTCGTCAAACAAGTACGAATTGAGGATTTCAATCTGCTGAAATGGGCTCGCGGAGCGGAGAACCTGGCCCAGCCGTTTGTTGGCGGCAGCGCCCATCGCATCGAGCTGATCGAGGTATCGTGATGCGTCGAGCCTAGGGTACTCGAGCCTCGCGATCATCAGCGCAGCGGTGGCCAAGTCAGGGTCCGGAGCGCTGGCGATGTCTTTGAACCGCTGGATGAATGTGGATGAAACCATCGGCGCCCAATCTGCACCGTACTCTGTCAACGCTACCACACCTCGGTGCTGCGGACGGCGGTCGTGACGCCTGATTCGAGCGGCCGATCTCGTGACCGAGTACGAAATAGCTAGCCATTCTTCCGGCGCTGCATCCCGCCTGGCGGTCGTTGCGAATCGCTCCTCTGGGCACCAGGCTACGGCGACGAACAGAGTTGCTCCAGGAGAGGCACATCGACCGCGTCGAGGTTCTCGACGACGACGTCGGCATTAGTCAGGCTCGTTTTGGGATAGCTATTGGTGATACCAATCGTCTTGAGACCGGCCGCGTGCGCCGACTCCAATCCCCAGGGCGAGTCTTCGACGGCGACGTAGCTATCGGCGGATGACGTACCCGTTGTCACACCGAGGGCCGATACCGCTCTGAGATACGCGTCGGGTGCCGGTTTCGGGCGGTCGACGTCGTCTGCTGCCACAATAACCGTGAAGAGATCACGAAGGGCTGCGCCTACCAAGATGCTTTCGATCTCATGGTGCAGCGCCCCAGAGGCGATGCCGAGCCTGACCGCACCTTCAAGCCGTCGAATACAGTCGGCAGAACCGGGGAAGAGCACCTGGTCGGTTCCGAGCAGTGCTTCGAAGCGGCGGCCCTTGTCGCTGACCAGCTGTGTGATCTGGCTGTCGCCCAAGATAACGCCCGAATCCTGGGCGAGGGCGGTGAACACGCCCACGTCATCGAAACCAAGGTACTTCTCGTAGTAGCTCGCCTGCGAAAGTGAGAGCGGGGTGTTGATCAGAGTGTCCTGGTACGCGCGGAGGTGCAGGCTCTCGGTGTCCGCGATCACACCGTCAAAGTCGAAGACAACGCCCGCCAGTGGCATACGACCGGCTTATCCCCCTGTGGGGCCAGCCGGGGTTGCGTCCGGCCCGTCGCTGCCGGCAGAAGGCGACTCAAGCAAGGTGTGAGGGGTCTGCATCGGGAGCCGTTGCTCGTCTTCAGGTGGCAGTCGCTCGCCGGCCCTTATCGCGGTCGAGAGACGGTTCTCGGGCGGTGGAAAGGGACAGTCAAATTCCTCGCTGAAGTAGCACAGGGGATGGAAGGCGCGATTGAAATCAAGGTCGTAGATACCGGTGCGTGTATTCGGAAGCTCGAGGTAGCGGCCTCCACCGTAGGTTTCGACATTGCTGGTCCCGTCCCGGAACGGAACGAACAGGTAGCTCGAATCCTGGGTAGGGAGCTCGACGAGGGCTGCCAACGTCATCGCCTCTCCGTGCAGCATGAACTCGAGTGTGCCGACCCGCTGCACCGTGCGAAGCAGGCCGGTCGACGTCGGGATCTCGAAGATCGGCTGTTCTGCGCCGACTTGGAGCTGAGCCGGAACCCGGTACGAGAGGTCGGGTTCGTAGTAGCGGAGCGGAACCATCCATGAACGCCGGTCGAGAGGCACGATTGAGTCGGGTCCCGAGAACGTTTCGTCTTTGTCCACTCGGTCAGCGACTAGCTGCTCGAGATAGGTGGTCTCGTCTGGCCTGGGCGCGCTACAGGCCGCAACCAGCGCGAGCAGGCACAGAACGGTCGCCTTGCCGGTCAGACCGGAGGTCTCCTCTTGAAGACGGGGAATGGATGGGTGTGTCATGCGATGGATACCACCCTAGAAAACATATCCTGCCTGTTGTAGGGCCTGATCTGCAAGCCTGCGCCGGATTTGCACCGTGTTGATGGGCACAACCTTAAGCAGCCGCCGGACTGCTGCCAAGTGAGTCCGGAGCGCGTCCCCCTCCGCCATGGCGGCGAGAGCGGAGCGGACGGAAGCCTCGATCCGCGCTGCGGCGTCGGCCACGAATCCGGAGGCTGCATCAGCATGTAGTTCGGCGTTGCCCTCTGCCGAAACGGCGGCCCGTTGGGCCCGCAGGACAACACTCTCTGATGCGTAGGTGTCCATCAGAATGTCCGAGACGAGCGACAGTATTTCCTGCTGGTCGGAGAGTTTCTCTCCAAAGGTCTGCATTGCGAGACCCAGTGCAGCCAGGGCGACCCTCTTGAACATTGCGACGGCCGCCTGCTGCTCGGCGAGGGGGCCGTCGCCAGGATCCGAGCGTTGGCTCGGACTTAAGATCTCGTCCTGCAGCTTCTGTGCGGCCGCGATGAGAGGTAGTTGCCCTTTGAGTGCGCGCTTTGCCAACATGCCGGGAATGAGGAGCCGGTTGATTTCGTTGGTGCCCTCGAAGATTCGGTTTACTCTGGCGTCGCGATAGTGCCGCTCAGCGGGATAGTCCTTGACGAAACCATTCCCCCCATGAATCTGCACGTTTTCGTCAAGGATGTCGCCAAGGTATTCGCTTCCGGTGACCTTCAAGATCGACGATTCGATTGCGTACTCCTCCAACGCGGCTCGCAGCGCAGCATCGTCGTTCGCGTCGTGCCCCGCGAGCGTCGCATCGATGAGCCCAGCCGTCCGAAAGACCATCGACTCGATCGCGTAGGTGCGAATAACCATCTCACCGAGCTTGTGCTTGATGGCTCCGAAGTTTGCGATCGCCTGCCCAAACTGAAAGCGTTCGGCCGCGTACTTCGTCGACTCCTCCAGAGCCGTCTTGCAGGTTCCCACGGTAGAAGCGCCGAGCTTGAAGCGCCCGTAGTTGAGGACGTTGAACGCAACCTTGTGGCCCTTTCCGACCTCACTGAGCAGGTTCGCGGCCGGCACCCTGACGTCTTGGAGAATGACCGGCGTCGTTGACGAGCCCAGAAGGCCCATCTTGTGTTCTTCCTTCCCGGTGCTGACGCCGTCGAACGATCGGTCGACGATGAACGCGGTGAAGTGTTCGCTGTCGACCTGGGCGAACACGATGAACACGTCGGCAAACCCGCCGTTCGTAATCCACATCTTCTCACCGGTCAGGACGTAGTCGCCGTCGTCCTGACGCACGGCGCGCGCCTTTGCTCCGAGCGCGTCCGAGCCCGACCCCGACTCGCTGAGACAGTACGCGCCCACGAGTTCCCCGCTGAGAAGGCGTGGCAAGTAGCGCTGCTTCTGTTCCTCGGTACCGAACATGAGGATAGGCATGATGGTCAGACCGGTCTGGGCACCAAACGCCGCGCTAAACGAACCCGATTGGGCGAACCGAGCTGCAATCACTGCCGCGCTCACCTTGTCGAGCTGGACCCCGCCGTATGTTTCCGGCACATCGGTCCCGAGAAGCCCAAGCTCGCCAGCCGCACGGAGCAGGTGCCTTGCGACGTCCCAGTTCTTGGCTTCGAGTTCATCTGTTTTCGCCAGCACCTCGTTGGAAACAAACTCCCGGGCCGTCTGGTCGATGAGCCGATGCTCTTCGGACAGTTGTTCGGGCGTGAACACACCGTCCTGGTGGGAGTCTTCGAGCAGCCAGGAACCACCCTGGTGAACGATTGATGCCGCTGGGGTCGTCATGACAAGCCTCCGGTGACGAAATTTAGAGTCGTTCAAAAATTCCGGCGGCACCCATGCCGCCGCCGACACACATCGTGACCATGCCGAATCGGCCCTCGCGACGCCGCAGCTCATACAACATCGTCGTCGTAAGCTTGGCCCCCGTGCAGCCGAGAGGGTGACCGAGTGCAATGGCGCCCCCGTTGACGTTGAGTTTTTCAGGGTCGATCGGAAACTCGCGAAGGCAGGCCAGGACTTGCGCCGCGAAGGCCTCGTTCAACTCGACGAGGTCGATATCGTCGATCGTGAGGTGGGCGAGCTTCAAAGCCTTCCTCATCGCCGGTACCGGTCCGATACCGAACAGCTCGGGTTTGACTCCGGCCGTCGTGAACGTCACCAGTCTTCCGAGCGGTTGCAGTCCCAACTCGTTGGCCCGGTCACGCGAGGTGACGACTAGGGCCGCCGCACCGTCGCTGGTTTGAGACGAATTTCCAGCCGTGACCGAACCGGATAGGCGAAACGCAGGTCTGAGAGCGGAAAGCGCATCGATTGACGTATCACGCCTCGGGCCTTCATCGGTCGTGAACTCGAGCTCGGTCACCCGGTCGCTGGCGTCGTCGCCACTAGCCGAACCGATGGTCTTCACGGCGATGGAAACTGTCTCGTCCGCGAAGCGACCTGTGTCGATCGCGGCGAGGGCCCGTTCGTGGCTGCGCAGGGCAAACTCGTCTTGTTCCAGGCGAGAAATCTTCGATTCCCGAGCGTGGTTTTCAGCAACGAGGCCGGTGCTGAGGTAGACGTCGGGGTACGTGTTCATGAGCTCTGGGTTCGGAGCAAGCGTGTGTCCCCCCATAGGAATCATGCTCATCGACTCGGTGCCACCTGCCACGATCGTTGTCGCCGTTCCGCACATGATGCGCTCGGCGGCGAAGGCGATCGCTTGAAGTCCCGATGAGCAAAACCGATTGACGGTGACCGCGGAGCTTTCGACTGGGAGGCCTGCCCGAAGACTGGCGATCCGGGCCACGTTCATTCCCTGCTCCGCCTCTGGCATCGCGCACCCAAGGATGACGTCATCGACCTCAGCTGCCTCGACGCCGGGAGCCCGTCGAAGTGCTTCCTTGATCACAACCGACGCCATCTCGTCCGGGCGCGTGAACCGAAGCGTCCCCTTGGGCGCTTTTCCTGTCGGCGTCCGCACGGCCGATGCGATCACTGCATCTGTCATCTGTCAAAGTCTCCTAGTAGATCTTCTATGGCGTCGCCCACTTCCGACACCTTCCCGTCGAAGAGATGGTCGGCTGCGTCGATCACAACGAATTCCTTGGGCTCCTTGAGCTCAGCGTACAGCTGCCGCGCGTCCTGGAGAGAAAAAAGGTCGTCGGCTTCTCCATGAATGAGGAATTTCGGCTTCGTGCTTTCACGGAGCGCCTGAAAGTCATAGTTCGTTGGGGGAGCGACTCCGAGGAGGAGACTGACACGCGGATCGTCGGCACCGACGCTCAGTGCGATCCACGCACCAAACGAGAAACCGGCGGCCCACAACGGAACCCCAGGATACTTTTCGACGAGCCAATCCAGCCCGGCACGAAAGTCCTCCGCTTCGCCGCGTCCGCTGTCGAAGGTGCCATCGCTCTTGCCGACGCCGCGGAAGTTGAACCGAAGGGTGGCACAGCCGATACGGCTGAGGGCCTTCGCCGACCTGTACACAACCTTCGTGTGCATCGATCCCCCAAACTGTGGGTGAGGATGCGCGAAGACGACCGCCGCGCGAGGTGACGGCCCTGGCTCGTCGAGAAGCGCTTCCAGACTTCCCGCCGGGCCGTCGATCATCCGAACGGCCCATGGCGTCGCGCTGCTCACGCCGACACCTGTAGCGGCAGCCGCTGACCCTCGCAACCATCCTCAACGAATCTACCGACGATATCGCTGAAGCGCTCTGGCTTGGTGACGAGCCCGATGTGGCCGGTGCCTTCGATCTGTGCGTGCGACGCCCCGGGGATCGCTGACAGATACTCTCGGGTGCTGTCTACCGGAACAACTCGGTCAAGACCGGCGACTCCGGTGACCACGAGCGTCGGAGCCGTGACGCGCAGGCAATCCCCGTGAAGGTCGACGCCGTCGAGCAGTCGAACCCTCTGCGCCATGCGCCTGGGAGCACACGGGTACCGTGTGACACGGTAGAGGTGCGTGACCGCAAAGTGTCCTCGGCCCGCGGAATGTGGAAAGGCTCGCACGATCTCGGGGTAGAGCCGAAACGGAGAAGAGAGCGCAAAGATCGGGCTCATCAAACGCGGGGCCCGGAGATAGCGTTCGACTTGGCAGCTTGGTTTCCACCGGGGAGAGGGTGTAGAAACCAAAATCAGAGAACTGACGCGGCGTGACCGGCACGCGGCGTAGTGCAGCGCTACGAGACCTCCATAGGAGACGCCGCAAATCGCGGCCCGCTCCACCTTGGCCCGGTCAAGCAGCGTGTCGACCCATTCGAGGTAGCTGTCGAACCCCCGAGACGGGTTGATGTCTGCCACGCTTCCACGGTCGCCGGCAAGTGAGTCGCTGATGACTCGGCATCGAGTCGCAAGTGACGTGACTGCCGGTTCAATCCACTCCCATCGCCCCTGGATACCAGGTATCATCACGACCGCCGGACCGTCGCCTTTCTCGACCATCAATTCCTCAGTGTCTTCCCAGTCTTCAGAGTGTGGCCGATCCTCTCGAGTGTCTTGGGTTCGCCGCACAGACTGAGAAAAGCCTCCCGTTCCAGGTCCAGCAGATGCTGCTCGCTGACTGACGTCCGGTGCGGGACGTCACCACCCGTGAGTATTCGGGCCACCTTCCGTCCGATCAGCGCGTCGTGGTCGCTGATGTACCCACCCCGCCACGCGATGTGGACACCCAGTTCGAGTCCGGCGCGTACGCTGTCGCCTCCTACCTCGATGGTGGGGGGGCGCGGTGGCTGGTACCCGGTGCGAGCAAGCACCAATGCGTCAGCCTTAGCGTCTGCGAGCACCCGTTCCCGGTTCATCGTGATGCCGTCGATATCCCGTAGCAATCCGAGGCGCTTCGCATCCGGAGCGCTCGTCGAGACCTTTGCGAATCCGATCAACTCAAATGCGTGTCGGACAAAGGGTAGCGAGTCCTCGACGTTGGCTGGCTTCGGGTCGAGACTGCGCACCAAGAGCTCCTTGGTGCCGCCACCGGCCGGCACCAACCCAACCCCGACCTCAACCTGCCCCATGTACGTCTCGGCAGCGGCTTGGACCCGGTCAGCGTGCAGCGTCACTTCGCAGCCGCCGCCCAGTGTAAGACCGGCGGGGGCAACGACGACCGGAACCTCCGAATACCGAAGACCGACAACCGCCGCCTGAAACGACCGGACCATCAGGTCAATCTCGTCCCAGTTCTCCTCTTGGGCCTCGAGAAGGACCAACATGAGATTGGCTCCCGCTGAAAATGCCGGCGCTTCGGTTCCCACAACGAGTGCGTCGAAGTTCTTCTCGGCCTCCGTGACGCCGGCGCTCAGCATGTCGATGGTGTCACCGCCGATCGCGTTCATTTTTGAATGGAACTCCACCCCGAGGACTCCGTCGCCCAAGTCGATGAGACTGGCGCCAGGGTTCTGCTTGACGACGGGCCGAGCCCCCCTCGCCTGGTGCAAGATCTGCAAGTCAGCGCCAGATGGAGGGACCTGTCCGTCGCGAAAACGACGTCGCGTTGCGCGGTCATCAGCCACCCGCGGCTTTGCCTGAAGATCGCGGATCAGCTCAGGTGGTTCGGTTATCTCACACGCCTCAAGCACGACATCGACGCCTATCGCATCCCAGAGCTCAAATGGCCCCAATTCCCACCCGTAGCCCCACCGCATCGCTCGATCCACGTCGTCAATGGAGTGGGCGATCTCTGGAGTCACTTCTGCGGCGTACACGAGGGTCCTACCCAACGTTGCCCGCAAGAAGTCGCCCACACGGTCCTTACCAACAAAGAGCGTGCGCACTCGCTCCGCCAAATCGTCGATCGATCGGGCCGCTTGGAGCGCGGGAAGCTGTGATGGCTCGCGCTCGACATAGGTCATCGTTTCAAGATCGAGGGCAAGAATGCGACTGCCGTCTTGTCGCCGTTCCTTCTTGTAGAAGCCCTGGCCAGACTTCTCGCCTACCCAGCCTCGACCCACCAGATCCTCGACCAGTGGGGGCAGGGCAAACGCCGCACGTTCTCTTTCGTCCTCGATTTGATCGGCGAGGTTTCGCACCACGTGCACCAGGACGTCAATGCCTGCAATGTCCATCGTTCGGAAGGTCGCGCTCTTGGGCCGCCCAATTGCCTGACCGCTCATCGCGTCGATCTCCGGGATCGTGAACTGGCCGCTCGTCAGAATCTCGAGCGCCCGCATGACCCCATAGATCCCTATTCGATTGCCGATGAAGTTCGGGGTGTCCTTCGCGATGACGACCCCTTTTCCGAGGGAATGGTCGCCGAAGTGTCGAATCGTCTCGACGACTGCTGCAGCGGTGTCCTCCGTCGGGATCACCTCGAGCAGCGAGAGATACCGAGGTGGGTTGAAGAAGTGAGTTCCGAGCCAATGCCGACGGAAGTCCTCGGACCGACCCTCGGCGATACTGGCGATCGGGATACCCGAGGTGTTGGAGCTGACAATCGACTCAGGTGACCGATGCAGCTCGACCTTCGCCATGAGCTCTCGCTTGATATCCAGCCGTTCGACAACTGCTTCGATGATCCAGTCCGATCCCTTCAGTCGGTGTAGGTCGGCGTCGAAGCTACCAAGCGTAATCAAGTCGACTGCGTGGCGTGTGAAGAACGGGTCCGGTTTGAGCTTCTGCGCGCGTTTGAGCCCCTCGGCGGCCGTCTTGCGGTCAAGGTCCAAAAGCAGCACAGGGAGTCCGGCGTTCGCCAAGTGTGCCGCGATCTGAGCACCCATCGTACCTGCGCCGAGCACTGCTACAGAATGAATGTGCATCGTCTGATCTCCCTACGCCTTGGGATCGTAGAACGTCTCGGTCACCCAGGGGGGCGACGTTGTTGTTGGCTGCGTCCGCTGACGGGCAACCGGTTGTTGTCTCGGGCAGCTGCCGTGACGCGGTCGAGGCAAGGACGAGGGGACAGTGTGGCCACGCCGGGCCGTCTCAGAGGCAAGCGCGTAGGCGTCCACAGATGATTGGCCGAGCCGACAAAGAGGCCCGCGTCGCTCGAGCCTCGATGCCTATCCAGCGTCGCCGTAACGACAAGCGAGGCAGGCAGTCAACACAGGCACAACTTAGCGGATCCGCGCCTCGAGACCTGCATTCTGATCAGGGCTTGTCTTCCAGGTTCCTGTTTCAGTCAGGGCAACGCAGACAGCGTCGCCTGCGCATCAGCAGCCTCGTCTGAGTTCGGCGCAAGGTCGATGACCTTTTGGAAATGCTGCTTGGCGGTGTCCATCTCGCCCTTGTTGAGAGCCACGAGCGCCAGCTTGAACCAAGGCTTTTCCCAGTCGGGCGCCGCCGCCGCAGCCTTCTCATACCATCCAGCGGCGCTGTCGATGTCCCCCCGGGAAAAATCGACCTCCCCAAGATTGTAGAGATCCTCTCGAGGGGTATCCACCCCGTCACCCACAAGTCCTGCCGCCGCGTCGAGGTCTCCCATTGCCAGCCGCGTCCTGGCGATCTCGACCTCCGCCTGCTGACCGTGCTCAGGGTCGTCCAAAAGGTTTTCATACGCCGCCAGCGCCATCTCTAGTTCGCCTTTGGCTCGATACGCGTTACCCATGCCCAGGTGCAGGTAGGTCAGGGACGGTAGGGCGACGAGCAGCTCGCCATACCCGCTGATGGCTGTGTCGTAGTCCTCGGCGTCGAAGGCTGCGTTGGCCGCCAGAAGAGTAGCCTCCAACTCCTCAGTATCTTTACCCTCCAAGGCGGCGTCCCCGGCCATGAGTTCGAAACCGGACCTGACCCTGCCCAGAACGAACTCGGCCAGAACCGGGTTGCCCTGGTTCACTGAGACCGTCACGCTCTCTGGCCCGTATCCCTCGAGCGAAGCGATCACCGTGACCCGTCCGCTCGCGAATCCAAGGATCGTGTAGCGACCGTTGTCATCGGTCTCAGTCTGCTTGGGGGCATTCCCTTCGCCTTCCGTCACGATCTGGGCACCCACTAACGGAGCGTCGGACCGGTCCGCGACCCGGCCCTGGATGCGACCCCGCTGTGCGTTCGCCGGTGTGACGCCGACGAAGAACACTAGAGTAGCAATTAGCGACGCCGAAACCAGGTGTGAAAGCCTCATGGCAACCTCTCTGGAGACCAAATTCACCTCATAGTATATCAGGCGCTGTCTCAGGTCTTCCGGGCTATCGGGTTGAGAAACCTGTCGCCCTCAAGAAGGGCGGTCGGGCTGGGGTTGTGGCGTCTGCCGCCCTAGTGGATGCGCTCGACTTCGGTCAGCGGCTCTCGACCAGCGTGCGCAGCGCGACGAGCGCGCGCTCGGCTTGTCCTCCCGCAGGCGACGTAGGCGGCACTCTCTTGTAGGCGGCTTCGGCGCTTGGGAAGTCCTCGATTTCACGATACGCGTCACCGATCTGAAGATTCAGGCTCGTCAGAGCGGGCACCTGTTCCAGAAGCGTCTCGTATGCCGTGACGGCGCCCCTGAATTCATTCCGGTCGAACAGCTCGTGTGCGGCGTCGAGCGAGGTCTGAAGCTCATCAGCCCGAATTCCCCCGAGACGACCGTTTTCGGATGGAGGGGGATCCGAGAGATCCACCTCCATGCTGAATGAGATCGTTCCGCTACTGCCCGATCGGCGAATGGAAGCGACCGCCTGCACCGCTTCATAGCCTCGTTGGCTGACTGTGAACAGCCACTGTCCTGAACGGAGTCCGATGAGAGAGAAGCGTCCCGAGTCATCTGTTTCTGACTCGACTGTTCGGGAAGCGAGGGGATTCTCAGCCGTGACGGCTGCGCCGGCAATGGGTTCACCGTTCATATCGTGAACGACGCCTCGAATGTAGGAACTCTGAGCGGAGGCAGCAGACGGCAGGAGAACTGACAAGCACAGGCAAGCGGACACAGCGAGGACCCGACGATTAGCCATGACTTGACCCCAATACTGAAAAGCCCAAAATATCAGCCACAGTATAATTCAGATTGATGCGCTCCTTCAGCGGGGTCGGTAGGCGCTGGGGATTCCTCGCCTTTCGCCGGCCCGCGGCCCTGGTCGTCGTCGCCATCTGTATCATCACCTGCGTTGCGTGGACACCCTCCGGTGCCGCTACCTCCTCGCAAACCGACAGCGAAACGGGGCCTGATGCCGACCGGCTTCGTCGGATCGATGATGTTGTGGAGCAGTCGATCCGAGAAGGCGACCTGCCGGGCGCGGTGGTCCTCATCTGGCATCGCGGCCAGACGGTCTATCAGGAGGCGTTCGGACATAGATCCGTGAGTCCGAGGTCTGAGCCGGCAACAACCGACACGGTCTACGACGTTGCGTCGCTGACGAAGGTTATCGCCACCACCTCTGCGGTGATGATCCTCGTCGAGGAGGGGCGCCTGCGACTTCGGGATCCCGTGTACCGCCATCTCGCTGGGTTCGAGCGGCACGACAAGGGTGACATTACGGTCAAGCACCTGCTCACGCACATGTCGGGCTTGCGGCCAGACTTTCCCTTGGAGGAGGAGTTTTCTGGCTACGACACCGCGATCGCAAAGGCGATTGACGAGCGGCCCGAATACGTGCCAGGAACTCGCTTCCGCTATAGCGACATCAATTTCATCGTGCTTGGCGAGATTGTCGCGCGCGTAAGTGGGATGCCGTTCGGCGAGTTCGTTGCGCGGCGAGTGCTCGAGCCACTTGGGATGGACGATACCGGATTCAGGCCATCCAGAAACGTCTGGGAGCGGATCGCGCCAACCGAGTCCTGTCGGCCGCTCGGATGGCCGTGCGGCGATCCGGGTGCATCGATGCTTAGGGGGACCGTACATGACCCGACTGCCAGGCGCATGGGAGGAGTCGCTGGGCACGCCGGTCTATTCAGCACAGCGAGCGACCTCGGGAAGTTCGGCGCGATGCTCGTGTCGGGTGGCACCTACGAGGGTGTCCAAATCCTGTCGCCCCTCGCCGTCGCCCGTATGACGACTCCAGCGACTCCGAGTGCCATCGCTGACACGCGTGGACTCGGTTGGGACATCGATTCGAGGTTTTCCGCAAACCGAGGCGATCTGTTCTCGACAGGTTCCTACGGCCATACCGGGTTCACGGGGACGTCCATCTGGATAGACCCGGAGACCGAAACGGTCGTGGTCTTCCTATCGAATCGGGTGCACCCTGATGGCGACGGCGATGTCACGGCGCTTCGCGGTCGCGTGGCAACCCTGGCTGCGGCTGCGATCAAGAGGGTGCGCCTTGTGCCGAACGGTGCCGTTGATGTTCGGCCGGGTATCGACACTCTTCGGAGCGACGGTTTCGCGAGCCTTGCGGGTCAGCGTGTCGGTCTGGTCACGAACCAGACCGGACGTGCGTCGGACGGTTCGACGACGATTGGTCTTCTCAGCGCCGCTCCGAACGTGGAGCTCCGTCGCCTCTTCAGCCCCGAACATGGGATTCGAGGGGAGCTCGATACGACGATTCCAGATGGAGTGGACGAACTGACCGGCGTGACTGTGCACTCGCTCTACGGCGACGCGCGGCGACCGACCTCGGCCATGCTTGATGGGCTTGACGCAATCGTCATCGACCTCCAGGATGCCGGCGCTCGCTTCTACACGTACGCTGCGACGATGGCCTATGTCATGGAGGAGGCGGCCGCCAGGGGTCTCCGGGTCGTTGTGCTCGACCGGCCGAACCCCATCAACGGGATGGCCGTCGAAGGACCGCTGCTCGACGAAGAAGCGCGAGGGTTTACGGGATACCTGTCGATGCCCATACGCCACGGACTGACGATGGGTGAGCTGGCCGGACTGTTCAACGCTGAAGGAAACATCGATGCCGATTTGCAGGTTGTGCCGATGCAGGACTGGCGCCGTCGTCTTTGGTACGACGAGACCGGGTTGACGTGGACCGATCCGTCACCCAATTTGCGCTCGGTGACGCAGGCTGCACTCTACCCCGGTATCGGTGCCATCGAAGGGGCCAATCTGTCAGTCGGCCGAGGCACCGATACGCCCTTCGAGCAGCTGGGGGCTCCGTGGATCGACGGTCGTGAATTAGCGGCCGCCCTGAGCGCCCGACCCGTGGCGGGTGTAAGGTTCTATCCGGTTGCGTTCACGCCGACGAGCAGCAACTACGCCGGCCAACGCTGCGAAGGAGTTCGAATAACCGTCACGAATCGGGATGTGCTGCCGGCGGTCCGTGTCGGCCTCGAGATTGCTGCAGCGTTGCATCGTCTGTATCCCACAGAGTTCGACCTCGACGGTGCGGGCCGACTGCTCGGCTCCGACGACGCGGTCGCCCGCCTTAGAGCCGGGCACGATCCGTCTGAGATCGCGGCGGACTGGGCCGAAGGGGAGCGGGCGTGGCGTGACCGCGTGGCCCCCTATCTACTGTACAAGCCGTAGCCCAAGCACCCGCCCGCGCAAGACCCCAAAACCCGACGCGCCTCTTCCGGGAACTACAACCTGTACAGCATTAGATATACGACGACGCCGGTCACCGACACATAGAGCCACAGTGGCAACGTCCAACGCGCTAGGCGCACGTGGCGGTCGAACCGCTCTCGCAGAGCCCGCGTCAGTGTCACGATCGCCAGTGGGGGAATCAGGGCGGCCAGGACGATATGGCTGATCAAGACCGCGAAATAGGCAACGCGGATCGCACCTTGTCCCTTGAAAGCAACCGAGCCGACGTTGGCATGGTAGACGACGTAAGAAACAAGAAACAGCGCCGACGTCGCGAAGGCGCACAGCATGCAGGCCCGGTGTGCTCGGATGCGTCGTTGGCGAATCATCATGTAGCCGGCGACGAGGAGCGTCGCCGATATGCCGTTGAGCACCGCGTTGAGAGTCGGGAGGCTCGACAGCTCCATCGAAGCCCTAGGCCTGACGGCGGTAGACGCTCCAGCTGCTCAGGGCGAGTGTCGCCAGGCCAAAGACCGTGATGAAGGCCAGTGACCCACCTACCGACGTTGACCCAGTCGCTGGATCGGAACCAGCGAGGACCGACCTCAGTGCGGAGACCCCATATGTCATCGGATTGGCCAGCATCACACCTCGAACCCAGCCAGCCGCTCCCGTCTGAGGAAAGACTGCACCCGACAGCAACCACATCGGAACGAGCAAGACATTCATGATCGCGTGGAACCCCTGGGTCGAGTCGAGTGACCACGCTAGGACGAAGCCGAGACCTGTGAGGGCGAAGGCAAAGACCGCGAGTACCAACAATAGGAGTGGCAACGTCGCGAGGTCGATCGGGGTGTTCGCCAGAGGGGCAAGAAACAAGAAGAGACCAGCCTGCACGAGCGCGAGCGTGGTTCCGCCGAGGGTCTTTCCCAGCACGATCGCAATACGCGGGACCGGTGCGACCATCACACCCTGAAGGAAACCGTCATGGCGGTCCTCGATGACCGAGATCGTCGAAAAGATAGCGGTGAACAACAGGATGAGCGCCAGCGTGCCCGGATAGAAGTACTCCAAGTAACCGCCGGCAGGCGCGCCGAGCGTTCCGACGGTGAAGGAGTCTCCGAGACCCGAGCCAAGCAAGACCCAAAAAATCAGCGGCGTGCCAAGCGCTCCGACGATGCGGGAGCGTTGTCTTAGAAAACGAACGATGTCTCTGCGCCACAGGGTGTAGACCGCAAGTAGCATCAGTGCCACCGTTGTCCCGTGTGGTGCAGAAACACATCCTCGAGTGTTGGCCTCCCAAAGCTCACGCCTTCGATTTGGCCCGGAAAGGCCTCAACGAGCTCGGGGATGAACTCATGCCCTTTCATCCGCTCGATTCTTATTCGGCCATCCACGACATCGACCGGTTGCTGAAACCGTTCCCTGATCTCTTGTGCGAGGCTCTCGGCGTTCTCTGCTGCAACCTGGATCACATCGCCGCCGATCTCGGCGACGAGATCGCGCGGTGGGCCGAGTGCCACGAGACGACCCGCGTGGAGCACTGCCACACAGTCGGACCTTGCGGCTTCGTCCATCAGGTGTGTCGTCAGTACCACGGTCGTGCCCAGCGTGCGGCGTAGGCGCTCGAGGTGGTCCCAAATCTCTCGCCGGGCGCCGGGATCGAGTCCGGTACTAGGCTCGTCGAGTACCAAGACTTTGGGTTCGGGAAGGAAAGCCTTGGCGATTTCGACTCGCCGCTGCAGCCCTCCCGAAAGCGTACCCACCAAGTCGTTCGCCCGGTCGTCGAGACCCACGAGTCCCAGTACATCGGTCATTCGTGACGACAACGGTTGACCGCGCATGCCGTACAGGTGGCCATGTGTTCTGAGGTTCTCGAGGACCGTCAACCTCTCGTCCAGAGCGGGCGACTGAAAGACCACGCCCATGAGGCGCCGTGCGTGGCGTGGATCCTTCGCGACGTCGCGACCGAATACCTTGATGTGACCCGCGGTGGTTGGCAAGGTCGACGTGACGAGACGGAACAACGTCGTCTTTCCGCCTCCGTTCGGTCCGAGCAGCGCGAAGATGCTACCCGCGTCGACGCTGAAGGCGACATCCGAGAGGGCGATCCGGTCACCATACTGATGGCTGAGGGCGTCAACGTCCAACGCTCGCGTCTCAGAAGGCATTGTCAATCACTAGCAGTCCCAGCAGGAGTGGGAGATAGACGAGAGATCCGACGAACAGTGCCCTCGCGCGAACGGCTGACGGGTGTTCCATCAAGCGCCAGGTGAGAATCAGGAACGCCATGCCGAATCCGAACGCCGCCCCGGCGTAGAGCTGTCCGGTGAGTCCAACGAGGGACGGACCAAGACTGACAGGCAACAGCGCCACGCAGAAGAACATGGCATGTCGGGCGTTGCGGTGCCCGTCCGGGTCGATCACTGCCATCAAAGGCAAACCAGCCCGGCGATAGTCGTTGCGATACATCCACGCCAGTGCATAGAAATGCGGCAGCTGCCACAGAAAGACGATGCCAAAAAGAACCCACGCCTCGACGGTTACGGCGCCGCGCGCCGCTGCCCAGCCAATGACCGGCGGTAGGGCGCCCGGGACGGCTCCCACAATTGTGGCCCAATGAGTCCGTCGCTTGAGGGGCGTGTAGATGACGACATACGTCACCAAGGTCACGAACGCGACCAGTGCAGCCGCCGGCGTCGCCCAGATGCCTAGCTGCACGATTCCTAAACTCGACAGGAACACCCCGAACGCGCGTGCCTCGCCAGGTTGCACCCGACCGGTCGGTAGAGGCCGGTGCCGTGTTCGTTCCATCATCTGGTCGATGTCTCGTTCGGCGACCTGGTTCAGTGTCGCCGCACCGCCGGCGACCAATGCTGAACCGATGACGGTGTGAAGGAATAGCAGGAGATCGAACGCTCCGGCGCCGAGAAAGTATCCAACACCGGCCGTGACGATAACGAGCGTGTTGAGGCGGGGCTTGGTGAGCGCGAGGAAATCGCCAGCGCGTGGTCTGGCGACGCGTATCGTGGCCGCGCCTGTCTTCATGCTCATGTCCCTGGCGAACCGTATGGCGTCAGCGCCGGAGATCGAATCGGTCCTGGCGTCGAAAGGCCGTCGTGGGCGACGGCGTCTGAAAACTGTTCACGATAGACACGAAGTCCAACCACCACTGACGTGACGAAGAGCAGCGCGCCGGTTGCGACGTGCGCCGTGTTGATCGCCACGTGTCTCTGGCTCAACACCGTCCAGGCACCCAGGATGAACTGGATTGCGACCGTGATGAGAAGCAGGACGGCCGGTCGAACCAGCTCCACCCTCGTCCTCTGGCGCGCCAGGATGTGGGCGCTCAGGGCTACGACGAGGGCGACAACGACAATCGCTCCAACCCTGTGTCCGAAATGAATGGCGATGCCGGAATCCCAGGTCGGCGGGATGAGGCGACCAAACGCGAGCGGGAAGTCTGCAATGGCCAATCCGGCGCCGGTGTGGCGCATGGTCGCGCCCATGAGGATCTGTCCGTAGATCACCACCGGCGTCAAGATCGCCAGGCGCCGAAGGGCGGTGTCACCGATAACCGCTCGGGTCGCGGACTCGTCGCGCGCGTAGCGGCCTAGCCAACCCGGGGACGTGAATACCGCCAGGCTCGTAACCAACATGAAGAAGATCTGGGCCAAGCCGGCATGGCCAATCGAGACAGGTGCAGGTAGGAAGTACAGCACCGTGATACCGCCGAGGATGCCCTGGGCGATCACGGCGGCGAGCGCGATCCAGCCCAGCTGGCGCACCCAACGCCGCGGCTCGACCCGTGTCAGCCAGAGAGCCAGCACAATCGTCATGAGCCCGACCGTGCTGGCGATAAGCCGGTGGCTGTGCTCGTACTGTATCCCGCCCACCATCTTCGAGAGGGGAAAGGAAAACATGAAGTAGCCGTACGTGTTGGGCCAGTCCGGTACAGAGAGCCCGGTTCCGGTACTGGTGACCAACCCACCGGCCGCAATGAGGAGGAGTGATGCGCCAGCGAGAAGCCTGTTATAGCGATGCAGCCAGAGCATGGTTGGATACCCCGACCCGAGTGACCGGGAAGTCGATAGGGAAGAGCAGTGGACGTCCTCCCGACAAACGCCCACTGCATCTCATGGACTGACCCTAGATTGGTTCAGGCCAGAGCCTGATCGCCGGTCGTTGGGTTACGCGTTAACCGACAGTGAAGGCGAAGCTCAGTTCGGCCGTTGCGCCTTCGCCAACCGTCACGTTCTGTGTTTGCGCGCCGAGCATCTCGTGCCAAGCCTCTACGACGTAGTCTCCAGGCGGGAGGCCGCTGAGGTCAAAGCTTCCGTCCTCGCCGGTCACGCCAAAGAACGGGTGGTCCAGAACGCCGACGTAGGCGTTCATCCAGCCGTGCACGTCGCACTGGAACGGCACCATGACTTCGGTGCTATCGAAGACGCGCTCATAGACCATGCCCTCGATCGGCTGTCCGGTGTTGAACTCGTCGTTCGCAGTCGGCGTCGCGTGGATGTTGTGGAGCGTGGGGTCGGAGTTGACGACTTCCAATGTCTGACCAACACGAATACCGAACACGTGGGGGATGTATCGGCATCCGTCCTGTTCGAGGCGTACCGTACCTGATGCAGGTGGGAAGGTTCTGCCTTCGAGCCCTTCCTTCACGTAGACGAAGACGTTGCCGAGGCCGCCGGAGCCGCCGACCACGTAGTATTCGGTCTCCGTGTCCTGCGCTTCACTCACGCACACCGGGTCCGCGTTCATTCTGATGGTCTCGGCCGCGGGTGGTGTGCCCTCGAGCATGATGGTGCCTGTGACGTTGCCGGCCGTTGCCGGATCAATCGGAGCGGCAGCCGGCCCGGTGGTGTCTGGCATTGCCGCCGGGTCATCTGTTCCGCCCCCACCACACGCGACAGCTGCCACAAGAGTCAGGGCTGAGGCGAACGCCCACAGTGTTCGGTGCTGCATCTGAATTCTCCTAAAGTGCGAAGTTCGGGGCGAGAGAGAAACCCGAAAAACCGAAGGTTCGGTTCACACCTCTCTCATGAGTACAACCTGAGAACGATATCACACCAGTCTGGGTTGTGCCACGAGGAACAATCTTCTCGGACCGGTCCGCTCACGGTAGGGGAGTGGCCGAGACCTCACTAAGCTTGCGCTGAATTCGGTCCTCGATCCAGTGCTGGTCCCACCATTCAACCGGGTTCACGGGGCGACCCTGCAGGAGGATCGCAAAATGAAGATGATCTCCGCCTGCCAGTCCGGTGACACCGCTGCGGCCGATTTGCTGCTCCCGCACCACCTCTTCTCCCGGCGACACGTCGATCGCCGACAGATGTGCGTAGAGCGATTGCAGACCCATCCCATGGTCGATGATCACACAATTTCCGTAGATCCCCAGGTAGTCAGCGTGGAGCACGGTTCCTCTGTTCGACGCCAAGACCGGAGCGTTGGCCGTCGATGCCAGGTCGAAGCCGAGGTGGACCTGCTGGTCAACGTCGCGGCCACTGTGGACGTAGGTTCGATGATCCGCGAACCCTGACTCCACTTGAGCGTTTGCGAGCGACAAAAAGGAGTCACTCCACTGCATTGTCTCGCTCGTGCCTCCCGAGAACGCGGCGAGTGTTTCTCGGTTCTGCTGTCTCAGCGAGCCGTTGATGAAGAGGTACAGGTCGAGCAGGTCGTCGATGGCAGGGGCGCTGCCAAGCTCTTCGTCAGTTAGCTCGGGTACGCGGTTGACGATTGGCGGCACGACCCGACGCAAGAAGGCGTCGCTGAGCTGGATTTCAGACCGACGGAACGACTGTGGGAAGATCCGGTGGTCGAAGCCAGAGCGCGTTTCGTTTCCAGCCTCGTCGGCGGCATAGAGCTCAACCGGAGTGACGAGATCCTGGTCGTGCAGGAGCGCGAAGAGTGCCACGCGCAAGGTGCTGTCCCCTTCGACCCCGGCGCCGGAAGCGGGGTAACCACGGTAGAATCGATCGCCGACGAACACGCCGGAATCTGCGTCGGCGGGGGTCACGCGGTACACGACCATCTCGGCTCCACCATGGTTGATGTAATGAAACCGTGACACGACTTGCACACGCGGGGGGTCGAGGCGAACTTCGACGTCACGTGCCGCGGTTGTATGCGCCTCCCGAAGCTCGAACAGAACGGGTCGTGTCGCCGAGACCACCACACGAGCGGGACCGGCGACCAGATCCGGATGGGAGTTTCTATCGAAGCTTCGCGTCACGCGAACTTGGTCTGGTCCTTCCTGACGCAGCGCTCCCTCTGCCGGACCGGTGAGCGCGAAGAGAGGGAAGCGTTGGCCGTTCTGCTCGATGGTTGCATCGAGGGCGGTCAGGTTCCCACCCGGAGCGGTGACCGTTGCTTCGAAGGCGGCGGAACGACCAACGAGATGCGCTGGGTGAATGATGTTGATTTCCGGTCCTGCCGCCCGACCCGCGGCGATGTATACACCAAGGCCAAGCGCAACGACCACCACTAACATGAGGACCAGGACCACGCGTGTCACGCGTCTATGATATAAAAACGGAGAGTGAGTCTTCAGGGCGGTATCGTCTAGGGGTTAGGATACGTGGTTCTCAGCCACGGGACCGGGGTTCGATTCCCCGTACCGCTACCATACTTCAACCATCACACTGTCAAACTCTTACGAGTAGGGCAGTCGGCGGTCAGGATCACACGCGCGGCTGACTGTACCCAAAACTGTACCCCCTCCACTCTATTTTCTAGTTCACTGACGCTCGATCATTGGAGGGTGTGACGTGTTGTGGTGGGACGCGCAGGGAGAAGCTAGGTTTGTCTAGAACCTCCACCGCCCGGCGTAAGGCCGCTTCGCCGATGTGTCCATACCGCTTGGCCATTGCGGCGGTCGTACTGGCACTCCAGCCCATCAGGGCGGCCACCACCGAGAACGGCGCCCCTCCTTCCAGCAAGCTGGTGACGCATGAGTGCCGGAGATCGTGAAATCGGCATGACACGTTCGCCCGTCGTCGAGCTGTGCTCCACGCTCGCTTCCAGACCTGGAGTGGGCGAGCTGGGTCCGGTGGTCTGCCGGAGCGGACTTTCGGAAACACGTAATGGTCGGGCCGCCGTCGCGGCCAGCGTTGAGCCCAGAAGGTCATGATGGCTGCGAAACCGCCGCCGGACCGCAGCTGAGTCTCATCGTGTGGTCGTTGCCGTCCGCTCCAGAAGATCGATAGCCAGCCGGGCCAGGGCCGGAGGCGTAATCTGCGCCACTGTCTGATGGGGAATCCACGCCTCGGAATTGTTGGGGAAGTCCATGCCTTGAGGCATGACCCCGATGATCGTGTGCGGCACACTGGCCACCCGGAGGATCCGTCCGACGATCGCGGGGTCGGCACCGTAGCGGGTCTGCCAGAGGCCATACCCCAGCATGATGACCGGCTCGCTGCCCAGGCGATAGTCCTCCGCGGTGAACGCGCGCCCGAGAATGGGCAGCTGCCGGACCACAGGAAACAGGTCGCCGGAGAAGAAGGCGCCCGTGGTCTGCAACGCCGGCTGGCCAAGGTCGTCACTGATGGACAAGACCGTCGGGCCCCACACAAGCGACGTGGCGTCAAACAGGCGGGCGCTGTCTCGCCAATCTTCGTAGTCCGGAATCGAGACGCCCGCCTGCTGGCCCTCCGCATGGCGGCTCATCACCGTGACAATCTGCTCCGGCTCCTCGAAGGGAAGCCCTCGCAGCAGGAGCGCGTTGGCCATCGTGTACACCGCGGTCGTGGCACCCAGGCCGAGCGCCAGTGCCAGGACGGCAGCCAGCGTGAACCAGCGGTCCTTGATCAGAACCCGGACACCGAAGCGCATATCCTTCCAGAGGCTCATCGACCCCTCCTGACCGGCTCGTGTTCCCGGAGGCGCTCGCCTCGCACCGGAGGCCAACGGACGAGCAGGACCATCCTACCGTATGACCCCGACGATCAGTGAAGGTTTCGGCCTGACCGCAGCTCCATCCACCCTACGCTTGTTTCCGGGGTCAGGGCAGTGGCGGTGGTGGTGGTGGTGGAGGCGGCGGTGGTGGCACCCATCGCGAGACATCCACATCGATGGAGGGTCTGTGACCTGATGGGCCACCGTCGAGGGCCGCAATCGCCTGGCGTCGTACGGTTACGCTGGGCGAATCGACCAGGCGAAGCAATGCCTCGGTCGCCTCTTCACCGCCGATCTGCCCGATCGCCCCGATGATCGTCTCGAGCGCGTGATCGGCAGCGCGGTCGGTTGCCGCCGCGAGGCCCTCGATTGCTCGGGCGTCGCCGATGCGGCCGAGCGCCTGGGCCACATGCACGAGCGCCCGGTCGTCGCCATCGGCCAGCACCGAGACAAGGCCGTCGACGGCACGTGGGGATCGGATCAGCCCAAGCGCCTGCGCCGCTGCATCGCGCACCTTCGGGGCCGCATCCCGCAGCAGCGGCACCAGCTCCTCGACGGCGGCGTCGTCGCCGATCCGACCGAGCGCCCAGGCCGCCCGTGCCCGGACCGCGCTTTCCTCGTCATCGAGTACGCCCGTCAACCCGCTGACCCCGTCCACCACACGCCGGCGACCGAGAGCGGCGGCGGCGCGCCTGCGCACCTCGGCATCGGAGTCCTGCAGCGCGTTGATGAAGGTCTCGACGACGCGTGGATCGGTCTCGGTCTCCGCGGCGTGCTGCGGGAAGATCGTCTGAAACTGGACGTGCTCGGCCATCTCACGCGTCAGCTCCGCTGCCTGGCGGTTCAGCGTTTCAAGGCCAACGGTGAACTCAGGCACGTCGAACGAGAAGTCGAAGCTGTCTCCATACCCACCGACCCCAAGCTGTTGCCGCATCTCGGCTAGCTGATCCTCGTACTGCACCCGCCCTTGCTCAAACGTGGCTCGCCTCTCCTCGGCCGCCTGCCGCACTGTCTCCCTGATGTCCGCAAGCTGCTGCCGAGGGTCGCCACGCTGCCGTTCCAGCGGCTCTTGTACGGTTGAGGCGTCCGAATCACCGTCGTCGGCTGGGTCACCGGGAACGCGCTGCATGCGAAGAACGGAGCCGGGGAGCAGGCTCGTGACCTGGACTTTGGTTCCCAGGCGGCCGATCGCGAAGACGGGCGGAGGCGAGGACACGCGTGGCAGGTTGCCCCTAAGGACCAGAGGGCCGGTGTCGGGGGTGAACGCCGAGACGGCACCGACCACCCCGATCGCCAGTGCGACAACGACGACCGCAGCTGTGCGTGTCGCCCGCCGCCGTGACCGCGGCGTCAGGATCGCCCGCAGGCGCCCTTCGAGCTGCGACGGCTGCGCCATGCCGATGGCTGCCGATGCGCTCCACTCGGGTGCCCGCACGTGGCGCGCGATCTCGACGAGATGCCGCCCGTAGTCCGAGGGCTTCGTGCCGAGGCCGAGGACCATGTCGTCGCAGGCGTGCTCACGCTCGACCCGTAGCCGCCGGCGCGCGTACCAGGCCAGCGGGTGTAGAACCAGTAGATCGCCGATGCCACGTCGGCGAGCAGGCCGGTCCACACGTCACCTCGCTTGATGTGGGCCAGCTCGTGGCAGAGCACCACGCGCCGCCGATCATCGGACCAGCGGTCGGCGTCCGTTGGGACGATGACGACGGAACGCCACCAGCCGCAGGTCATCGGGATGCACACCCGATCCGCACGGAGCAATCGGACACGGTGCCGCAGGCTGAGGGAGGCCGCGCTCTCGTCGAGCTGCTCCTGCCATGTCGCGTCGCCGATCTCAGACGCGCGGTGCACGAGACGATGGGCGCGCCATGCTGCGATCCCTGATCGGCCGATGCCTAGGATGACGCCGACAAGCCACAGACCGACGAACAGCGTCGGCCACGACAGCGTTCCTAGGTACCTCGGTCCATCGGAGTTCCACGGATCGCCGCCGGTCATCGCAAGGACTCCGCGCGGCTCGGGCGCCGCGACGCCCGGGCGCGGGAGCAGTAGCCGCCGAGACGGATCAACGGGACTCCGCGATACTCCTGTTCCTCCACTCCGCGGGACCGCAACCGTAAGCAGCTCGCTTCTTGTTGCAGACACACTGTCAAGGGCGGAGCAAAATTAGACCACCGTGGCGGAGGAAAACTAGACCATTAGGCAGTTGGGTGGAGTGGCGGAACGCGGCAGTGCGGAGGGGACGTCAGGACGCCGGGGTGGTCGCGGGCGGGCGGGCTTTCTTGCTGTGTTCGAGGCGATAGCTCTCGCCGTTCAGCTCCAGGATGTGGACGTGGTGGGTCAGTCGATCGAGCAGCGCGCCGGTCAGCCGTTCGGACCCGAAGATCTCGGTCCATTCGTTGAAGGGCAGATTCGAGGTCACGAGCGTCGACGCTTGCTCGTAGCGCTGGGAGAAGATCTCGAAGAGCAGCTCGGCGCCGGTCTTCGACAACGGCACATAGCCGAGCTCGTCGACGATCAACAGATCCTGCTTGGCGAGCTGCTTCTGAAAACGCAGCAGGCGCTTGTCATCCCGCGCCTCGAGCAGCTCGTTCACCAGTGCGGCGGCGGTGGTGAAGCGCACCCGATAGCCTTTCTGACAGGCGGCCAGCCCCAACGCGAGCGCGAGATGCGTCTTGCCCGTGCCGGAGTTGCCCAACGCCAACACGTTCTCTCGCCGGGCGAGATACTCCGAGCGGGCCAGCTCCAGCACCAGGCGTTTGTTCACCGACGGGATCGCGCGGAACTCGAAGGTCTCGAGACTCTTCAAGACCGGGAACCTGGCGGCCTTGATCCGCCGCTCGACGGCGCGTTGTTCGCGATCGAGCAACTCCAGCTCGCAGAGGCGGAACAGGTAGCGCGAACAGTCCAGCCCTTCCTGGGCGCATTGCCGCGCCACGTTGTCGTATTCGCGCAAGAAGGTGGGCAGGCGCAGGGCCTTGAGATGGGCGTCCAGCAACAGGGTCGGTTTGGCCATCACTCAGCTCCCGCCCCCAGCAGCGTCAGGTAATCGGCTGCGGCGGTCGTCGTCACGCGGGGGACCGGCAGGTGCGGATACTGCGCCAGATCGAGGTGGGGCGGCCGGTGGTCGAGGCGACACCGCACGAGGTGCTTGACGGCATCGAACCCGATCGCCCCCAGACGCACGGCGTCCCGGATGGCGCCGCGGACGTGGTCGAGCTGAAAGTCTTCGAGCCGCCGCAACACCTGCACGTACTCGCGCGTGCCCGGCTTGCCCAGCCGCGCCTCCAACAGGCGCCGCAGCCGGAGAAACTCGTCCGGCAGCTGCCACCCGGCCAGCGGCGCCGCGTGATCGAGCGCCCCCGTCTTGCGCTCCACCAAGGCCAAGTCGTGCCGCAGCTCGAAGATCAACACTTCCCGCTCGTAGCTGCGACGATGGCGGGCGATCTCGTCACTGCCGCACACGATCACGACCTCGTCCACGGAGCCTTTCACTAGCACCTCCCGGTGGCCGTAGGCGGTCGGCACCGAGTAGTCGTTGCGGCGGTCGCGCACCAGCGACAACGACGTGACCCGCGTCGTCCGCGTGTCGCAGGCGTCATACGGGACCGGCGGTAACGGCAACAGCGCCTCGCGGGCGCGGGCGAAGCGCTCCCCGATCGTCTCCGTGTGCCGCCGTAACCGGCGCCCGCGACGTTCGCCGCACTTGTGCGCGAAGTCGGCGTTCAACGCGTCCCAACTGGCGAACCGGGGGATCGGCACGAAGAAGTTGCGGCGGACGTACCCGACCAGCCCTTCCACCTTGCCGTTGTCGTTGCCCTTCCCCGGCCGCCCGAAGCGATCGGCGAATAAATAGTGCGATTGGCGTTCGCAGAAGACCTGCGTCCGCTGGCGCGTGCCGTCCCCGAGCATCCGCGCCACCGCCAGCTTCGTGTGGTCGTAGACGATGCGCCGCGGCACGCCACCGAAGTAGCCGAACGCGGCGGTGTGCCCGTCGCAGAACGCCTCCGTCGTCTCGGCCGGAAACGCCTGCACAAACCCGTCGTCGCTGTGCGGGAGATCGACGACCAGGGAGTGCGCCTTGCATGCGACGCCAGCGATCACGACCAGCGCTTCGCCGAAGTCGGCTTGGGCGTCGCCTGGCGGATGGGCCAGCGGCACGAACATCTCCTGCCCGCCCAGCCGCTGCGCGCGCACGTAGGCTTTCACGATCGTGTCGCCGCCCGTGAACCCGTACTCCGCGCGTACGCGCTCGCCGATGCGCTTGGCCGTGTGCCGTTGCTTCTTCGGCCGGGACTGATCCTCGCGGAGGATCTGATCAATGATCCCCGTGAAGGCGTCCAGCTTCGGACGCCGGACCGGTTGCGCCCGGCGATACCCGGGCGGCCGGCGGTAGCGCAGCATCTTGCGCACCGTCTCGCGGGCCAACCCGAAGCGGCGCGCCGCCGTGCGCTCGCTCAATCCCTCCACATACACGCTGCGCCGCACCGCCGCATAGAGTTCCACTCGATACATCCCTCCTGTGTTCCACAAAACACCCTTGGAATGCTCGGTGGACCACGTGAGCGGTCTGGTTTTCCACCGCCCTCAGGCCGCTTCACACCGCCGCTCTGTGGTCTAGTGTTACTCCGCCGTTCTCAGCTGGCCGTTCTCGTCAACCTCTGCAGGCAGCTTGGCAGGCGACGGCTTCAGCGTATTAGGTGCGAGCTGTGGAGTGCCTCGCTCGCCCTTCCGCATCGTCCGAGTCTTGACTAGGCTGTGCATCTTCCACCTCCAGGGGACCACTCTGACCGCCCGTGTGAATCCTGCACGTCAGTCCGGTTCGTCGAGGTCGATATCGACGAGTTCCCATCCGCCCGCGAGCAGTTGGTCTCGCATGCGGTCCGCATGATCAATGAGAGACCCGATATTCGAGTGGACCTCCGCATCGGCTGACCTGGGGTTGGCGGGGTCTTGGACCGTCAATGACAACTCGCCAACAAAATCATGGACGGCACACCAGAGGTGTTCGTCCGTTGAGCGACGCACACGCCAGAGCACGAGGCCATCAGCGCGAACTTCTGGTAAGCAGGTCGTCACAGGTGTCTCTCGGCACCATGCTGCTGCAAGAACAGCACCGGACGACCGGTGCGGAAGTCTGAGGAAAAGCGGCGTAGACCGAGCTGTTCCGAGGTAGCGTGTCACCCCGCGAGCACACTTCTGTTCGCTGTCGGGGCGGTACGGCGTACTTCTTAGCGGCTGGCCACGACGCCGGATCGCGGGGCGTTTTCTGGGCTAATTCTGGCGGCGAAGTAGACCTTTGACAGTACGAACCACAGGCGACCTTGAGAGGCAGACAGACTAGCGAGCTATCACCAGGAAGAGCAGCGCCACCCCGACTACCAGAACGCCGAATCTAACGAGCCACATCGCGTGCCCGGTGACAGGTCTGGTTCCGACGGACGGAACGGCGTCAGGCGTCCCCTGCTCCATCGTCGGGAAGTACAACATCAGCGACTTGTAACAGTACCAACACCGAGTTGAGGCGGTCGGTAAACGTTTGCCGCAGAAGGGACACTCCATGTTCGACATTGACGACTGCTCAGTCGCGCGGCCTGAAGCTAAGGCGGTGGTATCGATTCAATGGCACTTGAGGCGCCTCTCTTCGGGGTAGATTCTGTGGGGCACGGGGACTCTTGTACTTCGGCTCCGCGATACTCCAGAATCTTTGTCGGTCGAAGAGACACAAAGCGGCCAGACAGACCGCGATGAGAGCGAACGCAATTCCTGAGATTAGACCAAGCGACATTTATCCCCCCTGCCCAGGCGGAGCGAGAGGATGACCCAGGCGTAGTGGAAGGTCGGTGGTAACTCCTGCCCGATCGTAAGGTCGATCGGGTGCTTGTCGGAAAGGAGAACCACCGATGAAGAGAACGTACCAGGTTGTCACGAAGCCGTCCACGCTCAGCAGCCGCGAGCTCGCGGAGTTTCTCTCGAAGGACGGTCAGCTCCTGCTGCCGCTCGTCGAGCTCTTGGAGCGGGGCGAGAAGGCCATCGACGAGGTGATCGACGTCATGGGTCGGGCGACCGTCGAGGCGGTCCTTCGGATGAGCGCTGAGCGGCTCGCCGGGCCCAAGCGGCAGGGCCGCCGCGCCGACGATCGGGCGCTGTACTGGCACGGCAGCCAGCCGGGGCGCGTCACGTTGAGCGAACGTCAGCTGCGCGTGGAAAAGCCGCGTCTGCGCAAGAAGACGGCGCGGCAGGGGGAGCGCGGCGAGGTCGCGATCCCGGCGTACGACGCGATGCAGCGCGATCAGCGCCTTGCCGACCGCATGTTGGCGATCATGCTGAACGGCGTCTCGACCCGGCGCTACGAGACGGTCCTGCCGGCGATGGCCGAGCAGGTCGGCATCGGCAAGTCGGAGGTCTCCCGTGAGACCATCGAGGCCGGGACGCGAGTCCTCCAGGACTTGGCTGAGCGAGACTTCAGCAAGGTCGACGTGTTGATTATCTACCTCGACGGGATCCAGTTCGGGAACCACCATGTTCTGGCGGCCGTGGGGGTCGACGAAGACGGGAAGAAGTACGTGCTCGGCGTGCGCAGCGGTGCCTCTGAGAACGCGACCGTGACGACCGCCCTGCTCGAGGATCTCGTCGCTCGCGGGATCCGCCCCGACCGACGTCGGCTGTTCGTCGTCGATGGAGCGAAGGCGCTACGCAGCGCGATCGCCCAGGTGTTCGGCGCCGGCAACGAGGTACAGCGCTGTCGCAACCACAAGCTGCGGAATGTCGTCGGCCACCTGCCGAACGCGCAGCACGACCAGGCACGGGCCACCCTGCGCGCCGCCTGGAAGCTCGAGGCTAAGGAGGGCCTGCGCAAGCTTGACCAGTACGCCTCGTGGCTCCAACGCGACTGGCCCGATGCAGCAGCGAGCGTTCGAGAAGGCCTCGATGAGATCTTCACCGTGAATCGGCTCGGCCTGCCCGCATCACTGCGCACGTGCCTCACGACGACGAACATCATCGATTCGACGCACTCGGGAATCCGGCAGCGCACACGTCGCGTCACCAACTGGAAGAACGGAGAGATGGCGCTGCGCTGGTCGGCCGTGGCCTTCGTGGAGACGGAGAAGAACTACCGACGCATCACAGGTTACGAGCATCTCTGGATGCTGAAGGCACACCTGGATCGCGACGACGACAACATTGCAGAGATGCAGAAGGTCGGATAACTTGTGTTCACCGTTGCCGCTGACTTTCTACTACCGGTGGGACACTCTCCGGAGCGATTACAATGTGGCAATTTCTGCACCGTCTGGCACGATGTTGCCTGACAGGGAATAGCCGGATTCACAGGCGCTAAGTCGCCCTAGGCAGGGGCTTTCGTTCACCGTCTGGGCGGGGTCTTAGCGGGCTCGTGCGTTCCTCAGAGACCCGAGCACGCCACTCGGGAGGATCCGCGCGAAGAGCCATGCGGCTCGAACCAGGCTCAACGGCGCGGATTCGACGGACACCCTGCCCCTACGGATCGCCTCGCAGATGGCGTTGGGCGACGGCTCAGCGTCAACCAGCGAATAGGTCGAGCCCAGTTGTTCCAGGAGGTGCACGTCGCCGTTGCCGACAATCGGCTTGCCGTGTGTCCGGGCCCATCGCTCACCACCCCGATTAAAATTCACGATGGGCGAGTACATCGCATTGACCTCGACCGCATCAAAGAGATCGGCGTAGTGGTTCATCGCGGTCCGGAGACAGCTACCCGTTGGGAAGAAGGGATGGGGGGCAACCACAAGTCCACCGGGCTCGTCCTGTTTGAGTGAGGCGATGTCGTCGAAGGTCTCGACGCACGGAGCGCGACTGGAGAAGTTGATCAGCAAGACGTGCTTGCCCTGAATGTCCCGCTCCACTCCTGGAATCAATACCAGCTCACGTCTACTCGCGTAAGCGCTGAGAGGGGCGACATCGAGCTGCTTGTTGTGCAGGGTGATGGCGAGCGCGTCATAGTCCAGGGCCGCAGCACGGTCGATGAGCTGTTCGGCAGTATGCGCGATGTAGTCTTTTGGGTCGTCCGCTGTATGGGTATGTAGCTCGACTTTGAGCATCCAAGGTCTCTCGCGTACGGTGGGCTGGAGGTGGTCAGGCCGTCGGATCGCCGTCCGCCAGCTCGGGGATGACTCGGGCCGGAAGTTGGGCAGGTTCGGAGTCCTCGGCCTCGATGACCACGGGTGCAGACGGCTTGTAGACCTGCACGATGACCTCGGGCTTCCCCTTCTTGGGACGGCCCGGGGGACTGATGACCCCTGCGGCGATGAGGAGATCCCGCGCCGGATGATGCTGCGCCCGGGCGCCCGCATCGGCATGGTCGAACTGCTTGATCCAACTATCCACGGCTCGATTGGCCGCTCGAAGCAACTTGAGCCGGACGGACTCCCGAACGTCCCGGGCCAACTCCTCCTTGCGGGCGACGGCCTCCGGTGATCGAAGGACGTTTCGGACCGTATGCTCTGACCGTCCGAGTTCCTTGGCAATGTCCCCCACCGTGAGTCCTTCGAGGGACGCCGCGATCATCCGCTCCCGGTCAGCAAGTCCCACCGGGCGACGTCGCTTTGCCACTACCGGTTGGGGTCTATCTCGTTGCGCTATGAGGGCGTTCGACATGCTTGAGATTCAGTGTACCAGACGTGCTGGGTGGCCTTATCTGGCCTAGGGATCGTACGGCTGGAGACGTCATGGTGAGGCTGCCAACGACCGATACGCGGGGCAAGGGCAGCCTCCCCAGCACGTTCGATTACCTCCTTTGGCAAAAGCGAGGGGTTGCTCTCTTGGGGCTGTTCATCATCGGATGGGCAGCCCCTTTTTGCGGCCTGACCGCTCGACCACGCCGCCCAGGAACAGGGTCCCCCAATCTCCCCTGGGGCCCCTCGGCGGATCACCTTCCGCCGATTCCCTCTTCTCGATTGATTCGACGGCCAGGGGGGGCTGTCTCGACTGTTTCTGCGTATGCCTCCAAAAAGCACAACAAACCACAAGACATTCGGACGCGTACAGGAGGGGTTTCTAGGCTTTCATAATCCTTTATTTATCAGACCCTCGCCGATCACTCCGTGCGACTTTCCTAACGAATCTCATCACCTTCGCCCCTTGAAAACATCACTTACAGCGAGTGCATCGGCACAAGTGGTTTCGGCCAGAGGCGAAAGTCCTAGCGGTGCGCCCCGTACAGTACATCCCTGCCGGTACCATCCCCACCCCACGCGTGTGTAGGAGGACGACGCCTAGGTGGCGGTGGCCCCCCACTAGACTTTGCGAGCACACACCGAAACGAGCTAATCGCCAATTGTCGAAAACATTGGGGTTTTCGGCCGTCAAATGAGGGGTCGGCGGGTTACCCCTTAGAACGTGAAAATGGCCTTCACAACACCCCGTATTTGTTGGCCTAAATGGGAGTGTTTTCGGGCATCCAGACCCTCTGGTGGCCGGGCAGTCTAACGGCGCGGCAGCGGAGGGCTATCGATCTCTATACTGAAAACTGAGATGACGTTGATCCGCCGCTTGATGTGGCGACTCGGTCACGAACTGGCGCGTCGCCCGGAAGCTCGCGCCAAAGCCAAAGAGGTCCTGGCCGAGACGCAGCGGATCGTCACGGACGATATCAAGCCTCGCGCCGAGAAGGCGTGGCGTGATGCACAACCGGAAATCGAGCACGCCAAACGCAAGCTAAAGAGCTTCACCCAGGAACTCCGCGAGGAGTATCGCAAGGGCCGTGACGGCGAGTAGCCCCGCCTAGATCGGCACGCGGTCTTTGTCGTTTCCGACCCCCGCTTCCAAGCCCTCCTCAGCAAGATGAACATTACGGCGACCGCCTCGCCGGACGCCCCGACAGGCGCATGAATCTCCCTCAAATAGACGTGGTGAATTCAACCGGTCGACGCAACACGAGAGATGATCAGACCGAGGAGGGATCATGGGTCGTGGGCGGCGGGCACGGATGTCGGCGGTGGAAGAGGCAGCAGTCTGGACCCGGTGGAAACGGGGTGAGTCATGCGTGGCGATTGGGCGCGCACTCGACCGGGACCGCGGGGCGATCTACACGGTTGTGACGGCGCGGGGCGGGATTCCGCCACCCCCGCGGCGCCGGTCGCGGCTGGCGCTCCGTGTGCGGGAGCGCGAAGAGATCTCGCGCGGGTTGGCCCGGGGCGACTCCTTGCGACAGATTGGGCGACGCCTCGGCCGCGCGCCGTCGACGGTGAGTCGGGAAGTGCGGCGGCATGGCGGCCGGCGGCACTATCGCGCGGCGACCGCGGAGACGCAGGCCTGGGATCACGCCGGCGGCCCAAGCGGTGCCGGCTCGCGGCCTCGGCGGCCCTGCGCCGGCTGGTGGCGACGAAGCTCACCCTGGATTGGTCCCCGCAGCAAATTTCCCAGTGGCTTCGCGGCGCCTTTCCGGACGATCCTGAGCTCCACGTGTCGCACGAGACGATCTACCGGAGTCTGTTTGTGCAGAGTCGGGGGGTGCTGAAGCGCGAGCTGATCGCGCACCTCCGCCGCCGGCATCGGATCCGCCGGGCGCACGCGGCGACGCGGACTCGGCACCGGAACCACGGCATCGCCGATGCCGTCTCGATCCGCGAGCGGCCGGCCGAGGTCGCCGACCGGGCGGTCCCCGGGCACTGGGAAGGGGACCTGCTGAGAGGGGTGCATCATTCGCACATCGCGACGCTGGTCGAACGGCAGACGCGCTTCGTGCAGTTGGTGCCGGTGCCGAACAAAGAGACGCTGACGGTCGTGACGGCGCTGCAGACGGCCGCGCGCCGGCTGCCCGAAGGAGTGATGGTCTCGCTGACGTTGGATCGGGGGAGCGAGTTTGCGGCGCACCGGCGCTTCACGATGGCGACGAGTGTCAACGTTTACTTCTGTGA
>CBDCVL010000009.1:0-312182 GCA_965223015.1 Vicinamibacterales bacterium | reverse complement strand
GTCGAGCAGATGGGAATCGAGGTTCGGTTTCCAGCCCGGATAGGAGTCATCCTCCTCGACCACGGCGCCTGCAAGCAGACCGATTGCCCGAACATGGCGTCGCATCGCCTCGAGCGCTGAATCGATCGACGACCGACTGCTGAGACCAAAGGTCAGACTACCTTCCGTCTCTTTGGCAGTCGCGACGTTGACGCTCGTCTCTACAAGCTCAGGGATGTTGTAGCTCATCGCAGTAACTCCGTGCGGCAGGCCGTTGAGCAGAAGGAGCACCGTCTGGATCGTCGGGTCGTCCCACACCACGTCGGGCACTGGCGCATCGCCAACAACCAGCTCCATGCCCGGATCTGCCGGACCGTACTCGGCACGGATAGCCACCATCTCTCTCTCGATCGCTGTCTGGACGGCATCACGAGATCCGGCGTCCACAATGACGGTGGAAAACGCTTCTCGAGGGATCGCGTTGTGAGCACTGCCGCCTTCGAGCCGCGACAGACGGAGCGACGAGTCGAGGTGCGCGGTCCACAGTAGTCGACCAAGCAGCTTGATGGCATTGCCACGCTGCAGGTGGATGTCACCCCCCGAATGTCCGCCCTTGAGCCCTTTCAGGGACACCGACCACGCGTGGGAGCTACTGTCTGTCGGCGCTGTCACAAGCGGGAGCGTCAGCAGACTCCCCCCTCCCCCAGCACAGCCGACATACAGAATCCCTTCTTCCTCCGAATCGAGGTTGAGAAGCTGCCTTCCACGTAGCAGCGACGCATCGAGGCTGGCCGCGCCCGTGAGACCCGTCTCCTCGTCGATCGTGAAGAGGAACTCGAGCGGACCATGCACGAGGTCCGTCGCCTCCATGACCGCCAGCATCGTCGCTACGCCAATCCCGTTGTCGGACCCAAGCGTCGTCCCATCGGCCGTTAGGTACTCGCCTGCCTGGACGGGCACGATCGGGTCTCTGGCGAAATCGTGCTCGTGGTCAGAGTTCTTCTCGGTGACCATGTCGAGATGAGACTGCAGGATGGTGACTGGGGCGTCCTCGCGACCCGGCGTGCCCGGTTTGCGCACCACCACGTTGCCAGCGACATCCACTTCGTGCCCAAGCTCGTGCCGGTGGGCAATTCGCAGCACTTCCTCCCGCATGCGGTCTTCCTCGGTCGACGCTCTGGGAATCGTGAGAATCGTGTCGAAATGGCCCCAGAGCTGCGTCGGGTCGAGCGACGAAACGAACGTCATGGTCTCCTCCGTTTATCTCCAGAAACCGTGACTATAGACCGAACCCTTGGACCACTGCTGGATCGCAGTTCATCGTGGTAGGATGCCCCGATGCGCCGACAGACCTTGCTGAACAGGTTGCGAATTGGGGTTGGTCGTGCAGTGAGCAACCTCGTCATTGTTCCCGCTGTTCCCGCTGTTCTCGTTGTCGCCATCGGAGTCACTGGTGTTTGGCCACCGGCGGTCGCCACCGCGCAAGAGCACGCCGGGACGTACTCGCAGGAGGACATCGAGCGCGGGCTCGCGGTCTACAGTGTCACGTGCACCACCTGCCACGGCCCCGGCGGTGACAGGGTCGACGGGGTGGAGCTCCGATCCGGTCAATTCGAACGGGCTCCGACGGACGAGGCTCTAACGGAACTGATCCGCACAGGTATTCCTGGAACCGCGATGCCCCCGGGGGAGTACTCGGATGCCGAGCTGATGGGGCTCGTCGCCTATCTCAGAACTATGGGCGCGACCGAGGTGAACGACGCGTCGGTCGGTGACGCCGCGAGAGGCCAGTCGGTCTACCGTGGCAAGGGCGACTGCGCCAGGTGCCACCAAATCGACGGTGACGGATCGCGGCTGGGCCCAGACCTGAGCGCGATCGGGAGGAGCCGAACCGCGCAGATCCTCGAGCACAAGCTGCTTGACCCGACCGCGACCCTGTTCCCGATCAATCGGCCGGTTCGCGTGGTCACGCAGGATGGGACGGTCTTCACCGGACGCCGCCTGAACGAGGATACGCACACCGTCCAGATCATCGACCAGGACGAGCGGCTCCGGTCGTTCGAAAAGTCAGCACTCCGCGAACTCACCATCATGGACGACTCGACGATGCCAGCATTCGGAGACGTGCTGAATCCGGAGGAAATATCCGACCTCGTGGCGTATCTGCTCTCGCTCCGGGGCCTCGAGAGATAGAGACATGCGACGACTCACGATGCTCCTCGTCGGCACACTGGTTGTGGTCCCGCAGGGTGCGGAGGCCCAGGTCACATACGAACGGATCCTGAACGCGAACGCCGAGCCACACAACTGGCTCACCTACTCTGGAGGCTACGACGGCCACCGGCACACGGCGCTCGACGAGATCACGACGACGAACGCCGGCGACCTGGAATTGCAGTGGGTGCACCAAGCCAACTCCCTCCAGGTGTTCGAGACCACACCCCTCGTCGTCGACGGCATCATGTATCTCACCGAGGCTCCGAATACGGTGGTCGCGCTCGACGCGAAGCTGGGACGGGTCTTCTGGCAGTACACGTACACGCCGTCGAACGCCGCGAGGCCGTGTTGCGGATCGGTCAATCGAGGTCTAGCGATCCTCGGTGACACCTTGTTCATGGCCACACTGGATGCCAACTTGCTTGCGATCGATGCGCTGACCGGCGCACCGGTTTGGATGACCAATGTCGGTGACCCGGCCCTCGGCTACGCGATGACGCTGGCCCCGCTCGTCGTGAAGGACAAGGTGATTGTCGGCGTCGCGGGTGGCGAGTTCGGTATTCGCGGATTCGTGGCAGCATACGACGCCGTCACAGGCGAAGAGGCTTGGCGCTTCTACACAATCCCCGGGCCTGGCGACCCAGGCCACGAGACGTGGGGCGGAGGAGATGCCTGGGAGCATGGCGGCGCGCCCGTCTGGCTGACCGGCTCGTACGATCCTGACCTCAACCTGACCTACTGGGGAGTCGGGAACCCTGGTCCCGACTGGAACCCCGAGCAGCGCCCCGGAGACAACCTCTACTCGGACAGCGTCGTGGCACTCGATGCCGACACCGGCGAGCTCAAGTGGTACTTTCAGTTCACCCCGAACGACGACTACGACTACGACTCCGTTCAGATCCCGGTGCTTGTCGACTACCCGACGCAGAACGGCACAGCGAAGCTCATGCTCTGGGGGAACCGCAACGGGTTCTTCTATGTGCTCGACCGCGAGCGCGGACAGTTTGTCTCGGGCAACCCATACGTCGACGTCAACTGGGCCGAGGGGCTCGACGACAGCGGGCGGCCCGTGGAAACTCCGCAACCCGCGGGGTCCCCGACCTATCCCGGCCCCCTCGGTGGGACCAACTGGTATTCGCCGTCCTATAGCCCGAGTACCGGCCTGTTCTACGTGTCGGCTTGGGAGGGAGAAGGGGCGATCTTCGAAGCCTTCGAGGTAGAGCACAAGCCGGGGCAGATCTTCCTGGGTGGCCGCTTTCTCCCGCCAGGCATGTCGGGTGCACCCACCCTGCCCGGACTCAGGCGCGGCCTCGTGAACAACTGGACCTCCGATGCCGGTCGGGGCGCCGTCAAGGCCATTGACCCAACTACGGGCGACGTGGAGTGGACGTTCGAGATGACCGACGTCACGACCAGCGGCGTCCTGACGACGGCAACAGACGTCCTGTTCACCGGGGGACGCGAAGGCTATTTCCATGCGCTTGACGCCACGAATGGCACCCTGCTGTGGAAGGCCACGCTGGGTGGTATGATCGCAAATGGTCCGATCGCGTATGCGATCGACGGGAAACAATACGTCGCGGTCGCAGCTGGAAATAGCCTCTTCGTGTTCGGCCTCCGCGACTGAGCCCCAATAGCCAATGCCGATCTACGAGTATCGCTGCCGCGGATGCAGCCACCAGTTCGAAGAGCTCGTGCTTCCCAAGAGCACGCCCCACTGTCCGTCCTGTCAAAGCGAGGACCTCGAGCGCCTGCTCTCGCTATTTGGCGTCAGTTCCGAGGGGACCCGCCAGTCCCATCTGTCGGCCGAGCGCAAGAAACAGTCGAAGGTTCGCCGGGACAAGGAGATCGCCGACCACGAACATATGCATCACCATATGCATTAGGTCCCCGAAGCCACGCGTGTGGACAGGGCGCCTCTCGTGGCCCGGCGGAGCGAGAGTACCCACGGACCCCGCGCGCTGCACTCTGGCGGCTCTCTGGCTATAATCCCGCACTGGTCATGACCCCTCGGAGCGCCGCAGTGATGTTGTACGTGATGACGGCCGGCCTGCTCGTCGCAGGCTGTTCAGCTGAGCCCCCACCCGCACCAGAGGTGACACCGGTCGAGGCGGACACGAGCCCTCTCGCGAGAGCAATCAGCGATATCGTCGGCCAAGCGCCGCCGGCAGCTCAAGGGTCCCAATCGGTCGTGGTCCTCGAGCCGCGTGACACGGAGCCACTCCCCGTCCCGACGGACCCGGTCGTGATGGACCAATTCGGCCGGGCCTTCATCCCCCGACTGATCGTCTTGCGTGAAGGACAGCCTGTGCGGTTCACGAACAGTGAGGACGAGCTACACACCGTTCACGTCAAGGATGATACCGGTGAGTCTCTCTTCAACGTGGCAATGCCGATCAGAGGAGGGGAGCACGAGCACACCTTCAGCCAGGGGGGCGACTACGCGGTCTCGTGCGAAGCGCACCCAGAGATGCACGCGACGATTCTCGTCGTCAGAGGGTCGTACTCCGTGGTCGCCGACCGGAGCGGAGCGTTCTCACTATCCGGAGTCCCCGCCGGAACGTACGACCTGGTGTTGCGAAGGGGCAAGGAACACCACACACAGACGGTCGAGATCGTCGGTGGCCGCAACGAAATCACCGTAGACTTCCCTTCGGCCGGATAGGACGACCTTCTAGGGGCCAGCTCCGGCTGGGCCGCGACCTCGATCTGAGACCCCAGTACAATACGTCTGGGTGCGAATCTGGCCAGGCAAGCCCTACCCGTTGGGCGCGACGTGGGACGGGATGGGCGTCAACTTCTCGCTCTTCTCTGAACATGGGACCGGGGTCGAGCTCTGCTTGTTCGACTCGATTGACGCCACAACGGAGAGCGCGCGCGTTCCACTCACCGAGCAGACCCATCGTGTCTGGCACGGATACCTTCCCGAGGTTCGACCGGGTCAGCTGTATGGCTACCGGGTCGACGGACCGTACGACCCTCCGGCCGGTCATCGATTCAACGCGGCGAAGATCGTCCTCGATCCGTACGCGAAGCAGGTGGGCCGCCCCGTTCGGTGGGGCGACGAGGCATTCGGATATCCCATCAGACACCCAGAGGGCGACCTGAAGCGAGACGACCGCGACGACGCCGCTAACGCACCCCTCGGCATAGTCGTCGACGCAGCCTTCGCGTGGGGCGACGACAGGGCCCCGGAAATCCCGTGGCACGACACGGTGATCTACGAAGTGCACGTCAAGGGATTCACGACCGGACATCCCGAGGTCCCGCCTCATCTGCGCGGCACCTACCTGGGTCTCGCATCCGAGCCAGCCGTGCGGCACCTCAAGCAGCTCGGTGTGACAGCGGTCGAGCTAATGCCGGTCCACCATCACACACATGACAAGGCACTCGTCGACCGCGACCTCACCAACTACTGGGGTTACAACACATTGGCGTTCTTTGCGCCGGACATCCGCTATGCGACCTCGCCGGCCCATGCGGTCACCGAGTTCAAGACGATGGTCCGGGTGCTGCACGATGCGAAGCTGGAAGTCATCTTGGACGTTGTCTACAACCACACGGCGGAGGGCAACAGGTACGGTCCGACGCTGTCGATGCGCGGAATCGACAACGCGGCGTACTATCGCCTGCGTGACGACGACCGTGCGTCATATCTCGACTTCACGGGGACCGGAAACACGCTCAACATGACCCACCCACGCGTCCTCCAGCTGATCATGGACAGCCTGCGCTACTGGGTCATCGAGATGCATGTCGACGGGTTTCGATTCGACTTGGCCAGTGCACTGGCCCGCGAGCTCTATGACGTGGACAAGTTGGGGGCTTTCTTCGACATCATTCATCAAGACCCCATCCTGTCGCAGATCAAGTTGATCGCCGAACCGTGGGATCTCGGCGCCGGCGGATATCAGGTCGGAAACTTCCCCGCTCTGTGGACCGAGTGGAACGGCATGTATCGGGACAACGTACGCCGGTTCTGGCGGGGAGATGGTGGACAGGTCTCCGAATTCGCCACGCGGCTCGTCGGAAGCAGTGACCTCTACGAGGGCGACGGCCGGCGTCCGTCGGCGAGCATCAACTTCGTGACAGCGCATGACGGATTCACGCTCGACGACCTCGTCAGCTACAGCGCGAAGCACAACGAAGAGAACGGAGAGAACAACGGCGATGGCTCGGATCACAACCTGAGTTGGAATTGTGGCGTCGAGGGACCGACCGCCGATCCGGAGGTCACCAGGCTCCGCGAGCAGCAGAAACGCAATCTGATGGCGACGCTGCTTCTCTCGCAGGGAGTGCCGATGATTTGTGGCGGAGATGAGATTGCGCGAACGCAGCACGGGAACAACAATGCGTACTGCCAGGACAACGAGACCAGCTGGTTCAGCTGGGAGCTCGCGCCGGCCAGCCGGGAGTTTCTGGCGTTCACTCAGGAAATCGTTCGGTTTCGCGCAGCTCACCCCGTCCTGCGTCGCCGACGGTTCTTCCAGGGTCGAAGGATCAGGGGTGTCGACGTCAAAGATCTCGCCTGGTTCGATCCGCACAGCGAGGAGATGACAGATGCCGACTGGCATGCCCAGCACGTCCGCTGCTTGGGTATGCGCCTCGCCGGTGATGCGATCGATGAGACCGACGAGCGCGGACACCGAATCATCGACGACACGCTACTCATCCTGCTCAACGCCCATCATGAAACGATTGCCTTCACACTGCCCTCGCCTGGCGTTCGACACTCCTGGACACTCATGTTCGACACCGCGGAAACCCGAACGAAGAAGCGGCGGATCCGAAGCGGACACACGTATGAGCTCCAAGGGCGGTCGCTCGTCGTCTTGCTAGCTCCGCAGCAGGCACCGCGAACCACTGACTAGAGGCACGAGGCAGCGTGGGCTCTTCATCGGCAGTCGATCGCCAGGTTACCCGGCTTGCGAAAGCCTACGGGCTGCAGCCGGCCTACACCGACGGCCTTGGGAAAAGGCGTCGAGCGTCGCAAGCGTCGGTCATTGCCACACTGCAGGCGATCGGAGTACCGATGGAGACGGCCGGCGATGCGGCTGCCGCGCACCGGGCCCGCACGGCCGAGATCTGGTCGAAACCGATCGAGCCAGTCGTGGTCGCATGGCGAAAGAGTGGCGCCTTCGTGCTACGCCTGCCAGCACGCCAGTCGTCGACCGCCGTCCGGTGCCGTCTGCGTCTCGAAGACGGCGGCACCCAGACGTGGACGACGACAAGCACCGACGGCCCGATCACCGAAAGCGTTGAGATCGACGGTGCCCGGTACGCTGCGAGGCGGCAGAAACTGCCTTCGGGGCTTCCGCACGGCTATCACGAGCTCACGGTCACGATCGCCGGTCGCTCACACACATCTTTCGTCATCTCGTCGCCAGTCCGCGTCTTCGGCCGCCAGTCACCAACCTGGGGGTGCTTTCTCCCGCTTCATGCATTGCACACCAAGGAGAGCTGGGGCATCGGAGATTTCTCGGACCTCTCGTCGCTCCTCGCGTGGACACGCGCTGAGGGAGGACAGGTCGTCTCGATGCTGCCACTGTTCGCGTGCTTTCTCGGAGAGACGCCGTTCGAGCCAAGCCCCTACCTCCCAGCCAGTCGGCTCTTTCTGAACGAAGTGTTCGTCGACCCACGCAACATTCCTGAGTTTGAGGACTGCACCGCGGCTCGCCGTCTGGTCGAATCGTCGGTGTTTCAAAGGGAGATGGCCACGCTGCGTGCTGCGACCCAGGTCGACTACCGACGAGTGATGGTCGCGAAGCGCCAGGTGCTGGAGGTTCTTTCCCAGTCGCTGGCCCACCGACGCGGACGACGTCGTCAGGCCCTTGAGCGATGGACACGTCAGCAACCACTTGCCGAAGAGTATGCAGCGTTCCGGGCGACCGGCGAGCGCTTGGGTCAGCCATGGTCAATGTGGCCGAGCCGGTTCACACCACAGACCATCTTGAAGACGAGACCGGATCGAGCGACCGTCCGATACCACCTCTACGCACAGTGGATCGCGGATGCCCAGCTCAGCGCGGTCGCGAATCAATCGCGGACGGCAGGACACGGCCTGTACCTTGACCATCCTCTTGGTGTTCACCCTGAGGGATTCGATGTCTGGCGCTACCCCGAACTCTTTGCGCGGGACGCGAGCGCGGGGGCTCCACCTGATGAGCTCTTCGCCAGCGGGCAGAACTGGACCGCCCCGCCCCCTCATCCAGAAACAGCTCGCGCGGACAAGTACCGATATTTTCGGGCAGCACTCGTGCGACAGCTCCAGAAGGCGGGCACACTGCGGCTCGACCACGTGATGGCGCTGCATCGACTGTTCTGGATACCACGTGGCTTCGATCCGACCGATGGCGTGTATGTCCGCTATCCGAGCGACGAACTGTACGCGATCATCAGTCTCGAGTCGCACCGACATCGAACACCGATTGTTGGGGAAAACCTTGGCACGGTTCCGCGGGACGTCAATCGAGCTATGACTCGTCATCGAGTGGCGAAGCTCTACGTTGCCCAGTTCAATCTCAACGAACGATCGGCACGCCCGCTTCGACCGGTCACGACAGGCGCGCTTGCCTGCGTCAACACCCACGACACACCGACGTTCAAGGGGTTTTTCGAAGGCACCGACATCGACGAACGCCTGTCGCGTGGCCAGCTTGAACCTGATGAGGCCCGCCGACTGCATACGCGGCGCCGGGCCCGGGTTGCGGCGCTCCGTCGTCTCCCCGCTCCGGCGCAGGCCGGTCAACCGGTATCTGATGGCGCGATCGGCGTGTTACAACGGTGCCTCGCGAGACTTGCCAGGAGCCGTGCGGGTCTGGTCATCGCCAGCCTCGAGGACCTGTGGGAGGAGACCGACCCGCAGAACATTCCGGGAACGACGTGGGAGCATGCCAATTGGCAACGGAAGGCTCGTTACAGCCTCGAGGCGCTCGCGCGACTGCCACACATGAATGACACGTTGCGGCTCCTCGTACGAGGCCGTTCCGCTCGGAGCCGACGGGGACGAGCACGGTGACTGACCGTCTGGCCCAACCGTTTCTGACCGACTACGACCTGCACCTCCTCGGTGAGGGTCGGCACTACCGCGCGTACGACAAGTTGGGTGCGCATCCGGGTCGGGTAGACGGCGTTGACGGCGTGCACTTCGCCGTGGTCGCGCCGAACGCTGCTGCCGCGTCGGTCGTCGGGGACTTCAATGACTGGAACACCCAGTCGGACCGACTTGAGCGGCGCGACCACTCCGGCGTATGGCATCGCTTCGTGCCAGGCGTCAGTCAGGGTGACCTCTACAAGTACCGCCTTCTGGCGAGTGACGGCGCCGAGCTTCCGGACAAAGCAGACCCGTTCGCGTTTGCGGCGGAGCTCAGGCCGAAAAGCGCGTCGATGGTGTGGGACCACGCCCACCATGCGTGGGAAGACAGCGTATGGATGGCCGGACGTGCCGCGCGTCAGACGCACACGGCGCCAATCTCGATCTACGAAGTCCACCTTGGATCGTGGCGACGAGTGACAGAGGACGGGTCGCGCTGGCTGACGTACCGCGAACTTGCATCGGATCTCGCCGAGTACGTGACCCACATGGGATTTACCCACGTGGAGCTGCTCCCGATCACAGAGCACCCTCTCGACGCCTCATGGGGGTACCAGACGATCGGCTACTTCGCACCGACCAGCCGCTTTGGCACGCCCGACGAGTTCAAAGCGTTCGTCGATACGCTCCATCAGGCCGGCATCGGCGTCATCCTCGACTGGGTTCCGGCACATTTTCCAGACGATGAGCACGGGCTCGCGCGCTTCGACGGCACCTCCCTCTACGAACATGCCGACCCGAGGCAAGGGCGCCACCCGGAATGGCGCACACAGGTCTTCAACTACGGCCGCTCGGAGGTCCAGAACCTGCTCATCAGCAACGCACGGTTCTGGATCGAGAAGTATCACATCGACGGACTCCGCGTCGACGCCGTCGCTTCGATGCTCTATCTTGACTATGGGCGGCCTGACGGGGAATGGATCCCCAACATCCATGGTGGCCGGGAGAATCTCGAAGCGATCGACTTCTTGCGGTCGCTCAACACGTGCGTGTACGGGGACTTTCCTGACGTGATGATGATCGCGGAGGAATCGACCGCGTGGCCTGGCGTCTCGGCACCCGCACACACCGGTGGCCTCGGTTTCGGGTCCAAGTGGAACCTGGGCTGGATGCACGACACGCTGCGGTTCATGGGTCGGGAACCAATCCACCGCAGTCATCATGTCCACGACCTGAGCTTCAGCCTCGACTACGCCTTCTCCGAGAATTTCGTCCTCCCGCTCTCACACGACGAGGTGGTCCACGGCAAACGGTCGATCGTCGGCCGGATGTCTGGCGACGAGTGGCAGAAGTTCGCCAATGTTCGACTGCTCTACGGCTACATGTTCGGTCACCCTGGCAAGAAGCTCCTCTTTATGGGCGACGAATTCGGCCAGATTGCCGAGTGGGACTTCGAGCACAGCCTCGACTGGCATCTCGCCTCACTCCCGCTCCATGCAGGATTACAGCGATGGGTGCGAGACCTCAACCAGCGCTATCGCTCCGACGCTCGACTCCACGCGCAAGACGCGAGCGCCGACGGTTTCGCGTGGGTCGACCGCAGTGACCTCGCATCAACGGTCGTCAGTTTCCTGCGACGGGGCGGCCGCGATAACGACCCGCTGCTCTTCGTGTGCAACTTTACGCTGGTTGAACGGACAGACTACCGGATCGGAGTCCCACACGACGGAACCTGGACAGAGCTGCTCAACTCAGACGCCGAGTACTATGGCGGTCACGGCCTTGGGAACCACGGGTCGGTCGACTCGGACGCCAAACCGCTCCACGGATGCGCCCACTCGATCAATCTCACGCTGCCGCCCTTGAGCGTCCTGGTGTTCGCGCCAGAGGCATCCCCATCCACGCAGATGACCATATGATCGACCTTCCTCGTACCCTGTCGATCGTCCTTGCCGGCGGTGAAGGCAAGCGACTCTTTCCGCTGACTCGGGACCGAGCCAAACCGGCTGTGCCCTTCGGCGGGCAGTACCGGTTGATCGATTTTGCGCTGTCGAACCTGGTCAACGGCGGCTTCCGCCACATCGTCGCCCTGACCCAATACAAGAGTCACAGCCTCGACCGTCATCTCGTCAGAACTTGGTCGTTGTCTGGAATCGTTGATGAATATGTCGCGTCCGTACCGGCACAGATGCGGATCGGACCGCATTGGTTTGCCGGCTCTGCCGACGCCATTTTTCAGAACCTGAACATCGTTGGGGATGAACGACCCGACCACACCATTCTGCTCGGTGCAGATCACATCTATCGGATGGACCCTGGTCAGTTCTTGGCACACCACGTCGAGTCGGGTGCGGGCGTCACCGTCGCGGCCCAGCCGGTCCCGATCGAACAGGCACACCCCTTCGGCGTGATCGATGCGCAGGCCGACGGACAGATCCGAGCGTTCATGGAAAAACCCGATGTGCCAGCACCGATGCCCGGCGACCCAACGCGTTCACTGGCGTCGATGGGCAACTACGTGTTTCGCACCGATGTGTTGATCGACGCCGTTTCGCGCGATTCCGCCAGCACGAGCTCACAGCATGACGTCGGAGGCGACATCATTCCGCTATTGGTCGGTGAAGGATGTGCACACGTGTGGGACTTCAATACTCACACCGTGCCTGGGCAATCCGACCGCGAGCGTGGGTACTGGCGTGACGTGGGAACGATCGATTCGTACTACGCTGCCAGTATGGATCTCGTGTCGGCTCTCCCTGTGTTCGACCTGTACAACGAACGGTGGCCAATCCGAGCCTGGCAGCTCGGTGACCCGCCAGCCAAGTTCATCCATGGCTCAGGCGGTTCGGATGGATTCGCGCTCAACTCACTCGTGTGCAACGGTGTGGTCGTCACCGGGGGCCGGGTCGATCAATCGATTCTGTCGCCCGGTATTCGCGTCAACGACGGCGCAGACGTCAAGGACTCGGTCCTCTTCGACTCAGTCGACGTAGGTCAGGGGGCCACCGTGCATCGCGCGATTCTCGACAAGAATGTGCGGGTGCCAGCCGGCGCACGGATTGGCGTCGATCGGCAGCACGACCGAGAGCGATTCACCATGTCACCGGATGGCGTGGTCGTGATCGGCAAGAACGACGAGATCAACTGAACCTTTCGCAGTCGCGACGCGTGGTAGGATGGCGGCGCTTCCTGTCCTGTGTTGGAGGACCGAATGACGCAACGAACGCTGCTCGTTTCCATGATATGCCTTGTGGTATGGGGCCTCGCGGGTCTCTCCACCTATGCGCAGCCTCGTGAGCCAGCCCGGCTGGAGCCTCTCCGACAGGACGAACCGGCGGACGATGATACCGATGATGCCCAAGACAACGAGGACGACGAGGATAACGAGGACGATGATGCGGACGACACCGATTCAGAGGACTCGATCAAACCGTATGACGAGGTGATCACCGACGCCGCCCTCTCAGACGACGGCATCTTCATGGTGCACCGGATCGATGAAAAGGTGTACTACGAGATTCCAGCCACCGAGCTGGGTACGGAGTTCCTGTGGGTGAGTCAGATCGCCAAGACCGCGGAGGGAGTCGGATACGGAGGACAGGCTCTCGGGAACCGTGTCGTTCGCTGGGAGCGACGCGACGACCGCGTGCTGCTTCGCGGTATCTCGTACGACATCGTCGCTGACCCATCTCTGCCCATTGCCCGGGCTGTCGATGCCGCCAACAACGATCCGATCATTCGGGCGTTCGACATCGAGGCGCTGGGTGAAGACGATGCTCCGGTGATCGACGTCACCTCCCTCTTTACCACCGAGATTACCGAATTCAGTGCGCGCTCTCGATTGGGCGCGCAGGGGTTTGACGGCCAGCGGTCGTTCGTCGAGGAAGTCCTGGCCTTCCCGACGAACATCGAGGTCAAGACGACCCACACATACACGGCGTCACCTCCGGGGAACCGCACCACACCGACGGTCGTGCGGGCTGGCACGATGCGACCCGGCAGCGCGAGCGTGGTGCTGCACTACAGCATGGTCAAGCTTCCAGACGAGCCCATGACGCCCCGGCTTTTCGATGAGCGCGTGGGGTATTTTTCGGTTCGACAGCGGGACTACGGCCGGGATGAACATCGGTCAGTTGAACGTCGGTACATCACGCGCTGGCGCCTCGAGAAGAGCGACCCATCGGCTGAGATGTCCGACCCGGTCACGCCGATCGTCTACTGGATAGATGCCGCCACACCTCGCCAATGGGTCCCCTACCTCAAGGCGGGCGTGGAGAGCTGGCAGCCGGCGTTCGAGGCGGCCGGCTTCTCGAACGCCATCGTGGCACGCGAGGCCCCGACACCCGAAGAGGATCCAGAGTGGAGCCCCGAGGACGCCCGATACTCGGTGATCCGCTGGCTCCCGTCTACAGTCCGGAACGCGAGCGGTCCCCACGTGCACGACCCGCGGACCGGCGAGATCTTGGAGACTGACATTCAGTTGCATCACAACGTGATGAACCTCGTCCGGAATTGGTACTTCGTGCAGGTCGGTCCGCTCGACGCACGTGCCCGGGACCTGCCCCTGCCCGACGAGCTCATGGGTGATTTGCTGCACTACGTGGCTGCGCACGAGGTGGGTCACACCCTCGGGTTCCAGCACAACATGAAGGCGAGCTCGCTCTATCCGCTCGAACGCGTCCGGGACGCCGACTGGGTCTCGACCATGGGTCACACGCCAACTCTGATGGACTACTCTCGCTTCAACTACGTCGCGCAGCCCGAGGACGAGATCGACCCGGCCGATCTGATTCCCAAGATCGGTCCGTACGATACGTGGGCGACGATGTGGGGGTATTCACCCATTCCGGACGCGCCAACGCCGGACGACGAGCGACCGACGCTCGACACCTGGGCACGGATGCAGGATGACACGCCGTGGCTCCGCTTCAACACCAACGGCTCACGAGGCGCCGACCCCGGTGAGCAGGCGGAGGCCGTTGGTGATGCTGACGCAGTCGAGGCCACAGCCCTCGGCCTCAAGAATCTCGAGCGTGTGGCGAACTTGCTTCTCGATGCGACGACGGAGCCTGGTGAGCCGTACGACGACCTCGGGGAGCTGTACGCCGGCCTGGTCGGTCAATGGGCCACCGAGATGAGTCACGTGGCGCAGGTTGTCGGTGGCTACGATTCGCAGCAGAAGCACGCCGGGCAGGATGGTGTCCGGTTCGTCACCATCCCCAAGGCACGTCAGCACCAAGCGATGACGTTTCTCGCCGAGAACGCGCTCGAGACGCCAGATTTCCTGATCGAGCCCGAGATTCTCCGGCGTATCGAGGTCTCGGGCGTCGTGGCCCGGATCGGATCGGCACAAGGACAGGTGCTCAGGAGCCTCTTGAGTTCGGCACGTATCGTTCGTCTCGTCGAGCAGGAAGCGCTGGACGGTGATGCGGCGTACGCGGCCGCAACCTTCCTCAACGAGCTAAGAGCGGGCGTGTGGAGTGAGCTCGAAGACTCACAAGTCGAGATTGATCCCTACCGGCGAGAGCTCCAGCGGATCTACCTGTCGATCATGGGCGAGAAGCTGAACCGCCGTCGACCGGTCACGAGTGACGAGCGGGCATTTGTCCGTGGTGAGCTGCGCGTGCTCGACGGCGCGCTCGATGATGCCATGAACCGAGCCGGCAATCGCACCTCGCGGTTTCACTTGGAAGACGCGCGTGATCAGATCGCGCGGATGCTGGATCCGACGTTCACGGCTGGGAGCACGAACGGAGCAGCGAGCAGCATCGCACTGACCGCCCTGACGGCGACGTCCGATGCCATCGCCGATCCATCGGACCCACTGACGCCGTTTCTGTGCTGGCCCGACTACGCGATCGAGGTGACGCCGACCTACTAGTGGAGTGTCCACTAGTGGCCTGGGATAACTGAGACCTGACATGCCGCGAAAGAAGGGTGTCGGTTTGGCTGCACTCGGTCGCCTGGTGTCCGGGACGATTGTGTGCGGGGCGGGACTGCTCGCCACGATGTCACCCGAAACCACCCTCATGTGGCAGGCGAGCATCATCCTGACCGAATGGGGGCACTGGCTGGGTCTCTTGAGCCTCCTTCTGTTGCTGAAGTGGCACCGCTCGTGGCTACACGGCACCGCGGCGACGCTGACCACTGTCGGGATAGTCCTGCTCCTCATCCCCCTCGCTCGCGCCTATAGCTCGGCGGCGACACTCGCGGCCGACCTCCATGCGACATTCGGTGTCCCCAGGACGATATCGACGACGGACGCCCCGCCCCGTCCCCAGCCCCTCGTTGCTGCCGACCTGATGTTCGGTGTCTCGGCAGGCGACGTCATCGTGGATGAACATGTCTACGACGTTGTCGACGGCGAGCGACTGGCGCTCGACCTGTATCGGCCTGAGTACGGAGTCGACAGCCGACCCGTCGTCATGGTGATTCATGGTGGCGGCTGGACCGATGGCACCAAACGCGATTTTCAGAACCTCAGCCGGTACCTCGCGGCCCGCGGCTACGTCGTCGCGAACATCGACTATCGCCTTGCCCCAGCGCACCTGTTTCCTGCGCCGCAGGAGGATCTGTTGGCGGCGATCCAGTATGTCAAGGACCTCGAGACAACTCACGGGGTCGACCCAACCCGCGTTGCGCTCTTGGGCCGTTCCGTAGGTGGGCAGATCGCGATGCTGGGGGCGTACACCTCGATGGACCCGTCGATTCGAGGGGTCATCTCGCTCTACGGTCCCGCGGCGCTACGCTGGGGGTACCACAACCCGGCCAAGGAGCAGGTCGTCGATTCCGGTGCTGTACTGGAGGACTATCTGGGAGGACCACCAGACACGCACGGCCCCCAGTACGACGCGGCTGAGCCGGCCCAATTCGTTACGTCGGCGTCACCGCCGACACTCTTCATCCACGGCTTGCGGGACGAGCACGTCTCACCGTTTCACGCCGAGATCGTCAGTGCACGGCTGCTCGAGGAAGACGTGCCGCACGTCGTGCTTCGCTTGCCCTGGGCAACTCACGGGTGTGACTACGTCTTCAGCGGCCCGTGCGGACAGCTCACCACGTTCGCGGTTGAGCAGTTCCTCGGATCGGTCCTCCACGGCCTGGGATCCGAGGCTGCGCTCGAGGACCCATTACCCTGAATCTCCATCTGTTCGTCGTGCTGTCGTACGCGGTCTTTCTCATGGGTCTCGGCCTATGGATCGGGCGGCGGGTGCGCACGTCAGGCGACTTCTTCGTGGCGGGAAGGCGGCTGGGGCCCGGCCTCCTGGCATCCACGATGCTCGCTGCAAACATCGGCGCCGGGTCGACCGTCGGAGCAGCAGCACTTGGGTATCGTGATGGGCTGAGTGCCTGGTGGTGGGTCGGGTCGGCGGGGCTCGGGTCGATCGTGCTGGCGTGGTGGATCGGACCGGTGATTCGTGCGCTCGCCGAGAAGCACGATCTGCGCACGGTCGGCGACTTCCTCGAATTCCGGTATGGCCACGTCGTGCGCGCCGTCGTCGCCGCTCTCTTGTGGGTCGGCACGCTTGCCATTCTCGCTGGCCAGCTCATCGCCATCGCGTCGGTACTCAACGTCGTGACCGGCGTCGACCGATGGGTTGGATGTGTCATCGGGGGACTTGTCGTCACGGTGTATTTCACGGCCGGTGGTCTACTCACCGCGGCCTGGCTCAACGTCGTTCAGCTCGTCGTCCTCCTGACCGGTTTCGTCGTCGTCTTCCCGCTCACCCTGCATGCGGTCGGAGGCTGGGACCGAGTGATCACGGCGACACAGGGTATCGAGGGGTACTGGTCGTTCTGGCAAGGCGGCGGCTCGGGGTGGTTCTACCTGGCCATGCTCGGACCCGCCTTCATCGTGTCACCCGGTCTGCTGCAAAAGGTGTACGGTGCGCGCAGCGACGCGGCCGTCAGGGTCGGTGTTGGCATCAATGCAGGTGTGTTGTTGGCATTCGCCGCTGGTCCACCCTTGCTTGGGATGATCGCTCGCGCAAGTTTTCCGGCACTCCTCGACCACGATCTCGCTCTGCCAACGCTGCTCATGGAGACCCTGCCACCTCTGGTCGGTGCGCTCGGACTGACAGCACTCTTTTCGGCAGAGGTCAGCTCATCCGACGCGATCCTCTTCATGCTGTCGACATCTCTCTCGCAGGACCTCTATCTCCGGTTCGTTCGACCCGCGGCATCCGATGCCGACCTGCTCCGGGCCGCACGTTGGGCCGCGATCGCGGGCGGGGTACTTGGAACCGGTCTGGCGATCGTGTCGGAGTCAATTGTCGATGCGCTCGAGTTCTTCTACACGCTGTTGAGCGTCAGCCTGTTCGTCCCTGTCATCGCAGGGTTGTACCGCCGGCGTGTGGGCTCGACCGAGGCGCTGGCTGCAATCGCCGGCGGGGTCTCACTGGCGGCCGTCGTACAGATCAGCACCGCCGGCCAGGGCGTCGGTGGTCTGACACCGGCGATGTGCGGACTCGTTGCCGCGGGGGTCGCCTGGGTCGCAGCATCGCTCGCCTCGCAAGGCAGGAGTGGAGTGCCCTCGTGATTCGTAGAACCGGGTCAAGAGTCCATCCGTTCCTCGACGTGGCGGACGGCGTGGCGAACGTCCGAGGGAATCTCCTGATGGCAGATGTGTCCCGCCGCCGCATATCGGTCCAGCCTGTCAACCTCCGCAACCAGGCGTAACGCGAAGGCTCGCTCGCTCCGATCGAGTGCGTTTTCCAGCCCGCCACCCGGCGGACAGGCGCAGACCGCCACCAGCGGGAACTGCTGGGCGAACGTCGCCACACACCGGCGCATCACGAATCCCTTGGCCACGAGCAGAGCTGAACCTGACGTTTGACCGGATCGGTGCATCGTTTCCATGCCGAGGCGGACGTTCTCGAGGGTATTCGCCGACTTGGGTTCGGTCAAGACGGCTGACGACGGGACACCCTCGGCTACGAGTCGATCCTTGAAGACCAACGCCTCGGGCTTGGAAAAGACACCGCGTGTCATGCGACCGTAGCGGCCGGTCACGAGCACCCGCGACGCATGTCCCTCGTGATATAACTCCGCGGCACGTGAGGGAACCGACAGGTCCTGGCTGCCAAACACAAAGATGACATCAGCAGGCTGCGGACGCTCCGAGAGGGCCAGATAGTCCCACAGCGTCTCCAGCGGTTGCCGCAGATCGTGCGGGAACCCCGAGCTGGGGTCGAGGGCGCTCACGGCAACGTCTGGCACCCAGGGGCGTCGGCCGCAGGCTGTCCGACGTCGGCTCGAGTCCCACACCACGAGTATGACGTCACGATCTCGTCGGGAGTCGCAAAGACGACCTCGTCGGCCTTCTCGCGTGTATTGAGGACGTCGTAGAAATCGACACGCAGCTGCATCGGGTCGACCGTGACGATCGCAAACCCGAATGCCTCCGAAAAAAACCGCTGCGCCACATGGCGCTCTCCGCGAGGCCTGCTACGTCCCTTCGACCTGCCGGCAGTCCCTTGAATCACCTGCTCGAAGCCGCGGGCCGTCAAGTGCTCTTGGTGATGGGCATGACCCGCCATATACAGATGGATACCGCATTCCAGAATCACCGGCTGCTCCACCAGGGCCCGTGTTCGTCGTTCCTGTGCGTCGTTCCGGTGATGACCACTGTTGTAGATGGGCTGATGGCCGAAGAGGAGCTTCCAGCGATCTGGATTGTCGTCACGACACAGATTACGTCTGATGGAACCGACCTGCAGGCCATTGAGATCGCGACGCTCGTCGGTGTCGGTGTGTATGGCCTGAATCTGCACCCAATCCGGCAACCGGGGGATCTCGTAGTGAAGCGCAGGTATCCGCCAGAGGTCGCTGAACTCCGAGTACGTCACCATCGCGCCCACTGCGTTGCGGCGATAGTCATGGTTCCCCAGGACCCCCCAAAAACGGAACCCAGACAACGCGAGGAACGCCGAATACGGTTGCGCAAACTTCTCGTCGAACTGCTCGAGGATCTCCTGAAGGCTCGCCTCGGCGTCATCTCGATTCTCTACCTCAATGCCGTTCGCGTAGATGTTGTCGCCAAGCATCAGACCCAGGTCACACCCACGCTGCTCGCACGTCTCGAACATCGCCTGGCCCACGCGGTACTGCCCGGCGTCGCCGGTCCCTGCGTCGCCGAACACGAGAATCGTGAGTGACTCCCGGTCGGCGAGGTCGGTGACCTCGAAGGGCCATCGCTGAGCCAGAGCACCTGTTCCCGCGATCGTCGCCACGCCCACGTGAGCGAGGAGCAGTCCGACCATCACCGCTACGATTCTCATGTCCTTCATTGTACCTACTGGAGACGGCCCAGCTTCAGCCTGTGTACGGTGCTATCATCCAGAGAAAGTGGGTGCGATCTGGTCGGCGCGCAATCTCCGCGCCGGAATGCTTCCTATGTCACGTGTGGTGTGCCTCGTCGCGGCACTTGGCTGCCAGGTATTCTCCGGCGGCTCGCTCGCCGCGCAGTCTCTCGACGAGACGCTCGTGCTCGTCTCGTCCGAGGGGCGCGAGAGCGTCCGAATCGTTCGCACGCGGCAGCGTGACATGGTCGCGCTCGACGACCTGGCGGACGTGTTCGGGTTCCAGGTCGAGCCGGACGAACGCGAAAACACGGCCACGGCGACCTTCAACGGAAACGTCATCATTCTGACCGAGGACCAGCAGCTCGTGTCGGTGGCGGGTCGACTCGTGTCGCTCAGGACGTCACCCCGGCGAACGGACGATCGGTGGCTCGTCCCCCTGGATTTCATCAACCGCGCTCTGGCGCCGTTCCTCGATCAGACTCTGGAGGTGCGGCCGCGTTCGCGTATGGTTCTCATCGGCGACGTTCAGGTTCCGCGCGTCGAGGGACAGTATCGCGCGGAGAATGATGGGGGGCGGCTCACGTTCGACGTCACACCCAGCACGCCGTTTTCAGTGGAGCAGGACGGCAGGCGGATTGTCGTTCGCTTCGAAGCCGACGCGCTCGACGTGGAACGGGAGCCCGGAATCCGTGGCGATCTGGTCAGCCGCGTCCTCGTCCACCCTTCTGCGGCCGAGCTCCTGGTTGACCTCGGTCCGGCCTTTTCGGCGTTCGCCGTCTCGAGCCGGCTCGTCCCCGGCGACTCGACGGAGCTGATCATCGATTTGACGGCGGCGCCGCGTGCTGTCGATGCCGACACGGAGGCGCCAGTCACACCGGCGGCGCCCGCAGCGTCTCCCTTCCCCGCCGGGACAGTAGACACGCTGCCAGACCTGCGCATGGCGCGCACGGTTCGGGTCGTCGCACTCGACGCGGGACACGGCGGTGGCGATGATGGAACACGCGGCAGCGACGGCACGCTTGAAAAGGACATCGCGCTGAGCGTCACGCGGCGGCTGCGAGACGCGGTTGAGCAGCGGCTCGGACTGAGGGTGATCCTGACGAGAGGGCGGGACGACGCGGTTCCACTCGATCAGCGGGCCGCTGTCGCCAACACGAACAAGGCCGACCTGTTCATCAGCCTCCACGTCAACGCCTCGATCCGGCCGTCCGCCACGGGCGCCGAGGTGTTCTATCTGAGCATGGACGACTACGGCGCGGAGGCCCGAGAGCTGGCGCAGCATGAAGGGCAGCTGGTTCCGGTGATCGGGGGTGGGTTTCGGGCGATCGACCTCGTGGAGTGGGACATGGCTCAGGTTCAATACCTCGACGGGTCGGCACGACTCGCCGGCATCGTCCATGAAGAGCTAGGCCGACGAGTCCCGATGAGCACGCGCGGAGTGCAGGAGGCGCCGTTTCGGGTACTCGTCGGAGCGAACATGCCGGCCGTACTGGTCGAAATGGGCTTCATCTCGAATCCCGAGGATGAACAACGATTGGGCAGTGCCCGCTTCCAGAACGCCGTTGTCGACGCGCTGGTCGACAGCATCCTGCGCTTTCGACGCTACGTCGAGAGTGCAGGCGAGCCTCAGGTTGACAGTCGCCCATCGGCAACGCAGGTGCGTGACGAGTGAGCCCCAAGCAGGCATCCGCGGCCAGATGGAACCGCCGGTATGTTGCCTACGCGGGCGGAGGCGTCGCGCTCGTGCTCGCAGCGCTTGCCCTGTTCTTTTCAGGCTCGAGCGAAGACCCCGAGCCGTCGACTGAGGGCGTCAGTCGAAGCGCCGAGGAAACGCCGGCAGACACCCCAACCATCCAACGCGACACATTCCCGCTCTTCTTCGTTGCAGAGGATGGCATGTCTCTTGTCGCCCACGAGCGTGAGCTTCCTCTGACCGTGGGTGATGACAGCGTCACACGATCCCGGATCGTCGTAGAGCATCAGCTCGGCGACGCGCCCCCACCACTCGCGTCGCCGTTTCCAGCAGGCACCGAGCTGCGGGCCATCTACGTCACACTCGACGGCGTGGCGTTCGTCGACCTGAATCTGGACGTAACCCGAGAGCACGGAGGCGGCTCGCTCGACGAGCTCTTCACGGTCTACGCACTCGTCAACGCTCTCACGACGAACATCCCCGAGATCTCGGCGGTCCAGATCTTGATCGGCGGGCGCGAGGTCGATACTCTCGCCGGGCATATCGACCTCCGTCGTCCGCTCGAGCCAAACATGAAGTGGGTAGATCAACCGGAACGTAACACGGCACCCGAACAGGACGAGGATCCCGAGGAATGATGTCAGTATCTGAACCACTCGCACCCAAGGGGCGACCCGATGGGCGAAGCCCAAGCGAGTTGCGCCCAACCCGTCTGACTCCGAACTGGGCAATGCACGCAGAAGGGTCAGTGCTCGTCGAGGCCGGTCATACCAAGGTCCTCTGCACCGCGAGTGTCGAAGACCGCGTGCCACCCTTTCTGAGGGGCACTGGCAAAGGATGGGTGACGTCTGAATACGGCATGCTGCCTCGCGCCACCTCGACGCGAACGACCCGTGAAGCCTCGAAGGGTCGCGTCGGTGGACGAACCCAGGAGATTCAACGGCTCATCGGACGGTCGCTGCGAGCGGTGACCGAGTTGAACACGCTTGGAGAACGAACCGTCTGGCTCGACTGCGATGTGCTGCAGGCCGATGGTGGGACGCGAACCGCTTCGATTACGGGTGGCTTCGTCGCGCTCGTGCTGGCCCTCGAGAAGATTCGAGAAGAAGGGAAGATCGGCCGTCTTCCGATTAACGACTATGTCGGCGCGATCAGCGTCGGAATCGTCGGGGGCCAGCCCGTGGCAGACCTGGCATACGAGGAAGATTCGCAGGCTGATGTCGACATGAACGTCGTCAAGACCGCGAGCGGACTCTTTATCGAGGTTCAAGGTACCGCAGAAGGCGCGCCGTTCGGAGATGACGCGTTGGCCCAGCTGCTCGCTCTGGCTGACACCAGCATTGCTCACCTCATCACATTGCAGCGTGAGATCGTGGGTCCCTACCTGACGGATCTCGAGCAACCCGGCAGCACGACGGCGTGAGACTGCTCGTCGCGACCACCAACACCCACAAGCTGGCCGAGATCCGCGATATCCTGGCGGGCCTTCCGGTACAGCTCGGCTCGCTGGATCAGTATCCGGGTATAGACGAGGCTGAGGAACACGGAACGACGTTCGCCGAGAACGCACGAGCGAAAGCCACCCACTACAGCGTCCTCACAGGGCAGCTGGCCGTCGCCGAAGACTCGGGGCTTGAAATCGATGCGCTCGACGGCGCACCCGGTGTTCTGTCGGCGCGGTTCAACGGCGGATCGTACCAGGAGAAGTTTCTGGCGATCGGCGAGCAGTTGAAGTCGCGTGGCGTGACCGGAAGCGCCGCGCGCTTCGTGTGCGCACTGGCCCTCGCCGACGGTGAGCAAGTGGTCTTCGAAGCCACAGGCAGCATAGAAGGGCAACTGGCGCCGGAGCCCCGCGGCACAGCGGGGTTCGGATACGACCCGATCTTTTACTATCCACCCTACGGGCGAACCCTGGCCGAAGCCTCAGCTGAAGAAAAGGCCGTCGTCAGTCATCGAGGCCAGGCCTTCCGCAAGCTCCGAACCCATCTTGTATCAAACAGATGATCCGCAGCTCGCGGCTTGTCTGTGGGCACGTCACGGCAAGTCCGGAGGACGTGTCGATTCCTGCTCGATGAGGTGCACGAGGCGACCGAGCAACTCGTGTACGTCCGCTGGACCGTCAAGCCGAAACTGCGCCTCCGTCGATCGATCGACTTCCGGGTCGGCCACGACGATCGTCACGCCTCGCCCGGCAAGCGCCGCGAATGCCGTCTCGTCGGTCAGGTCGTCGCCAATGTAGAGTGCTGCCGACCGATCGATACTCATTCCATCAAGGAGCCATCGGACCGCAGCACCCTTGTCCCAGTCGACGTCGGGTCGAAGCTCGTACAGCATCTTCCCTCCCTCCCGTCTGAGCGACGGATGCGCGCGGCCGATCGCGTCCACGACCGCGTCGACCTGCGCGTGGAGACTCGCATCAACCAATCGAACATGTGTGGAGATACTGAAGCGTTTGCGCTCCACCAGGACTCCATCGATAGCGGCAGTACGCCGGCGGATCTCAGACTCCGCGGCGTCGAGCTCCGGCCCGAGCTCGGCGGCCACCTCTCGACGCAAACCGCTTCCCTCCGGGCCGACAACATCCAGGCCATGGCTCCCCACGTAGCCGAGCCGATCGATACCGACGAGCTGGCGCACATCGCTGACATCTCGACCGGTGACGATCGTGACCGGGCAGACGACTGACAGGCGATCTACACAAAGGCGAACGTCGTCAGAGAGGACCGCGAGCTCAGGCAGAGAAACGATCGGCGTGAGGGTGCCATCGTAGTCGAGAAAAACCGCTCGACACTCGAGAAGGCGAAGAGCGCTGCCACCAAGGCCATCTCGACCTAGTGCATGCGGCAACGCGTGCGTCATCTTGGATGATGATTTCGGATCTGTCATTCAGATCTCAGTGTAGAGCTCAGCCGAGGCAGGGGCGTGCGAAAGAACATCCTGATAACAAGCCCACCATGAGTCAGTTGCAGCCGGGCTGCTCGTGGCGCCCGCATGGCGCCGGCCTTGCTTCTTGTGGCACCCATAGAAACGGAATTGTATGCTGGTCAGCCCCGCTCCCCACGACATTTCAGAAACGTCCGAGACCTCGCCCACCGTGCTCATCGCATCCGAGCATCTGGTGGCCAAGTGGAGCGAGCAGCTCGCGCCCCTCGACCTCATCGCGGTCGCGGACAGGGACGCGCGGAACGCGCCGGGAATCATCAAACAGCATAGGGCCCGGGTTGTCGTGCTCGAACAGCTCTTCGCCAACTCTGCCAAAGGGCTCGCGCTCATTCAAGAACTACGGTCGAATCCGAGTCAAGCCCATTCCTAGTTGAAACTCTCCGCGACTCCTGATTGCTTACGCGGCTTTCGTCTTCGATGTCGTCGTGTCGATCTTCAACTCTCGCTTCAATGCGTCACGAAGCCTGGGCAGGTGCCGGTAGCCCATCACCTTGCGTAGACGCGGCTCGATGTCCAGGAGCGCCGTGGCGAGCCAGCGCTGGCGTTGACTTGAGTTCTGCCAGTGATCGACCTTCGCACAGCGCTCCTCAATGCGCGCGTTGATGGACTCGAGGCCGTTCGTCGTCTTCAGCGACCGGCCCAGCACGCCATACACGCCGAGGCGATGCAACGTCAGGGTCTCGTCCAGGCCTTCCGCCAGACTGCCGGCCGCCGATTGGTTCCGATCCTCCAGCTCATGCTGGAGCGACTGGAGGGCGGCGAGGGCCTCGTCGTACTCCGGACGGTTGTCGGCGCGCTGGAGACGCTGCCGCCACACCGGCTGCTCACGCTTGGCCACGTAACTCACCACGTTCTCGCGCTTGTGCCATTGACACCGTTGCACCAGGGCGCGGTGGCGGAAGGCGTGCCGCACGGCCGCCCGGAGCCCCTTGCCGCCATCTACGATCACCAGAAGCCCCTGGGAAACATCGAGGCCCCGCTCGACCAGGGACCGGAGGAACGGTGTCAACACCTGCTCGTTCTCGGTGTCCGTCTCGACAAAGCCCAGGAAGCGTTTGTCCCCCGTCATCGTGATGCCCAGCGCGACGACCATCGTCGCCTCGGCGAACGTCTTGCCGTCCAGCACGAGGGCCACAACGTCCTCCCCGGAGAGGTCCCGCTCCTGGAGTTCGCGGAGTTTCGTCGCGCTGGCCTGAATGAACGCGCGGGACACCGTCGACCCCGACAGGCCGATCGCCCCGGGAATCGCCTCGGCGGCCGCCGCGTAGTTGCGGCACGAGATCCCATACAGCACGCGCCTCAACAACAGGTCATTGACGGCGCGATCGCCATGCAGCGCCTCGTACGACCGCAGTGGAATCTCGCGCTCCGTGACATGGCGAATCCGGGGCACGCGAATCGGCACGCGCTGGCCGGCCAACCCAACCGTCCCGGGGTTGCTCCCATGACGGCGCCCGCCGACTGACGGGTCTTTGCGGGCGTAGCGTTCGCCAGCCAGCGCGGTCACTTCCTCGTCGAGCAATTCCTCGATGTGCATCAACCCCAGCGGAATCAAGGACCGGATCAATTCCACCTTGGCATCGACCTCCAGCTCCGCGTACCCCTCTCGGTCGATGACGTCGACCGCGTCCAACGTGCGACCTTTCTTGCGCTTCCTGACCGATCGTAGGACACTGCTCATCTCGGCTCCTTTCTCTCGTGGCGTGATGTTCGTCTCGCAACGTCATCAAACCACAGGGTTTGGAGCCGCTTCAATTTCCAACTAAGTTTCGCTCACACTCTCGAATCCGGAGCTGGTGCAACTCGACATCAGGATGCTGCCGGAGGATCAAACCGCTGCTCTCGGATACCATGCGACCGGTCGCGCACTGGCGCACATGTCCACTCCGCTCGGACGTCAGCCGGCGCGGCGGGCACGGCGCGTAGCGCTCCGGCCCGGGACGACGGCTATGCTCAACGAGACCGACGTCGACGTGGTCGAACTATCCGTGGCCGGCGCGCACGTCATTGCGTCGACGATGGTCAAACCCCACGAGAATGTCTGGGTCGCAATCGTGCGAGGGGACGAGTCGCTTCGGACGAAGGGAACAGTCGCCTGGGCCCGAGCTGAGATCGACGCGCACCGTGTGCGCTACCACGCCGGCATCGCATTCACCGAGCACCGACCAGATCTTCTCGCCAGCCTCCTTCCCGACGTCGAGGACTAGACCGAATCAGCGTGCACTCTAGTGGAGTGTCCTTACGATTCGTTCACGAATCATAAGAACGCTCCACTAGTTGACCAGTCGTGAAGGACTCGATAGGCTGTGGCTTATGGGTCGGCGGAGCGATGCACGGGAACGGCTGCTCACAGCCGCCGACCAACTATTTCGAAACCGCGGTTTCTCATCAGTCGGCGTTGCCGAGCTCTGCTCAGAAGCTGGGGTGAACAAGGGCAGCTTCTACCATTTCTTCCCGTCGAAGCGGTCATTGCTTCTCGAGGTTGTCGAGGCGGCGTGGGATGAAACGGGCATGTTGCGCCAATGGGAGGCCGAACCACCACACCGCCCGGTCGATGCCCTTCGATCCTTCTTGGAGGAGTTGTTCGCGTTCCACTACGCCGATCAGGAATCGAGCGGGAGAGTCCGAGGATCTCTCCTGGCCAATCTGTCGCTCGAGCTCGGCCCCCAGGATCCCGAGGTCGGGGACAAGGTCAACGAGCTGCTGTCTCGTGAAACCCGCACCTTCGAGGCATTGATTTCAGATGCGCTGGACCGGGGGCAGGTGTCGCTGGGCAGTCCGCTCCAGGCCGCCCAGGCGCTCGTTGCGTGTCTCCACGGGCTCCTGATGCTGGCGAGGGCCCGAAACGACCTATCGGTGCTCCCTGATTCCGAAAGCGAATTGCTCCGGCTCGTTGGTGTCACACAACCGTGGCTCTAGTATTATTTGACCGGTCAACTACTTAAGTGGCTCTGTTTCAATAGCCTAGTTGAAATGCTCTCCAACCGCTCGCTTCGAAGGACACTTTACGCAACGAGCCTGACGTTACTCGCCGCCCAGGCGGTCGCGCAGCAGCAAGGCACCCTCAGCCCCCTCGTCATCACCGCGACTCAGAGCGGCGACCTCGGCGGCGCTAGTCAGGTTGTCGGCGGAATGCTCCGGGATGGAACGCTTCGGGTCGTCGAGACCGCCGACGACCCACTGGCACCAGGACGAATCCATCAGCGCCTTGCGCAGTTTCACAGAGGTGTGCGTGTCTCCGGCGGAAGCGTGTGCGTGCAAAGTGACAGCGGGATAAGCCGGTCGCTATTCGGCCAGATCTATCCCGATATCTCGATTGCCGTCGAGCCAACACTGTCAGATCGAGACGTCGTTGCGATCGTCGGCTCCGACGATATGGTCGTGCTATCAACACCCGATCTCGTGATCGCGCGTGACGACGACGAGGACGCATACCGGCTCGTCTATCAGATACAAACCTTCGGGATGCACGGCCCGTCGTAAGTGAGATCGATGCCCTGACGGGGACCGTCGTCTCGACGCGCAGCGCTCTCACGACCCAAGGGGTCCAGGCGTCCTGCCCTGATTGCGCCGTCGGCGAGGGCCTCGGCGTCAAGGGCGACCGAAAGAAGCTCAGCGTCCGGCTGTCAGGGGACCAATTCCACGAAGACGACGGGCTACGTCCAGCGAGAGTGTCGACCTATGACATGCGGGGTGACTGGGAACGTGCTCTCGAGGCGCTCGACGGACGAACCGCTCTGACCAGCGCTGATCTGGCCCGTGACGCTGACAACGTCTGGCAGGACGGAGCGAGCGTCGACGCACACACCGGCTCCGGGTGGACACTCGACTATCTCTACGAACGCTTCGGACGAAAGGGACTGGACGACCGCAACAGCCCAGTAGTGGCGATGGTGCATCCCGTTCACCGGGCCGACCTTTTCTCGGTTCCAACCGAGGTTGCCAATCTTTTCCACCTCAATGCCTTCTTCTGCGGGTCGTGCGGTCAGGATGGGATCATCGTGTTGGGCGAAGGACTGCCACCCGGCCAGACGATCGGCGAAACCGGACAGACGCTCGACTTCTTTGCGGCGGGAATCGACATCGTGGCGCACGAGCTGGGTCACGCTGTCACCGATTTCTCGTCGCGGCTGATCTACGAGGGAGAATCGGGCGCGTTGAACGAGGCGTTCTCCGATCTCGTGGGCGTTGGGACTGAATTCTTCATGGCCGAGACTGGCCGCCACCAGCCGGAACAAGCGGACTACCTCGTTGGTGAGGACATTCTCCGACCTGCCGGTATCCGTTCGCTCTCGAACCCGCTCTCACGGGGCGACCCCGATCACTATTCGCTGAGATTCCTGGGAACTTCCGACAATGGTGGAGTCCACACGAATTCCACGATTGCCACCCACGTCTACTACCTCGCGGTCGAGGGTGGGATCAACCAGACGTCCGGCATCGAGGTCGCAGGTCTCGGACCTCAACATCGCGACCTCGTCGAGCGAATCTTTTACCGAGCCTTCGTGTTCCTTCTCCCAGAGAACGCGACGTTTTCGATGGCTCGTGCGGCCACGCTTCAGTCAGCGCGCGATCTCTCAGAAGACGAGACCGTCACACAGACGATCGCGGCAGCCTGGACGGCGGTGGGTGTGGAGTGATCGACATCATGTTCCTTAGAGCCCGGGCTCCGCTCGTCGTTATCTTCTTCCTCTTCTTGGTGCCTGGTCGCGTCGCGACCCAATCGGATCCAGGGCACCGCGTCACCGTGGGCGCCAACATCGGTGTGCACACGGGTTCGGCGACCCGGACCGATGTGGCCGGGTTTTCGACTCATCGGGAAATCGGATCGGTGCGAGGAACACAGACGCTCGCACCATACACCGTCTTCGACGGCGGTGGTTCGACGCTCGTGTGGAAGAGCCTTGGAGTCGGGCTGTCCGTTTCGCACGCTGGCGGGAAGACGACAGCCAACGTCGAGGCGGAGGTGCCGCACCCATTCTTCTTTGACTTCCACCGAACCGCCACAGCCTCCGCAAAGGACCTCGAACACCGCGAGCTCATCTACCACGTGTCGACACAGCTCGCGATACCGCTCGGTTCGTCGACGCGGCTCACGGTATTGGCTGGGCCGTCACGATTCGACGCGTCTCAGGACCTAGTCTCGGGAATCGAAACATCCGAACAGGGGTTTCCCTTCGACTCTGTCGACATCGTGGCGAGTCATGTCGAACGCCTCTCGGTGAAGAGTTGGGGATATCACGTCGGGGTCGACCTGGCGTACCACGGTCTCCGGAGAATCGGCGTGCTGAGCCGTTCGGCGCTATTCGATCACGTGGGCGTCGGTGTCCTCGTGCGCTACAGCCGGTCTCGGCCTTCCATCGAGCTACAGGGCATCGAACAGCCTGATCTGCAGCTGGGATCCTTGCACGCAGTTGGCGGGCTGCGGGTTGGGTTTTGATCGGAGCGGAAGCCTGGACGCAACGACCAGTCGCTACTCGTCTTCCGGCGCAGGAAAGAGCGCCATCAGCGAGAGGGGGTCGACGCGGGCCTCATTCAGCCGCACCGTCCAATGGAGATGCGGACCCGTCACCCGGCCGGTCGCACCGACTTGCCCTACGACCTGACCTGATTCGACGAGATCACCCTCGGCAACATCGATCGCCGACAGATGGGCGAAGTACGAATACAACCCCCATCCGTGGTCGATGATGACGACATTTCCAGAGAAGTACAGATCACCGGCGAGCACGACGGTCCCGGCGTTGGGAGCTCTGATGGGTGTCCCCTCTGCTGATCGAAAATCGGTCCCACTGTGCGGACTCCGAGGCTCGCCGTTGAACACACTCCGGCGTCCGAAGCTGCTGGTGGCCTCACCGCCCACCGGGCGCAAGAACCCACCCCGCCAGCGCCGCCCCTCGCTCGAAGTCCCAAAGATCTCGGCCTGTCGGGCAGCCTCGCGCTGGATCCGTTCGAGCACGTCAGCCGGAGGGTTCACGAAGTTGGGGTTCACGCTGAGACGGCGGGTTTGAAATTCCTTGGCCTCGACGGCCAGCGTGTAGGCGGTGCGTACCGTCTCGCCGCTGCCCGTCGTCGCTCGAACCGCGACCGCGTACTCGTCAGGTCGGATATCGAGGTCGATCCCAATCAGACCCAGCCACACATCGTCGGTGCCGGAAAAGAAATGTGTGGTCGAACCGAAAGCCGTCGCCCTCACGGTAACGAGCGGCTCCGATGATCTTACCTCGATCACGACTGCTTCTCCGGGCTGAACGGTCCTGGCCCGGTGCCCAACCTCGAGGACTGGAGCGCGCGCGTTGCCGACCGCGACGGCAACCAGAACCACGCCGGTCAGGGTCCCTACCAGTTCGTTCAGCGATCTCATGGGGTTTTTCGTCCTCTCCCCACTCTATCGGCCGATCGAAGATGCTCTCCGCACGTGAATCTCATGAGGCCAGTGCAACAATCTGGACACCCAGGCCGGCGATGCACCCGTCCGGCAAGGCGCGGACAGTGTCCCGTGCATCTCGCCTAGCTGCGTGGCGCCTCAGTGACATATGCCCAATATGCTCCATCGTCGCGCCTTGCCAACCGAGCGCCGCGCACCTGGACTTCGTCTACGAACTTCTGACACGGGACACTAGACAATCCCGTCACTCTTGGCGCGATCGATTTGATCGGCCGTCATCCCGAGAACCGACTCCAGCACCTCCGTCGTGTGCTCTCCCAGTAGCGGAGACCGCGTGACGTCCACCGGCGAATCTGAGAGCTTGATGGGATTGCCAATCGTCAAGTACGGCCCGCGGTCGGGATGGTCGACCTCGACCACCGTGCCAGTGGATCGCAGCGCAGGCTCCGCCGCCAGCTCCTGCATCGAAAGGACCGGGCCACAGGGCACGTTCAAGGTGTTCAGGACCTCCATCACCTCCAGCTTCGTCTTCGTCATGGTCCATTGCTCGATCGCGTCGAACAGCTGATCAAGCTTCGGTAGCCGAGCTGCCGGAGTATTCCACTCGGGATCGTCGACCCAGTCTTCGCGCCCGATCGCTCGGGCAAGCGCATCGAACGCCACAGCCTGTGTGATGATGTAGATGTACGCGTTCGGATCGTCCTCCCATCCGCGACATTTCACGATCCAGCCAGGCTGCCCCCCACCCGACGCGTTGCCTGAGCGCGGCGTCGCGGCCCCAAAGTGTCCGTGGGGATACTGCGGGTACTCTGTGAGCGGCCCATGCGCGAGCCGCTGCTGGTCACGCATCTTGACTCGGCATAGGTTCAAGACGGCGTCCTGCATTGCGCACACAACCCGCTGTCCCCGGCCCGAGTGCTCGCGCTGGAAGAGTGCGGTCACGATCCCCAGCGCCAGATGAACGCCGGTCCCGGAGTCGCCGATCTGCGCCCCAGTCACAACGGGCGGCCCGTCGTCGAACCCTGTCGTGCTTGCACTGCCCCCGGTACACTGGGCGACGTTTTCGTACACCTTGCAGTCCTCGTACGGACCCGGTCCGAACCCCTTGACGGAGGCGTAGATGAGCCTGGGGTTGATCTCCTGGATCCGCTCCCATGAAAACCCCATCCGGTCAAGGGCACCCGGCGCAAAATTCTCGACCAGCACATCGCAGCCAGCGATCAACTTCGTGAAGATCTCCCGACCACCATCGTGCTTGGTGTTGAGCGTGAGGCTCCGCTTGTTGTGGTTGAGCATCGTGAAGTAGAGGCTGTCGACATCCGGGATGTCTCGGAGCTGACCGCGAGTGGCGTCACCACTGCCCGGACGCTCGATCTTGATCACGTCGGCTCCAAACCAGGCCAGCAGCTGCGTGCAGGTCGGACCGGATTGGACATGCGTCATGTCCAGGATCCTGACCCCGTCCAAAGCTTTCATCTCGATTCTCCTTTACAGCGTGACACTCAGGACGGGATGCCGGCGATTCGAATGTGCTCGTCCTGAAGAGTCTTGTCCAGCAGGCTGACGCACGCGTGGAGCGCTCGCAGGGTAGGCACCTCGACCGAGACGAGGTCGGCAAGCTCGACGACGGCGCCAAGCATACCGCCGATCTCGAGCGCCTTGCCTGCCTCAACGTCCTGCAACATCGATGTCTTGTGGTGGCCAACAGACTCAGCACCGGAAATCCTCCGCTCCAACGGCACACGAAACGTCGCACCGAGCCGTTCGCCGACCGCCTGCGCCTCGGTCATCATCGCCGCCGCCAACTGACGGGTCAGCGGGAACTGGCAAATACCAGCGAGGGTGGAGTGGGTCAGCGCGCTGATCGGATTGAATGTCAGGTTACCCCACAGCTTGAGCCAGATCTCAGACCGGATGTCATCAAGGATCCGCGCCTTGAAACCTGCCTCGGTGAAAACCGTAGCCACGGCTCTTACCCGTTCGGAGTCCTTGCCATCGAGCTCACCAAGAGGAAACCGGTTGCCCTCGACGAGCCGGACCACCCCAGGCTTCGCGACCACAGCCGCCGGATAGGCGATGCACCCGATGATCCGCTCCGGATCGATGCTGTTGAAGAGAACCGCGTCCGGATCGACAGCCCTGACTACCCGGTTTGCATAGGCACCAGGCACCTTCCGGAAGTACCACCATGGAATCCCATTCTGTAACGTCACAATGACCGTCCCCGGACCCAAGAGCGCCGGCAAGTCGGTCACAATGGCCTCAATCTGATGGGCCTTGAGCGCAAGCAAGACAACATCCTGCGGTGTCAAGTCACGGATGCGGTCTGTCGCCGCCTGCGGCTGCGCGACCAGCTCGTGTTGGTCTTCGACCAGCGTCAGGCCGTTGGCACGAATCGCGGCCAGGTGCGGGCCCCGAGCTATGACCGACACGTCGTGCGCGGCACACAGCCGCGCCGCCATGTAGCCGCCAATCGCCCCAGCCCCAACAACGCAGATCTTCATGTCACCTGTTAATCACCGCAGCTGTGTTCAGCCTCCGAAGAGAGCCACTCCGAAGACCCGCGCCATGATGATGACCAGCGTCAGCCCTGAGAAGACGACGACGCTCAGCCCCGCAAACCACCGCTCGAACGGGCCTGGATAAAAGACGGCATCGCTCCGCGGGATGACACTCAAGCAGTAGTAGACGTTTAGGAAGTAGATGACTGGGGCCACGAAGAGTGCCAGTGCAGAAGCCACCAGAACCAGCCAGACAGGTCGCGGTACACCGGCGATGATGGCGACCGACGCCACGAGCGAATACATCATCGTGAGACGATAGATGTTGTATTCGGAATACCACCGGCGGCGGCGCTCGGGGTCGAGATCTTCGCGGGCAATCCCCGAAAGGTCGCACGTCGACCTGAACAGATTTCGACAGCATGCACCGACCACCCGGGGCCAGCCATCAAAGTAGTTGAACGCGGTCGAGAACGTCGCCGCGAAGGCTCCAGCCAAGAACAGAAACATCATGCTCGGGCCAACGCTCTGCGTGAAGATTGAGGCGATCTCCCCGATCACAGCGTTGCCCTCCACCGCACTCGGGTAGAGCCAGACGGCCGATAGAAGCAAGAAGATCGCCGCCATAACAAACGACACGACATGTCCAACCCCAAAGTCCAACTGCCCGATTCGGAACCAGCGCCGGCAATATTCGCGAGCGTGCGGCGAAAGCACCGCCGTATCGATTCGGAGGTCAGCCGCCGGAGAGGTCAGCGGGTCGAAGGCGGCGGCTCGACCGGTGCGCTCGAGATGGCTGCGGATCCGACCCATCCCGACCTTCTTTGCCTTGCCCCACTCAGATCCCTGGAGGGAGACATCGATTCCAGTCGGAAGCAATCCGAGGAACGCTGCAATGACGAGCCACGAACCGTCAGGCACATCGACCACGAAGAATCGTCCCAGTGCCGAGACGGGTGCTGGGTCGACCAGGTACACCCCGATCGTCGAGACAAACAGCATGGCAGCCATGGCCTTGGTCACCACTTCGACCGCGGCGTACCGCCCGATCAGAATCATCGTGACCGATACGACACCCAGGACGATACCGACGTACTCGATTCGGGTGCTGAAACCGACGTACTCGGCAAGAAAATAGTAGACCACCGCAGACGCTGCCACGAGCCGGCCAGCCTGACCGATCGCGCACTGTACGAGCGTGGTGACCATGACGTACCAGAGTGGCCACTTGCGCGGGGCGGTCGCATACGCATCGAGCATGCTCCGTCCGGTGGCGTGAGTGAACCGGAATGCCATTTCGAAGCCGTAGTACTTGAAGAGGTACGCCACAGGGAGGCACCACGCGAGCGCATACTCGAACCGTCCACCGGCAGCCGGAGCGGTCACGAGATGACTGGTGCCGATACCAGTCATCATCAAGATCATTCCAGGCCCGAAACTCCGCGTCAGTGACCTGAGATCTGTCTTGGGGAGCTCCAGCTGGTCGAGCAGGTCTGGCTCAGTGGCCATCGGACAGGCGCGCGGCCTCGGGTACTGACGCCTGATAGACCGCGCTACCGACAAAGAACGGTCCCATCCCCTGGATGAATTCAGCCGTCTGGCGAGTGGAACGCATGTCCTTGATCAACTTGGACAGGGGGTAGAGCTCGGGGCCGATCAGGCCGATCACGAACTCATTGTCGTCGCGGTCGATTCCATGACACTCGAGCCTGACATCGACGGCATAGCCAGCCTCGCCGTAGCGTCGGCCAAGCATGCCATGCTCCATCATGATCTTCCCTTGATCAGCACGCGACAACCGGTTGTAGGCCCCGATGCGACGGAGCGGATACCAGACAGCCCACGGGTTGTCAGGATTCAAGACATTCCGCGGCACCTTGTGGAGCAGAAAATCCTTGAGGTCGGGTTCGCGCCCTTGCGCGTACGTTCGACCGATCATCGTGAAGTCCGGCATCGGCGTCAGCGTTGAGAACGGCGGCGCAATAAGAAGCGACCGAAACGCCTTCACGAACACCTCGGGGTCTTGATCCATCACCACGACACCCACACCCCGTGCGTCATTCACATTGGCGTAGACCGCACCGGTCAAGCCGCTCGCCCTCACCGCGCCGATCACAGGTGACAGGTCCAAGCACCCCGTAAACACCTGTAGCTGAACGAACAGACGGGTGTCGAGCGTTTGAGGCTCGCCACGAACCGGCGCGCCATGCTCACGCAGGTCCGGGGCCCCATCGTCGCTGCCCGATCTCGGGGACCCTGCCGCCGGCGGACGGTCATGCACTGGTGCTTCAGTATGCTCGGCCATTTTTCAGGGCGATCTTATACCAGTCTTGGTGTCCTGTCGGCTGTTGCCTCACCCACTGGAGGACCTGCGATACACCCACCCGAGTGTTTCGGAGAGGACCTCGAGCAGTTGGGTGGCCGCTGGCTCGGGCATGAGCTGGTCGCGCGACAGAAACACCAGAACCGCCACGGTCTGACCGTCGCACAGCACCGGAACGGCGCACGCCCCGCGGAAGTCGGTCATCGCGGTTCGCAAGTGGGACCCGATCGATGGGTCGACTCCGATGTTCGGGATCCATACGATGTGGCCGGTGCGGCACGCTCGAAGCGCGATCCCGTCTTCGCGCTGCGAGGGGTTCCGTTCGACCGCCTCACGGAGAGCGACATCCGTCTCCCCCAGATCCGCAGCCACGTGCCACGCTGCCATCGGTTCGACCATGACAGCGTCGCCAGGGCCCACAACCCGATAGGCGTAGCCGACGGGCCAGGCACCCCACGCGCAGACCAGCGCAACAACCTCAGCGACTGCGGTTTCGGGGGAACCCGTCCCGCTGCCGACCCCAATCGCTGCAGTCAGGAGGTTCAGATCGCGCGTTTGCTGCTCGAGGCGCTCGCCTCGGTGAGACGAGGTGGCTTCGGTTTCCCGCACTCGCGTCGTGTCAGCGAACGATAGGACAACCTCTCCGGCACCGGTCGGACGGGTATCGATCTCGATCCACCGCCGATCCGGTGTCCGCACAACATCGTGCCACGTCTTTCCAAACTCGCCGATTCGATCGTCAACCCATGCCTCGACGAGATCTTGCTCGATCTGGATGAGACCACGGGTGGCCGTGTACCGAATCAGGTCTTCAAAGACGAGTCCGGGCTTGAGCTGTATGGTCGGATAGAACTCCCTGAACCGTTGGGTGCACGCCACGAGGCGACCTGAGCGGTCCCACACCGCCAGGCCAGTGTCCGGGCCTTCCAGCACGGCGGCAAGTCGAGCCTCCATCCGAGCCATTCGCTCGTCGGTGGTTTTCACGCGCCACGCCAGAAGCGCCACAGCCGTACTCAACGCGAGGACCACAAGCAGCCACAGCCACACCATGCAGGGTCATCCTACCAGCGTGGACAATCCCACACGGGATAGACAAATCCTTGACAAGCCAGAAGACGGCCCGTACTGTGGCTTGGAAGGGTCCCGCCCAACCCACGGGAAAGACCGAGTCATGTGTAGACGCCGAGCTATCATTGCCCTTGCGCTCTTCATCTTCGTTTTCGCTACCAGCGGCGGTCTCGCGACCGCCCAAGACACATCGGAACAGGCGACGCTGGAAGCTGAAGAACTCGGCGTGTCGCTCGCACGGATCAAGCATAAGCTCGAGCGGTTGCCCGATGACATGGAGGCGCGCAGCCTGCTTCGACTGAATTACTACGTCCAGGTCTATGCCCGGACTCCACAGCTTGACTACTTTAGGGGCTTCGACTTGCACAACAGCCCGGTTCCCTACGGCCCTCCCACGCATGATCAGTTGCTCGCAGTCATGCGCTCGGGGGAACCGAAACTGACGGGGCCGGCGATCAACCTCAATAATGTCGTCGGGTGGGCCGTCGGCTGGTAGGCGCCGTACGCGCATCGGCGCTGTATCAGCGCTCTCCGCTCTGCGAAACAGCCCAGTGGTTGACCGGAAGGGACACGAGAAGGTAGCGCTTGCGGAGCGCCACGACGTGCCCAGAGTAGTCCCCTTTTGAAATCTCGCCGCTCACTTGGCGTGCCCTGAGTCGCCGCAGCTCGAACCGGTAGAGATCGCTGACGAATTCGTGAACGAGCTCTGGTGGCGTCGTCGGCGCCGGACGGACGCCGTGCGTCTCAAGCTCTTCGAGGACCTGCGTCTGATAGACGTATCTCACACTTCGGCCAGAGCGTCGGCCGACGTCACTCCGTATGACGCAAACCAGGGACTGGCAGCCTTCAAACGCTCATTGACGTTGCCAATATTCTCCACGCCCTGGTCCTGAAGCCAGCGGTGAAACGCCTCGAGCCCATCCTTCCCGTACACCGGAATGCCGTCCTTCCAAGTGGCGCGACCGCACAGGACGCCGGCCCATGTCACACCTGACTCAGCTGCCAGCTCCAGCGACTCAGTAAACTCGGAGTTGCTCACGCCCGCCGACAAATAAATGAACGGTGTGGTCGCAACGGCCGCCGCTGCGCGGAAATGATCAAGCGCTTCGGCCTTCGTGTAGGCCTGTTCTCCGACATAGCTCGCGGCGCCAGTGACAAACTTCATGTTGACCGGTACCTCGACCTTCATGACGTCGACGCTGTACCGATCCTTGGTGAACTCAGCCATGCTGGCCGAGACGACCTGCGGTTTGATTCTCGCAAACTCCAATCCCTTTTCATCGCCACCATCGGCATCGTACGTCACGAACTCAAGGAAGAACGGAATGTCGTTGGCTCGACACTCGTCACCGATCCGCTCCACGAAGACGTGCTTCTCTTCGTTGACGGCTGCGGTGTCATGCGGGGTGTAGTAGAGCAAGACCTTGACGCAGTTGGCACCCGCCTCCTTCAAGCGACGCACGGACCACTGGGGCAGTAGGTCCGGGAGACGCCCAGGACGCGTGTTGTCGTAGCCGCTCTCCTCGTACGCCAGCAGCAATCCGGCGTTGTCGCTTCGTTTCTTGGACGGCCCGATCCCCCACTGCGGATCGAGCAGAACGGCCGACGCATGCGGAGTCAGGACTTCAGTGACTGCCCCTTTGAATTCCTCCATCATCGCGTCGGACACCTCACCGCCGCTCTCCTTAGCCAACGCCTTCTTGAGGGATCCTCGCTGGTCCATGGCAGCGGCGGCGATCGTGCCGGTCTCGGTTGAAACGGCCTGTAGGCCCGAAAGTTTTCCTGGTGTGATCTGCACGTTCTCATACTCCTCTGTCTGCCTTCATCGTATCTACGCAACCGTGCATTCTATCGTAAGAGGCCCAACGCCACCGAAGCCCCCGCCCACAGGATGTCCGACTCCCGAAACCTTCTGCCTTCGACGCGGGACCTTGCACTACCCTAGAGAAAGGACCTTAGCCTGACGATAAGGCGGCAAAAGACCTGAAGCCCATCATGATGCCACGGTACCAACGGTTCGGCACTCTCTCGCTTCTGCTGCTGTCGGTGTCGACGACTGCTCTCGCCCAAGGCGAGCAGCTCCGACTCCCACCACCGGCGTTTCCCGAGGCGACCACGGCATGGCGGGACGGCAGACCGGTGGAGGCTCTGGCGATCCTCAACCGAGTCCACGCGGCGACCTCGGCAGACACTCCAGACTCCGAACGGCTTCCTCTCGAGGCTCTCGTGCTGGAGGCGGTGCTGCACGGAGAGACGGGCCACGCGGACAAGGCCGAGCAGCTCTGGCGCGCGGTGATCGACCGTGAGGTGTGGATGCGGACATTCGCTCGCCGCGCGTTGGTCGAAAGTATGGTCAGCCGCGGCGCGCCAGCCGATGCCGCGCCGATCCTCGCACAGCTCGACCGCTCCGATGCCACGCGACATCTCGATCTGAACGTGCGCATCGGCGATGCCTATCGCGACGCCGGCGATCGACCCAACGCCCTCCGTGTCTACCGACACATCATCAGCCGCCAACATCGCGGTGAGTTTGCCGACCACGCACGCCTTGAGATCGCAGCGGCGCTCGAGCAGGAAGACGACATCGACGGTGCCCTGACGCAGTTGCGCGAGGCGAAGCTGCAGCACCGGCGGCCGACAGCCTACGAGACCGCGAAACGAATGGAAGGGCAATTGCTCTCAGCGCACGGCCAAAGCGTCCGGCCCTTCAGTGAAGAGGAGTACCGCACCCTCGTGCGACGACTGCGAAACGCCTCGCGGTTCGCGCTCGCTCTGGCGCTGATTGACGAATGGCGCACCGCTCGCGCGCAAGATGGCAGCCCGGCTGACATCGAGGCCGAGCGCATCCTCACCTTGTACGCGCAACGGTCGAACGAAGAGGCGGTCGAGGCGTGTCGAGCATATTACGAGCGATTCCCGGACAGCCCCCAGGTTCCCGACATCCGGCTGACAGATTTCAGGCTGGCGGTACGGACGGTCGATACGACGAGGGCGCGCCAGACGGGCCTCGACCTGTGGGAGGGACGGATACGGGGGGCCACGCTGCAGCAGCGGCGCGACGCAGCAACGCTGCTCGCAGCCTACCTGGTCGCCGTCGGCGAGATCACCGAGGGGCTCGATCTGTATCGCCAGCTGTTCGCGTCCGCTCAATCGGCCGACGAGCAGCGGGCGCTGCTCTGGCGCGCGGGTGTTGCGGCGTTGCGCGACGGACAGAATGGACGAGCGCTTACAAACCTCAGAAGTCTCGTCAGCCGAGGCCCGAGCGGTGACCTCGCACCGGCTGCTCTGTACTGGCTTGGTGTCGCCGAGGGCCACACTGATGCCACCACTGCACGTCGAACGCTGTCCACGGTTGAGCATCGGTATCCCTACCACTACTACGGCATGCGAGCGCGCCAGCGCCTCGAATCGGACGCCGCGAGTCGGATCGGCGGACCACCGACCGACTTGACGTTTCCCGATCTCAGGCTCGATCGCGACACCGCCGATCGCCCGGAATACCGTGCCGCGACGGTGCTCTCGAGGGCCGGCCTCGTCGATGACGCTGCTTGGTATCTGCGTCGCCTGTTGTCACAGCGCCGGCAGGACCGAGCCCTTGCGCTGACGGCCGCTCGGACATCGGCGGCGGCGGGCGACTACGCGAGTGTGTCACGGATCCTCGCGACCCACTTCGGAGCGTTCCTTCAGCGTCCGGCCGCAGGACTGCCTGACGACTTTTGGCACCTCGCATTTCCGAGACCCTTCTGGGATGAGGTGACCCAGTCAGGCCAGACACAGGACGTCGACCCCCTGCTACTCCTCTCATTGATGCGGCAGGAATCGCGGTTCGACCCGCAGGCGAGGTCACCGGTGGGCGCGATCGGGCTGTTCCAGATCATGACGTACACGGCAGAGGCCCTGGCGGAACGCGCCGGCGTCGGTCACGTGATTCAGGGTGGGGTGGTCGACCGGTCGAGCCTGGCCGTACCCGGCGTCAACGCCGCGATCGCCGCCCAGCTGACGCGGGACCTTCTCTCGATGTTTAGCGGATCCGCTGCACCTGTCGTCGCGTCGTACAACGCGGGCGAGGAACGTGTCGCCGTCTGGTGGGCCGCCGCGGGCGAGCTCTCTGAGGACTACTTCGTCGATTCGATCCCTTATTCGGAGACTCGTCGATTCGTCCGCGAGGTACTCACCAACCGCGCAGCCTACGAGCGTATCTACAGCGATCAGTAGCCGCGGGCGGTGCTGCCCTCCCGCCGCCGATCAGGCGCCCCCTCCAGGATGTCGTCGCGCGGGTCGTATCGAATGGCCTGTGCAGCCCCTTGCATCGCTCGCTCGATGATGCGGTGTCCAAGACCTTCGAGGATCTCATGGGTATCGGGCGACAGGCCGTTGCGTTCGTGGCTCATCAGGTCTGGCAGCCACTGATGATGAAACCTCGGGGCATCGACCGCCTCTTGAATATTCATCCCGAAATCGACGACGTTGACGATCGTCTGCAGGACCGTATTGATGATCGTCCGGCCACCAGGACTCCCGGTCACCATGAACAGATGCTCGTCTTTGGTCACGATCGTCGGGGTCATGCTCGACAACATGCGCTTGGAAGCCTCGGCAAGGTTGGGTGCCGTTCCGATCAGACCTGCACCATCAGTCAGTCCCGGGGCCGGATTGAAATCCCCCATCTCGTTGTTCAGCAGGAAGCCGGCTCCGGGCACGACGATTCGTGACCCGTAGCCCTGCTCGAGCGTGTAGGTCAGCGAGACGGCGTGACGGTCGGCGTCCACGACCGACAGATGTGTCGTCTCTTCACTCTCCGGTGACCATTCGAACGAGGCCGGCGACGACGCTGACGCGCGGTCCATCCGGATCGATCGACGCAGCTGTTCGGCGTATGACTTCGACACGAGACGGCCGACCGGCATGCGTGGGTTGAAGGCCGGATCTCCCAGGTATCTGGCTCGGTCAGCATACGCGCGCCGCATCGCCTCGACCATCAGGTGAACCGTCTGGGCCGATCCGAAGCCAGAGGCAGCCAAGTCGTAGCCTTCGAGGATGTTAAGCATCTGGATCAAGCTGACGCCACCCGAACTGATCGGAGGCATCGAGATAATGCCGTATCCCCGGTACGTCCCCATCACAGGCTGGCGTTTCTTTGACTGGTACGCGGCAAGATCGGCCCGCGTGATGAGACCGCCGTTCGCAGCCATCTCCCGTTCGACGAGCTCGGCGGTCCGCCCTCGGTAGAATCCATCAGGGCCGTCCTCGCCAATCCGTTCGAGTGTATTTGCCAACTCGGGCTGGCGGAAAAGATCGCCGGCCTCGTACGGCTGGCCGTTCCGTGAGAACTGCGAAACAGACGCCGGATACGGTGCCATGCGAGGCAACACGCCGGCCAGCGAATCGGCAAGGTCGTGAGACACGACGAAGCCGTCACGCGCGAGTTGAACGGCAGGCTGGACCAGTTGCCGCCAGGGTAGCCGACCGTGCTCCGACCACGCCTGATACAGACCGGCCACGGTGCCAGGGACCCCGACAGAGAGATGACTGTTGTGATGGAGTGCGCGATCGTACTCCCCGTCGACGACGAACATGTCAGGCGAAGATCCAATCGGCGCGATCTCCCGAAAGTCGTACGCCGCTGGAGGTCCCTCGGCCGGACGATAGAGCATGAACCCGCCACCGCCGACGTTGCCGGCGACCGGATACGTCACGGCAAGCGCAAGAGCAGTGGCAACCGCAGCATCGACTGCCGTTCCACCTGCTTGGAGTGCCTCGAGCCCAACCCGAGCCGCGATCGGCTCGGCCGCCACCACCATGCCGTGGCGGGCTCTGACCGGAACGCTTTGGGCGTCGAGCGTCGCCACGACCAGCGCCACGGCAAGCAGCGATACCGGGAATCTCTTGCTCGGTCGAGTGCGTGTTCTGGTCTTCATCGTTTGGCTCGCGTCACTCACCCCTCTGGGCGTCGGGCTTCTCTATTATGGAGCAGTTTGGAGGACGCGCTGATGCCGTCGCGTCGGCCAAGGATTCGAGCGGTCTCTGAACGGCCTCGGCCGCGGGTAAGATCCTGACGGCCATAGGTCTGCTACGATTCCCGGTGGGGGCGACCTTCGCGATTCAGGTAATCCACGAACGGCGCCACCTACACCAGGCTCGGGAGGTTACATCCCTCCCGGACTTTCCCAGAGTACCGGTGGAGGATCCTTGACTAGAGAGCAGATGATTGAACGACTAAACGAAGATCTTGCGAGCGAGCTTGGCGCGATCATCCAGTACCTTACCTATGCCGCGCGGACGACCGGCCCATATCGTCCACAGCTGTCGCAGTTCTTCCTCGCAGAGGTTGCCGACGAACAGGCGCATGCGCAGTATCTCGCCAACAAGGTCGTCTCGCTGGGCGGAGAGCCGACGACAGTGCCGCGGCCGATTCCTCTCCCCAAAGGTAACCGCGGAATGCTCGAAGAGATCTTGAAATCAGAACAGCAGGCGACCACCGGCTACACAACGAGGGCGAAGGAAGCCGAAGAATTCGGCGATAAGGGGCTCGTGGTACAACTCGAGGACTTCATCCGAGACGAAAGTAGCCACGTCGAAGAGACGCAGCGCATCCTGAAGGACTGGCCGCTTTAACCCTAGATGGGGCTAACGCCCCAAGCCCCCGTGGGCGCTGCGCGGGGACCCCTGCAGCCCCACTCCGCGCCCACTGGGCAGCGCGTAAGCCGGCGGCATTGTGCAATCCGCACCGTTCCGGCGGGAGAGCTACGTGCGCACGAGCTTCCGAAACTTGGCGCGGTGCGGACGGTCGGCTTCCGCCCCGAGACGGCGGCGGCGGTCGGCCTCGTAGTCGGCGTAGTTTCCGGAGAACCACTCGACCTGCGAGTTGCCTTCGAACGCAAGGATATGCGTTGCGATGCGGTCGAGGAACCAGCGATCATGGCTGACCACGACGGCGCATCCGGCGAACTCGACCAGCGCGTCCTCGAGCGCGCGCAGCGTGTCGACATCGAGGTCGTTGGTGGGCTCGTCGAGTAGGAGCAGGTTCGCGCCCCCCCGCAGCACCCTAGCGAGATGCACGCGGTTGCACTCGCCTCCCGAGAGAGCGCTACAGCGTCGCTGCTGGTCACGACCCTTGAAATTGAACCAGGACACATAGGCACGCGATGCTACCGTCCGCGTGCCGAGTGTCACCTCATCCTGCTCACTCGAGATCTCTTCCCAAACCGTCTTGTCCGGATCAAGCGCGCGACGCTGGTCAACGTAGCCGAGCGTCACCGTATCGCCCAGACGCAGCAACCCCGCGTCGGGTTCTTCCTCGCCCGACACCAGCCGCAGCAGTGTGGTCTTGCCGACCCCGTTTGGCCCCACGACACCGACGATCCCACCGGGTGGCAACGTGAACGACAGCTCGTGCATCAGGACGCGATCGCCGTAGCTCTTCCGGATGCCCTCTGCCTCGACGACAACGTCACCGAGACGCGGACCCGCCGGTATGTAGATCTCGACCGACTCGATCTGCCGTTCTGGATCTTCAGCCAGCAAGCGTTCATACGCGTTGAGCCGAGCCTTACCCTTCGCCTGCCGCGCACGAGGTGACATGCGAATCCATTCGAGCTCCCGTTGCAACGTGCGCTGGCGCCTCGCTTCCTGTTTCGCTTCGACGTGCAGGCTCTTCTGCTTCTGCTCCAACCAGGATGAATAGTTTCCTTCCCAGGGAATACCGGCACCGCGGTCGAGCTCGAGAATCCACCCCGCGACGTTGTCCAGGAAATATCGATCGTGGGTCACGGCGACCACCGTGCCCTTGTAGTCGGCGAGGAACCGCTCCAGCCACGCAATCGACTCGGCGTCGAGGTGGTTGGTAGGCTCGTCGAGTAGGAGCAAGTCGGGCGACTGGAGCAACAGGCGGCAGAGGGCAACACGCCGAACCTCGCCCCCGGACAGCCTCGAAACATCGGCCTGACCCGGGGGCAGACGTAGAGCATCCATCGCCATCTCGACGCGCGAGTCAAGGTCCCAGGCCCCGACCGCCTCTATCCGGTCCTGCAGCTCGCCTTGTTGGCGGAGAAGCTCCTCCAGGTCCGAGTGCCCTCCCGACAACATCGCCGTCGCCTCGTCGTACTGCTTCAACAGTGACCGCTGCTCGGCCACGCCTTCGTCCACATTTCCCGCCACGGTCTTCGCGGGGTCGAGTTGCGGTTCCTGCGCCAAATACCCGACGCTGAGCCGATCGGCCGGAAACGCCTCGCCCTCGAACTCCGTGATCTCACCCGCCATGATTCGCAGCAGCGTGCTCTTGCCGGAACCGTTCAGGCCGATCACTCCGATCTTTGCGCCGGGAAGAAACGACAGCCAGATGTCATGCAGCACGGTCTGATCGGGCGGATAGACCTTGCCAAGCCCCTTCATCGTATAGACGTACTGCCGTCCCATACGCGATATCCTACTGCGTCGCCCATATAATGTGCTGCCATGGTGGAGTCTGCTGCCGCCGTACCGCTTCCCGAGCACCCCGCGGTGCCCGAGCCCAAACCGAGGCGTCGTCGGACGAAGCCCGTATGGGCAAGCTGGCCGGACGACAAGCTACTCGATGTTCGAATCTGCGACTTGGGCCTCGGTATTGAGGGCACCCCCCTCGAGCGACGCATTGCGGAAGTCCATCAAGAGCTCGAAGCGAAGGGGATTCGTTTTCGGAGCCACTATTGGCTCTCGGATGAATGGTTTACTCCCGACGGTGTACCGGGCGTCGCGATCCCCTTCTATCTCGCTCATCCGCGGCTGGCACGGCTGGAGCTCAGCCAGATGCTAGAGGTCGAGGGCGGCACCAGGGCCTGGTGCATGCGGATTCTCCGCCACGAGATCGGGCATGCCATCGACAATGCGTATCGGCTGCAACGTCGGCGCCGGCGTCAGAAGCTGTTTGGCAAGCCGTCCACCCCGTATCCAGAGGTCTACATCCCCAGGCCCTATAGCAAGAGCTTTGTCCTGCACCTCGATCCCTGGTATGCGCAGAGCCATCCGGACGAAGACTTCGCCGAAACTTTTGCCGTCTGGCTGACCCCCCACTCGATGTGGCGGCGGCGATACACCGACTGGCCGGCGCTCCGAAAGCTCGAGTACATGGACGAGCTGATGCGGGAGATCGCGAACAGGGAACCGATCGTCGCCACACCCCGGACCGTCGAGCCAATCCGACGCGTTCGGCGGACGCTGCGTCTCCACTACAAGCGCAAGCGCGAGCACTACGGTCTGGAGTACCCGAACTTCTACGATCGCGACTTGCGACGCCTCTTCTCGGACGCATCGGAGCACGCCACGAACATGCCGGCCGATCGGTTCATCAAGCGCGTTCGGCGGGACGTCCGACGGCTGGTCGCCAGATGGACGGCGACGTATCAGTACACGATCGATCAGGTCATCGAGGATATCGTCACACGGTGCGGCGAGCTCAAGCTCCATCTCAGAACCTCTGAAGACCGCACGAAGCAAGACTTCACCGTGCTTCTGACCGTACTCACCATGAACTACCTGCACGGTGGACGGCACCGGGTGGCCCTATGAAGAAGTTGCGCATCCTTGCCCTGATGCATGACTACATGGTGCCTCCACTCGACGTCTCCGAAGAAGATCTGGCGACCGTCGAATGGAAGACTGAATACGACGTGACGAGCACGCTGGTCGATATCGGCCACGAGGTCCACGCATTGGGCGTCAAAGACGACCTTGGTGTCATTCGCCAGGCGATTGACGATTTCAAGCCTCACATTGCGTTCAATCTCATGGAGGCGTTCCACGAAGTGGGCGCATTCGATATGAACGTGGTCAGCTACCTCGAGCTGCTGCGGTTGGCCTACACCGGCTGCAATCCGCGCGGGATGGTGCTGTCGCGCGACAAGGCGCTATCGAAACAGTTGATGGCGTATCATCGCATCCCGGTCCCGGAGTTCGCCGTGTTCAGGCGTGGGCTCGCATTCCGGCAGCCGCGCCGCCTGAAGTTTCCCGTCATCGTCAAGTCACTGACGCAAGAAGCGTCAATCGGAATCGCCCAGGCGTCGGTGGTTGACGATGAGGCGAAGCTGAAGGAACGGGTCGCGTTCGTGCACAAGTCGATTGGGACTGACGCGATCGCGGAGCGGTTCGTCGATGGTCGCGAGCTATATGTCGGCGTCATCGGCAACGAACGGCTTCAGGTCTTTCCAGTCTGGGAAATGGAGTTCGGCAAGATGCCGGAAGGGACCCATCGCATCGCAACCGACCGCGTCAAGTGGAGCGTGAAGTACCAGAAGAAACACGGGATCCAGACCCGCGAGGCATCGCTCCCGGCCGCGACCTCTGAGGCAATCAAGCGGGTCGCCAAGCGGGTCTATCGAACGCTTAACATGAGTGGATACGCGCGCATGGATCTCCGGCTCGACGGTGAAGGGAGGTTTTTCGTGCTCGAGGCCAACGCCAACCCACAGGTCGCGTTCGGTGAGGACTTCGCAGAATCGGCGGAGCGCGCCGGCCTTGGGTACGAGGCCTTGCTGCAGCGAATCCTCAACGTGGGACTTCAGTGGCGGCCCGAACGGGCAGGATAGCTGACACAGCTGGTGGTGGATGCGGCGGGGACACTTGAATCAGCGCAGCGTGAAGTCGACTTCCTCCTGTCCGCCGGCGGTCACCGTGACAGTCTGCGACGTCCCGCTGTACCGTTCGTGCCAGATCTCTAGCTGGTAGGTGCCGGGAGGGACATTCGGAATCTCGAACCGGCCGTCCGAACCGGTCACACCTGCGACGTCGTTGGTCACATACAGCCAACCACGCATCCAGCCGTGTGAGTCGCACTCCAGGCGTACCACTCCGGGCCGCCGCACCGGACGCTGAATCTCCATCCCAGGGATCGGAATGGCAATGTTGAACATCGTCCGTGCACGGTCGTCGTACGCGTGGGTCGTGTGCAACGACTCATCCTCGCTCTTGACGGTCACGACGGTTCCGGTCTTGGCGACCTGCACGCGTGGCTCAAAGTAGCAATCCCGGTTGCTCACCTCCGGCGGTGGCGGATCGGTCTGCCAGGCGGCATCCTTGACGATGATCACCGCGTAGGCAACGCCACCTGACGGATCGACCAGTGTTGCTCGGTCCTCGACCTCTGTACCGCACACAGCCTGATCAGCGTCGACGGCCACCATGACGGGGTCCGGGACGTCGTCAACGGTGACAATCCCCCTGATCGTGCCACCTCCCTGCTCGGCTCCAGCCCCGACCGGTGTCCCGACAAACGGAAGGGCTACGGCCATCGCGATCAGACTCCAGGACGGCCAACTCAAGGGGTGTTTCTCCTCACCGATGTCTTCTTCCCTCAAAGCTCAGAGCTAGAAACGTCTGACCTCGTGTCCCGAGTATGAAATACCTTGCCACCGAGGACGGCGATGCGCCCCTAGAGGTCGCCCGGGCCCCGGCTGGGCCCCTGGACCACCACCGCAGGCAGCTCGGGGGTGAAGTCCTCGCCCGGATTGATGAACCGGTCGCGTTCGAACCGGTATTGTTTGTCATACAGCTGTCGGTATCGGCCATCGAGCTCGAGCAACTCCTCGTGGGTTCCCCGCTCAACGATCTGACCATGTTCGAGGACCAGAATCTGGTCGGAGCTCTGAATCGTCGACAGGCGATGGGCGATCACGAACGTCGTCCGGCCGTGGCGCAGGGCGCGAAGACCGTCCTGAATCATCGACTCGCTCTCGCTGTCGAGGCTCGACGTCGCCTCATCCAAAATCAGGATGCGGGGGTCCGCCAGAATCGCACGCGCAATCGCCACTCGCTGGCGTTGCCCACCTGACAGCTTGACCCCTCGTTCGCCGACAATCGTGTCGTACCCGTCGGGAAATGACAAGATAAAGGCGTCACAGTGCGCGAGGCGGCTGACTTCACGAACCTCGTCAAGTGTCGCGTGAGGTTTGGAAAACCGCAGGTTCTCAGTGATCGTCCCGTCGAAGAGAAAATTGTCCTGAAGCACGACACCGAGCAGCGAACGGTAATCCCGGAGGCGCAGTGACTGGAGGTCTTGCCCGTCCAGCGTGACAACACCCGACTGCGGCCGGTTGAACGCCATGATCAGACTGATCAGCGTGCTCTTGCCAGACCCGCTCGACCCGACCAGCGCGGTCGTCGTCCCAGCCGGTGCCACGAGCGACACGTCGCGAAGCACCGGTACGCCCTCCTCATACTCGAACGACACGTTGTCGAGCCGAATCTCTCCGCTCACGGTGGCGACGGCTTGGCGCGTCTCGTCTTCTTCTTCCTCCGTCACCATCGCACGAATCTCGCGGATTCTGTCGAGCCCAGCGAACGCCTCCGTGATCTGCGTGCCGATCGATGACATCTGAATGACTGGTGCGATGACGAGCCCGGTGAAGAGGATGTACATGACGAGCGCTCCCATGGTCCATGTGCCGGCAATCAGCGCTTGCCCGCCCAGCAGGATCATCAGCGCGCCGATCACGCCCATAACCAGCGTGGCAAGCGATGAAACGGCCGACACGCCCGTGACTGCCATGGCGACGTTCCGAAAGAGCTTGTGGACGCCCTTCGCGAACACGAGTTGCTCCCGTTTCTCGACGGTATACGCCTTGACGATCCGGATCCCTCCCAGCGTCTCCCCCAGCCGGCCCGTCACGTCGGCGTTGATCTTCCCACGCTCGCGAAACACCGGTCTGAGCTTTGAGAACGCGACCGACATGCCCGCGCCGAGCGCGCCCAGGATGACAATCGTCACGCTGGTCAACTGCCAGTTCAGGTAGAACAGCACCCCCAGGCCGATTGTCGCGGTCACCAACCCCCCGACCAGCTGCGCGAGGCCCGTGCCGACCAGGTTGCGGATACCCTCTGCGTCGGTCATGATTCGCGAAATCAGGACGCCGCTCTGCGTCGAATCGAAATACCCGATCGGCAGACGGGTCACGTGCGCCATCACCTCCTTGCGCATCTCCGTGATGGCACGTTGGGCCGCCACACCCAGCACCTGCGACAACGCAAACCCGGTGGCCGCCTGTACCACCGTGGCACCGAACCCAAGACCAGCCAGTAGTACGAGCTGATCACCGCGTCCATTCGGGATGACGTCGTCGATCACGAACTGCGACATCGCCGGAAGGACCAGGCCCGCAAGGCGACTGATGAGCATCATGGCCAGCCCAAGGAGCAGACGGCGGCGGTGACGCCAGACCAGGTCGCGCGCCTCCTGCCAAGCGTCGGAGGTCATCCGTTTCTTCTTCTGTGGTTTTGACATCTGGAGAACATTCAGTTTAGTAGACTTCGACCGTGGTTTCCCAGTCGCGTCGCATCATTCATCTCGACATGGATGCATTCTATGCCTCGGTGGAGCAACGCGAGGCACCGGAGCTCCGTGGCCAGCCCGTCGCCGTCGGCGGACGTCCGGAAGGCCGCGGTGTCGTCGCCGCCGCCAGCTATGAGGCGAGGGCGTTCGGGGTCCACTCGGCGATGTCGATGGCGAAGGCGGTCCGGCTGTGTCCCGAACTGAGGGTCGTTCGTCCCGATTTCAAGAAGTACCGGACGGTGTCGCAGCAGGTGTTGGCCCTGTTTCGATCGGTGACGCCTCTCGTCGAGCCCTTGTCGCTCGACGAAGCCTATCTCGACGTGACGGAAAACGCGTGGGGAGAGCGGTTGGCGACGCCAGTGGCACGGCGCCTCAAGCAGGAAGTTGCCCGCACGACCGGCCTGACCGTCTCGGCCGGTGTCGCGCCCAACAAGTTCCTCGCCAAGGTCGCGTCGGGTTGGCAGAAGCCCGATGGCCTGACCGTCGTCCCGCACGAGCGGGTCGAGTCGTTCCTGCACGAGCTACCAGTCAGTGCGCTGTGGGGCGTGGGCCCGGTGACGACGCGAAAGCTGCGGGCGAACGGCGTCGAGCGAGTGGTTGATATTCGAACAGCCGACGACACGCTGCTGCGTCAACTGGTCGGCAAACAGGCCGAATGGCTCAAGCGCCTCTCGTACGGCGAGGACGATCGGCCGGTCATGCCGGACCGGACCGCGAAATCGTCCGGGTCGGAGAGGACCTATCCCGAAGATTTGGTCGACCGAGACACCATCCGATCCGAGCTCGACCGCATGGCCCGGCAGGCTGCACACTGGCTAGAACGCCGTGAGCATTTCGCTCGTACCGTCACAATCAAGGTGCGATACTCGGACTTCACGACGATCACGCGCAGTCAGACCGACACATCACCCACTCGGGACGGCGACGTGGTCTCCTCGCGGGCAACGGCCCTTCTCGAAAAGACGGCAGCCGGGGTCCGAGCGGTGCGTCTACTGGGCGTGAGCGTGAGCAACCTGAGCGCCACCGACCAGCCAGAACCTCGTGCGCGCAAGTCTGAGCCGCTGTTGTGGGAAGCGATCTCGGAGTAATCTGAGTAGATGCTCCAGAGACGCGCAGGGAAACGATGACGCACGGCAGCGACCAGCTGTCACGTCTCGGGTGGGACAAGGGCTTTGCTGATGCGTTCGATGCGATCGCGGAACCTGACCTGCGGCCCGCGCGTGTTGGCGTTGAGCACAACCACCTGTATCGCGTCTACTCCGCGTTATCCGAGCCACTCGCGAGCGTTGCTGGTCGGCTCAAACACAACGCCGCTGGCGCCTCGTCGCTTCCAGCCGTCGGAGACTGGGTGGCCATACGGCCGAGCACAGAAGGCCCTGCCCAGATTCGGGCGCTCCTTCCACGTCGGACCTGCTTCTCGCGCAAGTCTGCTGGAGACACCACCACACAGCAGATCGTGGCCGCGAACATCGACACAGTATTCTTGGTGTCGGGACTGGACGGCGACTTCAACCTCAGACGGATCGAGAGATACCTCGTCGCAGCGTCGCAGAGCGGTGCGATGCCCGTCGTCATCTTGAACAAGTCCGATCTCGCCACGAACGCCGAGGAGACGGTTCGCACCGTCAGGGCGAGCGCACCCGATGTGCCGATTCATACGACGAGCTGTGAGGACAAGCGCGGCCTCGAAGCCCTTCTCGGGTACCTCGAGGGCGGCCGCACGATTGCGCTGCTTGGCTCCTCCGGCGTTGGCAAGTCATCGATTATCAACCGGCTCCTCGGATACGATCGGCAACAGACTCGTACCGTCCGTCAGCACGACAAGCGTGGGCGCCACACGACGGTCCATCGTGAGCTCCTCCTCCACCCACGCGACGGCGTGATTATCGACACGCCTGGCATGCGGGAGCTTCGTCTCTGGGACACGGAACGCGCGCTCGAGGCGACGTTTGATGACGTCGATGCCCTGGCAGAAGGGTGTCGGTTTCGCGACTGCCGGCACCGGACAGAACCTGGCTGTGCCGTCGGTCAGGCTGTGGCAGACGGGAAGCTCTCTGCAGACCGACTGTCGCATTATCTCAAGCTCGAGGATGAACGGGTGACGTTGCAGCAGCGACGTGACGAGCTCGCGCAACTGAATGCGAAACAGCGTGTCAAGAACGTGCATCGAGTCTATCGCCAGGTTCCCAAACGGTAAGCGACACACGGCCATCCTGTTGATGAAGACAATTGCGAGCGTCGTTTCGGCCCTGATGGCACTTGTGGTCATGGCCGGCGCACAGGACCAGACGACGACGGTCCGAGCTGGTCTTCTGATTGACGGCACCGGGGAGACGAGGAGAGATGCCCGGATCTCGATTGAGAACGGGGTCGTCGCTCGTATAGACGGTCTTCGCGGCGCCGTGACCTATGACCTCTCGAACCACGTCGTTATGCCAGGCTGGATCGACACACACGTGCATCTTGCCTCGCACTTCGGTCCCGACGGGACGGCGGATCAGAAGGCGGACGAGACCGAGGGACAAGCGATGCTCCACGCGGTCGCCAACGCCTACCGCACACTGATGGCAGGGTTTACGACCGTACAGAGCCTCGGTGACCCTCTCGATGCCGACCTGCGAGACGCCATCGCTCGCGGAGACCTACCGGGGCCTCGGATTCTCACCTCACTCAGCCCCTTGACCGCCCTGAGCGGAGACCCCGATACGATCCGGCAGCGTGTTCGCGAGCTTGCGGCTGACGGAGCAGACGTCGTGATGGTCATTGCATCGGACTCCGCGCTGGATGGAGGCGAGCGCGCGATGAGCGACGAACAGATCCAGGCGGCGTGCCAAGAAGCGAGCGCGCAGGGCCTGCGCGCCTCCATCCACGCAAACGGCCCTGAGGTGATGAGCGCGGCGATTCTCGCCGGCTGCTCGGCGATCGAAGACGGCAATCGCCGCAACGATGACGTCATCACCCTCCTGGCTGAACACGGGACGTATCTCGACCCCCAACTGGGGCTCTTCTACGACAACTATTTCGACAATCGAGACCGCTACTTCGGGGCCGGGAGCTTCACGGCAATCGGATTCGCACGGTTGGAGGAAGCACGGAAGGCTGCGCTGGAGGCGTTTCGCGATACGCGCTCGAATGACGCGGTCCGGATCGTGTTCGGAACCGGTGCCGTCGCCGGCGCGCACGGCCGGAACGCCGAGGAGATCATTTCCCGTGTTGAAGACGGGCGCCAGAGCGCGATGGCTGCGATTGTCTCCGCCACGTCCGTGGCGGCGGCGGCAATCGGACTTGCCGACGACATTGGGACCCTTGCGCCTGGCTTCCAAGCCGATCTGGTAGCCGTCAAGGGGAACCCACTCGAAACTATCACGACCGTTCGCAACGTCGAGTTCGTGATGAAGGGTGGACAGATCTACCGAAACGAGGTCCAAGCTTCGAGTCCCTCGCGGCCGCGGCGAGGCCGCCGCTGACCCTGAACCGGCGACAATGATCGGGGCACTACATGGCGAGCGGGCGCGCACGGCGCGCCGCGCGGAGGTGGAGCGGGGCATCAGGGGCCCCCGCTGAGCCTTCGCGGGGGTTCGGGGCAAAGCCCCGTCTAAGGAATGACGGCGGCGGGGTTCGGGGCAGCAGGCCCCATCTTAGAAATCAGTGAACGCGTCCGCCACCCGTCTGCAGGAGCGATGGATCGGCGCCAAGCCGTCGGATCGTCGCCTCCCACATCACGTCGGCTTGCGTCGTGAAGATGAAATCGGCGTCGGCATCAGCCGTGAGCCACGCAGAGGCCGAGAGCTCCGCATCAAGTTGCCCCGCATTCCAGCCGGCGTACCCGGTGAGCAATCGTGTGCGTGTCGGTGAGGGCTGTTCGAGCACGCGCCGAAGGAAATCCTGAGATGTCGACAAATACACACCGTCGCTGACCCGGATCCCTTCGTCATCGTCCGGCTCGGCTCCCGTCAGGATCCAGCCTCGCTCTGGCTCCACTGGACCACCAATCCACAACTCAAGACCGTTGTCCGTCTCGACTGGAGGTGTGAGACGCACGACCGAAGAGGCCAGCGTGAGCGTCCGGCGGTTGAGCACGAGGCCGAACGCACCCTGTGGATCATGCTCGCATAGCAGAATGACGCTCTGGTGAAAGTTCGGGTCAGCAAGCTGCGGCATCGACACGAGGAGCGCCGGCGCCACGCCCCGACGATCGGTCAACGCGTCACTCATGGTGTACTCGTCTCGGAAGGCCCGCCTCCCACCCGACGATGTCCCTGCCTCGGTGGACGGGCCCTGGCCCACTCCACGTGATCAACAACGACCGGGTCATTCTTGGAGTCGTCGGCCGTCGGCTCAGCCAGCACTGCGGCCACCTCGGACGACGTACTGTTTCCCAGCGCGACCGCGACGTTTCGACGCAGGCGTCGAACGCCTGCGTGTGACATGGCACTCCGCTCCACGACCGGCCCCAGTACATCGTCAGGCTGTCGCCAGAGCTCCGTCAGTTTTGGTCGGTCGAGTACCGGATCGGGTTGCCAGCACTCGTCGTCGGACGTGGCGGCAACGGCATTCCATGGGCACACGTCCTGACAGATGTCGCACCCGTACACGTGCGAGGCAATGTCCGACCGGACGGAATCCGGAATCCCTCCGCCTAGCTCGATAGTGAGATACGACAGGCAGCGCGTCGCATCGAGGACGCCGGCGTCGACGATGGCACCGGTCGGACAGGCCTCGAGGCAGAGGGTGCACGTTCCACACTGGTCCAGCGCCGGGGCGTCAGTCGCCAGCGGCAGGCTGCAGATGATCTCTGAGAGAAAGATCCATGACCCCAGCTCTTCGTTGATCACGCACGTGTTCTTTCCGATCCAGCCGAGGCCCGCATGTTGTGCGTAGACGCGCTCTTGGACCGGACCGGTATCGACGTAGTGCTTAGCCTCGAACGGTTCTGGGCTGGCAGCCCGCATCCATTCCAGCAGTGCCCGGGTCCGGCGGCCGACCACGTCATGGTAGTCAGCACCCCAGGCGTAGCGCGAAATGTCTGCTCTCTCAGGATCGGCCGATTCAACCGAGTACGGCCGGTCGGTGTTGTAGACCGTTCCCAACACGACCACGCTTCGGGCCGACCGAAGAACCTGCCTGACATCGGCACGTCGTGTCGCAGTACGCGCCATGTACCGCATCTCGCCGGCATACCCTTTCCCGAGCCACGTCTCGAGAAACGCAAGCTCGGGGTGTGCCACCGCCGGTGCGACGCCGCACACATCGAAGCCGAGCGACCGAGCCTGATTCTTGATGTCGTCAGACGCAAGCATCAGAAGCTGTAGCGCAATCCAAACTGCATTTCGCGCGCATTCTGCGCACTGAAGATCCGTCCGAAGTTTGGGCTCCCGAAGAATCGGCTCGGGATATCGAAGTTCGCGCGATTGAAGACATTGAACACCTCCCACCTGAACTCCAGGCGGTGGCCATCCTGGACGAACCAGACCTTTTGGAGTGACATATCAACGTTCGCAAAGCCCGGCGCGAGCAGCGGATTCCTTGGAGATGTCCCGAACGTGAACAGCCCGGGTTCCGAGAACGCTCCTGTGTCAAACCATCGGTCGGGCGTGCGCTCGCTGTCCGGAAGGTTCGGATCGCCGACGAGATTGGGACGCTGCGCCGGGCCCGTACCGATATTGGCAATATCTTCCGTCAGATTGACCGTAAAGGGCGCCCCCGATTGCAGGGTCAAGATTCCGTTCACGCGCCAATTCCCGAGCACGGCCTCTCGCCAACCGCCAACGCCTCGAGCGAACGGCAGCTCATAGGTCCCGCTGCTGACGAACTGATGACGATGGTCGAAGCTTGACCGCGCATTCTCACCCGGGAAGATGTTGAACACATCTTGCGGCACGTTGAACTCGGACTCCGTCGCACCCGGGCTCGATGCGTCGTCCTTCGATTGCGACAGCGTGTACGACGCGTTGAAGGCCACACCGTCCCCAAACCGGCGGTCGACCTTGAAGGTCACGGCATGGTAGATCGACTTCCCATCGAACCGAATCGCTCGGATTCCCGACAGCTCCGGAACGGGGCGTCTCTTTGCGATATCGCCACCGCCCGGGACGGGCACGTTCCGGATGGTCGAGTTGTCGGCCCCGATCGTGTAGGAGCCCATATAGAACACTTCGAACACCGTGCGTGGAAGGAGCTCCGATTGAATGCCACCGCTCCAGGTCTGGGTGTACTCCACCTGGAAGTCATGGTCCATGATCGCCCCATCGACACTCCCTGTCGGGTTGGCCGTGAGGATGTTCTGCGTCGTGAGGTCGGGCTGAGCCTGCGAAATCGGAACGTCGACCCGTTTCAAGAAAAAGAACGGGAGATTTCGCGTGAACGACGTTTGGACGCTGTACGCCCACTGGTTGAGAAAGATTCCATAGCCGCCGCGAACAACGGTTGCACCTCGGTCCCCAAGCGTGAGCGCGAACCCCAATCTGGGTGCAAACCGCTTTTTGCTGGGCCTCAACAGGCTATTGTCCCATCCGGCCTCCGCTGACGTCACCCACGGAATCGGGATGAGGGGCAACAGGCCGGCGGCGTCAGGAGAAATGTTGCCGCTGTCATCGCTCGCAATCACGTACCGCCCACCCGGCACGGAGAAGTCGATCGTCGACAGTCGGTTGTCGACGTCTCGCATGTGCTGGTTGATCTCGTACCGCAATCCGTAGTTGATCGTCAGGTTATCGCGAAGACGCCAGTCATCCTGCGCGTAGAGATGCAGCCACGTCGTGCGAGCGTTCTCGGATCCACGGCCACCGATGCCAGACCGTCCGAGGACGGGATACCCGAGCAGGAAGTCGGCCATCGCATTGCCGCTGAACTGGCCGGTATACGCGAAGGCCCCACGGGCCGTGTCGGCGTTCACCGGACGGAACCGTAAGTGAAACAGGTATCCACCGAACTTGATTTGGTGATCGCCGCGGTCGATCAGAAAATTCTCGTAGACCTCGAAGTGCTCGTTCTTCCGCGTCACAAACGTGGTCGGGTCCCCCATCGTGCTGTAGAGGCCGGCCGTGTTGATCTGCGGGAAGCCCGTGTCGCGCGGATCGGTCGTCACGCCGCGAAGCCCAACCCGAGCCGAGAAATCGTTGCCGGCATTGAGACTTCGCTGGCCCCCATCGACGCTCATCCAGCCGACCCGAGTCTCACTAAACATGGTCGTCCCGAACAGCTTCGTGAAACTGACGCCGACGTTCCGGGTCGTGGTGTCAAGAGTACGGCCGAACCCCGGCACCAGCGACTCCTCTTGGACACTCGTCCCGAAGGGTTGGAGCTCATCGGCATCGAACGTGCTAAACCGCCCCAGCAGCTGGTCATTGTTTCCCAGGCGATGGTCGAGCCGAAGGCTGAACTGGTCAATCGAGCGGTCGAGGGCCTCCACGGCGGTCAGATTCTGAACCTCGCCGGCGGCGGAGGGCTGGGGCACATTCGCAAGAAACGTCGAGGCAATCGGATCGATACGGTCCGTGGGGATCCGATTGCCAGGAAACGCCGCTCCGGTGAGCGGGTCAATGATCGGCAAGGCCAGGCCGGAGAAATCTCCGTTCCGCACCCCCGCCGAGGGGACGGAGAACGTCTTTGTGAGCGAGCGGTCGGTACGCTGGGCCTCGTAGCTCACGAAGAAGAACGTCTTGTTCTGAACAAGCGCTCCGCCAATCGTTCCGCCAAACTGCGTTTGGTCGAGTGGCGGAACCGGTTCATCCTTTGGGTCGAAAAAGTTGCGCGAGTCGAAACGCTCGTCTCGCAAGAACGCGAAGCCGGATCCACTCAACGCGTTCGAGCCCGACTTTGTTGCAACGTTGATCAACGCCGATGCCTTACCGCCGAATTCCGGTGGGTACATCGATTTCTGAATCTTGAACTCCTGTATCGAATCGACAGATGGATTGATGACGAGATTGTTGAACAACTCATCAGTCACCTTGAAGCCGTCGAGAAGATAGATGTTGTGTCCTGCTCGCTGACCACCAACATTGGGCAGCGAACCGGCCTGTTGAAGGGCGGCGCCCCGAGTGCCGCCGGGCGGAATGACGACGGCGTCGCTCAGTTGGGCGAGCTGCAAGAACTGCCGGCCGTTGAGCGGAATCTGTTGCACCGCACGGTTGTCGATGACGTCGCTGATCTCGGCAGTTGTCGTCTGAAGCAGAGGCAGTTCGGCTCTGACGGTGATCTCCTCAGTGCGCTGCCCGAGGGACAGGCTGAAGCTCGTTTCGAGCGTCTGCCCGATCGCAAGGACGATCTCGCGTTGGACCACGCGGCTAAACCCAGGGAGCTCAGCCGTGAGCTCCCACTCCCCGATCCGCAGCGACGCAAAAAAGAAACGGCCCTCTGCGTCGGAGACGCGCTCCGCCGAAGACCCAGTCGCTGGATGAAGGGCGACGATCGTCGCGCCGGGAAGAACGCCACCCGACTCGTCACGAACGATCCCGCCGATCTCGCCGGTGTTCGTCTGTGCGAACGTCGCCGTCGGCGACGAGATGAGAAGGGCCAACGCCGATGAATAGACAACTCCAGCACCAAAGAACCGCATCTAGGAATTCTAACCCAGCTGGGGTGCGCACCGGGGAGCGGCGTCGCACTACGGATGCACACAACGGCTCAGCGGTTCGAACCTAGGCGAAGAACCGCCCCCCACCGGAGCTCAGCGCACCGCGGATCATCACGTACTCCGCGACATTCTCTGCCGTCAGTAGGCCGACGACTCGCCCGTCGTGCAGGACTGGCAGCACGGGGGCGGAACTCCCCTGAAGACGCACGTAGGCGCCGTCGAGCATCTCCCGCGCGTCGGCGGTCTCGAAGGTCGTCGTCATTGCCTGCTCGACTCTGCCGGAACTGCCCACCGTGCTGAGGCCTGATACGAGCTGGTCGCGGCTCAGAATGCCGACAATCTCAAGGCCTGTCTCGTCCATGACTGGGAAATCACGTTGTGCGCCCATCAGCACCAATTCGACGACCTCACTGAGCGGGCTGCCACCTCGCACGGTCCGGAAATCGGTGACCATCGCCCGGCTGACCGGTACCCCGGCCAGCGCTCCGCGTAGGGTCACGGCCGTTGCCTCACTGCTGGCTCCCATCCACACGAATAGGGCGATGAAGACGAGGACGGGGTTCGCGAACAGACCGATCAACCCGAACACCAGTGCCAGCCCCTGCCCGATACTTGCCGCGACCTCGGTCGCCCGCGTGTAGTCGACGCGCTCGGCGAGCAGCGCGCGGAGCGCGCGTCCGCCGTCCATCGGAAACGCCGGAACCATGTTGAAGATCGCCAGCGCGAAATTGACGGCCGTGAAACGCCCGAGAAATCCGGCAGCAGACGGATCGAGTGTCAGGGCTGGAGCCGTCCCGGTAGCCGCGACGAGCAGTACATAACACGCGGCGCCGATCACCAGGTTGACCGCCGGACCTGCCAACGCCACCCACAGCTCTTGGCGTGGAACATCAGGCATCCGCTCGAGGCGCGCGAGACCACCGACCGGGAGCACGGTGATATCCCTGGTCTTGATGCCAAACCGCCGGGCTGTGAGCGCGTGCCCAAGTTCGTGCAGGATGATGGTTGCGAAGATCGCAAGGATGAAGAGCACGCTCGCCACCGCCGATGCCACGCCGCTGCCCGAAGCCAACCCGTTGACGAGGATGAAGACAATGAGGATCGCGAACGTCCCGTGGACATTGATCGGAATTCCGGCGACCGTCGCGATACGCCATGCCCAGCTCATCGACGCTCTCCTGCCCCCGCAGCTCCGCGTCGCGAACCCGCCACCGCATAGATTGCCTCGGCAGCCCGGCGACTCGCCCCGGCATCCCCCAGCCGCGCGCGGACCCTGGCGAGCGCTTCGCCCACGTCTCGCGCCCGCGCCGGGTCAGTGAGCAATTCGACCACCGCGTCAGCAACCGCCTCGGGCGTGAGGTCGTCCTGCAATAGTTCCGGCGCCACCGGCTCACCCGCAATCAAGTTGACCATGCCGGCCATATCGACGTGCGCGAAGCGTCGCACAAGCCGGTAGGTCAGCGGCGACAGCCGATAGACGATCACCATGGGGCGGCCGTGGATGGCCGTCTGTACGGTGGCGGTGCCCGATGCCGTCACCACCACGTCTGAGGAGGCCACCACATTATCTGTTTGGGATTCGACGACAACCACCGGACGGTCGAGCGTCACCTGGCTGGCATCGTGGAGCGGAGCGAATAGTCGGTCGTCGAGATTCGGCGCCCGGGCAACCACGAACTGAACCTCGGACACTCTCTGCGCGACCAACGCTGCGGAGGCAAGCAGATCCGGGAGAAGGGCCCGCACCTCGTTGGGTCGACTTCCCGGGAGCAGCGCCACCGTCGGAGCCGATGGGTCGAGGTGATGGGCTCCAAGAAACTTCTCACGTGGCTGCGCTGCGCGAGCCAGCTCCACCAACGGATGACCGACGAACTCGACCGGAATCCCAGCCTGCCGGTAGATCTCTTCTTCGAACGGGAAGATCACGAGCGCCCGGTCTGCAAAAAGCTTGATCGCACCGAGACGGCCTCGACGCCACGCCCACACCTGCGGACATACGTAGTAGACGATTGGAATCCCCAGCCGCTGGAGGGCGCGGGCTAGGCGGAAATTGACTTCGGGAAAATCAATCGGCACGAACACATCTGGGCGCTCGCGCCGGGCGCGCGCCTTGAGCCGACGAAGAGTCGCCAGTGTGCGCGGAACGACTGACAGGGCCTCCGATAGACCCGTGGCCGCGAGACCATCGAAGTCTTCGACAACCTCGGCGCCTGCCGCCCGCATATGGTCCCCTCCCAGCCCGAAGACACGGGTAGAGTGGTCGAGCTCCTTGAGCGCGCGAGTTAGCGCGCCTGCATACAGGTCGCCGGACGGCTCGCCACAGGAGACAAAAATGTTCAAGAAAATGTCCGGGCAGACCTCAGGTGCCCAACACCGCAGGATTCGGTGCCCGGTGGGCCCTACTCCGCCTTCTGCCCTGCGCCCCCTGGGTACGCAGCTTCGGCCACCCTGCGCGTGCGACGGAGGTCGACGGCCGAGATGTCGAGCTCTGAGATCGGAATGAGTTCATATGTATCGAACCCAACGCCAGCCAGGTCGTCGATAAACGTCGATGCGTCGCCAACCAGCACTATCGAGAGACTGCCAGGTTTCAGGTACTGCCGGGCAACGCGTTGGATGTCGTTAGGAGTGACGGCATTGATTCGATCCGGATACGCTTCGACGTCATCAAGCTCAAGGCCGTACAGGATCGCCTCGAGCACCTGTGCCGCGATCGCGTTCGGCGTCTCGATCGTCAAGGGGAAGCTCCCCGCAAGATAGTCCTGGGCACCGCGCAGTTCCTGGCGTCCGACCCGTTCTCGCTGCAATCTCGCGATCTCGTCGACCGTCACCCGCAGCACCTCGGCGGTCGCAGCCGAACGTGTATCGGTCTTGGCCATGAAGTCGCCGCTATACTGGCGCCCCACCATCTCAGCCGACGCCGAATACGTCAGCGACCGCGCTGTTCGCAACACGCTTCCCAGGCGATTGCCACCCTCGCCGCCAAGTATCTTGATCGCCACATCCATGACGAGGTAGTCCGGATGGGCGCGTGGCAACGTGAGATGACCAACGCGTACCGCCGTCTGCACCGCACCCGGCTTGTCGACAACGACCAGTCGATTCGACGCCGGCGGCGGCTCCTCGAGTCTCGGCACGGGAAGGTCGCCCCTCGGCCAATCCGCAAACACCCGGGTCACACCATCAAACGCTTCTGCCGCCGTCACATCGCCAACGACTGCCAGGATGGCATTGTTCGGAAGGTAGTGGGTCCGGTGAAACTCCACCAGGTCGCTCCGCGTGATCCCGCGCACGGAGCTCGGCGTGCCGCTATGCGGTAGGCCGTACGGATGGAAGCCATAGACCAACCTGCCAAACACAACGCCGGACACGTAGGCCGGGTCGTCGTAACTCACCTGCATCTCGGACAACAGGCGCTGACGCTGGCGGTCGATCTCGTCTTGCGCAAACGCCGGACGGCGAGCGATGTCGGAAAGCATCTCGAGTGCCAACTCGAAGTTGTCTTTGAGAACGAGAACGTTGACGAAACTCAAGTCGGTTCCAGCCCCAACGGCCAAGGCCCCGCCAATGTTGTCAATCGTCTCGGCGATCTCCTGGGCCGCGCGGTTGCCGGCGCCCTGATCGAGCAACTGACCTACCAGGGCGGCGAGACCCGTCTTAGCAGCGGGATCACTCGAGGCACCAGCCCGCACGAGAAGACGAACATTGACGGCCGGTTGCTCGTGGGCACCGACGTAGACAACCTGCAGACCGTTGTCTAGCTGGCGTAACTCGTAATCGGGAAACTCGACATTCGGAGCCAGGAGGGGCGGCGGCGGCGTTTCCTGCGGCCACCGATCCTGCGCCATCGCAGAACCAACGACGAGCAGAGCCACGATGTCAAAGACGACGAGAACGCGGGGCGTCCTGCTCATCGTGACTCCGAGCCAGACCTGAGCGATCCGCGAGGAAGGATCGTCATCACCATGCGGCTCTCATCCGTAAAATACGTCTGTGCCACTCGTCGCACGTCCTCTTTGGTGATGTTCATGAAGATGTCAAACTCGCCGTCTGCCGTTGTGATGTCGTCATGTATGACGGCCGCATGCGCCAGATGTGCTGCCTTCTGCGAATTGGTGAATCGGCCGATCACGTAGTCACGTGCAAACTGATTCTTTGACCGCTGCAGCTCCTGGTCCGTGATCGGCTCGTTCTTCAGCCGTTCGAGCTCATCGATCAGCGCGGCTTCAGTTTGCTCGGGCGTGCTCCCGGGGGCAACGAGAGCAACGGCATAGAAGAGATTCGGATCCTCGATGATATTTCCCTGACCGAAGGCGCTGATGGCGATCTGCTCGTCGTACACGAGGCGCCGGAAGATGCGCGAACTCTGTCCATCGGACAGCACCTTCGACGCAATATGGAGCGGATACGCGTCGGGATGGCCATCGAAGGTGATGTGGTGCGCGACCACGACGGCCGGAAGCGGCCAGTTGTCGGCCTCGAGTTGGACTCGCCGCTCAGCCTGCTGCGGCGGTTCACGCGGAATCGCGCGCGGTACCGGTCGCGGTGCCTTCGGGACGCGTCCGAAATAGTGCTCGATCATCTGGAGCGCGTTGTCGGTTTCGAAATCACCCACGACGATCAGCGTGGCGTTCTCCGGAACGTAGTAGGTCTCAAAAAAGGCCCGTACGTCTTCGATCGCGGCTGCCTCGAGATCAACCATCGATCCGATCGGCGTGTGCTTGTACGGATGCGAGGTGTACGCGTAGTCGTAGAGGAGCTCGGAGAGCAAGCCGAACGGCTCGTTGTCGTACCGCCAGCGCCGCTCCTCCTTCACCACTTCTCGCTCGGCGTCCAACGTCCGCTGGTCGATCCGCAGGGTCGCCATGCGATCGGCCTCGAGCCAAAACACCAACGGAAGATACTGTGATGGGACGGTTTGCAGGAAGACAGTCGCGTCTTCCGTCGTGTAGGCGTTGCCGTCACCTCCAACCCGCGAAATAAAACTCAGGTGCTGGTCGGATTGAACGTTCTGCGACCCCTTGAACATCAGATGCTCGAACAGGTGCGCGAACCCCGTACGGCCCGGGGGCTCGTTTTTCGACCCGACGCGATACCACACCTCGACGTGGGTGATAGGGGTGGAGTGATCCTCGGACAGAATGACGGTCAGACCGTTATCAAGCGTTGAGATGTGATAGTCGAACTTCGGGGGGCGGACAGCGCCGTGCAGCGTGGAAGAGACGGCGAGGACCGCAAGACCAACACCCATAAACACTGCCACGACGGCCGTGACCCGGTTGGTCCACCTCACGAACCAATTATGTCACAGGCGGATGCACCGGACCGCTCCGCTAGAATGGAACTGTGTCCAATCTCGGTCGATGGCCCCTCGCGCTGTTCCGGTGGGCCGGCGCAAACCCGGAGGTGATGGCGTGGCTATTCGGCCTGTCGTTGCTGCTGTTTGTCGGGAGTCTGATCGCGATGCCGCTGCTTGTCGCGCGGATTCGCGCCGACTACTTCTTGACGTCTGCTCCTAGAACGGACAGCTGGCTGGGTCGTCATCCCGCCTCCCGCATCACCGCTCGGATCATCAAGAATTCAGTGGGCGTCGTCCTGTTCCTGGCCGGATTGGCGATGATGGTGCTGCCCGGGCAAGGGATCCTCACCGTGCTCGTCGCCCTGTCACTACTCGAGTTCCCGGGCAAACGAGCGCTGGAACTGAAACTGATCCGACAAACCAGCATCAACCGGAGCATCAACTGGATGCGGCAAAGATCCGGTCGAGCCCCGCTCATCATCCCGAAACACTGACCTCAGCCTCGGGGATTGTCTTCCCGAACCGCAGCGGCGTATGATACCGCGTCTACTGTCAGAATTCAGCTATGTTGGGCCTACGTAAAGGCGTTAGCTCGCCTTCCGCCTGGGTTTTCGCTCTGACTCTCCTCTTTTGTGTGGGAGCGACCGCGTCGGTGATTCTTCGAGGCAACGCCCAGGAGGTCGATCCGGGATCAGTGAGTACCGCTCTCGGCGAGGTCGATCCGTACGCACAGCCGATCGACTTCAGCCACCGGCATCATGTGACGGAGATTGGCATCGACTGTCAGATGTGTCACATCTATGCCCGCCGAAGCCCAGTTGCTGGCATTCCGTCCGTCGAGAAGTGCGCTGGTTGCCACTCGCAGGTACTGAGCGACGAGCCCGAAGTGCAGAAGCTCCTCGAGTATTGGGAGAACGAACGGCCGATACCCTGGATTCGCGTGCACGATCTGCCCGACTATGTGAGGTTTTCCCACAAGCGTCACGTGCTGGGAGGTGTAGACTGCGCGGAATGCCATGGCGACGTGGGTCAGATGGAGATCGCAGTGCAGGTCGAATCTCTCTCCATGGGCTGGTGCGTGACGTGTCACGACGAGCGATCCGCCGAAAAGGACTGTCTCACGTGTCACTACTGAGGGACCGCGAATGAAAGGTGGCGAAAGCAGAACGGAGCGTTTGACCGAAACGGTTGGACGGCGGACCTTCCTACGGGTGATCGGCGGAGCTGCACCGGCAGTCGCCGCAGCTGCCTGTTCCCCGGTCGCGCCGGAACTAATCATCCCATACGTCATCCCGGCTGAGGACGTCGTCCCCGGCGTCGCGACCTGGTACGCCAGCGTATGCGGTGAGTGTCCGGCTGGATGTGGCACGGTCGTACGCACGCGCGAGGGGCGGGCAGTCAAGGTCGAGGGCAACCCGGAGCACCCCATAAACCAAGGGGCGCTCTGTGTTCGCGGCCAGTCGGCACTCCAGGGTCTCTACAATCCTGACCGCCTTCGGGGTCCACAGCAGCGTCGCGTCACGAACGAAGCGAGCGGCCAGAGCGTTCTTGAATCGACCGACTGGGAGCAAGCGCAGCAGCAACTGGTCGAGCGGATTCAGGCGGTCATCGCTTCGGGCGGACCGGGTCGGGTCGCGGTCGTGACGCCGCTGTTGACCGGTACTCTGGACGCTCTGGTCGAGACCTGGGCAGCGGCAATCGGGGCCCGACGCGTGCGCTATGAGCCGTTGGCCTACGAGGCGATCCGGGCAGCAAACCGGACGACGTTCGGACGTGATGCGTTCCCCCACTACGAATTCTCGCGTCCCGATCTGCTCATCTCATTTGGAGCCGACTTTCAGGAAACGTGGCTCTCAACGGTCGGCCACAGCCGCGACCACGCCGAGGCCAGGCGCCTGCGCGGCAACCAAGAGGCCCGGTTCGTTCAGGTAGAGTCACGCCTCTCCTTGACTGGTGCCAACGCCGATCGCTGGCTCGCTGTGGAGCCGGGGACCGAAGGCCTCGTCGCAGCTGCCATGGTCCACGCGATCGTGGCCGAGGACCGCGTACTCGTCGCGGCGCCGCCCGATGGGATGCAGACTCAGATCGCGGCGCTCGTCGACAGCTACTCGCCAGAGCAGGTAGCCGAGCAAGCTGGGATTCCGGCCGAGGAAATTCGTGCACTGGCGCGGGACTTCTCCGACCCGGCTACCGGGCCGGGCCGCACGCTGGCGATCGGCGGAGGCGTCGCCTCCTCGGGCCCAGATGCGACGAACGCTCAGATCGCGATCAATCTGCTCAACTATGTCGCTGGAAACATCGGCTCTACTGTCGTATTTGGCCCCGACACAAGCTGGAGTCACGCCAGCTCGTATCGTGACATGGTCGAGCTCACCGAGTCGATGCGCAGCGGAGACATTGACGTCGTACTCCTTCACGACGTCAACCCCGTACATACGATGCCAGCGTCAGTCGACTTCGCCGGGGCGTTGGCGCAGGTTCCTTTCGTCGCAAGCACCTCGAGCTTTCCGGATGAGACGACCATGCGGGCCAGCGTCGTGCTCCCTGCACACACACCGCTAGAGAGCTGGGGCGACAGCGTGCCACGCGCGGGAATCCGCGGGCTGTTCCAGCCCACCATGAAGCCGCTCTTCGATACGAAACATTTCGGCGATGTGCTGTTGGAAACGGGACGCAGCTTGGGTGACAACGTCGCTGCGGCGTTCCCTCGCCGTGGTGATTTCTTCGACTATCTGCAGGACACGTGGGAGACGCTTCAGCCCGCAGAGAACACCGGTGACGGCGGGAGCGAAGAGGCGGCCGACTTCGAGGACTTCTGGGCCGAGTGCCAACGACGCGGGGGATTCTTTCGGACAGTCGACCCTGTCACGGTTGAGATTCAGCCCCAGCTCTTCGAAACCGACCTCGCCATCGGTGCGACTGGGGGCGACCGTGCGCTCGCTCTGCTCGTGTACCCGTCCCTCCATTTCTACGACGGGCGGGGTGCGAATCGGCCCTGGCTCCAGGAGATTCCGGACCCACTCATGAAAACGACCTGGAGCAGCTGGGTCGAGATGTCATCGGAGACGGCCGGTGCGCTCGGAGCCGGGGAAGGGCAACTCATCCGGCTCGAGTCCGACCACGGAAGCGTCGACGTGAGCTTGCTCCTGAATGATCATGTCGCCAACGGTGTAGCAGCGATGCCTCTGGGCCAAGGACACACCGAGTATGGGCGCTACGCCGCCGGGCGCGGCGTCAACCCCATCACCCTGCTTGACGGCGAGCCAGAACCGAATTCCGGGGGCCGCCGCTGGTTTGGCGCCAGGGTCGACGCGACGCCGCTCGACGTCATCCGCCGTATCCCTCGGCTCCAAACTGAGTTTGACCAGCAAGACCGAGAGCTCGCGCGAGCGGTGTCGTTGTCTGATCTCGCGGCTGGCGCCGTCGAACCGGAACCGCACCACCCCAGTCTGCACGCAGACCACGAACACCCGATTCACAAATGGGGCATGGCGATCGATCTTGACGCCTGCAATGGGTGCAACGCTTGCGTGGCGGCATGCTATGCCGAGAACAACATCCCGGTCATGGGTGAAGACGCGATGCGACGAGGCCGTACGATGTCGTGGATGCGCATCGAACGGTTCATCGAACCGGACGCATCACCGGTCGACAACCGATTCCTCCCGATGCTGTGCCAGCACTGCGACCATGCGCCGTGCGAAACCGTCTGCCCGGTGTTTGCGACCTATCACACCGACGAGGGCCTGAACGCGCAGGTCTACAACCGGTGCGTGGGAACCCGGTACTGTGCAAACAACTGCCCGTACAAGGTGCGACGATTCAACTGGTCCGACCAGCAGTTTCCTGAACCCTTACACCTACAGCTGAACCCGGACGTCACCGCTCGCATGGCAGGTGTCATGGAGAAGTGCACCTTCTGCGTGCAGAGGATTCAGGATGGAAAGGGCACCGCGAAGGACGAGAATCGGCCGGTTCGCGATGGCGACGTGACGCCGGCATGCGCGCAGACGTGCCCGGCGCAAGCCATCGTTTTTGGCGACATGAACGACCCAGAGAGTCGGGTCTCGCAGCTATCGGAAGATGCGCGGGCGTACCACGTATTGGGTGTGCTCAACACCCGACCCGCCGTCACGTATCTCAGGAAGGTCAGCCGAACCTAGTGTCCTGTCAGGGAAGGTCCGTGCTGCCTACCAGTAGCTCACGATGAGCGCCCGCACCATCAACGCGGACATCCTGCGAACGCTGCGTATGCCGGGCCCGGCCTACTGGGCCCTCTTGGCGGTGCTTGCGGCCGTGCTGCTCTTCGGAGTTTTCGCCTTCTGGACGCAGGTTCAACTCGGTCTCGGAGTCGCCGGTTATTCGCATCCCGCTCTGTGGGGCATCTACATCACCAATTTCGTGTTCTGGGTGGGAATCGCTCACTCCGGCACACTGATTTCCGCCGTGCTGTTTCTGTTTCGAGCCAGGTGGCGTACGGCAGTTGCGCGCGCGGCCGAAACGATGACCGTGTTCGCGGTGATGACCGCCGGACTCTTTCCGATCATCCACATCGGACGCCCCTGGTTCTTCTACTGGCTGATCCCGTATCCCAACGAACGGCAGCTGTGGGTAAACTTCAGGTCGCCCCTCGTCTGGGACCTCTTCGCGATCACGACCTATCTGACCGTCAGTCTGTTGTTTCTGTACATTGGTCTCGTACCCGATATCGCAGCGGCGCGGGACCACGTGAAAGACTGGCGGCGGAAGGTCTATCGCATGCTGGCGCTTGGTTGGCAGGGGACCGACCGTCAGTGGCGCCACTACGGGAGCCTCTATGGGTTCTTCGCGGCCCTCGCGACGCCCCTCGTGGTTTCGGTCCATAGCGTCGTGTCATGGGACTTCGCGATGTCGATCCTGCCCGGGTGGCACAGCACGATCTTCGCGCCGTACTTCGTCGCCGGTGCCATCCTGTCTGGCCTGGCCATGGTCATCACGATCCTCATCCCGCTTCGCAAGTGGTTGGGGCTGGAGGAGTACATCCGCATCTGGCACTTCGAGAACCTGGCCAAGTTACTCATTGTTACGTCACTGATCGTCGGCTACGCCTATTTGACTGAGTACTTTATCGCTTGGTACAGCAACAGCCCGTTCGAACAGGGTACGTTTCTCGACCGGATGTTTGGGGATTACGCGCCCTTCGCCTGGATGATGCTACTGTGCAACGCGGCGATTCCGCTACTGCTGTTCGTGAAGAAGCTTCGGACGAACCTCGCCGTCCTCTTCGTCGTGTCGATCTTCGTCAACATTGGAATGTGGCTGGAGCGATACGTGATCATCGTGAGCTCTCTGTCGCACGACTTCGACCCTGCCAACTGGTCGGAGGGGGTGTACTCGCCAACCTGGGTCGAGGGCGGGATCACCGCGGGCAGCTTCGCCCTGTTCTTCTTGTTGTTCCTGCTGTTCGTCAGGAATTTTCCAGCCATCTCCATGACCGAGATGAAGGAGTCGGTCGATGTCCCGCAGGAGGCCGACCCGGCGTCCTCGTGGCCATCGCCGGTGTGACGATGAACTTACTGGGTGTATTCGACAGCGGTGCAAAAGCCGCCGAGGCCGTTCGCGCCATCCGCCGCGACCAACTCGGCGAGGTTGTCGTGTACGGGCCCACCCCTGACCACTCGATCGATCAGGCGCTCGGCGTGACGGTCAGTCCGGTTCGAGTGTTTGTCCTCGTCGGGGGGCTTCTGGGTTGTTTCGTAGGATTCGCGCTGCCGATCTACACTGTGCTCGACTGGCCCCTGATTACAGGGGGCAAGCCGCTGATCTCGATTCCGCCGTTTGTCGTGATCGCTTTTGAACTCACAATCCTGTTTAGTGCGATCGCCGGCGTGATCGGGTTTCTCGGCCTGTCAGGCTTGCCACGTTTCGGACCGGCGCGCGTGAGCGATCCGCGTTTCTCGAACGACCGCTTCGGTGTCGCCGTCACCTGCGATGGGGCGAAAGAAGACAGAGTCACGACGTGTCTCGAACAGGCTGGCGCTGAAGAGGTATCTGCCAATGGTGCGAAATAGATTTGTGGGGACGGCGCTCATCGTCGTCGTAACCGGCGTCACCCTTTCGGCCCTTCCCTGGATCCGAGACATGTGGGTTGGTCCAGTCGTTCTGCCGAGCACCCTGCCATTAACACCTCCCGCGGACGCGCTCCCGATCGACGGGCTGCAGCGTATGAACCGGATCGACGCGAGGGACAAGCTGGCTAACCCAAGGCCCATGACACCCGAGGTCCTCGCCGCGGGCGCTGACCTCTACGGGATCTACTGCGCGAGCTGCCACGGTGCGGCCGGAGGAGGTGACGGTCCGGTAGCCGAGCACTTTCGACGGATGCCAGACCTGACGGTGCCCTACGTCCAGGAGTTCGCCGATGGGTGGCTGTTCAGCATCATCCGGGAGGGCGGGGTCAACATGCCTCCGTTCGGCTCCGACCTCAGCGTTGACGAGCGCTGGGCTGTGGTCCACCACATCCGGACCTTGAGCAAGACCACGAACTGATGGTGGACACCTCCGAACACAGACGCCTCGTGTCCGAACGAACCGGTCGAATACTCCTCGGCCTGGGAGCGATCGGGGCCGTCGCGTTTCTCTACGGGTTGCTCGCCGGCGACAGCCTGCGCGCCTGGCAGGCGCTGCTCGTCAATTTCCTGTTCTTCGCGGGACTTGCCCAGGCCGGAGTCGTCCTGTCCGCACTCCTTCAAGTCACGTCTGCACGGTGGGGACGTCCGCTCAAGCGCCTCGCCGAGGCAACCTCGGCCTTCCTGCCGGTCGCGTTCGTACTGCTACTGGTTCTCTGCATGGGCATTGCAACGTGGGCGCCGTGGGTTCACGAGCCAGTTGAGGCCAAGACGCCCTGGCTCAACATCCCGTTTTTCGTCGGCCGTCAAACGCTCGGCTTCCTGTTCCTGGGCGGATTGAGCCTTCTGTTTGTACACCGATCCGTTCGCCCCGACATCGGCATGCTCGATGAGTCCGGTGAACGCAAGGCGACAGGACTGTCGCGCCGTCTGATTGCCGGGTGGCGGGGAGTCGTCGAGGAACGCCAACAGAACCAACGATCCCAGGGGATCCTGGCGCCCTGCGTGTTGATCGCCTACGCCTGGATCTACTCCTTGGTTGCGTTCGATTTCGTCATGGCGCTCGACCCTCACTGGTTCTCGAGCCTGGCCGGGGCGTACTACTTCATCGGCAATCTATTCGCCGGCTTCGCCTTTCTCGCCCTCACCGCAGTATGGACTCGTCACCGATTGAAGCTCGAGAGCTACATCGGAGGGGGTCAGCTGCATGACATCGGGAAGCTTCTGTTTGGGTTCTGCGTATTGTGGGCTTACATGCTGTGGTCACAGTATCTCGTCATTTGGTACGGCGACCTTCCGGAGGAGACCGAATTCATCGCTCACCGGATGTACGGCGCGTGGGCGCCGTTGACGTGGGTCGTACTCGCTCTCGCCTTCTTCATCCCGTTCGCCGTCTTGCTGAGCCGGAAGGTCAAGACGCAGCAACGCAGCCTGTCGGCGATTGCGGCGGTGGTGATGGTCGGGATGTGGTTGGAGCGATTCCTTCTCGTCGTCCCATCAACATGGCATGGCGACACGCTGCCTCTCGGAGTTGTTGAACTTCTGATCACAACTGGCGTGCTCAGCGTATTCGTGTGGTGTTATGCCATGTTCTTGCAGACCTTCCCGGCCATTCCGGTTTCTGACCCACGACTCACCTCAACTGCCGAACACTGGCTCCCGCCGCCGGTGTCGCACGGCATGAACGCCCAACCACAGTGAAGGGAACGTCCGCGAGGCACCCGGTTATGCTTGCGCCCGACTCAGCCCCGAGACGCGCGCCAGAGCAACAAAAGGAGACACAACGCTGATGAGGATCGCCATAATCGGTCTAGGAACAATGGGTGCGCCGATGGCAGAGAACCTGGTCAAGGCTGGGTTCGAGGTCACCGTCCACAACCGCACGCGGAGCCGGGAGGAACCGTTCGAAGCTCTTGGCGCGACCCGTGCCGAGAGTCCGGCCGCTGCGGCGGCCGACGCGGAGATCGTCCTGATCTGCGTGTCCGACACACCGGATGTCGAGGCGGTGCTCCTCGACCCGAATCGGGGTGCGATCACGAGCCTCAAATCGGGCGGGCTCGTCATCGACTGCTCGTCGATCGCGCCAGAAGCGACGCGACGGATCGCCGAACACTTCCGAGCCCAGGGAGTTGGATACGTCGATGCTCCAGTGTCCGGCGGTTCTGAAGGGGCAATCCACGGCACGCTCACTATCATGTGCGGCGGCTCGGAGGATGACTACGAGAGGGCCCAGCCAGTTCTGCAGGTCATCGGTCGAACGTTGACCCGTATCGGGCCCGTCGGATGCGGTCAGATCGCGAAGGTCGCGAATCAGGTCGTGATAACTGGTACGTACATGGCTCTCGGCGAGGCGCTCACTCTCGCCTACCGTGCCGGCGCCGACCCGCAGAAGGTCGTCGAGGCGATAGGTGGCGGGCTGGCCGGATCGTGGATCCTCGAGAACCGGTCGGAGAGGATGCTGAAGGACGATTATCCCTTGGGTTTCCGGCTTCGTCTCCACCGTAAGGACCTCGGCATCGCCCTTGAAACCGCCCGCGAGTTCAAAGTGCCGGTCGCTATCGCGAGCTTGGTCGCAACCATCGAAGACTCACTGATCGCTCAGGGGTATGGCGACGAGGACATGTCCAACCTTGTCCGTTTCGTCCGTCACGGTGCCGGGATTCCAGACGGGCCGATGAAGGCCTGATCGCCGCCAGAGCCTCAAGAAGATCTGCAACGGGGATCAAAAGAACCAACTGACCGAGAGGTACGCAGTCGTACCGCTGAGGCCGTACTCCGACGGCAGCGGGCGCTCGGCGGTGAGTCGGTCATCTCCGATCCCGACGAGAACACCGCCAAGGATGGCCGTTTCATCACTTGCGGAATAGGCCACGCTGGGCGACAGCAGCGCACTGCGGTCGTTCAAGTTCCACAACCAGAGCCCAGCGACGCTCCACAGCGGGTGCACTTGGTAGCTTGCCTGTAGGACAGTCTCGTCCCGACCAAGCACCTGGAGCTCTCCCCGAGCGAATGGCTCCGAACGGAGGACCTCCACATACTCATCGGCACTCGATGCCGCGAGGCCATCATGTTGGTACTCGGCGAGGAGATACAGGTCGCGACCGGAGACTCGGAACAACCGGTCTACACCGATGGTCCCCCGAAACACAGCGCGGTTGACCACCTCGCGAATCGCCGCCTCTCCTCGAACCGCAAACGCACCCAGGGCTCCGGTCGCAGCTACTGCGCCAGCAGGGTCTCCATAGAGCGATCCTCCCCAGCCCGAGATCTCCCAGTTTCTCAAGGTCATCAGACCACGGCCGAGCGCCGTCAACTCTTCGCCAACAGAGGTCTCCGTCGGACGTACGACGACATCGATCTCGCTCAGCGGAGTCGGGTTGAGACGGATTCGCGCTGCGTCCACACCCGCTCGAAATTCCCGAAAGGGATCGGCCGGGCTAAAGGGCGAGAAGGGGTCGGCCGGAGTCAGAAAGAGCGTCGTGCCCCAGGAGACCGCCTGGCGTCCTGCAGACAGCTCAACACCACTGGTCGGATTCCATCCCATGCGCAGGCGATCGAATCGATGCCCCCACTGGACATGCTCCTTCTCAACACGTGTCCACTGCAATTCAAGCCACTCGCCGCCGCTTGGGACGGCGCCCACGTCCGATCCCGCCGTCATCTTCCGGAGGCGAAAGGTCGCGGCGTGCTCGTAGGCCACGTTGACTGAAACGCTGCCGAACACCGGGGCAGTCGTGAGTCGAAACCGACTAAAACTGCTGGCATTGCTTTCAGCCAACGGCGTCGTGCTTGATGCGAGCGGGACTGTTTGGACATAGCCAGTGACGAGCGGCGGTTGGGCCCAAAGTGTTCGGCTCGTGGCAAGAACGAGAAGCAGCAATGGAACCGAGCGGCGAAAGACGGCGTTCGTCGTCGTCCTCCTCAAGACCGCGTCTCGTCTGAATCGACGGCGCCGTCGACCATCCTGATCACCCGGCGGGACCGCTCCATCACCTGTTGGTCGTGTGTGGCGAAGACAAACGTCACCCGGAGCTCCTGATTCAGCTCGTGCATCATGTCGAGCAGCGCCTCGCTGGACGCGGTATCCAGGTTGGCCGTCGGTTCGTCCGCAAGCACGAGCGCCGGCTTGCTGACCACGGCACGAACGACGGCGACACGCTGCTGCTGCCCCCCTGAGAGCTTCCCCGGTCGTCGGTCTTCCAGTCCTTCCATCCCTGTGCGGGCGAACAGCTCGCGAACGCGCCGCTTGCGCTCGTCCGCAGGAACACCCTGCAGCAACATCGGAAACTCTGCATTCTCGAGAGCTGTGAGCACCGGCAGCAGGTTGTAGGCCTGAAAAACGAAACCGACGTGCTCGAGCCGAAATCGTGCCACCTGCTGGTTTGACATCCCGCTCACATCGCGACCGTCGACCTGAATCCGCCCACGCGTCGGCCGCGTGAGACCACCGATCAGGTTCAGCAGCGTCGTCTTGCCGGAGCCCGACGGGCCGGCAAGCGCCGTGAACTCGCCCGGTTGGATGGCCAGTGAGACGTCGCGGACCGCGCGTACCTCTTCAGCCTCCTGCGAAAAGATCTTCCAGAGCCCTTCGGTGCGGACGGCTGGGTGCGGGTCAGTCATGTTCTCTTGTGTTGGCTGTCAGCGGTCGAACTTCATCGCTTCAGTGACATTGATCTTCGCGGCCCTCACCGCCGGGTAGATCGAGGCAATCGCACCGATGCCCAGAATGAACACGAGCACCTGCACGAACCGGCTCGTCTGGAACTTCGGGACGATGATCGGGTCGATCACGACACCTGAAAACGTCATTTCACCCTCAATAAACAAGGAGTAGTCCAGCCCATCGCCAAGAAAATACCAGGTGCCGAATGTTCCGAGGGCGACACCAATGAGCCCGCTGATGACGGTCAGGACGAGCCCTTCGACCAAGACCAGGACACCGGTTTGACCCGGCGAAAGACCAAGCGCCTGAAGCACACCGAACTCGCGAGACCGATGCATCACCGACATCAGCACCGTGTTCACAATGCCGAAACCGATAATGACGAACAGGATTCCGAAGACGAGGTAGTTCCCGAAATCATCGATAGCGACAGCAGCGGCGAGCTCGGGCATCGCCTCTCGCCATCCCATGACGGTCGTCGTACCGTTCGCAATCGGATCAGCCAGCGCCAGACGAAGCGACCGGACCACCGGGGAGACGGCGGCGGCGTCATCGACGAGGATGCCAACGTTCGTCACATCGTGTCCAGAACCGAGCCATTCGCCGGCGGTCGCGATCGGCATGTGGATGATGACCTGATCGACCTCGGGAACACCGCTTCGGAAGATGCCGACCACGCGGAGGAGCTGCCCGGCGATCTCCTTCTGTGCATCTTGCGCCGTGACGACCACACGCGATCCGAGACGTAGGTCGAGGCTCTCAGCAAGGCCAAGCCCAATGTACGCCGCCAGTCGATCGTCGGGCTCCAGATAACGGCCTTCAACCAATTGGTCGTCCAGGGTGCTGAACGTCGCTTCGGCTGCCGGTTCAACACCCAGGACCTGGACCGGACGAGCCCCGGCCGGCGAGCTTGCCAAGCCACTCACAGTCAGCTTGGCAGATACGACCTGCACGCGTTCGGCAAGCGCCGTTGAGGCTAGTGTGCGGAGCACGGTCGCGTGCGCCGCCTCCGACAAACGATCATCGATCCGTCGACTGAGCCTAAACCCGGGGTGCTCGACCGTCACATGGCCTGACCCGGTTCGAACGCCTGAATCAATCCACTGCTCGTGGGTCCCATCTCCGAGCGACAACGCCAGCATCAGCATGCCGCCGCCGATAATCATCGCAGCCGATGTCAGGAGGGTTCGGCGCAGGTGGCGACGGAGGTTGCGCAACGCGAGGACGGCGATCACGACTACGTGCGCCATCAGACTCCAGACAATGTGTCGGCTGGCGGTATCCGCGCAGCTCGCGCCGCCGGATAGAGCGCAGCCAACACGGCCGTGGCCAGGAGCGCAAGCCCAGCTTGGGCCCAGACCGCAAAGTCGTACTCGACACGGAGAGTTGGCCGCAAAAGGGTGCCTGAAAAGCTGATCCCCCCGGTCATCCAGCTCAGGTCTGGCGGAGCGTTGTGCCACCAGACCATCAGCAGGATCGTGACGCCTACGCCGATCACGAGACTCAGCACGCCCATGGCGACCGCCTCGTGGAGAACGGCGAGCACGACTTTCATCGGCGTCGCCCCAAGAGCGAGCATCACGGCAAACTCGCGCCGCCTCTCGAAGGTGGCCATCAGCATCGTGTTGGCGATACCGAACATGGCAACAAGGAACACGATGCCGAAGATGATCAGATAGAAGGCATCGACGAGGGCGACGTACTCGACGATGACCGGCTGAAGATCTGTCCAGGGCGCCACCACGACATCTGGTGCAACCAGACCGAGTGCATCCGACAATCGCGCAGCCGTCTCTGGTGCAATCCACGGATCGGCCGTCGACACCGCCACCTCGTGGATCCGACCAGCGTCGAGAACGACGAGAGACTGGAGATCATCGATCGGAAGCACGGCATACGAGGCGTCCAGCATGACCAGCGCGGTCTCGAAAATTCCCACGACCCGGTAGAGGTCGTTCCCCATGGAGCCATCAGCGCCCGGCGCCACGACCACGACGTCCTCTCCAACCCCGACAGCCAATTGCCGCGCCATCTCCGCTCCGACGATCAACTCGCGTCGTCCCGAGACAGGAAGCCGACCATCAATCAGCTCGTTGAGAAAGCGGCTGAGCTTCGGCTCCAGTTCAGGGTCGACGCCCATGAGCATGCCAGCCGATGTCGCGTCGCCCGAGCTGACGAGGCCACCAGCATATACGCGAGGGGCAGCGGCCACGACCGAAGCATCGCTGGACGCGACACGAAGCATCTCTGTCACGTCGACGCCGTCCCGGCCGCCGATCGTCTCGTAGAGGCTCCGCCCAGGCCGATACTCGCGGGCATGTATCTCGATTTGCCCGCTGACCAGTCCGGTGGAGTTCTCCACCAGCTCGGCCGTGATCCCTTGCATCCAACCCACAAGGAACACCACAGCGAAGTATCCGACGGCAAGACCAAGAGCCGTGATGACCGTGCGCTTTGGATGTCGGCCGAGGTTGCGCCAGCCGATGCGCAGCCAGGTGTTCGAGCTCATCGTCGGCTCTTGAGCGTCTGCAGGGAAAAGAATGATTGGTCGATGTCGATGTCGAACTCGAGCTCTTCGTACCGCATGGTCGTGCGCTCACCGGGCTTGTCGACCGGGTGCATATCCATGACCGCCGGAACAGTCCGACCGCCCAGATTCTTGAATTCGCTGAAAGTCATCGTGCGGACGAGATCTCCATCCTCGTCGTAGTACCGTACCCACAGCGGCATGTCGTCATCCCGGCGCACCTGGTACTCGACATGTCCCCAGACCACGGCCGCTTCGGGCTTCGGAGTCAACCGGAATTCCCAGACGGCCACGCCTTCCCGTTCGCCGCTAAACGTCGCCTCGATGTCGTAGTCCTCAACCAGCCGGCTCTCCTTTACGAGGTCATCGTTCGTGAAGTGCGAACCCATCCAGGCCCCCCCCATCATCGAGGCCGGGATCTTGATCGACCGGTCGACCTTGGGTAGGTAGTTCCAGATGTCGTCGTCGGCCATCAGGGTTGCCGTCCCTGCCTCGCGCGCTGGCGATCGGACTCGGACCAGCGAATAGTCGGTGCCAAGCGACCAGAGCTCCATCGTGACTTCGCGTTCCCAATGCTCGGTCACGACCTCCATCCGTGCGACACCGTGGCTTGAGTCACCACGCATGACACGATCGACACGATCGATGATCTCGCGGGTCTCCTCAGGGGTCTGCGCCGCCGCGGGACCCGCCATCCCGATGCACAGCGCCACTACGAACATGCGAATCGCCCACCATCTCATAGCGAAACCTCCTCCTAGCATCGCCACCGCTGACCAGGGGCCAGCCGCATCGTCTCCGCTCCACACCTATTCTATCGCTGCATCACACGTTTCACCGGCCCGAGTGAGCAGACCGTTCAGTATCCCCGGCCAGAGTGGGTTTCGAGTTCAGCTGATGGAACGGCTCATGCGGACTCAGGAGCGGGCAGGTGAACGCCGAACGGCGATTCAATAGAACAGGATGGCCACGACGAAGGTGAGCACGGCAAGGGCCAGTACCCACTGCCACACCTCTTGCCGGTCGTCGGAAGGAACCAACTGAAAGGTGATAGCGCGATGGTCGCCGACGGCCCGCCGAAGGAAGGGTCCGCTTGCGACCCCCGCACTGTCGATCACGAACGACCGCCCGCCCGTCCGCTGCTCGAGCATCGACAGCCCCTCGGTACTGAGTCGCGTGTTGATGCCCTCGAGCTCGCCGAGCAGCGTTTGGTCGTAGTCAACGCCCGGCACGTAGTCGAGCAACACGCGGCCGAGATCAGTGCCGACTGGCGACCCGACACCAATAGGGTACACGGCGAGTCCGCGGCGCTGGAACTCGGCAAGCGCTCCATCGAGCCGCCGGAGCTGCTCGCGGTCTCCAACAAAGTCACCATCGGTAAACAGAATGACCAGGCGGTCGGACCGGTGCTGGGGAGCCCAATCCTCCTCACCTGCCTCGAAGCGGTCCTGGTTGTCGATGGACGAGTAGATGTGTTCGAACGCCGCGGCGATGTCGCTGTCCCAAGGGAATGCATCGCCAGACAATGTCCGGGGGGGAGCAATCCGGCCAATCTGGTCGATGAATCGATCCGCGTCCGACGACAGATGGACTTTTCTCACCGCGGTCGTGCCGAAGACGAACAGCGCCACACGGTCACCTGGGGTCAAGATGTCCTGGCTGTAGAGGTTCGTGGCCTCTCGCACGGCAACCTCGAGGCGTGACAGCCCCCCGAGATCCTTCACCCACATCGACGCCGAGACGTCGATCGCGATGGCGACGTCGACATCGCCCCGCTTGAACGTAGACGTCGCGTCGAGCCAGAACGGTCGTGCGGCAGCCGCCGCGACCAGCATGAGCCCGACGACCGCCAAGAACCAGAATTTGATCGGCCCTAGCATCGGGTAAGACGACCCGTGGGTCTTGGCCGGGCGGAACGCGAGCCGGAACGCGAAGATTGCGATGCCAAACACCAGGATCAGCGCCGCCACCGGCACGACCATCAGGTATTCGGGGTTTCCGAACTCAACGCTTCCTGACAAACGGGCAAGGAGGCCAGGCATCGTATCTCAGAAACGGGGCTATCCGCGGCGGCGGCGGACGGGCGTGCCCTCGCCCTTCATCTGCTCCAACTCCGGAGACTCGATCGGCTGAGGTTGCTCCAGGGCTCGACGAATCGCTTCTTCGTCGCTGGTGAGATCGTAGTCCCACTTGTATGCGAAGCGACCGTCGATGTCGCCGCGGAGTGCGCGTTCGTAGTCGGGGTTGATGTCGTCCAGCACCTCTTGAATAATCGCCTGCCGCCTCAGCTCCGCGTCGGACGCATCACTCGGGATTGCACGATAGCGGAGCCTCGCCAGCTGGAACTTGGCGCTGCCAAGCAGGTGGGAGGCCCGCGGGTCATCCACTTCGTCGGTAAGGCCGTCGACGACCGCTTCGTAGTTCCCCGTCAAATACTGGTACGACGCCTGGTGCAGGAACGCGTCCCGGAATAGATAGGAGTCGGCCACAGACTGGAGCCCCCACGCGCGACTACTTTCGTAGAACGCCGTCACATCTGACAACTCGACCGCAGCCTGATCGAAGTCACCGCGCCGAACACTGTCGCTGAGCCGATCAAGGGTGAGATAGAAACGCGACATGCTCAGCGATGGCATCGCGACCCCGATGAGAAAGAGCACAGCAAGCACGAGGCCGATGAGATACTTGAAGCCGTGGTCCCGGTCAACGAGATCGGTGAGTTTCATGTCTTGTCCTTTGCCCCTACGGGCGGGTGCCCCACAGTAGCTCCGACACGAACCCGATGGGAATCCCCACAACCAGTATCATCATGGCGACCAAGAGAAACCGGTTGAAGATCGGAACCTTCAGTGCCCGATGCTTCATCTCGACCCGCACCGCCTCCCGCGCATCAATCGCCTCATACGCCCGCGTCAGGCCATCCTGGCTGCTCACGTCGAAGTAGTCGCCGCCATATTGACGGATCATCTCGATCAGTCGCGGCGTCGATGAGCGGCCGAACATCGAGCTGTTCATCCCTCTGACATTGCTTGTGTTGATGTAGATGATGTAGGGGATGATATTGCGCCGATTAAGCTCGGCGAATTCCGCATCGGGAAACTCGTCAACCGCAGCATCGGTGATGATCAAGACGGCCCGATTCACCTCCGCGCCGCCCCCCATCGCGGCCGCATCCTCATCAAACGACCTCACGATTGAACGCAACGGTCGGACGATGTTGGTGTCGCCTTCCGCCGGAATGATCCGCACCTTGTCCGGAGGCACGACCATCGCCTTGTCGATGCGCTGGGTCATGACGTACGGAGCGTCCCACACCTGAAAGTAGTAGAGCTCGTCGTCGACTACGAAGTCGTCCACCTTGTAGGGATAGGTTGAAAACAGCCACAGCGAGACTCGGTCGTTCTTCCCGATGCGCATGTCGAGGAACCTCAGATGAGCCTCCCGTGCCACCTCGGCCTTGGACTTGCCGGTATCGGGAAACTCCCAGGCCATCGAGCCTGACGTGTCGACCAGGTCGACGCGGACGCGAGACTCCACATACCCGCTGACTTCCTCGGTCGCGGTCAGGAAAGGATCGGCAGCGGCAACGAGAATAGCGCCAAGTGCCGCGGCAATGAGAACCTTGGGGGCCGCATGAAGGGCCGTCACCCACACCCTTTTCTGATGCGCCAGGTCGATTTCGTGGCCAGAATGATGCCGGCTGTGCCTTCGCCGGCGCAGAACGAGCCGAGCCAGCGTAAGAGCAACCGCACAACCAATCACCGTGGCAAGCACAAGCGCCATGGCGATGTCGCCGTATCGGACCTGCGCGTACTCCGTCTCCGCGAACTCCAGTAGACCCGCGTTGACGAACGCCAGGAACTCTGTCCACATCACCAGCATCGTGTCCTCATCCCGCCCCGAAGAACCTCTTCACTCTCGTCCACAGTCGGATGTGCGGCCGCAGCTGAGCAACGGAAGCGGTGAGGACACTCGCCTCGCCGGCTGGGTCATCAAGCGGATCCGACGCGTCCCGCTCAAGTCCGCTCTGATAGGTCACGAAACGAGTCGCCAGCAAGAGTAGCGCCTCCTTCCGCCCTCCGTCCGTCAGTCCCGTAATGTGGTCACGCATGTCCTTCGGAGTATCGCCGGTATGCAGCTCAGGGATTTCCGCGTGTAGGTACTCTCGGCCCGCAATCACGAGGTGGCGCTGAGCAGCGTGCAGTGACTCGCCATTTGCCCCAGGGGCAAGATCATCCAAAGCCCGGACACGATCGAGAAGCGTGCGTCGTGCCTGCCAAATCGAAGGAGGAACCGGAATCTGCGCTTCGATCTGCTCCAGTTCGTCAACCTCTTGCTTCCGGTCCTCGGAGGTCGTATCGGGTCGGCGCGCATGTCGAACAAGCAGGACGACCCACACCAGCAACGGCAACGGCGCCACCCCCCACGCGAGCGCGCGAAAGGCGGTCGCGCGGGACCCAAACGTGCCAAGCTCGATCGTGTCGCGGATATCAAGCACCGGCACTTCGGGAATCGTCGTCACGTAGCGCACTAGATTGCCGGTCGCGTCAACCTGTTCGACCTCAGCGTCTTCGACGTCTTCACCTAAGTCGCGTGTCAGGTAGTAGAAGCTGAAACTCGGAACGATGTGGAGCTCTTTTTCTGGTGAGACCAACCTGAGGCTGTACTCGAAGTCCCACACGTGCTCGTCGTCGATCTGCCGCTTCCGAACGTCTAGCGCGACAGCCTCGAACGGATGAACCGGCAGACCCTCTGGTGTCATGCGGTCCTCGAGAATGATGATCTCCTTGCCCTCGCTGATCAGGTCGGGGAACCGGACGCGATAGATCTGGGTAATGACGTCGCCGGTCTTGACCACGGTTGGCTCGAGCTCCAGCGTTTCCACGTCAACCAGAGAGTCACTGCCGCTTCGGTCTGGCGTCTCCTGAGCGACCACAAGGGTCACCATCATGACGGCCGTCATTCCGACTGTCGTCAGGAACCACTCAACTGCTATCCGTCGTGTCATCGCAACCTGTTTCTGATACGTGCGCCTAGCGGGCAGTACGCGAGATGAGAAACTTTGGGAGCGCCTCGGTGTGACCCTCGGCGGTGAGCACAACAGAATCGATCCCGCACCGATGCTTCAGCGTGTACTGGAGCGATGCCCGAGACTCTTCAATCTTCTTCCGAATAGCGCTCGCCTTCCGAGCCGAGATGACCGTCTGCTTGCCCGTCTCCATGTCCGAGATCCGGATATAGCCCAGCTTGCTCCGGACCTTAAACTCCTGCGGGTCGTCCAAGAAGAAGAACATCATATCGTGCTTCGCCGCCAACATCCTGAGCACTCGCAGGTCGACCGCCTCGGGGTCATTCAGCATGTCGACCATGTCGGAGATCACGACTACCGAATGCCGCGTCTTGAGACGGCTCGCCATGAAGCTGAACGGGACCGAGAGATCGGCGCGGCGACGCGTCGGGAACTGTCGTTCGAGCTTGAGCTTCTCGAAGATCTGGTGCGCCATGTAGAAGACCTGCGGCGTCCCGAGGCGCGGCTTCAGGAACAGCTCGATTCGATCTGAGAACGCCAACAGACCGACCGGATCGCGAACGTTGGCACGGGTTAATCCAACATTTCCAATCAAGTCGAGGAGTAACAACGCCTTGCTGGACTCCTGCGAGATTTCGAACAGTGTCGAGTACGACAGGTCGACCACCAGCAGCGTCCGAAGCTCCTTCGGTTCCATCCGCTCGATCTTGAACAGCTTCTCCGGGTACGTCCGCAGGCTGATGTTCCACGCTATGTCCTTCAGTGGCTGGCCCGGTCGCCACCGCTCAACACCCACGATGTCGTACCCGGCCCCGCGAAACCCACTCTTGTGCTCACCGTACTGAATACTGGTTGCCTTTTTTTTTGACTTGATCCCGTGCTTGATATCCCGGAATCTGGCGAACACATCCTCTACTTCCACGGAGGCGCCTCAGTGTCCTCGATGACCTTCCGTAACAGCTCCTCCTTCACAACGGAGAACTCCATCCCCTCCCTGAGCACAAGCCGGTGTGCGAGCACAGGCTCCGCGACCGCCTTGATGTGATCCGGGGTGATGACGCTGTCGCCGTTGAAAAAGGCGAACGTTCGAGCCACGGCCTCCAGATGAAAGTGGACGCGCGGCGAGATGCCGACCTTGATGTACTCCCTCACTGTCCGGGCGGCACGGCCCTGCACCCGGTGTGGTCGCGTGTTGCGAATCAGACGAACCTTGTACTGCTGCGCATACTCAGACATCTTGACGTTGTCGAAGATGTACTCCGCGATCTCAAGCACTTCGTGCAGGTTCGTGAGCTTCTCGACCTTCCGGCCGACAACGTTGGAGGCGCCGATCTTGTACTCGTCATCTTCGTCATCGGGGTCCAACATGTTGATCGACAAAGTCGTCCGATCGAGCTGCGCTACAGGGTTGGGGAAGATGCCCTCTTCTTCCCCAAAAATATTTTCGGTGCAGATCACCATGAAGAACCGCGGGCCGGTCACATCGCCGTAGTCGCATGAGAGCGGAAAGAGCGGCAGCATCTTTCCCTCGGCCAGGTTGCCATAGTCGGAGGCGAGCGTGACAGAGCTTTCCTCCATCCCCTCAAGCACCGCCGCCTTGGTCTTGCCGGACAGCCGATTGTCCTCGTCAATGAGGACGATGTGCGCCATCAGTTTCCCCGGCTTGAAATGGATCTTCCGGGAACCGTCGAGTTCCTCCACGATCGTCTCGTAGCCAAGGATGTCCTCCGGCATGTAGGTCGGCAACCCTTGGATCCGCTCGAACTTGGCATCGATCGCCATGGCACAGGCGCTGACGAGGTCGGTTTTGCCGGTTCCGGTCGGCCCCCTGAACATGACGTGGGGCTGCCGAAGGAGTTTGGACTGACTGAGCTTGTCGGTGTAAGGCAGGAGCGTGAAGAACGCCCACGAGAGGGTCCGCGCGGCATCATCCACCCCAAAGAGCCACTTGGTCGATTCTTTCTGGAAACGGTCAACGACCTCGCGCGCACGGTCGAGGTCGATCGTCGGCCTTGTTTCGACGGTCATGGGCTCTCCCAGCTCCCTTCGATCGGCGCGAGATGGGCGCCGAAAACGGCGCACTCAGGCCGGTAAGACAGATCGTACCAGATAGAACCACGCGGTGCCGGGCGGACGAGCAGCGAATCAGGCACCGCTTCGGACAATCCACGAGCAACGCGCGGTTCGCGCGCGACGCCCGCTGGGCGGGCGACGGGTGTCATCCACTCGCAGCTGGGCGCCGAACCTGCACTGTCTCAAACGAAAGTGCAACGGGAGGGGCTGCGCGCAAGCCAATTCAACGCGGAGGTGACCAGATTCGGCGGCGCTGGCCGGCTCATCGAACACCAAACCCGATCGTAAAGCCGCCGTAGACCTCTCGCCCAGGAGACGGCTCGTAGAACCGCCGACCGCGCCCGTTGGTGATCACGGACGAGTTGTACCGCTCGTCGAACAGGTTGTCGAGGCTGATGAACGGGCGCACATTCGTGTCACCCCACCTGGTGTCATACCCGAAACGGAGATCGACGACCGTATACGCCCAATTGAAAGCAGTATTCGCACTGTCGACCGCGAACTCATCGACCCATCGGACTGTCGCGCCAGACCGCAGTCCGAACGGCGCGGTGTAGTTGAAGCCGACAAAGACCCGGTGCTGCGGTGCGCCAGGCTCGTCCAGACCAGAGAAGTCATCCGAGCCGGAGACGAACTCCTCGAACACGAAGTCCTGATAGGTATAAGCGAAGCGGGCATCGAAGTGGGCGTTTGGCACCCAGCCAAGCGACAGCTCGACGCCATCGCGCGACGACTTGCCCGCGTTGGTGAAAAAGTCCTGAGACAGGGCGTTCTGGAACGAGACAAGCGCGTTGTCGACGGTCGAGACATAGACTGCCGCCTCGTAGCGGAGCCGGGCCTCCTCGATGAGCCCCCGCAGGCCGACCTCGAAGCTGCGCAGGTCCTGGGGCTCCAGACTCTGATTGAACCCACCCTCCCCGGTAGGCGTGTTCGAGAGCTCGACAGTGGTCGGGGTCTGGTAAGCGGTCGCAAAGTTGGTGAAGAGGTTCACCCCGGGCGCCACGGCGAACGTCGCGCCGACCGACGGGCTGACCGCATCCATGGTCCGGTCACCAGACTGGTCGCCATCCTCCAATTTCCGGTCGCCAGCGGTGAAATCGTAGTAGTCCCACCGGACCCCGACCGTGAACGCCACCCGGTCGTTCGGGACGATGGTGACCTGCGCGAACGGGCCGGCCGACAGCACGTCTTCGGTCTGGTCGACATCCAGCTCGCCGTTTGTGGCATCCTCCCCGGGAGTGGCGGGCGCCACCTGGCCGAACTCCCGCCGATCGTCGTTCTGCGACGAGATGTCGAGCCCGGCGGCCCACTCGACGCCGACCGACCCGACCTGCGTCTTCCCAAGATACTCCGACCGGAAACCGAATCCGGTACGCTCAAGGTCGATATTCTGGAACGCGCCAATAATGTCCGCACCGCGCCACATGCCCCAGCCGGTGGCTCGGAACGTTTGGGTCTCACGGAAGCTGTGCTGCACGGTCACCCCATACTGCCCCTGGTTGTTCCCCTCACCCCAGTGTCTAGCCAGCGCCACACCACGAGCCAGACAGGCGCCAGACAGACACTCACCGTCGTCCGATCGTATTGGGTCGGCGCGGGCGTCGGTCTCCGTGAGGAAGCTGGGGCTCTCGGCAAACGGCAGGTCATACAGGTTGAACACACCCCGGATCTCGGTATCCGCCGACAACACGTGGTTAACGACCACGTTCGCCTGGGTGATCTCGGCCGCGCTGTTCTGACGGAAGCCGTCAATGTCGAAACGGCTGACACTCGCCATGAACTGGGTGCGACCGTTTCCGCCATCGGCTCTAACCTGCTGCCGGTTGTACCCGTAGCTGCCGAACTGGATGTCAGGTGTGATCGTCAGCGGGCGCGAGGTGTCGATCGTCGTGTCCAGGATGATCACACCGCCGGCCGAGTTGCCGTACAGGACCGAGCTCGGGCCCCGGACCACATCTACCCGTCCGACCGACCCGAGGTCGATGTTCCCCGGCTCGGTCGTGCCATCCGCCGTCGTGAGCGGGATGCCGTCCTGGATGATGGCAAGCCCGCGCAGACCAAAAAGTGGTTGTGGCGCGCGGATACTGAGCCCGACGCCACCCGAGAGCCCATAGTTGCGCCGGTTTTGGACGAGCAAGCCGGGAATACCGCGCAGCGCCTCGTCGAGCGAGGTTCGACGCTGCGCGAACTCGATCTGGTCGCGCTGGACCACCGCGATCGAGTGCGGCACGACCGAGAGATCCTGTTCGGTGCGCGTCACAGTCACGGTCTCGGCAATCGGCGCGATCACGAGGACGATGTCGAGGGTGGTGGTGCCGACAGCACCGACAGTGACAGTCGCAGGATCGCCGCGGAAACCGGGCAGCTCGGTGAGTACCTGATATTCACCAGCCTCCAGCCCAGAGAATCGGTATTCCCCATGACCGTCGCTGACAGCGGTCCTCGAGCGGCCGCTCTGCCCCTGGGTGAAGGTGACGATGGTGCCGGGCAAGACTCCCCCGCTCTCGTCCTGCACGGTGCCCTCCAGAGTGCCTTCCGAGGCTTGCGCGGCCAGACTCGGTGAGGGACTCGCCGCGTACAGCACCAGCGCAACCCCGAGCGCTGCGTATGGACCTGCCGCACGTTGAACCCTCGTCCTCATGACTACTCTTGTCTCCTCTCCGACCAAGGAAAGCAGCGCCCGGGGCCAGCTGACTGATCTGGGGCCTCCGATCGCAGACGCGGTCGCATGACCGTCACACACCATACCCCAAAACGGACTGACTTCCTGCCCGTCATGGCGCAGATTCAGACAGTACGGACCGGGCCAGAGCTTGCGGTATCAGCGTCAGCTCACGCCGGTGCGCGTTGAGGCGGCCGAGCAACGGAGATCGAGGTCAGCGCCACAACTGACATGGCAATTAAGCGAACCGGCTTCAATCACGACCTGCAGTCATATGCTCTGCCGGCACACGATTCCTCAAATCCACCAGATGCCTCCACAGCTCGACCCGAAAGGCGCCGATGCGGGAGAATTCTGGCTCCCTCCGTCTATTAGGTATACAGAAGCGTCGAGAGTAGAATGGCGCCTCACGTCAACAGACTCGATCGATGAGGAGTGAAGGAATGCCAGACTCTCACGCGGAGAACCGGTGGTACCCGCTGGTCGGCGGCACGATGCTCAATCTAGTTCTGGGCACATTCTACGGGTGGAGCGTGTTCGTGCTGCCGCTGGAACAGGAATTCGGATGGGCCAGACAGCAGACCTCCTGGACCTTCAGCATCGGCATCTTCACCATGGCCGTTTTGTTCGTCGTGGCAGGTCGACTTCATGCCACGCTGGGTTTTCGAACGATCGCGCTGATCGGTGGAACGCTCTTTAGTGTCGGCTTCTTGCTCGCCAGCTTCACGCAGTCGCTGACGATGCTCTACGTGACCCTCGGGGTGATCGCTGGTGCGGGCAACGGGATCGGCTACTCCGTCGGCATTCCGGTCGTCTCGAAGTGGTTCCCAGATCGTCGGGGGCTTGCGCTCGGAATCGTCGTCGGCGGCTACGGCGCCGGCTCGGGTCTCCTCGGACCCCTCGCGGGGGAAGTCCTCATTCCGGCCGTCGGCGTACAGGCGACGCTGCGAATCTACGGTGTGCTCTTCTTCGTGGTTTCGGTCGTCGGCGCATGGCTGCTCAGGCCTCCACCAGACGACTACGTGCCGGCCGGCTGGGATCCGAGTCAGCTGAAGGCGGCCGTGACGAGAGTGCCACGCGACGTGCAACCGGCAGAGATGTTGAAGGGCCGCACGTTCTATCTGCTGTTCATTGCGTATTTCTTTGGCTCGATGGCGGGCCTCGGGCTCATCAGCCAACTCGTTCCCTTCGGGAGCCAGCTAGGAATTTCGAGCGTTGCGCTGATCGGGTTGGTCGTGGGGGCTGTCGGTAACACCGTCGGGCGGATCCTCTCCGGTCTCATGTCGGATAGCCTCGGACGGCTCAACGTGTTGCGCCTGATGGTTCTCATCTCGGCCATCGCCATGCCTCTTCTCTTCATTGCCGGCGCAAACGTTCTGGCGTTCGTGGTCGGCGTATTCGTCGTCTACTACTGTTACGGCACCCTGCTTGCCGTCTTTGCAGCCACTTCAGCCGACTTCTACGGCACCCGGCACCTGGGCGTCAACTACGGACTGCTCTTCCTCGCGTGGGGCGTCTCCGCGCTGGTCGCCGCGCCTCTCGCGGGGATGGTGTACGACACCTTCGGGGACTACCAGTGGGCATTCTTCGGTGCCGCGGCTCTCTCGATCGTCTCGCTGCTGGCTCTCGTCGCCGCTCAGAATCCGTCGGAGAGCGCATAGCGGTCTGATTCGAACCTCATGCTGACATCGGTTGTCCGCGCCGTCGGCCTTCTGGGTGAAGGCTTGACGCGATTCACGGAGCGCTGGGTCCCCGACTCGTGGGTCGTGTGTATGGGCTTGACGGTGCTGACACTCCTCCTCGCAATGGGGGGTGCGCAAGCCACGCTGAATGAGTCGGTGCTCGCCTGGGGAAACGGGATGTGGTCGCTGCTCGAGCTGGCGATGCAGTTCTCGATAGCCATGATCGCGGCGCACGCCTGCGTGTCGTCGCGACCGGTCTTCCGAACGCTCAACCGGCTCGCGAGTGTCCCCAATCCCAACCGTCCACTTCAGGCGATCGTCCTGATGGGTGCCTTCTCCATGATCACGGCGTACATGAACTGGGCGCTAAGCCTCGTCGCGTCGGCGCTCTTCGTACCGTTCGTCGCGCGGCACAACCCGAAGGCCGATATCCGCGTGATGATCGCCGCTGCATATCTGGGTCTCGGGACGGTGTGGCACGGGGGTCTCTCAGGCTCGGCACCGCTCATTCTCGCCACGCCGGGCAACCCCCTCCTTGCGCCGGCAACTGGCGCACCGGTGATCGACCGCCTGATCCCGGTGACCGAAAGTCTCTTTATTCCCTTCAATCTCGTGTACCTGGCGGTGATTGCCGTCGTGGCCCTGGTCACCGTCGTCGCACTGCACCCCCGCGGGACGCCCACAACCCTGAGCGACGAACAGATTGACCGCATGATGCCGGTGCTGCCTGAACCAACGGAGGCGAGAACGCCGGCTGCCGGGATGGAAGCGTTCCGAGGATGGCCCCTGCTTGCTGCTGTCCTGATCGCCTATCCGCTCGGTCACTCGATCGTGACACGAGGGTTCGGTGCGAGTTGGACGATTAACGCCTACAATGCGGTCTTCTTGATCGCCGCGCTTCTCCTCCAGCAACGGCCCTCCAATCTTGTTCGCGCGTTTTCACACGGTGCGCGGTCGGCCTCGGGAATCATTCTTCAGTTTCCCTTCTATGCTGGCATCTTCGGTGTCATCAACAACACGGGGCTCGGCGAGTGGTTGGGCAACGTGTTCGTGCGAATTGCCACGACCGACACGTACCCCCTTGTCGTCTACTTCTACTCGGGCTTCATGAATGTTTTCGTGCCGTCGGCGGGATCGAAGTGGCTGATCGAGGCCCCATACTTGCTCCCCGCAGCTGCTGAGCTCGGCGTCTCAGCGACGACGACGGTGCTCGCCTACGCCTACGGCGACTCGACGACGAACCTCATCCAGCCGTTCTGGGCGATTCCGATTCTGACCGTCACCGGGCTACGGTTCGGCCACATCCTCGGCTACACCGGTATCGTCGCCATCGTCTGCATGGTCACGAGCATCGTGGCGATGTGGCTGATTCCACCGATGCTGTGAGTGCAGAGCTCCTGCCGAAATCTAGCTCGTTTCGGTCCTCCGGACTACTGACGATCAAGGATCTGTTCGATCTCGTCCATCACTCGGTCCATCCTGGCGATCAACGCATCGTAGGGAGCGTCGGTCGCAAGGTCGATCCCGTAGTCGCGCAACAGCTCATACGCGTACCGCGACCCCCCAGCTGACAGCACGGCGAGATAGTCGTCTCTCGCCTTGTCATCACCGCCGAGGAGACGCTCAGCGAACATCGTGCCTCCGGCGATCGACGTCGCATACTGAAACACGTAGAAGTTGCGGTAGAAGTGCGGAATAAAGGCCCATTCGATCGCGTACTCCGGATCGTATGTGAGCACCCCTTGGTCCGACCCATGATACTGACGCACCAACTGAGCGTAGTGCTCGGTCATCTTCTCGCCCGACAGCGCTTCACCTGCCTCGATGAGCTCGTGAATCTTGAGCTCAAACTCGGCGAACATCACCTGCCGGAAGAACGTTCCACGTACGGCCTCGAGTGCCGTACCAAGGTAGAACAGACGTTCTTGATCGGAAATGTCCTGGGCGAGCATGTACTCCTGCAGGAGCACTTCGTTGGTCGTCGACGCGATCTCGGCCGTGAACGTAGCATAGGCCGACGTCTCGTACGGATTGTTCGCCGTCGACAACATCGTGTGGACCGCATGACCCCACTCGTGCGCGAAGGTCGAGACATCGTCGTAGACGCCGTTGTAGTTGAGGAGCAAGTACGGATGCACATCGTAGACCGCGCCATACATATAGGCGCCGGATGCCTTGCCAGGTTGCGGGTACACGTGCATCCAGTCGCCCGCGAGCCCCGTCTTCAACATGTCGACGTACGCGGAACCGAGCGGCTCGGCTGAGGTCAGCGCGAGCGCCTTAGACTCGTCCAGGCTGAAGGTCCGGCCCGAAGCGACGAGCGGCGGATAGATGTCGTAGTACGCGAGCTGGTCAACACCGAGTATCCGCTCTCGAAGGGTGAAGTAGCGATGAAGCGACGGCAGGTGCCGGTGTGTCGCCTCGATGAGCCTATGGTAGACCTCGACCGGAATATTGGGCGCGGACAGCGCGGCATGGAGGGCGCTGTCGTACTTCCGCGCCTTGGCCTCGAAGACGTGCGTCTTGACATGGGTGTCCAGCGTCTGGCCAAGCGTTGTTTCGTAGGCCTTCCAGGTCTTCCAAAAGCTGTCGAACACGAGCTTGCGGTCGCCTCGATCTCGGGATGCCCGGTGCAGTGAGTAGGCCGACTGATCCAGCCTTACCTCCTCACCTGTCGAGAGTGTCACCGTGGGGAACGGCATGTCCGAACTGGAGAGCATCGCATAGATCCGTTCCGGTCCCTGCGCGACGGGCCCGGTCGCAGCAATGATCCGCTCGGCTTCATCCGACAACGTGTGCGGTTCCTGGCGCATAACGTTTCGGAGGGTGAAGGCGTGTTTGCTGAGCCCGTCATCTTCTCTGATGTATCGCTCCACCGTCGCTGACCCGACTTGCAACAATTCGGGCGAGACAAAGCTGGTTGCCTCCTCGAACTCTGACAGCAGCGAGGCCGCGACGCTCCGACGCTCCTGATGCTCGGCAATCCGGCGATCCTCGTCGGCCTTGAGGAATGCGTAGACGTACACCCGAGTGATCGCCTTCTCCGTCACGCTGATGGCATCGAGTGCTTCACGCAGAGCGGCGGCGCTGGTGCCGAGACTCCCCCGGAATGCCGACAGCGTCCCGATCTCCGCTTCGATTCGCTCCTTCTCCGAGCTCCAGGCAGCATCGTCTGAGAAGAGCTCTGTGAGGTTCCATGCGATCTGGTCAGGCGGCGTAGACGTCTGGTTCTTCGCTCTGGTGGTTATTGGTGTTGTCATGGCCATCACCGTGACGAGGCCGAGGCATGCCCCGAGCATCGTCATGCGGGGAACCCACAGCAATCTCATCTCTTTCCCCCTGTCGTGAGTGTGAAATACGCGAGTGACACGAGCGGAGTGTCCTTGTGATTCGTGAAAGGACACTCCACACTAGCTTCGTGCTAGCTGCCGAAGGACATACGGCAGGATCCCTCCGTGGTTGTAGTAGCTCAGCTCCTCCGGCGTATCGATCCGCACCGTCGCGAGGAACTCGGTCATGCCGCCTCCTTCGCGGGCGGCCCGAACGCGGACATCGCCGTGCGGGGCCAGTCCGTCAGCGATACCGGCGACCTCAAACGACTCCCGCCCCGTCAAGCCGAGGTCGGCAACGCTGTCACCCTCCTTGAACTGCAGAGGCAAGACGCCCATGAAGACGAGATTGCTCCGATGAATTCGCTCGAAGCTCTGCGCAATCACCGCGCGCACGCCAAGCAACATGGTCCCCTTCGCGGCCCAATCCCGCGACGAACCAGACCCGTACTCCTTGCCGGCCAGCACAACGAGCGGCGTGCCTTCCTCCTTGTACCGCATGCCGGCGTCGTAGATCGCCATCGGCTCGCCATCGGGCTGATACTGAGTCCACCCGCCCTCCGTCCCCGGCGCCAGCAAGTTGCGCAAACGGATATTGGCGAAGGTTCCTCGCATCATGATCTCGTGGTTGCCTCGCCGGCTACCGAACGAGTTGAAATCTTTCGGGGCAACCCCTCGACTGATGAGATACTGACCGGCTGGTCCGTCGACCGGAATAGAGCCGGCGGGAGAAATGTGATCGGTCGTGACGCTATCACCGAGGACCGCAAGAACCCGCCCGTCGACGATATCACCAGGGGGTGACGGTTCCGCCGGGAGGTCGACAAAAAATGGCGGATGCTGGACATACGTTGAGTCGGCGTCCCAGGAGAATCGCTGACCGCTCGGGGCGGGAAGATCGCGCCAACGCTCGTCACCATCGAAGACTCGAGCATACTTGGAGGTGAACTGCTCTCGGTGCACCGCTGACGCCATCGCCGCCTGCACCTCCTGACTGGTCGGCCAAATGTCCCGCAGAAACACATCCTCTCCGTCCTGATCCTGACCGAGTGGCGCCGTGGTCAGGTCGGTCAGCATCTGCCCGGCGAGGGCGTAGGCAACGACGAGAGGCGGCGAAGCCAGATAGTTCGCGCGGACGAGTGGCTGGACTCGACCTTCAAAGTTTCTGTTCCCGCTCAAGACCGATGTCACGACCAGATCCCGACTCGTTACCGCCGACGCAACCGCATCGGGTAGCGGACCGCTGTTGCCGATGCAGGTGGTGCACCCGTACCCGACGAGACCGAACCCGAGCTGTTCAAGCGGCTCCATCAGTCCAGCCGCCGACAGGTACTCGGTGACCACCATCGACCCGGGAGCCAAGCTCGTCTTCACCCACGGCTTCGGTGTCAGCCCCCGAGCGGCAGCCTTCTTCGCGACAAGCCCCGCTGCCAGCATGACGCTGGGATTCGATGTATTCGTGCAGCTCGTAATTGCGGCGACGACGACCGCCCCGTCACTAAGGCCGTTGATCGTCGCATCACCTTGGGCGGCGTCTGCGCGATCCGGCGCCATTTCCTTGAGCGTCGCCTGGAATGCCGACTTCGCATGCTTGAGCGGAATGCGGTCCTGTGGGCGCTTGGGACCGGCAATACTCGGCTCAACCGTACCAAGGTCGAGCTGGATCACATCCGAATAGAGCGGATCATCCGTGCCGGCGCCAAACAATCCCTGCGCCTTGGCATACGCCTCGACAAGGGCCACCCGCGCCGCCTCTCGCCCGGTCAGGTTGAGATAGTCGAGGGTCATCTGATCGATCGGACAGATCGCAACGGTCGAACCGTACTCCGGCGACATGTTGCCGAGGGTAGCTCGGTCAGCCAGCGTCAGCGCCGCCAGCCCAGGTCCGAAGAACTCGACGAACTTGCCGACCACACCGTACTCCCTGAGGCGCTCGGTGATCGTGAGCACCAAATCGGTGGTGGTCGTGCCCTCGGCCAGATGGCCAATGAGCCTGACGCCGACAACCTCCGGGATCAACATCGACACCGGTTGACCGAGCATGGCCGCCTCGGCCTCTATGCCGCCAACGCCCCATCCCACGACACCCAAGCCGTTGACCATCGTCGTGTGGGAATCAGTTCCAACGAGGGTGTCCGGGTAGGCTATGGCCTCGCCGTCAACGGTGTCACGGCACACAACCCGCGCAAGGTGCTCGATGTTGATCTGGTGCACGATTCCCGTTCCCGGCGGAACAACCTTGAAGTTCCGAAATGCGTCCTGTCCCCACTTGAGGAAGGCGTACCGTTCGTCGTTTCGAAGGAACTCGAGCTCGACGTTTTGCCGAAATGCAGTCGGTGTGCCGAAGTAGTCGACCTGCACCGAATGGTCGATGACCAGCTCCGCAGGCTGAAGGGGGTTGACTGCATCCGGGTCTCCCCCCAGTCTGACGATCCCATCCCTCATCGCCGCGAGGTCAACGACTGCTGGCACACCGGTGAAGTCTTGCAGCAGGACCCGTGCTGGCATGAACGCGATCTCCCGTGCCGTGCCCGGCGTCCATCGTGCGAGACTCTCAATATCGTCGGCCGTCACGAATCGGCCGTCCTCACGCCGCAGCATGTTCTCGAGCAGAATCTTGAGTGAGTACGGGAGCCGTCCGACGCTCGAGTATCCACCCGTCTCGAGAGCCTCAAGGCTGAACAGATGTGTTGAATCGTCCCCCACTCGCAGCGTTTTTCGTGTACCGAAGGAATCTTGGCTCATCGTATCTCCGGGCGTGAAGCACTCGCGTGAAGCAATAGCAGCGTGCCCCCTCTGATTCGCAAACCTTCACGAATGACGAGCACACTCCACTAGAATGTCGTCTCAAGTAGACGGGACCAACTTGTAATGATCCTTCAGGCACGGTCGACGGCGCAAGCCGGTCCTCGGCTTGGCGCGCACATGTCGACCGCAGGTGGGCTGCCACGAGCGTTCGATCGGGCCGTCGCGACGGGCTGCGAGGCGATCCAGATCTTCAGCAAGTCATCGAGCCAGTGGCGTGGGCGCCCGCTGCAGCCCGACGAAGCTGGACGCTTTCGCGAGCTGGCCAACAAGACAGGAATCGGACCAAACGTCGCACATGCGAGCTACCTTATCAATCTCGCTTCACCCAATCCGGTACTCCGACGTCGCTCGGTCGACGCGCTCGAAGATGAGCTGCTTCGCGCCGATACGCTCGGTCTCAGTGGAGTCGTCCTCCATCCTGGCGCCTACACCTCGAGCAACGAAGACGAGGGCCTCGCGAGGATTTCCGAGGGGATCGAGGAAGCGTTTTCGAGGCATCCTCCTGGGTCCGCTCAGCTGCTTCTCGAGCATACAGCCGGCCAGGGCACAGTGCTCGGCTACCGTTTCGAACACTTGCGGTCGATCATCGACGCCCTCGACGGTTCGCCGCGCCTCGGTGTCTGTCTCGACACCTGTCACTTGGTGGCGGCGGGCTACGACATCATTTCGCCGGATGGTTACGCGCGCGTCCTGGATGAATTCGACGCAACGGTCGGGCTCAACCGCCTGAAGGCCTTTCACCTGAACGATTCAAAGAAGCCTCTCGGCAGTCGCGTAGACCGGCACGCACATATCGGGCAAGGATGCATCGGAGTCCAGCCTTTTGAACGACTCGTGCGAGACGACAGGTTCAAGGGTCTGCCGATGCTCCTCGAAACCCCGAAGGCCACCGGTCGCTCACCCTCCTTGGCCGAAGCGGACGCTATGGACCTTCAGAATCTCGCGGTCCTTCGTCGGCCTCGCTAAAGACGTCAGCCTCGAACGTGGACAGCGCGGCCTCCGACCTCCATGCTTCCGGCGGCAGGCCGGCTTTGATACAGGTCTTCGCGAGGAACGTGTGCGCGTCCCACCCCCACTCCACCGCGACCTGCGGCAGGAGGAGGCCTCGGCGCGCACCGTGTTCGACAACCAGACCGTGCCGACCAACCTCGATTCCCTCAGCACCGGCACATGGCTCGAGCGGTCCGAGCACCGACACCTCGATGACAACCCGATGGAGCTCGTCCCGGTGCACCGGGGGAAACCTGGGATCCTCGCTCGCCGCCGCCGCAGCCACGTGCCTCACCGTCTCCACCAACGAGCCACAGCTTTCGGTCTCGCCGATACATCCGCGGAGCGAGTCGGCGATGCGAAGCGTCACGAAGGCTCCGCCGTCGAAGGACAGCGGGTCCGCTACCAGGTCGAGGACGTCGCCTCCTGTCGTCCTCGCCGCGATCGATTCGCGGGCCACCTTGAGTAAGAGTGTGCGTTCGTCCTCCGAGAGGCGCCACGTCATACCAGGGCCCACATCACACAATCGCAGCGGCGAGGTACCCGACGACTTGAGCCATGTCGCCCGATACGTCACTCGAGTCGCCGCGTTTCAGAACAGCCGACTTCGTCGCGCCGAGGGCCTGTGCCGCATGCATAACCGCGACGGTCGGGCCACCGCCGCATGCCACGCACCGCCCGCGTTCATGTTCCGGGTATCGCTCGAGCTCGGCTAGGAGCCCTTCGCCATCAAACCGATTCACGAGTTCGACGACACGCGCATCCAGGCGCGCGGCATGCTCGGCATCGAAGTAGTGGGACAAATCGGTGCTGGCGACGAGCAACGCGCGCACCCCCTGCAGCGTCGTTGCAAGAGTCTCGGCCAGCCCGATGATCGTCTCTCGCGTTTGGAAGCCCATGACCAACGGCACGATTGGGGTGTCGGGGAGAACGCGGCACAGGAACGGCAGCTGCATCTCCAGGGAGTGCTCGCGTACATGGGCGCGGGGGTAATCGATGACGCTGTCCGACCCTTCCAGCAGGCGCGTGGCGACCTCCTCGTCCACAGGACATGGACCGAACGGCGTCGCAAACGAACCGCGTGGGTACGTCGACACACCTTCGAAGCCGATATGGTGCGACGGACCTATCAGTACCGCAACGTCGTACGCCAGCCCCTGCACCGCACGGTAGGCGTACGCGCCCACAGGACCGGAATACATGAGACCCGCATGAGGCGCGATCAGAGCCGAGACGTCAGTATTCAGCGATGGTTCGGCAGCGTCCAGGTAACCGTCGACCTCGCGGGCGAGAACCTCCGGGTCGTCCGGGTACCACGAGCCTGCGACCGCAGAGCTGCGCACAGGTTCGAGATCTCGCGATTGATTCGGTGTCATGTCGCTCGTGTCCCGGATCAGAAGTTCGTTAACGAAGTCCCGGCGCGCGGCGCGCGATTGGCAAGGCGCGACGAGGGAGCATGTCGGGCATATGTGACCGAGGAGCAACGCCGCCAGGCGAGACGCCCCGCCCGGGGATTCGTTAGCGAACTTCTGATCCGGGACACGAGGTCACTGGCAATAAATTGACGCGTTCGGGCGAGTTCACTATTCTCCATGGTATCCACGCAGACGAGGTGTGACGTGCATCGTCATCCTACTCCCACCAGGCCTTATGTTGTGTTCGTCGCCCTTCTCACAATCGGTCCCAGCCTTGCGGGGCTGACAACTCAGGAGACGGACTATCGCGCGGCTCAGGAAGCCTGGCGTGCCGCAAGAGAGGCGCGCCTGCTCGACGCGGAAGGCTGGCTCACGATGACCGCGCTGCATTTCCTTCGGGAAGGCGACAACAGCTTCGGTTCGAGTCCTGTGAACGACCTGGTCCTGACGGAGGGTCCGGAGAACGCCGGTGTATTGGAGCTGCGCAATCGGCGGGTTTCTGTCACCGCGGCAGCGGGTCAGACAGTGACAATCAACGGCACCGCCATGACGGCAACCCGCCTCTATCCACCCGAGGGCGACCGCAACATGCTGACCATCGGCGACCTGAGTCTTTGGGTCCACCCGAGCGGAGAGCGGCTTGCGATCCGCGTGAGCGACCCGCACAGTGAGATCCGAAACAGCTTCACCGGCCTCAAGTGGTTCCCCGTCGACGAACGGTATCGTGTGCGCGGCCGGTTCATCCCACACGACCAACCACTCAACGTGCTGCTGCCGAACATTCTGGGCGACTTGGAGCCGTTTGTCAGTCACGGGTCAGTCGCCCTGACGGTGAACGGCCTGGACACGGCTCTGTTGCCGGTGGTCTCCGACGGACGGCTGTGGTTTATCTTTCGCGATCTCACAAGCGGCGCGGAAACGTATCCCGCGGCTCGCTTCCTCTACGCCGACTTGCCAGACGAGGACGGTTGGACGACCGTCGACTTCAATCAGGCGTACAATCCTCCGTGCGCGTTCAACCCCTATACGACCTGCCCCCTACCCCCTGAGCCTAACCGACTGACTGTGCGGATCGAGGCCGGCGAGCTCGACTATCATGAGTAGCGTGTCTTCGCCGCTCACCACAGCCGACGTCGAGCGAATTGCCAAGCTCGCCCACCTCGAGCTGACCCCAGATGAGACGGTGCTGTTCGCGCGGCAGTTGGGCCAGATCCTCGAGTACGCCGCTCGGCTGCAGGACGTCGACACATCGAACGCGTCGGCCACTTGGCATCCACTCGCTGAGGCCATACCTCTGCGTTCTGACACCTTGCGCGCATCGCTTACCACGGATGAGGCGCTGGCGAACGCGCCAGCGCCCGGGCCACACAGTCTGTTCCGAGTTCCCAAAGTAATCGGCGGATGACGGGGGCGGACTGGACGGTCACAGGGCTCCGCGCCGCCATCGCTGGCGGCGCAATGACTGCGACCGAGGTCTGCGAGACGTATCTCGACCGCATCCGCGCCAGCGACGGCGTACTCAACGCGTTCACCGCCGTTCTTGCCGAGACCGCCCGCGAACAGGCCGAAAGGGTTGACAGCCACCGAGACGCGTGGCGGGACAGACCGCTCTTGGGGGTACCGGTTACCGTCAAGGACGTCATCTGCACACAAGGTGCACCGACGACCGGAGCTTCGCGCATCCTCGCGGGCTTCCGTCCGCCGTACGACGCCACAGTGGTCGAACGGTTGTACGCGGCAGGCGCGGTCGTTATTGGCAAGACCAACTGCGACGAGTTCGCCATGGGTTCGTCGACCGAACACTCGGCGTACGGTGTCACGCGCAACCCCTGGTCTGAGGAGCACATCCCCGGTGGATCGAGTGGTGGCGCCGCGGCGGCTGTCGCGGCCCGACTCGCTCCGGCATCAATCGCCTCCGATACCGGTGGCTCAATTCGGCAGCCAGCGGCCTTCTGTGGAGTCGTCGGGTTGAAGCCGACGTACGGACGAGTCTCACGCTACGGGCTGCTCGCGTTTGCCTCGTCGTTGGACCAGATCGGACCGATGACGCTCACCGTAGAGGATGCCGCGGCCGTGTTTCAGGTGGTCGCCGGACCGGATCCTCGCGATGCGACGTCCGTCTCCCAGCCCCTACCGGACACCGCTACCCTCTTTCCGGGCGACGCGCGTGGCTCGCGCATCGGCGTGCCCCGCTCGGTCCTCGACGGGATTGAAGACGAAACCCGCAAGGCATTCGAGGCTGCACTTGCTGCGCTGACTGACCGTGGCGCCGCTATTGTCGACATCGAACTCCCGCACATCGACTACGCGATCCCTGTGTACTATCTTGTCGCGCCTGCCGAGGCCAGCTCCAACCTCGCACGTTACGATGGCGTTCGTTACGGGTACCGGGCGCCCCTTGATGAGCACGCCGCCAGCCTTCAGGTAATGTATGACCGCACTCGAGACGAAGGCTTCGGGCCGGAGGTCAAGCGACGCATCATGCTGGGAACATACGCGCTGAGTGCCGGGTATTACGATGCGTACTACGCGCAGGCTCAACGCGTCCGTAGCCTCATCAAGAGTGACTACGACCGGGCCTTCGAGCAGGTCGACGTGGTCGCGATGCCGACAACCCCCGGACCTGCGTTCCGGATTGGCGAACGCCTCGATGACCCCTTGACCATGTACCTCGGGGACGTTTTCACGGTCAGCGCCAACCTGACTGGCCTCCCAGCGATCAGCCTTCCGGCCGGCTTCACGCGTGCTCGACTCCCAATCGGCTTCCAATTGATGGGCCGGGCCTTCGACGAGGCAACGCTGTTTCGTCTCGCCTCGGCGTACGAACAGACAGCACCGTGGTGGCGTGAGCGGCCACCCGACATAGGCGGGTAAAGGCTGGGGAAGCAGCTGCTACTGGTTCTGGCCCGGGTGTTCCAGCAGCTCTGGTGTGTGAAGTTGGTCGGCCGGGCCGCGTGGCGCGTGGGGTGACAGGTACGTCACCTTGCCGTCAATCCGCTCGGCGAGACTTCGCACAACCATCGAGTCTCGGTTACGGCCCCGCAGTTTAGGAAGTCCAGCGAGAAAGCAGAAGCCAATAAATAGGGTCAGGAGAAAAACAGTCGAGGAAAGCAGACCAGTCAGCGCGGCGAGAAGAACCTGCAGAATCTCAGACAGACTCACGCGCTCCGCTTAGGCTCCGACCCGGCGACGTGGGAGTTTTGGTCAGGGATGTCGTAGACAATCAGCCCGGCGTCGACCTCACGCATCGCAATCCGTTCGAGCTTCTTCGACGCCTCGACAGCATCACCGTCGCCATCGGGACCTGCGAGTGTCACCCTCGGCACGGCACCGCGGCGGAGTTGCTTGGCCCGCAAGGCCGCAATGTCGACGAACATGAACCGGCCTTCGACCGAGGGCATCGGTTCACGGGGTTCGGGAGACTCGGCGCTTTCGGTGGTTTCCCCCAGTGCCGATGTCTCAGACGGAAGCTCCGCCTCGACAACCTCAGGCTCGTCAGTCATAGCCCTTTAGAATACGCGAAATCCCTTCAGAAAGTCGACAGAGTGTCGCTATGAGCGGGTTCTGGGACCGCAATACGGTCGTCGCCCGCTGGCTCCTCCGAAGTTTCTTCACGCAACCGTGGCGGGGCCCCGTCTATCGCCTCGAACCATTCCCCGTTGAGCACGTAGTAGGCAGGCTGACCGTTCAGATACAGCACAATCCCCCCAATCTCATCACTCACCGGTACCAACGCACGCGCATCTGACTCGAACCGTTTGGCTACGGATTGGCCGCGGGATCTGGGCTGATCCTCAGGCATTGGTAAGGACACCATACGCACCCCCAATCGCTCGCGGTCCGGACCTCGCAGGTCGACACTCTTGACTCGCCAGAACCTGACCGCCAAGCAATCATAGCACGTTATTAGCACAAGTAAATAAATAAATATGAGTTAGATACACTAATATATTGAGACTTGGGTGGATCAATTGAACATCGAGGAGGAGGACTCAGGCGTCGCCTCGGCCGCTGCGGGCTTCGCGAAGGATGGAGGCGAGCCGTTCGGTACTCTTGGTGCTGACCGCCGACTGACACAGCTCAGGGACCGAGCCGGCTCCAATTGCGCCAACGTCGGTTACAAACATCGCGGCAACCTCAAGCGGAACCTTTTCGAAATACGGGTTCGCGACGGTCACGCCCTGCGGCGGCGCATCCCACACTTCCTCCGGTGGTCCACCACTTGAAGTGAGCTGAGCGGCCAGGGTGGACCCGACGAACTTCTCACGGCCTGCAACGACGTAGGCTGGCACGCCACTGACCGTCGCCGAAGACGAAGATGCGAGCTGGCCCGTACCGCACTTGTTGACGAACCAGCGTGGGGTCACAGCGTCTGCGCCGACGACGATGGCGTCGAGCTTCACCGACAAGGCGTCGACGACCGCACTCAGAGCGGCATCTGTACACACGGTGACGGCGACTCCAGCGGCCGCCAAATCGATGGCTAGACCGCGGCCCTCCAGCAGTGGACGCCCTTCCGCGCTGATGACCTGGAGCGAGGTGGAACGCGCGAGGGCCTCGAGGCACAGCCGAACCGACTCGCTGGAGGAGATTGTTGCTACGGCGAGAGATTCCCTCTGCCTGCGCCGCCCGGTCAGCATCAGGTCGACAAACACTCGGGCCAGGGCTCGAGGGGCCCTGTCTACTTGCGCGGCAAGACGCTGGACCGCATCATCGCCGTCTTCACCCACCGCCAACGCAGCGGCATTCCACATCGGTGCCATCGCCGGCTGCGCCTTGCAGAGCCTGCAGGCCACCGTCTCGACCGCCATCGCCCCAAAAACCCTCGCGTCGATCAAGACCGCAATCGCCAGGCGTGTCAACGTCGAAGCACCCGACAGATGATCGTCCGCGATTGCCTGAACCCGCGCCGCAAGCGTGGACTCGAGCTCAGGCGCCACGGCGATCGGTTTCACTTGGAGCGTGAGCCTGTGCAATCATCATGGTGAAATGCACATTCTCTTCATCGGTGACGTCGTCGGCAAGCCCGGACGTGAGATCCTCCGCCAGGCGTTACCGCCGCTGGTGGACCGGCACGAGATTGACCTTGTGATCGTAAATGTCGAGAACGCCGCTGGTGGGATGGGCGTCACGCGAGACGTCGCAGACGGCATCCGCAACCTGGGTGTCGACGTCATGACGTCGGGAAATCACATCTGGGACAAGAAGGAATCCCTGGACTATATCGAGCGCGAGCCTCGACTGATCAGACCGGCTAACTATCCCGACGCACCGGGCGCAGGTCGTTACGTAGCGCGCACCCCGGGCGGTCTTGCGGTCGGAGTCATCAATGTCATGGGACGGGTCTTCATGACCCCCCTGGACAATCCGTTTCACGTCGTGCGCCGCGAGATCGAGTACGTTCGTGAACAGACCAACCTCATTCTGGTCGATTTCCACGCCGAGGCAACGTCCGAGAAGCTTGCAATGGGTTGGCACCTGGACGGAGAGGTGACGGCGGTGGTAGGTACTCACACTCACGTCCAGACGGCGGATGAACGGATCCTTCCGCGCGGGACGGCATACATCACGGACGTGGGGATGACCGGACCCCACGACTCGGTCATCGGAGTGGAAACGCGCGCAGTACTGTCGCGATTCGTGACCGGCATGCCGTCGCGCTTCGAAACATCGTCCGCCAACCCGCGCATCAACGGCGTCGTGATCGCGGCCGACGACGCCACGGGGCGGGCCACAGCCGTCGAGCGAGTAAGCCTCTCGACCGCGGGAGTCGAAGCACTTGCTTCCCGACCGGTGCCTCTGTCGTGAACGAATCGACGCCTCTGCCGTTTGACGAACCACCGAGCTCGCGCCCGACCCGCCGCGTCTTCACAGTGGCTGAGCTCACCGCTGCAATCCGAACGAAGCTCGAATCGAGCTACCCCGAGATCTGGGTCGAGGGCGAGGTTTCGAACGCCCGTGTCTGGAAGACAGGCCACCTGTACTTCACACTCAAGGATGCCAGCGCTCAGCTAAACGGCGTGATGTTCCGGTCTGCGGTCCGGCTCCTTCGCTTCAAACCGACGAACGGGCAGCACGTCGTGGCGCGTGGCCGGCTGAGCGTGTACGAACCGAAGGGCGAGTACCAGATCGTCTGCGAGCACCTGGAGCCCCAAGGGCTCGGCGCCCTACAACTTGCGTTCGAGCAACTGCGCGAACGACTTTCACACGAAGGCTTGTTCGACGAAAAACGAAAACGGCCGCTACCAGCCCTACCTCGAAAGATCGGGATCGTGACGTCGCTCGACGGGGCGGCCATCCGCGACGTTCTCAACATCCTGGGGCGGAGATATCCAAATGCCCACATCGTGATCGGTCCGGCGCGCGTCCAGGGCATGGGCGCGGCAGACGAGATCGTCCGCGGGCTGAAACTCGTGGGCAGGGTGCCCGAGATCGACGTGATCATTCTCACCCGTGGGGGAGGCTCCATCGAAGATCTGTGGGCGTTCAACGAAGAACCGGTCGCGCGGGCGATCGTCGCCGCGCCGGTTCCGGTCGTGTCAGCCGTAGGTCACGAGACCGACTACACGATCAGCGACTTTGTCTCAGACCTGAGAGCCCCAACCCCATCGACTGCGGCCGAGCTGGTTGTCGAACGCAAAGACGAGATCGCGTCGAGAATTCAGCGGTCCGAGGACACCCTCCGAGCCATGCTGCGCGCCGGCCTTCAACGACATCGGACAACGGTCCACCTTCTCGAGCGCCGGCCCGGGCTCGCCGGATGGCCAGCCCGTCTGGCAAGCCGTGGCCGGCATGCCGCCGAGTTGACCCACCGCCTCAACGATGCCACGACATCCATGGTCGGACATCGGCTGCGGAAGATGCATACACTCCGCCTGCGTCTCGAAGCGGTCGATCTCGGCCGCCGTCTCGGGATGATCCGCGCCCGGCTGACCGCCGCACACGAACGCGTCGCTCATTCGATGCGCGAAGCACGCGGGCTCCGCGAGGCCCGGCTCCGAACCGCGGCGGGACAACTCGAGGCCCTGAGCCCACTCGCGGTTCTCGCCCGCGGCTACGCGGTGTGTTGGAACGCTGAGCGTACGATGGTGGTTCGCAGCGCCTCGGTGGTGCAGCCCGGCGAATCAGTCACGGTGACGCTGCACGAAGGCGAACTCGACTGTGAGGTCAAGAGCACAAAGTGACAAGACCAGACGAACCCAACATCAAGGATTTCGAGTCGGCGCTGAGCGAGCTTGAATCGCTGGTTAAGACACTCGAGGACGGCGATCTCTCTCTCGAACAGTCGCTCGAGTTGTTTGAACGCGGCGTTCAGCTCTCTCGGTACTGCCACACGAGACTCGAACAGGCCGAGCGGCGTATAGAGATCCTTTCTGCACAAGGCGACGCGGAACCGGCGCCGGCGTCGCTGACCGATCCCGTCGGTGACGCCGACGAACGGTCGCGATGAAGCTGCTGTGACACCTGCTGCGACAGATATCGCCGACGTCGTCGCCTACGTGCGAGCCTGCCGGGAAGAGGTGGACGATGCCCTCGAGCGCTTGCTCCCCGGCACGACCTCGGCCCCACGTCTTGCAACCGAAGCGATGCGGTACAGCCTGTTTGCCGGGGGCAAACGTCTCCGTCCGATCTTGACGCTGGCCGCCGCCGATACGGTCTCACCGAGCGGGACACTCGATGCGCGGGAGCTGGTCTACCCCACCGCATGCGCTATCGAGATGATCCATACATACTCGCTCATCCACGACGATCTTCCGTCAATGGATGACGACACGCTGCGCCGCGGTCGCCCAACCTCCCACGTCGTGTACGGCGAGGGAATGGCAATTCTGGCCGGGGACGCCTTGTTGACCGAAGCGTTCCGCATCCTCGCGGTCTACCCTGAGACTGACGACGCGACACTTCTCGCACGGAAGTTGAGGGTTGCGGCGCGCACGGCACTCGCAGCTGGCGCTGTTGGCATGGTTGGTGGTCAAGTTATCGATCTCGATGCGGCTGGCCAGGTCTCGACGCGCGCGGGATCGCAGCGTGCACCCCTCGATGCCGACACCCTGCGAGCGATGCACGAACGCAAGACGGGTGCGCTCATCCGCGCAGCCGCGGTGGCCGGAGCCATCATGGTAGGGGGCACCGAAGCGCAGATCGAGGCCGTTAACGGGTACGGCGGCGCCCTCGGTCTCGGCTTCCAGATTGTCGACGACATCCTCGACGTCGAGGGAGGCGCCGACGCGCTGGGCAAGACGGTCGGAAAGGACGCAGCCGCAGGAAAGCCGACGTACCCCTCGATGTTCGGGCTGGACGAATCGCGTCGTTTGGCACGATCCTCGATCGAGCAGGCGAAGGCAGCGCTCGAAAAGGGCGGTCTCGGTGGGCGACTGTCCGGAATCGCCGACTGGGTGCTCGCGAGGAGTCATTAGCACGGAGTGACGTCCATGTCCCCACGGACACGGCTTGACACGCTTGTCGTGGAGCGCGGCCTCACTGATACGCGCACCCGAGCCCGCGCCCTCGTCCTGGCGGGGCAGGTCAGTGTGAACGGCGTTGTGGTGTCCAAGGCGGGAGCGCCGACACCGGCCGACGCCGTGGTCACGCTGGCGAAACCGGACCACCCGTACGTCGGCCGTGGGGGCGTCAAGCTCGCCCACGCTCTCGACACGTTCGGAATCGACGTGACGAACCGGGTCGCGCTGGACATCGGGGCGTCGACAGGCGGGTTCACGGACGTGCTGGTCCGGCGCGGAGCTCGGCGTGTCGTCGCGCTGGACGTCGGTCACGGGCAGCTGGCCTGGAAGTTGCGCCAGAACCAACGGGTTGTTGTCCTCGAGGGAATCAACGCCCGGCTACTGGTCCCCGACATGCTGCCGGACGACCTTCGGCAGTTTGACCTGATAGCGATCGACGTCGCCTTCATCTCGCTCACGCTGATCATGGAGCAGCTACCGGCGCTTCTGATACGAGGTGGCGAGGTCGTGGCACTGGTCAAGCCGCAGTTCGAAGCTAGCCGGGCAGAGGTTGGCAAGAAGGGTGTCGTCACCGACCCCGCCGTTCGACAACGGGTCGTCAACGAGGTGGCGACAGCCGCCGATCGGATAGGATTGAGCCGCGTCGCGTCGACTCCGTCAGTGATTACGGGAGCCGAGGGCAATCAGGAGTTCTTCTTGCACCTTCGCACATGACCGAACGACCCTCCCATCCTCCCTCTGAGGAGCGAAAGATCCGGACGGTAGGCCTCATCGCCAAGACCAATCTACCCGAGGCAGCCGCGGTCATCACCGACATCACAGAATGGCTATCGGCGCGGGGCGTGGGCACGGTGCTCGAGGCGCAAACCGCCCGTCTCACCGGTCGGGACGACACGAACACGTTCACGCAGAAGACGTTACCGTCCACGGTGGACCTGATCCTCGTACTCGGGGGCGACGGAACCCTGCTCGGTGCGGCACGTGGTCTGGCGAGCGCTGGCACAGACACCCCGATTCTAGCCGTGAACTTCGGAAGTCTCGGGTTCCTGACCGAGGTCACGCTGCCTGAGCTGTACGGGTCGCTGCAATCGGTACTCGATGGCACGGCCGGAATCGATGAACGACAGATGCTCTCGGCCCGCGTCGTGCGAAACGGGGAGATCGTGGCGGAACAAGTCGTCCTCAACGACATCGTCATCACCAGGGCCGAGCTGTCGATCATCGAGCTCACCATTACCGTCGGCGACCAGCTCGTTACACGACTACGCGCAGACGGACTGATCGTGGCGAGTCCTACGGGGTCGACCGCCTACAGCATGGCGGCGGGAGGACCGATCGTGCACCCGCTTGTTGATGCACTCCTGCTGACACCAATCGCACCGCACACGCTGACCCATCGACCGATCGTCATTCCGAGCACATTCGCCGTGCGGGTGACCCCCACACTCGCGAATCCTCACCAGGCGGCACACGCGAGCTTCGACGGACAGGTCGGATTCGAGCTTGTCCACGGCGACGACGTGATCGTCAAGCGAGCACCCCAGACACTTAACGTCATTCGCGCAGAGGCACGGAATTACTTCGCGGTGCTACGAGAGAAGCTGAAATGGGGCAACCAGTGATGGGGGGGGGCGGGACCCCGGCGTCCGGGCAGACGCGCCACATCAGCATTGATACGATTCGCGATGCCACGGATGCGATCTCCGCTATCGCCCTGCGGACGCCGATCGTTCCTCTCGACCCTCTCGGTTCGCACGCGACTCAGACCGAAATCCTTCTCAAGCTCGAAACGCTTCAGCCGATCGGATCGTTCAAGATTCGTGGCGCCGCCAATGCAGTCAATGCCCTCACGCACAAAGAGCGAGACCAGGGGGTGTGGACCGTTAGCGCCGTTAACGCAGCACAGGGCGTTGCCCTCGCTGCCAGGGCGGCCGGCGTTCGTTGCTCTATCCTCCTGATCGACACGGCCCCTCGGACTAAGATCGACGCGATCGAGCAACTCGGTGCGCGAATTGTCAAGGCCAGCTACGACGACTGCTGGAACGCTCTCGTGCAGCACGATGAAGACCGGTTGCCCGGGCGATTCGTGCACCCGTTCGACGATGACCGGTTCATCAGCGGGAACGGTACGATCGGGGTTGAAATTCTGGAAGACCTTTCGGATGTCGATGCGGTGGTCGCGGCGGTCGGCGGCGGCGGTCTCCTCGCAGGTGTCGCCACGGCGGTACGCGCCCTCAGCCCAGGCACCAAGGTCTACGCCGCTGAACCCGAGACGGCGGCGCCTCTGATGCGGTCGTTCGAGCGCGGAAAGGCAAGTGTCTTCGAGGAGTGGCGCGCGTCGTTTGTCGATGGGTGTGGCGGAAAGTCGGTCCTGCCAACGATGTGGCCACTCCTGCGCGACCTGGTCGATGACTCGATCGTCGTCAGTCTGGACGAAATCGCCCAGGCGATGCGCCTCGTTGCGAGGCAAACACACATTATTGCCGAAGGGGCCGGGGCATGCGCGGTGGCTGCAGCTCTTAGCGGTCGTGTGGGTGCCGGCAGGGTCGTGGCGATCGTCTCCGGTGGCAATATCGATCTTTCGACCTTTAGCCGTCTGGTCTCTGACCGGCCGGCGACAGCACAATGAGTTCTGGAGCGAATCACGTTACGGGCGTAGGGCTTCCCGAACGGATCAACCGTCTTGGCGAGCTGGCGCAGGACCTACGCTGGACCTGGAACCGCAACGCCCGCGAGCTGTTTCGTCGCCTCGACTACGAAATGTGGCGCCAGACGGCACACAACCCAGTCCGCATGCTGCGCCAACTGTCGGCGGAGCAACTCCTCGAGACCTCTAGACACCCAACCTTCCTTGCGTTTTACGATCAAGCCCTCGAAGACCTCGACGCCGCGCGCCGCGCACAGGATACGTGGTGGACCGGAACGGTCGGTGATCTTCCCGGTCGGTGTATCGCGTACTTCTCAGCAGAATTTGCGCTACACCAGTCGCTCCCGATCTATGCGGGGGGCCTCGGTGTCCTCGCCGGCGACATCTGCAAGGAAGCCAGCGACCTTGGGCTCCCTTTTGTCGGAGTCGGCTTCATGTACCCACAGGGGTACTTCCATCAGTTGGTGACCGCCGAGGGGTGGCAGCGGGAAGAGTACGAACAGATCGACTGGAATAACGCACCGATCGCACCGGCGACAACTCGCTCGGGTGAGCGGTGCATCGTCGAAGTTCCGCTCGGTCAACGCCTCGTTCGCGTCGGTGTCTGGCGCGTACGCCTTGGCCGCACGAAGCTCTATCTCCTCGATACCGGCCTGAAGGAGAACGCGCCGTGGGACCGCGAGCTCACAGCGCGTCTGTACGGTGGAGACCAAGAAACCAGAATTCAGCAGGAGATCATCCTCGGCGTCGGGGGAGTGCGGGCACTTCGTGCCCTCGGATGTCATCCGGCCGTCTGGCACTTGAACGAGGGTCACGCAGCATTTGTCGCGCTCGAACGGATCCAAGAGCTGCTCCAACGTGGGCAGGAGTTTGAGGAAGCCCTTGGTGAAGTCAGACGGACCACAGTCTTTACGACCCACACCCCGGTCGCAGCCGGGCATGATGCCTTCGCCTTTAGCCTCGTGGAGACCCACCTGGCTGAGTGCTGGGGCCCACTCGGACCAAATCGGGCTGCCTTCCTGGCGCTGGGACACCACGACAACGGAAGCGGCCCACAGTTTAATATGACGGCCCTCGCGCTCCGGACAGCCGAGCACGTCAACGCCGTGTCGCAGCTGCATGCAGAAGTCACGAATGAGATGTGGGCCCCGATCTTGAAGTTGAAGGAAGACCCCCTACCGGCCCCGCGGCACACTCGCGGACACCCGGAGCAGGGACGGCGTTCGGTCCGAACCGTGACAAACGGGGTCCATCTGCACTCGTGGCTCGGCCGCGAAATGGCACGGCTCTTCGACCGGTATCTCAGCGCAGATTGGCGAAACCACCAGGACGAATCGACGCTGTGGGAGCTCGTCTACGACATCCCAGACGCGGAGCTCTGGGCAGCACGACAGGCGCTTCGGACCTACCTCTTCACGTTCATCCGCGAGCGCGCGCGCGCTCGCTGGACCGAAGAACGCGTCAGCACGGGGCGCGTCGTCGCCGGCGGGACACTACTCAATCCAGCAGCACTCACCATTGGCTTCGCCCGGCGTTTCACCGGCTACAAGCGGCCGGAGCTGATCTTCCGTGACCTCGAGCGCCTGTCCACCCTTCTGAACTCGGCGAGGTTTCCGGTCCAGATCGTCTTCGCCGGCAAGGCTCACCCGGCCGACGATCATGGCAAGCAACTGCTCCAACGGGTGTACCAAGCGGCGCTTGACCCGGTCCTGGGAGGACGCATCGCATTCGTTGACGACTACGACCTCCACGTGGCGCAGTTCATCGTACAGGGATGCGACCTCTGGCTGAACAATCCACGGAAGCCGATGGAAGCCAGCGGCACGAGCGGCATGAAGGCGTCCGTGAACGGAGTCCCACATCTCAGTATTGGGGATGGATGGTGGGCCGAAGGATTCTCTGGCCACAACGGATGGCTCATCGATGGAGGCGGACCACATGATGATCCGGAAGCCGCCGATGAAGCTGATGCGAACGCGCTCTACACACTCCTCGAAGAGCGCGTCGTTCCGACGTTCTACGACCGCGATTCGCGGGACATCCCTCAGCGGTGGCTGCAGGTCGTCAGAGAAGCTATCCGGACGGTCGCACCTCGGTTCAGTGCGCGACGAATGGTCAAGCAGTACGTTGAAGAGATGTATCAACCGGTACTCGACCAATCCCCTCGGTCGCTCGCTCCCTCCGGCGAGGATGGCTGACCACTGATCGGTGGATGATGGATGACTTGCACACGGTTGCCGTCCGGGTCAGCAACATAGAACGACCTGGCGCCATCGCGGTGTGTGCGTGGCTGGGTCTCTAACACCACCCCACGCATCTCGAGAAACCGCGCCCACGCATCGACATCGTCGGGTGCCCGCACGATCAGGCCTACATGGTCGAGCACCGTCTCGCGGCGCACGTGGGCTGTCGAGACCCGATGAAGCGCCAGGTTGTCTGTGCCTGACGACAAGTAACTATTGTCCAGATCGGGCTCCCACTCGATCCGAAATCCAAGCAGGTCGACATAAAAGCGCTTCGTTTCCTCGAAGGCACGAACGAATAGCGCGACATGGCGCAGCCCCAGGTGTGGCGCCGGACGATCGCTCATCGATACATGGTAGCAGCGCGCCCTGGAACGGTGGCAATTTCCGGCCTCCCACAATAAGATCGACGGGATGTCTACTCGGTCTGCGGCGCAGCCGCGGTGCGCACTCTGCGGCGCGAAAGACGTGTCAGAGCCACGCGGCGAGGAAAAATACTGTCACGACTGCTGGGACAAGAAGATCGCCGTCGAAGACATCGTGGCGCGGGAGTTCGCTCTCAAGCGATACATCCGCGCACACAGCGCCGAGAAATACCTCGTGTATCACTCGACTCAGAAGCGGCCGTGCGGACAGCTCATCGTCGTTGATGACGGATACGACCTTTTTCTCAGCCTCGTTCTGTATCCGAGTTTCGCGTGGGATGAACCCGCATACCACCTGGAAGGTGATCCAGAGGGTCGGTCGTTCGCCGAGTTGCTGGTCGACGTGATCGCTGCCGAGGTCATCGAGCCCTGGGGCGGTGGCAAGTGGCACCTTGAGATCTTTCGCTCCATCAGTCCGGAACCTGAGGACTGGAACGGCGAAATGTAGGCGATTTGGGCCTGACGGGGACGTGTACTTGTTGACTTTGACCCTCTCCGCCTATACTCTCGCCGCGCGGTAAATGTGCTGGAGGAACGCCATGAAACTAATCAACAAGACGGTGATGTTCTGCTCACTGGCCGGTGTTGTGGCCCTATCGGCATGTGGCGGATCAACGCCCCCCGAAGCAGTTGAGGGCGACGCGCCGACCGAGGGTGAGATAGGCGCCGAGGTCGCCCCGCCTAGCCCTGAAGCCGTCGCTGCTGCCGAGCGGCTCACCGCGAGACTCGCCAACAGAGAAGCTGAGCTTGTCTCGACGCAGCGCGGGGCGGCCGGCATTGAATACACCCAGCCACAGGCACGGCGCCAGCAAGACTTCATCGTGACCAATTTCCTCGTGCGGAACAACGCAGACAATGCGATCGCCGGGTTCCAGGTGGACGAATTCTGGTTCGACGTCGACGGCAACACGGTTACCGGCGATAGCGTGCGCTTTCCCCAGCCGATCGCTCCTCAGGAAGTTGTTGCGATCGAGCTCAGAGTGCCGCGTAACCCAGCGATGGACCGCAGTAACTATGAGTTCAGCCACCAGAATGGCGAGATCGAGCCGGAACTCGTCGATGAGCTACCCGAGCCCGAAGAAGAAGAAACGGAAGAGCCAACCGACGAGCCGGCTGACTGAAGCTGGGCTGTCGGTCTGTCTCGCCCCCCGACGGCGCTACCCCTTGATGACCCCCAGCGGCCGTAGCTGCGCGACGCGTCTGCTGATGCCCGCCGAGTGGACAACCTCAACCACCTCGCTCACATCTTTGTAGGCTTCGGGCATTTCTTCGGCCAGAGTGGCCATCCGGGCTGCACGCACGTAGACTCCAAGCCCACGCAGCTCGTCAGGCAGCGATCGCCCTCGGGCGGAACGCTTCGCCTGCGACCGGCTCATGAGTCGGCCGGCACCGTGACAGCTAGAGCCGAACGTCTCGCGTGCCGCACGGTCGGTCCCTACCATGACATAAGAGCATCTCCCCATGTCGCCGGGGATGAGCACGGGCTGACCGACGGCCCGGTAGGCCTCGGGAACCTGATGGTGTCCAGGAGGATACGCGCGTGTCGACCCCTTGCGGTGGACACAGACGCGACGAAGTCGCCCATCTAGGTTGAAAGATTCAAACTTCGCGATGTTGTGACAGACGTCATACACCGTGTCGACGGCCGCCTCGTCCGTCGAAATGCCGAGACCACAGGCAATACTCTGTCGCACCCAGTGAGCCATCACCTGTCGGTTTGCGAACGCGAAATTCGCAGCAGCCGCCATGGCGGCGAGATACGTACGGCCCTCGGTCGACTCGATCGGCGCACAGCAGAGCTGTCGATCCGGAAGCTCGATTCCGTACTTTGGAGCCGCGTTCACCATGACCTTCAGGTGGTCCTGACACACCTGATGTCCGAGGCCACGAGAGCCCGAATGAATCATCGCTGTCAGCTGGTCCGGCCGAAGACCAAACGCCGCCGCTGCACGCTCGTCGTAGATCTTGGCGACATACTGAAGCTCGACGAAGTGGTTCCCGGAGCCAAGCGTGCCGAGCTGCGGCTGGCCCCGCTCCAGCGCCCGGGACGACACGACGGAGGGGTCGGCGGGCGCCAGGCGCCCGCCCTCCTCGACGCGGTCGAGCTCCGCCTGGTTCCCGAAACCGTTTCGCACTGCCCAGCTGGCTCCCTCATCGAGGAGCTCGGTCAGCTGGCGCCGCCCCAAACGCAGGTCCCGCCGCGCGGCGCCGACGCCGGTGGGAATACTCCGATACATGGCCTCGACGATCCGAGGCAGATGCACGGCGACATCGGTGCGGCTCAGGCCTGAGCGCAGAAGCCTGACCCCTCAATTGATGTCGTACCCGACGCCACCTGGCGAGATCACGCCGTCCACGGCGTCGGTGGCTGCCACGCCTCCGATCGGAAACCCGTAGCCCCAATGGATGTCCGGCATGGCGAGCGATGGACCGACGATTCCCGGCAGATGTGCAACATTCCGCACCTGCTCTAGACACTTGTCGTGCCTTAGAGCGGCCATCATCCGCTCATCGGCAAACACAAGACCGTCCGCCAGCATCCCGCCGCGACGGGGAATCCGCCACCGGTACGGATCAATCTGTTCCGGCTGTATGTCCATTCTGGTCTCCAGGCGTGAGTCGCAAGTCGTGCGTGGTCACTCTCTGTCACAGGTCGGGCTTGGGTGTGACTCAGACATCGAACACGACACTCGTCTCCCATCGTCCCTGTGCCGTCCGGCAGATACCCAACCCATGGTAGGTGATCCCCTTGACAAGCACCCTGAGGGGGTGCCGCGCCGTTTCGCAGCGTTCGCCACTGACCGACGCCTCCAACTGCCAGTCCCGACTGGGGCCGCCATCTTCATGGATCGTCACCTTCGCCGACGCCGCGATGAAGCACTCGACATCGAACAGCGCCACGAGCTCACTGAGCCAGTCGACGAGCAACTGGTCCAGGTCGGACGCATGCAGGGACACGTGCAACGTGCTCGAGGCAGTAATCCCTGCGGGGTCGGTGACCGTTTCCGTGAGCGCAAGCGCCGCGTCAGAAAAGAGCGCTTCCAAGGACTGGGCACTGATCCGAACACCCACGTCGGCCGTGTGATCAAAAAACTCGACTGCCACCCCAAACCTTCCGACTCATGCCAACGTCAAACCTAATAGACCGAGATCGCAGAACGAGACGCGATCGCCCAGCCTATACTCAGCCCATGATTCTCGACGTTGAAGCCATTCAAGCGGTCCTACGTGAAGATGACCTGGATGGCTGGCTGCTCTACGACTTTCATGGTTCGAACCCCATCGCGTGTGCCGTCGCCCACATCGACTCGACGACGAAACTCACGACTAGACGATGGTATTACCTCATCCCGGCAGAGGGCGAGCCTCGCGCGCTGATGCACGCCATCGAATCCACCAGTCTCACTCACCTGCCGGGACTCCACAAACTGTACGCGGGCCATCAACAGCTCCAGAGCGAGCTCGAGCACCTGCTCTCCGGCTGCCGCACGCTCGCGATGGAGTACTCGCCAAACGGAGCAATCCCGTACATCTCGAGGGTTGACGCAGGAACAGTGGACTCGATTCGCGGGCTGGGCGTCGAGGTCGTCTCGTCTGGCGATCTGGTGCAGCGGTTCGAGGCCGTGTGGGACGAAGCCTCGCTGGACACGCATCGCGCGGCGTCGACGCGACTGTATCGCATCAAGGACCGAGCGTTCGCGATGATTCGCGAGCGTCTCGATTCCGGTGGGCCGCTCAACGAGTACGAGGTTCAGCAGGCGATGGTCAAGTGGTTCGATGAAGAGCAACTGGTCACCGACTCTCCCCCCGTCGTGGCGTCACAGGAAAGCAGCGGGAACCCTCACTACCTTCCAACCGCTCAGCACTCTCGACCGATCGAGCCTGGCAACATTGTGCTTCTGGATCTGTGGGGCAAGACTGACACACCCGGTGCCGTGTACGCAGACATCACGTGGATGGGGTACGCCGGCGCGGACATCCCGACTGAATACGCGCGGACATTCGACGTGGCCTGTGCGGCTCGGGACGCCGCCATCGCGCTCGTCAGGGAGGCCTGCTCGGCAGCCCAGGCCCTCCGGGGGTGGCAAGTAGACCGGGCCGCCCGGGGAGTAATCGAGGCCTCAGGTCGCGGGAAGTACTTCATCCATCGAACCGGACACAGCCTGGGAGAGTCCGTCCATGGCAACGGCGTGCACATGGACGATTACGAGACGCACGACGATCGCCGATTACTCCCGGGAACCGGTTTTACCATCGAACCCGGTATCTACTACGACAGTTACGGTGTGCGAACCGAGATCAATATGTACGTCGGCCAACACGACGCGCAGGTCACCGGGCCGGTGCAGGAAGAACTGGTGCCCCTGGCGGCGCCCAGGGGGCCACGCGGGTCGTGAAATGCCTTGCCACGTCAGTAGGGTAATCTATAAGTTGAAACAGAGGCGCAGGGGCCAGGCTGCCATATCGTGCAGCCCCCGTTGGAGGAGATGATGTCGACACGCAGGAGCACGTTGTTTTCCGCCGTATTGATCGCCGTAATGTCGATGGCTATTGGCATGGTCATCGCGTCGCGCTTCGACATGGCTCCGGCCCCGGCGGCGCAGACGTTCAGTCCACCGCCGATCAATAGCGCTCCGCTCGACGGACCGATCGATTCTGGAACGTTCAGGGAAATCGCCCGCAGCCAGACGGGGATGGTCGTCACAATCCGAACCGAGTCGAGACAGAGCACGCAGTTCAACGATCCCTTCGGCGGCGATGACCTCTTCCGAAGATTTTTCGGCCAGCCGGAGGCACCCGAGCAGCAGGAGCGGACAGTTCAGGCGGCAGGCACTGGATTCGTCATCGACCCAAGCGGTCTCATCCTCACAAACAATCATGTCGTCGAGGACACGACGCGTATCGAGATCGACTTCTTCGGCGACGAGGAAGGTGTGTACTACAACGCCCAGATCCTCGGTCGCGACCCGCTGACTGACAGCGCCCTGATTGAGCTGACGGAGTTCCCGAGTGACATCGAGCTGGCGGTCGCCACCTTTGGTGACTCCAGTCAAATGGCACCCGGGGACTGGGTGATGGCGATCGGAAATCCATTTGGGCTCGGACATACGGTGACGGTCGGAGTGATCTCTGCGGTCGGTCGTCCGTTCGCTGCGGTACGGGGGCGGAGCCAGGACGTTCTTCAGACCGATGCTGCCATTAACCCAGGTAACTCTGGGGGCCCACTCCTCAATGTTCGCGGCGAGGTGGTCGGGATCAACACCGCTATCGTGAGTGACGGCTCAGCCAACGTGGGAATCGGTTTCGCCATACCGATCAACACGGTGCGTGAGCTGCTGACCGAGCTGCGTGGCGGAAAGGTGACCCGTGGTCGCATCGGGGTCAACATCGCGAACGTCGCCAGAGAATCGTACGAGGATCTGGGACTCACGGAGCGGATGGGTGCGGTCGTTCAGCAGGTTGAGCGAGGCGGACCGGCCGCGGAGGCTGACATGCAGCCTGGTGACGTGATCGTCCGCTATGGCGGAGAGCGCATCGAGAATACCGAAGACCTGCAGAGTAAAGTGGTCGCGACGCGCCCAGGAACCTCGGTTCCCGTCGTCGTGCTTCGCGCGGGTGAAGAAATCACACTCGACGTCACCATCGAAGAGCTCGATCTAGAAGCTGAAGCGGCACCAGCCCAAGTGACGCGGGAATCACTCAGCGAAGGCTTCGGCATGACGTTGCAGGACCTGACACCTGAGGTCTCCGGTCGTCTCAACTTGCCGTCCGGCACCGAGGGCGCGCTCGTCGCTGACATAGAGAGCGGCGGTGGTGCCGAAGGGGGCGGCGTACAACCGGGTGACGTGATTCTCAGCGTCAACCGGGTGGAAGTCGCAAGTGCGGCCGCAGCGATTCAGGAACTCAACGGCATCGTGTCAGACCGCACGGCGTTCCTACTCATCCAGCGGGGCCCAAACCGCGTGTTCTTGCAGGTGCTCAAGGAGTAGTCTGACACCGTCGTACTCCATGTCGCTCCGCGACGTTATCGCCCACAAGATCCGCTCGGAAGGGCCGCTGCCGTTCGCTGAGTACATGGAGCTGTCGCTCTATCACTCCCGCTTCGGATACTACGCCCGCGCGGACCGCCGCTCCGGTCGCGCAGGCGATTTCTTTACCAGCGTCGACCTCGGGCCAATGTTCGGCGAGATCCTCGCCGAGCAGTTCGCCGAAATGGCGCAGTTCCTCCCTCCACGCTCGGGGTCGGATGGGAACACGGTGGATCTCGTCGAAGTCGGCGCCGGTAGTGGCCGCATGGCCCGCGATGTTCTCGCAGCCACCGCGATCAAGCATCCCGAGCTGTACGAAGCGATGTCTCTCACGCTCGTTGAACGTAGCGCCAAGGCGCGCGCGTGCCACACTGAGACGCTTGGACGTCACGCTGAAAGACTCCACGCGTCCACGCACTCAATCCCGTCAGAGATCAACGGGGTCATCCTTGCCAACGAATTACTCGATGCGCTCCCCGTGCACCCGGTCGTCATGACCGACTCAGGTCTTCGAGAAGTGTATGTCGACCTCGATCCGTCCAGCGGGGAACGGTTCGTCGAGCGCCTCGGCCCCGCCTCCTCGACCGTCGGTGCTCACATGGCACGGTTTGGCATCACGCTCGAACCGGGGTGGCGGGGAGAGGTCAGCCCCGCCACGGTGCAGTGGGTCGAGCATGTCGGGTCGTGTCTTGCACGTGGTTTTCTCGTCCTTGTTGACTACGGCCACGAGTCGTCCGAGCTCTACTCACCCACACATGCGACCGGGACGCTGTCGGCGTTCCGTCGACACATCGTCCAGACTGGGGATGATCCGCAAGCCGAGACTGCTCCATGGCTTGTTGAACCTGGAGCGGCTGATATCACCGCGCACGTTGACCTGACGGCTGTCCGTGTCGCCGCGGAGACGGCCGGGCTCGTCACGATCGGAGCGCTGGACCAAACGTACTTTCTTCTCGGGCTCAGCGACGGTGATTGGCCGGAGCCTGGCGACTCGGTCGCCGCCGTCAAGCGCCGCCTGGCGCTGAAGACACTGCTCTTGCCCGGCGGGCTGGGCAGTTCCCACAAAGTCATGATCTTTGGCAAGAACGTTGGGTCGCCACGGTTGCGCGGCTGTTCGTTCAGCCAGCGCACCACCTAGTGGACGGCATCGGTGCAAGCCGCGCGCATCGACTCCGCAGAGGCGCGCGGCAAACGCTCGCCTTTCTGGGATGAGTGGCAACCGGGACCAGTCAGCGATTCGTGCAGCTATAATCGCGTCCACCCTCATCTCCCGAAGGACGACACGTGAACGTCGAACGCGAGATCAAGCTGCGATTTGAGTCTCCGGATAGGGCTCGGGCTGCCGTGATAGCCCTCGGCGCACGTCCGTTCCGCGATCGGCGACTCCAGGACGACCGGGTGTTTGACTGGCCAGACACACGTCTCCGTGATGCGCGGAACCTGCTGAGAGTGCGGCGGGAAGCCGGAACAGCCACGCTGACGTTCAAGGGCGCGCCACAACCGGGGACGATGAAGGTTCGGGAAGAGATCGAGACGACCGTAGGAGACGGTTCGAATTTGATCACCATGCTCGAGCGGCTTGGACTACGCGTCGCCTTTCGCTACCAGAAATACCGGCAGGAGTTCACGCACGGAGGCGCCATCCTGGCGATTGACGAAACACCGGTCGGAACGTATCTCGAGATCGAGGGCGATGCGGATCGCATCGCGACGATCGCAACGGCAATGGGACGAACGCAAGCCGACTATGTCGTGGACTCGTATCGAGACATCTTTCTTCGGGATCGCGAGGCCCGAGGGCTGAGCGCGACCGACATGGTGTTCGAATCCCAGTGAGCACTCCGCTCCCCCCCGCGATCGTCCTGACTGCGGGGCTCGGCACCCGATTGAGCCCGCTGACGGCTGTGCGCGCCAAGCCGTCGGTGCCGGTAGCCGGGATCCCCATGGTGCTGCGGGTGCTTCAGTGGCTTGCGAGTCAGGGGGTCCCCTCGGTTGTCCTGAACCTCCACCACAAGCCAGACACGGTGACACGTATCGTGGGCCATGGCGACGCAATCGGCATTCGCGTGCAGTACTCCTGGGAACCAAGGATCCTCGGCACCGCAGGCGGGCCGCGCAAAGCTCTTTCGCTGTTGGGCCGGCGCTTCTTCGTGGTCAACGGGGATACGCTCACCGATCTCTCCCTCTCGGACCTGCAACGGAGGCACGACAGCGTGTCGGCCGATGTCACCCTGGCCGTCACAAACAACCCCGACCCGTCGCGCTATGGCGGTGTGGTGGTCGGCAGCACCGGCTTCGCGCTCGGATTTCGGCCAGCTAGCCAGCGGCCGAGTCGGCACTTCGTCGGTGTCCAGCTGGCAGAGTCGAAGATCTTTCAGACGCTGCGGGAAGGTGAACGTGCCGCTACGATCGGCGGTATCTACGACACGATGATCGCAAACGATACTGGGCGCATCGCCACGCACGACGTGAAGGCGGCGTTTCACGATATCGGAACGCCTGCCGACTACCTCGCCGCGTCGCTGGACATCGCCCGAGCGGAAGGACGTGAATCGCTGCCGATCGGCGAACGCAGCCACGTCCAGCCGACCGCCGTTCTGACCCGCACCATCGTCTGGGACGATGTCACGATCCCAGACGGCTGCCGTTTGACGGACTGTATCGTCGCGGACGGTGTGGAACTTCCGTCCGGAACGGTATGCGACCACGCGATCATCGTGTCCACCCCGGACGGCCCGGCGTTCAGTCCGTTCGGAGACGACCGTCACCGGTGAGACGCGCAGCGGGACCCGACACGATGCCGACACCGAACGAAACGGGCGCTGAACGCGTCAGGCACTACCTACAACGTGCCGGGGCACAGTCAGACTTCCGCACCCATGAGCTGCCAGGTGACGCGTCAACCCGCACCTACGTCCGAATCACGAACCAGACTGGCTCCTCGCGTATGCTGCTCGTGCATCAGGCACCGTTCGACCCGGACGTCCTGCCATTTCTCAACGTAGCCAAGTTGCTCCACCACATGGGGATACGGGTACCAGACGTGATTCGCTGCGAGGGCGATCTGGGAATCGTTGAGCTGCAAGACCTCGGAGACACCACACTTCAAACCTTTCTCGACGAGGCGACACCGGGCGAGCGAACGGCCTGCTACGTGGAAGCCGTCGCGACCATCGATCGCATGCAGCGACGTGGACGCGACCTCGCGTCGACAAGATATGCCCCATTCGGCCTCGCATTCGATGTGGAGAAGCTAACCTGGGAGCTGGAGTTCTTCACGGATCACTTCCTCATCTCGGCGCGCGGCGCGCCTGTGTCAGCCGAGGAGCGCGCGGCGCTTCGCAAGGAGTTCTTGATGTTGTCGACCGAGATCGCAGCAGAGCCACGCGTGTTTTGCCATCGCGACTACCACAGCCGCAACCTCATGCGGTGTGACGGACATCTCTACGTCATTGACTTCCAGGACGCGCGGATGGGTCCCGACACGTACGATCTCGTATCGCTACTGCGAGACTGCTATGTCGACCATCCTGCCAACTTCGTCGACCAGATGATCGATGAGTATCTCCATCTGGCCTCGGCGGCAGACCACGCCGACTTCCGCCGGCGTTTCGACGTGATGTCGGTCCAACGACACCTCAAGGCGCTCGGGACGTTCGGATACCAGGCCACCGTCGTTGAGAGTACGCGATACCGAGATGACGTTCCGCGGACGCTCAACTATGTCAGGCAGGTGTTCGATGCGCACGCGAGATTCGACCGCCTCCGCGCGCTCCTCGCCGTGCACGTTCCGGAGCTGGAGTGAGTTAGACTGCTCTCCGATGGCGACCTACGTCGAAGACATCTCCGGTCACGAGGGCGCGGAGGTCACGATCCAGGGCTGGCTCCACAGGCGCCGGTCGAGCGGAAAAATCCACTTTCTCACAGTTCGAGATGGTACCGGCTTCGTTCAGGCCGTGATCTCCAGAGGTGCCGTGGGAGGCGACACCTTTACGCGAGCGGACCACCTCAGCCAGGAGACAGCGGTAACAGTTCGGGGAATGGTTCGGGCAGATTCGAGGGCACCGGGCGGTTTCGAGCTCGACGTCACCGAACTCTTGGTGACCGGGGAGTCCCACGATTACCCCATTACTCCGAAAGAGCATGGAGTCGATTTCCTGCTCGACCGTAGACATCTGTGGCTCCGCAGCGCCCGGCAACAGGCCATCCTTCGCGTGAGACATGAAATCGTCGACGCGATTCGTAGCTTCTTCAACACCCGGGGATTCGTCCTCGCCGACACGCCCATCCTCACACCAGCAGCCTGTGAAGGCACGACGACTCTCTTCCCAGTTCCGTACTTTGATGAACGGACGGCCTACCTCACGCAAAGCGGACAACTCTATAACGAGGCGAACGCGATGGCGTTGGGCCGAGTCTACGCCTTCGGTCCGACCTTTCGCGCGGAGAGATCCAAGACGCGTCGACACCTGACGGAGTTCTGGATGGTCGAGCCCGAGGTCGCGTATGCGACCCTCGACGACGTGGTTGCGCTCGCGGAGGAACTCGTGACGGCGGTTGTGGTCCGCGTACTGGAGACCAAGCAGCGTGAGCTTGCGACGCTTGAACGCGATACGGCTCCACTCGAGAGTGTGCAGACGCCGTTCCCAAGAATCTCCTACGACGAGGCCGTTTCGCTGTTGAGGGAGGATGGGACCTCATTCGAGTGGGGGGGCGATTTCGGGAGTCCGGATGAAACCGCGCTGGCGAAACGATTCGACAGACCGGTGATCGTCCACCGGTTCCCGGCCGCGACGAAGGCCTTCTACATGAAACCCGACCCACACCGGCCGGATTTGTCGCTCTCGGTCGATATTCTGGCTCCGGAGGGCTACGGTGAGATTGTCGGGGGTGGAGAGCGGCTCGACGACTACGAGCTCCTGTCTGAACGCATTGATGCCCACGACCTCCCTCGAGAGGCCTTTGAGTGGTACTTGGACCTCCGCCGCTACGGCAGCGTTCCGCACGGAGGATTCGGGATGGGTCTCGAGCGCGTCGTGGCTTGGATCTGCGGCCTTGAGCACGTTCGAGAAGCCATTCCGTACCCTCGAATGCTGTATCGACTGACCCCATAGCCTCTCCGACCAGACTCTCCTGGGAGGTTTCACGCGTTGCCGGTGTCGTTTCCCACGTGATATATTTGCGGCACGTCGATCCTGCAAAAGTGGGCGTTCGCCCACTTTTTGTTTTTATGGCGCCGCAGGACGTCCCGTGCATGACGGTGGGCGACAAAGATCTCCTGGCCGAGGTCCGGGAAATTGCGGGGCGGGTTGCCCGCAGTTTCGGCCTTGAGATCTTCGAGATTCAGCTCCGCCGAGAATCGATCGGGTGGGTGCTCCGAGTGTTCCTCGACCGACAGGGGGCGCACTCAGAGATGCGTGCTGGACCGACTCTCGAGTCGGTCAATCTCGACGATTGTCGGCGTGTCAGCCGGGACCTAAGCGCGGTACTCGACGCCGATTTCACGTTCGATCATGCGTACACACTTGAGGTGTCATCGCCGGGCCTCGACCGCCCGCTACGGCATCTGAATGATTGTCGCCGGTTTGTGGGGCGACTGACCAAGATCGTGACAACTGAGGCCGTCGACGGTCTGCATCACGTCGCCGGCCGGATCGCCGGTGTTGAGGACAACCAGGTGGTTGTCGACACGGGACAGCGAGTGCACCGGGTTCCGTGGTCAGTCGTGTCGCGGGCTCGGCTTGAAGTGGAATTCTGAACGAGACGATGGCCGTACACAATCCGTTGCAGCAGACGATCGAGGCGCTCGCCAAGGAAAAGGGGATTGAGCCAGACGTGATCATTACGGCGATTGAGGATGCCGTCCTGACCGCTTCCCGCAAGTACTACAAGTCCGACGAGAACTTGCGGACCAAGTTCAACCCCGAAACCGGACAAGTCGAGCTGTACGCCGTCAAGCAGATTGTCACGGAGGTCACCGACGCGACGAACGAGATCGCTCTGAGTGAGGCGCAAGAGCTCTACGGCGAAGAGGCCGAGGTCGACATGGAAATCGAGTTTCCGAAGCCGACGGAGGTCCTCGGACGTATCGCCGCACAGACGGCGAAACAGGTGATCTTCCAGAAGGTCCGGGAGGCTGAGCGGGAGAACGTCTTCGACGAGTACAACGGACGCGTGGGCGAGGTGATGCCGGGCACCGTGAAGCGATTTGAAAACGGCGACATCATCGTCGAGGCCGGCCGAGTCGAAGCCCTCCTTCCACGCCGGGAGCAGTCGCGTGCAGAGAACTACACCACGGGAGATCGGATTAGGGCTGTCATCCGCGAGGTCAACAAGAACACGAAGGGACCCCAACTGATTCTGTCCCGGACCGACCCCGTGCTTCTGACGAAGCTTTTCGAACAGGAGGTCCCTGAAATCTACGATGCGACCGTCGTGATTAAGGGTGCCGTTCGCGAAGCCGGCGACCGGGCCAAAGTCGCGGTGTACTCGCGCGCACGGGACATCGATCCCGTTGGAGCCTGCGTTGGCATGAAGGGCACGCGCGTGCAGGCCATCATTCGCGAACTTCGGGGAGAGAAGATCGACATCGTGGAATGGTCAGAAGACCCGATCACGTTTGTCACGAGCGCGCTCAGCCCCGCCCGAGCGCAGCGAGTCACGATCGTCGATGACGTCGATCGCATCATCGAAGTTGTCGTTGAGGATACCCAGCTGTCGCTCGCCATCGGCAAGAAGGGCCAGAACGTACGGCTTGCGGCAAAGCTCACTGGCTGGCGGATCGACATCAAGAGTGAAGAAGAGAAGCGCGCTGAGGTTGAGGCTCAGTTCGCCGGGTTCGAGGCCGTTGACGATAGCGCGACGCTCACATTGCCTGGTCTGGACGACGCGCAGCTCCGGCAGCTGAGCGACGCCGGCCTCGACACTGCCGATCGCCTGCTCGAAGCAACGACAGCGCAGCTCTCGGAGATCGCCGGTGTCGATGAGGCGACAGCCGAGCAACTCAAGTCAGCCATCACCGAGCAAGTGGAGGCAGTCGAGCGGGCTACGGCTGAGGCGGCAGCCCGCGCTGAGCAGGAAGTGGTTGAGGACCCGGGCGACGTAGCAACACCAGAGTTGGCCGCCGAAGTCGGTGAGGGCGAGTTGGCGTCATCGGCGGCAGAATCGGATGTGGAAGCCGCGCCGGACGTGGCGCCAGCGGAGGTAGTACCGGCGGACGGAGCAGACGTCGCCGGCGACCAGGACTAGCCCGCGGAACCGGGCGTGGCAGAGCCTACCAACACCGGGAACTGAGAATCAACGTTGTCCACCATAAGGATTTATAAGGTCGCCGAAGTGCTCGGGCTGCAGAGTCAGGAGGTCATGGATCTGCTCAAGCGCGAGCATGGAATCGATGTCAAGAGCGCCTCGAGCACGATCGAGGAAATCGTCGCGCGTCAGTTCGTCGATCGCGTCGCCCGGGAGCGTGAGATCGACTTGCCCCGAGGGCAGCTGTTCGGCCGCACGCCGCGGCGCGCTGCCGCGAAGAAGGGGCGCGCCGCGAAGCAAGCGAAAGCGGCACCACCCACGCCGCCGAAGCCTACCCTCGGACCGCCGCGACTGGTGAAAGCGGCCAAGGCCGCCAGACAGGCCGAAGCGGCGGCCGCCGAAGTCGCTGACGCTGAAGCGGCGACAGAGATCGATGTTGCTGCTGACGAGCAAAAACCGGCTGAGGGCGAGGTTATCGTTGCACCTTCCACGCCCCCGGAGCCAGAAACACCGCCGGTGGTCGACGTCCCAGTGGAGTCGCCCCCCCCAGCGAGGATAAGAGTCGAGCCGCCCAAGCCTGAGCCAGAGGTAGCGGCGGCGGCGCCCGAGCCGCCCCCGAAGGTCGAGACGCCAGCCGCAGCACCCACCGAGTCCGAGGTGAAGCTACCAGCGCCGCCGGCGATACCATCACCTCCTCGTCCACGCGCGGCGTCGTCGATCACCAAGCCGACCGGACGGATTGTGCCGCCCACACTGCGGTTGCGTGTGGAGGAGTCAAAGCCACGCCCGAAGCCTCCGACCGGACGGAACGTGGACGTTTCTGGGCGCCAGACACCGCTCGCCGCGAGATCGTTGAGGACTCCTGGGGGAGCACCGCCGCTAGGGGGGCCCCGCCCGTTGCCCTCTCAACCAGTTCGGCCATCTTCGGAGCGGTCGTTGCCACCCCGTCCGGCCGTGGGCTACCGCCCGCCGCCGCGCACGTTCCGGTCACCTGGCAGGCGAGGCGGCCGGCCCAAGACGCAATCCCCGGTCGTGCCGAAGGCGCTGCCGCCGATCACCCGAACGATCGCCCTCGCCGAGGGCATGACTGTCAAGGATCTCGCCGACGGACTCGAACTCCGCCCCAAGGATGTCTTGAAGAAGCTGATCGAGAAGCGGTTGATGATGACCATCAACACGACTCTCGATCCCGACACTGCGACGATGATTGCGCGCGAGTTCGGCGCCGAGGTCACGCTCCGCACGTTCGAGGAGGAGATGGTCCGGTTGGAAGTCGCGGACTCCAGCGAGGAAGACCTCGTCGCACGGGCGCCCGTCGTGACGGTCATGGGCCACGTCGACCACGGCAAGACGACGCTGCTCGACGCCATCCGAAAGACCCGTGTAGCCGAGCGCGAAGCTGGCGGCATCACGCAGCATATCGGAGCGTACGCCGTCACCGTCAACGAGCGGCCGATCGTCTTTCTCGATACTCCAGGCCACGAAGCCTTCACGACGATGCGCTCGCGAGGTGCCAGTGTGACCGATGTGGTCATCCTCGTCGTCGCTGCAGACGACGGCGTGATGCCTCAGACGCAGGAAGCGATTGACCACGCCCGCGCCGCCGACGTCCCGATACTCGTTGCCATCAACAAGATTGACAAGCCGGACGCCAATACCGATCGGGTCAAGCAGGAACTCGCCGAGCGCGACTTGGCTCCGGAGGACTGGGGCGGTCAGACCGTCATGGTGCCCCTCTCGGCCAAGAAGGGAGACAACCTGGACTCGCTGCTCGAGATGATCTTGCTGGTCACCGAGTTGGGCGAGCACAAGGCCAACCCCAAGCGCGTTGCGGCCGGGACGGTCCTCGAGGCGAAGGTCGACCGCGGTCGTGGTCCCGTCGCGACCATTCTCGTACAGGATGGAACACTGCGGGTCGGTGACGACTTCATCGCGGGCACCGTCGTTGGGCGTGTTCGTGCCTTGATCAACGACAGCGGAGATCAGGTCAAGTCCGTCGGCCCGTCCACTCCAGTCGAGGTAACGGGACTCACGGGTATTCCGCAGCCAGGCGATGCGTTCCAGGCTGTCGATGACCCCGCAAAGGCACGACAGATCGCGCTCCTCCGCCAGAACCAGGCAAAGCAAAAGACCCTCGGCGACCGGAGCTCACGCATGACCCTCGAGTCGCTACAGCAGCAGCTTGCAGAGGGCGGAGCAAAAGAGCTACCGATCATCATCAAGGCGGATGTGCAAGGTTCGGCGGAGGTCCTCGCGCAGTCGCTCGAGAAGCTCGGGGACGAGAGGGTCAAGATTCGTATCATTCATACGGGCGTTGGTGCCGTCAGCGAATCAGATGTTCTTCTCGCGTCGACATCGAATGCGATCATCATTGGCTTCAATGTTCGTCCGGATCGCAACGCTGCGGTTGTTGCCGAGAACGAAGGTGTCGACATCCGCAAGCACTCGGTGATCTACAACGTGACCGATGAGGTAAAGCTGGCGATGGCCGGTCTCCTTGAACCGACCCTTCGCGAGCAGCAGGTCGGCCTGGCCGAGGTGCGCGAGGTCTTCAAGGTGCCGAAATTCGGCGCCGCCGCCGGGTGCCTCGTCACCGAGGGCCGAATCGCCAGGAGCGGCGACGTCGAGATGCGGCTCGTACGCGACAGCGTTGTTATTCACGAAGGCCGAATCGGCTCCCTCCGCCGGTTCAAGGACGACGTGACCGAGGTCAAAACGGGACTTGAATGCGGGATCGCATTCGAGCGATACGCAGACATCAAAGTCGGTGACGTCGTCGAGGCGTTTACGGTCGAGAAGGTGGCCGCGACGGTCTAGCCCGTCGCGCCTGACTGATGCCTGTCGTCGGGCTTCTCTCTCTTGAGCTTCACTTGCCTAGTGCCCGGTCGCTCAAAGACAAACGCATGGTGCTGCGGAGCGTCAAGGACCGTCTACACAAGCTCAATGTCGCCGTCGCTGAAATAGGCCATCTCGAGCTGCGGCAACGCTCACGACTCGCGATCGTGGCGGTCGGACTCGAACAGGGAGTCGTCGAGCGGTCACTCGAAAAGGCCGTTGACGAAGCCGAGCGGAGGGATGCCGGCATCGTCGTTGCGACGGACCTCGAATGGCTTACATGATCGAGTCGGCAACCGGGAAGGGTCGGGCGTAGTTCCGTGCCTCAAGGATCACGACCGGACCGCGTCGGTGATTTGATCCGCGGCGAGCTCAGCGTTCAGCTGACCCGCTTCGTGCGTGACCCTGGCGTACACCACGTCACGATCACCCACGTCCGGATGTCAAATGATCTGCAGCAGGCTCGCGTCTTCTATACGGGATCAAACGACGAAGGGGCACGGCGCGAGACCGCTCGCGCGCTCCGCCGGGCCCGCTCGTTTCTCAGACGCCAGTTGGGACAACGCCTGGAACTGCGACGTGTTCCAGAGCTAACATTCGAATACGACGACTCCATAGAGCGAACGGACCGGCTTGCGCGCCTCTTCGATCAGATCGAAGGTGAGCGGCGCTCCGACACCGAGAGTTGAGTCCGGAGCCCCGATGCCAGTCCCCCCTGAACTTGGATCGATTGTCGAAGCGATCGCACAGCGGCAGCGCTTCCTGCTCGTTTCACATGCCCGTCCCGACGGCGACTCGATAGGGTCACAGTTGGCTCTGGCGTACGCCCTGCGCGACATGGGAAAGGACGTCCACGTCCTCAACCGCGATCCGGCCCCGCCTTTCCTGCAGTCGTTTCCCGGAGTGCCGGATATCGACGTGCGCGAGTCTGCCGAGGGAACGTTTGACGCCGCGGTTGTACTGGAGTGCGGGTCGCTGGAGCGAACCGAGCTGGCGGGTCTCGACCGCTACTTCCTGATAAATATCGACCACCACCTTGGCAACACGATGTACGGGAATCTCAACTGGTTCGACGGTACTGCCGCTGCCTGCGGAGAGATGGTCTTCGACGTTCTGACCGAACTAGGCGCACCGCTCACAGCGCCGATCGCGACACACCTGTACATCGCGATCCTGACCGACACCGGATCGTTTCATCACTCGAACATCACCGGCCGAACATTTGGGATCTGTCAAGAGCTCGTCAGAGCCGGGGTCCAGCCGGCCGAAGTGGCCGCCTGCGTCTACCAGAACAGCAGTGTGGGCAAGCTCCGGCTGACCGGCACGCTGCTTGACACCATGGAACTGGTCGGCGACGGCCGGATCGCGATCTTGAACCTCAATGACCATATTCTCGCGAAGACCGGGTGTGCCCCTGATGATCTCGAGGGCCTGATCAACATGCCGCTCTCCGCTCAGCCGATCGAGGCCGTCGTGATGTTCAAGGCGGTCGACGGCCACCTTCGCGTCAGCCTCCGTTCAAAGGGTGACGTCGATGTGCGTGCTGTAGCCGTCCACCACGGCGGTGGAGGGCATGTGAACGCCGCGGGATTCTCCATTGCCGCACCCGCGGACGCGACCCGTGCCACAGTCGTGGCGGAGGTCATTTCGGCCGTCGACGGCGCGGAACGGCCAAGAGTAGGGGCGGAGAGGACAGCTCCGGCCTCCTGATTCGCGCCCCCTGACGTCTCCCGTGGGCCCCAACTCTCGTATCGGACTGGACGGCGTGGTGGTCGTCGACAAACCACAAGGGATCACGTCGCACGACGTCGTGGCGCGGATGAGGCGTATCTTGGGCACTCGGCGCATCGGGCACGTTGGAACCCTCGACCCCCTCGCGACCGGGGTCCTACCGCTTGTCGTAGGAAGGGCGACTCGGCTCGCTTCGCTACTATCCGCTGGCGACAAAGTGTATTCGGCGGTTTTTCTGCTTGGTATCGCGACCGACACCTACGACACGACGGGCGAGGTCGTACCAACCGAGAAGCACCGTGACCAGCATCCGCGGCTGGACCTGGCACGTGCGAGGGCTGCCAGTCGCGAGTTCGTTGGAACCTTTCAACAGACGCCGCCCCCATTCTCAGCCAAGAAGATCGGCGGAGTACGCGCGTACCGTCTGGCACGACGACGGCAGACGGTCGAACCTGCCCCGGTGGAGGTCATCGTCAGAGAGTTCGAGATCCAGGCGCTCGACGGAAATCGACTGCCCTGTCGCGTAACATGCGCTCCCGGCTTCTACATGCGAGCGCTGGCCCACGACCTCGGGAAATCGCTTGGTTGCGGAGGCTGCCTCGAGTGGCTGCGGCGGGAGCAGAGCGGAGCCTTCACGCTCAATCAGGCGGTCACGCTAGACCAGCTTGATCGAGAGCGCGAGGCTGCCCCTGGGTACCTCCTCCCGATGGGCGCGTTGCTCCCGGAACTCCCCAGCGTCGTTGTGACCCCCCGCGGGTCACGACGCGTCGCCCACGGGAACAGCATAGCGGCGAGCGAGTTCACGTATGACCACCCCCCGGGCACGAACGCCGGAGACTCACCCAGATACGGCGGCGTGGCGGGAGGGAAGGTCAAGGTCTACGATCAGGAGGGAGCTCTGCTGGCAATAGCAGAAGGTCAAATGGCCAGTGTTTTGCAACCAAGGATCGTTCTAGTGTAAGCTCACTCGGTTAGATAAGAGGAGAGAAAGTCAGTAGACGGTGGGGCGGCGGCCTGGTGCGCATGCGTGGTCATGTGAAGAGTCTGGGCCGTTCGCGGAGGTAGAGTGTGGCGTTTCCCAGGGAGCGGAAGTCAGAAATCATCGATTCGTATCGCACGCACGACAGCGATACAGGATCACCCGAGGTTCAGGTAGCACTCCTTAGCGAGCGAATCCGCTACCTGACCGATCACTTCAAGACTCACGCCAAAGATCACCATTCGCGGCGCGGGCTGTTGATGCTCGTTGGCCAGCGGCGACGGCTCCTAGACTACCTCAAGGGCAAAGACACCGAGCGATACGCGGATCTGATCAAGCGTCTTGGGATCCGCAAGTAGGCGAACCGTCGGAAAACCCGCCAAGTTCCACGACTGTCCTCCTCTCCGCGTCCTTACATTTTTCAGGTGGAGCAAAAACCTATGCATACGGCCAAAGTAAGAGTCGGCCGGGAAGACCTGGTCATCGAGACCGGCAAGCTTGCCAAACAGGCCGACGGCGCGGTCATGGTCAGGTTCGGCGACACGGTCGTCCTTGTCACTGCGTGTTACGCCCCCACGGCGCGTGAAGGCATCGACTTCCTTCCGCTGACCGTCGATTATCGGGAAAACACCTACGCGTCGGGAAGGATCCCTGGCGGCTTCTTCAAGCGGGAAGGTAAACCGACAGAGAAAGAAGTGCTTACCAGCCGGCTGATCGACCGACCTATCCGCCCGCTGTTTCCAGGTGGGTGGAACCGCGAGACACAGATCGTGGCGCTGGTACTCTCATCCGATGTCGATAACGACTCGGACGTTCTCGCGTTGACCGGAGCCTCAGCGGCGTTGGCCTTGTCTCGTGTGCCGTCGCAGCGAACGATCGCATCCGTCCGCGTCGGGATGGTAGACGACGCGTACGTGGTCAACCCCACCTACGCCGAGCGGAAGACGAGTCGCCTGGACCTGATCGTCGCGGGAAGCAAGGATGCGATCGTGATGGTAGAGGCCGGGGCGGCGGAGGTGTCCGAAGACGAGATGCTCACCGCGCTGGAAACAGGTCACGACGCGATCCGTCAGATCGTATCGACGATCGATACGCTGGCGACCGAAGTGGGCAAACCAAAGGTGACCGTGGCAGCTCCAGAGGTCGACGAGGAACTGGCCCGCGACGTTGAAACACGGGCGCTCGGACCGCTGGCTGACGCCATGCGGATCTCCGACAAGCTCGAAAATTATGCGCAGGTCGACAAGGTGCTCGACGAGCTGCTGGCGTCGTTGCCGGACGATTCAGTCGAACAACGCGCGAGCGCGAAGCGCGTCTTCAAAGACCTCAAGGAGAAAGTTCTGCGAGACGAAATCCTCGAGCGCGGACAGCGCCTCGACGGACGAAAGTTTGACGAGATACGTGACATTTCGTCTGAAATCGGTCTACTCCCCCGAGTCCACGGGTCGGCAGTCTTCACGCGGGGTGAAACCCAGGCGCTGGTCACGGTGACATTGGGCACGTCCGACGACCAACAGAAGATCGAGCAGGTGGACGGAGAGATCTACAAGCGGTTCATGCTGCACTACAACTTCCCGCCGTTCTCGGTCGGCGAAGTAAAGTTCTTGCGAGGTCCTGGACGCCGAGAGATCGGTCACGGAAACCTTGCCGAGCGCAGTCTTCTTCCGATGATCCCGGGGGAGGACGATTGTCCGTATACCCTTCGTGTCGTCTCGGACATCCTCGAGTCGAACGGGTCATCCTCGATGGCATCAGTGTGTGGTGCGTCGCTCGCGCTCATGGACGCGGGAATTCCACTGAAGGCTCCCGTAGCCGGTGTGGCCATGGGACTTGTCATGGACGAAGGAACCCAGCGCCACGCCGTGCTCAGCGACATTGCGGGGGCCGAGGATCACTACGGCGACATGGACTTCAAGGTTGCCGGCACCCGTAACGGGATCACAGCTCTGCAGATGGACATCAAGGCGTCTGGGATCACGACGGAAATCATGCGCGCTGCGCTCGCCCAGGCGCAAGCCGGCCGCTTCCACATTCTGGACAAGATGGAGGCCACGATTGGGTCACCCCGTGACTCGATCTCGACCTACGCACCTCGGATCGTAACCATAAAGATTCCGGTTGACAGGATCCGAGACGTCATCGGACCCGGGGGCAAGATGATTCGCAGTATCGTCGAGCGCACCGGAGTCAAGATCGACGTGGAGGACGACGGTCGCGTGAACGTCGCATCGGCCGACGAGGACTCCGCACAAAAGGCGATCACGATTATCGAGGAGCTCACGGCTAGCCCTGAACTCAACAAGTCGTATCTCGGCAAGGTCCAGAGAATCACCGACTTTGGAGCGTTCATCGAGATCCTTCCCGGCATCGACGGACTGCTCCACGTATCGGAAATCGCCCACTACCGCGTTGCCGACGTCAGGGATGAGCTCCAGGAGGGCGACCAGGCGCTCGTCAAGGTCATCAGCGTGGACCCCTCAGGAAAGGTCAGGTTGAGCCGCAAGGCGCTCCTGCCACCACCCGGAGACGGCGATGCCCCGCCGGAGCGTTCGTCGGGCGCACCTCAGGGTGCCGCGTCGTCTGATGGCCCACCACGGGAGCGCCCGCGCTCGCGTGGGCCGCGCAACCGGAACGAGCATCGGAATCCGACCAAACGCTAGGGGACTGTTTCAGGCGATACAGTCCACCGGGCGTGCCTACCCGCCCGACACACTCATCGTCCTAGCGGACTGCGCTGCCGCGGTGCGGTTCCCCAGGGACGGGTGCGAGTAGAAGAACCATTCGACCAATCTCGACGGGCGCTCTTCGGCGAGCGTCTGCGAACCCCATCGGCGGAGGGTCGACGCGAGCGCCTCGGGATTGTTCGTCACGTCAAGCGCATACCGGTCGGCGCGACGCTCCTGGCGTCTCGAAAGAAAGTTTCGGACTGGCGCCAGCGCCATCTCCACGCCACCAGCGACCATGGCAAGGATCGGCAACCCCGCGACGTCTCGGATCCCGGACAGGCCGAAGGCAGGTGCAGTCCAGTTCAATACGAGGTGGCCGGCACCGCACGCAAGGGTGAACACCGCGCCCTCGTACGCGATTGTCTGCCAGCCGTCGTGGTGGAGGTAGTGAGCCAGCTCGTGTGCAGCGACAACCTCAATCTCATCGTCGCTGTAGCCGGCCAGAAGCGTATCGGCGAGCAAGATCCGCCGCGTCGACCCTAGTCCGACCAACGCCGCAGCCGGCCGAGACGTCCCATCCTTGACGTGCCACTCCTGGATCTCGACAACCGGTGTGCCGACCCGACGGGCCAGGGTATCGAGGCGAGCCCGGAGGTCTGGACGAGCGATCGGTCGAAGATTGTAGAGGCGCGGGAGCACGACACGCGGCCCGAGGTACGTCGTGGCAGTGGTGATGAGCAAGAAGATGACGCCTGCAACAAGCCACCACTCGACGGGCCACACGTGAACGATCGTGTAGAGAGTCATCGCGGATAACATCCACACGACCGCATGGATACCCATAGCCTGAGCGTATGTGCGAGACCAGACAACCAACTCCAACCTCGACACGCGGTACCGCCTCTCGAGCGCGTACCGCGAGTACAACACGAACGGCAACGCAGAGAGGTCGATGAGAATGCTCAGGGCCAGCCCGGTGATGGCACTGGCTGCCATCACGTTCAGGAGCGTGGGACCGACCGAGCCGGACGCGATCCTGAGAACGGTCTCGCTCAGCTGTGACAGGACGTCCGACACAAGGATCACGGCTAGCGCACTGGCCTGAGCCGCAACCGCCAGGCCCTCAGCCCACCGGCGATGTCGATGATAGCGGGAGGACTTGCTCTCGTTCACGGGCGGCACCGACTGCAAGATCCATGTGGACCGTATATGAAATGCCCTTGGCGCCTGGGAGCGGCGCTCTCCCTGAACTAGTTCAGCTTGACCGAGATCAGTTTCGAGACACCAGGTTCCTCCATGGTCACGCCGTAGAGTCGATCGGCGATCTCCATGGTCTTCCGGTTGTGGGTCACCAGCACGAACTGTGTACGGTCCTGCATCCCTCGTAGCATCGAGACAAACCTCGCGATATTAGCATCGTCCAAGGGTGCATCAATCTCATCCAACAGACAGAACGGACTCGGCTTGAACTTGAAAATCGCGAACATGAGCGCCATCGCTGTCAGGGCCTTCTCGCCGCCCGACAAGAGCTGGATGTTCTGGAGTCGCTTGCCAGGCGGCTGGGCAATGATATCGATACCGCTCTCCAGGATGTCTGTTTCGTCGATCAAGACGAGCCCGGCGCGACCGCCGCCGAACAGGGTCGCAAAAATCTCCTGAAAGTAGCCGTTCACCGCCGTGTACGCTTCCTCGAAGCGCTCGCGCGTGGTCACGTCGATCCGCTTGATTGCCTCTCCTGTCGCCTCGATCGCATCAAGCAGGTCCTTACGCTGCGTCGTCAAGAACGTGAAACGCTCCTCGAGCTCATCGAATTGGTCAACGGCCATCATGTTGACCGGCCCTAGCCTCTCAATCTTCTCCCGGAGTGTGATGATAATCTCCTCCGGAGACGCTGGTCGTTCCGGCGATGTCTCTGTGACCGGCGCGTCCGCATCGTCCCCAGCACTTCGGGACGCCACGCTCGCTTGGGCCTCGGCTGGACTACGCTCGTCGAGCACATCGTCGGTGGGATCGATGTCGACGTCTGCGGTTCCAACAAGGGTTGGGTCGGGAGCTATGGTCCCGTCGCGCTCGAGCTGCTCAACCTCCTTACATACGTCGGAGAGAGCGAGCTGAAGAACTTCCTGACACGTGACATCCAGACTGACAAGCTCAGCTTCAGCAGTGGCTCGGCGCACGCTGAGCTCACCGAGATCAGACCGCACGGACTCGCGCGCCTCACGAGATTGACGCAGCTGCTCAACGAGCTCGTCGATACGTTGCCGCACGTCAGCCACACGATCGTCCGACGTCCGCACGTCGTGACGAAACGACTCGAACCGAGCAATATCCCGCTCAAGCTGCTGCTGGGATGCCGTGATTGCGGCCGCCAGTGTGTCGCGTCGATTGGCTGTGCGCTCGGCATCATCAGCCTGGATCGCGAGTCGGTCTTCCAGATCGCGCAACGCATCTTCGACTCGCCCAACGTCTGCGCTCAGCGCGCCCGCTCGTTCCGCGAGCGCGGCATCCTCGGCCTTGGCCTCGGTTACGCGCCGTCCAAGCGTTTCGACCGACTCGCGGGCCTCCAAGAGCTCACGCTGGGAGGACATGAAGCGCTCGTCCGCAGTCCGCTGCTCGCCCTCGAGCCGCAGGATAGCCTGGCTTGCTTCGGTCTGCCGCCCATCGAGTGACTCGAGCTCTTCATCAAGTTTTCGCCGGTCCGTCTGAACCAGATCCCGTTTCTGCTGAAGCCGTCGGAGCTCCTCATCCAGCCCCGCAGACTGAAGGTCTAGTTCCAAGAGATCCTTCTCTGCCCGGTGCTCCTCGGCCTGCAATGTCTTGAGCTCAGCTTCCGCGCGGCCGGCGATGCTGGCATGCTTTGTGACCTCGGCACGAATCCGCTTCAGTTCCGCTGCCTCCTCGGTCATGCGAGACCGCAGCTCACGCGTCTCAGCCTTCGTCGCGAGGATTCCGCGAACCTGGGTTTTGCCGCCGCCGCGCACAACCGAAGGACCGCGGAAGACGGTTCCGTCCGGTGTCGCGATCGGGTCAGCGGTTGTCTCCGCCGCGAGCGCGGCGTCCTCGAACGACGGGGCGAACCAACGCCGTTGCAGGAGGCTACTCACGGTGGACGCAGCCGCCCCCTCGAGCCGAACCAGCTCGTGCAGAGGCGTGAGCGCCGCGTGGGGTGGGACGGCTTGGTGCGCGACCGGCGGCGCATCAACGACAACAAAGCCGCATCGGCCGGCATCGCTCGACCTCGCCAGCTCGATACCAGCCTTGGCGTCGTGGGCCGACCGCACAATCACGTACTGCACGAGGTCGTCGAGACAGGCCTCGACCGCCCGCTCGTATCTTCGGTCCACCTCCAAGTGGTCGGCAACCGAGCCCAGGTGCTGGGCGTCGCCGTCAGGCCGTGAGAGTACAAGTCGAGCCGCGTCGCTGTACCCCTCTCGGTTCGCAACCAGTTCCTCGATCGACCCCAGTCGCGCCTCCACCGATGCCAACGATCGCTCGCCGACCCTGACGTCCTCCGCGCGTCTCTCCAACTCGCTACGCGCCGATGCCAGTTCGGCCTCACTATCGGCACGCTGCTGCCTCACCGCGTCGAGAGACGTTCGCACCCGCTCCAGCCCCCCTGTGATGCGGCTGTGCTCAGTCATCGCCTTGTCAGATTCGTTTGCCAGGTCGGCGAGCTCGGCTTCGAGCTTCGAGTGCTCGTCTGACAGTCGCTGGCGCGTCGAGGAGGCGTTTTCAACAACATGTCGTAGGACAGTCGCGGCATTCACGGCGGCGAACACCTCACTACGCGACGCCTCGACATCACCATCAAGTCCCTCGATCGCCCGTTGCGCGTCGGCGTGCGCCGCCTCCGCCTGCCGAAGATGCGTAGTGGCGGTCGAGCGGACGGCCTGACACTGTTCGGCGGCGGCCTGCTGTTCATCGAGCTCCGCCTTGAGGGGTGCGACTCGCTCCTCGAGTCGGTTCCGTTCTGCTTCTCCGGCGATCACCGCCGCACTCAGCGACGAGACCTGGCTCTTGTCAAACTCGACCTGCTGTTGGCGGCGGCCCATCTCCAACTCGTGCGCGTGCGCCGCATCGCGAGCCACTGTGGCCCCCCTGTCCGCCTCGGCCAACTCGATCTGCAACTGCCCATGGCTCGCCTCGAGAGCCCCAAGCCGGGCTGTGGCGCCTTGCTCGCGCTGCTGCGCAGCGTTCAGTCGCCGCGTTGCGTCCTCGATGGCGTGGGTCAACACCACGCTCTTGCGCCCGAATTGGATCTTCTCCCAGCGCCTGAGCTCTTCTCTGAGCCGCCGGTACCTTCGAGCCTTGGCAGCCTGCCGCTTCAGCGCACCCCGCTGCTTCTCGACCTCGAAGACAATGTCGTCTACGCGAGTCAGGTTCTGCTGTGCAGCTTCGAGCTTCAGTTCGGCCGACCGGCGGCGGGTCTTGTACTTGGTGACGCCCGCCGCTTCTTCCAATAGTTGGCGCCGCTCCATCGGACGAGCACCCAGAATCTGCCCGATCTTGCCCTGCTCAATCACGGCGTACGCCTTCACGCCAACACCCGAATCCATCAGAAGGTCCTGGATATCCCGTAGCCGACAGACCTGGCCGTCGATCAGGTACTCGCTTTCTCCCGATCGATAGAGCCGACGTGCAACCTCCACGTCGCGGGCGATGATCGGACCCGCATCTTCGTCCTCTTCAGAATCGGAAACACTGGAATCCACCGTGTTTCCGAGCACCATCAATGCGGGCTCGACGACAGCGACGGAAGCCAACCCGACTCCGTTTCCACCGCCGTTCTTGTTCCCACTCCCGTGGCTTTGGCTCGCGCTATGCGCCTGCCGGAGTCCGGCCAGCGCCGCCGTCACCTGTGAGAGCTGAAGACGGACCTCGGCAGTCGCAGTCGGACGCCTGGCATCGCTCCCGCTGAAGATCACGTCTTCCATCCGCTCGCCGCGCAAGCTTCGTGCGCTCTGCTCTCCGAGGACCCAGGAAATGGCGTCGATGAGGTTACTCTTGCCGCAACCATTCGGACCCACAATCGCAGTCACACTCCCGTCGAACACCAACTCGGAGCGCTCTGGAAAACTCTTGAAGCCTGATATCTCGATCTGGTTCAGACGCATCGCTTTGTTTGGTTGATTCTGTGACCGTACAAGAAAACGCCGCCCGAACAGGCTAGCCTAGGGCAAATGCCTGTAGAGCGGCTGGGAGCGCCCCGATTTGGAACTCGTCTCTCTAGTCGTTCTTCGCGCGCCCGTTCAACACGCGAACGCAAGCCCGTAAACCCGACATCATCATGATGAGGGGTTACCCCGTAGGCCCGGTCGCAGTGTAGCAAGGCGCCCTAGTCTTGCGCAACCACGGATGGCTGCTCGGCGAGCTGGAGCAGTCGTGCCGCCTCGTCGAACAACCTCATCGCGTGTTGCGCCTGCGGGTCCTGGTAGAAGAGGTTGCGGCGAGCCTCCTCAAGACTGAACAGGGCGACGTCAATCTCGAGACGAATCATCGCGCGAATGAAGCCGAGATCAGCCTCGAATGCCTCATCGCTCACAGTCAACCCCCGATCGCGGAGGTGCGTCTTGAAGGCATCCAGCATCTGATCGTCCACTTCGAAACCACGCTCGACGAGCTCCCGGTCATGACTCTGGGCCGTGATTCGCGTGTCTCCGGCTGCAGAAAACCGGACCGCAAAGCTCGCGAACTCCTGCCTCGCCGCGAGCAGACGTCCAAGTCTCGATGGATCGAACCCCTCGAGCGGACCATCGATTCGGTAGTCAGGCTCGACGCCACCTCCGCTGAAGACCTCCCGCCCGCTATCCGTATACTTGCGGTCAGCGGGAGAGTGTGTCTGTGGCTGTTGGTCGCGTAGCGAATAGGTCAGGTACTCGTCGAAGGTTCCGTCCCACGGGCGCTGAATCATGCGGCCGCTTGGCGTGTAGTAGCGAGCCGTCGTCAGCGCCAGTCCGGCGCCATGACTCACGCGATAGATAGACTGCACCAGAGCCTTTCCAAACGTCGTCTCGCCAACAATCAGTCCGCGGTCATGGTCTTGAATAGCCCCCGCGACAATCTCCGATGCACTTGCGCTGTTGCGGTTGACCACCACAACCAACGGGATCTCGGTAAAATCACTCTCTTGGCGAGCGTGGTAGTCCTGGTCCGAATTCGTCACGCGGCCCCGCGTGTACACAATCAGATCGCCACGCGGCAGAAACTCGTTCGAGACCCTGATGGCTTGGTCCAGCGGCCCGCCCGGATTGTCTCTGAGGTCGAGCACCAGGCGCTCCATGCCCTCTTCCTTCAGCGCGTCCAATGCCTGCCTCAGTTCCCGGCCGGTCGTCTCCGAGAAATCACGCAACCGGATATATGCCGTGCGCTCGTCGGCCATGAACGCGCCTTGGATCGAAGCGATCGTGATCTCGTCTCGCTCGACGGTGAGATCGATCAGCGCGTCGTACCCCACTCGTCGGATTGCAATCTCAACCGACGTGCCCCGCGGGCCTCGCAGCAACCGCACGGCATCGTCGCTGCTCATGTCAGTGGCGTCGGTCCCGCTAATCTGAGCGATGACATCCCCTCGGCGTAGCCCTTGTCTGAAGGCTGGAGACCCTTCAAAGATGCTCATGACCGTAATCTGGCCATCGACTACGTTGATCGTGATACCAAGACCGTAGTATCGACCCTCCTGCCGCTCCCGCAGCCGGGCGTAGGAACGCGGGTCCATGAAGTTCGAGTGGGGATCGAGGGTCTGAAGCATCCCACCGATCGCCTGGTAGACGAGCCGCTCGGTGTCGACCTCATCGACATAGTTGGCCTCAACCGCCGCCAAGGCAGCTGCAAAGGACTCGTAGTGCGCTGGAAGCCCCTCCTGGACCGCCAGAACCTGTCCTCCGAACAACCCGCCGATCAGCCCCGACAGGACTACGGCGCCGGCACCCAGCGTCAACGATGTCACGCCCTGCATCGATCGCATAGTACCAGATAAGCCTCACGCTCGCAATGACTTCGGGACTTCCCGCACATGGAGTCTGGCTTGACCATCAGACCCCACGTTTCTATAATTCATTGAGGGGAGGTTGGCTATTGCGGTGGCCTCCTCGGCGTTGGCCGGAAGCCATGTTCTCACGCCGCAAGGCTAAGGAGCGCAACACCTATGTTTGGCTCAATCGGGATGCCTGAGCTGATGATCATTTTCGTCATCGCTCTGATCATCTTCGGCCCGCGGAAGCTACCGGAACTCGGTCGCTCAATGGGGCGGAGCCTGTCGGAGTTCAAACGCGCTTCCAATGAACTCCGGAGCACGCTCGACGAAGAAATTCGGGTCGAAGAGTCGACGCCAGAGCCGACCCGTCCAGAACCCAAGGAACAGGCCAAGAGCACCGCCGCGGATCAAGAAGAACAAGCCCAGAGCACCGCCGCGGATCAAGAAGAACAAGCCCAGAGCACCGCCGCGGATCAAGAAGAACAAGCCCAGAGCACCGCCGCGGATCAAGAAGAACAAGCCCAGAGCACCGCCGCGGATCAAGAAGAACAAGCCCAGAGCACCGCCGCGGATCAAGAAGAACAAGCCCAGGGCACAGGCGCGGATCAACAGGAAACGGCCAGCACTACGTGATGGACGTTGTCCGTCGCCTCACCCGGGCCAACGCATGACACCCTCGCGAGAAATCTCCCATGGCGTTGGCGCCCGTCCCTGATCCCGCCGCAGACGATCAAGAATCCCATCAGCCCGACGAACCGACCGAGTTCGAGGCCGGGAAGATGTCGTTCCTGGAGCACCTCGACGAGCTCCGGAAGCGGCTCGTCGTCTCGGCGACCTCCCTGCTTGTAGGATTCCTCATTTGTTTCGCCGTCATCGGACCAATCTTCGAATTCATCATGCGGCCGCTGCAGGAGATCCTCCCCGAGGGCGGACAACTCGTGTACACCGAACCCACCGAGGCGTTCTTCCTGTACATCAAGATTGCCGCACTGGCGGGCTTGATGGTTGCGACGCCGGTGATCCTTTCGCAGGTGTGGCTCTTTGTGACACCTGGTCTGTATTCTCACGAGAAGCGCCTCGCCGTGCCGTTCGTCATCCTGGCAACGGGTTTCTTCTTGGGCGGTGCGTTGTTCTCCCACTTCGTGCTTTTCCCAGTCGCATGGACCTTCTTTGCAGGGTTCGCAACGGACTACATGGAATTCATGCCGCGGATTCAGCCGGCATTCTCCCTGTATGTCAGGCTGATCCTGGCCTGTGGTGTCGTATTCCAGATGCCAACGCTTGTCTACTTTCTCGCGCGCGTCGGCGTCGTCACCGCCGGCTTCCTGAGCCGGAACATCAAGTACGCAATCCTCTTGATCTTCATTCTCGCTGCGGTTCTCACCCCCACCGGAGACCCGGTCACGCTCAGCATGATGGCGGTACCCATGATCGCCCTGTACGGACTGAGCATCGGTATCGCATGGGCATTCGGTCGAACAACCAACGAACGGTCCGGTGAGTAGTTCGGAGAAGCGTTCGTGCGGCGCCAATTGCACGGAGTTGCCACGTTTCCTGGGACCGCTTCGTTGACTTGAGAAGCTGCGTGGCAATAGGATCTAGAGTGGTTTGTTAGCTGTTTCGGCAGACGTTTCTGAGTCTGTTCGAACCGTCAGCTCCGTCGATTGATGAGGTGGTCGTGGCGAGGAATTTTCACACAAAGAATAGCGCGCTTGGGGTTGCAGCCGGCCTGGTGTCGATGCTCTTGGTTTTCGCCGGACCCGCGGTTGCCCAAGATCAAGATGGCGATGGTGGCAACACTCGTCGCGCCGGATCGACGTTTCTCGGTGACACCGGACTCTGGTTCGTCCCAACGGGTGAAATCCTCCCCGACCGCAAGTACTCCGTGAGTGTCCACAAGGCCAATTTTGACCGGCAAGAGGGAATTACAGATATCAACCACTTCGCGGCAACGTTCGGGATCGGTGTTGCGGATCGCGTCGAGTTCTTCGGCTCATTCCGCTTTCTAACGAGAATCGACCGCGATGCTCGGCCACTGTTCAGTGACACTGAGTTCGGCGGTCCAGCGCATCAGGTCCCGCTCGCGAATAGCCAGTTTAGCGGCAGCAACGTAGGAGATCTGGTCCTTGGCGGAAAGGTCAACCTTCTGTCCGAGGTTAACCAAAGTCCGGTGGCGCTCGCTCTCCGCGGGTTGGTCAAAGTCCCGACAGGGGATAAGGATGCCGGCAACACAACCGGCAAACCGGACGGTGCGTTCGACCTGATCGTCAGCAAGGACCTCCGCGTCCTCGAAGTCTCGGGATACGGTGGCTTTGTGTTCCGTGGTGATCCCAGTGGTATCGATCTTCCTGACAGCTTCCGCTGGGGCATCGGGACCGGTATTCCAATCGGCAGTGCATTCCGGCTGTTTGGGGAGATGAACGGTGAACTCCTCACCGATGACTCGATAGCCCTGGACGAGCCGCTCGTCGGGATGGACGGCAGCTTCTCGAGTCTCCTATCCCCTGTTCAGAGTCCTCTCGACCTGACGGCTGGTCTCCAGTGGGAGAACTCCCGAGGGTTCTACGTCGGTGCCGGCGTGAACGTGTCGACGATTCACGACAAACGTCAGCTGGTTGGCAGGAACTCAAAATCGGGCGACAAATTCGGGCTCCTGGTGAGAATCGGTTATCACCCTGGCGTCAAGGTTTATGTGCCGCCGCCGCCACCGCCACCGCCCGCGCCGCCGAACCGACCGCCAACAGTAACCCTCTCGTGCGACCCCTGCGAGGTCATGGTCGGCGAAGAGTCGCAGCTACGAGCTGATGCGAACGACCCCGACGGCGACCCGCTGGAGTACCGGTGGAGTGCGCCTGCCGGAGACTTCCAAGATGAGGCGAACCGTGCCACTCGCAGGTGGCAAGCCCCCGACGACGCTGGGTCGTTACCGGTCACCGTGACCGTCGACGACGGACGTGGTGGATCGGCATCTGACACCGTGAGCATCAGTGTCAACGCGCCGCCGCCGCCACCGGTTCGTGAGTACGTTTTCGAGGACGTACACTTTGACTTCGACCGGTACAACCTCAGATCTGGCGCAGCTCGGGTACTCGATGAGGTTGTGGCGGCCCTGCAGGAGGACCCGAATCTGACGATCCAGATTGAGGGCCACACCTGCAACATCGGTACGGCTGAATACAATATCGCGCTTGGGGAGCGGCGGGCGAATTCAGTTGAGGAGTACTTGACGAGTCGAGGGATCGGCGGGTCGCGGCTCCAGACCGTCAGCTACGGCGAGGAACGGCCGCAGCACGACAATACGCGAGAGGAGACGCGGCGCTTGAACCGTCGGGCAGCGCTCGTCGTCCGGGTTCAGTAGCCGGACCGTCCTACCCACCGGCGGAGAAACGGCCTGCACCAGGGCTGCGGTGCACCGTGTTGGACCGCGTACCGAGAGTCAGTAGGCTTTCGCGAAGTAGGCGTCCATCTGACCAGATTGGTCGCACTCGATGCAATTCCCCGATGGGGGCAGAGGGTCGAGCGCGATGTGCCTAATCGACGCCTGGGTTGCTGTCTTGATCGCGGCTTCGCACTCGCTGCGACCACACCACGGAGCCACCACAAACCCCGGACGCCCTTGGAATAGTGCGTCGAACTCTGCTCGCGACGACGTTTCGGCAGTATGGTCATCGCGAAAGGACCGTGCACGATCAAGCAGGTCCTGCTGGATGGCCACGAGTAGCTCCTCGACCCTGGGGGCAAGTCCGTCGATCGGGGTCGGTAATTTCTCTCTACTGTCACGACGCACCAGCATCACCTGAGCCTTCTCGATATCCTTGGGTCCAATCTCCAGGCGCAGAGGTACGCCTCGCATCTCCCACTCCGCGTACTTCCAGCCGGGTGTATAGACGTCCCGGTCGTCCAGTAGAACGCGGACACCGGCCGCGGTGAGCGCCGTTGAAATCTCCCGCGCCCTCGGCAGGACCGTTTCCTGCCAGTTTCCACGCGGGATCGGCACGATCACAACCTGGTGCGGCGCAATCCGCGGGGGCACGATCAGGCCACTGTCGTCGCCGTGGGTCATGATCACAGCGCCGATCAGCCGGGTCGTCATCCCCCATGACGTCTGCCACGCGTACTGCAAGGACTTGTCGCGAGCCTGAAACTTGATATCGAACACTCTTGAAAAATTCTGACCCAGCATGTGAGAGGTTCCGGCCTGCAGGGCTCTACCGTCACCCATCAACGCCTCGATCGAGTACGTGTCTTGAGCGCCGGCAAACTTCTCGCTTTCCGACTTCTTGCCGTCCAGAACCGGCAAGGCCAGCTCCGTCTCGGCAAACTCCTTGTAGACACCAAGCATCCGCAAGGCCTCGGCCTCGGCTTCTTCCCTGGTCTCGTGCGCTGTGTGGCCCTCCTGCCACAGAAACTCCGTGGTCCGGAGAAAGAGGCGTGTCACTTTCTCCCAGCGGACGACGTTGGCCCACTGGTTGATGAGGATCGGCAGATCGCGCCAGGACTTGACCCACTTGGCGTACATCGTTCCGATGATCGCCTCCGAGGTGGGGCGCACGGCCAGGCGCTCCTCTAGGTCCTCATCACCTCCGCGGGTGACCCAGGCGACCTCCGGGGCGAAACCTTCGACATGGTCGGCTTCCTTGCGGAGTAGCGATTCCGGAATAAAAAGCGGGAAATAGGCGTTAACGTGTCCAGTTGCCTTCAACCTCGCATCCAGCGAAGCCTGCATCAATTCCCAGATCGCGTAGCCATAGGGCCGGATCACCATGCTGCCTTTGACCGGAGAGTAGTCTGCAAGCTCCGCTCGCCGAATCACATCGGTGTACCATCGAGAAAAATCCTCCGACCGCGGAGTGATCTCGGTTACGAACGCCTCCTGCTTCGCCGACATCGGTGCGTATCCTCAGGCGCCATCGTGCGCGCGTCATGGTCTCGATTCTGTCTGGTGCCGTGACCAGTCTATATCGTTCCGCTGCGGGAAATCGGCCCGGTAGTGGGCACCCCGGCTCTCCTCGCGTCGGAGCGCCGCGCGCGCGACGAGTCGTCCGGTGGTGATCAGGCTGGCGATCCGAGGATCGCACCGGGCACGGGTAGCGTGCTCCAGCGCACTCGCCCATCCATCGAGTGTGGCGACGGCCTCGGTGAGTCCAGACCGGTCCCTGAACAAACCGACCTTCTCCCACATGAGGTCGCGCACGTCGGCCTCCGAAGGAAGCGCACTCCCTTCATCCATCACCGTCCGGTCATGCAAGGCGTCAGGAATTGGACCTCGAATATTGCGTGGCGGGTTGCGTCGCATGGACCGACCGGCAACCGCCCCGAACACGAGACCCTCGAGAAGTGAGTTGCTGGCGAGTCGGTTCGCACCGTGAACGCCTGTGCAGGCCACCTCCCCTGCCGCATACAAGCCTGGCACTGTCGTCTGCGCGTCGAGGTCTGTCTCGACGCCGCCCATGACGTAGTGTGCGGCCGGTCCGACAGGGATACGGTCACGAGCGAGGTCAAGACCCACGGCTCGGCACGCCTCGGTAATCAACGGGAAACGACGCTCGACGTATTCTCTCTCCAGGCTATCGAGCGTGAGATACACCTGGCCCGTCGTGCGTTCGACCTCGCGGGCCATCCCGCGCGCAACGCGGTCGCGTGGTGCCAAGTCACCGGCTGGATCGATGGCCTGCATGAACGCCGCGCCTGATTCGTTTATCAGCCGAGCACCTTCTCCGCGCAGCGCCTCGGAGAGGAGGAAGCGGGGGTGCCCTTCGAGCGCGAGCGCCGTCGGATGGAACTGCACGAACTCCAGGTCCATCACATTCGCCCCCGCTTGATACGCCATGGCCACCCCGTCACCCGTCGCGACAGGTGGATTGGTCGTCTCGCGATAGAGCTGTCCCGCCCCTCCGGTCGCAAGAAGTGTTGCAGACCCAATCGCGAGAGACGACTCACCATGGGCGTCCCGAAAACGCACGGCCACACACTGCCCGTCGAGCACAACGATGTCATCGGCGTGCGCATGCTCGATTACCCGGACGCTCCGGTGTTGATTGACCTGACCCCAGAGTACGCGGCAGATCTCACGCCCCGTCGCATCGTGGGCGTGCAGCACGCGCCTCACGGAGTGCGCACCCTCGCGCGCGAGCGAGAGGCCGCCGTCACCGTCCCGGTCGAACCGAGCACCCCATTCGATCAGCTCACGGACATAGCCCGGCCCCTCCTCGGTAAGCACACGCACGGCATCGGTCCGACACAAGCCGTCGCCAGCCCTCAGTGTGTCGGCAGCATGAAGCTCTGGGGAATCGTCCTCGGCGACCGCGGCCGCAATTCCACCCTGCGCATATACCGTGCTCCCTTCGACGGATCCTGCCTTCGTCAAGATGACGACACGCCCGGCACTGGCAAGCTCGATCGCCGCTCGCAGCGCGGCGATACCGCTGCCGATGATGACAAAGTCGCACTCGAGTGTCTTCACGCCTGCTCTGGGCCCGGCCGCCCACACGGCCAGGTTTGCTGCTATCCTACCAGCCCATTGGCACAAACATTCCTGCCGTGACTCGAAGCCTTCACATCGACGTCCCAACTGCCTCCCGGACCTATCGCGTACACGTGGGCCAGGGGATTGTTCGTCGTCTCGGAAAGCTCGTAAAGGAGGCGGGTGGCCGGGGCAGGTGTTTCATCGTCTCGAGCCCCCCGATTTGGAAACTCCACGGCACGGCAGTCTCAGCCAACCTGAAGAATGCCGAGACGATCCTGATTCCCGACGGCGAGCGGTCGAAGACGCTCCAGACCGCGTCGCGCCTATATGAGCCACTCATCCGAGCTGGTGCCGACCGGAGCATCACAATCGTGGCGGTCGGCGGCGGAGTGATTGGCGATGTCGTCGGCTTTGCGGCGGCCACATTTCTACGGGGTGTTCAGCTCGCCCACGTCCCCACAACACTCTTGGCCCAGGTCGACAGCTCCATCGGTGGAAAAGTCGGTGTCAATCACTCGCTGGGCAAGAACCTGATCGGAGCGTTTCACCAACCCATCGTCGTTGTGGCCGATCCGGAGCTGCTCGAGACGCTCCCACGACGGGAGTTCCGGGCTGGCCTCTACGAAGTCGTCAAGTACGGCGTCATCGCGAGCCGTGACCTCTTTGAGCGGGTCAGCCACGACCTCACAGAGATCTTCGCGAGAGAACCGGATGCCCTTATCCCCATCATCGTAGAGTCCTGCCGGATCAAGGCAGCCGTCGTCGCGAAGGACGAGCGCGAGGGTGGTCTGCGTCGCACGCTCAACTTCGGACACACCATAGGACACGCGATAGAGTCTGTAACCCGCTACCGACGACTCCGGCACGGAGAGGCCGTGGCGTACGGCATGCTCGCCGTGGCACATATCGCTGTTGCCAGAGGTGCCCTTGACGAAGCAGACCGAGATGCGATCGCCGGCGTCATCGCTCAGCTCGGCCCATTGCCATCCGTCAGTGACCTCTCGGCCCGATCGATCGTGGACGCAGTGCGGCGAGACAAGAAGGTCCTCCGAGGAAAACTGCATGTCGTGCTCCCTACCGCTATCGGGCGGACAGAGATCGTCAACGACGTCACCGAACGGGAGATCGTGCGAGCCCTTTCATCGATCGGTATTCGCAGAAAGAACTAGTGTCCCGGGCACGAATACCTTGCCACAAAGGACTGCGATGCGCCGGACCGGCCAGGCACAAAGAGCCAGTATGTCGGCAATATTCGAGCGATTCTGTACCCCGCCAGGCAGGATGCGGCGCCGGCCGAAGGGCTCGGCATTTCGTACTCGGGACACTAGAGCGCTTTTCAAATAGGCCTTGTACTACCTGGGGCGGTCGTGGTACTTCTGCGCGCACGGATGCAGGAGGACTGATGCGTGCCTATTCGATGGATCTGCGAGAGCGGGTGCTACTCGACAGCGATGCCGGAATGAAGGCGGCCGATGTGGCGGCGAAGTACCGCGTGAGCGGGTCGTGGGTGCGGCTATTGAAACAGCGACGGCGCGAAACGGGCGAGGTGGCGCCTCGCGTCCAGCGACATGGACGGCGCTGCATGCTCGAGCCGCACCTGCACACCTTGGCCGATCTGATTGCGGCGCAACCGGATCGCACGCTGGCTGAGCTGAAGGACGCCCTCGCCACGCCCGCGAGTGTGCCGACGGTCTGGCGCGCCGTACGGGCCCTTGGCCTGACCGTTAAAAAAAAAACGGTCCGCCCGTCCGAACACGATCGGCCTGACGTCGCGGCAGCGCGGGTCGCGTGGCACGCGGCGGCGCCGACCTGGGACGTCGCCCACCTCGTGTTTCTGGACGAAACCGGCATCACCAACAATCTGCTTCGGCGGTACGGCCGGGCACCGCGTGGCGCGCGCGTCCACGACCACGCCCCCTGCGGGCGCCGGCAGACCAGCACGTTTCTCGCCGCGTTGCGGGTCACAGGGCTGACCGCACCGGGGGTCTTCGACGGCGCAATCGATGGCGAGAGCTTCCGCGCTTACATCGAACAGATCCTGGTGCCGACTCTGCAGCCAGGCGACATCGTCATTGCCGACAACCTCGGGGCCCACAAGGTCGCCGGCATCCGGCGGGCTATCCAGGCCGCCGGGGCCACCCTCTGGTACTTGCCACCCTATAGCCCGGACCTCAATCCCATCGAGCTCTGCTTCGCGAAGCTCAAGGCCCTCGTTCGCACCGCACGCTGTCGCAGCACCGAGACGCTCTGGCCGTTCCTTGGTACCTGTCTCGAGCGCTTCAGCTCTGACGAATGCCGCAACTATTTTCGGCACTGCGGGTACTCAGCCGCCACACGGTCATGAAAAACGCTCTAACGTCGGCTCGCGACTCGGCCGCTACGACGCGAACCCCTCATTGGCGAAGGCGGCATGGGGGAGGTGTATGGGGAGAGACACCTAGCTCGACCGATCACCCGAGTCCGCTTCACTCGTGCTCTCTGACGAACTCTTTCTTGGGGGACACCGACAATGGACTTAACTTGTCCCGGCTGCAAATCTCGGATGGCAAGGGTCAAAGATACAGATATCTGGGTCGATCGATGTACGAGCTGCAGTGGCGTCTTTCTTGACAAGAACGAACTAAACGTCTTGGCAACAGGCATGTCAGGCGATATCGAGTACTGTTCGATTGACGCCAAGAAACACGAAGATAAGTTTGCGGCTCGGTCTTGTCCCGTGTGCCCGGACCAGCCGATGCGCAAGATCGATCTTCTCATCTACGCAGATACGATCTTCGACTACTGTCCCAACTGCGAGGGCTTCTGGGGATGTCCCGTGCGCTGTTGAAACTCAGCGGCAGCTTGGTTCACGACTACGCAACCATCTCTGACGACTCCCCGAGTCCTAACCGCGCGTCGCGTGCCCGGAGGGCAGCGACCAGCGCGGGCATATCTTGACATCCTTGCACCCGGCGGAACCCCTTCGCCGCTTCGAGCACCCCGGCGGCCACCCAGCGGAGCACCATCGTCCCGCCGCGCCAGCGTTTCACATGGCGCTGCACGTGGCGCGTTCGGCTGAGGAGACTCTCGATGGCGTTCGTGGTGGCGAGCGATCGTTGGAGACGCTCCGACAGACCCAAGCCGAGCACGGTCAGCGTCTCGTCGAGCCCTTCCCGCACGCTCGTGGCCGCACTCGGGTAGTCAGTGTCCAAGCGCCGCGCCAGGTCCTGCAGCAGACGCTTGGCCGTCTTGACGTGGCTGTTCGTGTAGGCGCGCGTGAGGACCGCCTTCACCCACGGCCGCTGTGCCTCAGGGAGATGCTCCAAGATGTTCCGGCCCTTATGGACCTGACACCGCTGCACCAGTGCGGCGCGCCCGAATGTCTGGGTCACGGCCGTGTCGAGGGCCTTCGCGCCATCGACGATCACCAGCAGGCTCCGGTCGGTGCGCAGCCCGCGGCTGCCGAGATTGGTCAAGAGCCCCTGACAGACCGTCGCGTTCTCCGTGGCCCCTTCCCACAGGCCGAGCGGGTGTTTCGCGCCCATTGTATCGATGCCTAGGGCGACAACGATACAGTGTCCACCCACGTGCACGCCATCAATCAGCAGCCCCACCAGGTCCAGCGCGTCGAGCGGCGTCGCCCGCCACGCATCCAGCTGCGCCTGAGTCTGCGCGACAAAGCGTCGACTGACCGCACTCTTGCTCGTGCCCCGCGTGGTGACGTCGGCGCCGAGCGGTTCCAGACTCCGCGCATACTGGCGGGTCGCCACACCGATCAGCATCTGGTCGACCACGCGCCGGTTCAGCGGGTCCGCATTCGCGAATGCCCGGGCCGTTGGCAACGGAACCTCCTCGCCGGCGCGCCGCGCACGGGGCCGACGAATCGCCACCTTCCGCCCGCCCAGCACGACCTGACTCGGCGTATGCCCCGTTCGATACGCCTGGCGCGCAGGTTGATGCGCATCCCGTGGCCCACAGACGGCGGCCCGATCCTCTTCCAGCATGGCTTCGAGTACCTTCAGGCCAGACGCGACGACCAGCTCCTGGAGCTCGGCCTGCGTATCAATGAGGATATCGACCAACGGCAGGTGCCGTGGCGTCGGGGATACCGATTGGCGACGGCGAGGGACTGTGCGAGACTGCTTCTTCATGGCGGCTCCTTACTGGGAGGCTTGCACCTCGGTTTCGTCACCGGTCGTATAGCACGACCAGTGAAGAGCCGCCGCTTCAAATTTCAACAGCTACTGGGACATCTCCGGGCTTCTACCTCGATAAGGGTGAGCTCGCCGCGATGAACTGTGAGCTGGAGGAACTCAACCGAGATAGGCTCCCTGAGGAGTACAGGGGATACCGAGGTGAGCATCTCGTACGACTAGACAGGTTCAACGATGCGGTCCTCGGAGCCGTCGGTCTTGCAGGGGTCGCGGCCCACGCAGTCCCCGTCTTCTATTTGAGGCTGTCCGTCTATTTCGAGAAACCCTTAGGGCTCGATTTCCGCTTGTACTCAGAGAAGTGGGCACACAAGTTGTCGAAGTTCATTGGCGCGTTCAAGAACCAGGACGTCCACACTGGACACGCGGTCTTGGATCCCTTGTTTGTTATACAGGGAAGTGATGAGCGCAAAGTGCGAGACTTGCTCGCAGGAGAAGAGATTCAGAAAGCACTAGTTGAGTTCAAGTCTGCGAAGCCAAGAATGCTGACAATGGCTGGTCAGCTCGAGATTGTCGACAGGCGTGTCGTGTATACCGAGGGTCCACATCGGAAAGGGGCAGAAGCGAAGTATGACGTGGTAGCGGACCCATCGGGAATCGTGGGCCGATTGGCGAGGCTCGCGTCATTGTTCGATCAGCAAAGCCAAAAACTAAGGGCCGGAGCCTAACGCACACGGCACCACTCTCGGCTCCTGCTCCTAGGCAGCTGCACGCATGCGGCCACTCCCTCTCATAGAGGTGGACCCCGAAATTCGGACAGGTTGCTAAGGTGGATTCCGACCTCAGAATGGAGAGATCGGAATCATGCAGAAACGGAAAAAATACCCCGCTGAGCTGAAGGCCCGCGTGGCACTGCAGGCGCTTCGCGGCGAGCAGACGATGGCGGAGCTGTCGTCGCGCTACAAGATCCACCCGAACCTGATCGCGAACTGGAAGAAGAAAGCCCAGGAGGCGCTTGTGGACGTCTTCTCGGACCACCAGCAGCGCCGAGAGGCGTCTCGCGATGCGGAGATTCAGGAGCTGCGAGCGAAGGTCGGCGAGCTCGTCATCGAGAAGGATGTTTTGTCCAAGGCCTTCGGCCGTTGAGTCACGGTCGAAGGCGAATGCTGATCGACTCGAACCACTCCGAACTGAGCATCTCGCGACAGTGTGGCTTGGTGTCGATCTCGCGCTCGACGTTCTACTACGATGGTCTCGGGGAGAGTGAGTTGACTCTCGAGCTCATGCGCCGGATCGACGAGCAATTTCTGGAAACCCCGTTCTACGGATCGCGGCAGATGGCGCGTTGGCTGCGCCGGGAGGGCTTCGCCGTCAGTCGGAAGCGGGTGCGTCGTCTGATGCGAAAGATGGGCCTCCAGGCGCTGTACCAGCGCCCGAGCACGTCGGTTCCGCACCCGGAGCACCGGGTCTACCCCTATTTGCTGCGCGACCGAGCGGTCGACCGTGCGAACGAGGCCTGGTGCGCCGACGTGACGTACATTCCGCTGCACCGCGGCTTCCTGTACCTGGTCGCGATCCAGGATTGGGCCAGCCGGAAGGTGCTGTCGTGGCGCTTGTCCAACACGATGGATGCCTCGTTCTGTGTGGAGGCCCTCGCGGAAGCCCTCGCGCAGTACGGACCGCCAGCGATCTTCAACACCGACCAAGGCAGCCAGTTCACCAGCCTGGAGTTCACTCAGACGCTCAAAGACGCAGGCGTGCAGATCTCGATGGACGGCAAGGGCCGCTGGATGGACAACGTCTTCATCGAGCGGCTGTGGCGCTCGCTCAAGTACGAGTGCGTCTACCTGCACGACTTCGAGGTTGGCTCCGAGGCGCGGGCCAGCATCGGCCGGTGGATCGACTTCTACAATGCCGAGCGACCGCACTCGTCGCTCGATGATCGCACGCCTGATGAGGCGTACTCGGATTTGGGAGGTGCGCCGACCTCGTCGCTGCGCTCCTCGTCAGCGCAGTCGGAAGCGGCTTAGAAACATGAACCTGGAATCCACCTTAACTTGGCCGCTGAGCTGTCCAAAGGATGGGGTCCACCTCTTCGCGCGCAGCGAATCCTTGTCCTCTACGATGAGCGTCTGCAAGGTGGGTGTGGTGGGCGGGCTCAACGACGTGTTTCCTTAGGAACCGGACACAAGGCCACAGTCTACACCAGCCGTCATGGCCGCCCGTGCGCCACGTACCCCAGGCGCTAGCGCACGACGCGCCATGATGACACCTCAACCAATCCCTCGTCGCGGCGACGAATCACGGCCCGAATCGACCGGCGGGCAAGACCTCTCCCGAACGCCGCGGCGTAGACGACTAGGGTGCCGTTGGAATCGGTCAGCGCCACGCCATCAGCGTCGCCCGGATCGTCGGCGAGCCACACAACGGCCACCAGAGGACCCGGGGACACATCGAACGGGATCAGCCGATCAAGCGACAGAGACCCCAGTAGCGTCCACACCAGCGGCGCGCCGGTGGCATCACGTCGCCCCTGCAGATCTCTGGTCGCGTCCGACAGATCGAGCACCATCCCATCGACGAGCGTCACGTGTGTGGCAGGAGACCAAAGGCTCGACGCCCTGCCCATGCGTAAGACATCATCCCACGCCCTTAGCTTCCCGAGGTCTGAAATGGTCACCTCGAGTGCGGCTTCCGCCGCGTACAACAGCTGGATAGAGCGACGATGATTCGTAGCCACTGCGGTCTCGGTCGTGGTGAGAGGTATGACGGCTCCGGTCAATCCGAGCATCAAGAGCACAGCCATCATGGTGACGACCAGGCCGATCCCGCTTTGGTCCGACGTCACCGCCCAACCCAGGGATTTCGCGGCACGACGTCGAACTGAACCGAGACGTCAGGAACGGACCGCTTGAGGCCGAGCGCCAACCCCGGCTGAGCAAACAGTCGAGTGTCATGGCCCCGGTATTCGGCCGCCGCCGCCTGTAGACGGATCCTGACACGGACGCGGCGGACGCGGAGCAGGTCGACATCGAAGCGGTATCGGTCTCGACACCATGGCCCGTCGGTGAGTGCGCCGGCGGTGAGCTCTGCGAGCGATTGTGACACGTCGGTCACAACCACACCATCCACACACGACTGGGAAGCCGATTGTTGCCCGACCAGCTGCGGACGGACTCCAAAGAACTGAAAAGAGAGGCCTACAACATCATCGAGAACAGGGGCATCGGTCGCCCACCCATTCTCATACCTGATCTGTGACCGGACAGGATCGAAATAGTAGCTGCGAACCTCAATCGGCACGATCAAGGCACCGGCTCCATGCGGCGGCAGTTCGCCGTGATCGAGCGATTCGACTGAAATCGAGTCCTCGCCGACATCGGTGACACGAAGAAAATCAGAGCGCCCATCGCTGACAATGAAAATGGTCGTATCGGGTCGAAGACCGCAGGCCGAAGTGGCTGACGCCAAGCATCCGGGACCCGGGGCGACACGAACGGACGCAATCCGACCTTGAAGGGGGGCGACGGTCACAGCCGGTACACCAACGGCAGGGGTGCTCACGAGCGTCACGGCACCTCCGTCGAACATCGCCGCCTGGCCAAGTCTCGCGGGAAGGAGCGCAGGTCTCACGGCTCCACGGGCGGCAAAACTGACCTTCGGAACATCTGCGTTCAGAATGTCGCGATGCAGCCGCGCGGAGGCCATCCGCGCTCGTTGGTACAGATCAGCCGTTTGTGTCTGGACGCCGAGAACCTGGCGTGTGGGCCCGACGAGACCGAGGGTTGACCCGACGACCAGAAGCGTCACGGCCAGAGCGATCGTGGCCTCCGTCAGCGTCATCCGTCATCCGCCTTTCGACAACGACCTCAGCGGCGGCCTCGAACGGACATGAGCCACACCACCCCAGGGTCGTTGAGCTGAATAACGCCATCCTGTGACCGCGCGATGCGCGGCATCGGAACCACAACGACCATCACGACCAGTGTGTCGAGCCCCACCGGATCGGCCGACCCGATCGCCCACCGCCGAACGAACGCCGCACCTGATGGTGGTGTCGATCCTGAACTGATCCAGCGACCGCTGCTATCGATGAAATCGACGTACCCCGGCACATTGCGCGTCAGGCTATCTGGCGGAGACTTGGTCAGACCGCGACCACCAGACCCCGCAGCGCCCGCAGAAGCGTTCGTCGTGAAGTCAGACAGCCGCTGGCGGGAGGTGTCGTAGGTCCACGCTAGCCCGCGGAGCTGCTCCATCTTCTGGATTGCGAGGAGGAGGGCCGACGTGTCGTCCGCCGCCGCACGAACGGACGTGACCGACATCGCGATCAACTGCAAGAGGCCGGTCACGATAGTCACCAACACGCCCGCCGACACGACAGCTTCGACGAGACCGAACCCCTTGTCCCGGCGCGGAGCCGTCAAGCCGACGTCGGATGGCACGCTGGGGGAGAGTGCAACAACCGCGCCCAACGTCGTCACGGCGAGCTAGAGAGCGGAGGCCGTCGTCCGATGGCCATCGATCGGGAAAACCGCAATGCTGGTCGTGCAACAGGTAGGCAGAATCAGCGCGGCACATCCCACGCCCGCGCTCCGAAGCCAAGAGGATTGGCTCCGAAATCAAACCCACCCGCCTAGAGCGTTTTTCATGACGCTTTGGCGGCCGTGTAGCCGCAATGATGGACGTAGGTGCGGCATTCGGTGGGGGTGAAGCGCGACAGACACGCACCGAGGAGCGGCCAGAGCGTGTCGAGCGAGCGGCAGCGGGCTTGGCGGACGATAGCTTTGAGTTTGGCGAAGCTCAGCTCGATGGGGTTGAAGTCGGGACTGTAGGGCGGCAGGAAGCGCAGCGTCGCGCCGGCCGCTTCAATAGCGTGGCGCACGCCGTCGACTTTGTGCGCGGCGAGGTTGTCGGCAATCACCATGTCACCGGGCTGCAACGTCGGTACGAGGATCTGTTCGACGTAGGCGAGGAAGCTGGCCCCGTCCATCGGGCCATCGAGGACCCCCGGCGCGGTGAGCCCCGTCACCCGCAGCGCGGCGATGAAGGGACTGCTCTCCCACCGACCCTGGGGCGCGTGATCGGCGACCCGCTGGCCGCGAAGGCTGCGCCCATAGCGCCGCAGGAGATTGGTGGCGACCCCGCTTTCATCCAGAAAGACGAGGCGAGTCGGGTCGAGCGTCGGGGCAGTCGTCGCCCACTGCGCGCGGGCGGCCGCGACGTCGGGGCGATCGTGTTCGGACGCGCGTACCGTTTTTTTTTACGGTAAAGCCCAGCTGTTTCACGGCCCGCCAAATCGTCGCCAGACTGGCGGACGTACCCAGGGCGACCTGTAGGTCGGCGAGGGTGCGGTCCGGTTGCTCGCGGATCAAGGCCGCGAGCGTGTGCAGCTGGGACGCGAGCACCGGATGCCGCCCGTAACGCTGCTGGCGCGGGGCGACTTCGCCGGTTTCCCGCCGCCGGTGTGTGAGCCGCCGGACCCAGGAGGCACTGACGCGGTATTTGCTCGCGACCGCGGCCGCCGGCATGCCCGCGTCGCTCTCGTGGAGCACTCGTTCGCGAAGATCCATCGAATAGGCGCGCATTGATCCTCCTACAGGACGTTGCACGTAGGAGTACCATGAACCGCCTATCGAGTACTAGAGCTTTTCGAAAAACGCTCTAGCGCATTCTCACATGCGTGTCGCCAAGGCGCGCAGCAGCGCGCCTCGTGGGCGCGAAGTGGGGCTTGCGGGGTCCCCATGTAGCGCCCACGGGGGTTCGGGGCCGGAGGCCCGGTCTGAAAATGCACTAGGCCCGGTGCGAAATCCTTTGAAGAGGCAGCACCACTTCCATTCGGGCGCCACCAGACGACGCCCGAGCCGCCGTGACACGGCCATTGTGGGTCACGATGATCTTCTGAGTCAGCGCCAAGCCGAGGCCAGTACCACCGCTCTTCGTCGTGAAGAACTGGCGAAACATTCTCTCACCCTGAGTGGGATCGAAACCCGAGCCATTGTCAATGACCACCAACGTTGCCTCCCCCTGGTCATGGTTGACCGCGCCCTCGAGCACGACTTCCGGCGCCCGCCCCGTGCCAATACAGGCCTCAGCGGCATTCCGGCAGAGGTTGCTAATGGCCTGCCGAAGCAGCACTTCGTCTCCCTCGACTTCCGGGAATTCGCCTCGCACGGAGACGTCGCCGCCGCGCTTGCGTACCTCACCGCGGAGCTCGTCAGCTGCCTTATGCACAACTTTCTCGAGGTCGACGGTCGAGACACTCAGTTCGGCGGGACGAGCAAAGCCGAGAAAATTATCGACAACCTCTCCCAGAGCAACCGTCTCTCCACGAATCCCTTCGACGTACGGGCGATACTCCGCCGGTATCTTGTCAATCATGAGCAGTCGACCGTATCCGTGGATCGTCGCCAGACCGTTTCGGAACTCGTGGGCAATCCCCGCGGTCAGTTCTCCGACCTCTGCGAGTCCCTCCTTGAGACGCAACCGCTGCTCGAGATCGACGACCGCGCTCAGATCTGCGAACAGACAGATCGCACCCTGAAGCTCCCCCTGGTCGTCGCTCATCGGTGACACCGACACTCCAAGATGCGTCGCTCGTCCCGGGTCAATGGACGGCTCGAGCACGAGTGTCCGACGGATGATCGGCTGCTGCCCAGCCAGGCACTCGTCGATCACGTCAGCCAGCGACTCACAGGCGCGTCCAACGACATCGCGCAGCAATCCACCTACGGAGCCGCTCTTCAGGCCCAGGAGACGGCTGCCGACAGGGTTGAGAATCTTGACTTCACCCGCAACCCCTACAACGAGCAGTCCGGACGACAGGCTGGCAATGATCTGCTCACTGAGACGTTCGGATGCCGCAGCTCGTGCGTTGGTTGCCCGCTCCTGCTCGCGTATCCGGGTCACAGCCTCGCCGAGCGCCGCGGTCACGAGCGCCGCATCGTCTGCCTTCTTGTTCAGACCACGATTCTCCCGGCGCGCCGCCGCGATGAGCCGTACCATCGCGAGCAACAACACCGCGCCAAGGGCACCGATGATGGCGATGAAAACGAGAAGCAAGAGATCCGGCTGCATCACGGCCTAGTAGAAGCCTCCGTACCACCGGGTAAGCTGCTCGCCGGCCGACGTCGTCACGACCGCAGCAAACGCAAGAAACGACCCAAGCGGCAACGCGTACTTGCTGTCTCCGAGACCCAGAACCAGCATACCAAGACCAACGATCGACCCGAGGAGCGACGCCAGCAAGAGGGTGACGAGCATCGGCTGCCAGCCAAGAAATGCGCCGATCATGGCCAACATCTTGACGTCTCCCATTCCGAGCCCTTCTTCATGACGAAGCCGATAGTAGACCTCGGCAACAAGCAGGAGGCCCCCGCCACCGACAACGACGCCTAGGAGCGCGGCCCGCCACCCCGGCTCCAGAACAAGCGCTGCGGCCAGCCCCACGCCGATCCCCGGCACGGTAATGGCGTTCGGAAGGAGTCGATGCTGCAGATCGATCACGAAGAGGACCACCATCGCACTGCAGAAGACCAACCGTACAACCAGTAGTGGCGTCCACCCGACGTCCCAGTACTGGAGGATAAACAGGAGCGGCGTCACGACTTCGACGATCGGGTAGAGGGACGAGATGCGCCCGCGACACGTTCGACACCGGCCGCGCAGGAGCAGCCATCCGAGAACCGGAACATTCTCGAACCACTTGAGATCCCGGCCACAGGCCGGACAGCTGGACCTCGGCGCGACGACCGACTGACCTCGCGGCAGGCGATAGATACAGACGTTGAGAAAGCTACCGACGGCAAGGCCGAACGCCGACAGGGCGAGGACAGCCGCTGGTTCCATCATAGGGTCATTGCGGAAGCATGCCGGGCGGCTCGTCTGGTAGCGGCCAAAGCGGCGACTGTGACGACACACCCACGAGCCGGGCACTGGGATCCAGCGCGAACGGGTACTCGAACGAATCCAGCGGAGGCTGCGACAAGCGGCCCGCGTCAACAAGATCCTGCCAGGCCTCCGGCCAGCGTCCCATGAGGGCAGCAAACCGCTCGGCCTCGATCGTCAGCTCGTCAATCGCATCGAGCGCATCAAGCTGCATGAGGCGCCGAAGAGACTCATCCCGCCGCCACTGGTCGTCCGCCGTGTCATGGATCTGCTGCCACAACACGCGTGACGCGTCACGACTTCCACCCAGCTCCAACGTGTTCGCAGCCAGCGACCGCAACCACCACGAGGCCCCCGGGATCTCACTCGCTCTGAGAAACCATCGGGCGGCCTCCTCGTAGTCGTGAAGCCACCAGTAGTGGACGAAGCCAATGTCCATCAAGTATTCCCACCTCGCAGGCATCTGCCGTGAGCCTTTCTGCAGGAGCGCCACGGCTTGATCGGGCCGGCCGGGACCGTCCGGGTAAGATTCGGTCAAGAAGATCGCACCGAAACGATAGGCAATGTTGAAGCGCGGGTCGAGCGAGGTAGTGATGTCGAGTAACGGATAGAGAAGCTCGTAGCCCTTACGATCCCCCGAAGCGCCCCGGGTCCCTCCATAGTGCTGAAGCGCTCGGATCCAATACAGATCTGCAAGCACTGAATCGAACGAGAGGGCCATCCGGTCGAGCACGCCTGCCGATGGCACATACAGGACTTGAGTATCAGGCGTGAAGCTCGGATATCGCCGTTCCCTCACCACCTGAAGCGACACTGCCAACGAGAGCAAGAGCGCGATTGTGGTCGCGACAGCGACAGGACGCCTCACCCACCGACCAACGCGGTCCACACCGTTGGTCATCATGTGAAGTCTCGCCTGGAGAACACGAACATCGCGCCGAGCAGCAAACAGGCGATGTACACCAGCGCATAGCCGGACGTCAGCATCATGTAGCCAGCCGTCACGGGTTGCGCGTGGACAATGTCGCCGACACGTCGAACGCACTCATGTCGGGCAATACGTACGACACACCAGCTGCCAGAGTCGCTGCTGCCGGGGCGTCGATAACATCCCCGACGGTTCGCAGGTCCGCGTTGAAGTGACCTGCCACATACACTGCGAACGTCAGCGTAGCCGAGAGGATAGAGCTCGAAAACGTCGAGAAAAACAACGCGATCGCCGTCACAAGCATCAGCTGGACGAAGATCAACACGAATGCCTTGAGCATGGCCGGGTCAGTCGCTGACGCCTCCCACCCGCGTTTGAACTCCTCGCTCTCGGTCGCAGACATGTAGCCAAGGACGGCATAGAAGGCGGCCGCCATGATCGCCAGATTGACCGCAAGGGTGAGCACAAGCCCGAAGTATTTCCCGAGAATCACCTCATGGCGACGGACGGGCTTTGATAGGACGCTGTAAATGCTTCGGCGCTCCACCTCCTTGGATACCAGACCGATGCCGATAAACACCGCGATAAACAGGCCAAACACGGACGCCGCGCTCAGACCCACGTCCTTCATGATCTTCACATCCTGTCCGGCGGTGAGCTGACCGATCAGGTAAGAAGCCGAGATCATGAGCACGGCGAACAGGACGAGGTTGTAGAGGACTCTGTCCCGGACTGATTCCAGGAACGCGTGCGCGGCGATCTTCCTCACGGCTCCCATTTCATGCCCACGGCTCGGCATCACGCCGAGGTCCGTGGCTCCTCCGTGTCGCCTGTGACTCGATCGACGAAGAACTCCTCGAGCGTTTGTTGATGCGGCGTGAGTGACACGACGCGCGCACCGCGCGCCGTGAGCTCAGCAATCAGCTGTGCGGGGTCGTGGTCCGCCGGGACCTCGATGACATAGCGCCCCTCTGCGACGCGTGTCACGCGTCCGACCGCCGGTTCCAGTTCGACCACCGCACTTGCTGACGCGTCGGCCACGACGAGCTCCCATCCACGCACCTTGAGGCCAAGCTCCGCAAGTCTTCCCGATGCCACAAGCCTACCGTGTGACAGAATGGCGACACGACTACAGATCGCCTCAGCGTCTGCGAGAATGTGCGAACTGAAGAACAGTGTTCGGCCCTCGTCGCGAAGCGACAGGAGCAAACTGCGCACCGCGCGTCGCCCGAGCGGGTCGAGCCCCGACATCGGCTCATCGAGAAACAGGACCTCCGGATCGTTGATCAGGGCCTGAGCGATCCCGACACGCTGCAACATCCCTTTGGAGTACGTCCGGAGATACGAGCGCCGCTCATCACCGATTCCGACGCGGTCGAGCAGCTCCTCCGCGCGTCGCCGCGCATTGTGCGAGCTGAAACCAAAGAGACCCGCAAAATGGGCCAGGAGCTCGCTGGCGGTCAGGTTGTCGTAGAAGTATGGGTTCTCGGGAAGGAAGCCGATCCGGCGGCGGACGTCAAGATCACCAACAGGACGTCCCAGAATCTCGGCAGTGCCGGCCGTGGGAAAGATCAGCTGCATGAGCAACTTCAGCGTGGTTGTCTTCCCCGATCCATTGGAGCCGAGGTAACCGAGCACCTCACCCGGTTCCACCTCGAGCGTCACACCGTCGATGGCTCGTTTCGGACGGGACCGCCAGAAACCAACACGAAAGTCTTTGGTGAGCCCTTGCAGACGGACGGCATGCATTGACCTGTGGTGGGAACGCTAGGGCGCTGCGTTCGCTCGCGCAAGTTCATACGCGATCGCCTGATCGAAGAACGGCGCTTCGAGCCCGCCCTTGATCAGCACTCCATTCACGATGTACGTTGGCGTCGCCTCGACGGGGATCATCGCTCCGTCGGCGATGTCGGCCTTGACCTGCTCGACTACCTCATCGTACCGCACCTCGAGCTGCCCCGCATCAATTCCGACAACATCAGCAAGTGCTGCGGCAACCGTTTCCGGAGTCATCGCTTCCTGGTTCGAGTACAGCCACTCGTCCATGCGCCGAGCCTCCTCGACTCCCACTTCTCTGGCCAGTCGTGCAGCAACCGCCGCCTCACATGCCGAGCCATGTGGCCCGTTGGGTGACCCATCGTTGCATCGCGGGTCGAGCGGAAAATCACGCATCACCAGCCGCACCTTGCCGGGGTGACTTGACTCGTACTTTGCGAAGATCGGCTCATACACCCTGTGTGTCTGTGCACACGCTGGGCACTGATAGTCATTGAACTTGACCACGACGACGACGGCATCACCGGCGTCAACCCCTGAATCGACGCGCGGCTGACTCTCCCAGTAGCGCTCGAACTCTGACCGCTGGTCCGAGGCGCTGGCGGGCTCATCCGCCGGCACCAACGCTGCGAGTGACGTCGAAGGCGGTGGCTCTCTGAACCATGCGGCAGCGCTGAGAGTGCCCAGGACGAAGACGAGCGTCACGGCTAGGCCGACCGGATGGCGGAATAGCTCCCGGATATCGTGAGCAAACGCAGACGGCAGGCTCCGCAGTGGTATGCCCTTCTCGGACGGGGTCAGCAGGAATATCCCGAGGGTCGTCACGTACACGATGCCGCAAAGAATGCAAAACATCCCCAGCAGAAAGACCGACGCATATGCGAGATACGCTGTGACCGAGAGGCCGACCGTCGACCAACCCGCAAGATAGGTCGCAACGTTCTCACGAGAGCGACTGAGTCCCCGAGCATCAGCGTAGGCCAGCAGCAACACGACGCCAAACCAAAGGACACCTCCGAGCGCAACAGGAATACCGGCGACGCTCCCGTAACGGCTTTGGTACAGCTGTGTGCAGCTCACAGTCTCGTTGACGTCACAAAAGCTCGTGTACGCCGGGTTCGCGACCAGTTGGAAGTGCATATAGGCTGCACTCACCGACGCGATCATCCCGGCCGAAGCCAGCAGAACCATCCATGCCCGCGTACGTCCAGTCATCCGGCCTCCATGGTGACGAGGGTCGGCCGCGCCTCCGATTGGTCGACCCAGTCAATGGTACCCGGTCGAGGCACGGGGAGCTCGAAAAAAAAGACGGGATGCCGCCCTTGAGCGCACATCCCGTCAGGCCCATAACAAGGCTGCCGGACAAACGGCTACTGGATCGGCGTGGCGCCCCTCGGCGCACCCGACTGGGTCACCCGCACGGATCGGTTCGCCTGGAAGATCGTGCCACTCTGGTTCGAGCCGAAATGGCGCGCACCGCCGCCCGCCGCCGGATCAGCACCGATAAAGTACGTCGAGGCGACTCCACCTGCCTGGGCACCGTTGCATGACTGCGGAGCGCCAGCCGCAGCCGCGCCAGCAGTCAATGTCACCGTATAGCCGCTCTTCAGTGACGGGTCTGCTGCCAGGTCGGCGCCGATGAATCCGTCGCCGCCGCCTCTGGTGGGCGGAGTGGACAGGTTCGTCAGGCTTGGTGCGTAGAACCCAGATCCACAGCTTGCTGCATATGTCGCCTGTGCGGCATTGACTGCCCGGATTGACCCTATTGCCGATGCCTCGTTGCCGGCCATGCGTGCCCTCAGCAGGCCAGGAACCGCAATCGCAGCAATGATTCCAATAATGGCCACGACAATCAGCAGCTCTATCAGAGTGAACCCCGCGCTGTTCTTCATCTTCGATTTCCTGTTCATTTGCATGTTCCTCAACTCCTTGTACGGTCTGACTGGGCAACAAGAGTGCCAAGCCAACCGGAGTCCACCGAACAACACGTAACCACAGATTCTGACTGGGTTTACGAAGGTTCCTGAGCTACCCTCAGAATTCACGCACGGGCCGGTTTTTGCCCATAGACAATAATCGTCACATACACAGTGACATAATTTGTCTCATCTTCAAACCTAACCGAGGCCGTACTTCTTCAGATAGTACCGAAACGACCGAAAGCTCATACCCAACAACTCTGCCGCCTTCGTTCTCTTGCCGCCGGTTCTCTCCAGCGCCTGCGTGATATACCGACGCTCAATCTGCTCGAGATGCTGACTCAGATCGAAGCCAGCGGCAGGAAGAGTCTCCCCGGGTTGATCTCCAACGAATTCGATCGGCCGCGCTGGAGAGGACACGTTTCCATAGAGCCTCGCATGACCCGCCTGTGTCGGTCCCAGGTCAAGGCTCTCGGCCTGTACGACCGTGCCCTCCTCAAGCGCCACCGCACGCTCGATGACGTTCTCCAGCTCACGTACGTTGCCGGGCCACGAGTATCGTCCAAGTGTTCGCCTTGCCCCCGCTGACAACCCGGTGAGTGCCTTGCCCAATTGCTGTCCGAACCGCTCAACGGCGCGCTCGGCGATCGGGAGTACATCTTCCCGTCGGTCGCGCAGCGGGGGGATGTGTATGGCAATCACGTTGATCCGATAGAAGAGATCCTCACGAAACCTCCCCTCGCGTACCATTCCTCCGAGATTCTGATTCGTCGACGCAATGACCCGAATGTCGGCGGACAGTTCACGCGTTGCGCCGAGCCTTCGAAACCTGCGCTCTTGCAGGACACGCAGCAGTTTCACCTGCATGACCGGGGACATCTCGCCAATCTGGTCCAAGAGGATCGTCCCCCGCTCGGCAACTTCGATCAATCCCTTTTTGTTGCTGTCGGCACCGGTGAACGCCCCACGTACATGTCCAAACAACTCCGACTCAAGCAGTGTTTCGGGCAGCGCTCCGCAGTTCACGGCCACAAAGGGCCGGGAGTGCCGCGTCGAGTGGGCGTGGACAGCTCGAGCTACGAGCTCCTTGCCCGTTCCAGACTCGCCCGTAATCAACACCGTGCTATTGGTCGGAGCGACTCTCCGGATGCGGTCCTTGAGCTCCTGAATGGCGCCGCTCTCTCCAACGATGTGGCTGAAGTCGCCGGCGTGCACAAGGGCCTTCTTGAGCGCCGTGTTCTCTTCCTTCAAACGTCGGTGCTCGAGTGTACTGCCCAGGGTTCTTGGACAGTGGTTTGACGGTATTCGCTTCTACGCCGCCGCGTCCAGCCCGAGGAGGTCGCGTCGCACCTGGGCCGGGCTTCGGTCGTCGTACTTCTCCAGCATCCACTGCTCGTTGTACGTCCGCTTGAACTCGAGCAAGGCCAGGCGGAGCTCCTCGATCGTCTCGAAGCTCCGCACCCACAACAGATTCTCCTTCAGCGTGCGGATGAAGCGCTCCGCGACGCCGTTGCCTTCGGGCTCCCGCACGAAGCTCGGGGAGCTTTCGATGCCGAAGAACGCGACCTCCTGTTGAAAATCGTCGGCCACGTAGTTCGACCCGTGGTCGTGACGCAGCCGCAGCCCACGGGCCACGCCTTCGCCGATGCCCCCGAAGCGTTCGCGGATGCCCTGGCGGATCGGCTCCAGGGCCTCGAAGCGGGTCCCGCGCTTGGCGGCATGGAGCCCGATGCATGCGGTCGCGCAGTGATCGACGGCCACGAAGACGCAGGCCGCCCCCTCGGCGACCGTCACGGTGGCCGTCATGTCTGTGCCCCACATCACGTCGGGCGCCTCGGTGGTGATGGTCCCGTCGTGCGCCTTCGGCCCATGCGCGTGGCCCGCGCGCGGCGGGGCTTGGAGGTCGTGCTCGCGCATCAACCGGCGCACCCGCTCCTTCGAGGTGCGCATCCCCGCGACCCGCAGCTTCGCCCAGGCTTTTCGGTAGCCCTCGCCATGAAACGGCGCGGCTTCGAGCACCCGGCGAATGTGGGCCACCAGGACGTCGTCCGGGGCAGCGCCGATCGGCCCGCGGCGACGACACAGTGCAGGAGACCGTGTCGCCTGCCGCCGCGCATACACACTGGAGCGGGCGCGGTGCCACACGCGGCAGACCCGCTGCACGCCAGACGCCCGACGGGTGGAGATCGACTGGGCGCCACTCATCGCGTCGACCTCCGCCGGGCCAAAGGGCCGCCGGCCTCCAGCTGGTCCACCTTCGCGTACAGTAACTCGGTCTCCATCAGCAGCTCGCCGATCTTGGCCTGCAGCCGACGATGGTCTTCGTCCCGAGCATCCGGTGCGCGGCTCTTTCGGCCCGCCTGCCCCGCAGCCAGAAACTGAGCCCGCCAGTGCGACGCCCGCGCCGCCGTGATCCCCACCGCCCGCGACACGGACTCGAGGTCCTCCCCGCGCAACAGACGCATCACTACCTCACGCTTGCGCCCGGCCGAGAACCGACCCCCACGGCCGCGCCCGGCGGCCACGCCGGTCGCCACCGATTCCTCAACCTGCTTCCTCATCTCGACACTCCTCCTGCGAGAACTCTCTCGCAATCAAGTGTCCAAGAAAACCCTAGGGCGCAGGACGAGTGCTTCGCGAACCTTGACCTTGAGCTCATCGACATCGAACGGTTTGCTGACGTAGTCATGGGCTCCGAGACGCAACGCTTCCACCGCAGACTCGGTGGAGGTGTACGCCGTGATCATGATGCCGATCACGTCCGGATCGATCCGTTTCGCTTCACGCAGCAGATCCACTCCACTCATGTCCGGCATCCGGATGTCAGACACGAGTAGATCGACCGGCTCCCGCCTCATCTGCTCGACAGCCGAGCGTCCCCCCTCGGCCTGCAGCACACGATGGCCGTCGCGCTCAAACACGATAGCAAGCATCTCTCGGATCGAGCGCTCGTCATCGACGACAAGAATCGTACACTGGCGGTTCACATCAGCCTGCGCGTCGGGAGCCGTACCCATCACTTTGTTGACTCGTGGTACTCATCGAGCGTCACGTGGTGGGGCCTGTTTGGCAGGTGGACGTTCACGGTCGTGCCACGGCCTGCTTTCGAGTCAATTCGCACAACCCCGCCGTAGTCGGTCACGATCCTATGAACGATCGCGAGACCCAGCCCAGTCCCCTTGCCGGGCGTCCCCCGAAACGGCTGGAAGACCTCATCGACGTCATCCGCCGGCAAGCCGCTCCCTTCATCTGACACGCTGAGCAGCACCCCGGCGCCGGATTCCGTGGACGCCGAGAGACGAAGGCAGCCGCCTGTAGGCATCGCCTGCAGGGCGTTGAGCGAGAGATTCCAGACAACTTGGCGTATCTGACTCTCGTCTGCATCGAACGGCACCGGTTCAGACGGCACGGCGACCTCGAGGCGATGCTGGGCGTCGAAGTCAGATCCATGGCGGATCAGAAGCGCGGTGTCCTTGATCACGCGTCCGAGATTGAGCCGCCGTGTCTCAGACGGTCGAGGCCGAGCGTAGGACAAGAATGCGTTGATCGTGTCGTTCAGCCGCTCAGACTCGCTCAAGACGATATCCATGAGCCGTGTCTGCTCGTCATTCAGGGGCAAGTCCTGTCGCAGGATCTGAATGGACCCCGACATCGAGGTCAAAGGATTGCGAATCTCATGGGCGATTCCTGCAGCCATTTCACCCACTGCGGCCAGGCGCTGTCGACGTTGTGCCTCACGCTCCAGTTGGTGCGCATCGGTCACATCGCTGAACATGATCAGAACGCCACCGTCACGTCCGGGGCTCACGAGTGGAGCGACGCTTATCGCCAATTCCATCCGTCGGCCCGATGGCTGCGTATACGTCACGTCGAGCGAATCACTGGAAGGGGTTCGTCCAGATTTGATGCGTTCGGTGGCTTCCTGCCCGAGTGACAGGACGTCAGAAATGTCGCGGCCGATGACCTGTTGCGCGGCGCGGCCCGTGATCAGCTCTGCGCTCGAATTGAAGGTCAGGATTCGCCCCTTCGCGTCTGTGGTTGCCAGTCCACTCGTCAGGCTCTCGATCACGTGTTGGTTGAACGCCTGCAGGTCCTCGATCTGGCTTGACGCTCGTTCGAGGCTGGCGTCGGCCCGGTTGACGCGATCGGCCAGGTACCCGCTGAGTCCCGCAACAGCGACAAACCCGACGACGCCGAGACCCATCATGTAGAGCGCGACGCTGGTGGGAGGTGTCGCCACGTCAGTCATCCAGGGGATCTCCAGCAGTCCAAAGGCAGTGCTGTACTGTGCCAGTATCAGGCCAACATATAGCACGCTGCTGAGAAGGCCCACGAGTATTCCGGCCTGTCGGTCCTGCACGGCGCTGGCAGCCACAATCGGCAGCGCGTACAGTGACACAAACACACTCGTGACTCCGCCGGTCATCAGCACGAGCGCAGAAACGAGACACGTGTCGAGCCCGAACTGAAGGTCGACCAGCCACCGTCGATCCTCGGCCAACGTGAGCGTGACCGCGTACGCTGCCGTTAGTGCATAGGTCAGGCCGATAAGAAAATAGAAGGGATCGCCTGGCCAAGGCGTCGTCGTACGAATCTGTGCGAGCGCGCCACCACCCAGCAGGATCGTCACGATCGCGGCCCTGAAACTTATCAGCCACAGTAGCCGCCTTCGCAGTCGAATCGCGGAGCTCCCTTTGCCGCTCATGGCGTCATCCAGCCATGCGACCGATGAGGTCAAAAATCGGCAAGTACATGGCGACGACGATGCCTCCGACGACGACTCCAAGACACGCAATCATGATCGGCTCCAGGAGCGCCAGCATCCCGCTTACGGCCGAGTCGACCTCATCCTCGTAGAACTCCGCGATCTTCTCGAGCATGACATCGAGAGCGCCCGTCGTTTCACCGATGTGAACCATCTGCGTCACCATGGGAGGAAAGATCCCCGTTTCGCGTAGGGGCGCCGCGACCGATTCGCCCGCCTCGATCGCATCACGAGCCGTCATGACCGCGTCCTCAACGACGGCGTTCCCGGCTGTCCCCGCTGTGATCTCCAGCCCTTCCAAGATCGGTACTCCGGAACCCAGGAGCGTTGCCAGTGTTCGGCAAAATCGAGCAACCGCAACCTTCCGCAGGACAACCCCAAGAATGGGGCTCCGAATCAGCAGTCCGTCCAAGACGCGGCGGCCACGATGCGTCCGGTAAAACCTCAGCAACCCGAACGACAGCGTCCCCACACCAACCGCCATGACCGGGAGCAACGCCAGAAAGGATTCGCTCACCCAGATCACGAATCGAGTCGGAGCCGGAAGTGCGGCACCCAATCCATCGAACAGCGATGCAAAGGTGGGAATGATCTGCCAGAGAATTGCGGCCACGACAAGTGCCGCGATCACGAGGACCGCCGTTGGGTACATCATTGCAGAGCGGACCTGCGCTCTTAGCTTGACACTCTTTTCGATGAACGTCGCCAGCCGCGCGAGGATCGTATCGAGAACCCCTCCGGCTTCCCCCGCCTCGACCATGCTCGTGTACAACGGAGCGAACGTCCGCGGATGCTGACTCATGGCCTCCGCGAGACTCGAACCGCCCTCGACCGTGTCTCGAACCGCAGTGACCGTTTCTCCAAAGTTCGGGTCGTCCTCCTGCCGGCTGAGGATCCCAAGACACTCGACAAGCGGAAGCCCTGCGTCAATCATGACCGAGAACTGGCGCGTAAACACCGCCAGCGTCTTCGTCCCAACCGCCTTTCCTAGCCTACCGGGCCTCCGTTCGGTCGAGCCTCGGGTCGCCTTTACTTCCTGAATCTTCGTCACCAAAATGTGGTCACGGCGCAGCGCTGCCACTGCAGCGTCGACCGTCTCCGCGACACGTTCGCCGCCAACAGCCTCACCCGCCCTCGTCCGTCCAGTAAACACGTAGGTGGTCGACATGGATGACATTCCTTCTGACTAGCGACTCGACCGCCCGGATCCGCCAATAAGCTCGGGTTGCTCAGCCGTCCGACCCGCTCTCCGTCCACCGCGACGACGCGCAATCATCTCGCGAAGCTCGTCTCGGTTCGACGAGTACCCCACAGCGTCATCCAGCGTGATCATCCGCCGGCGGTAGAGCGAAGCCAACGACTGGTTCATTGTCTGCATTCCGACAACGTCCGGAGCGGACTGCATGGCGGAATACACCTGGTGCAGCTTGTCCTCGCGAATCAGATGACGGACACCGGATGTCGGAATCAGAACTTCTGCTGCCGGGACGCGACCCCGACCCTCGGCGAGTGGAACGAGAATCTGGCACACGATTCCCTGAAGGATCAGGGAGAGCTGGGCCCGGACTTGACGCTGCTGACGCGCTGGAAAAAGGTCGACGATACGATGGATCGTCTGGACTGCGGAGTTCGTGTGGAGCGTGGCGAGTGTGAGATGGCCGGTTTCTGCAATGTGCAGTGCCGTCTCTACCGTTTCGAGGTCACGCATCTCACCGATCAGCACGACGTCGGGGTCCTCGCGAAGAGCCGCACGCAACGCCGGTGCGAAGCCGGTTGTGTCACCATGCAGTTAGAGGTGGACCCCGAAATTCGGACAGGTTGTTAAGGTGGGATCCAGACCAAGGAGAAGGAGTCTGGCATGCCACGGAAGAGACGGAGTTATCCGGCTGAGCTGAAGACGAAGGTCGCGTTGGAGGCGCTTCGCGAGGAAGCGACGATGGCGGAACTGGCGGCCCGCTACGATGTGCATCCGAACCTGATTGCCCACTGGAAGAAGAAGGCTCGACAGACGGTGCTGGTCGGCTTCTCGGAGAACCACGAGCGGCAGGAGGCCTCTCGGGAGACCGAGGTCAGGGAGCTGCGGGCCAAGATCGGAGAACTCGTCATCGAGCGGGATTTTTTGTCGAAGGCCTTCGGTCGGTGAGCCGCGGCCGGAGAGTCGAGATGGTCGATCCCAACCACCCACGGCTCAGCATCGTACGGCAGTGCCGCTTGGTGTCGATCGCCCGCTCGTCGTTCTCCGACGAGGGCACGGGCGAGACCCCGTTGACCCTGCGCCTGATGCGGTTGATCGACGAGCAGTTCTTGGAGACGCCGTTTTTCGGTTCGCGTCAGATGACACGCTGGCTCCGCCGGCAGGGCGACACGGTCTCTCGCAAGCGGGTGCGCCGCCTGATGCGGCGGCTGGGGGTGCACGCGCTCTTCCAGCGGCCCCGGACGTCTCAGCCGCACCCGGCGCACCGGATTTATCCCTCCCTGCTGCGCGATTTGCCGATCACACGGCCGAACCACGTGTGGTGCACGGATGTCACCGACATTCCCCTGCAGCGGGGCTTTCTGTATCTGGTCGCCGTGATGGACTGGGCGAGCCGCACGGTGCTGTCCTGGCGGCTGTCCAACACGCTCGATGCGCGCTTCTGCGTCGAGGCCGTGCACGCGGCGCTCGAGCGCTATGGCCCTCCGGAGATCTTCAACAGCGACCAGGGCAGCCAATTCACGAGCGTCGACTTTACCGACGTGCTCACGGAGGCGGGCATTCGCATCTCGATGGACGGCAAGGGCCGCTGGATGGACAACGTGTTCATCGAGCGGCTATGGCGCTCACTCAAGTACGAATGCGTCTACCTGTCCGAGTTTGCCACCGGCTCCGAGGCCCGGAGTGGGATCAGCTCGTGGATGGACAGAGGTGGACCCCATCCTTTGGACAGCTCAGCGGCCAAGTTAAGGTGGATTCCAGGTTCATGTTTCTAAGCCGCTTCCGACTGCGCTGACGAGGAGCGCAGCGACGAGGTCGGCGCACCTCCCAAATCCGAGTACGCCTCATCAGGCGTGCGATCATCGAGCGACGAGTGCGGTCGCTCGGCATTGTAGAAGTCGATCCACCGGCCGATGCTGGCCCGCGCCTCGGAGCCAACCTCGAAGTCGTGCAGGTAGACGCACTCGTACTTGAGCGAGCGCCACAGCCGCTCGATGAAGACGTTGTCCATCCAGCGGCCCTTGCCGTCCATCGAGATCTGCACGCCTGCGTCTTTGAGCGTCTGAGTGAACTCCAGGCTGGTGAACTGGCTGCCTTGGTCGGTGTTGAAGATCGCTGGCGGTCCGTACTGCGCGAGGGCTTCCGCGAGGGCCTCCACACAGAACGAGGCATCCATCGTGTTGGACAAGCGCCACGACAGCACCTTCCGGCTGGCCCAATCCTGGATCGCGACCAGGTACAGGAAGCCGCGGTGCAGCGGAATGTACGTCACGTCGGCGCACCAGGCCTCGTTCGCACGGTCGACCGCTCGGTCGCGCAGCAAATAGGGGTAGACCCGGTGCTCCGGGTGCGGAACCGACGTGCTCGGGCGCTGGTACAGCGCCTGGAGGCCCATCTTTCGCATCAGACGACGCACCCGCTTCCGACTGACGGCGAAGCCCTCCCGGCGCAGCCAACGCGCCATCTGCCGCGATCCGTAGAACGGGGTTTCCAGAAATTGCTCGTCGATCCGGCGCATGAGCTCGAGAGTCAACTCACTCTCCCCGAGACCATCGTCGTAGAACGTCGAGCGCGAGATCGACACCAAGCCACACTGTCGCGAGATGCTCAGTTCGGAGTGGTTCGAGTCGATCAGCATTCGCCTTCGACCGTGACTCAACGGCCGAAGGCCTTGGACAAAAAATCCTTCTCGATGACGAGCTCGCCGACCTTCGCTCGCAGCTCCTGAATCTCCGCATCGCGAGACGCCTCTCGGCGCTGCTGGTGGTCCGAGAAGACGTCCACAAGCGCCTCCTGGGCTTTCTTCTTCCAGTTCGCGATCAGGTTCGGGTGGATCTTGTAGCGCGACGACAGCTCCGCCATCGTCTGCTCGCCGCGAAGCGCCTGCAGTGCCACGCGGGCCTTCAGCTCAGCGGGGTATTTTTTCCGTTTCTGCATGATTCCGATCTCTCCATTCTGAGGTCGGAATCCACCTTAGCAACCTGTCCGAATTTCGGGGTCCACCTCTGACTTCTACAACGAGCGCCGACCGCACTCTGCGCTCGACGACCGGACGCCGCAGGAGGCGTACACTAACGGAGGGGTTGCTCGGAGCCCGGGGCTACGCCCCGTCTCCCGTCAGCCCAAGGTCGCGTGAATCATGAACCCGGATTCCACCTTAGCCTTAATGCGTCATTTTTCTGAGCGAGCAATGACGCTTTGGGATTGAAAAAGGCCTTCCAGTGTGGTTGAAAGGTGGTGCAACCCAACGCCTTCTTCCACACATGAAAGGCCACTGACCGTGAGACGAAGAAAATCCGATTTGCATGCCCGTGTCAATAGGAATCTGCCGCTGGAGTTCGATGACGTTCGCCTCACGTCGTACGCCGGGCTGGAACTCTTGGAGCGCTACCTGCGCACCCGTCGCTTCAATCAGCTGGTGCGCGAGGCGTTTGCCGACCTGCCGCGCTGGGGCGACTTCGGGGTGGTGGTGATGGTGCGGGTGTTCGTCGGGTTGGTGATCGTTGGCGGCCGGCGCCTGCGGCATCTGGCCTACGTCGCCGACGACCCGATCTTCCAGCGGTTCGGCAACGTGCGCGTCGTGCCCACCGCGCGGACGTTGAGTCGGTGGCTGCGGCACTTCACGATGCGGACGGTCACCCGCTTCCAAGCCCTCAACGCGGCCGTCGTGCGCCAGCTGCTGCCCACGCTGGGGCTGCGCACCTGGACGGTCGATGTGGACGGCGTCGTCGTGTCGACGGGGTTGCAGGTCGAACGGGCGGCGCGGGGCTACAACCCGCACCAGCGGAAGGTGCCCAGCTACTACCCGATCATGGCGCACCTGGCCGAAACGACCCACATCCTGCGGGTCAAGAATCGGTCGGGCAACGTCCACGATGGGAAGGCGGGCCTGCCGTTCTTGCGGGCCCTGTGGCCGCAGCTGGTCGGGCTACGCACGGGCGGGGCCCGGCTGCGGTTTCGCATGGATGGGGCGTTTTTCCGCCAGGATGTGCTGCGGTGGTTGCAGGGCCGCGGCGTGGGCTATGCCATCAAAGTCCCGTTCTATCGCTGGCTGGATCTGCAGCGCTACATCCGGGACAGTCCCACCTGGGTGCCGGTGGCGCCCGGCGTGACCGGCTTCGCCGTGCCGGGCGCGGAGACGCCCTGGCACATCCCCGTGACCGTGACCATCTATCGGAAGAAGGTCCACCACCGGGCCACCAAGAACTATCAGCTCGACCTGTTTGATCCTAACGATGGGCACTACGAATACTCGGCGGTCACGAGTAACCTCGCGCTGACGGTCCGCAACTTGTGGTACTTCGCCTGTGGGCGGGGCAACCACGAGAAGACCATCGCGCAGCTCAAGACCGGGCTGGCCTTCCACAGCGTCCCGACCCAGACCTACGCCGCCAACAGTGCGTGGCAGCAGCTCGTGGTGCTCGCCCACAACCTGTTGACGAACTTCCAACTCGAGACGGGCGCCCCGCCGCGGCGCCGCACCCGGAAGCACACCGTCGTGCCCCTGCTGCAGAGCGTGCAGACGCTCCGCTTCGAACTGTTTCATCGGGCCGCCCTGCTGGTCCGCCCCGGTGGCAAGACGCGGTTGCGGATGACCGACAATCTCCCGACGCGTCAGACGTTCACCCGCATTGCCAACGCCCTCGCGAGCGGCTGAGTTTTTGACGCATTAGGGTTAGCTGTGACGCAAACCTGTCCAAAGGATGGGGTCCACCTCTGGTCTCTCTGATTGACAATGCTCTTCTTGTGCGTGTGTAGGTATTCGATGGGATCTTCAATTGTCAGAATATGGCCGCGACGTTCGGAGTTGATCTTGTCGATGATCGCCGCCAGCGTCGTGGTCTTTCCGCTCCCAGTGGGTCCAGTCACGAGGACCAGCCCACGCGGAATCCGGACCAACGTGTCGACCACAGCGGGAAGGCCGAGCTCGCGAAGTTCTGGAATTCGATCCGGGATCAGTCTGAGGACGGCGGCCACCTGGCCGCGCTGCCTGAACACGTTGGCACGAATACGAGCGACATCGCCGACGCCAACCGAGAAGTCCAGCTCCGATGTCTCCTCGAACAACCGCCTCTGATGATCCTTCAGATACCGGTCAACCAATCCCTCGATCTCGGCGCTCGTGAGCGCGGCATGGCCCTCCAGCCGAACGAGTTCCCCGTCCACACGCACGAGTGGCGGAATGTCGGCAGTCAGATGAACGTCCGATGCCTTCATCTCGACCGCCAGTGCCAGCACATCTTCGAGTGTCATCGTCAAGAACCCGAAAGCCGCTACCGCGCCGTCTCGCGGGTGACCTCTTCCACAGTGGTCAGACCCAACGAGATCTTCCGAAGACCGCTCTGACGGAGACTCAGCATCCCCTCTGCTGTCGCCTGGCGCCGAAGCTCATCCGATGTTCCCCGACGAACGATCACGTCGCGCACACATTCAGTTATCTCCATGACTTCAAAGAGTCCGATCCGACCCCGGTACCCGGTCTCGTTACACACCGAACAGCCCCGGCCAACGACCGGAATGACATGATCGGCTTCTGCCTCCGAGAATCCCACGTGCAGAAGCGCTTCCCTGGACATCGGCATCGGCTCCGCACACTGTGAACAGACTCGGCGGACGAGGCGTTGGGCGCAGATGACGTTGACGGAGCCGGCGACGAGAAAGGGCTCGATCCCCATATTGATCAGCCGATTGACCGAGCTCGGCGCGTCGTTCGTATGAAGACTCGACAACACGAGATGTCCAGTGAGTGCCGCCTTGACGGCGACGCCGGCTGTTTCGACGTCTCGAATCTCCCCGACCAAGATGATGTTCGGGTCTTGACGGAGGAAAGACCGTAGCGCGGTCGCGAAGGTGAGCCGGATGGTCTCGCTCACCTGAACCTGGTTCACGCCCGGTAGATTGAACTCGACCGGATCTTCGACGGTCACGATGTTCGTGCCAGGCGAATTGATACGAGTCACCGACGAGTAGAGGGTGTTGGTCTTCCCGCTTCCGGTCGGTCCGGTCACGAGGACCATTCCCCACGGCCGGTGAATGTTCTCCTCGAAAGGCCTGAGGGACTCGGGTTCGAACCCCAGCTTGCTCATATCGAGCATCAGCTTCGACCGATCGAGTAGGCGGAGCACGATCTTCTCGCCGAACAGAGTCGGCAAACTCGAGACACGAAGATCGATCTCACGAGTGGAGCCGGCGTCCCGGAATCGCATCTTGAGACGTCCGTCCTGCGGAAGACGCTTCTCGGCGATATCAAGTTTCGCCATGATCTTGATGCGCGACGTCAACGCATCCTTCATCTTCACCGGTGGAGCCATCACGTTGTGGAGGACACCGTCGACGCGAAATCGGATCCGGAATTCCTTTTCGTACGGCTCGATGTGGATATCACTCGCACCCTTGTGGATCGCGGAGGCCAGCAGGACGTTGACCATCCTGACGACCGGAGCCTCGCCGCTCTGTTCTTCGAGGGTCACGACGTCTGGATGCTCGACGTCTTCGAGAATCTCGACATCCTCATCGTGGACCTTGGACATGTCCGCGAGCTCGCGAGTCGCGATCTCGAGCGCACTAAACGCCCCGTCGCCGAGATCGGTCGCTGGGTAGTACCTGTCGAGCGCCAGAAGTACGGCCGCTTCTGATGCCACGACCGTCTCGACGGTGTAGCCAGTCATGAACTTGATGTCGTCTATCGCGAACACGTTCGTGGGGTCCGTCATCGCGATCGTCAGCGTGGCACCGGAGCGACTGAGCGGAATAACTTGATACTTGCGCGCTGTCTCAGGAGGGATGATCGACGTGACGCCAAGGTCGATGTCGAACTGCGACAGGTCGATCGAGGGAACTCCGTACTGCCGGCTCAACAGGGCGGTGATGTCATCATCGGCAACGTAGCCGAGGCCTACCAAGATCGACCCAACCTTGCGGCCACTCGATCGCTGCTCGCTCACAGCTTCCTTCAACTGCTGCGTAGTGATCAGGCGCTCCTTGACGAGCAGCTCTCCGAGACGCACCGGCATGGCTAGCGTGGCCTTCCGGACCCGATCGGTCGTCCAGCAACAGCCAATGTGCCACGTCTGCAGGTCGGGAGACAGGACGCACGCGCGGCTGTCGTTGCCGCCTGGACGATAGTGTGAAGGGCTGACGCACTAGAAGCCGACGCGAGCAGCCACACTCCACCCCTGCTCGACCTCATCTCGACCACGCGACAGCTGGGCGTCGACGTAGATGCCCTCTGAGAGCGCCAGACTGAATCCAAGCGCCCCCACCGGCCTGGCGTGGCTGCTGGCGTCCTCGAGGTTGACCCGAGCCCCGGCTCGGATCGCAAGCCACAGACCAAACCAAAACTCGCCACCAACGGCGAGATTGCGCCGAAAGCCGCTGGCGGTCGCGGAGCGGCTGAGATCGATGTCTCCTGCGAGCAGCAAGGCCTCGACTGGACGAAACGCAACCCCGGCCCGTACCTGACTATCCATTCGGACACTGCTGCCATCAGGAGTCTCAAATGTGGGTTGGAGCAAGTTCCGCGCCACGATGGCGGCCTGGAACCTCGCTCCCCCCAACTTGAGTCCGATATCCAGGTCGACCTTGTTCTGAGCCTGCCTTTCGAGGTCACTCGCATCTCGCAGCCATTCATCGGTCGTCAGCCCGATCGTGCCGGAGTCAACGCCGTACGAGCCGCGAACGTAGCGGACCGTCGAACCCACACTGACACCGGGATACAGCACCTGGGCGGCGGTCAGGGCCACATTGTGGGTCACCACCGACCGCAGGGCCACCTCTCCCCTTTGATCTTGTCGGGCGGAATCAGGAGAACCTTCAGGGGGGACGGATCTTTCTATCTGATTGATACGTAAGCGGTAATACGAGCAACCGATCTCATTCGTCGACAAGCCGACAAAAGTGCCTATCTCGTCGGTCCCCGGCGCGTCGGGGCGCGAGGCATCATGGCGCGTCTCACGCGCCGTGTGATCGGCCAGCAGGCTCAGAAACGCTCCCGTCGGAAGGCCGGCCGGATTCCAGTAGGAGGCCGTTGCGTCGTCAGCGCCGGCGACAAAGGCCCCTGCCATCCCCATCGCTCGCGTGCCGATCGATTCGAATTGTTGTGCAGACGCGATCGGGGCCAGGACGCAGAAAGCAACAAGGACGGCGACAGTAGCGTCTGGACAGATGCGCACGGTTCGCCGCGCTCTGGAGACCCGATGAGCTACCCGACGATCACCGCAGCGGCAATCACGGTAGTCCACAAGCCCTTCTTGCTGCCAACGGCTGTCTGAGTGACGTTTTGCGTCCTGACGATCTGGTTCGAGAGCTTGTACACCTCTCGCTTCTCGTCCCAGCTCTTATCCGGGTCAAAGTCGAGCCCCAGAGTCGTCGCAAGCATCTCTGCGGCCAGGTCCTCCGCGTAGTCACCAGCGGTCTTCTCGTTCTCGCCAAAGCTATGGTGCTCAGACAAATACCCAAAGAGCTCCTCGTCGCGTGGAATCGCGACGCCCACCGTCGCTGCAACGAGCCGATGCGGCTCCCTGGTCGCCGCCTCGGACATGACGACGAACGTGATTTGACCAGGCTGGAGACGACGGACGCCCTCCCCACGCGAGAGGATCTTGCAGCCTGGAGGAAAGATGCTAGAGACCCGCACGAGGTTGCACGCGGCGATCCCGGCCGACCTCAAAGCCAGCTCGAAGGATGTCAACTTCTCGCGGTGTTTGCCGACTCCTTTGGTGAAGAACAGCTCTCTGGGAACAAATCCGACCACATCGTGCTCCTGAAGGAGGGACCGCTAGAGAATGCCATGGTCCAGGTCCGCGAGCGGAACGCATGCTAGTCAACCGTCCTCACCCTGTCAAGGAAACCTATGAACTTTCGGCCAAACTCCTACGTCAGAAGTACATGGTGTCAACCGAATACAATGATGAGAGATGCTCGGGAAACTTTGGGCGTCGGAGTCACAAACGGTCTGACACATGTCCGTCCGCGATGAATCTCATCGTTGGCATCGAACGGGAGACGCACTGAATGCTCATGAGGACGGTCGCCATCATAGGGTTTCTGGCAGTACTGGGAGCGGGTGCCTACTTCGGTAACTCGTACTTCCGAGGAGCCGAGACACCCGAGGTGAATGTCGAGCCGATCAGACAAAGGGACCTGAAGGCCCTGGTGTCCGCATCGGGAACCATTCAGCCACAACTGTCCGTAGATATCAGTGCCAGTGTCATGGGTCGCGTGACGCGTCTGTCGGTCAACGAGGGAGACCGGGTGACCGCGGGGCAGTTCCTACTACAGATTGATCCGGAGTCGCTCCAAACAGCCGTCGACCGGGGCGAAGCGTCCCTGCGCGCCGCTGAGTCGGCTCGCAATCAGGCGCAGGTCTCCGTGATGTCTGCAGAAGTCAATCTTGGGGTGGCACACGATAACCTCGAGCGACAACAGGAGCTCTGGGAGCTCAAGCTCGTTTCCCGCGAAGCGTTCGACCAGGCGGTGTCGGACGTACAGCTTCGCGAGACCGAGGTCGAGTCCCGCCGCGTAGAAGTAGCCACGGCTGAACAGCGGATGAGACAGGAGAACGCCATGCTCAGTAGCGCACGCTACGACCTGTCCCTCGTGACCATCGTTTCTCCGATCGACGGGATTGTGACGCGCCGCAGCATTGAGGAAGGCGAGACCGTGATGGTTGGCACCATGAACAACCCTGGAACGGTACTCATGACGATCGCCGACTTCTCCGTTCTCGAAGCCGAGCTCGAAGTGGACGAAACCGACATCCCCGACGTGCAGTTCGGACAAGAAACCGAGATCACGATTGATGCACTGCCGGGGGTCGCGTACCGCGGCCGTGTCACCGAGATAGGAAACAGTCCAATCCAGGACGCCCAACAAGGCGCCTCTCAGGCCACCAACTTCAAGGTCGTGGTGACGCTCGACGATGACATCCCTGAAGTTCGACCGGGATTCACGTGCACGGCAGACATCACGACCGCCCTGCGCAGCGCAGCCATTGCCATCCCGATACAGGCAACAACGGTGCGGGAGATGCCGGTCGACGCAGAGGGCAAGATCGTGCGCTCGGCCCGCACCGAGGACGGCCGAGGCGTCACACCGTCTGTCTCAGCCGCATCGACGGACCTCGTTGACATGGCTCGTTCGGAGGAGGTCGAGGGCGTGTTCATCGTTCAAGATGGCCGGGTCCGGTTTACGCCCGTCGTTACGGGGATCGCCGGAGAACGGTACTTCGAGGCCGTGGCCGGTCTCAGCGAGGGCGATCCCGTCGTGACCGGACCGTTCAACGTCGTCCGCACACTCAGCGACGGCGACCTCGTTCGCACTCAAAGGGAACGCGTGTCAGGTAGCTCTCGGTCGTTCATCCAGATCCGAACCTCCGAATGAGAATCCGTCTCTTTGTCGACATGATTCGGATCGCGCTTGGCGCGATCTGGGCCAACAAGCTTCGCTCCTTCCTCACGATCCTCGGCAACATCGTCGCGGTGGGATCGATTGTGACCCTGGTCTCGTTGATCCAAGGCATCACCGAAGAAGTGACCGAGGTCATCCTCACCGAAGTGGGCGCAGACGCCTTCCTTATCGAGCGAGTCGGCTTCGTGACGAGCGAGGAGGACTGGGAGCGCGCTCGCAGCAACCCCCGAATCACACGGGACGATTTTGAGGCATTGCGCCAAACCGGAGACTCGTTCGCGGCGGTGATAGCGCAAGGGCAGCAGCGTGGGGAAGTCCGCTTCGGGGAGGACGTCCTCGAAAGCGTTCAGATTCGAGGTGTGACTGAAGAGCTCGGACAGTTTCCTGAGTTCGACGCGGAGCTGGGGCGCCTCCCCACACGAACCGAGGTCAGCCGAAATCGTAACGTCGCCCTCCTCGGTTGGTCGACCGCAGACAGACTCTTCAACGGCGCCAATCCCCTGGACCGTACGATCACGATCGAAGGAGTGCATTTCCGTGTGGTTGGGGTCGGCGCCACGAAGGGATCAATGTTCGGACAGTCACTCGACGAGTATGCGGTGATCCCGTTGGGAGCCTACCAGCGTCTGTTCGGCCGGCGAAGCAACCTGTCTCTCATGGTTCGACCCGTCGACCCAGAGAGCCTCGACTATGCCATGGACGAGGCAGTTGTCGCGCTCCGTATCGCACGGCGGCTTCGGCCTCGGGAGGACAATAACTTCGGGCTTTTCACGTCTGACTCCGCCCTCGACCTCTACAACGAAGCAACGAGCGGAATTTTTTCGGTGTTGGTAGGCGTCGTTGCCCTAGCACTCGTGGTTGCCGGCATCGTCATCATGAACATTATGCTAATGGCCGTCTCCGAACGGACCCGCGAAATCGGCCTCAGGAAGGCTCTCGGCGCACGACGCCGGGACGTGATGTGGCAAGTCCTGTCGGAGTCCGTCTTCCTCTCGACGCTCGGCGGGGTATTGGGGACAGCGGTCGGTGCCACTGCCGCCACGATCATCGACCGGCTGGCACCCGTGCCTGCGACGGTGCACATCTGGTCGGTGTTGCTTGCGGTCACCACAACGGCCCTTGTGGGGTTGTTCTTCGGTCTGTATCCCGCAATTAAGGCTGCGTCGCTCGACCCCATCGATGCACTGGGGAGAGTGTCGTAGGACGGCAAGAACATGAAGAGCGGACTGTTTCAGGAAACGGTCATCATGGCCTTCGAGACTGTGCGGACGCAGAAGGTCCGCTCGGCTCTCACAGTCCTCGGGGTTCTCATCGGGGTCACGTCGATTGTCGGGATGACGGCTATCATTCGGGGATTCGACGAATCGCTTCGAGAGACCGTCCAGTCTATCGGACGAGACACGATCTACGTCTCGCAGTTCTCAGGGTTCAGCCTCGCATCGGGTGAAGACTTTGCTTCACTGATGCGACGCCCCAGCCTGACGCCTGACGATGCCAAGGCGCTCGAGAGGCAGGCAGCAACGATCGCGAGTGTGAACGTGGCCCTGGGAGAGGGCGGGCCAGCAACACAGTCGCGCTTGCAGTACGAGGGGCACCGCACGAAGTCCATCAGCATCATCGGTTCGACAGAGAACTACTCCGATGTATTCCATATTGACGTCGAGATGGGACGGTTCTTCACACAGAGTGAGGTCAGCCACCGACGACGTGTGATCGTCCTCGGCCCGACCGCATCCGAGGGCCTCTTTCCCAATACCGACCCGATCGGAAAAACGATTCGGATGAACACCCAGCCCTATCGTGTCATCGGAGTGCTTGGCAGCCGGCCGAGCCCTGGCGGTCTCAACGTTGGCCAGGATGACTTCGCGGTCATCCCACACACCGCCTACCAGAAACAGTTTGGCGTTCGGGTCGCCCGGTCTCAGAGAGGGATGCTACAAAGCGTCATGATTGCCGCGTTGCCGGTCGAGGGCGCTGATCGCGATGAAGCCCTCCGCGAAGTGGAAGGCATCATGCGCATTCGGCACAATTTGCGTCTCGACGAAGCCAACGATTTCGACCTCATGACGCAGGATTCTATCTTGAGGCTGTGGGATCAGATCAGCGAGGCGACCTTCCTCGCGCTGGTCTCGATTTCCTCGATCGCGCTAATGGTTGGTGGAATCGGTGTCATGGCCATCATGACGATCACCGTCAAGGAACGAACTCAGGAGATCGGGACCAGGCGAGCGCTCGGAGCGCGACAACGCGAGATCCTGTCACAGTTCCTCCTGGAGGCGGTCTTTCTCACAGCGGCCGGAGGTGTGCTCGGTGTCCTGCTTGGCAGTGCCATCGGTCTTGCGGTGCACTTCGCGACAGGGTTTCCTATCTCACTTCCGTGGTGGTCATTTGCGATCGGCGTCGGCTTTTCGGCGACGGTCGGCATCGTGTTCGGCCTCGTCCCCGCCATCCGCGCATCTGGGTTGGACCCGATCGAAGCCCTCCGCTACGAGTAGGGACAAAAAGCCCACTGGGGGCTTGAGCGAACCCTCCTGGTCGACTAGTATCGTAGCTTCGTGCGCTAGGAGAGGATATGTCTATGAAGGTGTACGCCGCACCGAGTATCCGAAACATGGCTCTCGTCGGTCACAGCGGAGCGGGGAAGACCCAGCTCGCATCGGCCATGCTATTTGATGCGGGGATGGTGAATCGGCTTGGTATGGTCGACGACGGCACGACCGTCACCGACTTCGATGAGGAAGAAATCGAGCGCAAGCATACGCTGGCTTCGAGTCTCGCCTACGCAGAGTGGGACAAAGTCAAGATCAACCTGATCGACACGCCGGGAGTCGCGAACTTCATGAGCGACACGCGCGCAGCCATGAGAGTCGTGGACGCTGCCGTCGTCGTCGTTGACGCCGTTGCTGGCGTAGAGGTGCAGACGGAGACGGTGTGGGGGATAGCCGAAGAGCTTGGATTGCCGTGTCTCTTCGTCCTGAATAGACTCGACCGCGAACGCGCAAGCCTGGAGCGATCCCTCGCGTCGCTCCGCGAGTCCTGTGGCCGTGAAGTGGTTCCGATTCAGCTGCCGATCGGTGAGGAGAAAGCCTTCACTGGCATCGTCGATCTCGTCGCCATGAAGGCCGTCACATTTCCGACGGATGGAAGCGGCACGCCCACTGAGACGGGCATTCCGGCTGAGATGGCCGATGCGGCGGCGGCTGCACGCGAAGCATTGACCGAGATGGTCGCCGAAGCGGACGACGCTCTGATGGAGACATTCTTCGAGGCGGGTACGCTGACACAGGCGGATCTCGAACAGGGTCTGCGAACCGCAGTGTCCGGACGCCGTATCTTCCCGTTGCTCTGCACCGCAGCGTCGATCAACATCGGGATACAACCTCTGCTGAAAGCGATAGAGACGTTCCTGCCCTCTCCGATCGACCATCCATTACCTGCGATCGACCGGAAGACAGGGGAACCAACTGAATACGCCAACGCTGACGACGCTCCAGTCACAGCTTTTGTCTGGAAAACGATCGCCGACCCGTTCGCGGGGCGGATCACGCTCTTTCGTGTGGCATCGGGCACGCTGTCGTCAGATACATCGGTGCACAACGTCACCCGGGACACGACCGAGCGGCTGGGCAGCCTGGCTGTGCTCCAGGGCAAGACGCAAACGTCGATTCCTGAGATCTCAGCTGGTGACCTTGGAGCGGTTGCCAAGCTGAAGGAAACACAGACGGCCGACACCCTGGCCTCAAAGGACACCCATCACGTCTTCGCACCGATCAAGTTTTCGGAGCCCGTTCTGTCGTATGCGATTGAACCGAAGAGCCGTGGCGACGAAGAGAAGATCAGCGGTTCGCTGCAGCGGCTCGAGGAAGAGGATCCGACGATTCGATACGCGCGCGATCCGCAGACGGGCCAGCTGCTCCTGTCGGGACAGGGGCAGCTCCACATTGAGGTCACCGTCGCCAAGCTGAAGCGCCGTTTTGGCGTAGAAGTGAATCTCAAGCTTCCGAGAATTCCGTACCGCGAGACCGTCACCGCCGCGACCGAGGCCCACGGTCGGCACAAGAAGCAGACCGGTGGACATGGTCAATTCGGCGATTGCAGGATCCGGGTAAAGCCGCTTGCACGGGGGGAGGACTTCAGGTTCGTCGATGAGATCTTCGGCGGGTCGATCCCTCGAGGCTTCATTCCCGCGGTCGAGAAGGGCATCCGAGAGGCACGGACCAGAGGGTTTCTAGCCGGATACCCAATGGTGGACTTCGAGGTGACCCTCTATGACGGCCAGTTCCATGCTGTCGATTCGAACGAGATGTCATTCAAGATGGCGGGGCGGCTGGCGTTTAGGGACGCCATGAGCAGGGCGAGGCCGACGATTCTTGAGCCCGTGATGGACGTCGAAGTGTACGCGCCAAACGATTTTGCGGGCGACCTTATGGGCGACCTCAACGGCCGCCGCGGACGAATCGGTGGAATGGAAACCCGTGGCGCGTCCACTCTGATCAAGGCGCAGGTCCCAATGGCCGAAATGCTGACCTACGAGCAGCAGCTCACCTCAGCTACCGGTGGCCGGGGCTCCTATCACATGGAGTTCTCGCACTACGAAGAGGTCCCGACGCATCTCCAAGCCAAGATCATATCGGCGGCGAAGTCCAAGGACGGTGAGGAACAGGCGGACGAGGGAGAGTAGCTCGTCGGGTGGGGTGATCGGAGCCTAATCGCTATCGGCCTCGGTGCTGGATCCCTCTGCTGCTGAGCCACCGCGAATTCGCTTGGCAGCTCGTCGAATGCGACCGCCAACACCCTTGCTCTCTTCGGCTTGATCGGTCACACCTGGTCCAGCCGTTGTCGATTCTGCCTGGTACTCGCTCCCCACCAGCTCGACCTGGGCGATCTCTGCGTCGTCCCCCCGGCGGCGACCAGCCCGAAGGAGGCGCGTATACCCACCAGGGCGGCTCGCGAACCGTGGCGCGATCGTCTCGAACAGCTTCCGCGCCACGTCGCCGTCAGCCAGGTGGCGCGCCACCAGTCGCCGCGCATGTAACACCCGGCCGCCCTCCGCGCCATCCGCGATCCCGCGCTTGGCAACCGTGATCAGACGCTCGACGAACGGTCGGAGCTCCTTCGCCTTGGGTACTGTCGTCTTGATCCGCTCGTGGCGGAGCAACTCCTGGGCCTGATTGCGGAGCAGGGCCAAGCGGTGCTCGGTGACGCGACCTAGTTTTCGGTGTGCTACTCGATGACGCATGGACCTCTACTCGGACTGAGCTGGCATCGCTCCGGCCGGCTCGTCGAGACGCATCCCAAGACCTAGTCCCATCGTCAGAAGGATCTCTTTGATTTCGTTGAGAGACTTCCGACCGAAATTCTTGGTCCGTAACATCTCAGGCTCCGTCTTCTGAACCAGCTCTCGAATCGTTCGGATATCGGCGTTCTTGAGACAGTTGTACGAGCGCACAGAGAGCTCGAGTTCCTCGACGCTCTTGTCGAGGTGTTCGTTGGCCACGCTTAGCGCCTCCTCGGGCGCCTGCTCCTGTGGCTGCTCGACGGGCTCGTCAATGTTGATGAAGATGTTCAGGTGGTCCCTGAGCAGCTTGGCGCCCAGCGATACAGCGTCACGCGACGTGATCGTGCCGTCCGTCCACACGTCGACTGTGAGCTTGTCATAGTCGGTCGTTTGTCCCAACCGAGCGGCCTCTACGAGATAGTTCACCTTCTTGACCGGAGAGTGGACCGAGTCGATAGGAATCCAGCCGATGCCGAGGTCCTCATCGAAGTTTCGGTCGGCAGACACATAACCCCGACCGCGATTGATCCGCATTTCTATGTCAAGGGAACCACCATCTCCCACCGTCGCGATATGAACATCTGGTTCAAGAATATCGATGTCAGCGTCGGCTTCGATATCTCGCGCCTTGACCTCACCGGCCTTGTCACACTTCAAACGCAACGTCTTGGTGTGGTCGACATGCATCCTGATCGGGATCTGCTTCAGGTTCAGGATGATGTCGGTCGCGTCCTCAACCACCCCAGGAATAGGCGAGAATTCATGGAGAACGCCGTCGATCTTGACAGCGGTCACCGCGGCACCTTCAATCGACGACAGCAAGACGCGCCGCAGCGCGTTGCCAATCGTCGTACCGAACCCCCGTTCAAACGGCTGGGCATGGAAGCTCCCGAAGCCATCAGTCAATGTATCGCGCTCGTAATCAAGCCGCTTGGGTCGTTGGAAACCTTTCCACAACATCGAGTTCTGTCCTTTCAGCGTCGCGGAAGCCTAGTCAATTACTTTGAATAGAGCTCAACGATCAGCTGTTCCTGAATCGGCAGGTTCAACTGGTCGCGTGTTGGCACGGCCGTCAGCCGACCTGCCAATCTCCCGGAATCGAGGTCCAACCATTCGGGGATTCCTCGCCCCTTCACTTCTTCCATTGCGTACGCGATCGCGGGGTTCTTGACGCTTAACCCATGAACCGCTACCTCGTCGCCCGAACGCAACGAGTACGACGGGATATCGGCCCGCCGGCCGTTAACGGTGAAATGGCCATGACGAACAAGCTGACGAGCCTGAGGTCGAGATGTTGCGAAGCCGAGCCGGTAGACGATGTTGTCGAGCCGCCCTTCGAGCAACTGCAACAGCGTTTCCCCCGTGACACCCTTTCGTCGGTCCGCTTCCCTGAAGTAGCGGCGGAATTGGCCCTCGAGCACCCCGTACATCCGCTTGACGCGCTGCTTCTCTCGGAGCTGAAGACCGTACCCAGCCATCCTCGCCCTCCGCCCCTTCCCGTGCTGCCCGGGCGGAACATTCCGTCGCTCAATCGCGCACTTTTCTCCGTAGCACCTCTCCCCCTTGAGGAAGAGCTTCATGCCCTCGCGCCGGCACAGCCGGCATACCGGCCCGACATATCGCGCCATCTCAGACCCTCCGCCGCTTCGGGGGACGACAGCCGTTGTGTGGAATCGGCGTCACGTCCCGAAGCGACTTCACAGCAAACCCTACGGACGTCTGCAACGCTCTGATCGCCGATTCTCTTCCGGCGCCGGGCCCCTTGACCCGAACATCAACCGAGCGCATGCCGAACGCCTTCGCGGCCTGTCCTGCATTGATTGCAGCCTGCGTCGCCGCGAAAGGTGTGCCCTTCCGCGACCCCTTGAAGCCGATCCCTCCGGCACTCGACCACGACAGCACCGCGCCTTCTGCGTCCGTCACCGTGATGATCGTATTGTTGAACGATGCCTGGATGTGGACGACACCGTGTGGCACGACTTTCTTCTCGCCGCGCTTCTTGAACGATTTCTTCCGTTTCGTCCGCTTGGCGGGTGCCGGAACACTCGCATCGACGGTCTCAAGCTTGGCCATCCTTTACCTTCCGCCTCTTGCCTTCTGGCTTCTCATGTCGTCTTCTTCTTGGCGACGGTGCCCTTTCGGGGCCCTTTTCTGGTCCGAGCGTTGGTGCTGGTGCGCTGACCTCGCACCGGCAAATTCCGACGGTGACGGAGCCCTCGGTAGCAACCGATTTCCATCATCCGCTTGATGTTCATTGAGATCTCCCTCCGGAGATCACCCTCAACTCGCCCCTGCTCTTCGATCACGCGGCTGATCTGGCGGACCTCGTCCTCACTCAAATCCTTGACGCGAGTATCCGGGCTCACACCGGATGCGTCGAGCACAGACGTGGCCCGCGCCGGCCCGATGCCAAAGATGTACGTCAGCCCAACCTCGATCCGCTTCGTACGCGGCAGGTCAACTCCTGCTATTCGTGCCATAGTGAAACCCTAGCCCTGACGCTGTTTGTGTTTCGGATTGGGACACAGCACCCGCACCACACCACGGCGCTTGATGATCTTGCACTTGTCACACATCCGTCGAACCGAAGCCCGGACTTTCATTGGCTGCCTCGCAGGCGACGTTCGTGTCGCCGTTCGGTAATCCGTCCCCGCAACCGATTCCGGGGTGACACGGTGACCAGCACACGGTCCCCAATCAGGATACGCACGAAATTCCGGCGCGGTTGATGGGACGCATGCGCTACGATTCGCTCCTGCGACTCTAACTCCACTCGATATAACGCGTTGGGCAGTGCCTCAACGACGACTCCTTCTTGTTCGAGTACCTCTTCTTGGGACATCATCACATCATCCCGCGCCGTCAACCTCTTGAACGCCTACCCTCCAGCACAGCCCCCACGCCGACGCCGCTCTTCGAGTCGCACTGGCTCAGCACTTCGGGCCCCGACGACGTCACCGCAACGGAGTGCTCAAAATGTGCCGAGAGGCTTCCGTCACGAGTCACCGCCGTCCACCCGTCATCGCGCACTCGCACGCCGGGCAGGCCAGCGTTCACCATCGGCTCGATCGCGAGCACCATCCCTTCACGCAACCGCGGGCCGCGGCCCGGTTCCCCATAATTCGGGATCTGGGGCTCCTCGTGCAGTTCGGTCCCGATCCCGTGGCCAACGAACTCCCTGACGATCGAGAATCCATGTGCTTCGACATGTGTCTGAACCGCATGCCCAAGGTCAGAAACCCGCCCGTCGATCCTGACGAGTTCAATGGCTCGTTCCAGCGCCTCCCGGGTCACCGTCATCAACGTAGACGCTTCCTCCGGCACGCGTCCTACTCCGACCGTCACCGCCGAATCACCGTAGTAGCCATCGAGGACGACACCCATATCGAGCGAAATGATGTCCCCGTCCTTCAACGCCTGGTCGGACGGAATACCATGAACAACCTCATGGTTGACGGACGCACAAATGGTTGCAGGGAATCCGTGAAAACCCTTGAACGCGGGACGTGCGCCCGCCGCCTCGACTAGAGCTTCGGCAGCCGCATCGAGCTGTTGTGTCGTGACCCCCGGTGCAACCATCGACCGCAACTCGCGTAGCACCTCAGCCACGAGGGCATTAGCCGCGCGCAACTGCTGAATCTCCTTTGCGGACCGGCACACGATCATGGCGCCGCACCGATCGATGCGTCCACCGCGTCGCCTATGGCCTTGGCAACGACCTCGGGTGCCCGGTCCCCGTCAACGCTGTGGTATGTCGGTCGGTGGCCATAGAACTCCACCAATGGCGACGTCTGCTCGCGATACACTCTCAGCCGCTCGCGGACAACTTCCTCTCGATCGTCACTTCGCTGAACCAACGGCCCGCCGCACGCGGTACAGCGAACCGATCCCGACCCGTCTGACTGAGGAGTCCCGACTACGCCGCAATCCGAACACACTCTCCGCCTCGACAACCGGCGCACTAACGTCTCGTCAGGGACGGCAAGCTCCATAATCACGAGAGGGTCGCGCCCATTCAACATGGTGTCCAATGCCGAGGCCTGAGCCACCGTCCTCGGGAAGCCGTCCAGTATGAAACCCTGCGCCGCGTCGTCCCGTGCAAGCCGCTCGCGGGCAATGCCGACGACGATCTCGTCACTCACTAACTCACCGGCGTCCATCACCGCTTTGGCCTGAAGCCCCAGTTTCGTCCTAGCCTGAACCGCTTCACGCAGGATGTCTCCCGTCGAAATCTGGGGAATCTCGCGTTCATCGGCCAGCCGACGTGCTTGCGTGCCCTTGCCTGCACCCGGCGGACCAAACATCACGAGATTCAACGCCATACACACCGGCCCAACTAGGCGCGCCGCCCTTTGATACGCGTCTTCTTCATGAAGCCATCGTAGTGACGCATGATGAGCTGCGACTCGACCTGTTGCACCGTATCCATCGAGACGCCAACGATGATCAACAGCGATGTTCCGCCGAAGTAGAACGTCACGCCTAGTCCATCAGTAATAAATCCAGGCAGCAGCGTATCCAGCTGATCGCCCAGCAGTGGCACAGCGTCGGCTCGGAACCCGACGATCATCAAATCGGGGAGCACGGCGACAAGCGCGAGGTAGACCGACCCGACCAACGTAATTCGGGTCAAAATGGTGTCGATGTACTCGGCCGTTCGTTTACCCGGACGAATGCCTGGTACGAATCCGCCGTACTTCCGCATGTTCTCGGCCACATCATCTGGATTGAAGATGATCGCCGTATAGAAATACGCGAAGAAAATGATGCCCGCCATATACACCAGGTAATACAACGGCATCCCATTCCGAAGCTGATCGGTGAAGGCCTGTGCCAATCCGCCGTCGGGAAGCGCGGTGGCAATCGTCGCAGGGAACGCGATAATCGACGAAGCAAAGATAACCGGAATGACGCCGCCCGTATTCACCTTGAGTGGTATGTGCGTGCTGGTCCCCCCGTACATCTTTCGCCCGACCACTCGTTTCGCATACTGAACCGACACGCGCCGCTGGCCACGCTCAATGAAGACGACTGCCCCGATGACCAGGGCCATGAGCGCAATGAGCAGCAGCAAGCGAATCAGTCCAATCTGTCCCGTTCGGAGCTGATCCAGGGTCGTGATCACTGCCGCCGGCAAGTTGACGACGATGCCCGCGAAGATAATCAAGGACATCCCGTTGCCGATACCACGCTCCGTGATCTGTTCACCCAGCCACATCACGAGCCCCGTGCCGGTCGTCAGCGTCAGCACGGTCATCAGCCGAAACGGCCACCCGGGCTCGTACACGAGGTTCAGGCCACCCGCGATACCCGTCTGCCCCTCCAAGAAGAGCGCGATCGCCGTCGCTTGCACGACACACAGGAGGATCGTGCTGTATCTGGTGTACTGCGTAATCTTGCGGCGACCAAGTTCGCCTTCCTTCGACAATCGTTCAAGGTACGGCCAGACGACGGTCAGCAACTGCAGGATGATCGACGCGCTGATGTACGGCATGATGCCCAGCGCGAAAATCGTCACTTGGGACAGGTTGCCGCCCGAGAACATGTCATACAGTCCGAACATCGTCCCGGCCGCTTGCTCGGCGAGAATCGTCAACGCCTCGGTATTCACACCCGGCGTAGGGATGTGACTACCGACCCGGTACACCGCAAGAATCGAGAGCGTGAATAGCACTCGCTTCCGAAGTTCCGGAATCGCGAAGACGCTTCTCAGACTGTCGATCATTCGGCGGAGCCGCTCCCAGCCCTAGCGGGTAGGACGTCAACCTGCCCACCCGCAGCTGTAATCGCCTCACTTGCCTTGGCGCTAAACCTATGTGCCTTGACCGTGAGCTTTTTGGACATCTCGCCGCGCGCCAACACCTTGATGAGGGCTCGCGACTCACGAACGATCCCTCGCTCGCGGAGGCCCTCTGGAGTCACTTCTGCGCCCTCGTCAAAACGCTCGACCAGCGTGTCGAGATTGACGATGGCATACTCCACACGAAACGGGTTGTGAAATCCACGCTTGGGTACGCGGCGATGCAGGGGCATCTGTCCGCCCTCGAACCCGCGCTTGCTCTTGTACCCAGAACGGGACTTCTGTCCCTTGTTGCCTCGGCCAGCAGTCACGCCCGTGCCTGACCCCTGGCCCCGCCCGACGCGCTTCTTCTTGTGGGTCGCACCCTTGGGCGGTCGCAGCTTGCTGAGATTCATCGACATCACCCAACCCTCACGAGATGGCGTACTTTGTGAATCATGCCGCGCACAGATGGGTTATCAACGACCTCGACTGAGTGACCAAGCCGCCGAAGCCCGAGTCCTTTCACCACGAGACCTTGCCGCCGGTCGTAGCCAGTCGGACTTCGCACCAGCGTCACTTTGACCCTCGGCGCTTTGTCGTTTCGCTGTCCTCGTCTCGTCATGCTGTCAACTCGACTTGTCAGCTCGACCCGTTCGCTGCATCGTTGGCCCCTGACGCACCGTCGAACTCTTCAAGCTCGACTCCGCGCAGTCGCGAGACTTGAACCGGATCCTTGAGGTCGGCCAGACCGGAAAATGTCGCACGCACCACGTTTTGAGGGTTGTCGGACCCGATCGACTTGGTCAGGATGTTGTGAATCCCCGCCGCCTCAACGACCGCCCTCACCGCTCCACCTGCGATGATCCCCGTCCCCTCGGGCGCCGGCTTGAGCAGCACGCGACCCGCGCCGAATCGACCAACGGTCATGTGCGGGATCGTCGCAGCCTGCAACGGGACCCGGATCAGCTCTTTCTTGGCCGCCTCAATGCCCTTCTTGATCGCCGATGGCACTTCCTTGGCCTTGCCAACTGCGTAGCCAACATGGCCGTGTCCGTCACCGACGACCACCAGCGCGCTGAAGCTCATGTTCTTGCCACCCTTGACGACCTTCGTCACACGGTTGATAGAGACCACCGTGTCCTTTAGGTCAAGCATCGTCGAGTCGATCTTCGGTCGTGAGTCTCTCATGTCCTAGAACTCCAGCCCCGCCTCACGCGCTGCCTCCGCCATAGACCGGACGCGTCCGTGATACAGAAAACCTCCGCGATCGAACACCACGCGTTTCATGCCGCGTTCGATCAGACGCTCCGCGATGAGTTTCCCGACCACTCGGGCGCCGGCCACATTGCCGCCCTTGGCACCGTTTTGCAACAGCGCCCTCACGGCCGGCTCGGTGCTCGACGCCGAAACGATTGTCTGGCCGAGCTCATCGTTGATCACCTGCGCTGAAATATGCGCAAGACTGCGGGACACAGCGAATCGGGGGCGCTCTGCGCTCCCTCGAATTCGTTGTCGATGCCGCAGCCGGACTCGGGTGCGACGTTGCTTCTTCGTCTTGACCTTCATCCCCTAGGCTCCGGTCTTCCCGACCTTCTTCTTCAGCACTTCGCCGGTGTATCGCACTCCCTTTTGCTTGTAGGGATCTGGCTTTCGCAGTGACCGGATATCAGCGGCAACCTGACCAACCAGCTGCCGGTCAATGCCGCTCACCACAATGTGGGTCTGCTTATCAATGGCGATGTCGATTCCGGCGGGCGTATCGAACACGACAGGATGCGAGTAACCCAGCGCGAAGACAACTTGCGGTCCCTTGACCTCGGCCCTGTAGCCGATGCCTACGATATCGAGTTCTTTCTTGAAACCTTCCGTGACACCTCGGACGGCATTTGCCACCAGGCTGCGGGCCAAGCCATGAAACTTGCGTAGCGTCCGATCGTTCTCTCGTTCCAGCTGGGCCACGAGTCGGCCGTCAGTCAGCTCGAACCGGATACCCGGCGGGATCAACTGGCGCAGCTTGCCCTTCGGGCCCTGCACTTCCACGTTGTCTGCCCCTACGGTCACCGTGACACCGCTGGGTAGCGGAATTGGCTTCTTACCTACTCGAGACATCAGTCAATACTCAAAACTGTAGAGTCCGTGGACCTACCAGACGTTGCACAGAACCTCACCACCGACACCCGCTTCGGTGGCCTGGCGACCCGTCATGACACCCCGAGAAGTCGTCACGATGCTCGTTCCCAATCCCGCCAACACGGCAGGCGTTTTGGACTTCGCGTAGTACACCCGGCGACCTGGCCGACTCACTCGTTCGAGCCCAGATAGGACTCGCTCGCCGCGCGGACCGTACTTGAGAGAAATGCGGATCATGTGGTCGGGGTACCCGCGCCGCTCAACCGGCAACTCGACGAACTTGAACCCCTGAATGTAACCCTCACTCTGGAGAATCCGCGCGATCTCAGCTTTGAGTTTGGACCGCGGGACGTCCACGCGCATCCGCCGTCCCGCCGTCGCGTTGCGTATCCGCGTCAGCATGTCAGCGATCTGATCTGTCATAGCTCTCCGTTCGCACTCATGACACTCACGGGCCACCACGCCGAGGATGCCGCGCCCACCCGCTCGCCCGTTACCAGCTGCTCTTCGTGACGCCCACAATCTCGCCATCGAGGGCACGCAACCGGAAGCACAACCGGCAGAGTGCGAACTTCCGGAGGTAGCCCCTCGGGCGACCGCACAACCGACAACGGTTGCGCAGGCGCACTCTGAACTTGGGCGGCTTTAGGTCTTTGACCCTCTTCGCTATAGTCGACATCTAGTTCACCCTAAGGGCATCCCGATCAACTTCAACAGCCTGCGTCCCTCCTCGTCCGACTTCGCTGTCGTCACGACGCTGATATTCATCCCACGCGCCGAATCGACGTTCATGTAGTCGATTTCAAGGAAGATGAGCTGGTCTCTCAAACCCATCGTGAAGTTCCCGCGGCCGTCGAACCCACGCGGAGACACACCGCGAAAGTCACGTACACGAGGCAGCGCGATCGCGATGAGCCGGTCAAGAAACTCGTACATCCGCTCGCCGCGGAGCGTCACCATCGTGCCGACCGGTACTCCCGCACGCAGCTTGAACTGTGCGATGGACTTCCGGGCTCTTGTTGTTACGGGCTTCTGCCCGGTGATGAGGGTCAGCTCGTTTGCGCCAAGCTCTATCAACTTCGCGTTCTGGGTCGCTTCACCCAGCCCCATGTTCACGACCACGCGCTCGATCCTCGGCACGGCCATGGCGTTGGAGTACCCAAATTCCTTCCGAAGAGAGGGAATCACCTCGTCTCGATATCGATCGTGCAGACGGCTCATTTGTCCACCGCCCCATCACACTTGCGACACACCCTGACCTTGCGACCGTCACCCAAAATCTCATGACCGATTCTCGTCGGTGCACCACATTCAGGACAGACGATCTGAAGATTCGAAGCGTGGAGCGATGCCTCGCGTTCGACCACGCCACCTTTGACGTTCTGCTGTGGGTTGGGTCGCGTGTGCCGTTTGATGAAGTTGATGCCCTCGACGATCACTCGGTTGCGGTCAGGGATGACACGCAGTACGCGACCGCGCTTCCCGCGGTCCTTTCCACCAACCACAATAACCGTGTCGTTCTTTCGAACGGGCGTTCGGAGTCTTGACATGATATTGAGGCCTTCTCCGCCTACAACACCTCCGGTGCCAGCGAGACGATCTTCATGAACTTACGCTCCCGAAGTTCACGAGCCACCGGACCGAATACTCGCGTGCCAACCGGTTCGTTTTGCTCGTTGATCAAGACGGCCGCGTTGCGGTCGAACCTTACGTAGCTACCATCACGGCGTCGGTGTTCCTTGCGCGTGCGAACGATGACCGCCCTGACGACCTGTCCCTTCTTTACCTGCGACGCCGGAACCGCTTCCTTGACGGACGCGATGACGACGTCTCCGAGCCGCGCATACCGCCCCGTAGAGCCGCCGAGCGGATTAATGACGGCGATCTTGCGAGCGCCGGAATTGTCCGCCACGTCCAGAACGGATTGCATCTGAATCATGCTTGACCGGCCTCGCTCATATGGCTCTCGCTCGCTCTACGACACGGGTTACGACGAATCGCTTTTGACGACTCAAGGGTCGCGACTCAACCATCGCGACCCGGTCACCGACCTTGGCCGCGTTCGCTTCGTCATGCGCCATGAACTTCGACGTCCGTCGCTGAATCTTTCCGTAGAGCGCGTTCCGCACCCGGCGCTCCACCGCAACGATGACACCCTTATCGAGCTTGTCCCGAACGACAACGCCAATCACCTCTCGCTTGCTGGCCATCAACGACCACCCTCCCTGGCCAGCTCACGCTCTCGCAGTAGCGTCTTTACCCGTGCCCGCTCGCGGCGAAGCTGTCGCATCTTGTTCGGCCCTTCCCCCTGCGTCGTGGACTGCTGCATCCGGTGACGAAATACCTGGTCGTCGAGGTCCAAGAGGCGCCGGGACAGGTCCTCTGTGCCTAACTCCCGAAGCTCGCCTATGTCTGTCACTGCGACGCCTCACCGAAACGGGTCGTAAACTTGGTGTGGATCGGGAGTTTCGCAGCCGCCAACTGCATCGCCCGCTCGGCGTCCGTGGCGCTCACGCCTTCCATTTCGAACAGGATGCGTCCTGGTCGCACAACGGCAACCCACTGCTCTGGCGAGCCCTTCCCCTTGCCCATCCGGGTCTCCTGCGGCTTCTTGGTGATCGGCTTGTCCGGAAACACACGGACCCAAATCTTTCCGCCACGCTTGACGAAGCGGGTCATTGCCACGCGAGCAGCCTCGATCTGCCGGTCGGTCAGCCAGCACGGCTCGAGGGCCTTCATTCCGTAGTCTCCGAACGAGACCGTGGACCCGCGCCACGCCTTACCGGTCATGCGCCCTCGGTGCTGCTTCCGATACTTGACCTTCTTCGGCATCAACATGACGAATACCCTGTGCTACGTACGACGACGCGGCGTGCGGAAGTCTTCCTCCCGCCCGGTCTGCGGCACGATTCGCTCACCTTTGTACAACCAGACCTTGACCCCGATGACGCCATATGTGGTCCGTGCTTCGCCGAACCCATAGTCGATGTCGGCGCGCAGCGTCTGCAGCGGCAACTGTCCATGCAGATACCACTCCGATCGCGCAATCTCCGCACCGTTGAGGCGCCCCCCCACTCGAACCTTGACGCCGCGCGCTCCGAATCGAAGAGCAGATTCGACTGCCTTCCGCATCGCACGGCGGAACGCCACACGCTTCTCCAGCTGCAACGCTACCGATTCGCTGATCAGTTGAGCATCAAGCTCAGGTTTCTGGATCTCCTGAATGTTGATGAAGACTTCGCGATTCGTCCGCTTCTGGATCTCGGTCTTGAGCTTGTCGACCTCGGTCCCCTTCCGACCGATGATAATGCCCGGTCGCGACGTGTAGATGTCCAGCTTGAGCTTGTTTGCGGCACGCTCGATCTCGATCTTCGAGACGCCGGCATGCGCAAAACGCTTCTTGAGATCTCCCCGGAGTGCAAGATCCTCATGCAACAGCTTGGCGTAGTCCTTGTCTGCGTACCATCGTGACCGCCACGTCTTGTTGTATCCAAGCCGGAACCCGTACGGATGAACCTTCTGCCCCATGCGTTGTCTCTTCGGTCGCGAGCTAATCGTCAGTCGACTTCGCTGCTTCGACCGCCTTTGCCTTCGTTCCAGTTTCCTTCTTCGCCGTCTTTCTCTTCGCCTGCCCGCCGGATCGCGACTTCTTTGCGGTCGCCTTCTTCGCCACCTTCGGCGGAGCGTCCGTCGACGATTCCTCAGACGGAGCCGACACCGGTACCCGCACGACCTCTTCACGCTCATTCACGACGACCGTCAGGTGCGACGAACGCTTGATGATTCGAAAAGCCCGACCCATTGGTGCCGCCCGAATCCGCTTCAGCTGCGGGCCCTGGTTGGCATAGCAACTCCCTACGAAAAGGCGGTCGACGTCACCACTTGCGCCGTCTTTCTGCTGCGCGTTCGCGATCGCCGATCGCAACACTTTGGATACGTCCAGCGCGACACTCTTCCGTGAAAATCGCAGTGTTGCCAGCGCGGAATTGACGTCACGGCCTCGAATAAGGTCCATCACCAGCCCCGCCTTCTGAGCTGATCCGCGGACGAACCTGGCCGTCGCGCGTCCCTCGGTCACCGCGCGCCTCCCCTGGTTACCGATGCGACCTTGTCACCCCTGCCGGTGTGCCCCCGGAACAGGCGAGTCGGTGAGAATTCACCGAACTTATGCCCGACCATGTTCTCGGTCACGTAGACCGGAATGAACTTCCTGCCGTTGTGTACGGCAATAGTGTGCCCGACCATCTCAGGCACGATGGTCGAACGCCGCGACCATGACTTGATGACCTTCCGCTCGCCGCTCTGGTTCATGACCTCGATCTTCTCCAGAAGCGGGAGATCGACGAAGGGGCCCTTCTTGAGTGATCGACTCATCGAACGTCTTCCTCGCGGCTGTCCTCGACCTTAACCAACACCCTGATCATCACTTGCCACGCTTCCGCTTCCGCTGAAGGATGAACCGGTCCGACGGCTTCTTACGACGGGTCTTGAAGCCCTTTGCCGGCGTGCCCCACGGCGACACCGGATGGCGTCCACCGGCCGAAGAACCCTCGCCTCCGCCCAGCGGGTGGTCAACAGGATTCATGGCGATGCCCCGCACATGCGGCCGACGCCCCAGCCAACGGTTGCGACCGGCCTTCCCAATCGAAATGTTCCCATGATCGACATTGCCGACCTGGCCGATCGTGGCAAGGCACTCCGGAAACAGCAGCCGGGTTTCCCCGGACGGCAGCTTGACCGTGACATACTTGCCCTCCTTCGCGACCACCTGGAGTGACGTACCGGCGCCTCGAGCGAGCTGTCCACCTTTTCCGGGGCGCAGCTCTACATTATGTACAAGCGTTCCGAGCGGGATGTTCTTGAGCGGGAGCGCATTACCCGGAAGAATGTCAACGTTCATCCCAGAAATCACCGGGGCTCCGACCTTGAGGCCGAGCGGATGCAAGATGTATCGTTTCTCCCCATCCGCGTAGCTCAACAGAGAAATCCGAGCAGACCGGTTCGGGTCGTACTCGACGGTCACGACTTTCGCCGGCACATCGTGCTTGTTCCGCTTGAAATCAACCACGCGGTACGCTCGCTTGTGACCGCCCCCACGCCACCACACGGTGATTTCGCCAAGATTGTTCCGGCCGCCCGATTTCTTGAGTGGCTCCGTCAGTGGCCGATACGGTCGGTCGGTCGTGATCTCGTCGAAAACGTGACCCGTTTGAAACCTGCGACCCGCCGATGTCGGCTTGTACTTGCGAATGGCCATCGTGTCGTCCCGTGTCGCTCGGCCTACACCCCTTCGAGGAAGTCCGGCGTCTTCTCCCCCGGCTTCAGCCGCACGTACGCCTTCTTCCAGTCAGGACGCTGACCAAAAAAGCGCCCCTGCCTCTTGACTTTCCCGTGGTTAATCGACGTTCGAACTTTGTCGACCTTCGCACCCAATAACTGCTCAACCGCGCGTTTGACATCAACCTTGGTTGCGCGTTTCGCGACCTCAAACACCAGAATCTGACCGTCCTCACGAAGGATGGATGACTTCTCGGTAACGACCGCCCTGCGAATGACCTCAGTCAGTTTCATGACTCCAAGACCTTCGCGAGATGCTCGACCGCGGCCTTGCTGACAACAACCCGGCTCGCGCCGATGACGTCCCGCGCCGTGAGCCGGGCACTCTCGACAAGACGGACGAGCGGGATATTTCGAACTGCAAGAGCGAGGTTCTGATCGACCTTCACGTCGACGAGTACGGTCCGCCCGCTGATCTCCAACTGGCCCAGCCGCTCGACCGCCAGCTTGGTTCGCGGTTCATCCACGACCAGGGTCGATGGGCCATCAACCACCATCACGTCACCATCGCGTAACCTCTGCACCAGTGCGGCGCGCAGCGCACCGCGAACCATCTTCCGAGGAAACGCATAGTTGTAATCCCTCGGCTGCGGACCGAATACGGTGCCGCCGGCGCGCCACAACGGGGTGCGTAGGTCGCCGACCCGCGCACGACCGGTTCCCTTCTGGCGCCACAGTTTGCGTCCAGAGCCCTGCACCACTCCGCGCGTCTTTGTCGCGTGTGTGCCCTGCCGATCCGCTGCGTTCTGATGGACCACCGATTCCCAAATCAGACTGGCGTTGACACGCCCGCCAAACACGTCATCACTCAGTTCGACCGAGTCGACCTTTTCCCTCTGTGCGTTGACAACGTCAAGTGTCATGGCTCTATCGAAGACGACTCTCTACTGCTAGCCGTTCTTCGCCCCATCCGCCGATATCCGCCGTGGCGCGATGGCCTTGCGGATCACAACATACCCTCCGGGCGCACCGGGAACGGCGCCCCGCACCACGAGTTGGTGATTATTGGCGTCCACCTGGATGACGCTCAAGTTCCGCACCGTCACGCGATCTCCACCCATCCGCCCCGGACCACGCATCCCCTTGAACACACGAGAGGGATACGAGGACTGGCCGATCGACCCCGGCGCCCGGTGAAACATCGAGCCGTGTGTCGCGCCCCCTCCACGGAAGCCGTGCCGCTTCATGACTCCCTGAAATCCGCGCCCGCGGCTGATACCGGTCACGTCGACCTGATCGCCCGCCTCAAACAACGATACGAGCACCTGGTCACCCTCTTTCGGCGCATCACCGGCGTCGTCGAGGTCCACTTCTCGACGCACTCGCGTCGGAGGCACATTTGCTCGCGTGTACAGGCCTGCGACGGGCTTGGTCACTCGCGCCGGCTTGTCCTCAACGAGACCAATCTGGACCGCCTCATATCCGTCGCGGTCGGCTGTCCGTTGCTGCACGACCACACACGGACCAGCCCTCAGGACGGTTGCCGGAAGGGCAGCGCCATCATCGGCGAACACCTGTGTCATCCCGATCTTCTTGCCAAGGATTCCTGTTACCACGTTCTGACCCTAAACCTGACTCATCCGCCGTCGTCATGGTGGACGTCTAGTTATGCTCCTTGCCAAACGCCTTGATTTCGACGTCCACGCCCGCGGGCAGGTCCAGCTTCATCAGCGCGTCAACGGTTTGCGGCGTCGGCTCGAAAATATCGATCAATCGCTTGTGCGTACGAATCTCGAACTGCTCGCGGGACTTCTTGTCGACGTGCGGCGACCGCAGGACAGTCCACTTGTTCTTTTCCGTCGGAAGCGGGATCGGTCCGGCAAGGCGTGCACCCGTCCGTCGCGCGGTGTCGACGATTTCCGTCGTCGATTGGTCCAGCACGCGATGATCGTACGCCTTTAGACGGATACGAATCTTGTCGCTGAACGTCGCCATCTACTCTCCATTCCTCACCCCAGTCCGGTCCCTCGAGACGCGCCGTGCGCGCCTGCACTACCTATTCAACGATCTCGGTGATCGTGCCCGAGCCAACCGTGCGCCCGCCTTCGCGAATCGCAAACCGCAGCCCTTTCTCCAGCGCCACCGGCGTAATCAGCTCCACATTGACCGTCACGTTGTCGCCCGGCATCACCATCTCGACCCCGTCCGGCAAATTCGCCACCCCCGTCACATCCGTCGTGCGGAGATAAAATTGCGGACGATACCCATTGAAAAAGGGTGTGTGCCGCCCCCCCTCGTCCTTCGTCAGCACATACACTTCGCCCTTGAACTTCGTGTGCGGCGTAATCGACCCCGGCTTCGCCAGCACCTGCCCCCGCTCCACGTCGTCCTTCTCCGTGCCCCGCAACAGCACGCCAATGTTGTCCCCCGCCACGCCCTCATCCAGCAGCTTCCGGAACATCTCGACGCCCGTCACCACCTTCTTCTGCGTCGGCGTGAACCCAACAATCTCGATCTCCTCGCTCACCAGGACCTTGCCCCGATCCACGCGCCCCGTCACCACCGTCCCGCGGCCCGAAATCGAAAACACATCCTCAATCGGCATCAGAAAGGGCTTGTCAATATCCCGCTCCGGCAGCGGCACATACCCATCCACCGCCGCCATCAGCTCGTCAATCGACTTCTCGCCGTCCGCGTCCCCTTCCAGCGCCTTCAGGGCCGACCCCTGCACCACCGGGAGGTCGTCGCCCGGGTAATCATACGAGCTCAACAGCTCCCGCACTTCCAGCTCCACCAGCTCCAACAGCTCCGGGTCGTCCACCATGTCCACTTTGTTCAAAAACACCACCAGCGACGGCACGCCCACCTGCCGCGCCAGCAAGATGTGCTCCCGCGTCTGCGGCATCGGCCCATCTGTCGCCGCCACCACCAGAATCGCGCCGTCCATCTGCGCCGCGCCCGTAATCATGTTCTTGATGTAGTCCGCGTGCCCCGGACAGTCCACGTGCGCGTAGTGCCGATTCCCCGTCGTGTATTCCACGTGCGCCGTCGCGATCGTAATCCCCCGCTCCCGTTCCTCCGGCGCATTGTCAATCGAGTCAAACGACCGGGCCATATTCGTCGGATCATGCTTCGCCATCACCGCCGTAATCGCCGCCGTCAGCGTCGTCTTCCCGTGGTCGATGTGCCCAATCGTCCCAATGTTGACGTGCGGTTTCGACCGGTCAAATTTCTCTTTCGCCATGGCTCCAGCCCCTCACTTACCTTGAATACGCCCAACCACCTCTTCGCTCACTGCCTGAGGCACCTGCTCGTATCTGTCAAAGTGCATGGAATAGGTTGCTCGTCCCTGGGTTTTCGACCGTAGGTCGGTGGCATAGCCGAACATCTCCGCCAGCGGCACGCGCGCGTTCACAATCTGGGTTCCAGCACGGGCTTCCATCGTCCGCACTCGACCGCGGCGGGAGTTCAGGTCGGAAATGATGTCTCCCATGTACTCCTCTGGGACAACCACCTCGACCCGCATCACCGGCTCGAGCAACTGGGCTCCGGCCTTCCGCGCCGCCTCACGAAACGCCATCCCCCCCGCGACCTTGAACGCGACCTCCGAGGAATCGACATCGTGGTACGAACCGTCGTATAGGGAAACACTCACATCTTCGATGGGATAGCCGGCGAGCACACCGGTCGTCATCGCCTCTCGAATCCCATCTTCGACGGACTTGATGTACTCACGAGGAATGGCGCCGCCACGGATATCATTTACGAACTCGAACCCATGACCCGGCTGAACGGGCACGACGCGAATCTTGACGTGCCCAAACTGGCCACGACCACCCGTCTGTTTCACATAACGGCCTTCGCTCTCAGCGGGGTGCGTCAGCGTCTCCTTGTAAGCCACCTGAGGGCGTCCGACGGCAGCGGCGACACCGAACTCGCGAAACAGCCGGTCGACGAGAATCTCAAGATGCAGCTCGCCCATCCCAGAGATGACGACCTGTCCTGTCTCCGCGTCGGACTTCACCTGGAAGGTCGGGTCCTCTACGGTCAGCTTCGCCAGCCCCTGCCCAAGCTTTCCCTGATCTGCCTTCGTCTTGGGCTCGATCGCGAGGCTGATCACCGGACTCGGAAAGTCCATGGCCTCAAGAACAACCGGGTGACGCTTGTCGCAAATCGTGTCACCGGTATTGACGCTCTTCAACCCGACGGCGGCAGCGATGTCTCCCGCGTACACCTGCTTGATCTCCTCACGCTTGTTCGCGTGCATCTTGAGCAGGCGACCGACACGCTCGCTACGCTGGCGGACGGGGTTGTATATGGTCGACCCGGTTGCCATCACACCGGAGTAGACGCGAATGAACGTCAACTGACCGACGAACGGGTCGGTCATGATCTTGAATGCGAGCGCCGAGAACGGAGCCTCGTCATCTGCGGGACGCTCGACCTCGGTCTCGTCGGGTGCGTTTGGGTCGATCCCCGTGATCGGTAGCACGTCGCTGGGAGCCGGCAAATAGTCGACGACCGCGTCGAGCAACTGCTGCACGCCTTTGTTCTTGAAGGCCGATCCGCACAGAACGGGAACAAACGGCACATCCTCATGAGTGACCGACTCGACAACCCGGCGCCTGAGCGTTTGACGAATCTCCGCTTCCTCAATCTTCTCGCCGTGTAGGTACTTACTCAGCAGGCCGTCATCGACCTCGGCCACCTTCTCAATCAGCTGTTCTCGGAGTTCGCGAGCCTGCGCCTGATACTCTTCGGGAATATCTTCGACGATCGCCTCATCACTGACGGTCTCGTCCGTGTACCGAACCGCCTTCATGGCGACCAGATCGACAACTCCCTCGAACCCGTCCTCGGCACCTATCGGAAACTGCAGCGCCACGGGATTCCCCTGCAGCTTCGTTCGAATCTGCTCGATGGTGCCGGCGAAATCGGCCCCCACGCGATCCATCTTGTTGACAAAACAGATACGGGGCACGCGGTACTTGTCAGCCTGTCGCCACACGGTCTCCGATTGGGGCTCGACACCACCGACGGCATCAAAGACGGCAATGACGCCATCCAGAACCCGAAGCGAGCGCTCCACTTCAGCGGTGAAATCAACGTGCCCCGGCGTATCGATAATGTTGATCCGGTGATCCCGCCAGAAGCACGTCGTCGCGGCTGACGTTATCGTAATGCCGCGCTCCTGCTCCTGCTCCATCCAGTCCATGACGGCAGTGCCCTCGTGAACTTCACCTAGCTTGTAGGTAATCCCCGTGTAGTACAGGATGCGTTCGGTCGTCGTGGTCTTGCCGGCATCGATATGTGCCATGATGCCGAGATTCCGGGTACGACTAAGGGGAACTTGCCTTGACATGGTCTCCGACTTTCGCGCACCACCCTTCGCTGTGGCCCGTGACTCGACGGAGAGCTCCTTGGTAGTCACCGTCGGCGACCCCACCTACCACCGACCAGCGAGCGACACCTCAGGGCTTGCCGTCGGCATGCCGCTGCACGACGCCTGCCTCCGCTGTTGAGGCGTACAGGGCGTTCACGGGTTATCACCATCGGTAGTGAGAAAACGCCTTGTTAGCTTCTGCCATTCGATGCGTGTCTTCCCGCTTCTTGACCGACCCACCTCTCAGGTTAGACGCGTCAATTAACTCGTTTGCCAGCTTCTCGCGCATTGTCTTGCCGTCGCCGCGGCTTCTGGCATACGCCGTGAGCCAGCGAATGCTCAACCCGAGGCGGCGATTGGGAGACACCTCGATCGGCACTTGATAGTTCGAGCCCCCGACCCGGCGCGACTTGACCTCGAGGCTTGGCTTCGTGTTGTCGACCGCCTTCTTGAAGATCTTCAATGGATCATCGCCAGTGCGGGTCTGGATGATGTCCAAGCTGCCATACAGAATCCCTTCGGCGACGCTGCGTTTACCACCCCGCATCAGCATCCGCACGAACTTCGTGACCAGCGTACTGCTGTACAAGGGGTCCGGCGGGACCTCGCGCTTCGGAACCTCACGTCGACGTGGCATTGAAGCATTTCCTCCGGGCGTCGGACTTCAAACTCTAGACTCCTGCGTTACCTGCTACGCTTTCGGCCGCTTGGCGCCGTACTTCGAGCGACCCTGCCTGCGTTCCTGTACGCCGACGGTATCCAGCGTACCGCGCACAACGTGGTATCTCACCCCCGGCAGATCCTTGACGCGGCCGCCACGAATCAGCACAAGGGAATGCTCTTGGAGGTTGTGGCCCTCGCCAGGGATGTAGCTGGTCACCTCAATGCCATTCGTCAGCCGCACGCGTGCGACCTTTCGAAGCGCTGAGTTCGGCTTCTTCGGCGTCTGCGTGAAGACGCGTACGCACACACCGCGCTTCTGGGGACACCGCTGCAATGCGGGGCTCTTGTTCTTACTCAAGACCCGCACGCGTCCCTTCCGAACCAACTGGCTGATCGTCGGCAAGACGACTCCTCTACCCTTGGCACCGCGCAACGCGCCAAACGCGTCACTCCGCGGCAAGAAAAAGTGGCCCAAGCCTAAAAGCTGCCAACATGTTGACAGCTTGGCACCTGGGTCCGGTTGACCCTATGTCTGTAAGCGCGTCGTGTAGGCAGGCCCCGGAACGAACGCCGAGGTCACCACACCATATAGGAAAGGGTCGGGACGACGACCCTTTCGGACGGGTCGGAGCCAGATAGGGTTTCCTGGCCCGACAAAACCTTAAAACACTATCACATAAGCCCTACCTGAGCAACCAGCGGGCCTCGGAACAACTCCTCGGAAGCGACTGCCCCGCGTCACCACGTAGGGCGCGCAAGGCACAGCGCCGACAGCCCTGCAAGACACGTGGAACGATTCACGCCGCTCGGTTGTAAACCCGAGATCTCGCCAAGCTATTGACCCTCCACGGCTTCCACATCGGGACGACCTACTCTCTCCTCAGAATCGATGAAATAATCCATCTCTCGTTCCAGTTCCAGCTCCTCCAACGACATCGGCGGTGGCGGTGGCGGCTCGTCCGGCTCGATACTAACGTGCCTGTAGAACTCGAACCCAGTGCCAGCCGGTATCAGGCGCCCCATCGTCACGTTCTCCTTGAGCCCCCGGAGATGGTCGACCTTTCCTGAAATCGAGGCTTCGGTCAATACGCGCGTCGTCTCTTGGAACGACGCCGCGGAGATAAACGACTCGGTCGACAGTGACGCCTTCGTGATCCCCAACAACAGAGGTCGCCCCGTCGCCGGCCGGCCGCCATCGGCAAGAATGCGCTCGTTCTCTTCTGTGAACCGGACCTTGTCGACCTGTTCATCGACCAGGAACTCCGTGTCGCCCACGTCTTCAACCTTCACCCACCGCATCATCTGGCGCACGATGACCTCGATGTGCTTGTCATTGATATTGACACCTTGGAGACGGTAGACCTCTTGGATCTCGTTGACGAGATAGCTGTGCAGCGCCTTCTCCCCCAGCACGCTGAGGATATCGTGCGGATTGCTCGGGCCATCCATCAGGGGCTCACCAGCGCGGACGCGGTCGCCCTCTTGCACATTGACGTGCACGCCGCGGGGCAGCGAGTATTCACGTGGCTCGGCTTCTTCGTCGGGAATGATGATCATCTTCCGCATCCCCTTGACGATGCCTCCGTGCTTGACGACACCGTCGATCTCACTGATGACAGCCGTCTCCCGCGGCTTACGCGCTTCAAAGAGTTCCACGACCCGTGGGAGGCCACCCGTGATGTCCTTGGTCTTCGTTGTCTCGCGCGGAATCTTGGCCAGGACATCCCCACCCCCAACCGCGTCCCCCTCGGCCACCATGAGGTGAGCATGAGACGGCATGTGGTACCGCCGACTCACCTTGCCGGCAGCGTCGCGAATCTCAATCGTCGGCTGCTTCTTCTCATCCGGCGAGTCGACGATGATCAGACGCATCAGCCCCGTCACCTCGTCGATCTCCTCGTGAACCGTCATCCCTTCGATGATGTCCTTGAACCGCACGGTGCCCTCTTGCTCCGTCAGCATCGCGAACGTGTACGGATCCCACTCAACAAGGGTCTGTTCGGGTTCGACGTGTTGACCGTCGTGAACGCGGAGGCTAGCACCGTAGACCAGCGCGTACCGCTCGCGGTCTCGTCCCTTTGCGTCCCGAATCACAAGCGAACCTGTTCGGTTCATCACAACAGTCGTCCCGTCCTTCTTCTCCACGACCTGGACGCCCTGGAACACCGCTTTCCCGGCATGCTTGCTCTCGAGCGTCGACTGTTCGGACACTCGCGAGGCCGTGCCGCCAATGTGGAAGGTCCGCATCGTGAGCTGCGTCCCCGGTTCGCCGATCGACTGTGCGGCAATGACCCCGACCGCCATCCCCAGCTCGACGAGCTTTCCGGTTGACAAGTCTCGACCGTAGCACCGGGCGCAGCAACCGCGGCGGGACGCACAGCTGAGCACCGATCGGATCCTGACCTTCTCAATCCCCGCCTCTTGGACCGTCGAGGCGAGCTCCTCGCTGATCTCGGTGTTGACATCGACGATCAGCTCATCGGTGAACGGATCCCTGACCCGTTCGAGCGTTACGCGACCAACGATTCGGTCGCGCAGCGGCTCGATGATCTCGCCACTCTCCACAATGGCCCGCGACTCGAGACCATCCAGCGTTCCGCAGTCGATTTCCGAGATGATCACATCCTGCGCAACGTCGACGAGTCGCCGAGTGAGATACCCTGAATCGGCGGTCTTCAACGCGGTATCGGCGAGCCCCTTGCGTGCGCCGTGCGTCGAGATGAAGTACTGCAGCACCGTGAGCCCTTCGCGGAAGTTGGACGTGATCGGCGTTTCGATAATCTCGCCCGACGGTTTCGCCATGAGACCGCGCATACCAGCCAACTGTCGGATCTGCTGCTTGCTTCCGCGCGCGCCCGAGTCTGCCATGATGAAGACGGGGTTGAACGAACCGCCCTCTGCCGTATCGGTGTCCTCCATTTCTCGGAACATCGCGTCGGCAATCTTTTCCGTCACATCAGACCAAATCGCGATGACCTTATTCTTGCGCTCACCGTTGGTGATGGCACCATCCAGATACTGCTGTTCGACGCTAATGACTCCAGCGTTGGCCCCCTTGATCAACCCAGCCTTCTCCTTCGGGATCACCAAGTCGTCGATCCCAACCGACAGCCCAGACTTTGTCGCATAGAAGAACCCGAGGTCTTTTAGACGGTCCAGCATCGCAACGGTCACCTTGATCCCGTGACGCAAGTAGCTGTACTGCACCAGCTCCTGCAACCCCTTCTTCTTCAGGAGGCCATTGACAAAGGGAACGTCGTCGGGGAGGGCGTTATTGAACACGACGCGCCCAACAGTGGTGTTGACAATCTTCTTCTCGAGCGGTTCGACGGGCGCATGCAGCACATCCTGGTCGTCCCGCCCTACAGTCAGATCCATAAACTCGCCGCTTAACCTGAGGCGGATCGGTGACAGCGTCTCAACAACGCCCGCCTCCAGTGCCAGGAGCACGTCGTCGCGGGATCCGAACACACGCCCCTCGCCCTTGGCACCCGGCTTGGCCTTCGTCAGGTAGTAACATCCGAGCACGATGTCCTGGGACGGCACGGTAATCGGCGCCCCGTTGGAGGGGTTCATGATGTTGGTCGACGACAGCATCAGCACGGATGCCTCGATCTGGGCCTCCGGTGAAAGCGGGACGTGAACGGCCATCTGGTCGCCGTCGAAGTCTGCGTTGAACGCCGTGCACACGAGCGGATGGATGCGAATCGCCTTGCCTTCCACCAACACTGGCTCGAACGCCTGAATCCCAAGCCGATGGAGCGTCGGCGCACGATTGAGTAAGACCGGGTGCTGTCGAATCACCTCTTCGAGAATGTCCCACACCTCGGGTTCTTGCTGCTCGACCATCTCCTTGGCCTGCTTGATCGTCGCGACCAACCCGCGATCTTCGAGCTTGTTGTAGATAAAGGGCTTGAACAGCTCAAGGGCCATCTTCTTTGGGAGACCACACTGGTGCAGCTTCAATTCCGGCCCGACGACGATGACCGAGCGCCCTGAATAGTCGACGCGTTTTCCGAGCAGGTTCTGCCGAAAACGTCCTTGCTTTCCCTTCAACGTGTCGGAAAGCGACTTGAGCGGCCTGTTATTCGCCCCTCGAAGGACCCGACCCCGGCGGCCGTTGTCGAATAGTGCATCAACAGCTTCCTGCAGCATCCGCTTCTCGTTGCGGATGATGACATCCGGCGCACTGAGCTCCATCAGCTTCTTTAGCCGATTGTTCCGGTTGATCACGCGCCGATACAGATCGTTGAGATCGGACGTAGCAAACCGGCCGCCGTCGAGCGGAACCAGCGGCCGAAGTTCGGGCGGAATCACCGGAACCACGTCAAGAATCATCCATTCCGGTCGGTTCGTTGAACGCCTGAAGGAGTCGACGACTTTGAGCCGTTTCGCGTACTTTAGGGTCTTTTGGACAGAGGTCTCACTCCGCATCTTGACCCGTAACTCCGACGATAGCTCTTCGATGTCGGCGCGCTTCAGCAGCTCCTTGATCGCCTCTGCACCCATCTGGGCACGGAACTTGGAGCCGAACTCCTCTCGCGCCTTTCGGTACTGTTCTTCAGTCAGCAACTGGTTTTGCTTGAACTCGGTCTCGCCAGGCTCAATCACGACGTACGCCTCGAAGTACAGCACTCGCTCCAGCTCCCGGAGCGAAATGTCGAGGAGGTGGCCGATCCGACTGGGCAGACCTTTGAAGAACCAGACGTGGCTCACCGATGTGGCGAGCGTGATGTGACCCAGACGCTCACGGCGAACCTTGGCCTGTGTCACCTCGACTCCACACTTGTCGCAGATGACACCACGGTGTTTCATCCGCTTGTACTTTCCGCACAAGCACTCCCAGTCGGTCACCGGACCGAAGATCTTTGCGCAGAACAGGCCGTCGCGCTCGGGCTTGAACGTGCGGTAGTTGATCGTCTCCGGCTTCGTGACCTCACCGTGTGACCAGGACAGGATCTTCTCTGGGGAGGCAAGACTGATCCGTATCGCGTCGAAATCGACGGTCAGCGCACTCCGTTCGGCATAGTTTGGTCGCATGGCGTTCCTTTCGATCCCGCTTAGGTAGTGATCTCAGGTAAGACATCCTCAATCGTCGGGACGTCCTCCGGCTCAGATTCAGAAACCAGCAATGCGGGCGGCTTCTTGGACTTGATGAGGTCGACGTCGAGACACAGCGCCTGCAACTCGCGGATGAGCACGTTGAACGACTCCGGGAGCCCAGGCGTAAACGATGCGTCGCCTTTGACGATCGCTTCGTAGATCTTCGCGCGACCAGTCACGTCATCCGACTTCGCCGTGAGCAACTCCTGAAGAATATGGGCGGCGCCATAAGCCTCGAGTGCCCACACTTCCATCTCGCCGAAGCGCTGCCCGCCGAACTGAGCCTTTCCGCCCAACGGCTGCTGCGTGATCAATGAGTACGGGCCAATCGATCGTGCATGCAGCTTGTCATCTACGAGGTGGGACAGCTTCAGCATGTAGATATAGCCGACCGTGACCTCCTGTTCGAACGCCTCGCCGGTCATCCCGTCGTAGAGCGGCGTCTTTCCGCTCGTCGGGAGCTCGGCCTTGTCGAGCCACTTCTTGATCTCAGGTTCAGTCGCCCCATCGAAGACCGGTGAGGCGAAGTACAGCCCCAGGGCGTGGGCCGCCCACCCGAGATGGGTTTCCAGAATCTGTCCGACATTCATTCGAGAAGGCACACCCAGGGGGTTCAGCACGATCTCAACCGGCGTGCCGTCCGGAAGTCGCGGCATGTCCTCTTCCGGGAGCACGCGTGCAATCACACCCTTGTTGCCATGCCGTCCGGCCATCTTGTCGCCGACCGACAGCTTTCGCTTCATGGCGACATAGACCTTGACGAGCTTGATGACACCGGGCGGCAACTCATCGCCGCGCCGAATCTTCTCCTTCTTCTCTTCGAACAGCTGTTTGATGACTTCGACCTGCCGCCCCGTCCGATCCTCGAGTCCGCGCAGGTCGCTTTCGAGACGCGAGTCGTTCGTGTCGATCCGAGCCCGCGTGAGGTCGGAGAACGACAGCTCGCGCATCGTCTCGGCTGTCAACACCGTCTCAGCACTCAGTAGTGTGTTGCGACCGTGTTCATCGAACAGATCGCTCGCCAGCGAGTGGCCGTCGAGCATCTCCACAACCCGCTTCTTGACCTCGTCGTGCAAGATGCGGACTTCGTCCTCGAGATTCTTCTCCATCATCTCGAGCTCTTCGGTCTCGATCGCCTTGGCCCGATCGTCCTTCTCGATGCCCTTCCGTGAAAAGATCTTCACCCCGACGACGATCCCCTCAATGCCAGGAGGGCTCAACAGCGAGGCGTCTCTCACATCGCCAGCCTTCTCGCCAAAAATGGCCCGTAGCAACTTCTCCTCTGGCGTCAGCTGCGTCTCGCCCTTTGGCGTCACCTTTCCGACCAGGATGTCTCCGGGCTTCACGTACGCCCCGATGCGGATGATGCCGCTCTCGTCGAGATCCTTGAGGAAGCCCTCCGAGACGTTCGGAATGTCTCGAGTGATCTCCTCCGGGCCGAGCTTCGTGTCGCGAGACTCGATGTCAAACTCCTCGATATGAATCGAGGTGTAGTAGTCGTCCTTGACCATGCGTTCCGACACGAGGATGGCGTCCTCGAAGTTGTACCCGCGCCAGGGCATGAACGCGACGAGGACGTTCTGCCCGAGGGCAAGCTCACCTACTTCGGTGCTGGGTCCGTCGGCCAGCACCTGGCCCTGAGCCACCTTGTCGCCAACGCTGACAATCGGCTTCTGGTTGATACACGTGTTCTGATTCGAGCGTCGGAATTTCGTCAGGTTGTAGATGTCCGCGCCCATGTCCTTGGACAGCTCGGGAGCAACGGTCTCGCTCTCCACGCGGACAACCACGCGACGGGAGTCTACGTAGTCGACGGTGCCGCTGCGCCGTGCTACCACAACGGCTCCCGAGTCCCGAGCCGTGATGAATTCCATTCCTGTCCCGACGAACGGGGCCCTCGCCCGAAGAAGGGGCACCGCTTGGCGCTGCATGTTCGAACCCATGAGCGCACGATTGGCGTCATCGTTCTCCAGGAACGGCACCAACGAAGCCGCGACCGACACGAGCTGCTTGGGCGACACGTCGATAAACTCGACGTTCTCGCGCGGGGCCAGCAGGAAGTTGCCAGCCTGGCGGCAGTTCACACGTGCGTCAACCAAGCTTCCTTCGGCATCCAAACGCGCGTTGGCTTGCGCGATCAGATACCGGTCCTCTTCCCACGCTGACAAATAGAACGAATGCGGCTCGAACTCGGCCCCGCGTTTCTTCTTGGATTTCGCTGCTGTGTTGGTCGCCTCGACCTCTTCGGCGGCGACGACGTCACCCGCCTTGTACTTCGTACCGCCGGCCTTCGTGACTTGCACGAAGTCAATGGTTTGCCCATTCTTGACTCGTCGATACGGAGACTCGATAAATCCAAAATCGTTAATTCGCGCGTAACACGAAAGCGACGAAATCAACCCAATGTTCGGTCCCTCCGGCGTCTCGATCGGGCAGATCCGACCGTAGTGCGTCGGATGAACGTCCCGAACCTCGAACCCTGCCCGCTCACGAGACAACCCGCCCGGACCCAGTGCCGAGAGTCGACGCTTGTGCGTGATCTCGGACAACGGATTCGTTTGGTCCATGAACTGCGAGAGCTGGGACGAGCCAAAGAACTCGCGAATGGCTGCCATGACCGGTTTGGCGTTGATCAGATCGTGCGGCATGGCGGTCGCCATCTCTTGGTAGACCGACATCTTCTCCTTGATCGCCCGCTCCATCCGCACGAGACCAATCCGAAACTGGTTCTCAAGGAGCTCGCCAACCGACCGCACCCGCCGGTTCCCGAGGTGATCGATATCATCGACGTTGGTCGGGTTGCGCCGAAGCTTGAGGAGGTACTTGATCACCTCATAGAAGTCCTGAGGATGCAGGATCTTCTCATCGAGTGGCGTATCGAGCCCAAGCTTCGTGTTGAGCTTCAACCGTCCAACCCGCGAGAAGTCGTACTTCTGGGGGTTGAAGAACATGTTCTCAAAGAGCGACCTCGAACTGTCGAGGGTGGGCGGGTCTCCCGGCCGCAGCCGACGGTAAATCTCGATCAAGGATTCTTCATGCGTGCGGATGGGATCCTTATCGAGGGTGGCGGACAGCACCGGGCCGACCTCGTCACGTTCGGGGAAGAAGACTTCGAGCTCCTTGACCTTCTTCTCCTGCATCATCGAAATAATGCGCGGCGCAACCTCCTCGTTCGCCTCGAGAATCACCTCACCGGTCGATGGATCCACGACGTCGGCCGCAGCGAACGCTCCTTCGAGCTCCGTATCGGAGACCTCGACTGTCTTGGTCCCTGCCTGACGAAGTGCCGCGATTGCCGCCTTTGTAATCTTCTTGCCCTTGTGAAGCGACACATCGGAACCTGAAATCTTGAGGTCTTTGGCGGCCCGCCTCCCAACGAGGCTGTCACTGACCGCCCACTTGAGGGTCTGGCCCCTCACCGAAATCTGCTCGACCGCGTGAAACTCCTGAATGATCTCGTTCGCGCCCCTGAGCCCCAACGCTCTGAGAAAGACCGACGCAAGAAACTTCCGCTTGCGGTCGATTCGGACGTAGAGCAGGTTCTTCGCGTCGTACTCGAACTCCACCCACGACCCGCGATACGGAATGATCTGCGCCACGAACGCGGCCTTGTCCTCTGAATGGAAGAACGCCCCCGGAGACCGGTGAAGCTGCGACACGATCACCCGCTCCGTCCCGTTGATGATGAACGTCCCGTTATCGGTCATCAGCGGGATGTCGCCGAAGTACACCTCTTGCTCCTTGATGTCGCGGATCGTTTTGACACCAGTCTCCGGATCCTTGTTCCAGACAACCAGTCGAATCGCAACCTTGAGGGGCACGGCGTAGGTCATGCCTCGTTCCTGGCACTCCTCGACGTCGTACTTGAGCTTCAACCCAACAGTGTTTCCGCACACGTCACACACCACACCGCGGCCATGGTTGGACTTGCCGCACGAATGGCACACGATCTCGTGATCACCGTGCGGCTCCACTTCCAACATGGTCCCGCACCCCACGCACGGCTGCCGCAGGTGGTGGAGGCCCGCCAAGCGGCTGCACTTGCACTCCCAGTTGCCGATCGAGTAGTCGATGAATTCCAGCGACGAATTCTCCCGGAAGTCGCTGATCGGAAAGACCGACTTGAAGACCGACTGCAGCCCGGCGTCTTCACGCTCAGCCGCCAGACGGTTCATCTGGAGAAAACGTTCGTACGACTTCTTCTGGATCTCAATCAGGTTCGGAATCGGAACGGTCGTAGAGATCTTCGAGAAGTTGATCCGCTCGCGATAGGCGCTTTCAGGAAGGGTGTACACAGCTATATCCTCGCTCTGGATCGGGTGTCGCATTGAATGCCGTGAATAACTTCAAACAACCAATCACCGTGCTCGTGTTGGGCTCGGTTCCGACACTAGAGACGGTACATCTCGACGCGTTCACAGGTACGTCCGTGTGAACCAGCATGTGGGCCGACCGTTCGGCTGGCGTACTACTTGATCTCGACTTTGGCGCCGACGTCTTCGAACTTCTTCTGGATCGCCTCAGCCTCGTCCTTGGGGATGCCTTCCTTGACCGGCTTCGGCGCCGCCTCGACGAGATCCTTGGCCTCCTTGAGACCAAGACTTGTGACTTCTCTGACGACCTTGATGACGTTAATCTTCTTCGCACCAATATCGGTGAGAGTTACCGTAAACTCCGTCTGCTCCTCGGCTGCAGCGGCGCCCGCCGCAGGTGCACCTGCCACAGCCACCGGCATGGCTGCGGCGGCAGACACGCCGAGCTCATCCTCGAGAGTCTTGACTAGCTGCGACAACTCGATAACGGTAATCCCCTTGATATACTCGACGACTTGCTCTTGGGTCACATCGGACATAGTTGCTCCTTCACTCCGCCTTCTTCTTCTCGGCCTCACTCAATACATTCAGGAAATCGCGCGGCAGGGCAGTCAGCACGCGCAGGAACTGTGTCGCAGGCGCCTGCAACAGCATCAAGAACCTGGCGTAGAGCTCCTCCTTGCCCTGCAGATCCGCAAGCTCTTTTACCTCACCGGGTTGAATCGCGTGCCCCTGCACCACCGCTGCTTTGACAGTTAACACTGGCGCCTTCTTGGCGAACCCAACCAGGACCTTGGCCAGCGCTACTGGGTCGTCGCCGGTATAGGCGATCGCCGTCGTCCCAGTGAAGTGCTCGGTCAGCGACTCGAATGCCGTCCCCTTGACCGAAAGTAATGCCAGACGGTTCTTCACGACCCGATACCGACCGCGGGCCGCACGCACCTGCCGGCGCAGCTCGGTTGCCTGGGGAACATCAAGCCCCTTGAAATCGACCACCACCGCGCTCTCAGCCTCGCTCAGATCGCTGGCGAGGCTCTGCACCCGTTCCTCCTTGACTGCCCTACTTAGCGCCATGACGTCATTCCTGCCCCTCAAGACTCGCCTCATCGACATGGACACCCGGTCCCATCGTCGATGACACCGCGACACTCCTCACGTACTTTCCCTTGGCCGCCGACGGCTTGGCTCTGATCACGCTCGACGCCAGCGCTCGCGCGTTCTCGATGAGACTGTCTGCGGAAAACGATGCCTTCCCGATTGGCGCATGGACGACGCCAGCCTTATCAACTCGATACTCAACCTTCCCGGCCTGAATCTCGTTCACAGCCTTGGCCACATCCACCGTCACGGTTCCGGTCTTCGGATTGGGCATCAATCCCCGAGGGCCGAGCACTCGCCCGAGCTTGCCGACCGACCGCATCATGTCCGGAGTTGCGACCACCGCGTCGAAGTCCATCCACCCCTCCTGAATCTTCTCCACAAGCTCGTCGCCGCCGACCGTGGCCGCGCCGGCGTCTTCCGCTTCCTTCTGCTTGTCGGGCGAGGCGATGACCAGCACCCGCTTAGATCGACCCAGCCCATTGGGAAGCACAACTGTTCCGCGCACCATCTGGTCGGCATGTTTCGGATCGACGCCGAGCCGCATAGCCAACTCGACCGACTCGTCGAACTTTGCAAAGGCAATGCTCTTGACGAGGGGAATCGCCTCGTCGATCGGATAGAGCTTCGCATCCACCTTGGCCTGCGCCTCTCCGAATTGTTTGCCCGTTCGTCCCATGGCTACTCTCAGTTCCCGGGCGTCAGCCTTCGATGTCAATACCCATTGACCGGGCCGTTCCCGCGACGATCTTCGCCGCCATCTCGATCGAGTCGGCATTGAGATCCGGCATCTTGGTCTTGGCGATCTCGTCCACCTGCTTCTGCGTGACCGTACCCACCTTGGCTCGATTCGGTGTCCCGGACCCCTTTGCAATGTTTGCGGCCCGCTTGAGCAGAACCGCGGCCGGCGGAGTCTTCGTGATGAAGCTGTAGGACCGGTCCTGATAGACGGTGACGACTGCAGGGATGATGAGGCCATCCTGGCTGGCGGTCTTCGCGTTGAACGCCTTGCAGAAGTCCATGATGTTGACACCGTGCGGACCCAGCGCGGTGCCAACGGGTGGGGCCGGTGTCGCCTTGCCAGCCGCGATTTGCAACTTCACCAGTCCGAGTACTTTCTTCGCCATCCGACTACAGTTTCTCCACCTGCAAGAAATCGAGCTCGACCGGCGTCGAGCGACCGAAGATCGTCACCATGACCTTCAACGTGTTGCGGTCGATATTCACCTCGTCAACGACGCCGTTGAAGCTGGTAAACGGTCCTTCGTTAATGCGCACTTGGTCGCCTCTGTCGAACGTGTATTTCGGCTTCGGTTTCTCCGCCGCCACCGTCACTTGATGGAGGATCTGGTCGACCTCCTCGCGCGTGAGTGGCGTCGGTTTGGAGCCGGCTCCGACGAACCCGGTGACCTTCGGCGTGTTCTTCACGACGTGCCACGCGTTGTCCGACATGATCATCTCGACCAGGATGTACCCTGGGAAGAACCGCTTCGAGCTGACGACCTTCTTGCCGCCCCGCATCTCGATCACGTCTTCGGTCGGGATGAGAACCTCGCCGATCTCGTCCAGCAGACCGTACGCCTGGACCCGCTGCTGTAGAGACTCCCCCACCTTCTTCTCGAACCCCGAGTAGGTGTGTACGATGAACCACTGCTTCGTTGCGACGTCCGTCATGATGCGCCGAAGGCCCGGAACAACGCTCCGGTCGCGGTGTTGAGGACCATGTCAATGCCCCACAGATACACGCCAAACAGAACCGACGTCAGGATGACGACAAACGTGGTGGCCTGCACCTCTTTCCACGAAGGCCACGTGACGCGCTTCATCTCGTTCCGTACTTCGGAAAGAAAAGTACGGCTGCGTCCCCACCAGCCGACGACCCCTTTCGGGCCCGTCGCGGTGTCTCGCACCCGGTCGAGCATCGCCGATTTCACGAAGCGCCCCCGTCAGTCAACACACTCACTCCATCGAAACGCAGACTGGCAGGCCAGGAGGGACTCGAACCCCCAGCCCCCGGTTTTGGAGACCGGTGCTCTACCAGTTGAGCTACTGGCCTTTGTCTCCTATTTCGTCTCTCGATGTGCTGTGTGCCGGCGGCACCACCGGCAAAACTTCTTCATCTCGAGACGATCCGTCATCTTCCGCTTGTTCTTCGTCGTGTTGTAATTCCGTCGCTTGCATTCGGTGCAGGCGAGGATGATGATGTCGCGCATTGTTGTCGTCTGTCGTGGATCGCCAACTACTCGCTAATCCATATTTACGCGGGATTTACACGGGGCCTGCGGCCCCGAGCCCCGCCGCCGTCACTCGCCCGGCCCTCCCGGCTCCGTTCCGGCGAGACGCGCCGTGCGCGCCTGCACTACCTATTCAACGATCTCGGTGATCGTGCCCGAGCCAACCGTGCGCCCGCCTTCGCGAATCGCAAACCGCAGCCCTTTCTCCAGCGCCACCGGCGTAATCAGCTCCACATTGACCGTCACGTTGTCGCCCGGCATCACCATCTCGACCCCGTCCGGCAAATTCGCCACCCCCGTCACATCCGTCGTGCGGAGATAAAATTGCGGACGATACCCATTGAAAAAGGGTGTGTGCCGCCCCCCCTCGTCCTTCGTCAGCACATACACTTCGCCCTTGAACTTCGTGTGCGGCGTAATCGACCCCGGCTTCGCCAGCACCTGCCCCCGCTCCACGTCGTCCTTCTCCGTGCCCCGCAACAGCACGCCAATGTTGTCCCCCGCCACGCCCTCATCCAGCAGCTTCCGGAACATCTCGACGCCCGTCACCACCTTCTTCTGCGTCGGCGTGAACCCAACAATCTCGATCTCCTCGCTCACCAGGACCTTGCCCCGATCCACGCGCCCCGTCACCACCGTCCCGCGGCCCGAAATCGAAAACACATCCTCAATCGGCATCAGAAAGGGCTTGTCAATATCCCGCTCCGGCAGCGGCACATACCCATCCACCGCCGCCATCAGCTCGTCAATCGACTTCTCGCCGTCCGCGTCCCCTTCCAGCGCCTTCAGGGCCGACCCCTGCACCACCGGGAGGTCGTCGCCCGGGTAATCATACGAGCTCAACAGCTCCCGCACTTCCAGCTCCACCAGCTCCAACAGCTCCGGGTCGTCCACCATGTCCACTTTGTTCAAAAACACCACCAGCGACGGCACGCCCACCTGCCGCGCCAGCAAGATGTGCTCCCGCGTCTGCGGCATCGGCCCATCTGTCGCCGCCACCACCAGAATCGCGCCGTCCATCTGCGCCGCGCCCGTAATCATGTTCTTGATGTAGTCCGCGTGCCCCGGACAGTCCACGTGCGCGTAGTGCCGATTCCCCGTCGTGTATTCCACGTGCGCCGTCGCGATCGTAATCCCCCGCTCCCGTTCCTCCGGCGCATTGTCAATCGAGTCAAACGACCGGGCCATATTCGTCGGATCATGCTTCGCCATCACCGCCGTAATCGCCGCCGTCAGCGTCGTCTTCCCGTGGTCGATGTGCCCAATCGTCCCAATGTTGACGTGCGGTTTCGACCGGTCAAATTTCTCTTTCGCCATGTGCGCGCTCGTCCTGAATACTCACCAATCAAACAAGAATCAACTTCGTCCTACATCTACTGACCCTGCCCGACAACCACTGCTGTCCTGCGAAGTCTGGAGCCGATGACCGGGCTTGAACCGGTGACCTCGTCCTTACCAAGGACGCGCTCTGCCACTGAGCTACATCGGCTGGGCTTCGTCTCCGCTCATTCGACCCAACCGCAACGAAGGAAATTGGAGCGGGAGACGGGGATCGAACCCGCGACCAACAGCTTGGAAGGCTGTGACTCTACCACTGAGTTACTCCCGCCTTCACACACGCTCGATTCCCTGGGACGGCGAGGGGAACGTACCCGTCTGTCGTCCTATTCGTCCCTTGAAACGGTCGCTGGCCAGTCGTCAATCTCTCTATCCCTGGCGGCCCAACCCAGATAGGTTGGTGGCGAGGGGAGGATTCGAACCTCCGAAGCCACTAGGGCGACAGATTTACAGTCTGTTGCGTTTGACCGCTCCGCAACCTCGCCGACTTCGCATGTCCGCCCGCAGCTCTATCGAACCTCACACGCCGCGTCCGGCACGCCTGCCGGACGCGCCGACTGCCGCCGAACGTTGCATCAACTTTTATTTGGAACAGCTTGTGTCTCGTCTGGATGGCGCCGATTTACCTGCTGACAGTCCGCCCGAACCTTGGAGCTGGCGAAGGGATTTGAACCCCCGACCCGCTGATTACAAATCAGCTGCTCTACCGGACTGAGCTACGCCAGCCGGACAAATTGTTGATTTTAGCATACGTTACGCCGACCAGCAACGCTTCATTTGGTACTGGTCGTGTGGCCGGTAGCTGGTCGTATGGCACTGGTCTCGTACTGGCTCGTACCGGCAGACCGGAGGAACTGGCTGGTATTCGCAAGGGGAAGCGTTCCTCGTAAACGACAAGCTTTGGGGGTCCGGTTCTTGATTGACCCTGCAGAAACTGACACCTCACGCCGCGGACCATGCGGGGGTTCCGGGCCACCACGTACTTCGCGGTGCCGCGAGCCTTCTCCAGCCAAATGTCATCTAACGTTCATAAAATAGGTGACTTGCGGCTCTCTTGATGATTGCTGCACCTCACCACGGCCCCCGCTACCTCCGCCGGCGGATGGCCTCATACAGCACCACACCGGCCGCCACCGATACATTCAGGCTGGACACCCGCCCGCACATCGGGAGCGACACGAGCCAGTCGCACCGTTCCCGAACCAGTCGACGCAATCCCTTTCCTTCGGCGCCCAGAACCAGCGCCAATGGCTGGTCGAGGTCAACCTCGTGATACCGCAGAGAGGCTGACGCATCCAAGCCGACGGACCACACCCCCAGTGACCTGAGCTCCTCTATCGTGCGACCGATGTTGACGACTGGCGCCAGACGCACGTGGGCCATCGCCCCCGCGGACGCTCTCATCGCCGCCGCACTCGTCGGGGCAGCGCGGCGGGTCTGATACACGACGCCGTCCACTCCGACGGCGTCCGCAGTTCGCACGATGGCGCCGAAATTCTGAGGGTCTTCAACGCCGTCAATAACGACGATCAGGGGGACTCCGGACGCGGCCTCCATGAGCTCAGTCAGGCCATAGTGTCGAAGCTGTGCGAGGCGAGCGACAACCCCTTGGTGTGCGCCGCCGTGGGCAAGGCGGTCGAGCTCGGCACGATCGACGCGCCGAACCTCGATCCCGTCGCGCTCCGCATGCTCCATCAGCTGCTTGAGCCGCCGGTCACGGCGGTTGCTCACCCAGACCTGGGAGACCGTTTCGGCCCGCAGCGCCTCGGCGACCGAGTGAATGCCGTAGATCGTCATCCCCGGTGTGGGTCACCCCGCCGTAGGAGTGCCACGGAATGGACGACGATCGCCTCGCCGCGACCCACCGGCCCGACGCCTTCGCTCGTCTTTCCCTTGACCGCGACTCGGTCGGGAGTAATCTCGAGCGCCTCGGCAACTCGCTGGCGCATCACGGCCGCGTGATCGCGGATCTTGGGCCAGTCCGTGATAACGACCACATCGACGTTGTCAACGGCAAAACCCTGTTCACGTACGATCACACCCGCTTGGGCAAGCAGATCGATGCTCGATGCGTCCTTCCACCTCGGATCATCGTCGGGGAAATGGTGTCCGATGTCGCCCGCGTTGGCCGCCCCCAACACAGCGTCGGTTATCGCGTGGCATACGACATCGGCATCGGAGTGACCCAGCAATCCCTTGCCACCCGGGATTGTCACGCCGCCAAGCACGAGAGGTCGGTCCGCGACCAAACGGTGAAGGTCGTACCCAAGGCCAACACGGAAACTCGGGCCAACCGGCTCCGAACCTGCCACCAACCCTTCGGCAAGGGCCAGGTCGGCCTCAGTCGTGATCTTCATGTTGTGAGCCTCACCCGCCACGAGACGCACGGGGTACCCGGCCTGCTCAGCGAGCGCCGACTCGTCGGTTCCGGAGCTCCCCTTCCGTCCGAGCGCCACGGCGTCCTCCAAGATATTGCGCCGGAACGCCTGCGGCGTCTGCGCCAAGAAGATTCGTTCGCGCGGCAGGGTTCTACCGACCAGCGCATGATTCGAAAGGGCATCGGCCTCCTTCACGGTGTCTTGTGCCACGAGAGCGGCGATGGCTGCGCCAGACTCGCTCGCGGCGTTCAGCGTCCGTTCAACAAGGTCCCGAGTGCAAAAGGGCCTCGCCGCATCATGAATGACGACTATGTCACTGTCTGGCGCGACGGCATCGAACCCAATCGCCACCGAGTCCTGGCGACGATCACCTCCTGCTACGACTCGCACGTCTGTCCCGATTCGACCCAAACACTGGGGTGGCGGTGCAACCAAGTCGGCAGGTAAGACGACGACGATCTCACGAACAGCGTCAGTCGCGTCGAAGGGTGCGATGCTCCGCTCCAGAATCGTTCGCCCCCGGAGCGCGTGCAACTGCTTGGGTACGGAGCTGCCCAACCGCCTGCCCCGGCCACCTGCAACGATGATCGCTGATGCGTGCATCGATCTAGGTTCCTGTCACCAGGTGCGCCTTGGCCCACATGCGACCACACGCAGAATTCCGGAAGAACCACGATGCGACCGGCACATCAGCCATCCAATCCAGCATGTTGCGGCGTCAACGGGTGCTGCGTCCCACCGCCGAGCGCATCGGCCGACGTGCGCGCATCGACCGTGGCAGAGATGACGTCCCGTACACGATCGGCGAGTTTCCGTACATCATGACGTCCCAGGCCGGCGGTCTGGATCGGTGCATGGACGACGAGTTCGACCTTCCCTGGGCACGTCATCAATCGGCCTTTCCGCATGACGTGTCGGCTGCCGATCACCGCTACCGGAACTACCGGAAGACCGGCCTCGATCGCGACGAGAAAGAGTCCCCCCTTGAAGCGCCCTACCCGCCCGTCCGCGCTGCGCGTGCCCTCCGGAAACACGATCAGGGAGTGCCCTTGCCGTGTCAAACGTGCCACCTGGCGAAGTGTCCCGACGCTTGCTCGAGCGCGGTCCACCAGCAAGTGCCCGGTATATCGAAGGTGCCACCCCAGGACGGGGAAAGACCCCAGCGACGCCTTCGCGATGATCCGCAGTTGAAACGGCATGTGGCGAAACAGGATCGGGATGTCGTAAATGCTCTGATGATTCGACGCAAACACGTACGAGGCACCGTGCGGCACGAGCTCAGATCCTGTTGTGCGAACACGCACACCCGTTGTCGCCAGAATCAGCCACGACCAGGTCCGGGCACACCAGTGGGCCGAGCGCCCCGCTCGGTCGAAGAGCGTCGAGACGAGCGAAATCGCTCCGAGCGCAATGGTGTACACAGAAATAGCCGGTATCAGCCAAAAGACCGTGCGCCACCAATGAAACGGGGGAATGGACACGCTAGTAAGAGGATACAGAACGGAAGCGGGCCCGTCCTATGTGGTCCCTTCACGCCTACCCGATCAACGCTTCCAGAGCTTCCTCAACCGAGCCGACACCAATCAGCTCACAGGCGCTGCCTTCAACGGATACTTCGCAGTTGTTCCTAGGCACGACACAACGGGTAAAGCCCAGTTGCGATGCCTCTTTGACCCGCAGCCCGGCCTGAGTCGTGCCACGCACCTCACCACCAAGGCCAATTTCTCCGAACACTGCCGTCCCTTCCCGGATGGGTTGATTTCGCAGACTGGACGCGATTGCAGCCACGACACCCAGATCCGCGGCCGGCTCGCTGACAGCCAGTCCGCCGGCGATGTTCACGAAGACGTCGTCACCGGCTACAGTCAAACCTGCGCGCTTCTCGATCACCGCGAGCAGCAACGAGAGCCGGTTCTGCTCGATGCCACTCGCCATCCGCCGGGCCGAGCCGTAGTTGCCGGTGCTTACCAGAGCCTGCACCTCCAACAAGATCGGCCTTGATCCTTCGATCGAGCACAGGACTGCAGAGCCTGGGACGCTCGAGGCCCGCTCGGAGAGGAAGAGGCGCGACGGATTCGGTACACCGTGGAGTCCACTGCCGGTCATTTCGAACACGCCCAGCTCGCTCACCGCGCCGAACCGATTCTTGGCCGCCCGCACAACGCGGTGGGAGTGGTGGCGCTCACCCTCAAAATAGAGCACAGTGTCGACAATGTGTTCGAGTGCCTTTGGACCGGCGAGACCACCCTCCTTCGTGACATGTCCCACGAGGAACGTCGGCAGGTTGGTCCCCTTCGCTGTGAACAGCAGGTGGGCGGCTGACTCCCGGACTTGCCCGATGCTTCCCGGCGCTGACTCAAGCTTGAGGGAGAACATCGTTTGAATCGAGTCCACGATCAGTAGCGCCGGCTTCAACCGGTCAACCTCTTCCAAGATCCGTTCGAGACACGTCTCCGCCAACAGATACAGCGGCGCATCGTCGACGCCGAGTCGTACGCCGCGGGCCTTGATCTGATGTTCGGACTCCTCTCCCGACGCATAGAGCACAGGGCCGATGGAATGCGCGACCTTGGCAGCGGCCTGGAGCAACAGCGTCGACTTCCCAATTCCTGGCTCGCCCCCAAGGAGCACAACGGAACCCGGAACGATCCCGCCACCGAGCACCCGATCAAACTCCTCGAACCCGCTTGGCAAACGCTGCGTGTCTGCGAGATCGACGTCAGCGAACCGCCGCGCCAAGGATGCCGCCGTCGCAAGACCGTATCGCTGCTCGCCCGCGGCATCCGACACAGGTCGGGGGCGTTCCTCCACCATCGAGTTCCACGCGCCGCAGTCTGGACATCGGCCAAGCCACTTCTGTGCCTGAGCACCGCAGTTCTGGCATACGAAGATCGCCTTGGCCGCCTTCATGACCGTGCCGGCCTCGAGTACACACGCTCAATGCGACTGCCGGTCCGGCACAGAACGTCGTGGGGAACGGTCCCGAGCCACTTGGACACCTCGAGAGCATCGATCTGGTCGTCATCCTGGGCGCCGATCACGACCACCTCGTCACCGGGGTCAACGTCGACATCCGACACATCGATCGCGATCGAGTCCATGCACACCGATCCGACGATCGGCGCGCGCCGCCCGCGGATCAGCACTTCTCCGACGCCGGCAAGCCGAACGTCGAGACCATCCGCATATCCGGCGGGGACGATGGCCACCCGCGTCGGACGCCCCGCGGTAAACCTCCCGCCGTAGCCGGACGTTTCGCCGGCACGCATCCCTTTGACAGCGACGACTCGACTTCTGAGTGACATGACGGGGCGGACTTGCAGCCCGCCCGGCACAGACACACCAGGGGGCGCAACGCCGTACAGCAGCAGGCCTGGGCGCACCGCCTGGTACCAGCACTGTGGTCCTGCCAGCAACGCGGCGCTGTTGGCCGCATGGCGATCGACGCCCACAACGCCGAACGATGCCAGCGTGGAGGTTGCCTGGTCGAACCGTACGCCTTGATCAGCGAAGAGCCGTCCGCTCGATTCCTCCGCGGTGGCGAAGTGGGTGTAGATGGCGTCAAACACAAGGTGGGAGCTACTGAGGACTTCGGGCATCGTGCGCCGCAGGTTGTCGTATCGGAAACCTAATCTGTTCATTCCCGTATCGATTTTCAGGTGGCAGTGCAGTTGCAACCCGCGATCCGCGGCCGCTCGCTGCAGAGCTCTCGCGGCCGACGGCGACGACACCGTCGGCGTGAGGCCATAGTCGAACACGCCGTTGAGATCACTGATGCTGAGAGCACCGAAGACGAGAATGGGAGCCCGAACACCCTCCTGGCGGAGCCGCACCCCTTCCTCGATGTCGGCACACGCCAGCATCGTTGCCCCGGCCGCTTCCAATGCCAGAGCGACGGAGACGAGACCATGACCGTAGGCATTTGCCTTGACGACGGCCATCACGACCGGAGGAGCACCAGGAACACGGTCGCCGACGAAGGTTCGCAGTGCTCGGTAGTTGTCCTGGAGGGCGTCCAGGTCGATCTGGGCGTACGTCGGGCGGACCACGTCGAAGCCGATTACTCCTGCGAGGGGCTAAGGTTCGCGAATCGGGTGTACTGTTTGAGAAACGCGAGCTTGACAGTTCCGGTCGGACCGTTCCGCTGCTTGCCGACGATCACCTCCGCCAAGTTCTCGTTTTCGGGCGTCGGATCGTACTGCTCTTCGCGAAAGATGAACATCACGACGTCGGCATCCTGCTCAAGCGCACCCGACTCCCTGAGATCAGACAGCTGCGGGCGGCGATCAGACCGTGACTCAGGGGCGCGACTCAGCTGCGAGAGCGCCAAGACCGGTACATTTAGCTCCTTCGCCAGCCCCTTCAGCGCTCGGGAGATGGACGCAATCTCCTGTGTGCGATTCTCGAAACGACCTCGCCCCTGCATCAGCTGGAGGTAGTCAACCACGAGAAGGTCGAGACCATGCTCGGCCTTCAGCCTCCGAGCCTTGGCCCGCATCTCCAGCACGCCAAGCCCGGCGGTGTCGTCGATGAACACTCGCGCGTCCGACAACCGTCCCAGCGCCGTCGACAAACGGCCATAGTCGCGTTCACTCAGAAATCCCCCACGAAAACGGTGTGAGTCGACCTCGCCCTCAGCCGTGAGCATACGCATGAACAGCTGTTCCTTGGACATTTCCAAGCTGAAGAAGCCCACGGCACGGTCGGTCTTGATCCCGACATGCTGAGCCACGTTGAGAACAAAACTCGTCTTTCCCATCGACGGCCGCGCCGCAATGATGATCAAGTCGGCAGGCTGAAAGCCGGACGTGATGTTGTCGATGTCCACAAAACCGGAGGGCACACCGGTGACCAGCCCCTTGTGCTCCTGGAGCTGCTCGATTGCCGTAAAACTTCCTTGGACAAGGTCGCTGAGTGGGACAAACCCACTGTGAATCCGGCCCTCTGCAATCGAGAAGATCTCCTGCTCTGCGCGGTCAAGGAGGGTGTCGGACTCCTCCTCGCCCTGATAGGCCATCGCGAGGATTCTGTCTGCGGAGCGGATCAAGCTCCGTAGCGTCGCCTTCTCCTTGACGATCCGTGCGTAATGCTCAACGTTGGTTGACCGCGGAACGCCATCGGCAAGCGCGGCTATGTACGCCGCTCCGCCAGCGTCGTCAAGGTCACCCGAGCGGGCCAGCTCATCCTTGAGCGTGACCAGATCGATCGCCTGACCGCGTTCGTTGAGATCCACCATCTTGTCGAACACTCGACGGTGGGCGTCGCGAAAGAAGTCGACGGAGTCGACGAGCTCCGCCGCGACGTTGAACGCCGCGTTGTGGATCAGGATCGCGCCGAGTACCGATTGCTCGGCCTCGAGATTATGAGGAAGGGTTCGATCGGCGGCACGGATCGTCGTGGTATCGGCCATTGACTACAACTCACACACCATCCGGGTCCCGGCAGCTCCAGGATCGTCGCCCATGTGCAGGACGTCAGGATTCCGGAGCTGACGTGTCGGCGTCCGGCGCCGGTTCGTCGTCCGCACCCTCCTTGACGACCGACACCTTCAGGTGAGCAACGACGTCGCGATGCAGCTTGATAGGCACCGTCGACTCGCCAAGTTGCTTCAACGGTTCCCCGAGCTGGATCTTCCGTTTGTCGAGCTCGATCTGCTGGCTTGCCAGAAACTCGGCGAGATCGGCCGACGTGACCGAGCCGAAGAGCGTATCGGTCGCACCAACCTTGCGCGCAACGACGCACGTCAACGCCCCGATGCGGGTCGCCAGCGCCTCGGCACCCTGTCGCTCCTCCGCCGCATAGGCGGCGGCCTTGGCGCGCTCGCGCTCGACTTGGCGCTGGTTCGACTGTGTGACCGGCAGCGCCAGATTTCTGGGCAACAGGTAGTTGCGAGCGTATCCGTCGGCGACCTTGACGACGTCGCCTCGATACCCGAGGTTTTCAACGTTCTCCTTGAGGAGGACTTCCTTCACAATGACCCCCTTCAGTCGGTCACGTACGGAATCAGCGCGAGCTGACGGGCACGCTTGATCGCGGTCGTCATCTTGCGCTGGTGCTTCACACAGGTGCCAGAGATCCGCCGCGGCTGGATCTTGCCGCGCTCGGGAATCGCCATCATCAGCTGCCGTACGTCTTTGTAGTCGATGAAGTCGATCTTGTCGACACAAAAACGGCATACTCGGCGCCGCCTAAACCCACCTCGCTTGGCACCGTCACTCTTCTCCTTTGACGGGCGTCGGCCACGTTCAGGGCTCATTGTTCCTCCTTGGGCTTCTCTACTTCTACGGTCGGTTCAGGAGCGGGGGCGTCGGGTCCCTTTAACTCCTTCGGCTCTTGCGCTGCCGGCTCCGCACTCGACGCCCGCGGCGACGACGCTCCAGGACGGCGGCGACGCTGCTGGCGCGCCTGGCGCTGTTGGCGCGCACGTTCGGCCTTGCGCAGGTCTTCGTCGACCCGCACGATCAAGTGACGGAGGACACTATCGAGGACGCGCAGCTTGCGGTCAAGCTCCCTGACGATCTCGCTAGAGCCCTCGATGAGCGAGACGACGTACGTCCCTTCCCTATGATTGTTGACCTTATAGGCGAGCCGGCGACGGCCCCAGTTGTCGGTCTTCTCGATCCGCCCGCCCAGCCCTCCGACGACGTCGTCGACCTGGGTATTGAGCGCAACGACGCCATCCTCGCCAACGTCCGGCGAGATGACGTACATCAATTCGTATTGTCGTGGGTCTGGCATGACTCTCCTCTCGGACTCTGCGGCCGCCGGCGAGGGCGACAAGGAGTACGTGATTATCTGTTAGACGTGTCTCTCCACCCTAGTTCTGATCATCGCCGTTCGACATCGGGTCATGGGTGTCGCTCCCCGCATCCCCCGATCGATCGGGTGCGTTGAATCGGTTCATGACGGCCAAGATGCTACCGTCGACGAACAACTCAGCCGCATCGGCGGCGCGGGCCACCGTTTCCTCGACCGCTCCAATCTCGTCATCGTCAAATCTCGCGAGCACGTGGTCGGCGAGGTCACGACGTGCATCTCCCCGCCCGACGCCCAACCTCAACCGCGGAAACGCCGGGGTTGCCAGCGCCGTCATGATGGACTGTAGTCCATTATGCCCGCCGTCTGACCCTTCTGACCGCGCGCGCATCCGTCCCAACGGAAGATTCGCATCATCGACGACGATCAGGATGCTGTCGGGCTCGATACGAAAATACCGGGACAACATCCCCACGGCGTCGCCGCTCCGATTCATGAACGTCAACGGTTTGGCCAGCATGACCCGAGCATCCAGGCCCCGCTCCCGCGCTACAACCGCATCAGCTAGGCTCGACTCGAACGTCAAACCGCGACGCCTGGCAAGCTCGTCGATGACGTCGAAGCCAAGATTGTGTCGTGTCCCCGCGTACTTCGATCCAGGGTTCCCAAGCCCAACAATAAGCTTCACGCGGCCTGCTGTCTCGCGCCGTGAATCGGCCCGGCCACCGTATCACGAACCGGACGAGCTCCCGCCCTCCTCGTCCTTTCCCTTGGCCGCGGCTTCCGACGGTTCGCCTTCGGCCGGTGCCGCCTCGGCTCCTTCGGCTGCCTCCTCGGCTTCCTCTTCCTCTTCCACCTTCGGCGCGATCACGTGCACGAGAAGCGTATCGGGGTCGCTGACCGGGAACCACGACACCCCACTCGAGACCTCGCGGAGGCGCACTCCGTCGCCGATCTCCAGGTGGCTGACATCGACATCGATATGCTCAGGAATCTCGGTCGGCATACATTCGACCTGGACTTCACGGTGGATAAAGTCGACCAGCCCTCCCTGTTGCTTCACACCAACCGGCTCGCCGTGAAGGACAACCGGCACTGTCACCGTAAGCGCCTTGTCCATGGCCAGCCTGTAGAAGTCGACATGCAAGAGCTCGTGACTGATCGGCTCGAGCTGGAATTCCTTCACCAGGACCTGGCTCGCCTGATCGCCGTCCACGTTCAGCGCAATGATGGTGTTCACTCCGGATTCAGAGTGAAAGATCTTGAGCAACGCCTTGGGATCGACCGAGACCGCCACCCCCTTGGCACTCTCACCTCCGTACACCACGGCCGGGAGCTGGCCACTACGACGGAGTCGCCTAGCCTCGTTCTTTCCACGGCCGTCGCGTGCCACTGCGGTTAAGTTCGTTTCCATGACGTCTCTTCTATCGCTGAACGGGTTTCCCCATCTCGACCGCGACCGCCAATGCCATCAGACGAACAGGGAAGAGACCGATGTCTCCTGGTGAATACTCTGAATGGCCTTCCCGAGGAGCGGTGCTACCGACAAGACTTGAATCTTGCTCGATGCCTCCAACTTGGAGCTCAGCGGGATGGTATTCGTGACAATCAACTGTTCGAGTGCCGAGTCCTCAATCCGCTCTCGCGCCGGCCCCGATAGCACTCCATGAACGGCGCACGCCAGGACTCGCGACGCGCCATTGTCGCGAAGCGCTCGGGACGACTGCTGCAGCGTGCCTGCTGTATCGACGATGTCGTCTTGAATGATGCACACCTTGTCCCGCACGTCACCCACAACGTGCATGACTTCGGCGTGGCCGTCCTCCGAACGGCGCTTATCGATGATCGCAAGGTCGGCGTCGAGACGTTTCGCATAGGCCCGAGCACGCTCCACGCCGCCAGCGTCGGGTGACACGATCGTGATCTCCTCACCACGATTCATCTTCGTCAAGAAGTCGATAAACACTGGCGCCGCAAACAAATGGTCGACCGGAATGTCAAAGAAGCCTTGGATCTGTGCCTTGTGGAGGTCCATCGTCAGCACGCGGTTTGCACCGGCGGCACCCAGCAGGTTCGCAACCAACTTCGCCGTAATCGGAACCCGCGGTCGATCCTTCCGGTCTTGACGAGCATATCCATAGTACGGGATGACGGCCGTGATGCGAGCCGCGGAAGAGCGCCGAAACGCATCGATCATCACGCAGAGCTCGACCAGATGCTCATCAACCGGCGTGGAGGTCGGCTGCAGCACGAAGACATCGGTGCCGCGGATGTTTTCGTCGATCTGAAACGACACCTCTCCATCGGAGAACCGCTTGAGACACGATCGGCCCAGCGAACACCCAAGTCCCGCAACAATCTCTTGAGCCAGTGCTGGATGCGCGCTACCCGAAAAGAACTTCATCTGGCCGTTGTGCGTTGGCACCTATCTAGACCCCGTACTGTGATTGGTTGGGGCGGAAGGATTCGAACCTTCGAATACGGGATTCAAAGTCCCGCGCCTTAACCGCTTGGCCACGCCCCATTAGATCGACGCAGCGCGCGAAAGACACACCTCGCGCCCCGGGTGCAATCAAGTACTGTAGCTGATGAGCCGTGAGGCGGGCAAGCTGCACGTGCGCGCCTCAACCTCGGCGCCTGGGCGCCGCCAGCTGCTCGAACTGGTCATGGCTCACCGTTCGACTCAACAGCGTACGCCATCCCGCCTTCCGGACCTTCCGCCGGGCCGCCATGGCGTCAGCTTGTCGTCGGTACAGCGCATACACCGTCGACCCGCTGCCAGTCATGGCCGCGTGAACGGCACCAGTCTTGCGGAGACGGTCAACCATAGAGGCGATATCACGATGGTGCGCGACCACAGGACCCTCGAGGTCGTTTCGCAGCAGGTCCCATCGTCCCCGCCAGTTACGGGGTAGCGGCGGCAACGCCGCCGGGGCCACCCTATCGAACCACTGGTAGGCCGAGGCGGTCTGGACACCAAACGCCGGGACCGCCAGGATGATCCAGTGGCGATCAAGATCAGGGAGCCGTCTGAGACGGTCCCCTCGCCCCACGCCGAGCGCCAGACCGCCGCTGAGAAAGAAAGGAACGTCCGACCCGATCCGGGCTGCCAGCTCTCGCAGGCGCCGGGGTGACGGAATCACATTCCAAAGAGCACCCAGCCCACGCAGAGCGGCGGCCGCGTCACTGCTGCCGCCACCCAGCCCACCGGCCATCGGAATCCGCTTCGTGATCGCGATCGCCACGCCCTGTGGAGGCCCTCGATGCCCCAAGCTCTCCCAGAGCACCTCCGCTGCCGTCCAGACCAGATTCGCTTCGTTGCGGGGCAGTGAACGTGATCGACTCCGAACGGTCAGAGGGCCCGCGCGACGAGTCACCGTGAGCGTATCGTGCAGCGATACTGACTGAAGGATCGTTCGCAGATCGTGGTACCCGTCACCTCGCTTGCCAAGAATCCGGAGGTCCAGATTCACCTTGGCCGGTGCGTGAACCGTCACCAACGCCCTTCGTTGAGGGAATTGCGTCACTCTGGTTGGGATGGATCCACGCTCCGGGTCTCGAGGGGCCCCGCGGATCCTCTGAACTGCTCGAGCGTCATGGGAACATAGTCCTCTCGAATCTGCGCAACAAACACCTCCGGCTCGAGATCGATGTTGATACTGACCTGCGACAGGGTTGCACTGAGCTCCGTCACGAGTCCGTCGGGATCGACCGCGCGAACATCGACCCGTCGAGGGAGCCCTCGAACATGATCGGAGTACCACACGGTCATTCCGGGGCGGGTTCCGGCGACGACGACTGGCACGTCGTCCCGCTTGTGGACATAGGCGACTGCCTCATTCTCTATCCTGACGGCGATCCAACCGTTCTCGTGAATCCGTGCTTCAACGGCGCGCGGATCAGGCACGAGGCACCCCGTCACCACCGACCGGAATTCTTCCGCATCCAGAGACAGTCCAGCGAGGGCATCAAGCAGCTCGCCCGCGGTCGCACCTGTGACCACGCGTCGGTCGCGCGGGAGAACCAAGGTCGTCGACGCCGGTTCAGCGACGAGCACGAAGCCAGGCGCCCCAAACGATGCCACGCCGACAAGCCGCAGCGACGCGGGACGGGCTAGGGCTGCAAACACGTCTCCTCTGAGCCGCTTTTCTCCGCTGCGAGCATTCACCGCCATCGCGGCCTGCAGCGTTCGGACCCGCCTGCACGAATCCGTCGCTTCTTCGAACACCGGCTGGTAGTCGGCTAGCGGGACAGTCGGGCCTAGAGGGAGCGTCAACCGAGTCGACGCACAACCCGCCAGCAGACAGAGGCAGCCGAAGACGACGACGGTGCGCCATGTCAATACACGGACCCCCGGGGCAGACAGGCAGCGAAGACGACGAGGTCTCCACAATCCCGGCGGGGGACGGCGTGCGGCAAAAGAGGCGGCGAGGCCGGGGTGCCGCGCGTCGGAAATACTCTGGGGAGCCGTTCGTTCCTCACGCCGGAGGCACTGCGGGCCCACCGCTGCTGGGTCATCACCACCAGTCGCTCCGCGCGGCTCGGTCGTCACCGCGTCGATCGTCGGCTACCGTGCACGGCGCTGAGCGTCCTGAATCTTCTGCTCGATGACCGCGGCGTCAACATCCTCGCGGTCACCAGCCAGTGAGGCCTCCCAGGCAACGACTGCCTCGGCATACCGTCGTAGCTCAAACATGAGGTCCCCGAGATGATCCTGAATCACAGAATTCCACACCATCTGCTCACTCGCCTTCCGCAGGTTGGGCTCGGCGAGGTCGAGGCGGTCCAGCTTGAAGTACGCCCAACCAAGACTATCGAGGTAGGCCCCGTTGTGCGGATCCACCGAAATGGCTCTTTGCAACAGGTCGACCGACTCTTCCAACCTCTCGCCACGGTCGGCCAGCATGTAGCCCAGATAGTTCAGCGTCGCGGCGTGCGCCGGTTCGTGGTCGATGACATTTCGAAATACACGCTCAGCGTCAGCATATCGCTCACTCTGCTCCAGCACAGCCCCGAGCTGAAACAGCACAGCGACGTTGTCGGGGAACCGGCGCACAGCCGTCTCGAGCGCCCCGCTGGCTTCTTCGAAACGATCGTAGCCACTGAGGTAGCTGGCGAGCGCGAGGTGGCGCGCCGGGTTGCCCAAGTCCCGCTCCAATCTGTCTCTTAGGATTTCGAGACCGCCCTCGACGTCCCCGCCGTCACCCAAAGCTCGGGCTTCAAGTCGTGCGAGCGTCAGGTTCTCGGGATGATGTGGCGTCAGCTTGTCGATCGTCTCCTTCGCTTCTCCCGGTCGACCAGCGTCGAGATAGGCCTGTGCGAGACGGGCACCATACGACAGGGAACTCGGAAACAAAGCGAACGCCTCCGAGTACGACCGGATCGCCCCGTCGTGATCTTGAAGCTGTTCGTACGCGGAGCCTATCTGCCCAAGCAAGCCGGCAAACTCATACGAACCGGCCCCACGTCCCGAGGTCGCCCGACGTTGAGCCTCGACAGCGGGCGCAAGGGTGTCGACGACAGCTCGGTAGGCATGCTGACGGGCGTAGACCGCGGCCAACGCGTAGGGTCCTCGAATGCCGCCAGGCTCGAGCGCGAGCACGCGCCGTGCAGCCTCCTCCGCCTCATCGTACTCGCCGAGCTCGAGATGCACCTGGGACAGCTGATACAGAACCGACACGTCGTCCGGTCTGGCCTCGGATAGGCCTCGGAGCACGTCGCTCGCACGGTCCCCCTGACCAGCCCGGAGCAGCGCGTTCGCCAGCTCGCGCTGAATACCAGTGCTGCGCGGATTCCGGCTCGCCGCAAGCTCGTATGCATCGACGGCATCACGCCAGCGATCGAGCTGACCGTAGAGCTCACCCAACCGGCTCAGTGCGCGAGATGACGGTCGGCCGCTGCCGACCACACGCTCGAGCATCGCGACCGCATCCTCCGTACGATCAGCGGCCTCGAAAGCCTCTGACAACAACAATCCAGCCTCGACAAGCCCCGGCTCGTCCTCGAGCAGGTCCTCTAGGATGCCGATCGCTCGCTCAGACTGGTCGTTCCCTCGGTGCAGACGCGCCAGCATCAACTCAACCTGCAGGTCGGGCAGCAACGTTCCGCGCGCCTTTTCCAGGTACTCGATCGCGCGGCGCGCTTCGTCCGTAGAAGCCTGTCCGCCGCCAACGCGATTTGCGAGAACGAGGCCGAGTATCCGGTTGGCCGTGAGATTGTCCGGCTCCCGTCCGACTGCCTCGGTCGCCACGCGGATCGCCTCATCTGGATCGTTGCGTCGCGCATAAAGCGATGCCAACTCACCCAGAATCTCTCCGGTGTCGGGGTCGAGGTCGGCCGCTTCTCGATACGCGCGCATCGCGGCATCGAGGTCACCCTCTCCTTCCAGATGACGTCCCAGCATGAACAGTCGGTAGGATTGGGCTCGCGCGTCCGCCGTAGGAGCCCCGGAAGACCCGGGCTGGCCAAACCCCGGCGCCGGGAAGATCACGGTCAGAAGGACAACCATCGTGCCGAGCTTGCGCATGGACATGGCAGCCTCGATTGTTCCACAGGACGAAGAGAACGACAAGCGAGGCTCCCTGCGCTCGAAGGCAGGCCCTGCTGCCATGGCACTTCTGATAACCTTAGGTAACATTGAGTCCGGAGGCTACAGCCTGGGAATCGATCCCGAACTTCTTGAAATCCTCGCGTGCCCGAATTGCAAGACTCCGGTCGTCTTGGTCCACGACGAGACGGCGCTGAAGTGCAAGCAGTGTCATCGCGTCTACCCGATCAAGGACGACATCCCGGTGATGCTGGTTGACGAAGCCACGATAGAGCCCTAGTCATTCTAGGCAATAGGATGTCCACCTCAGCGGTCACCGGCGCGGCCGCACCTACCACTCCCCGCCTCGAGAGCGCGGCCCTTGTTGCGCTCTGTCTGTTTGTCGGAGCACTCCAGCTCTCGATGGGTGCCGCCGCTACGCTGCTGACTCTAACGCTGGGTCTGTGGGTCGGCGTCCTTGTCAGCCGTCGAGAGCGAGTAGAGGTGCCGGCCATGTTTTGGCCACTCCTTGCCTATGCCGCGATCACACTTGTGTCGGTGGCGGCATCACTCGACCCGGTCGCGAGCCTCGCTGACTCCAAAGAAGTCTTGCTGTTCCTCGTCGTGCCTCTCGTCTATCGATTCGCGCGTGGTCAAAACGCGTCAACTGTAGGCACCGTCGTCATGAGCGTTGGCGCCGTTGCCGCTGTCTTCGGCATCGTGCAGTACGGCATCCTCGAGTACGACTCGCTGGGCCAGAGGCCACGTGGCTCCTTGGGCCACTACATGACCTATTCCGGCTTGCTGATGTTGGTCATCGGATTCGCGGCAGCCCGCCTCCTCTTTGGACGAACGAATCGCGTGTGGGCGGGGCTCGTTCTACCGGCCCTGGTTGTGGCGCTGACGCTGACGTTGACGCGCAGCGCGTGGGTCGGGGCCTGTGCCGGGATCGGTCTGCTCCTCGTCATCAGGGACCGACGCCTGCTCGGCGCCATTCCGGTGGTGGCGGCGATTTTTATCGCCCTTGCACCACCAGTCGTCACCGACCGGTTCTACTCGACGTTCGATCTGCAAGACCCTACGAACCGTGACAGGTTCGCGATGGCGAGAGCCGGCGGGCGAATGATTCGTGACCATCCGCTGACGGGTGTAGGCCCGGACATGGTGCAGCAGGTCTACCCTGACTATCGGGATGCCGGAGGCGTCAACGAGGTGAACCCCCATCTACACAACGTGCCGCTGCACATTGCGGCCGAGCGAGGGCTGCCGGCGCTCGCAATTTGGCTGTGGTTCATTGTGGTTGCCACCCGAGATCTCTTTGTTGGTCTCAGGCGACCCGAGTCGAGAGCCCTGGCCGCGGGGGGGCTGGCTGCCATGGCCAGCATGCTCACCGCGGGGATGTTCGAGTACAACTTTGGGGACTCCGAGTTCCTGATGCTGCTCCTGGTGCTGTTGACACTTCCCGCCGCCGCCGTGCTGAAGACTCCAGCTGACTAGCCGTCCTCAGCGTCCGACTGGTTTCGGCAGACGGTCCTTTTTCAGATGGGGCTGGCGCCCCACACCCCTCGCCGTCGCTCGCGGGGGCCCGCTGCCCCGCGCCGCTCCGGCGGGGCGCGCGTTGCGCGCCCTCGCGACACGCATGTGAAAAACGCGCTAGTGCCTGAAGTGCCGGCGGCCGGCAAAGACCATCGCCATCCCATGCTCGTCGGCGGCGGCAATTACCTCGTCATCGCGACGGGAGCCGCCAGGCTGCACGACGGCGGTCGCGCCTGCCTCGGCGATTGCGTCAAGGCCGTCTCGGAATGGAAAGAACGCATCCGAGGCGGCAACGGTCCCGCTGAGAGTTCCCCCGGCCTTGAGGGTGGCAACGTTCACGGCATCCACCCGACTCATCTGACCCGCACCAACGGCCGCGATCCGATCGGCCTGCGCGAAGATGACCGTGTTCGACTTGGCGTGCGCACACACGCGCCACGCGAAGCGGAGTGACCGCCACTCAGCTTCGGTTGGCTGTCGGCTCGTCACCACTCGAAGGCGCGTGTCCGGAACAACCTCAGCGCCATCGCGCCATTCGTGAGTCGCCTCCACCACACGATCCCGCTCCTGAACCAAGAGCGCTCCGAGGATCGAGCGGACCTCCCGCGTCGGCGAACCTACGGCAGCAGCAAAGTCAGCAAGCACGAGCCGCAGGTTCTTTTTCGCCGTCATGATCTCGCGCGCCTCCGGTGTCGCATCTGGAGCCACGACTGCCTCGATGAACGTGCTCGCTACGGCCGTCGCGGTATCCGCGTCCAACGGCCGGTTGAGTCCAACGACACCTCCAAAGGCAGACAGCGGGTCGACCTCGCGCGCGGCGACATAGGCACGATCCAGCGTGTCGGCAATTGCGACACCACACGGGTTGGTGTGTTTGACGACGACCGCCGCCGGTTCGTCGAACTCCAGAACAAGACGTGCAGCGGCGTCGAGGTCTAGCAGGTTCGTGTACGAGAGCCCCTTTCCCTGAACCACTCGTGCTGAACCGAAACCCCACAGCCCGTCGTCGGCGTACAGTGCCGCCACCTGATGAGGGTTCTCTCCGTACCGGAGGTCGCGAAGCTTCGACACCGACACCACGATGTGATCGGGTGTCGGGCCATCGAGACTGAGCGGCGCGTGACTGAACCGACCGTCCTCTGTCGTCACCCGCGCCAAGGCTCCCGCGATCGTGGCGTCGTAGTCGGCCGTGTGCGCGAACGCCTTCCGGGCAAGGTCAAATCGCAGCGCTGCGTCGGGTCCTTCCGGACCGCCCAACGCCTCGAGGACGCGTGGGTAGTCGTCCGAGTCGACCACAATCAGGACGTCCCTGAAGTTCTTCGCGGCAGCGCGAACCATGCTGGGACCGCCAATATCAATCTGTTCGACCAAGTCGTCAAAACTGACATCGGACGCAGCGGTGCGGGCAAAGGGATACAGATTGACGACAACGAGATCAATGGGTTGAATGCCTTGCTCACCGATAGCCGCGAGATCGTCAGGCCTGCTCCGCCGAGCGAGAATCCCACCGTGCACGGCCGGATGCAGCGTCTTCACGCGGCCATCCATCATCTCTGGAAACCCGGTCACGTCCGAGACGCCGATCACGGGGAGACCCGCCTCTGACAGCACGCGAGCAGTCCCACCCGTTGAGATCAACTCGACGCCTCGGTCGGTCAATCCACGTGCCAACTCCACAACGCCGGTTTTGTCCGAAACACTTAGAAGCGCTCGCATGCGTCACTCACGAGAAATCAACAACCACATAAGGGGTAACCAAAGCTCCCGGGCGAATGGCACAGCACGGTCATCGACCAGCACCTGGCATTCGTCGTGGGGGCCAACGATCTCAAACAGCTTCCGCAACTCGAGGGCGTTCTCCGGATAGAATCGCGCCCGATGCCGCAGCGTCTCACCAGAGCCCACCTCCCGGTACTCGGGTGCCCTTTTCGCCAGAGCAACCGCACGCTCATACTCTGCCGACTCGAACAGCGGGAAGCTGAGGGTAATGGAGAATGGTCGATCGGTCGCTCCAAACAGAACATCGTGTAGATCGGGGTCCTGAGCGGCCAACTCTTCGGCGCTCGGTTCCTCCTGCGGGTCCACATACGGCCAGAATCGCTCAGACGGACGGTACTGAAGGCGAGGTTGAGACGGCGCCCGCCGGTCGCCGGGAGGTGAACTGGGGGCACTCATCGCTGGAGGGTGAGCGTGATGGTATCCTGAACCCGCGAACGCCGGCAAGAACGATTGATGAGTAAGTTTCGAGTTATCCCTTCGGTCGAACAGCTCCGCCAGCGTAACGGCGTTCAACTCCTCGAGACACGGTACGGACGTCACCTGCTTGTTGCCGCTCTGCGGGAGGAAGCCGAGAATCTGAGACACGAGATCGCGAGCGGCGTGCTCGATGTAGCGGACAGCGAGGAAGCGGCCCGGCTGATCGAGCGCAGCCTCGGCTCAAGACTCGAGACCGCCCTGTCGCCTTCGCTCCGGCCGGTCATCAATGCAACAGGGGTCATCCTCCACACCAATCTCGGCCGCGCACCTCTCGCCGAAGCCGCCATAGAGCGCATCAATGAGATCGCCGCCGGATACAGCAACCTGGAGTATGACCTTCGCGAGGGAGTACGGGGCAGCCGTTCGACCCACGCATCGGAACTACTGGGCCGGCTGACTGGTGCCGACGATGCGGTCGTCGTCAACAACAATGCGGCGGCGCTCCTGCTCGTGCTTACCGCCCTGGCCTCGGGACGAGAGGTCATCATCTCTCGTGGCGAGCTCGTCGAAATCGGGGACGGCTTTCGAATTCCAGACATCATGCGCCAGTCTGGAGCCCGACTGCGGGAAGTTGGCACCACCAACCGCACACGACCTGAAGACTACGCGGCCGCAATCAGCGAGCGCACCGCCGCAATTCTCCGCGTGCACCCGTCGAACTTCCGAATCGAAGGGTTCGCGGAACGACCGGAACTCGCTGCGGTCGTCGACATCGGCCGACGCTTCAACATTCCCGTTGTGGAGGACCTGGGCGGCGGCAATCTGTACGGCGAGATCGGTCATCCACCTCGACGTTTCGACGAACCGACGGTGCAGCAGAGCGTCAAAGCCGGGGTCGCGATCTGCTGCTTCAGTGGCGACAAACTGCTGGGCGGTCCCCAGGCCGGGATCATCGTTGGGAGGGAGTCCGAGTTGGCGACGATCTCGCGCCATCCGCTTATGCGGGCCCTGCGGGTCGATAAGCTGACGTACGCGGCACTCGAGGCAACACTGCTGGAGCACCTCTCAGACCGTGCCCGGGACACCGTTCCGGTGACGCGTATGCTGCACGCCGAGGTCGATCAGTTGAGCGCGAGGGCCCACGACATAGCCCGGCAGATCACGACATCAGCGGTCGAGGTGGCCATCACAGACGGCGCCACGGCGATTGGTGGCGGAACCGCTCCTGGAACGACCGTCGCAAGCACCCTCCTCGATGTCACCGTCGATGGCCTCACGCCCGTCATGCTCGAGGCCAAGCTCCGGGCGGCAACTCCGCCGGTCGTCGGGCGGATCGACGACGGCCGACTCCTTCTCGACCTCAGAACGGTCGCACCACATCACGATGCGACTCTCGTGAGCGTCCTCGCCGCCCTGGTCTAACAGTACACGGGGCTTCGCGCCGACCCCCCGCTCGGCCCTTGCGGGGGCCCCACGCCCGCGCCGGGCCGAGCGAGGCGCGCTGTGCGCGCCTTTAGCCGAGCCGGTAACGAAATGTGACCGTTTCGTACACATTCTCACGAGCAAGCACGGCTAGCAGCCCGTGGTAGAAGGGGCTCTTCGTAAATCGATGGGTAGGTGTTCGTGACACCGTGTCACAGGGTCGCTACACGACCAATCCGGGCGATCGCGCGCCTCTGGTGCCCAGGAAGCGCGATACGAGGGTCCAGAGGCAACTGAGACCGGCGATCAAAGCGCCGAACACGGCGGCCGCGCGGCCTTGGAGGCTCCGCGGCGTACCGACGCCCGTCAGCTGCCGCATGAGGAGTCCCAGATTGAACCCGGAGACGTGGACGAGCACGCGCTTGAGGATATTGGGATGCCCGCGCAGATGCACCCGGCGCATCCGGCCGGTCTCATAGAGATGCGCGTTGGGCCGTTCCAGCAGTTCGCCGCGCTGTCGCAGCAGCCGTCGCCCGCGCGCGCCCCGAATCCGCCGCCGATTGGCATACACCGCCGCGCGCGCCCCCGCCTTGCCCTTCCACGTGCGCCGCCCGCGATCCGGCTCCGACACGTAACTCCGCACCCCGATCGCGGCACACCCGACCATCGTCTCGTTGCTGTGATACCCCTTGTCGCCCACGAACTCGACAATCCCGGCGGCGCCGACCGCTTCGACCTGTTCCGCCGCGGTGATGAGGGTTTCGACCATCGTCGTCGTGTCGCCCTCGTCCGCGTCCTGCACCGTCACGCCCACAATGGCCCCCGTCTCCAGGTCGACCGCGTGCTCGGCAGTATGGGCCAGATGCGTCCGCCCGTCCTTCATCTTCGTGATCTTCGCGTCGGGATCGTGCGGGTTCGTCCAGTCGTCGTTCGACCCCTTCTTCTTGCGTGTCCGGTCGAAGCGGGCCAGCTCGGCGCGCGTCGGCGTCGCGATGCCGGAGGCCTCGGCCAGTCGGGTCAGCCACGCGTCGTACCCCTCGCCCGTGTCCCGGCGCACGATGCTTCGCATCGCCGCGTTGGCTTCCAGCGTCGTCGCATCGATCCCGATCGTGTACCCCTGGACGAGGTGGGCGTCGGCCAGACGCTGCAACACCCACGTGAACACGGCCTGGTGCGTCTCGAGGTCGATCAGGCGCCGGGTGCGCGACAGCGTCGAGTGGTCGGGCGGGGCCTCGTGCAGCGCGAAGTCCAGAAACTCGCGGATGCTCAGCGAGTCGGCGGCGCGCCACGCGATCGCCCGCTCCGAGTCCAGGCCTTCGAAGTAGCCGAGCAGCAGCAGCCGGAAATAGCGGCCCGGCGCCAGACTCGGCCGGCCGACCCCGTCGGCGTAGAACGCCGCGCACTGCGCTTCGACGAAGGCATCGAAGCCCGCCTCGTCGAGCGTGCGATTCAGGCGCTCGTAAAACGGGTGCCCTGCGCTCTTCGGCAAATCTGCGGTGGCCACCCACATCGTCGATTGGCGCGCCCGGCGCCGTCGTTTGCCCATCGCCATGCCCGAAGTGTAGTACGAGCGGTCAATCGTGTCGATCCCTATGACGAAGGACTTTCACCACGGGCTGCTAGCGGTGGAGGCTCAGTTGGCGAGGCGACGGCGGCGGTTGGGGCAGGTGGCGCACGAGAGTGCCGTTCCATCAGATCCCACGACCTCAGGACCACCGCACGATCCGCGCAGGCACGGTCGGTTGAACAGCACCCCGACGGCCATCGCCAGCATGACGATCGCGATCAGGCCGAATGTCAGGAAGAACAGCCCCATGCTCACTCCATTCTAGCCTTTCATCCGGTCGTTGAGTCGAGAAACGCCGGCGACATCTGCTGGTGCAAATCGCCGTCCGCCTGACGGATCATGAGCAACACTGCCCAGTCTCGCTCCACCGCGAGCGCATATCCGTCTTCGGGTCCCAGCACTTCCAAGGCCGTGGCAACAGCGTCAGCGCGCACACAGAGCGGGTCAATGACGCTGACCGATGCCAACCCGTGCGTGACCGGTCGACCCGTTCTCGGGTCGATCGTGTGCGAAAACCTCACACCATCCCGCTGGAAGTAGTTCCGATAATCGCCCGACGTCGCCAGCGCTGCATCTGTCAACGTCACAACCTGTCGCACCACAGTGGGTCCATCGCCAGGCCGCTCGATGCCGACGCGCCACGGACGACCGTCCGGGTGGCGCCCGCGGGCTCTGACTTCGCCTCCGATCTCGACAAGATACGACTCGACACCTTCCCGATCGAGCAGGTCGGCCACTCGATCAACCGCGTACCCTTTTGCGATCGCCGACAGATCGGTCGAAACTGCCGGGCTCGTCTTCCGAATGGCAGAGATCGTTGCGTCTAGTTCAATCCGCTCGTAGCCAACACTCCCGAGGAGACGCTCAATCTCGTCGTCGGACGGGATTGCATCAGCCTCCCCCGATGGCCCGAACCCCCAGGCCTCGACCAACGAGCCCACCGTCACGTCGAATGCGCCGCCCGACATTTCACTGATCTCCCTAGCATGCTGGAAGACGCGAAAGGTGTCGCCAGATACCGGAAACCATTCGGTCGACAGGGACCGATTGAAGCGCGACAGCTCGGACTCCGGATCGTAGGTCGACATCGCGGAATCGATGCCCGACAGTTGATCGTCAATGAGTTGGCCGAGGTGTACCCCGGCATCGGGTGCCACCGGAGACTCGACGACGGTCACCTCATACGTGGTGCCCATGGTCTCGCCCTGAAAGGTGCGGAACTCTGCAGGGGTCGGGTCGACGAACCCGCAGCCGGCGGTCACCAGTCCGAGCACTGCGAACAGGCCGTGTATGGCGTCCCGAGACCCCATCTCATGGACCACAGCGCGATTCATGGGGTAGGCCTAGCCAAAATCGTCGAAGAGAATGTTGTCGGGCTCGACACCGAGGCTATCGAGGAGGTCCATGCACGCCTTGAGCATCATTGGCGGGCCACAGAGGTAATACTCGACATCCTCAGGTGCCGGATGATCCTTAAGGTACCGGTCATAGAGGACCTGGTGGATGAAACCGGTCTCGCCAGTCCAGTTGTCCTCCGGAAGTGGCTCGGACAGCGCCAGGTGCCACCCGAAGTTCTCGTTCTCGGCCTGGATCGCGTCAAAGTCGTCGACGTAAAACGCCTCCCGCAAGCTGCGGGCGCCATACCAGAAGCTCACCTTGCGCTGGGTATGGAGCCGTCGAAACAGATCGAAGATGTGAGACCGCATCGGCGCCATCCCGGCTCCTCCACCGACGAAGACCATCTCCGCCTCGGTGTCCTTGGCAAAGAACTCGCCGAACGGCCCTGAGATCGTCACCTCGTCGCCCGGCTTCAAATTGAAGGCGTAGGCGGTCATCTTGCCGGGAGGCGTGCCCTCGGGCGCCCGCGGCGGGGGGGACGCAATTCGTACATTGAGCATGATGACATCCCGCTCTTCTGGATAGTTTGCCATCGAGTACGCACGCGTCACCGGTTCGTCAAGCCTTGCCTCGTAGCGCCACAGCTTGAACTTGTCCCAATCTGGCCGATAATCGTCCTCGACCTCGATGTCCTCGTAGCGGTAGACGCCCGCTGGCGCTTCGATTTGAATGTACCCGCCGGCCCGGAACGGAACCTCCTCGCCGGCCGGAAGCTCGAGCACGAGCTCCTTGATAAAGGTGGCAACGTTGTGGTTCGAGCGAACGCGGCACGGCCATCGACGCACATGGAAGACTTCGGGGGGGATCTCGATCTTCATGTCCTGCTTGACCTTGACTTGGCAGGACAGTCGTACGTGCTCTCGTGCTTCGCCGCGACTGACGTGGCTGGTCTCGGTGGGTAGTAGCGCGCCGCCACCCGAGAGCACCGTCACCTTGCAGACACCGCACGTGCCTTTGCCCCCGCAGGCCGAAGGAATAAAGATCTGACTCGCCGCCAACGTGCCCAACAGGGTGCCCCCAGCCGGAGCGTGAATGCACGCGTCGGGGTCGTCATTCACAGTGATCGTCACGTCGCCGGTCGCCACGAGCTGCCGTCGCGCAACCATCAGCAGTCCCACGAGAGACACGATCGTGACCGTGAACATCGCGACGCCGAGGGTGACCGTAACCATGAGTCGTCTACGCCTTCTATCGTTTCCGTCTAGAGCTGAACACCGGCAAAGGCCATGAACCCAATCGCCATCAGGCCGACAATGATGAAAGTCAACCCGAGCCCACGCAGACCAGTCGGGGGATTGCTGTATCGCAGCCGCTCACGGATCCCCGCGAGCGCAACGATCGCCAGCGCCCATCCAACGCCCGAACCGAATCCGAAGACGGCACTTTCGGCAAGGGAGTAGCTGCGCTCGACCATGAAAAGCGACGCCCCCAGGATGGCGCAATTGACCGCGATCAAGGGGAGGAAAATCCCGAGTGCTGCGTGCAGCTTGGGCACGAAACGGTCAAGCGTCATTTCAACGATCTGGACGCTCGCCGCAATCGTTCCGATGTAGGTAAGAAACCCCAGGAACGACAGGTCATACGCCGATAGCGACGGATGAAGCCATGCCAAGGCACCGGGCTGCAGCGCGTAGACATAGATGAGGTTGTTCATCGGCACCGTGATCGACAACACGAAAATCACGGCGAACCCCAGCCCCAGAGCGGTCTTCACCTGCCGGGACACGGCCAAGAACGAGCACATCCCGAGGAAAAACGCGAGCGCCATGTTCTCGATGAAAATGGCTTTGACGGCGAGGTTGACGTAGTGCTCCACGACTAGTCCTCCTCCACCTGTTCCGGCTTCCACACCCGCAGACCCCAAATGAAGAAACCGATGATAAAGAACGCCCCTGGGGACAGCAGCATCAGCCCGTTCGGGCTGTACCATCCGCCGTCCGCCGCGAGCGGCAAGAGCTGCGCACCAAACACCGCGCCCGATCCGAAGAGCTCTCGTAGGAGGGCCGTCGCCATCAGGATGGCGCCATATCCCAGGCCGTTCCCCAACCCATCGACCAGGCTCAGCACAGGTGGGTTCTGCATCGCGTACGCCTCGGCTCGGCCCATGATGATGCAGTTGGTGATGATCAACCCAACAAACACAGACAACTGCTGAGAGATCTCGAACAAGTAGGCCTTGAGTATCTGGTCGACGACAATGACCAGCGACGCGATGATTGTCAGTTGCACGATGATCCGGATGTTCGTCGGGATCTGATTCCGCAGCGCGCTGACGAAGAAGTTCGATAGCATCATCACGCCGATGACCGCGGCTGACATCACGAGGGCCGTGTCCATCTTGGTCGTCACCGCTAGCGCTGAGCAGATTCCCAGGACCTGCAAGGCGATCGGGTTATTGTCGAACAGCGGGTCGATCAATACATCCCGTGGCTTGGCATTCCCCATCACGCAGCTCCTTCCACACCCAGACGGCCCAGATACGGGCGGAACCCATCGTTGCCCAGCCAAAAGCGCAGGAGGTTCGTCACACCCCGGCCCGTCATCGTCGCCCCCGAGATTCCATCGACGCGGAACGGATCTTCGTCGGGCGGCCCGGCTCGTCCCCGAATGACCTCGATGCGAGGTTCGGTACCGTCAAAGGCCTTCCGCCCCGGCCAAAGCGATTTCCATCTCGGATTGTCGACTTCTCCGCCGAGCCCTGGCGTCTCGAGGTGCTGGTAGAAGGTGAGACCGCGAATCGTCTCTAGGTCGGCGTCAAGGGCCAGAAAGCCATACAACGTCGACCAGAGACCTAGCCCCTCGACGGGTAGAACGACCAGGTCGAGCCCATCGCCATCTCGCAGCTCATAGACCAGAGCGCGGAGCGGCAGACGGGTCAGGCCCGCGTTGTTCTCCGGAGCCTCCCGACCTGTTTCCGGATTCAGCGCCTGCGCGCGCTGGTCAAACGCGGTGGGGTCGACGTCGTTCACCTCCTCACCGGTGCGGAGGTCGACAACCACCTGACGGATCGGACCGAACCGCGCGGCAACCTCCTCGCTCGACAGCGACTCATCCTCACTGGCGAGACCCGCAGCCACGAGAACGTTACGCTGCTTCTCGAGAAGCTGGTTGGCGGCCTGCCGGTCACGCAGCGACACGGCGGACGTCGACACGAGCACAGCACAGACAACACATACGATCGTGGCGAATCCCAGATTGTAGGCGACGCTACCCTGCATAGCGTGCCCTCCGTCTTCTGACGTTGGCCTGGATGAAGAAATAGTCGATGAGAGGGGCGAATAGGTTCATGAAAAGAATCGCCAACATCATGCCTTCAGGATAAGCCGGATTGACGACCCGGATGAGCACAACAAGCGTCCCGATCAAGAACCCGTAGATGAAATGCCCACCTCGTGACGACGGCGCGGACACGGGGTCGGTCGCCATGAACACCATGCCGAACGCCCATCCGCCCATCACGAAATGCCAGGCCGGGGTCACCGCAAAGAACGGGTTGGTATCGGAGCCAATCGTGTTGAGGACGGTCGCCATCGCCAGCGTCCCCACGGCGACGCTGATCATGATGCGCCACGACCCCACCCCAGTCAGAACCAGCAGCGCCGCCCCCGCAAGACATGCCAGCGTCGATGTTTCCCCCATCGAGCCGGGGATGACACCGATAAAGCCGCTCCACCAGTCGAAGGCCCCGGTTACGCCGTCCGGACCTGCCAATGTCGCCTGGGCCAACGCCGTCGCACCACTGACGGTGTCAGCTGACGTCTGGGCGGTAACCCACACAGCGTCACCGGAGAGCTCCGCCGGGTATGCAAAGAACACGAAGGCTCGGGCCGTGAGGGCCGGATTGAGCACATTCATCCCTGTACCGCCGAAGATTTCCTTGCCGACAACGACACCAAACGAAGCTCCAAGAGCCACCTGCCATAGCGGGATCGTCGCCGGAAGAATGAGAGGAAACAACATCCCGGTCACCAGGAATCCTTCGTTCACCTCGTGCCCCCGGATGACCGCAAACAACGCCTCCCAAAAACCGCCGACTGCAAAGGTGACGGCGAGAACCGGAAGATAGTACAGGGCGCCGTGAACAATGCAGGCAACGACGTCGTCGGGCGCGAATCCGACCCCCAGCGCTTCGACGGCACCGGTTTGCCAGGTCTCAAGGGGAAACGCACCGAGCGAAATCGCCAGGTTGGCCTGATAACCGGTGTTGTACATAGCCATGTACACGCAACCGGCGAGGGCCGCCACAACGGTCATCATGAGACGCTTGAGGTCGAGACCGTCGCGCACATGCGACGCCCCATTGGTGACGTAGCCCGGCGTAAACAGGATCGTGTCCTGCATCTCCCACAGGGCGTGGAAACGCTCCAGTCGCCCTCCAGGTTCGAAGTGGTGCGCCTGCCGATCCAAGAGGCGACGGAGACCCCGCACTACTCTTCCCCCTCTATCGCGTCAAGCACGTCACGTAGCAACGGACCGTAGTCGTTCTTTCCCGGGCACACGAAAGTACAGAGCGCGAGGTCCTCTTCTTCGAGCTCCAAGCAGCCCAGTTCCTCGGCTCGCTCCGCGTCCCCCATGAGCAGGGCGCGGAGCAATGGCGTCGGCAGGATATCGAACGGCAGTACGCGCTCGAACATTCCGATCGGCACGATCGCCCGTCGGGACCCGTGCGTCGTGGTCGTAAATCGGAACCGCTTGCCAGGCAACAGCCGCGAGAGGAACGTCGGAATCGTCGAGAACTTGTCGAACCCAGGGCCGAGCCACCCCATGAACGTTCGCTCCCGCCCTTCTTCGAGCACCGAGACCTGCTGGTGATACCTCCCCAAGTACCCGTGGATCTCGCCGGAAGCCGTACGGCCGGCGAGAATCGAACCAGAGATGGTGCGAGTCTCGACATCGTCGAGCTCGGCGTCGAGCAGCTCATCCAGTGAAGCACCCACCCTCGTCTGTAGAAGCCGAGGCTGGCGGACCGGCGGACCACCGACCGCGACAACACGCGTGAGATCGAGCGATCCCGTCTCAAACAAACGCCCCGCCGCCACGACATCCTGAAACCCGATGTGCCATACCACCTTTTCCCTACCCACCGGGTCCAAGGTGTGAATGTGCAGCCCGACTGTACCTGAGGGATGCGGTCCAGAGAACTGCTCGTGGCGGACCCTATCGAGCGAAGGGATCGCGATCGGCGTAGCCTGTGAGGTACAGACAAAGACGGGGCCGTCCGTGAGGCGCGTGAGAGCACCGAGACCGCGTTCGAACTCCGAGTCACTGCCACCGGCCACACGATCGATCGCGGGCGCGAGTGGTTGGCTATCAGTGGCCGTCACGAATATCGAATGCGGCTGCACCGCAGGGTCTGCTACGCGCCCGAACGGCCGTGCACGGAGAGCCGTCCAGAGACCCGACTCTGTGAGCAACGCGACAACGTCGTCACGTGAGAGGCCAGTAGGATGCCGGCCGGAGAACGATCGAAACGTCGTCTCGGCGGCGTCCCTCCCTTCGTACTCGGACCGGCTGACCTCGATCACGACGGACTGCAGAGCTCGCCGCTCTCCGCGATGAACTGCGCGGATCGTCCCAGCCGCCGGTGCGGTGTGCTGAACCCCCGGCATCTTCTTGTCTTCGAGAAGAACCTGCCCTCGGGCCACTTCGTCACCGACCGACACGCGCAGGGCAGGTCGAAGGCCGATATAGTCAGCCGCAATCAGCGCGACATGACGGGTCGGACGCGCACGGTCAATCTGCTGGGGGAGGGGCCCTTCAATCGGGAGCTGAAGCCCTCTTCTGAACGTGTGCAGACCCATGGTGTAAATGCCGTGCGCCAACTGGCGAGCGACTGTCGTCGGTCTACCGTCCACGACAGCGCTGGCTCACCAGACGAGTGGGTGCCTTCTCAAGCCTGCGCACATAGAAGACCGGCCGACATCTCAGGAAGCCCAAGCTTGTGAAAAAAATCTCAAGCTTGGGCAAAAAAAACGGCCGTCGGCCCAGCCAACGGCGCCCACCTCTCAGTCGATCGGTGAAATGGTACCGTCTCCACCCCCCCCAAGTCAATTTGCGGGAGCGAGTGAGATGAAGTCTTCTTTCTCTGGTACTATCCGATGCGAATCGTATGGCCGTCAAGAAGGTGGTGGTCTGTGAAGCCCAGATTCCATTTGTCACCGGTGGCGCAGAACATCTTGCTCGCTCGTTCGAGAACTCGTGAAACATGGCTATGAGACGGCCTTGGTGAGCGTGCCATTCAAGTCCTATCCGAAGGGTGAGCTCCTCACGCATGCCGCAGCCTGGCGCCTGCTGGATCTCAGTGAGAGCAACGGCGAGAGTATTGACCTCGCCATCACAACGAAGTTCCCCACGTACTTCGTTCGGCACCCACACAAGGTCTCGTGGCTTATCCACCAGCATCGGTCGGCATACGAGCTATGCGGCACCGAGTTTGGCGACTTCGAGCACACAGAGCTTGACGTCGACCTACGCGAACAGCTCGTGAGTCTCGATTCTCAGATGTTGCGGGAGAGTCGGCGGCTCTTTACGATCGCACGCAACGTGTCGGATCGACTCGAAAAGTTCAATGGCCTGTACAGTGAACCGCTCTATCACCCTCCGCGACTCGCAGAGCGACTTCGAAGTGGTCCGCATGGCAACTACGTTCTGTCAATCGGAAGACTCGAGACTATCAAGAGAACCGACATGCTCGTCCGCTCCATGCAGTGGGTCGACCCAGCCCTGAAGCTCATCGTGGCGGGAACGGGAACCCAAGGTGAGAACCTGGCGGCACTCCCAGTCAACGAACGTCGGCGACCGGATAGAGTTCAGGACGGTCGTCAGCGACGACGACCTCCTGACGCTCTATGAAAACGCGCTTGGCGTCGTCTACGTCCCATTCGACGAGGACTACGGGTACGTCAGCCTGGAGGCCTTCCTCGCCCGTCGTCCTGTTATCACGGCGACCGACTCTGGAGGCACGCTCGAGTTTGTACGCGACGGGACGAGCGGTCTGGTGTGTGAGCCAGAACCGGAGGCGCTCGCTGACGCGATCAACCGCATCGGTGCCGACCGGCAGTTTGCTGCCTCATTGGGATCGGCAGGGTTCGAGATGGCCCGGCAGATCACGTGGGACGGCGTTGTCGAGAAACTGGTGGGAGCGGCATGACGAAGCTCGTCATCCAGATCCCGTGCCTGAACGAAGCCTCGACTCTTCCGGCAACACTACGCGATCTCCCGACCCAGATCCCCGGAATCGATGCTATCGAAACCCTGGTCGTCGACGATGGGTCACACGATGGAACATCTGATGTCGCGCGGCAATGCGGAGTGGACCACATCGTGCGGTTTCCCGCTAACAAAGGACTTGCAGCCGCCTTCATGGCAGGTCTCGACGCCGCGCTGAAACACGGCGCCGACATCATCGTCAACACGGACGCTGACAACCAGTATGTCGGTCGAGATATTGCGAAGCTAAAGCGCTTTTCATGACCGTGTGGCGGCCGAGTACCCGCAGTACCGAAAATAGTTGCGGCATTCGTCAGGGCTGAAGTGCGCCAAGCACTCGCCGAGGAACGGCCAGAGCGTCTCGGTGCTGCGACAGCGAGCGGTGCGAACGAGGGCTTTGAGCTTCGCGAAGCAGAGCTCGATGGGATTGAGGTCCGGGCTGTAGGGTGGCAAGTACCAGAGGGTGGCCCCGGCGGCCTGGATGGCGCGTTGGATGCCGGCGACCTTGTGGGCCCCGAGATTGTCGGCAATGACGATGTCGCCGGGCTGCAGGGTCGGCACCAGGATCTGTTCGATGTAGGCGCGGAAGCTCTCGCCATCGATCGCGCCGTCGAAGACCCCCGGTGCGGTCAGCCCCGTGACCCGCAACGCGGCGAGAAACGTGCTGGTCTGCCAGCGCCCGCAGGGGGCGTGGTCGTGGACGCGCGCGCCGCGCGGTGCCCGGCCGTACCGCCGAAGCAGATTGGTGGTGATGCCGGTTTCGTCCAGACACACGAGGTGGGCGACATCCCAGGTCGGCGCCGCCGCGTGCCACGCGACCCGCGCGGCCGCGACGTCAGGCCGATCGTGTTCGGACGGGCGGACCGTTTTTTTTAACGGTCAGGCCGAGGGCCCGCACGGCGCGCCAGACCGTCGGCACACTCGCGGGCGTGGCGAGGGCGTCCTTCAGCTCAGCCAGCGTGCGATCCGGGTGCGCCGCAATCAGCGCGGCCAAGGTGTGTAGGTGCGGCTCAAGCATGCAGCGCCGTCCATGTCGCTGGACGCGAGGCGCCACCTCGCCCGTTTCGCGCCGCCGCTGTTTCAGTAGCCGCACCCACGACCCGCTCACGCGGTACTTCGCCGCCACATCGGCCGCCTTCATCCCGGCATCGCTGTCGAGGAGCGCCCGCTCTCGCAGATCCATCGAATAGGCACGCATCGGTCCTCCTGCATCGGTATGCGCAGAAGTACCACGACCGCCCCAGGTAGTACAAGGCCTATTTGAAAAGCGCTTTAGGGCAACCGATCCTCCGGCGTAAGGCCGATATCGTCATCGGTGACCGCAACGTCAGAACGCTCAAAACCATGCCGCTGGTCAAACGATGGCTCCAGCTACTTGGAAGCTGGGTCGTGCGTCAGGTCTCGAACACTCGCATTCCAGACACGACAAGCGGGTTTCGCGCGTACAGTCGAGAGGCAGCGATGCGCCAGACGATCGTGTCTGATTTTTCCTACACGCTTGAATCGATCATCCAAGCCGGCAAGAAACGAATCGCAATCACGCATGTCGCGGTCGAAACGAACGAGAATACGCGTGAATCGCGACTATTCGATAGCGTGTTCACGTACCTGAAGAAGTCGGCGGCAACGATTGTCCGCATCTACGCGATGTACGAGCCGCTCAAAGTCTTCACGCTGGTAGGTTCGGTGGCCTTTTCGGCCGGGCTCGTGGTCTCGCTCCGATTTCTCTACCTCTACCTCCAGGGCCAGGGGCAGGGCAACGTTCAATCGCTGATTCTCTCGGCAGTGCTGATGATCGTCGGCTTCCAGATCATCTTGATCGGACTCGTGGCTGACGTGATCTCATCAAACCGCAAGCTCACCGAAGAGCTCCTGTACCGCATCCGATCGATGGAGCTTCAACGCTCGGCAGCCTCGGACGGCGAGCATCAACCGGTCGACGAGCCAGTCCAGGTCGCCAACAGCTAGTGGAGTGTCCTCATGATTCGTAAGGCGGTCTCAGGCCGGGACGACTCGTCTGCCTGGGTTGTGTCTCGGTCACATATGCCCAATATGCTCCCTCGGCGCGCCTGGCCAGCCAGCCGCAGCGGTCCAGATCTCACGGCGCGAACCATGAGGACACTCCACTAGACCCGTGGCCGCCCCGTCATCGACATCAGTCGTCATCCCTGCCTACAACGAGGCAGAAAGTATCGCCGCCGTTGTCCGTGGTCTCGCGGACGCGGAGGCGTGGCACGAGATTCTCGTCATCGACGACGGCTCCACAGACAGCACGGGCGCAAGAGCGCGGGAGGCGGGAGCCCGGGTGTGCAGACATCCTTACAACAAGGGCAACGGTGCATCGGTCAAGACCGGGATCCGTGAGGCGTCAGGTGAGTTCATCGTCATCATGGACGGCGACGGTCAACACCGGGCGCCCCTTGCGCCGCGTCTCGTTGAGCGGTTGGGCGAGTATGACCTCGTCGTGGGAGCCAGACCCGATGCGACCCAGGCAACGCTCGGACGCCGGGTCGGCAACCGAATGCTCGCGTGGCTGGCGTCGTACCTAGCTGGACGTCATATCCCCGACCTGACGTCTGGGTTCCGCGCCGCGCGGCGTGCGTATCTACTCGAGTTCATTCACCTTCTTCCCAACGGGTTCTCGACACCCACGACCACGACGCTGGCGTTTATCCGAGCCGGATATAGCGTCGGATTCGAGACCGCCGACGCCGATGCGCGGGTGGGCCGTTCCAAGATCCGCTTCGCGCGTGACGGATTCAAGTTCTTTCTGATCCTCCTGCGGGTCATCACAATCTTTAGCCCGCTCCGTATCTTCGCGCCCGTCAGCCTCGCCTGCTTGAGCGTCGGCGGCGCGTATGCGCTGTGGACAGCCGCCACTCAAATGCACGTGACCAACTCGTCGGTACTGCTGATCGTGCTGGGCGTCATCGTTTTCCTCCTCGGCCTCATCTCCGAGCAGATCTCCGCCCTCCGGTTCGAGAAACGAAACTGAATGTCACGACGGGTCGTCATGCTCACGACGTCGTACCCGCGCTTTCCCGGGGACGGTGTCGGAACGTTTGTTGAGCCGATCGCCAGAAGCGTCGCGGTACGCGGCCACGAGGTACACCTCGTCGCGCCGTGGCACCCTCTCGTCGAGCGCCCAGCACGGGAGGGCGATGTCCACTTCCATTTCTTTCGCTACGCCCCGACCAGGCATCTTCACGTCTTTGGCTATGCTTCAGCGCTCAAGGCCGATGTGAGCCTTCGGAGCACTGCGTACCTCGTCGCGCCGCTGGCGGTCAGCGCGGGCACCTGGGCACTGCACCGTATTCTGCGTGGCACTCGATCAAGTCTCATCCATGCGCATTGGGCCGTTCCTAGCGGTTTCATCGGGGCGATCGGTCGGTTCGGGACTCATGCCCCACTCGTCGTCAGTCTCCACGGCTCGGACGTGTACCTCGCAGAAGTGAATCCAATCGCGCGAGCCGCGGCGCGTTATGCCTTCGGTCGTTCCGCGTGGCTCACGGCCTGCAGTGACGACCTGGCCACACGAGCCGTGGCACTGGGTGCCGATCCTCACCGCATCACTGTGGTCCCCTACGGAGTTGACACAGAGCGCTTCAGCCCCGACGCGGGGGCACGCGCGAGCCTGCGTCAGCAGCACGATCTAACGGAAGACAACTCGGTCCTCGTCGCCGCCGGCAGACTCGTGCGGAAGAAGGGGTTCGAATACCTGATCGATGCGTTACCTTCACTGGCAGAACGTTTTCCACGTGTGGTGCTGGTCGTCGCCGGAGGGGGGGACCTGGAGGAAGAGCTTCGTCGCCGAGCGGCAACCTGCGGGGTCGCGGACCATGTCATCTTCCTCGGACCGGTCAAGCAGGGGGAGGTCGCACGCTGGCTGGCCGCCGCCGATGTCGTGATTGTCCCATCGGTGAGAGACGATTCCGGCAACGTGGACGGGCTTCCCAATGTTCTGTTGGAGGCGCTGTCGTCAGGGACGCCAGTCGTCGCGACTGCAGTCGGAGGCATGGGTACGGTCGCGAAGGACGGCGTGACCGCACGAATCGTGCGACAACGTGACGCCGCCGACTTGGCAGGTGCGATCTCAGACCTTCTTCAACACCCGTCGACAGCGAGGAGTCTGGGTCTCAGCGCACGGGCCGAGATGTGTCGTACTCACAGCTGGAACCGTGCGGCTGCACAATTCGACGATGTATACGCGCGTGCAACTCGAAGCACATCGCCCGCATCGGCGCCGATCCCGGACGGCTAGTGGAGTCTCCCTAGCCCCAGCGTTGCCGAACCGTCTCGTTACGTGCTAGGTTTCGGCCAACCTTCATGTGGAGCATCGCGCTCTCCCTTTTTCTCGTCGCATACCTCCCCGGGTTCGTCATCTTTCGGGTCCCGTTCGGCCAACGAGATGTCCGGTCGGGTCTGAGTGCCGAGGAGCGCGTGTACTGGCATGTCATCCTCAGCCTCTTGGTGACCTCGGTCGCAGGTCTGGTACTGGCTGCTGCCGGCTGGTATCGCTTCGAGTGGCTACTCTTGTCGAACGGCCTCATCGTCATTGGCATCGTCTGCGCGTTTCGCGGCCGGCTCCGGCTCGGGTCCATCGCACCAAAACCACAGTGGTCATCCGTCATCCCGCTGGCGATCGTTGCGGTAGCCGTCTCGGTTTCGTTCAGGACACCCCCGGCTGAGTACATCATCGGCGGGCAGGATCCCGGAATCTACGTCAACGAAGGGATCCAGATCGCCCAACGCGGCTCACTGGTCATTGACGATCAGCTCATCGCATCGATCCCCGAGCACCTGATCCCTCTGTTCGCCGCGGAAGACGAAAGGTCAGAAAGCTCGTACGGCAGCCGATTCATGGGTTTCTACCTCGTCGACGCGGCGGAGGGGCGGGTGATGGGCCAGTTCCCCCACCTCTATCCGGTGTGGATTGCTGTCGGCTACGGGATCGACGGACTCACAGGAACCCGATACGTGGTGAGTTTCCTCGCCACCCTAGGGGTCCTCTCGGTGTTCTTTTCCGGCGCGTGGCTCGTTGGGAGACCCGCCGCGACAGCAGGGGCGCTCCTCCTGGCTGTCAACGTCGCCCAGGTCTGGTACAGCCGCTACCCGAATGCCGAAATCCTGCTGCAGGCCCTGGTATTCGCGAGCGTACTCGCCTACTCTCGGGCCACTGTTGGTGGCGACCGCTTTTTTGCGTTGGTGGCCGGCCTCCTGGTCACACTCGCCGGCTTCACGCACATCACGGGCGTCTTCGTCATCGGAATCTTTCTTGTCGCAGGGCTCCTGGACCCATTCGCACGACAGCGCCCGTCGTTCGTCTTTCCTGTCGTCGCGATCAGCGGTTCCGCACTGGTGGGACTCTATTACCTCACAGTCCTCACACCATACTTTGAGCGATACGTAGATCCTCCAACAGCAGAGATATCGCGAACGTTTTGGGGCGCTTGCCGAGCGGGGGCTACCGGACATCGATGAGGACACCCTACGCGAGCTCAGAAGCCTCGGGTACGTTCGCTAGCGTCTGCCCTTCCTGTACCGGGAACCTCAACTTGAGGGAGTGACCGGTGGCGACGGAGACGTGTAGCGCCCCAGGGTTCTTGGACAGTGGTTTGACGGTATTCGCATCTATGCTGCCGCGTCCAGCCCGACGAAGTCACGTCGCACCTGGGCGGGGCTTTGATAGTGGTACTTCTCTAGCATCCACTGCTCGTTGTACGTCCGCTTAAACTCGAGTAAGGCCAGGCGGAGCTCCTCGATGGTGTCGAAACTCCGCACCCACAACAAATTCTCCTTCAGCGTGCGGATGAAGCGTTCCGCGACGCCGTTGCCTTCGGGCTCCCGCACGAAACTCGGCGAGCTCTCGATGCCGAAGAACGCCACCTCCTGTTGAAAGTCGTCAGCCAGATAGTTCGACCCGTGGTCGTGCCGAAGACGCAGCCCGCGGGCGACGCCCTCGCCAATCGTGCCGAAGCGGGCGCGGACGCCCTGGCGGATCGGCTCCAGGGCCTCAAATCGGGTCCCGCGCTTGGCCGCATGCAGGCCGATGCACTCGGTCGTGCAGTGATCGACGGCCACGAAGACGAAGGCCGCGCCCTCGCCCACGGTCACTGTGGCCGTCATGTCCGTGCCCCACATCACATCGGGGGCCGCGGTGGTGATCGTGCCGTCGTGCGCCTTCGGGCCGTGCGCGTGGCCCACGCGGTGCGGGGCCTGGAGGTCGTGCTCCCGCATCAACCGACGCACCCGTTCCAGCGAGGTGCGGATCCCCGCGACCCGGAGCTTCGCCCAGGCTTTCCGGTACCCTTCGCCGTGAAAGGGCGAGGCTTCGAGCAGTCGGCGGATGTGGCCGGCCAGCACGTCGTCCGGGGCGGCGCCCACCGGCCCACGCCGCCGACACGGCGCCCGGGACGTTGTCGCCTGCCGCCGCGCATACACGCTAGAGCGGGCGCGGTGCCACACGCGGCAGACCCGCTGCACGCCATACGCCCGCCGCGTGGAGATCGAGTGGGCGTCCTTCATCGCCTCGACCTCCGTCGGGCCAAAGGGCCGCCCACCTCCAACTGGTCCACCTTCGCGTAGAGCAGTTCGTTCTCCATCAGTAGTTCACCGATCTTGGCTTGCAGCCGACGATTCGCCTCGTCCCAGGCGTCCGGCGCCCGGCTCTTCAGGCTGGCCTGGCCCGCGGCCAGAAACTGATCCCGCCACTGCGCGGCCCGCGCCGCCGTGATCCCCAGCTCCCGCGACACGGACTCGAGATCCTCTCCGCGCAGCAGACGCAGCACCGTCTCGCGCTTGCGCCGGGCTGACAACCGTCCCCCACGGCCGCGCCCGGCGGCGTCTCCGGTCGCCCTTCGGGCTTCCTCCGCCGCCGCCGATTCTTGATCTGGTTTCCCCATCTCGACACGCCTCCTGCGAGTACTCTCTCGCAATCAAGTGTCCAAGAAAACCCTAGGGCGCAGGAGACGCTGTCTACTATTCCTGTCCCCTAGATCTGCTTCAGCGCCTGCGGCAGTCTGGGGCACACCTGGTTGAGACCTCGTCTCATCGCCGTTTTGGGTGGCCGGGGTGGTTCTTGCCCTCTGAACTTCAAGGATCATCGGTGCTAGCCTGGGTTGTCGACTGACGCTCCGAACCGGCCGGACCCAACAGCTCCCTCGCTGCCGCTAAGACAGGTCCCGCCTCGATCCCGGTGAGACAGTCAGGAATGTGACCCACGCAGCGTGCCGGCGGTCTCCGCAGTTGATTGCAGGGGCTACATGGGAGATCGATTCGCACGACCCGACTCTGTCGCAGCAGCGGAGCGTATCGCGACGGAAGCGATGGACCGAAGATCGCAACGGTAGGAGTGCCCACTGCGGAAGCCAGGTGCATCGGCCCGGTGTCGCAGGTGACGAACAACGCCATCCGCTGGATAATCCCCGCCATCGTGAGCAGGTCTACATCGGCCGTCAAGTCAATAGTACGAATACTCTTTTCGACACCTTTGATCACACGGTCGGTGACGTGTCTCTCGTCCGCTGTGCCCGTAATCACCAGGGTGGCTCCGTACTCACGGGCCAACACACTTCCAACCTCCGCGAAACGCCCGGGATCCCATTGCTTGATCTCTCGTCCCGCAGAAGCCTGGATTCCGATGAGAGTGGCAGTCGCTCCGGCCTTCTCGAGTAGCGCCGCTGCTCGGGCCCTGGCATCCTCTGGAATCTGTAACCTTCCAGCGTCGCGACGGCCCGGCTCGTCGTCGAGCGGGGCCGTCTCCAGCCCAAACGTCTGCCGGACCAGTTGACAACTATTCGTCGCCGTGTGTGCGGTCTCGGAGAACTCAACTGGGTCGGTAAGAGCCGAGCAAGAGATTGCTCCGGATATCGCCCTCGAAGTTGATACCGAGGTCATACTGACGCCGCCGCCATTGCCACGCCGTGCGGAGAAGTGTCGACCAGGTAGCCCCGCCGTTCTCCCTGGCGAGCCAGGGAACGTCCAGTATTTCGACCTGGTCAACCTCTCGAATCGTATACGCGAGATCTGCGTTCCAGCTGCCTACGACAAGGTCGATCTGGGCACCCGGGGCGAGGCGCTGCACCTCGGTAATCGCCCGAAGTGTCATCAGCAGATCACCGATTCGCTCGAGCCGCAGCAAGAGTATCCGCCTTACGGATCCATCTTTCCGCTCTGGCCAACGATTCAACAGCGGTGCCAGCCCTCGAAGAAGGGTATCCCCAAGGCCGACAATATTGCGCTCGCGAACGTTGGAGATCTGAAGGTGGTCGAACATGTCGCTAAGGTCCGGGGGCAAGGTTCCTATGGCACGACGGGACTGCCCTCATGTCCATTATGCTCGCACTCGTGGCTGGGCACGTCCATCTCGCCCGGTCGGGCCATGCTGAAACGCGCGGCACAGACCCAAGACACCAAGAATGCGTCAGGCCGAAGATGGTATCGTCACGCGTGACTTCAGAGCTTCCGCGAGGCACCAGGCACTGTCGAAGGACGGGCGAATGAAGCGGCTCGCCTGGTTCACCCCTGTTTCGCTGTCCCCGCCCGGTCTCCCATCGCACAGCGCCGACATGATCGCACAGTTGCAGAAACGGTACGCGATCGATCTCTTCGTCGAACCAGCACCAGTGTTGCTCGACGGCGGCCAAAGCCGCACGTTCTCGGCACACGATTTCGTTTGGAAACAGATTCGAGAACCTTATGACCTCACCGTATTCGAGCTGGCGGACACACGCGCCCACGACTTCGTCTGGCCCTACCTCGTTCGCTACCCCGGGCTCGTTGTGCTGCACGATGTATCGCTCCAACGGTCGAGAGCTCGCGCATTGTTGACAGACGAGCGAGACGATCACTACCAGGAGGAGTTCTGGTACAGCCATCCAGAAGCAAATCGGGACATTCCGAAGTTTGGTGTTGCCGATCTTCTTGGGGCGGCGGGCGACCTGTGGCCGATGCGAAGGGCTGTCATTGAATCGAGCCGACTCTTGCTCGTCGACAGCAGGTGGCGTGCCGAGGAACTGCGTGAGGAAGCGTCTCACGATCGCATCGAGGTCGTCGAACGCGGTGTTTCGGAGACACACCTCAGACCCGAGGCCCGCATGGAGATACGAGAGCGCCACCGGATCCCGAGTGACGCCGTCGTCTTTGCGTCCTTGGGTGAAGTGTCACCGCATCGACGCATCCGGCCGATTCTCGAAACAATGGCGGCTCTGTCGGAGACGAACGTCTATTTCGTCGCGTGTGGTGATGCCGTCGCCGGCTACGACGCGGCCGCAGAGGCCAGGGCGCTCGGGTTGGACAGCCGCGTCAGACTGCCTGGACCCGCCAGCATTGCGCAGTTTCCTGACTATGCTGCCGCCGCCGACGTCTGTCTCTGCCTCCAGTGGCCAGAACGATCGGATGTCTTTGAGGACTGGCTCCGCTGCCTCTCAGCGGGACGCGCCACAGTCGTGACCGCCTTCGCTGACCGGGCCGATATGCCATCCCTTGACTCTCGAGATTGGCTCGTACGACAGGCACCGCCAGAATCTCCCGGCAGCGGCACGTCTCATGTTCCGGCCTGCGTGAGCATCGACATCGTGGACGAAGAGCACTCGCTTCGGCTCGCCATGCGCCGGCTCACCCGCGACGCGGCACTACGAAATCAGATTGGCCGGGGAGGGAGGGAATTGTGGGAGAGTCGGTTCCGCCTGGACCGACTGGCAGCCGACTTCGAACGTGCGATTGCGCGAGCTCTCGACATCCCGCCGTCTGACGTCCGGAGAGGGGGTCTTCCGGCACATCTCCTGGGAAACGGTGCGGAGCAAGCAAATGATATTCTCGAGCCCTTCGGCGTGCTGCCTGAGGGGATGGCCGGTCTGGCGCCGGCAGGGACTCCTGAAGTACCCTCTGAATCTTGACGATCACGCTCAACGGCGATCCGTTCGAACTGACCGGTCCGCTGACCGTGAATGAACTCCTGACCAATCTTGAAATCGACCCTCGACGAGTAGCTGTGGAGCACAACCTCATTGTCGTGAAGCGGGCCGTGTACGACTCGACCGTCGTCAAGGCGGGCGACGAGGTCGAGGTCGTCAATTTCGTAGGTGGCGGGTGAATCGCGCCTAGGAAGCAGCAAACCGCATGACCGATAACCGCCTGACCATTGCCGGACGCACGTTACGGTCGCGACTGATCGTAGGCACGGGGAAGTACACGTCGTACCCAGTGATGGTGCAAGCCCACGAAGCCTCGGGTGCCGAAATGGTGACCGTCGCCGTGCGTCGCGTCAACATCACCGACCGCTCGACCGAGTCGTTGCTCGACTACATCGACACAGAAAAGTATGCGCTCCTGCCGAACACCGCCGCCTGCTACACCGCCGATGACGCGGTGCGGACGGCGCATCTTGGTCGCGAGGCAGGCCTGTCAAACTGGGTGAAGCTCGAAGTGATTGGTGACGAAGCGACGTTGTTCCCTGACAACGAGGCGCTCCTGGTGGCGACTCGTCGGCTGGTCAAGGAGGATTTCGTCGTCCTGCCCTACACCAGCGACGACCCCGTTGTGTGCCGCAAGCTCGAGGATGCCGGCGCAGCCGCAGTCATGCCCCTTGGAGCACCAATTGGGTCCGGCCTGGGCATCCAGAACCCAAACAACCTTCGGATCATCAAGGAATTCGCCAAGATTCCGGTGATCGTCGATGCCGGTGTCGGTACACCCTCGGACGCAGCCATCGCGATGGAGCTCGGTGTTGACGCCGTCCTGATGAATACCGGCATCGCCGGAGCGGTCGACCCCGTCCGCATGGCAACCGCGATGCGTCTGGCGGTGGAAGCTGGTCGGTTGGGTTATCTGTCCGGTCGGATTCCGCGCAAGCGATATGCCTCAGCCAGTAGCCCGGTTGAGGGCATCGTCGGGCACTAGTGTCGTGAGCGCCACAGATCTAGACATTCGGCCGGCGTTGCATCCCGCCTGGCGGCGTTGCTCATCGCTCAAATACGCCCAATATTCTCGCTCTTCGCGCCTGGCCATCCGGGCGCAGCGCCACCCTCGGTGTCTAGATCTGTTGCACTCAATACACTAGTCCTGTGACCTCCCATCCATCAAGGTTCAAACGTACCGTCACTGAGGAAGACCTCTCACGGCTGAAGCGTGAGCGTGAGCAGGCTGACGTTCTCTACAACGATGCCCTCGCGAACCTCGATGAGGCCGTCCAGCGGCTCCGCGAGCTACCACATCCGCCGCCCGACTACGACGCACTCCAGATCAGTGCGCTCAACGAGAAGTGGGACCTTCACGCCGTCAAACCACACGCCACCGGCTGGCGCGGAAGGTTGCAGTCACTCGTCTGGCCTCTGGTCGAACCACTGTTTGAGCGACAGCAGGCATTCAACTCCGTGCTGGTCGAACATCTCAATCGGAATACACCAGTCCACCGCGGCGTCACTGAGTCGATCACGAGTATCGTGGCCGTCCTCGCGGAGGAGCTTGCGGCCGCCGTCGCGTTCCAGGCCAAGCTCGTCCAGTTCGCACAGCGGATCACACCGTATGTTGATACAAAGGACCGCGAGGTTGCAGGCCTCATGCGCCGCATCAACGAGGACCTCGCGTCACTCCAGCACTATGGAATGGAGCCAGCAAAGACGGCCGAGCACCTCAACCTTCAGATCGATGGTTTCTCGGGCGCCCTCAACGGGATCGCCGATGAAGTGCGAAAGCGGTCGGAGTCTGCCCTGGTGCGTCAACGCCTCTTAGAATCCCGGATAGACGACCTCCGGTCCTCCTCAGCCGTGGCCCACCGAGTCACACAAGCGCTCAAGCGAGAGCTCGAACGGCTGCAATCGTCCGGCAGCCACCCGACAACGCCTCAGACCGAAGCAGCTCCATCGCCGGCATCGCCGCCACCGCAGCCGACCGAAACACCTCTCGACAGCTACAAGTACGTGGGGTTCGAGGATGACTTTCGCGGCTCGCCGGACGACATCCGCGATCGCTTGGAGAGCTATCTTCCGTACTTCGAGGGCGCCGCGGACGTCCTCGACGCCTGGTGTGGGCGTGGCGAGTTTCTCGAGCTCCTCAGAGACCGCGGCATATCGGGGCGTGGCGTCGATCTGAACCACGAAATGGCCGAGGAATGTCGGGCCCGAGGGCTGATGGTCGACGAGGACGACCTCTTGTCTTTCCTTCGCCGCCTCCCCGACGGCTCACTCGGTGGACTACTCGCGGCTCAGGTCGTGGAGCACCTTCAGCCAGCGTATCTACTTCAGGTGCTCGACGCGGCGTTTCACGCGCTGCGACCCGGCTCGACTCTCATTCTCGAAACCATCAACGTGGCATCGTGGTCGGCGTTTTTTCAGAGCTACATCAGGGACATTACACACGTCCGTCCCTTACATCCCGACACGCTCAAGTATCTCGTCAGCGCCAGTGGTTTTCAGAAGATCGACGTGAGGTTCAGCTCACCCTGCTCTGACCAAAACCTGCTCGAGGGAGTCCCGCCACTCAGCCCGGAAGCGCGCACCGCCATCGGACCGCTCGCGAACCTCATCGTCGCGTTCAACGAAAACACCGAGAAGCTGAACGGGTTGCTCTTTGCCGACCAGGACTACGCGGTCATCGCGACGCGGCCCTGAGTCTTCGGCGTGAGACCGTTCTCAGGCAGGGGAGCTGGCCGCGACATCGGTGACGCCGTGTCCCGAACTGTCGAGTCGTTTCAGGTCCGCGTCGACCATCATCCGGACGAGGCGTCCAAAATCAACTTCGGGCGACCAGCCGAGCTCGTGCCGAGCCTTCGCGGAATCGCCGATTAGATGCTCCACCTCGGCCGGGCGGAGAAACGACGGATCCGTTTCGACGTGCTCCTGCCAGTCGAGACCGACGTGTGAAAACGCCGCGGTCACGAGATCTCGGACAGAGTGGCTCACCCCCGTCGAGACGACGAAGTCATCGGGTGTGTCCTGCTGCAGCATCGACCACATCGCTCGGACATAGTCGCCGGCAAATCCCCAATCGCGGTGCGCGTCGAGGTTGCCCAGATACAGCTTGTCGGCGAGGCCGAGCTTCACACGGGCCACACCGTCGCTCACCTTACGGGTCACAAACTCGAGGCCACGACGTGGCGATTCGTGATTGAAGAGGATTCCCGACGCCGCGAAGAGATTGTAGCTCTCGCGGTAATTGACCGTGATGTAGTGTGCGAACACTTTCGACACGCCATACGGGCTTCTCGGATAGAACGGCGTCATCTCGTTCTGTGGCGTCTCGCGCACTTTGCCAAACATCTCGCTGGATGACGCCTGATAGAACCGGATCGACGTGTCGACCTGACGCACAGCCTCGAGCATCCGCGTGACGCCCTGGGCGTTGTACTCGCCGGTCAGCATCGGCTGGTCCCATGAAGCCGGCACGAACGACATCGCCGCGAGGTTGTACACCTCGCGAGGACGGACCTCGTCGATGACGCGAATCAGCGACAACTGGTCGAGTAGATCGGCCGGCCGGAGGGTGATTCGGTTGAGAAGATGCTCGATACGCCAGTGATTTGGCGCGCTGAGCCGACGCACCATACCGACGACTTCGTACCCCTTCTCTAGCAAGAGCTCTGCGAGGTACGAACCGTCCTGTCCCGAGATACCGGTAATGAGCGCGCGTTTCGACATCGGTGTGCAGCGATCTTACCCCAGGATTCACGTGTGTTGACATGATCTGGCGACGGGCTGGGCGGCGAGGGCGAGGCCCGACGAGGGAGTTTGGCGGGCCCAAGTGACCGAGGAGCAACGCAGCCATCGTCGTTCAGAACACGCCAGGCATGCCAACACACGTGAAGTCCTGGGGTTAGTGTCCGGTCACAGCAATGAGCAAACTCACAACCTGAAGATGTTGTCCCGGTCGATACCCTTCAACGCGTTCCGAGTGTCGACCACCACCGGTGCCCGCTGCGCGACGTCGGCGTAATCGATACCACTGTGGTGGGTCGTGACGACCGCGCAGTCGATCCCGCTTGCCAGCGCCGCGTCCGGAGTGACCGCCTCGAGCTCGATGGTCTTCTCCGAGAGCCGCGGCACAAACGGATCGCTGTAGCTCAGCTGCGCGCCTCTCTCATGCAGCAGGAGAGCAATGTCGATCGCCGGAGATTCTCAAGTGTCGCTCACGTCAGGTTTGTAGGCCACTCCCAGCAGATGCACACGTGAACCTTTGATAGCCCGCGACTGGCTATTGAGAGCATCAGCAATCAGCTCAACGACATACCGAGGCATCCCTGCGTTGATGTGTCCGGCAAGCTCGATGACCCGACTCTCAAAGCCGGTCTGTTTGGCCTTCCAACTGAGGTAGAACGGATCGATCGGGATGCAATGCCCGCCGAGTCCAGGTCCCGGATAGAAACGGCATATACCCAAAGGGCTTGCTCTTGGCCGCCTCAATCACTTCCCACACGTCAACATCAAGGCGGCGGCACATCAGCGCCAGCTCGTTCGCCAGGCCGATGTTGACGGCTCGAAACGTGTTCTCGAGAAGCTTCACCATTTCCGCAACTGTGGTCGACGACACACTGACTACCGAGTCGACGATCTGCCCGTACAGCAGCGCGGCAATCTCTGTCGAGGCGTCGTCAACACCACCCACGACCTTGGGAATATTCCGCGTGTTCCACTTTGCGTTTCCCGGATCGACCCGCTCGGGTGAAAAGGCGAGGTAGAAATCGACGCCGGCGCGGAGCCCCGCCAACTCGAGCTTCGGGCGAACGACCTCCTCCACTGTGCCGGGGTAGGTCGTCGACTCAAGAATCACCAACTGGCCCGCGTGCAGATGGCGCGCAATCTCATCGACGGCCGAAACAATATACGACAGGTCCGGATCGCCGGTCTTTCTCAGCGGTGTGGGAACGCAGATATCGATTGTGTCGACGCTTCCTAGCTGCGAAAAGTCATCGGTCGCGGTCAGTTGGCCGGACTCGGTGACGGCTCGTACCTCTTCGGAAGACACGTCACCGATGTACGACTCGCCGCGGCGAATCGCTTCGACCTTCTGAACGTCTACGTCAAATGCGACCGTGTTGAGACCGGCCTTCGCAAACTCGACTGCCAGCGGAAGCCCAACATAGCCCAAACCGATGACACCGACGCGCGCCTGCCGGGTCCGGATCTTTTCAGCGAGTGTTTCCGTCATGTGTTTCTGCTGACCTTCCCTCGTTGCGGTCGATCTTTAAGTCTACGATCAAAACACGTGTGCCACAGATCGGCGCGCGGGTGCGGGAGCGATGCCCTCGACTCACGACGCCGCCAGCCGCGCGGTCGCGTATCTCGTCAGGGCGTCCTGCCAGCTGGGCATCTCGATGTTGACATGCGCAAGCTTCGCGTTCGAGAGCGCGCAGAACCGTGGGCGCTTGGCCTTTAGCGTCACACTGTCCATCTTCACCGGGATGACCCGGGCGGGAAGACGCAGCCCGCGGCCTAGCTCGGCCGCGACCTCGAACCAGGTCGCCAATCCTGACCCCACACAATGGTACAGGCCGTAGGGCGCCGCGGTCGCTAGGAGCGCTGCGGTGGCATGCGCGACGTCATCGACGTAGCTTGGCGATACTGTCCGGTCGTCGAAGGCCCGAACTTCACGCCCCGCCAAGATCGCGTCGGCAATCCGATCCAGGCTGCTTCCGCGCGGACGACCATCCGAATGCTCTTGCAGCCCTCCCCCGAACAGGCTTTCAACCCGCAGCACATAGTGTTTCGGTATCGTGGCAAACCACTCACCCAGGAGCTTCGACATCGCGTACACGCTCTGAGGGTTGGGCGTGCTTTCTTCCGTGTAGGGCCGATCTGCCGTTCCGTCGAAAACGAAGTCGGTGCTGAAATGCACCAGCGTTGCATCGACAGCGTCCGCCGCACGCCCCAAAGCCCGAACACCGAAGGCATTCACCGCCATGGCCGCCACCGGATCCTCCTCGGCGCCATCGACATCGTTGTACGCCGCACCGTTGATGATGACGTCTGGCTTCAGTTTTTGTACCGTCTCGGCGACGCGGGCGTCGTCGGTGACGTCTAGCTCGCGCTGCGTCAGCCCGACCACGTGGTGCGTGGCGCGCAACCGTGCTTCGATGGCATGCGCCAACTGGCCGCCGACACCGGTCAGAAGGATCGTCACCGTGTCCGCTCCTTCACCAGCGCGCGTGTCTCCCGGTCGATCTCTCGTCGTCGAATCGTCTCACGCTTGTCGTGTACCTTCTTCCCCTTGGCAATGCTCATCGCGACCTTGACGCGCCCGTTCTTGAAATACATCCGGACCGGGACCAGCGTAAACCCGCGTTCCACCATCTTTACAACGAGCTTGCGAATCTCCGCCCTATTGAGCAAGAGCTTTCGTCGACGCAACGGCTCGTGGGTGACGTATCCCCTGTGGCTGTACGGGCTGATGTGGACGTTGTACAGAAAGACTTCGCCCTTCTCGACCCGCCCGTAGCTATCCCTCAGGTTCACACGGCCCTCACGGATCGACTTGACCTCGGTTCCAAGCAGCGCGATGCCGGCCTCATACGTCTCGAAGAGATGGTAGTCGTGCCGCGCCTTGCGGTTGTCGGCGATCAGACGGTCAGGCCGCCTGTCAGTCATGGGACCCCGTCGCTGGGGACGCCGCGAGCTTCGCGGCGAGGCAGACCGCCTCCACCATGCTCGAAGAGTCAGCAATCCCAAGGCCTGCAATGTCGTAGGCCGTCCCGTGGTCAACCGACGTACGCACGATCGGGAGTCCGAGCGTGACATTCACAGCCTGACCGAACGCAATCAACTTGATTGGGATAAGGCCTTGGTCGTGATAGCACGCGACGACCGCATCGAACTCTCCCCTCACGGCCCGCACGAACACCGTGTCACCGGGAAGCGGCCCGCTGACATCGATCCCACGGGAGCGACAGGACTCGACCGCTGGCTGCAAGACCCGTGTGTCCTCCTCCCCCATGAGTCCGTGTTCTCCGGCGTGTGGGTTTAAACCGCAAAGCGCGATCTTCGGATGCGCGGCGCCGAAGCGCGGCAGCTCAGATGCCGCGAGCCCGATCGTGTGCTCGACCCGGTCGCGAGTCAGTAGACGTGGAACCTCCGCGAGCGGTACGTGCACGGTCGCCAACACAACGCGCAGGCGCTCAGCGTAGAACATCATGGCGACGTGGGAGGCGCCCGTCAGGTGCGCCAGGAGATCGGTGTGACCCTTCCACGACAGACCAGCCGACGCCCACATAGCCTTGTTGATTGGCGCCGTTGTGATCCCGTCGAGCCGTCCCGCGAGGGCATCGGCGGTCGCCGATTGAACGGCGTCGAACGCCGCCCGGCCACCCTCCGCAGAACCGACCCCAGGTCGGAACGTCTTCCGTGCCTCGGCCGACGGCCCGTACAGGATCGGCTGGCAGACAGAGACGACTCGCGGGTCGCTCGCCGCCTTTTCTGCGATCTCCGGACCGATTCCAGAAGGATCACCGATTGTGAGACCAATACGTGGAAAGGGCATCGTGTCATGTGGCGAGTTACCACACTGGCGTGGGAGCCGAGGCTCCTGGCCAGCGACCAACCTGGTTCATCCTGACTCGGCGCTGCCGCAGGTGGAGCAGCCGCCGGCGCAGTCTCCCCCGCAGCCGCCGCCCGCTCGACTACATCCTCCCTCGTTGGCACACCCCGCGAATTGCTCGCCTGCTGCGTTCGGAAGCTCGTACCGCAGACAACACTTCAGACGACCACACAGCCCGGAGAGGCGCGAGGGGTTGAGGCTCAGATTCTGCTTCTTCGCCATCCTGATCGAGATCGGCTCGAAACCCTGCAACCACGTCGTACAACACAGCGGGCGCCCACAGGTTCCATAGCCTCCCAGGAGACGTGCTTCGTCTCTTACACCGATCTGGCGCATCTCAATCCGGCTTCGGAACTCGGCGGCCAGCTCCCGCACGAGCTCACGAAAATCGACCCGTCCATCAGCGGTGAAGGAGAAGACCAATCTCGACCCGTCGAACTGCTGCTCGACTCTGACCAACTTCATCGCGAGACCTCGCTCCTTGATCTTGATCCCCGCGACGCGAGATGCCTCGCGTTCCCGCTGCTGTTGTTTCAGACGCTGCGTGACATCCCCCTTCGAGGCCCGACGAACCACCTGCTGCCGTGACCGATTAGGCTGTGGTCGTTTGGCGTCAAGCAGAGGAATGGACCGCGAGACCGTGCCATAGTCACGCCGGTCTCCGGTAGCGACCACGACTTCGTCACCGGCCTGCAACGGCGGGTCGAACGCCACCTCCGGAAGAAGAAACCGATGGCGCCTCCCGACGGAGTTGAACTTCACGCTGACAAACGACCGCGAGGTCTCGGGCATCAGTTCTCGCCTACAGTTGGCATGCCAGCCAATCAGCCACGACCTTCGGACTGACGTTCCGATCGACGGCGTCGAGCGCGCGACCGACGGCGGCGAACCCTGCAACTCCCCGGGCCCCGCCATAGGTTCGAGCCATGGGCTCTAGCCGATCGGCGATATCTCCATTCGCCAGCGCAGCCGAATCAGAACCCGCCGACAGGAGCTCGACGTCTCGAACCAACGACATCAACGCCTGAAGACGGCGTGTCAGCGCCTGCCGCGGGGCTCCTTTGCCGGGCCGGCTCTTCCCCACCAACTCCTTCGCTGCCCCGAGGCGCTGTCGGGCATCATGCGCGCTCGCCACGTCGCGAAGGAACGCGACGGCGACATCGCGTGCCTCGACAAGCTCTCCTGACGCGATGGCCAGTGCGCGGCCTGCACTGCCGTCAGCTGTTGCGGCGCCCGCCCGGGCGGCACGTTGGTCGACACCCTGTCGAACGAGGACCGTCTCGATTTCGTTCGCGGTCAGCTGGCCAAAGGTCAGCTGTTGCATCCGTGACCTCACGGTCGGCAACAGCACACCCGGGCGCGACGTCACGAGGATGAACTGCGAAGCGTCGGGTGGCTCCTCGAGCGTCTTGAGCAGAGCGTTTTGAGCTGCCGTGACGAGCCGGTCCGCCTCTCTCACCACGACGACGCGGCGCCGGCCTTCAAACGGCCGATAGGCCGCTTGCCGCACTACCCGCCGCACCTGATCGACCGTAAGGGAGCCAGCGTCTCCCGGCCCGATCTCCAGGACATCCGCGAACGACCCGCGTCCGATCTTGAGGCAGGCCTCGCATGCGCCGCAGGCATCGGGACTCCCTGCGTTCGTCTCAACTGGCGCGAGGCAGTTCTGAACCTGCGCCAGCGCCACGGCGACAAGCCGTTTCCCGACCCCATCGGGCCCCGCGAACAGCAGACTCGGTGGCAGCGTCTGACGGCCGACGGCGCGAGCAATCACTTGCAGCAGTGCGCGGTGGCCGACCAGATCGCGAAAAGGCATACGCGCTCGAATCGTAGCACGGGAGGGGCTCTCGCACCGGTCTCACGACTGGGCCTGCCTCAGGATCCACCCGACCGCTCCGAGCAGGTGGTCGGCAACGGTGTCAGCGGCCTCACCGGCAGGTGGATCGGCGAGCTGCGACGCCCCATACCCGGTCTTGACGAGGATGGCCTTCGCGTCGACGGCGCGGGCCAACTGAACATCGGTCCAGCGGTCCCCGACGACAACCGACCTGCCGAGATCAAGGTCCAGATCCTGCGCCGCCTGCAGGAGCATGCCCGGCTTCGGCTTCTGGCAGGAGCACGCGCGGCGGTAGACCTCTATAGCTGCATTGGCCAGGTGGGGACAGTAGTAGTGCCCGTCCAACTGCTCGCCAATCTCCGACAAGCTGTGCTGAATCTGATCGTACACATCGATCACTGCCTGCTCACGCACCATTCCTCGCGCGACCCCGGCCTGATTCGTCACGACGACAACCGCGTATCCAGACCGGCGCAGCAACTTCACAGACTCGAGACTCCACGGATACAGCCTCAGCCGCTCGAGACGGTCGACATAGCCGACATCCTCAATCAACGTACCGTCACGATCTAGAAACACGGCTTGGCGTTGCATGCGCTACGGTACCTCCTTCGGCTCCCGTGACCCAGTCCGACTGGGACTCGCCGAATTATCTCGCACCAGGTGGCTCCGTGGGACTGTACATTCTTGGCCCGGAGTCCTTGCGGCACTCGTACGTTGGAATCCGACTGCCCTGGAACTAGAGTGGCTAAGGATTGGACATGGCCTGAGAGTCGCCGGAGGGCCTTGTCGAGCGAGACAGGCCGGACCGTGCCGACGTTGCGGGGCCGGCCGTCATAGACGCCCGACATCGTCCTCTGACGTCGGATCGTGAGGAGGACCCTACACGGTCACATCAATCGTGGTGCCGGTACCCTCCGCCGGTGGGGATGTCGATCCCTCCGGACGGGCGTCCGTCTTCTTCTTCTTCGGCGTCTTCTTTGGCGCACGCCGTCGACCGGCCTGAGGCTCTGTCTCGCGAGTAGTGTCCCGCCAGCCGATCGATGGAATCGCCGTGTCGAGGGACGTATCTTCGGACATAAGCGCCTCCGTTCGACAGGTCCTACTCTAGGAATCGGCTCGAGACCGGAGCGACATCAGTCCCCGGCCCATCGCGGGCGTTCTCGGCGCCGCACGCCAGGCCTCGTGATTCGTCACAGACCAGCGCTGGCCGGAGCCTGCTCTGCTTCGAGTTCCTCGGCCACAGCGCGGCTGTCAGCTGTGGCTCCTTCGCCGTCCTGCGGCTCGTCCCCTGCCTCCGACGACTCCGCCGCAGCAACCTGGGGACTGTCCTCAGGCGGTGTCTCGCGGATGAAGACGAACTCCACTCGCCGATTCGCGGCACGGTGGGTCTCGCTGTCGTTCGGCTCAAGAGGCCGCAGGTCCGCGTACCCCGCAACACCGACCCGTTCGGCGGGAACGTTCTCGTCGACCATGAACTGCATCGCCGCGATTGCGCGGGCCGTGGACAGCTCCCAGTTCGACGGATACCGCGCCGTTCGTATGGGGATATCATCCGTGTGTCCTTCGATCATCACGCGATGCTCAGTGCCACGCACCAGCGCGGCGATCCTGGTCAAGATGGGGTTCGCCTCCGGCTTTAGCTCGGCATTTCCCAACGGATAGAGTACCTGCCCGTCGATCCGCACGACCACACCACGCCCATCGATTTCGGCGCCGATCTGGTCGTCCATCCCCTCTTCCGCTATCGCAGCGTTCAGCTCGTCCAACAGGGCACGGTCCTCGCCAATCGCGCCGCTACCCTCTTCCGCATCCAGCTGCAGAGGCGATGACGCGATTGCCTCAAACTGGCCGTCGTGCTCGAACTGAACGCCGAGCGCCTCCTGGATCGAACCCATCGCATCCCGAAACTTCTGCACGTCCATCGTGGCGAACGACAGCAGGAGAATAAAGAAACACAACAGCAACGTCATCATGTCGGCAAACGTCGCCATCCACGCGGCGCCGTCACCTGCCGGAGCATCATCGTCGAGGTCGAGATCGTCCATCGCTGACTCGGGCGTTACTCGGGCTCTTCGCGTGACTGACGCTGCTTCGGGTCAAGGAACGAGTCGAGTTTGTCTCGCATGAACCGCGGGTTCTCGCCCTTGAGGAGGCTGTCGACGCCCATGATCACGACAGACATGTTTCGGGCCTCGTCCTTGGTGCGGCACTCGAGTTTGTCGGCGATGGGGTTGAATACGAGAAACGCAAGGACGGCACCGTAGAGCGTCGTCAGCAGGGCAACGGCCATGGCGGGACCGATCGAATCGGGGTTATCCATGGTCTGAAGCATTTGCACAAGACCGATCAGAGTACCGACCATCCCCATCGCGGGCGCCGTCGAACCCATGAACCGAAAGATCCGATGGCCCTGGCGGTGGCGCTCCTTGAATGATCGCATCTCGCTCATGAGCGCGCCGTGCACTTCATCGGGGGCCAAGCCATCGACAGCCATGCGGACACCCTTGGCAAGAAACGCATCGTCGATTTGCTCGTTTTCGAGGGCCAGCGCGCCATCTTTTCGCATGAGCGTGGCGAGCTCGACCAGGCGCGTGATCGTTTGGTCAACAACAACGTCCTTCGTGAAGAACGCTTTGAGCGCGACCTTCGCGGCGCCAATGAACACACCGAGCTTTTCCGAGATGAGCGTGGCCGCTAGGGTGCCGCCCACGACGATGGCGGCCCCAGGTATGGTGACAAAAGCGCTGAGCGATCCGCCTAGTAAGATCGACCCGATCACGAGGCCGAACCCGGCGACTATTCCGATAATCGTTGCGAGATCCATTACGTCGAAATCCTCAGGCTCGTGAAACCTCCTCCGTCACCGACCGAAGAACACCCCTCCATGTCGGAGGCTTCTGGCTCCGTTCCAGAGCCTTCGGCAAGGTAATCGGCAAGACGACGTCGAGTTTGAGGGCTCCGGTGAAGATTCACGGGGCAGTCCTTCGGGTCGATTACGCAGTCGATGACCGCCCCCGGCCATTTCGCACGTGTGTTCGATCAAAAGCTGGAAAGCGAGGCACGGCGGCCAGCGAGACAGAGTCCGGAGCCGATCGGTACCCGCCCGTTCGTGGCCGGATTTTGGGGGATTCCCAGCTTGGGGAGCCTCGCCGGCCGGCACGGCGGCCTGGGTCAGCCCTACCGACTCGCGGTGGCACCGGGGGCCAAACCGTCCCCACGCCTCACGCCAGAGCAGCACGAGGCCCTGTCAATGCTACGGGAGCTTGGCGCGTTGCTTGGGAACGATTTTGACGGCTCCCAGCTCAAATCAGCCTTCCGCCGTTTGGCGCTCGTCCTACACCCCGACCGGCATCCGGACGCCGGTCCTCGGGACCGAGAGCAATTGAGCGCACGCTTCGCGGTCCTCTGTCGAGCCTACCGCACGCTCAGCGTATCGAGGGCCTGACGTCCGGTCTGGACTCCGATTCTTGCTTCAATCTGTCGTGTAGCCCCGCTGGAGGCTCAACGACCTGGATCACCCTCTCCACCAGCTCGTCACTCGAGAAGGGTTTCCGGAGGAGCGCCACGTTGCGACCGATGAGGGTATTGTCACCAACCTCCGCCTCCGGATGTCCCGATACGAACATCACCGGCGTTTCTGGACGGAGACGGACGAACCGCTCCGCGAGCTGGTGGCCATTCATCCCGGGCATCATCATGTCGGTGAGCAGTAGGTGAATCGGACCTTCATGCTCCGCACAACGTTCCATGGCGACCAAGCCGTTTGCCGCCTCGATGACCGTGCACCCGTGCTCTTCGAGAGCGGCGCGGATGATCTCGCGGATCTCATCCTCATCCTCAACGAGGAGAACGGTCAATCCAGCAAGCGCCCCGGTCGACAGCTCCGGGAGACGGACCTCTGGGGCCGTCCCTTCTGAAACCCTCGGGAAATAGAGGTCGAAGGTCGCACCCTCGCCGACCCGGCTCGACACGGAGATCTGACCTCCACATTGTTGGACAATCGCGTACACGGTCGACAGTCCGAGACCAGTCCCATCCCCAAGCTTCTTGGTCGTGAAAAAGGGCTCGAACACCCGGCTCTGCGTGCGAGCGTCCATCCCACGGGAGATGTCCCAGTAGCTGTTGAAATTTGAAGCGGCGGCTCTTCACTGGTCGTGCTATACGACCGGTGACGAAACCGAGGTGCAAGCCTCCCAGTAAGGAGCCGCCATGAAGAAGCAGTCTCGCACAGTCCCTCGCCGTCGCCAATCGGTATCCCCGACGCCACGGCACCTGCCGTTGGTCGATATCCTCATTGATACGCAGGCCGAGCTCCAGGAGCTGGTCGTCGCGTCTGGCCTGAAGGTACTCGAAGCCATGCTGGAAGAGGATCGGGCCGCCGTCTGTGGGCCACGGGATGCGCATCAACCTGCGCGCCAGGCGTATCGAACGGGGCATACGCCGAGTCAGGTCGTGCTGGGCGGGCGGAAGGTGGCGATTCGTCGGCCCCGTGCGCGGCGCGCCGGCGAGGAGGTTCCGTTGCCAACGGCCCGGGCATTCGCGAATGCGGACCCGCTGAACCGGCGCGTGGTCGACCAGATGCTGATCGGTGTGGCGACCCGCCAGTATGCGCGGAGTCTGGAACCGCTCGGCGCCGACGTCACCACGCGGGGCACGAGCAAGAGTGCGGTCAGTCGACGCTTTGTCGCGCAGACTCAGGCGCAGCTGGATGCGTGGCGGGCGACGCCGCTCGACGCGCTGGACCTGGTGGGGCTGCTGATTGATGGCGTGCACGTGGGTGGACACTGTATCGTTGTCGCCCTAGGCATCGATACAATGGGCGCGAAACACCCGCTCGGCCTGTGGGAAGGGGCCACGGAGAACGCGACGGTCTGTCAGGGGCTCTTGACCAATCTCGGCAGCCGCGGGCTGCGCACCGACCGGAGCCTGCTGGTGATCGTCGATGGCGCGAAGGCCCTCGACACGGCCGTGACCCAGACATTCGGGCGCGCCGCACTGGTGCAGCGGTGTCAGGTCCATAAGGGCCGGAACATCTTGGAGCATCTCCCTGAGGCACAGCGGCCGTGGGTGAAGGCGGTCCTCACGCGCGCCTACACGAACAGCCACGTCAAGACGGCCAAGCGTCTGCTGCAGGACCTGGCGCGGCGCTTGGACACTGACTACCCGAGTGCGGCCACGAGCGTGCGGGAAGGGCTCGACGAGACGCTGACCGTGCTCGGCTTGGGTCTGTCGGAGCGTCTCCAACGATCGCTCGCCACCACGAACGCCATCGAGAGTCTCCTCAGCCGAACGCGCCACGTGCAGCGCCATGTGAAACGCTGGCGCGGCGGGACGATGGTGCTCCGCTGGGTGGCCGCCGGGGTGCTCGAAGCGGCGAAGGGGTTCCGCCGGGTGCAAGGATGTCAAGATATGCCCGCGCTGGTCGCTGCCCTCCGGGCACGCGACGCGCGGTTAGGACTCGGGGAGTCGTCAGAGATGGTTGCGTAGTCGTGAACCAAGCTGCCGCTGAGTTTCAACAGCGCACGGGACATCCCCCTGGTGACAGCTATGACAGCCATTGTTTGTCGTGTCCTCACTTACGCAGCGGCGGCGCTTGGCGTCTCACCCAGTACGGACTCGGCAAGAAACTGGGCCGACCCCGGCGCAATATCCTCCGGCACCCGCTGACCCGAACAGAGATACGAGAGCGGAATGCGAACCTCGTCGAGCAGACCCAGGAGCGGCCCAAGCCATTCGATCAGATCGAGCCTCGTCAAGACGATCCGGTCTGGCCGCAACTCCCTGTATGCGTCGATGACTCGCGAGAGTTGGCCCAGGGATTGACCGGCATCGAGTACCAGATGCATTCGCACATCCGGGCGTCCCAACACGCAGTCAAGCAGCTCGCGGGCCATGGCGTCGGCCGGTGACCGTCCCCCCGTATCGACGAGCACCGGTGCGCTTCTCGTCCGCAGCGTGCGCTCGAGCTCACTGGCGGTTGTCGCAACACTGAATGGCATCCCGATGACCTCGGCGTACACACGCAGCTGCTCGACAGCTCCCACGCGGTAGCCGTCGGCGGCAATCACGCCGAGCCGAACTCCCTGAAGGGTCCGGGCCCGCGCGGCGATCTTGGCGATGGTCGTCGTCTTGCCCGCTCCGGGCGGGCCAACGAACACCTCGATCGGCTTCGGCTCGTGGTCGGCGGCGACCAACGGCTCGAACCGATCGCTCAACGCCTTGACAAGACCGGCGTATCCCATGCCTCGCCGTCGTCGCGCCGGTATCGCCGATGCGATTTCTATCGCCAGGCCCTGGTCGACCCCACCCGCCTGCAGTCGAGCAGCGAGCTCAGTGACACCCGGGTCAGCCAGACGCGTGTCGACATTCGGCATCGAGGGTCGGTCTTCCGACACATCCGACTCGATGGCCGCGGTCACCTCAAACTCTCGCCCCCCGATCCATGGAAGCCAGGATTTTCGGTGCACTTTCCGGCTCGACAGGACGACGGCGCTGGAGCCAAGTTCTGTCCGAGCCCGAAAGAGGCCTTCATCAACCGTTGTTGTGCGAAAACGTCGTAATTCCATCTATTCCAGCACCGACGTCGGGGAAATCCGAACGTGCGGTGGCACCTCGTCATGTGACAGGACCGCCAAATGGGGCAGCACCCGCGAAAAGAGACGCCACAGATGCGGCCGGAGCGTCGAATGACAAAGAAGCACAGGCTGTGCCAGCTTCGCCTGCAACGAGCGGGAGATCCGAGTCGCCAAGTCCTGTGCAGCTGGCGGCTCCAGCGCGAGCACCGTTCCGTCGTCGGTCCGGGTAACGGCCGACAGCAGGCGCTGCTCCAACTCGGGCGCGAGAGTGACAGCCGGGAGCTCTCCCTCCTCATTCTGAAATGGTCGGCAGATGCTACGGCCAAGAGACTTCCGCACGAACTCCGCAATCGCGTCGGTGTCTTTGATGTTCACCGCGGCGTCGGCGATCGCCTCGAGGATCGTCATCAGATCGCGAACAGGTACGCGCTCACGGAGCAGTTGCCGCAAGACGCGCTGCACTTCGCCGATCCCGACGAGCTTTGGCACAAGCTCTTCAACGAGCTTCGGTGCGGTCTGAGCGATGTGATCGACCATTTCCTTGACGTGCTGGCGCGTCAGCAAGTCCGGCAGGAACGAACGTACGGTCTCGGATAGATGGGTAGATACGGCCGTCGTCGGGTCTACGACGGTGTATCCAGCCTTTGACGCAGTCTCCCGCTGATCGGCGTTGATCCACCAGGCTGGTAGCCCAAACGCCGGTTCCTTCGTCGCCGACCCCTCGAGCTCGAGCGTGGCGGTGCCTGGGTTGATCGCAAGGAATCGTTCCGGGAACAACTCGCCCCGGCCGACCTCGACCCCCTTCACCAGGAGGGCGTAGCTTCGGGGGCCAAGCTGCAAATTGTCGGTGACGCGGACAGGTGGCACGACGACCCCTGTCTCACTGGCAATCTGCTTTCGGATGGCGCGTATCCGCGAGAGCAGCGTGCCACCCTGTTTTTCGTCTACGAGGGCAATCAACCCGTACCCGACCTCCACACCTAGCGGGTCGACGTCGATCACCGATTGCAGCGTCTCTTCTTCGGTTGGAGATGGCGCTTCCGGCTTCGCTGCGTCTTCTTCAACGGCATCCCGGCTGGCGAGCGCCGCACTGCCAAGGACGAGCGCGACGACAAAGAACGGAAACATCGGAATCTCTGGAATCGCGCCGAGACCCAGCAACACCGCCGATGCGACGCCGAGGCTTCGGGGACGCGCGAGTAACTGGGTGGCAACGTCCTCGCCCAGATGCGACGATGACGCGGCCCGTGTCGTAATGAGGCCGCCGGACACCGAGACGAGCAGTGCAGGAATCGCGGTCACGAGCCCTTCGCCCACGGTCAACACGGTATAGGTGCGCGCGGCGGTCGAGAGATCGAGACCGTGCTGCATCACCCCGATGATGAGACCTGCAACGATGTTGACAGCCGTGATGAGAAGAGCCGCGATCGCGTCCCGCTGCGTGAATCGAACCGCCCCGTCCATGGCTCCGTAGAAGTCGGCCTCTCGGCGGATCAGGTCCCGCCGCTCGCGAGCCTCATCCTCGGCAATCAGTCCGGCATTCAGGTCAGCGTCGATCGCCATCTGCTTGCCCGGCATGGCGTCGAGGGTAAATCGGGCTGTGACCTCCGAGATTCGTACCGCACCGTGGTTGATCACGATGTACTGGATGGCGATCAAGACGAGGAAGACAACAACTCCAACAACGATGTTGCCCCCCACAACGAACTGACCAAACGAAGCGATGACATTGCCTGCAGCGTCGGTCCCCTCGTGTCCGTGCAGCAGTACCAGCCGGGTCGACGCCACGTTCAAGGAAAGGCGTAGGAGCGTGAGCAACAACAGCAGTGACGGGAACACCGAAAACTCGACCGGTTCACGCACATAGACGGCGGTGAGCATCAGCACGACCGCGAGGCCAATGTCGACAGACAGGAGGAGGTCGAGGAGCATCGGCGGCAACGGGACGATCATCACGAGGACAACCGTGACCACGACGAGGGGCGCCAGCAAGTGGCCGATTCCAACCGTTGGCTTTGTGTCCATACTTGACTCCTGCGACCTCGATCCCCGCTACAGCGCCAGCCGCTTCAGCCGCACGAGGTAGACCAGAACCTCGGCAACCGCATCGAACAGTTCCGCCGGAATGAAGTCACCGACTTCCGACGCGGCATGCAGCGCACGAGCGAGGGGCTTGTTCTCGATAGTTGGCACACCATGCTCACGAGCGATCTCGCGGATCCGACGTGCCAACACATTGCGACCCTTGGCCAAGACTCGAGGGGCCGGCATCGTGTCCCGGTGATAGTCAAGGGCAATGGCGTACTCTGTGGGGTTGGTAATCACGACCGTCGCCTTCTTCACATCGGCGAGCATCCGCCGTCGGGCGATGTCACGCTGTATGCGTCGCACTCGAGCCTTGGTCTCGGGACTGCCTTCCACAAGGCGCAGATCATCCTTGACCTCCCGCTTGGTCATCTTCAGCTGGGTCGCGTGACGCCACCGCTGCAGACCGTAGTCACCCAGCGCCACGACGAGCAGGACAAGGATCGCCTGCCACATCAGCGTCCGCGCCCCGTCCCAGGCCCGTAGTGCGGCATCCAGCGGCGTCAACATCGCGAGGCGCGGGCCATCGGCCAGCATCGCGGTCACGGCCTCGAAGGCGAAGTACGTCACGACTGCGACGATCGACATCGACTTCACCATGTCGACCCACCCACGTGACGCACCGAGCTTCTTGAGACCATTCGCAGGGTTGAGCCGTGACAGGTCCGGCTTCATCGCCTTCGGTGCAAAGACCCACCCACCCTGAACGGTCTGGGACGCGACCACCGCGATGGTCACCATCGCCGCCATCGGCCCGCAGAAATACGCCAGCGTCGAAAGGCTCGTGACCACGATTCCGAACATCGTGCCTGCAACGATCTCGACAGGCTGGTCTCCCATCAGTTCCAGTGAATCAGCCATCGCGGCCCTGACCCGGCTCAAGCCGGCCGAACCTGTCCAGACAAGCGTGCCGATGACCGCAGCCATGGAGGCGGCTTGACTGAGGTCACGCGTTCGCGGGACCTGCCCCTTCTCGCGCGCATCTTTCTTCCGTTTGGCGGTCGGCTTCTCGGTGCGGTCGCTCTTGCTGGACGCCATCGCTTTGCCCGGTGTCTACCGAAACGCACTTGCGGTCGACGCCGCAACTTCAAACGCCGCCGGCATGAGCATTCTCACGACCGGGGGGAGAACGCCCGCGGCCAGCGCCAGGGCAATCAAGCCAGCGAGGGTACGAACGGGAAACCCGATCACCATTAAATTCATCGTCGGCATAGCGCGCGCCACCAACCCCAGACCCAGCTCCACGATCAGCAGGGCGAAGACCACCGGGGCCGCGAGCCTCAGGCCAAAGCTGAAGATCAGACCCATCGCTCCCGCAACCGCTCCCACGAGGGACTCCCCGACCGCGCCCCCGCCGATCGGCAGGGCTGCGTAGGAGTCGGTCAGCGCGATCAGGACGGTGTGATGACCATCGATTGCAAAGAACACGAACAGGGCCATGAGGCCGTAGAGGGATGCAATCATGTTGTTCCGGACGCCCTGTTGAGGGTCGATCACGGCGGCGACCGAGAAACCTGACTGGAAACCGGCCAGATACCCGGCCAGCTCAGCCGCCGAGACGACGATCCGGATCGCCAGGCCAATGGACACTCCGATCACCAACTCTCGCCCGACCAAGAGCACAAGGTCCGACCCACCGGCGGGAGGCGCGACGACCGGTGCCAACACGAGCGCAAGCAAGACACTCAATCCGATTCGCGCCATCGGTGGAACCTGAGTGCCTCCGAGACAGTACGACGGCGCCTGGCCGCACGATCAGGACGCCGAGCCGCACGAACGGCGTGAGCTCCATTAGCGAATGAGCTCCGGCAGCCGGCCAATCAACTGAGCTGTGAACCCGATGACCGTCCGAAGCATCCATGGGAAGGTCATGGCGAACACGATAAAGATCGCCGCGGCGCACGGCATGAACGCGAGTACGTTGTCCTGAATCGACGTGACCGTTTGAAAGATGCTGACCAGAATCCCTACCAGCAAGCCAGCAGCAAGCATTGGGAGGCTCACCATGACGGCTGTCTCGATCGCCTGACGAATCACACCGACAGCCAGCGCTTCCGACATGGTCTAGAAGAAGCTCCGAACGACCGATCCGACGAGCAGGTTCCAGCCATCGATCATCACGAAGAGCATCACTTTGAACGGTAGCGAGATCATCATGGGTGGCAGCTGCAGCATGCCCATCGACAGCAGCGTGGTCGAGACGACGAGATCAATCAGCAGGAAGGGCACGAACAGAAAGAAACCCATCTGGAAACCGGTCTTCAGCTCGGAAATCACAAAGGCTGGGATCACGACGCTCATGGGGAGCTCTTGGATGGTCTCAACCGACGCGGTATCCGAGAGCTCAGCAAAGAGCGAGAGATCGGCCTCACGTGTGTGCGTGAGCATGAAGTCGCGGACCGGAGGCACGGCGCGACTCACACCCTCGCCGAGACCAATCTCGCCAGCAACGACAGGTTGAAGTGCGGCCGTGTTCACCTGAACGGCGACCGGAGCCATGATGAACATCGTCAGGAAGAGCGCAAGTCCGAGAAGGATCTGATTCGACGGCATCTCCTGCGTGCCCAGTGCCTGTCTCAGAAAGTGAAAGACGATGACGATGCGGGTGAACGCCGTCATCGTCACGAGCACGGCTGGAATGAACGAGAGAAACGTGAGAAGGATGAGAATCTGGAGAGGCGCCGACACGGTGCCAACGTTCGGTATCTCCAGCTCAATCGACGGTGCGATGTTCTGTGCAAGCTCTAGTGACAGCGCCGGCGGCGACACCGCTTCGGAAGCCGGAGGCGACTGCGCGGCGACTGAGACCGGCCCGAGCATGATCACCAACAAGACGATCAGGGATCGCTGGGTCACGTCGCGTCCACCGCCTTTTGGTCTGCCCGATTGAGCGCGTCACCGAAGGCCGCGGCGCTCGGTTCGAGGCTCGTGACGAGCGAGACGTTGGCCGGTGTAAGGCCAAGCAATAGACGTCGGCCTTCGATCGAGACGATCACCAGCGATCGACGTTCGCCCAACGGGACCGCCGTCTCGATGGTGACGGCGCCCTGTTTGCGCTTCGTCAGCACACCGCGACGCATGAGCCATGCCCACAGACCCAGTACGGCGAGCACAGCCACCGACACGGCGAGCATCCGGTACCCAGTTCCCGAGCTGGAGGGCAGCCAGGATTCCGGCGGTTGAGCGAGGCTAAACAGAGACCCAATTGCCAAAAACACGGCTACTCCCCTGACCCATCGGCCGGTGCGATCCTGGTGACGCGAATGGACGTGGAATCCTCAAAGATCACGACTTCTCCGTGCCCGATCAACACGCCGTTGACCCGGAGCTCGAGATCGTCGCCGGGTTGCTGGCTGAGGGTTACGACGCTGTCTGGCTTGAGCTCCAGACACTGGCGCATCGTGAGGCTGCCGGTGCCGATGAGTGCAGCAACGGGACACCGAACGTCGTGCATCGACTGAAACGGGCTGCTGGGCTCGGAGCTCTGCTGCGCGTCCGCCGATGGTTCTGTCTGAGGTGTAGACATTCTCTTGCTAGCGAAGAACCGAGCAAGCGGGATGCCACCGGCGACCAGTGAGGGATCGCCGAGATCAGGTGTATTTCGCGCGATCGTGGCGAGTCAAGGGTCCGGTAGACCGACATGATGACGACTGACCGACACTTGTACGAGGGCAACGACTCCCTCTCCGAAACACAGTGTGCGCGCGTACCGCACAGGCCCCGTTTGACCAAGGGCGCGCACGGCGCGCCCACGCCGGAGCGGCGCGGGGCAAAAGGGGTCCCCGCAAGCGACGGCGGCGGGGTTCGGGGCGGCAGGCCCCGTCTAAACTAGACGCGCACCTCGAAGCGAACCTCCCCCGAGGCAGGTCGAGCGGTGGGACGGCGATCACGTGCAAACTGCTGGTCGGGCCGGCTGTCTGAGTGGCCATCCTCTTCAACCACTAGGCTCTCGAGCCGGAGCCCTTGCGACTCAAGCAGTGATTTCAGCTCGTTCTGATGTGTGCGAATCCAATCCCTCACGAGATCGGTGTCTGCCCTCAGCACTGCCGAGACTGAACCCTGACGGACTTGTAGGGAGACCATGACCTCTCCCAGATGCTCCGGGGTCAGGCGGAGCTTTGCTTCTCCGACGCCGTTGCGCCATTGCATGCGAATCGCCCGTATGAGCTGGTCTGGAAGCTCGAGTTGCTCCAAGTCAGAGAGCTGCGACTGCGGAATCGACGACCTCATCGTTGCGCCGGTCCACTCGGGGATGGCTTCGATCGACGTCACCATCGCCCCCGACACCGAGGAGCTTCGGGCTCCGCCATTTTCGGCAGCGTGTTCCCCCTGTTCCAGGAGCCGGGCGATCTCCGCATACCGCTGGGCATCGGCCCGCTGGGCGCCGAACGCCATGGCCAGGAGCTCTCCCGGATTTTCACCCGGCTCGGGCAGCGCGAGCGGGAAGAGTGCCCCCTTCGGCTCTCCGGCCGGCCCAGGCAGCTCAAGAAGCAGCGGTGGCGTCTGAAGGGGCCCGGAACCGCCCGAAACTCTGACGTCACCCTTGCCCAGGGTAGCCCCCAGACCGAGAAGGCGAGCGAGACTCGTGCTCTGTCTTGTGGGACCCTCCGGGGCTGCACCATCTTGCTCAGGAACCGATGCGAGCGCGGTCCCTGCCGCAACGGCACGGCCGGTTTGGCCCTCATCGGCTGAAAACGGGTACGGCACGGCCGCGCGTCTGGTCGACTGCAGGGCGGCCTCCGGGAGAACGTTGCCATCGGCGGGCGTCGAGCGGAGCACATCGGGCGGCTGATCCCGATGGGCTACCGAGTCACCGCCCTTCGGCAGCAACGATGATGCGGGAGCACCCGGCGCCCCGCTTTCTGTCACGACAGCCTGCCCTTCGGGGTGTGGGGCGGCCGTGGTGTTCGTGGTGTTCGTCGTCGTGTTCGTGGTATTCGTAGCATTCAATGACGGGTGGTCACCTGATTCGGTCTGCCAGGTCGCGTCGCTATTCGAATTGCTCACCGATGCGGAATCGGAAGTTCTGACAAGCGGTCCGTCGGTGAAGTCGGCAACCGACGGTAAGGCGACCACGGAGGCTGCCGCAACGTCGGCTCGAGACGCACCGCCATGTGAGGCAGTCTCTGCTGTGGCGAAGACCGCGCCGGGAAGACCTTGAGGCACGTGTCCGTAGGCCCCTTCCGCGAGGGCTGACTGTTGGCGCGCTGACAGCGGCGCTTCGGACGCCCCACCTGCTCGATTGTCCGCTGTCTCAGCCGATTGGTCCGGAACCACTGCCCTCGCCGGCCCAGTCTTCCCGTCGGGTGTGACCTCGGACGTGCCGAGACCCAGCGCCGCCAGATCGAAGGCCCTACCGCCTTCGATAGGTCGGTCCCCGCCGTGGATGGGAGGACCATGTACACCGAGTCGCAGCGACAGCACATTCGCGAGAGTGTCTGTCGTGTTCTGTGAGACCTCGGGAGGGCTGTTTTCGGAGACGACGACGTTTTCGGCCGGCAGGACACCACCCGAATCATCCTCAATCAGCTCCGGTTCGTGGCCCGCCTGCGCCGGTTGCTGCGGATCACGAGGCACGGCACCGGAGACCTCTGGCTCCGCGGCATCCCCTGCCTGCGTGGCAAGCGCCTCGGTAAACGACCCACCAAGGCCGGCCTTTGACGAGTTCTCATCCGTCTGGGCCGGTTCGGTCGGCAGGGGGCTCGAACCCCCTGCCTCCGAGGCATTTGCCATGATCTCAGTGGCGTTCATCGTGACGCTCGTTTACGGTTGAGTGCTCCACTTTCAGACGCGTTGGCCTATCGTTTGAGGTTCAGCGTCTCAAGCAGGAGCTCGTCCGCCACCGTAATGGTGCGCGCGCTCGCCTGGAATCCCCGTTGCGCGAGGATCATCCTCGTGAACTCTTCGGCGATGTCGACGTTCGAGGTCTCAAGCGCGCTCCCGATCAGCGACCCGCGACCACCGCTGCCAGGAGTCCCGACGTTCGGAAGTCCTGCTGCGCCGCTCACCCCGTAGAGGTTCGCACCCAACTTGAACAGCCCCTTCGGGTTGTTGAAGTTGGCCATGGCCATCTGCGCGAGCTTCACACTCTGGCCGCTGCCGAATGTCGCCACGATGTTGCCCGACTTGTCGATACTGAGCGTCTCCAGCCTCGCCGCCTCAGATCCGTTCTGCGCAATCGAGGATGTCGACGATGCTGTCGCGAACCCTGACAGGTACGGATCACCCACCGGATCGATCAGGTCCCAGGACAGGTTGGAGGCACCGGCGCCGTTGGTCCACGTCGGTGTGACGATCGCGACATCCGCAGGTGCTCCGCCATTGACATCATTCAGAACACCCAGCGCATCAAACGCGACCGTTCCGGTGTCCACACTGAAGGGCGTGCCAGGAGTGCCGCCGAAAATCTCGGCGCCCGGCACGGTGACATCGTAGTCCCACGCGCCCGGAGCCGTGTTCGTGTACGTAATTGTCGCCAGGTGCGTTGCACCGAGCGAGTCGACGATCTGAATGGTCGTCGTAAACGTGTCGCCCACGAGAGCGTCAGCATCCAGATTACTCAGGGCCTGGATCTCCGTCGTCGCAATCGGGTCACGGAGGGCGCCCGGCGGAATGACGATCTCGTCCGGCTGCGCGGACGTCAGAATGTCTCCCGTTGCCGGATCCAGCGCCGTCCACCCGAGTACCCGATCACCATCAGAGGACACGAGCCGGCCTTCGGCGTCGAAACTGAAGTCTCCTGCGCGGGTATAGGCAACCCCGCCGGCCTTGCCGACCAAAAAGAAACCATCGCCCTGGATCGCCACGTTCGTCGGTTCACGTGACGACTCGATCGACCCCTGGCTGAAGGTCGGGGAGATCGTGCCGGTGATGACTCCAAGACCCACCTGCACCGGGTTGCCCCCGCCACCGCCGAGCTTCAGCGTCTGACTCACCAGATCGTGGAATTGCACACGGCTCGCTTTGAAGCCAACGGTGTTGGTATTCGCCAGGTTGTTGCCAATCACACTCAGTGCCACCGAGTTGGCATTCAGTCCAGAGAGTGCCGCCGAAAAGGATCCCATCGCCATTAAAGCGCTTTTCATGACCGTGTGGCGGCCGAGTACCCGCAGTGCCGAACATAGGTGCGGCATTCGTCAGGGCTGAAGTGCGCCAAGCACTCGCCGAGGAACGGCCAGAGCGTCTCGGTGCTGCGACAGCGAGCGGTGCGAACGAGGGCTTTGAGCTTCGCGAAGCAGAGCTCGATGGGATTGAGGTCCGGGCTGTAGGGTGGCAAGTACCAGAGGGTGGCCCCGGCGGCCTGGATGGCGCGTTGGATGCCGGCGACCTTGTGGGCCCCGAGATTGTCGGCAATGACGATGTCGCCGGGCTGCAGGGTCGGCACCAGGATCTGTTCGATGTAGGCGCGGAAGCTCTCGCCATCGATCGCGCCGTCGAAGACCCCCGGTGCGGTCAGCCCCGTGACCCGCAACGCGGCGAGAAACGTGCTGGTCTGCCAGCGCCCGCAGGGGGCGTGGTCGTGGACGCGCGCGCCGCGCGGTGCCCGGCCGTACCGCCGAAGCAGATTGGTGGTGCTGCCGGTTTCGTCCAGACACACGAGGTGGGCGACATCCCAGGTCGGCGCCGCCGCGTGCCACGCGACCCGCGCGGCCGCGACGTCAGGCCGATCGTGTTCGGACGGGCGGACCGTTTTTTTTAACGGTCAGGCCGAGGGCCCGCACGGCGCGCCAGACCGTCGGCACACTCGCGGGCGTGGCGAGGGCGTCCTTCAGCTCAGCCAGCGTGCGATCCGGGTGCGCCGCAATCAGCGCGGCCAAGGTGTGTAGGTGCGGCTCAAGCATGCCGCGCCGTCCCTGTCGCTGGACGCGAGGCGCCACCTCGCCCGTTTCGCGCCGCCGCTGTTTCAGTAGCCGCACCCACGACCCGCTCACGCGGTACTTCGCCGCCACATCGGCCGCCTTCATCCCGGCATCGCTGTCGAGGAGCGCCCGCTCTCGCAGATCCATCGAATAGGCACGCATCGGTCCTCCTGCATCGGTATGCGCAGAAGTACCACGACCGCCCCAGGTAGTACAAGGCCTATTTGAAAAGCGCTTTAGACTTGCCCTCCGTTAAGGTTCGACGCCAGTGCGTTCTGCGCGTTCAGATTGAAGGCCGCCTCAATCCGTTCGAGGCTTGCTGCCATCTCGGTCAGCTTCTCGAGCGAACTAAACTGCGCCAGTTGAGCAATAAACTCCTTGTCCTCGAGCGGGTTGAGCGGGTCCTGGTGCTGCAGCTGTGTCACCAGCAGCTTCAAGAACGCGTCTTGGCCCAGCTCGCTTCGGGGCGTAAATGGCGATGCTGCAGTCGCCGCGGCGTCACCGAATGTTGATGCCTGAATCTCCACTTCGCCTCCTCATTCGTAGTCCCTCTTGGTCCCTATCCCTATCCGTCCTTGTGCCCGGCTTTGAGCCACATGCCTCATCGCACCAACTTCATCGAGCCCCCGCTGTTCGAACCGGCGTAGCGCCTGTTGATGTCGGCGCCAGGCCCGTTCGAACCACCGCTCGAGTGAGCGCAAGGCGCGCCGGGCATCCCCGGCACGCTGTCGAGCTAGCTGTTCCGCAGCACGGGACTTTGCCAGCCCCTCCCGCTGAACCGCCAGCTCCTTCCTCCGAGATACGATCCAATTTCGGTGCCACTCGCGAGAATCGCCCCACGCTGTTAATTCAAGGGCTTCCCGTGCGCGCTGCATCGATTCCTCGACAGCCGTCGACGCAGCGTCGACTCTTGTCTCAGCGACGGTACGCTCGCGCGTCGCGGCCGCCAGCTTTCGCTGCGCCTCCTCGTCCTGGCGCTTCCGAAGATCCAGCACCACTTGGGCTCTGAACTTGAAGGGTCGCATGATGTCTCTTGCTGGGAGGAGCGGCGGCGAGCCGCCTGACGGCTACAGCGCGTTGAGGGCCTCTACGGCCTGCGTGAACGTTGTAAGCTCGGTCGGCTTCTGACGAAGGAACGTCTCGATAGCATCACGGTGGTTGAGCGCGTCATCCACCTTAGGGTTGGAGCCAGCGACGTATGCGCCGACGCTGACGAGGTCTTCGCTCTCCCGAGCAGTCGCCAGCCATTCCCGAACCTGACCAGCCTTTAGCACGTGAGTTTCGTCGGTCACATCGGGCATGGTTCGACTCACGCTCTGCAGAATGTCGATCGCGGGATAGTGATTCTTCTGCGCCAGCTCGCGTGACAAAACGATGTGGCCATCGAGAATCGCTCGAACCGCATCCGATATCGGTTCGGTGGTGTCGTCCCCCTCAACCAGCACCGTATAGAAGGCCGTAATACTCCCGCCTTCTCTGAGGTTCCCCGCGCGCTCCAAGAGGGCCGGAAGCATCGCGAACACTGAGGGCGGATACCCCTTTGAGGTCGGGGACTCGCCAGCCGCCAGGCCGATCTCTCGCTGGGCCATGGCCAGACGGGTCACCGAATCGAGCATCAGCAACACATTCCGTCCTTGCGCCCGAAAATACTCGGCAATCGCCGTTGCGGCATAGGCGGCACGCAGACGGAGCAGGGGGGGGCTATCTGATGTCTCGGCAACCACAACCGACTTGGCGAGACCCTCAGGGCCCAGGTCGTTCTCAAGGAACGCTCGGACCTCCCGGCCGCGCTCACCCACGAGGCCGATCACCGCAACATCGGCAACGGTGCCGCGCGCCATCATCCCGAGCAGTGTGCTCTTCCCTACGCCGCTGCCACCGAAGACACCCAGCCGCTGACCCCGCCCACACGTCAGCAGCGAGTCGATCGAGCGAACTCCAGTCGCGAGCGGGACCTCGATCGACGCCCGCGTCAGGGGGTTCATACCTTCCGGGCGGAGCGGATAGTCCGTCGACGCCGTCACCAGGCCGCGTTCGTCGAGCGGACGTCCCAGTCCGTCGATCACGCGCCCAAGCAGGCCGTCGCCGACAGGCACCGTCCCAGTACCCCCGCCAGTCACGATGGTGTCACCCGGGTGGATCCCCTCAGTCCCGCCGAGTGGAACCGTCAGAAGGTGATCGTCGCGAAAGCCAACAACCTCAACCATGAGTCGGCGACCGTCCCGTGACCGAAGCTCACAGATCTCGCCAACACCGGCACGCGGACCACGCGACTCGACGACCAGGCCGACCGTCCGCACCACGTTCCCCATGAGCGGCAGCGGGTCGGCGCGCTCCACGCGATCCAGGTACCGTTGGAGCGAGAACTCGGGGGTGGTCATTCCTGGGGAGCTGCGGCTTCCTCGGCGACCACCGCTTCCTTTACATCGGTAGAAATCATCGCGTGCGTCTGTTCTCCAGCAAACACCGCCTTTTCGATTTCGTCGAACTGCGCCTCAACCCCGGCCTCCACAAAGCCGAATGACGATTCGATGCGGCAACCACCTCGGCTGACGTTGTCATCAGAGATGACCTTCACCTGTTCGCTGCTCCATTCCCCCTGGGCCCCGCCGACGGCAGCTGCATAGTTCTCGGGATGTAGGCGGATGGTGGCGCCAGACTGTTCGCCCAGCCGGTCGAGCGCCACACGAGCCATCGCAACCGTAAGATCGGGATCAAGCGTCACTTCGCGGTGTAGGATGCGCTTCGCGATCGTCAGGGCGATCTGTACCATCTGTCGCTCAGCTTGCTGGATCATCTGCTGCCGCACCATCGCCAGCTCCTCGAGCGTCGACGCCATGCGCCGCAGCATCGCCTCAGCCCGCCGGCCACCAGCCTCGGCACCCGCACGTTCCTCCTGTTCGTATCCCTTGGCGAACGCGTCCCGTTCGATCTCAGAGAGCCGCGCGTGCGGGGTGGCCGTCGGCAATTGAGCCGGCGCTGGCGCCACGTAGGTCGCCGTGATCGACGGGTTCTGAGACGGCACCGCATCACCGCCCCACGGGAACGGCACGGTCTGTACGTTCGATGCGAGTCGTCTCGCCCTAGACAACGTACGCCTCTCCAGCGGCGGCGCCGGTCGTCAGCAGACCTTCCTCTTCCAGCTTTCTGGCGATCCCGACGACTTCCTGCTGAGCTCCTTCAACCTCTCGCAGCCTCACCGCCCCCAGCACGTCCATCTCTTCCTTCAGCACCCCAGCCGCGCGCTTGGACATGTTCTTGAAAAAGCGCTCTCGAATCGCTTCGCTGGCACCCTTCAGGGCCACTGTGAGCGTCTTGCGGTCGGCCCGCTGAACCAGCTCGCGGATTGCCGAATCCTCGATATTGATCAGGTCGTCGAAGACGAACATCAGGTTGCGGATGGACACGGCCAGATCGGGTGTGTCCTCCTCAACCGAATCAAGAACCGATTGACTGACCGAGCGGTCGAGACGGTTAAGCAACTCGGCGACTGCACGCACGCCGCCGTACGCCTCGCGGCTCGTGCCACCAAGAGACTTGAGTCGCTGGTCGATCACCGCGGAGATCTGGCTGACGACCTCGGGTGAAATCTCGTCCAAGTTGGCCATCCGAGTAATGACATCTGTCCGGAGCTGCTCAGGTAGGAGACTGACCAGCTGAGCAGATTGCACACCGTCGAGGTGCGCCAGAATAAGCGCGATCGTTTGGGGCTGCTCGCCGAGCACGAACTTGGACAGCTGCTGAGGGTCGGTCATGGTGAGCGACGTGAAGCCGGCGGTCGTACGCACCGACTTGGTCACCTTTTCGTAGAGTGACGTCGCCGCCTCCGCATCCATCGCCTTGAGGAGAAAGCGCCTGACAGTGTCGGCACCACCGCGCGCCATGAACTCGGCAGAGGCCATCTCCTCGTGAAACTCCTTGAGGACGCGCTCGCTGTCGCTCAGCTCGACCGTACCGATGATGGCGATCTCGCGGGCAAGCCGCTCCACCTCATCTGCCCCGAGGTTCTTGATGACTCCCGATGCGCTGTCCTCACCGAGGAGCAGCGTCAGAATCGCCGCCTTCTTCGCGCCCGACAGCGCGGTCATCGTCCCCATCGGTTATCGCTTCTCCTCGCCGAGCCAGGCGCGAACCAACCGCGCGGCGGTCTCGGGCTCCTTTGTGCTGAGCGTGTTGGCATGTGTGCTGAGCGCCTCGAGACGACCCCGCGGACTCAGGGCATCGACATCGCCAAGCTGCCCCGCGGTCATCCCGGCTCCGATTTGGCTCACATCCCCCACCGAAGACAGAGAGCTCGTCACCTTGCGCGTCAACGGCCGGATACCGAAGAAGAACGCACCAACCGCAAGGAGAAACACGCCAAGAATCCGTGCCACCTCAATGATCTGCGGGAGGTAGCGCTCCCACAATGGCGGCTCCACAACCTCCGCCTCAAAGGTCTCTTCGAACGCGATGTTCTCGACCGTGAGAAGGTCGCCGCGGACTGGCTCAAACCCGACGGCCGCGGCGACGAGACTGCGAATCTTGTCGATATCCTTAGGAACACGCGGTGCACTGGCGAACGTCTGTACGCCGTCCTCATCGGTCTCGCTGACCAGCTGGTCATCGAGAATGACAGCCACGGACAGGCGTGCGACATCGCCCGCTGGCCGGATCGTCCGCGTGACGGACTTGCTTATCTCGTAGTTGGTCGTCTCTGTTCCTCGGGGGATCTGGCCCACGTCGGCCGACGCGAGCTGAACGGCGGGCGCATCGTCCCCACTTTCATCGGATGCGCCAGCGCCTGCATCCAGGGCCACGGTAGCCTCGAGGCCGTCTGCGGCGAGGTCCGGCGTCGCCAGCAAGTCGATCCCGTCATCGAGGGCAACCCCGCCAGGTTCAGTACCGTCGGCTCGGGGCGGCAGATTCGACCGTGAGCCCGCCGTGCCCTGGGCGGATGCTGCAAGAAACTCAGTGCCACCACTCACATAGCGACTCCGCACGACCGCCGCTTGCGGGTCCCAGAGCTCCGCTGTCGCCTCTTCGGTTTCGGTGCGCAACGACACTGCAACGTTCGCTCGCACACGACCCTCACCGACCACAGGCTCCAAGAGCCTGACGACACGGTCTGTCAGATCACGCTCGAGCTGGTCCCGCCGGTCGGCGTAGGCACCAGGCAAGCCGTCATCGGAGCCGGCGCCTCTGGAATTCAGGCCGCGACCATAGCTGTCAACGATCACGACCGCGTCGGGCTGAAGCCCCTCGACACCAGCCGCTACGAGGTTCGAGATGCTAGCGACGCGCTCCCCTGACAGCGGTCCGCTACTACGAAGCTTAAGGACGACGGACGCCTTCGCCGGCGTCTCGGTTCATCCGAACAACGCCTTGCGCTCCATCGTGATATGGACACGGGCCCCACTGACCTCGGAGAGCGTTGTGATCGTCCGCGCGATCTCTCCTTCGAGGGCCCTCCGAAAGTTCACCTGCTCGAGAAACTCGGTTGCACCAAAGGCGGTTCGATCGAAGATCTCAAAACCGATCCGTCCAGACGCCGGCATCCCGTCGCTTGCCAAGGTGAGACGAAGCTCGTCCACCCGGGTCGCCGGAACACGGACCGTCCGCCCTCCAGGATCGAGCTTGTACTGCACGTTTTCAGCTCTAAGGCGCTCGACAACCGATGCTGCCGACTCGGGGTCGAGGTCCGAAATGAGGACGCGGTAGTTCGGCGTGGAAATCCAGTACGCCGCACCAACTGTCAGCCCAACGACCGCCGCAAAGGTCAAGATCAGTGATAACAACTGCGTCGGCGTGAGCGACCGAGTGAGGGCGCCCCCAAAATTCTGTAACCATGCGATCAGACGTTCAGGATTCACGACTCTCTAGACCTCCCAGTCCACCGCTCATCGTCCGTTACTCAGTCTTCCGCATGCCCGGCTCAAGTCCTAAACCGGCATCCGCATGATTTCCTGATAGGCCTGAACGAGCTTGTTCCGGACTTGCATCGTCATTTGGAACGTCAACTCGGCTCGCTGCAGCGCGATCATCGCCTCGTGAACGTCACCGGAGCCGTCAAGCATGCGCGCCACGGCCGAATTGGCCTCCTGGCCGGATGTTTCAACGGCTCCAATCAGGCGGGTGAGTGAATCCCCGAAGCCAACGCCGTTCTCCTTGCTGGAGCTGGAAGGGGTGGCGATGTCGGCGACGGGTGTGATCGATCCGTGGACAGGTACGATGGACATGGTCTTATCGCGATCGCGACAGCTCGAGCGACTGGCGAATCAAATCTCGGACGAGCCCAATCGCGGCCAGGTTGGCCTGATAGGCGCGCGCCGCGCTCAGCATGTCGACGACCTCCTCCGAAGGATTGACGTTTGGCAAAGCCACAAACCCGGCATCGTTGGCGTCCGGGTGGGATGGTTGATAACGCTGCTTGAGGGGGCTGTCATCTTCGACGATTCCGGCAACCCGCACGCCAACGGCACCTGCCCGGCCAAGGGCCGCATCGAATTGGTTGGTCGGGTCCGCCGCCAGTACGACCTCTCGCCGTCGATACGGACCGTCCGGCCCGCGGGTCGATTCCGCATTGGCGAGATTGGAAATCGCCGCTTCGATCCGGGTCCGCTCGGCGGCGAGTGCACTTGCGCTCGCGTCGATCGCGTCAGTTAACGTCGGCATGGCTATGAACCCTCGTTGATCGCGTACCGTACGAGGCGGAACTTCGCTGTCAGAGCTGTTTGCGCCTGGGCGAACTCACCTGAGGCTTCGGTCATCTTGAGGAGCTCGCGGTCGAGCTCAACCGTATTGCCGTCGCGCCGCGGGTCAAGGCCCTGAGCCTCATGGACGCCGACAGTCGCTTCCGGCACTCCAATGTGGGCCGGGTGGGTCGCCACCGGTCGGCTCTCTGATAGTCCTTTCTCGAGCACGTCACCGAACTGGACCTCTTTCGCTTTGAACCCGGGGGTATTGGCGTTGGCGAGGTTACTGGCGGAGACTGCCTGTTTCGTTGCGGCGACCGTCAATTGGCGCCTGAGCGCCTCGACGAGTGCGACATCGGTTAGTTCATCCATTAGGCTGGCTTCCTAGTCATCCGGCTCCATCAGACACCTACAGCGACTCACTTTGGCGCACTATGGCTAAAGTCTTCGGCGTCAGCGACCGATGCGTTGCTTGATGCCACACCAGTCGGAAGGGGCATGAGCAACTTCGGTGCCGAAGTGGAAACCGGGCGGAGTTGCTCAGGAAACGCGGGCTTCGCGATTCGATCTGTGGCGATTGTTCGTGCGCTGGGCGTCGGTCAACCGACACTTGAGACGCCGGCCCGACGGCTCGGACGGTGGGAAGAGATAGGCCCGTGAGGCTAAGAATTTCGCGTAGACATCTGCTCCAACAAGCTCTCGAGGCGGTCGAGACTATTGCCAATCGTGTCGAGGCGGCCGAGGACGTGGTCTTCTGCCCTGCGACCGCGAACGTGGCTGGACAAAGCCTGGTTTTCCTGCCTGAGGCTCACACGCTCAGTCAGGCGGCGAACCATGACCTCTATCTGCCCTATCGTGAACGGTTTGGACAGGTAGTCGGCCGCACCCAAACGGACCGCTTCGACCGCCGTGTCGAGCGAGGCGTATCCGGTAACAATCACGACGTTCAGATCAGGATTGGCTGTTCGTGCTGCTCGAAGGACGGCGAGGCCGTCGGCGCCCGGCATGATGATGTCGGTCACGACCAGCCAATAGCGGTGGGGCTCCCTCTCGATCGCCGTGATCGCCGCTCTCCCGTCCGACGCCGAAGCCACGCTAAAGTCCAGATCCCGAAAGAATTCGACGAGCAACTCGCGAACGTCCGTATCGTCGTCGACGATCAGCACCTCGAGCGAGGGGTCGATCTGATGCACCCTGGGCATGGTCCTTGCTTCCTGTCGCTCCCTAACGTCCAAATCGGCCGGGATGCCCGTTTCCCGAATACGGTGCCCGCGGCGGCTCATTTGCCATGACACAACAACTAGAACCGACTGTCCTTGTCGTTGAAGATGACCCGGATCTCCGAGAATTGATTGCGGAGACCCTCGAGACCGACGGGTTCACGATTACTCAGGCATCCGACGCCGCGGCCGCGCTGATGCATCTGCGCGCCTTCGCCTTTGATGCGGTCGTGATCGACCTGCGGCTCCCAGACGCCGATGGTATGCGAGTGCTTGACCTTGCGCTCGACAGCTATCCCCAGATCGTCCCGGTCGTCGTCAGTGGGTACGGTGGGGTCACCGAGGCGGTTGCCGCCATGAAGCGCGGCGCACACGATTTCCTGATCAAGCCGTTCGAGCTCCCCCAGCTCTCGAAAGTGCTCAAGTCGGGGCTCGACCGCCGGCAGCATCGACAGGAGAACGCCGAAATCAGGGCACAGCTTGCAGATCGGTTCCACTTCGACGGCATCATCGGTAGCAGCCAGCCAATGGAGAAACTGTTCTCAACGCTGAGTCTGGTCGCACCGCTCACCACGACCGTCCTACTACAGGGAGAGACCGGGACAGGAAAGGAACTCGTCGCGCGCACAATCCACGAGAACAGCAGCCGCTCCGGTCAACGGTTCGTCGCCTTCAATGCTGCGGCGATTCCGGAATCACTTGCGGAGGCAGAACTCTTTGGTCATTCCAAGGGTGCGTTCACCGGTGCGGTGTCGTCCCGAATCGGGCGCTTCGAGCTGGCGCATCGCGGGACCCTTTTCATCGATGAAGTCGCGCTGATGCCACTGGCCCTCCAGTCGAAGCTGCTCCGTGCACTGCAGGAGCACGAGATTGAACGTGTCGGCGAGTCACGCCCGATCAAGTTCGATGCCCGGGTCATTGCGGCGACGAGCGCAGACCTACCGTCCCTCGTCAAGGACGGATCGTTCCGGGAGGACTTGTTCTACCGCCTCAACGTCGTCCGGATCACGTTGCCGCCGCTCCGCGACCGTGCCGACGATATCCCGGTTCTCGCGCGTCACTTTGTCGACAAGACCTGTCAAAGGAACAGCCTTCCGAAGCGCACCGTCAGTCAAGATGTCCTACGGGCGCTCATGGGCTACGACTGGCCCGGCAACGTACGCGAGCTGGAGAATGCAGTCGAGCACGCCGTTGCCTTGAGCGGGACCGAGTCCGAGATTCAACCGGCCAAGCTCCCGCCCGAGGTCCTCGAGGCCAAGGAGTCGCTCATGCTACCGAGCATGGCGATTCCCGAGGAGGGCATCAATCTCACGGCAGTGCTGTCGCGAATCGAGCACGAGCTGATCAAGCGCTGTCTCGAAAAGACCGGCGGAAACAAGCGGCAGGCCGCGCGACTGCTACACCTGAGTCGCACAACACTCATCGACAAGCTCAACCGGCTCAGTCAGCCGAAGAAGCCCCCAGCCGATGAACCGGCTGACCAACCGACCGAGGTCGCTTCGTCGTCGGCGGCGTAATGAAGACCGGTGGACTAATGGACCGTCCGCTAGGCGCTGGGCCGAACTGAAAGGTCCGGCAGTACCGGAAGCCGGTCGGGCCATTCCTTCCTGCCCAACTCTCTGATTTCGCGCATTTTCTTGGTGACCTCGGCGATCCGCAGCGCACCGTTGCGAATCCGCTTCACGCGACGTGACACATCGTCGTCAAGCGTCGCCTTGTAGAGCAGCATTTCGGCCAACCCAAGGATTGAAACCAGCGGATTGTTGATCTCGTGGTGGTACTTGGCGATGAGCTGCCCCGCTACCGCGAGACGCTCCTGCCGAACGACATCTTCCTCAAGTCGGACCAGGCGGGTGACGTCCTCTGTCAGGCAGATCACGCCCGACACGTGGCCCTGGCGTGCCGTCAGTGGAAGCATCTGGACCTGTAGGTAGTGAGTCGCGTCAGGCGTCGAATATGGAACCTTCGCGCGGCTGACCGGCTCCCGTCGATCGGTAACACCCTGGACGAATGTCCGCCACTCCTCTCCATCGAAGAGCGGGTAGAATTCGTCGACCCGGGCACCGATGACATCAAGCATCGATAACTCCAGACCAATCGTGTCGAAGAGATCAGCCTGACTCCGATTGTAGAACGTGGCGCGCAAGTCGCCGTTCATGACGATCACCCCGAGGGGCAATTGATTCAGGATGCTATCGAGATACTCCCTGACAACCACGAAGATCTCTTCCGACTCCACCTGGTCGGAGACATGGTCGAGAATGAGAAGAACGTGATCCTGGCCTGCCATCGACATATGACCGACGAACTCGAGCGAGTCAGGCGACGGACCCGTCCAGCGGAACGCTCTGGCGTGGCCGGCAGAAACACCCCCAACGGCGTGCTGAAGTGACGAATGCAGTGCGGAATCGTTCGCCATCGCCACCTGAAGGTCCGCCAGTGCGCCGGTCGTAGATGGAAACAACCGCCCGAAACGTTGGTTGGCGCCCGTGACGACCAAGTCTGACGTGAGAACCGCCGCCGGTTTGGCGATAGCCTCGAGGAGCGTCGCTCCATCCAGCGTCACGCCATCACCCCACTGACATCCATCGCGTCGATCTCGGCAAATGTCGCAGCAACGTCAGGCATCGACAACCCCAGCAGATCCCACGCACGGTGGTCGATTCTCGGGATCCTCCCATCCCCTGGGTATCCGAACCCGATTGCCCGGCAGGCGATGTCAGCGAGATGAACGACCGCCGTCCGATCAGCAAACTCCTGGTCCGGGTCGAAGTCGTTGTGGAACACAACCGGATACGTCAGCCGTCCGGGAAGCGACCATTTCTCGGCAATCCAGCCGCCCACCTCGGAGTGCGTCACCCCGAGGATCGCCCGCTCGGCGTCAACTCGGAGTCCGCCGGACTGTTCCACCAGCGCATCGATCGCGGTCGTTTCCTCGGGTGCGACTTGGGCGATGACAACCTTTCCGATGTCGTGGAGGAGACCGGCAACCGCCAGCTCCTCTGGTTTGGCGAGACCAGCGCGCTCAGCCAGAACGGCGGCCGCCCGTGCCGTTCCAACAGAGTGCTTCCAGAAGCCCTTCAGCCGCTGGGTTGCTTCCAGCGAAAGCAATGTCGTGCCGAACATCAGCATCCGTAGCGCATCGAGTCCAACCAGAACCGTGGCATGTGAGATGGAGGTCACTGGAGACCGAAACCCGCAGAAGCCGCTGTTGACCAGCCGAAGTACTTTGAGAGCAATCGCTTGATCCTTACCGATTTCGAGTGCGATTGCGGCGGTGGAGGCGGACCCACGGTCAATCATGGAGGCGACAGTCGTCACGGTCCGCGGCATCGTGGCAACCTCGGGCAATGCGTCGACGCGCGCGCGGAAGTCTGTCTTACTCTTGCTCGTCATGTCGCGACCGCGTGATGCGCTCCCGCACCAGCTCCTTGAAGCGCATCATTAGGTCGTCTTCGTCGTGGCCTACAAACCGCTGGTCGAGCTCCTCGAGCTCCCGAAGAAGCGTGGTGGTCGGCCCATCAGGTTCGCCGCTCGGAGCGCTGCGAGTCGTCGTTGTGGACACAGCGGTTGCTCGTCGTCTCGGAACAGCCTTCTAGCCCTTGAGCGCCTCAGCCGCCCAGGACGCCGCCGCCCGATAGTGCTGAAACACCAGCGTCTCCGCCACACCCAGGGTGCGACAGTGTGCGGCGCAGCCTTCCCAATCGCCCAGCTCATAGCTCAGAACCAACTCCAGCACCGGCCGCAGTGCACCGGTTCCGCCGCCGAGGGCGGAGGACAGATCGTCGGCAAGGGGGAGCTCTGCGAGAACATCCGACATCGGCTGGTCGAGCATCGTGTCGATGAGCGAGAGTGCTCCGAGCAAGAACAGGTCTGGCTTGCGATCCGCCATGCCCGCATCCTCGCCGATCAGCTCGCATAACTTGGCCCGCAACGCGGCGTTGATCAGTACCTCCTGGGGCTTGTTGCGTCCCATTTCACCCAGCGCGATCAAACTCACCCAGCGCCGTGTCTGCTCCTTTCCGAGCAGGACAAGCCCCTGGCGCACGGAGCTGACCGCACCGCGAAAGCCGAAGGCGGCCGAGCCGAGGTACTTCATGAGTCGATGCGCGATCGAGACGTCGCTTCGGATGATGCGGTCAAGCTCGTCAATGTTGAGATCGGGGGCCGTCACGGCTTGGAGAAGCTTCAGGTACGCGAGACGCGAGCCGCTCAGGGTCCGCCCTTTGACAATTTCGGGGCGAAAGAAGAAATACCCCTGAAAATAGGAACACCCGACCTTGACGGCTTGTTTGTATTCTTCCTGCGTCTCCACCATCTCAGCCAGAAGCTTGGCGTCCTGGGAGGCAAGGCGCCGCACGTGGTCCGCCTGCGCTTCCAGATTCGTCTCGCTCACAACGATCTTGACGATGTCGGCAATCTTGATCAGAGGATCCAACTCGGGGCGGTACACGAAGTCGTCTAGTGCGATGAGGTACCCCTTCTGCTTCAGTTTCTGACACGCTTCCACGACATCTGGGTCCCCATCGATTGTCTCGAGGAGTTCGATAACGGTCGACTCGACGGGGAGCGTCTCTCCGTATCCCGCCAACAGCAGGTCGCGTGTGAAGTTGACGAACGCCTTGTTTCGACCGATCAGGGCCGGAAGCCCGAACGTCAGCCACGCCGCCTGCAGCACATGGCTGGCGGCGTGATTCGAATCGACCGGGGGGCAGACGTTTTCGAGTCCACCTCGAAACAGCAACTCGTAGCCGTACAAACGCTTGCCGCGGTCGAGGATCGGCTGGCGCGCAACGAATACGTCCTGCGCGCCCTCCACACCAGAAGACACCGACTTGTCAGCCGCTGGCGCGACGCCCTGGGACTCGGTCATAGGACTCCTTCTTCTCGCGAATTCAGCACAATAGATCCGGGGGCGGTCTCGAAACGACCCCCACGGAAAGAATCGACAATTCTGGTCACGACATGAATCTCTGGCAAGGTTCAAGCGTCCCTGGTCGAAGCCGATTTCCCCTGCAGTATGTGGGCCATCTTGCGGGGACTTCATCGATGCTGCGGCTAGTTCATTCGTGTGCACAAATGCTGACGACGGAGCGTTGGACAATCTTGGTCGTGGAAGACGAACCGGTCCTGAGAGATCTCATGCGACGGATGCTCGAGAAGCGTGACTACCGGGTCCTCGTCGCCGAGGACGGCAAGACTGCGCTCAACCTTGCGCAGACTCACGCCGAAGGGATCGACCTTCTGATTGCGGATGTGGTCATGCCTGAGATGGACGGCTTTGAGGTCGCTAGGCGGGTCACGGAGAGTCACCCGCTGCTTCGCGTGCTGTTCTTGACTGGCCACGCGGGGGAATCCCCCCATATGTCTCAGCGCCTCGAATCCTGCGGCGGCGCAGTCCTTGACAAGCCGTTCACACAGGCGAGCCTGGTTGAGCAGGTTCAGAATGTTCTCGAGACGCCCTCACTGCGTCTTGTCTAGGCAACACCACTCCCACGCCGGGGGATGCGGCGACGGCGTTCCGCCGACAGGTCAGTCGACCGTCGGTCTCTTCGCGTCACACCACGCGGGTCAACATCTCCCTAAACGAAATCCCGAGAGGCTTCAGGCCGAGTCTGCGATATCTGAAGGCCCGTAGACTCTCTTAGGCGTTCTTAGGCGTTCGAACGCCTTGGGACGAACGGAAGGATACGGGCCGGCGCTCGCCGGTCACCGCCGACGGCAGCCATGACCCCGTCAGACGCGGGCCTCGCGTTCCATGTGAACTCCCCAGCAACACGAAGGTTGTGACCGGCACCCGGCCGTTGGGTGACCCGCGAAACGCGAACCGGATAGCGGCACGGAGCGCCCCACAGGTCGACGATCAGCGTGCCATTCGTGCCAATGGCCAGATCCTGATCGCTCTCCACCAGGCAGCCAGAGAGACTGACATCCACTACCCGAGTTGGGACACGGCGAACCAGCTTGCCCACAGCCCCGTTTTCGATTTTCATCATACGCTCCGATCGTGTCATCAACTGTTTGCAGAGCAGGGGACGTGCCACGACCGTAAAGCCTCGTCAGCCGAGGCGTTACGGTCGTATTGGTGTGGTCGGCGCCTGATGGTCGATCGTAGAAATCTAGCCACCGCCAGACATCGGATTAGCTGCGAACAGACCGCCCAGTTGCCTTTCCCGGCGCAGCTCCTCCCGCGCCAGGGCTTTGGGCACGTCCGTCAAGTCATTGCTCTCCACACGTCCAGCTGAACTCGAAGGCCGTACAGCTGCTCCTGAAGTGCGCCTGCCAAGCGACGCATCTGATCGTCAGTTTGCGTGCGCATCCAGTCAATCGCGGGCTCCGGCACCTCAGCATAGCCATCGGTCAGCACCGCAAAGAGCGCCTCGACCTGTCGCCGTGAGCAGTCCTCGACGAGCCGAACGGCCAGAGCCTGTATCTCCACAAGACAGACATGCGGCTGACCACGCGACGCACTCTCGCGCTGCGCGCGCTTTCGATCGCGGTGGAAACGTCCAAGCAGCGATTCGGTGATCGCCTGGAGACGCTTCCTCCCGGCGTTCCGGACCACTTCGCCAGGTTCCCAGGGACAACGATGATGCGAACCCTCAACGGGACGCGTCGTATCAGCCACTATACGTAGAGTCGGCGAGAGCACGAGATCGCTACACGAGTGTCTGCAAACTCGGCGATTCAGATCACGCCATCGAAGGACGTCAGACGACAAGAGATGACACGAACGACACCCCGAGCGATCGACCGGAGGTCTCCGGCAGGCCGCACGGCGAGGTTGCACAGGGCAGCGCTCGGTGATGCTCAGTCGATTTCACGGCGTCAGCGGCAAACAGGTTCGTGCAGCTGGTACGGACGCGACAGAGCGCGGCAGGGGCAACGATGATCGGGGAGTGTCGGTGGGCAGCGCCCAAGATCCAGTCTCGGCCGACTGTTCAAGCAGCAGGCGCTTTTGCCCGGGCGTGGTAAAGCGCACGGGTGCCAGAGGCCAGCTCCTCGTGCGTCACTGTGCCAAAGGACCGTGCAAGCGCCGCCTCCAGGGCCTCGGCAGAATACTCGACGTCCTGGCCTGTGCGATTCCGGAGTAGCTTGTCAACCATCGGATCTCCGTGGTTGACAAATTCGATGACGAGGTCTGCCCCGAATCCGGCAAGCCAGTCGATCAACTCGGCGATCGGAATGTTTCGGCCGATCACGACGTGGTGGATGAGCGCGAGGCAGAGGATGAGTTCGGGCGACCCGCGGTCGTCCAGGGGTCGGCGTTCCTGCCCCCGCCACCCCAGGCCGGGCGACGGGTCGGCAACATCAGCAACCAGCGGCAGAATCTTGGAATCCCCTTCCTCTTTGAGGCGATGGTAGAGGCGATCGATCACGACGTGGTCGGCATCCAGGGCCAGGACATAGTCTGCGTGCTCGGCGGCAAGTCGTGAGTAGGTCCCGGTGTTGCAACCAATGTCCCACACAAGCGACCACCGGCGTGGGGCCAGCACGCGCCGCACGAAGTTAGACTTTCGCTGCACGTCAGCGTCGTCGTAGCTGTGCTGCCGCTCGTACTCGGACCACGTCGAACGCAATGGGTTCCACTCCAGTCGCTCCACGGTCCGACGAAGACGCGTGAGATTGTTCTGGATGAGCGACGTGCCGAACCCGGCGGCGCGTAGATCCTTCTTGATATCTCGGTCCGAGTCCTCGTATCGCGTCTGCGCTTTTGCCTGCAGATAGACGTGCGCCAACACACCGGGACGGAAATAGTCGCGGACCGAGAGCAACGACTGGCACACGTCGGATGTCATCCCGTCGAGTCTTCCCCGAAGCCAGAGATGGAACGGAACGTTCTTGTACGCCTGGAGAAAGAGCGGATAGAGAAACTGCTCACAGAACTGCCGATAGCCGGCCCACGGCTCTCCAGGCTCGTAGGCCGTGAACGAACCCAGATCGATAAAGGTGGGCCGCGACCCGAGCCACTGGATATTGAACGGCGTCGCATCCTTCAGCGTCATCCCCTCGTCGAGCGCCGTATGGGTGAGGTCGAGCTGCAGCAAGGCGGCGTCGCGCAGCATGCCGAACGGCCACTCGTATGGGTAGGAGATGAACGGGACAGTTTCATGCCTGAGCACCGCCGCCCATCTTGGTTCGAGATCCGGCAAACCCGAACGGTCGGTGACCTGCTCGGTTGGAATCAGCGTACCGTCTGCGGTCGACCTCGCGAAAAAGCCCGTCGTGGCGAGTTGCGTCCAGTCCGCAAGAGCGCGCGACGTCAGACAGCGAAAGACCGCCTCGCCCTGACGAAACACCTTTGTGTCGGGGTCCCTGAACGAACCTGGGTCGAATGCTGGGGAGGAAGTCGAGACCCGCATGGACGGGTAGTGCCCAGAAAAAGACTAGTGTGAGTTCCCTTGCGGGTCCTTCCGTTTCCAAAGGGACGTTATCCGATTCCAGTACAGCTTCCCGACGACTCCGATCGCGGCGAACCCGCCCAGCAGGATCTGTAGCAACATGCTGCCGCTTCCCGGGTCGAGGTAAGCATCGACGGGGGCTTCGAAGAGTAGCCAGCCAACAAACACAGTCACACAGAAGGACTTACGCATATCTCCTACCTTGGATGGGCACACGAAACGTAGCATAGCACGCGGACGCAAGACGGTTGACACCATTCATCGAGACTGCCCCCGGAGAAGAGCCGCCGTATCCCCGGTATCATCGACCACAAACGCTTGCAGATCGTTCACGCCTTCTTTGAGCGCATCTTCTGGGATCATACTCGCAAACACCCGCTCGTCACGCTCCACGTAAGACTGTGTCGTCGCAACGATGACACCGTTGACCGCGATCGCCACGCTGACAGGTCCCCCGATGCTCTCCGTCACCGCTCCACGGACGTAGAGCGGCAGGGTCTCGCTGTCGAGGTCGACTTCGTCAAACCGCGGATCCTCGAGATGAACCGCGGTGTCCTGTCCCGTCCGTACATCGAGCGATGAGAGCGGGCGTCCGACGAGAGCGGCATGTGGGCCGAGGGCGTACAGCCCCGCCTCGAAGTGCTGCAGCCGCGTCTCGAGGCTGGCGTACCGATCCTCCAAGACGGGGTCGTATAGAGGTGGACCCCATCCTTTGGACAGGTTTGCGTCACAGCTAAGGTGGAATCCGGGTTCATGATTCACGCGACCTTGGGCTGACGGGAGACGGGGCGTAGCCCCGGGCTCCGAGCAACCCCTCCGTTAGTGTACGCCTCCTGCGGCGTCCGGTCGTCGAGCGCAGAGTGCGGTCGGCGCTCGTTGTAGAAGTCCATCCACGAGCTGATCCCACTCCGGGCCTCGGAGCCGGTGGCAAACTCGGACAGGTAGACGCATTCGTACTTGAGTGAGCGCCATAGCCGCTCGATGAACACGTTGTCCATCCAGCGGCCCTTGCCGTCCATCGAGATGCGAATGCCCGCCTCCGTGAGCACGTCGGTAAAGTCGACGCTCGTGAATTGGCTGCCCTGGTCGCTGTTGAAGATCTCCGGAGGGCCATAGCGCTCGAGCGCCGCGTGCAAGGCCTCGACGCAGAAGCGCGCATCGAGCGTGTTGGACAGCCGCCAGGACAGCACCGTGCGGCTCGCCCAGTCCATCACGGCGACCAGATACAGAAAGCCCCGCTGCAGGGGAATGTCGGTGACATCCGTGCACCACACGTGGTTCGGCCGTGTGATCGGCAAATCGCGCAGCAGGGAGGGATAAATCCGGTGCGCCGGGTGCGGCTGAGACGTCCGGGGCCGCTGGAAGAGCGCGTGCACCCCCAGCCGCCGCATCAGGCGGCGCACCCGCTTGCGAGAGACCGTGTCGCCCTGCCGGCGGAGCCAGCGTGTCATCTGACGCGAACCGAAAAACGGCGTCTCCAAAAACTGCTCGTCGATCAACCGCATCAGGCGCAGGGTCAACGGGGTCTCGCCCGTGCCCTCGTCGGAGAACGACGAGCGGGCGATCGACACCAAGCGGCACTGCCGTACGATGCTGAGCCGTGGGTGGTTGGGATCGACCATCTCGACTCTCCGGCCGCGGCTCACCGACCGAAGGCCTTCGACAAAAAATCCCGCTCGATGACGAGTTCTCCGATCTTGGCCCGCAGCTCCCTGACCTCGGTCTCCCGAGAGGCCTCCTGCCGCTCGTGGTTCTCCGAGAAGCCGACCAGCACCGTCTGTCGAGCCTTCTTCTTCCAGTGGGCAATCAGGTTCGGATGCACATCGTAGCGGGCCGCCAGTTCCGCCATCGTCGCTTCCTCGCGAAGCGCCTCCAACGCGACCTTCGTCTTCAGCTCAGCCGGATAACTCCGTCTCTTCCGTGGCATGCCAGACTCCTTCTCCTTGGTCTGGATCCCACCTTAACAACCTGTCCGAATTTCGGGGTCCACCTCTTATGTCTCGACTCTCACGTCTGTCGCGGTGCGCTTGACGAATGACTTCTGAGCCTTCTGCGGCTGGTTGGCATCCAGAAGGGAACGGCCATCGACGTCATAGTAGGCCGTCGTCGACAAGACGTTCGCGATCGTCGGCACAATGTCAACGGTTTCAGCGTTCTGGTCCGTCACACGTCCTGTGACCTGTCCCGGGTACTTAATGAAGAGGGGTACCAGCATCACGTCGGCGCGCGTCCCGTCCACGGACACTGGCGAGGCATCCCATGCTGAAAGCTGGCCCCGTGATCGGCGGTCATGATAAGAAGCACCTCGTCGTAGATTCCCTGCGCCTCGAGGCGGTCCAGGAGCTTTCCGACAAGCCTGTCCACGAAACCGACCTGCAGCAGGTGCCGTTGCTGCAGAACGCGGGGAAGCCAGGGGTCACTCTGAAGAAACAGTGACGCCCCGCCTTCTCTGTGATTCTGGTAGTCCGGAGCGATGTAGCGGTGCCCGGAGGGCACATACTCGAATGGCATGTGAGGCATCAGCGTGTGAAGGAAATACAGCCGACCCTCACGGTCTGGGGTGATCGTCTCCAAGAAGCGGTCGAACTCGGACGAGCGTTCACGCAGGCTTCGTCGACCTTCGTCATTCCGGAACATGCGCCGGGTTGCGAAAGCCCGCCAGTCCCCGACAATGGGAGGCAATGTGGCGGCGATCGAGTCGGGCGAGATAATGTGAAGGTAGACAATGCCGAGGTCGGCCACCAGTTCGCCCAGGCTGTCGTGCACTTCGAGATCGTACAGGCAGCGGTTCGCCGGACAGAGTTGGAGGAACCGGCCGAACACGTGCATCTGATAGCTCTCGCTGAGCATCGTGAACAGGTTGTTCGGGAAATAGCGCCGCGTCGGCACGGCGTTCGGTGCGACGGGCAGCGTGCCGTTCACGATCGCGGGAACGGCCCACAGGGTCTGGGAGGAGACGGTGCTGCCATTCCGATACCAGGTCGCGGTTTCAGCGAGACGCGCGAAGTTCGGGTAGCGGGCCGCATCGATCGCACGGGTGCCGTCCATCAACGAACTGACCGGGAACTCGTCGAACACGATCAAGACGATGGGGGGTGTCTCTGTCACGGTCGCGGAGGCGAACGGCACATCGGCGCTCACGACGGCGTCCCGCACGTCAGCATTCATGAGAAACGCCGCGGGAACGATGACGACGGCCGGGCTCAACGCCGTCACGAAGCTTCGCACCGCGCCGTACCGGCGATAGGCCAGTGCGAGCGCTCCCGCCAACAGCAGGGCCAGGGCCATCGACGGGACCGTGCCCAGCGCCTCCACCCGCTTCAGAGGGGGCAGCAGCAGCGCGCTGCCCATGACCGTGAGCACCAGGCCGTGCATCAGGCCGGCAGCCGTGGCGCTGAACCTGACCAGGACGCTCTCACCCACGACTAGGATCGTCGGCAACGCGATGCAGACGAGCCCGACGAGTGCGACAAGATGGGCCACCGTCGTGTTTCGCGCGACGAAGAACGTCGGTTCTTGAGACACGACGGTGAAGAGGGGCTGGGCCACCGCGAGTGCGCTGAGCGCGAAGACGTGGAGGGTCCGCGTGACCGTCATACCTGTCACATGATTGAAGATGTCGCGAGCCGTACGTAGGTAGGGCTGCGCACGACGCACCGTCGGCAGAAGCAGACCTATCGCAGGAACCAGCCAGACGACGACCGTCAGACGGGTCAGCCAGAAGGTCCCCGCAGCGAGCAGGTAGTCCGGGGTGTCCGGGTGCCCAGGGAACAGCTGGGTGGAGTGGAACGGCCGGGGGCTCGCCCCTAAAGCGCTTTTCAGATAGCCCTTGTACTGCTTGGGCTCGTCGTGGTACTTCTGCATGCACCAATGCAGGAGGACCGATGCAAGCCTATTCGATGGATCTCCGAGAACGGGCCCTGCTCGACAGTGATGCCGGGATGAAGGCCGCGGACGTTGCGGTGAAGTACCGCGTGAGCGGGTCGTGGGTGCGGCTGTTGAAGCAGCGTCGGCGGGAGACGGGCGAAGTCGCGCCGCGCGTCCAGCGGCACGGGCGGCGCCGGATGTTGGAGCCGCACCTGCACACCCTGGCCGCGCTGATCGCGGAGCAACCGGATCGCACCTTAGCCGAGCTGAAGGACGCGCTCGGCACGCCGGCCAGTCTGGCGACGATCTGGCGCGCGGTGGCGGCTCTGGACGTGACCGTCAAAAAAAACGGTCCGGCCCTCCGAACACGATCGACCTGACGTCGCGGCCGCGCGGGTCGTGTGGCACGCCGCCGCGCCGACCTGGGATCCGACACGCCTGGTTTTTCTCGATGAAACCGGCATTACGAACAATCTCCTGCGGCGGTATGGTCGGGCCCTCCGCGGGGCCCGCGTCCACGACCACGCGCCGTGCGCCCGGTGGCAGACCAGTACGTTTCTCGCAGCGCTGCGGGTGACTGGCCTGACCGCGCCCGGGGTCTTCGACGGCGCCATCGACGGGGCGAGCTTCCTCGCCTATATCGAACAGATCCTCGTGCCCACCCTGCATCCCGGGGACATCGTCATCGCCGATAACCTCAGCGCACACAAAGTGGCCGGCGTCCGCCAGGTGATCGAGCGCGTCGGCGCCACGCTCTGCTATCTGCCGCCCTACAGTCCGGACCTCAATCCCATTGAACTCTGCTTCGCGAAGCTCAAAGCCCTCGTGCGCGCCGCCCGCTGTCGATCCACCGAAACCCTCTGGCCTTTCCTCGGCGCCTGTCTGCCGCACTTCAGCCCCGAGGAATGCCGCAATTACTTTCGACACTGCGGCTATCCGGGCACCACACGGTCATGAAAAGCGCTTTAAAAGAGGGAACGACCGTCCGCAACTGGTTGGTGAGATCGACATCACCCTGGCTGACGAAATCCTGGGCGCGGATGACATCGATCGGTACCGGGGAGGCCGTGATCGACCGTGGCTCGGTACGTGTGCCGACGACCGCAACGGTCTCCGCGAACGCGATGCCCAACTCCGCGTCGACCGTCACCATCGCCCCGGCGGCTACGGTTACTTCGCGCGTGACCACGTTGAAGCCCGGCAGCGTGATCGTCACGTTATACGTCCCGGGCTGAAGGGTCACCGAATACATGCCGGTCCCGTCGGTGAAGGCGGTCTGAACCCCGCCGGCTGCGTCGCGCACTTCCACCGTCACGCCGGGCAGCACGCCGCCGGTCGTGTCCGTCACGATCCCGGAGATTCCCGCGCCTTGGGCACCGGCAGCTGACGGCGCGAGCATGATGGCGATAGCGGCCATCGCGAGGGACATCCGTGTGTAGTTCCTTGCGTGAGAGAATTGACTGATGGTGGTTCGCATCGTTACTCCTTGTCGGTGCTGGAATGCCAGAATAGTAAGTATTATACGAAACTTGCCCAGTCGAATCACCACTCCCGTGATGTCCCACTGACTGTTGAGCGCGGCGGCTCTTCACTGCTCGTGGTACACGAGTGGTAACGAGCCGGCGGCGCGAGCCAGCCAACGCCGTGTGGGTTCCGGTATGTCGCAAACGACCGTTTACGATACATGTTGATCGGCTACGCCCGCGTCTGCGGAAGGTTAATGCACCAGCGTCCCGTTTTAGAAGTGGTACGTGAGACTCAGGCCCACGTCCCAGAGCGTGCTGGCGTCGGTCAGCAGCTGCCCCGAGACGGGTTCGCTCCCATCGCGGCGCAGATTGGGAACGTGACTACGCAGCGGATCCCAGACGAGCGCGTCGTCACTCTCGAAGGCCGCACCGTGGACCCAGCGACCCTTGACACCCACTGACAGACCCTCGGTGAGCGCGTAGTTCACTCCGACCAACACCTGCTGGCTGACCAGCTTGTCGGACAGGATGCCCTGGAAACTACTTGTCGTGGCCGCCAGGTTCTGGCGAATGTCGTCCACGTTGGGCAGCCCCTTGCCGGTGGTAATCGCTGTGGGATTGGCGTTCCTCGACCACAGACTGCCGTAGGCCACCGCCGTCGACCCGATCCCCACACCCACGCCGACATAGGGCGTGAGCCGACTGCGGGTCCGAACGTCCCAATACAGGTTCGCGAACAGGGTGTGCGAGGTCACACGGCCGAGGTAGTCCGTCGCCGTCTGCAGTTCTTGATTCAGCTTGTCGGCGGTGACGCTGCCCGAGCCAGCGTTGAGGCCGGGCACGGCGACGGTCTGGTCGTAGGCGGTGGCGCGGTAGAAGTATTCCATCTCCGTTCGCACGTGGCGCCACCGCGGGCCAGAGGCGTCGGCTCCGAAGCGATACCCCAGCACCCAGCTGGTCTGCAAGCCCGTGGCCCTGGCGAACTGATTAACCCAGTTGTCCCTGCGATCCGGTCCCGTGCAGTTGTAGGCTTCATATCCCGCCGTCTGCGTCACCGTTGCATACTGCGGATTGATGAACTCGTCACATACACTCGCTCGGTCGTTGGACAGCCCGGTGATGCCCAGGGCCGGGACCACGTGCCCGCCCAGTTCGCTCCCGAGATACCAGCCCTGCCCTTGCGCCGGACTCGGCACGCCTCCGAGCGTCACGACGAGAAGCCCCACGATTGCGGTCTTTTTCACGATATACCCTCTCCGGTTGCCTCAAACTAACATGCTAACATGAGCCGTTCCAGAGAGTCTCGATTCTCTTGCAATCGCGAAGGCATCGGGATCCGTGTGCGCGTGATCGCCGCACACCGGGACGCGCGCCTCCGTCCTCCCACGCCGTTCGGATCGCTCTGGACCGTGACCTGAACCACGCGGATCACGCCCTCGTCGCTACTCGCTACAATCCGCTGATCCAGCGCTTCTACTACCGCCTGGTTGCCGCCGGCAAGCCCAAGAAGCTAAAGCGCTTTTCATGACCGTGTGGCGGCCGAGTACCCGCAGTGCCGAAAATAGTTGCGGCATTCGTCAGGGCTGAAGTGCGCCAAGCACTCGCCGAGGAACGGCCAGAGCGTCTCGGTGCTGCGACAGCGAGCGGTGCGAACGAGGGCTTTGAGCTTCGCGAAGCAGAGCTCGATGGGATTGAGGTCCGGGCTGTAGGGTGGCAAGTACCAGAGGGTGGCCCCGGCGGCCTGGATGGCGCGTTGGATGCCGGCGACCTTGTGGGCCCCGAGATTGTCGGCAATGACGATGTCGCCGGGCTGCAGGGTCGGCACCAGGATCTGTTCGATGTAGGCGCGGAAGCTCTCGCCATCGATCGCGCCGTCGAAGACCCCCGGTGCGGTCAGCCCCGTGACCCGCAACGCGGCGAGAAACGTGCTGGTCTGCCAGCGCCCGCAGGGGGCGTGGTCGTGGACGCGCGCGCCGCGCGGTGCCCGGCCGTACCGCCGAAGCAGATTGGTGGTGCTGCCGGTTTCGTCCAGACACACGAGGTGGGCGACATCCCAGGTCGGCGCCGCCGCGTGCCACGCGACCCGCGCGGCCGCGACGTCAGGCCGATCGTGTTCGGACGGGCGGACCGTTTTTTGAACGGTCAGGCCGAGGGCCCGCACGGCGCGCCAGACCGTCGGCACACTCGCGGGCGTGGCGAGGGCGTCCTTCAGCTCAGCCAGCGTGCGATCCGGGTGCGCCGCAATCAGCGCGGCCAAGGTGTGTAGGTGCGGCTCAAGCATGCAGCGCCGTCCATGTCGCTGGACGCGAGGCGCCACCTCGCCCGTTTCGCGCCGCCGCTGTTTCAGTAGCCGCACCCACGACCCGCTCACGCGGTACTTCGCCGCCACATCGGCCGCCTTCATCCCGGCATCGCTGTCGAGGAGCGCCCGCTCTCGCAGATCCATCGAATAGGCACGCATCGGTCCTCCTGCATCGGTATGCGCAGAAGTACCACGACCGCCCCAGGTAGTACAAGGCCTATTTGAAAAGCGCTTTAGCGTTGACCGCGTGCATGCGTAAGCTCATCACTATCTTAAATGCGATGGTGCGATCCAACTCGGCGTGGCAGCACGGTCTCGTGTCGTCCACCCCAGAACTGGCTTGACACCAGAGTCAGTTACTCCCAAGCAATGAGGTCTCAGAGAAACCCGGTACGGTTCACGACAGCCGCTCGAGCGACTGTTGAACCGTCGGTCGCTGGCCCGACTCGACATCCTGCCGCCGACGCTGATGAAACGCCGTGAGCGTCCTGTTCGCGTTAGCGAATGTGACAATCTGCCCACAGTACTGGTCGAGACGATGCGCCGGCAGGGCCCAGAGCGCCACGTCGTCCGTCAAGGCATCGAGGTAGGCGCGCGCGCCGCAGCACCCCAGGCTCATGGCCGCGCGCTGCTGATTGAGTACCTGCGGGACGATGGCACACGCCGGTCGCCCCATCGCCGGCGGGGTGCCGCCATCAACCCGCGCGACGGCCTCACTCAGGATGAGCCCGTGTTGCGCGTGGGCGAACACAAGGACGACCTCGGGCTGGACCGGGAAGTCCGCGAGCGGCCCGTAGAGCGCATGGGCCAGCGGGCGCGGCATGACCGGGATGGCGGGGATTTCTTCCTCGCGTACGTAATCGAGTCCCATCATGGCCTTGAGCGAGGCGTGCAACTCATCCGGCTGCGAGGCCGCCGCGCCCGAGAGATTATGCGTGTGGATGCCAATCGCGCACAGGGCGTGGTCACGGGCGGCTGTCGCGAAGGTGCGCGACGTGGCCTGCGACCAGAACGCGCATCCGGCGGGAACGACCCCCTCAAACATCGGAACGTCGTCGGGCACGACGTCGCAGAACGCGATGGCCACTGGGGGCAGCGACAGCTCCAGCGACGACACCAGTTGCTCAGCGTGGACTCGACGCATATCGTTCATCGGGGATTCCTCTCTTGGCAATGCGCAGCAATTATAACGAATGTGCGCCGTGGCGGGCAGTCGAGGTCGCGGCGTGCTCGCCGGCGCGCCAGGGCCTCGGCCATGTGAACCTGGGCAGTCATTTCATTCACTTTAGTCGATTGGTTGCGTATTGGTGCTCCGGGGAAGCGGGGGAGCGGCCGGGGATGTTCGGAGACGGTTAAATCGGTCCTCAGCGTCCCATGTCGGGCTCAAGGATGCCCCGTGTGGCGCGAACGCTCACCGGTTTAAGCCTTTTTGACCGTCCGGCGGCGGCAACCGCTCCTGTGGTTGCTCACGGCCGCCGGTTGAGCGTTTTCCACATAACCCTGTGATTTAAGATGTTTTCCGACGGATAAAAAATGTACCGCACCCGGTTCCCTGGACACACATTTGTGCTATGCCGCCTGGCGTAGCTCATACTCCTCGCGCGCCTCGATCGGCGTGTGATACCCAAGCTTCTCGAGACGCCAGGTCTGGTTGTACCGCTCCACGAAGTTGGCCACGGCGGCGCGGACGGCCTCGAGGTTCTGAAAGATTCGGCCGTGGATCGCTTGCTCCTTGAGCGTACGATTCCACCGCTCCGCCACCCCGTTTGTTTCCGGTTCCTCGACACAGCCGAAGCTGGGGTGGACCCCCCAATACCGGATCTGCTTGAGGAAGTGGTCTGACAGGTACTGACTACCGTGATCCATCCGCAGCGCCAGCCCGCGGGCGACGTCGGCGTCCAGCGAGCCATAGAGCCGTTCGAGCCCTTGCGCAATCGGATCGAGTGCCGCGAAGCGGCTCCCGACGTTGCACACGTGCCACCCCACGCACTCCGCGTTCCAGTGTTCGACTGCCGCGAAGATCCAGCCCCACCCGTCGTCGAGCGTGAATACCCGCACGCCGTCCGTCCCCCACATCACGTTGGGCGCCTGAGTGATGACCCTCCCGTCGTGGGTCTTCGCGGCGCCCTGACGCCCGCGGTGCGGGGAGAGCAGTCCGTGCGCCCGCATGACGCGCAGCCCCCGCGTGCGGGCGACTCGGATCCCATCCAGGATCCGAAGCCGTGCGTGGACCTTGCGATGGCCTTCGCCGTGGAACGGGGACCGCGCGAGATCGGTCCGAATCGCCGCCAGCAGCTGCGCGTCCGATTGCCTCGGCGGCGGCCCCCGCCGCGCCGGCCCCGCGCCCAGCCGGTGGTGGTGTGCCCGCGCCCGCCGCGCGTCGAGCGCCGAGCGCGAGCGCTCCCAGACCTGACACACCCGCTGAATGCCGAAACAGCGCCCCGTCGCCGCGGAGGTCGTCGCGCTCATCGTCGCGACCTCCGCATCGCCAAAGGGAGGCGCTGCTCCGCGGCCCGGGCCCGCTCGCGGAGCAGCTCGATCTCCATCGACAGCTCCCCGATGTGCCGCGTCGCCGCGTCGAGCACCTCCGCCACGGGCTCGCCGTGACGAGCCTTTAAGCCGAACTCGAGGCCAGCCAGGGCCCGCGCCCGCCACGCGTCGAGCCGGTAGATCTCCACGCCCACCTCACGGGACAGCGCCTCGAGCGATTCGCCACGCAGTAGCCGCAGCACCACGTCGCGCTTCCGGCTAGCGCTCCACCGCTGCCCCGGCGCCAGGGAGCCCGCCCCGGCCGCCGCCCCGTCGGCAGGGACTCCAGTCGCCCTCCGGGCTTCCTCCGTCCGCGCCGATCCCTCTGCCTGTACCACGTCCCTCGACCGAACCATTTCCCCCACCTCCTTGGACATTGGATTCTCCCTTAATCCGTGTCCAAGAAAACCGGGGGCGCTTTAGTAAGAAGCAGTACCGGCCTGGCACGAGCCACGAGACAAGAGGTGGACCCCGAAATTCGGACAGGTTGCTAAGGTGGATTCCGACCTCAGAATGGAGAGATCGGAATCATGCAGAAACGGAAAAAATACCCCGCTGAGCTGAAGGCCCGCGTGGCACTGCAGGCGCTTCGCGGCGAGCAGACGATGGCGGAGCTGTCGTCGCGCTACAAGATCCACCCGAACCTGATCGCGAACTGGAAGAAGAAAGCCCAGGAGGCGCTTGTGGACGTCTTCTCGGACCACCAGCAGCGCCGAGAGGCGTCTCGCGATGCGGAGATTCAGGAGCTGCGAGCGAAGGTCGGCGAGCTCGTCATCGAGAAGGATTTTTTGTCCAAGGCCTTCGGCCGTTGAGTCACGGTCGAAGGCGAATGCTGATCGACTCGAACCACTCCGAACTGAGCATCTCGCGACAGTGTGGCTTGGTGTCGATCTCGCGCTCGACGTTCTACTACGATGGTCTCGGGGAGAGTGAGTTGACTCTCGAGCTCATGCGCCGGATCGACGAGCAATTTCTGGAAACCCCGTTCTACGGATCGCGGCAGATGGCGCGTTGGCTGCGCCGGGAGGGCTTCGCCGTCAGTCGGAAGCGGGTGCGTCGTCTGATGCGAAAGATGGGCCTCCAGGCGCTGTACCAGCGCCCGAGCACGTCGGTTCCGCACCCGGAGCACCGGGTCTACCCCTATTTGCTGCGCGACCGAGCGGTCGACCGTGCGAACGAGGCCTGGTGCGCCGACGTGACGTACATTCCGCTGCACCGCGGCTTCCTGTACCTGGTCGCGATCCAGGATTGGGCCAGCCGGAAGGTGCTGTCGTGGCGCTTGTCCAACACGATGGATGCCTCGTTCTGTGTGGAGGCCCTCGCGGAAGCCCTCGCGCAGTACGGACCGCCAGCGATCTTCAACACCGACCAAGGCAGCCAGTTCACCAGCCTGGAGTTCACTCAGACGCTCAAAGACGCAGGCGTGCAGATCTCGATGGACGGCAAGGGCCGCTGGATGGACAACGTCTTCATCGAGCGGCTGTGGCGCTCGCTCAAGTACGAGTGCGTCTACCTGCACGACTTCGAGGTTGGCTCCGAGGCGCGGGCCAGCATCGGCCGGTGGATCGACTTCTACAATGCCGAGCGACCGCACTCGTCGCTCGATGATCGCACGCCTGATGAGGCGTACTCGG
>CBDCVL010000008.1:0-319482 GCA_965223015.1 Vicinamibacterales bacterium | reverse complement strand
TAGTCAGTACCTGTCAGACCACTTCCTCAAGCAGATCCGGTATTGGGGGGTCCACCCCAGCTTCGGCTGTGTCGAGGAACCGGAAACAAACGGGGTGGCGGAGCGGTGGAATCGTACGCTCAAGGAGCAAGCGATCCACGGCCGAATCTTTCAGAACCTCGAGGCCGTCCGCGCCGCCGTGGCCAACTTCGTGGAGCGGTACAACCAGACCTGGCGTCTCGAGAAGCTTGGGTATCAAACGCCGATCGAGGCGCGCGAGGAGTATGAGCTACGCCAGGCGGCATAGCACAAATGTGTGTCCAGGGAACCGGGTGCGGTACATTGGCTGCGTATCGCCAGGCCGGCATTCCGTTCTTGATAGCGTATCCGCCGAGGATCCGAGATGCGAGGACGCAGTCGTACAAACCTGAATCGAGCAACGCCACCATGGAAGGAATCAGCTTCGGTGTGTACTGATAGTCCGGGTGTACCATCACGATGAAATCAGCGCCGTGTTCCAGTGCAGTCGTGTAGCAGGTCTTCTGATTCCCGCCATACCCGCGATTGCGGTCATGCCGAACTACCGTCGTGTGCGGTAGAGTCTTGGCGATTTCGTAGGTCTTGTCCGAGCTGGAGTCATCGACGAGGATGATCTCGTCCACACATCCGGATGCGATAACCTCCTCATACGTCTTTCTAAGCGTAGCTTCTGCATTGTATGCCGGCATTACGACAATGACCTTCTTTGCCTGCTGGCTGCTCATGATGGTTTGACCCGTTGCCTCGTCGCTTGCGCCGGCTCTGACGGTTTCACGAAAACGAATTCCATCGTCCCCCCTCGTTTGGCGATGCTTTCGATGGACGCCAGTCCGACGGCCAGCGGAAACGTACCTACGAAGAACAGCTTCTGTAGCAGCAGGCTTCCCCACCCGACCGGGGGAGCGTTACCCCGGAGGCTTTCAAGAGGGCGTCTCTCCGAGCCAGGAAACAGTTGAGGAGGCTTTGCTGGAGGCCGAACGGATTCTGCTCCAGCGAGAAGTAAGATTCGCCGGCCACACTGAAGCCGATTTCAGCCAGATTCCGTGTGAGTGCCTTGGGCCCGAGGTAGACCAGGTGACGTGGAGGGTCATGGTGGAGCCACCGGCCTTTGAAGACATGAGACTGCCAGCTATCAACATTGGGCAGCGATAGCACCAGTCGACCTCCGGGTGTCAGCCATCTGAATACTCTCTCGAGAGTCACCTTGGGCTCGGTCAAGTGTTCGAGGACGTGCCACATCGTGACGATATCAAACGAGTTGGATGGAAAATCAATACTGCCGGACTCGCCGACATGAATATGCAATCCCCGGACCTCACTGGCTCTGTCGGCCGCCTTTCCAGGAAGTTCTATGCCATGAGCTTCGAAACCGCGCTTGGCGAGATAGCGGAGGAAGCGCCCGTTTCCGCACCCGATGTCCAACACCCTCCCTGCCGCTGGGAGCATTCGTGAAATTCGTCGCGACCGCTGTGCGCGGAAATAGTCGATGACAGACTCGATGGGGGCGATGAACTTCGTATCGCCTGGACCGTAGTAAGTGTCCGAGTAAGCCTCCAGTAGTTGCTCGGTGGTCGGTCGGGGCGCCAACGACACCGCGTCGCAACCGCGACAGCGAGTGAAGAAAAACGCTTCACCTTCTGCAGTCTGAGTCGAATACAGTGAGTCCTCCGCCCATTGTCTGGGCCTGACCCGCTTCCGTGGACACCTAACCCTTGTGGTAGAAGGAGTCCACGATGCCGAACACCAGGAAACCCTACCCGCCGGAGTTTCGCGAACAGATGGTCGCGTTGGTCCGGGCCGGGCGTACTCCCGAAGATCTCGCTCACGAGTTTGAACCGACCGCCCAGTCGATCAGCAACTGGGTGGCTCAAGCCGATCGCGATACCGGTCGGCGGACCGACGGCCTCACGACGACCGAGCGTGCCGAGCTGACGCAGCTCCGCCGCGAGAATCGCCAGCTGAAGCTCGAGCGAGAGATCTTGTCAAAAGCCGCGGCCTGGTTCGCACAAGAGACCGCGCCGAACACGAAGCGATCTTCGGGTTCATGAAAGCGAATCAGGCCACCTATCCGGTCCGGGTCATGGGCCGGCTGCTGGGCGTCTCCGCCAGCGGCTTCTACGCGTGGGCTGGGCGGCCGCCGTCGGCACGGGCCGTGGAGGACATCGGGCTCACGGCCCTGATCCATGCGATCCACCGGCGGTCGGACGGCGCGTACGGGGCGCCGAGTATCCACGCGGAGCTGGCCGACGATCACCACCGTCGGGTCGGGAAGAAACGTGTGGCCCGCCTGATGCGCGCAGCGCGCCTGCAGGGCCTGCGGCCGCGGCGCTTCGTGACCACGACGATCGGCGATCCCACCGCTGACCGGGCGCTGGATCAAGTGGATCGGGAGTTCACTGCAGCGGGCCCGGATCGTCTCTCGGTGGCCGACATCACGTACGTCCCGACGTGGGCCGGCTTCCTCTATCTCGCCATCGTGCTCGACGTCTGGTCGCGACGCATCGTTGGCTGGGCCATGGAGACGCATCTCCGGACTGAACTCGTGCTCGCCGCACTCGACATGGCGTTGACGCAACGCCGGCCCGAGGCGGTCGTGCATCACTCGGATCGCGGGTGCCAGTACACCAGCTACGCCTTCGGCAAACGATGCCGCGACGCCGGCGTGATGCCCTCCATGGGCTCCATCGGCGATGCGTATGACAATGCCATGGCCGAGAGCTTTTTCGCCACGCTCGAGCGCGAAGTGCTCAACCGGCGACGGTTCCGCAGCCAGGCCGAAGCGCGGATGGCGATCTTCCAGTGGCTGGAGGGCTGGTACAATCCGCACCGTCGCCACTCGGCCCTCGGCTATCGTTCACCCATCAACTACGAGAGGAGACAGCTGCCGCAGAGTGCTTGAAACCCAAGTCCGTACCCGTCCACGAAACCGGGGCAAGTCCAGATCTCCGGAGGGCCATAGCGCTCGAGCGCCGCGTGCAAGGCCTCGACGCAGAAGCGCGCATCGAGCGTGTTGGACAGCCGCCAGGACAGCACCGTGCGGCTCGCCCAGTCCATCACGGCGACCAGATACAGAAAGCCCCGCTGCAGGGGAATGTAGGTGACATCCGTGCACCACACGTGGTTCGGCCGTGTGATCGGCAAATCGCGCAGCAGGGAGGGATAAATCCGGTGCGCCGGGTGCGGCTGAGACGTCCGGGGCCGCTGGAAGAGCGCGTGCACCCCCAGCCGCCGCATCAGGCGGCGCACCCGCTTGCGAGAGACCGTGTCGCCCTGCCGGCGGAGCCAGCGTGTCATCTGACGCGAACCGAAAAACGGCGTCTCCAAAAACTGCTCGTCGATCAACCGCATCAGGCGCAGGGTCAACGGGGTCTCGCCCGTGCCCTCGTCGGAGAACGACGAGCGGGCGATCGACACCAAGCGGCACTGCCGTACGATGCTGAGCCGTGGGTGGTTGGGATCGACCATCTCGACTCTCCGGCCGCGGCTCACCGACCGAAGGCCTTCGACAAAAAATCCCGCTCGATGACGAGTTCTCCGATCTTGGCCCGCAGCTCCCTGACCTCGGTCTCCCGAGAGGCCTCCTGCCGCTCGTGGTTCTCCGAGAAGCCGACCAGCACCGTCTGTCGAGCCTTCTTCTTCCAGTGGGCAATCAGGTTCGGATGCACATCGTAGCGGGCCGCCAGTTCCGCCATCGTCGCTTCCTCGCGAAGCGCCTCCAACGCGACCTTCGTCTTCAGCTCAGCCGGATAACTCCGTCTCTTCCGTGGCATGCCAGACTCCTTCTCCTTGGTCTGGATCCCACCTTAACAACCTGTCCGAATTTCGGGGTCCACCTCTGTGCGCCATTGCCGTCCATCAACCCGTTGACCTCAGGAGGATCGACGCGTGAACGCCATATGTCTCAATACACACCTCAAGTTGAGCAGCAATGTAGTGGTGCAGGACCTCTACGACGAGTTGGTGATGCTGGACCTGGGTTCTGAAGTCTATTTCGGTCTCGACGAGATCAGCGCGCGAGCCTGGTGGCTCATCGAAGCAAAAGGGCGGCTCGGCGACGTGTTCGAGGAACTGCAGGCCGAATACAACGTGGCACGGGGGCGATTGGCCGCGGACCTTGTCGCGTTTGCGCAACGTCTTCTCGCCAAGAGATTGGTGAGCATCACCTGAGCATAGCGGTGCGGAACAGTCGGTTCGTATCGTTGGAAGCGATGTCTCTATTCCTGGCGTTCAGCGTCGTGACGCGACAGCACGGCCGCTGCAGGCTCAAATGAGTGAACTCAGGAACACACTGACCGCGGTGCTGCGAGGCGAGGCCATCGACTGGTCGGCGTACTCACTGGACTCGAAGCAACTCGATCTTGTGGCCGAAGCACGACACGAGGGCGTGGGATCTCTCCTGGGATCCGCTCTGCGGGAGATGCAGGGCGGTGTTCCATCGAACCTGCTCGTCGAGCTTGGCCAACTAGCCCGCCAGGACGCACTTCGGGAACGTCGCTATGAGATCGAACTAATGGCGATCTTGAAGGAGCTTGAGAGCGTCGATATTCCAGCCCTCCTCCTGAAGGGAACTCCCCTGGCTTACACGCACTATGCGCAGGCCTGGCTACGTCCCCGTTGTGATGTCGACCTCTTGGTGGCCATGCGCGATGTGGAGCGCACGAAGTCATTGCTGCTTGAGATGGGTTACGCCGGACCTCGGGAGCTCTCCGGGCCCACCCTGAGCAACGAATTGACCTTTATTCGACGCCACAAGGGAGCCCGTCACGTCGACTTGCACTGGAAGACCAGCAGCCGGCCGATCTTCAGTAGCGTGGTCTCGTTCAACGCTCTAGTGGCAGCCTCAGTACCGATCGCATCCCTGCATCCCAGCGCACGATCGCCCAACCCGGTCCATTCACTGCTGATCGCCTGTATGCATCGCGTCCAACACGACAACAGTGGCCGGCTCCTATGGCTGTACGACATCCATCTGATCGTCGGTCGTCTGTCAGACACTGAAGCGAGGGAATTCATCGACATCGCCAGAAGTAGACGCGTGTGGACCGTGTGCGCGCGGTCGGTCCAGATTGCCGCCGCACACTTTCACACCTGGCTCCCCGAGCCCCTGCTTGCGGGTCTGGACCTTCTCGAGACCGAACGGCTCTCAGAGCCATCGGCCATCTACCTTAGCCACCGCCCGTGGCGCGCGCGAGTGACGGATCTACAAAGTCTACGCAGCTGGCGGGACCGTCTCAACGGCTTCCGACAGCTAACGTTGCCGCGGAGCGACTACATTCGACAACTGTACGCTGATCGCCCGTCGACACCACTTCCACTCCTCTACCTCGACCGTCTAGGACGCAGAGCCGTCGTCATGATTCGCCGAGCACAACACTGACGGACAGATGAAGACGCTGGGCAACAGATTTCATACAAGGAGAACGCGAAATGAAGAACGACAAGATCAAGAAGACGTACACGCCTCCGACACTCGTTGAATACGGTCCGTTACAGAAACTGACGCTTGACGAAGAGGGTGGCACGCCGTTTGGTGAGGAGGACGGCGAAGGCGGTGAGTCTGAGCAGGAAGTGGGCGGCGAAGAATCGGGCGAAGAAGAAGGCTAGCGGCCATGAGGTACTCGACATGCGGAATTTCCCTGGACAGCGACGTGCCCTTACCCGAGCTGGGTCGGGCGCGACATCCTCACCCAAGTTGCTCGTTTCATCTCTTGCCGGCCCGGCGCACGTCCCACGCCTCCGTTCCATCGCTCTTTGAACGCAAGCTCCGCAACGGCCGCACCTGGCTCTCGGTGGCAAAGGACACGGATGGGTTTCTCCTCAGGTATCCTGGCTACGCGGACTTCCGCCTGACCGCTGACGGTCGAGACATTTGCTGCATCCCGTCACCCGATACGCCGCTCACGACCATCCGTCATTTGCTCCTCGACCAGGTGCTGCCGCTCGCGCTGACCGCGATCGGACGATTGACGTTACACGCGGGTGCCGTCGAAATTGACGGCAAGGCGATCGTCCTCCTGGGCAAGTCAGGTGCTGGCAAGTCGACGCTGGTGGCAGCGCTCTGCCAGCGAGGCGGGACGATGCTGGCGGACGACTGCGTGGTGGTCAGGGACGAACAGGACACGCCGTACGCCCTGCCGAGCTACGCCGGGCTGCGGCTGTGGCCGAAGAGTGTATCTGCGCTCTATGAAAAGGATGCCCCGACCAAGACCGTTGCCCACTACACCTTCAAGCGGCGCGTAACGCCCAAGAATGGCAACGGCGCTCAAGAAGCGGAAGTCGAAGCCGTTCCCATCGGCACGATCTATCGGCTCGATCCGCTTGAGAATTCGACCGATGCCGACTCGGTGGCACCCGTCGCAACAATGGTGCAGATGCCACGCCGCGAGGCCTGCATGGAGCTGGTAAAGAGTGTCTTCCAGCTGGACGTGACGGACCCTGCGGCCACCTGCCGCTCGTTCGCGCAAGTGAGCCGACTGGCGGTGCTTCGCTCGATCTCGCGGGTGCAGTATGTGAAGGACTTCGACCGATTGCCCGCCCTGGTCGATGCCGTCCTTGCCGGTCATCTCCCTTAGACGGCATGAGGGGTCCTAGCCTGGCCAGGCGATTCGTATCCTCCGACGTGACCTGGACGGACTGCCTCGAGGCGACACAGGCGGTTGTCATGATGGCAGCAATCCGACTCGGTTTGCGCGTGACGCGCTTCGACCGTGTTCGCGCGCTTTTGCAGCGTACGGTTCCGGCACGCCCCGGTCAGACGCGAAGCCGACAGGCCGAGTCGGCAACGGTCGCCCAGACAGCGCGCATCGTGAACCTCGCGGCACGAGTGGCGCCCGCTTCGAGCACCTGCCTGCATCGTTCGTTGACGCTGTGGTGGCTACTGGCACGACGGGGCATCTCATCCAATCTGCGGGTCGGCGTGCGAAGGGACGACCAGCGGTTTCAGGCCCACGCGTGGGTGGAGTTCGACGGCACCGCCGTGAACCAGCGAGCCGGCAAGGACCACGCCGAGGCTCGCGACTACGCCCCGCTGGCAGGCTTCCCTATGAACGATGCGTGACGTTGTTCGGAAAACCCTGACGATGTTGCCACCACGCTTGCGCTGGCGTTGGGCGGCGCTGGTCCCGCTGAACCTCGCCGCGGCGGCTGCCGAAGCCGCGAGCGCAGTGGTACTGGTGGGGTTCCTCGGGGTTGTCGCTGCCCCTGGGCGTGCGGCTGCCCCGCCGATAGTTGGCGGACTCCTGGCGTGGCGTGACGTCGGGGACGACCGCGGCCTGCTGATCGCAGTGGCAGTCGGCGCGATCGTCATCTACCTGTTGCGCAGTCTCGTACTGGCCGCCGTCGCGTATTTCCAGGCCGGCTTGGTAGAACAGTCTGTCGTGACGGTCTCGGATCGAGTGTTCCGTGGGTACCTGGAGGCGCCGTATCCGTTCCACCTGCGACGCGACACGGCAGCGCTGATTCAACGGACCCGCCTATCGGTCGACACGGCCTATCGCCGCGTCTTGTCGGCCGGCGCGCACATCGCGCGCGAGGTCCTGGTCGGTCTTGGACTGCTGGCTATCTTGGCCGTCGTCTCACCGCTCATCACGCTGGTGGGCGCCAGCCTCACCGCGACGCTACTGCTGCTTCAGAATCACATATGCAAGCGCTTCTTCACGGAGTCTGGCGAACAGGGTGTTGTACTCCCGGCGCCACCGTTCGATCAAGACCTTGGCCTCCGCAACGTGCAAAAGATCTCGCGGTCGAGGAGCGCAGGCGTGCGCGCTGTGGGTCGTGCACACGCATGCCTTTGTGGGGTCCCGGTCCCCCTCCCGTCGATACGGCCGCTCGCACGCCACGCCTCGACCCTCTCCGACCACGCGACCATTCGCGGCGAAGCGCTTCGCCTCGGACACCGCACGATGATCCGGATCACCTCGGCGTGGCTCCTCGGCAGCTTCGTAGGCTCGTTGGTCGCCTGGTCGATAGCCTCAGCGTGGCTCAACTGGTAGTCCACGCGCTCCGCCCTCCTTGTCCGGCCTTTCGACCTCCGCTCCCACGTCTCATCACCTCGGTCCGTAAGACCCGTCCGGTGCAACGAGGGTGGAACAATGGAACGCCGCTCGTGAACACTGAGGGCGTCCAGCGTCTCCACCAGCGGAACACGCTCAATTGAGTTCCGCCCTCTCACCCGCACGTTCACCCCTTGCGCTATTGGCGGTGTTCCACTGTTCCACGTGTCTTCGGCAAACTGACCTGCCCCCCCCCATGGCTGTGCCGCTTCTTATGAGAGGGTTGGACTCATCTCTGCGCTCCCAAGCACCCGCGTGATAGAATACATGTGAATACAGGAGCAGTCATGACCAAAACCATCACATTGCGGCTCGACGAGGACGTCTATGAGGAGTTGCGCGAGGCGGCGACCGCTGAACGGCGACCCCTGTCGAACCTGATCGAGACGGCGGCGCTGGCGCGCGTCCGGGAGGATCAGTTCGTGGATGACGCCGAGATGGCCGAGATTCTGGAGAACGACGCCCTCATCCGTCGGCTGAGGACCGGATCGCGTCAGGCCCACAAACGCAAAGGGACATTCGTTGCATGAGTACCGCATCTTTGAGACCGACCAGTTCGCTCGAGACCTGAAACGGCTCGCCCGAGCCGGCCACCAGGACATCGTACGCAAGCTCCGCACGGTCGTCTATCCGCAGCTGACTCGACATCCCCATTTCGGCCCGCACATCCGCAAGCTCAAGAACTACGCCCCCGAGACCTGGCGCTATCGCATCGGCGCCTGGCGGTTCTTCTACGAGATTGATGATGACGAGCGAACGGTGTTCATGATCACCGCTGCCCATCGGGGTGCGGCGTACTCGTGACCCAGGGCGGGGACCGGCATCAGGAAACAAGAGCGCCTGTGAGGAGCTCATCTCGAGCAGCTAGATATTCGCAGGTCAGATCGAGGCGCCCCGTCCACTCTACTGCTTCACGAATCTGTGAAGCGCAGGTCTCACAGTATCGGCGACGTAGATATCTCCGTTGGGTGCCACTGTCATGTAGTGCGCTTCGCCGAATTCCCCGAGCCCCGTGCCGGGCTGGCCGGTCGCGCCGATCGGCTTCCCGGTCTCGTCGAGCTTGAGGATTTCACCGGCGAACCCACTGACCAGGTACATCTGCCCGTCATCCGCAATGTGCAGCCCACACGGGAGGCCCTTGTACTTCCGCTCCTCGATGAACGTCCCATCGCCGTCGAAGACCTGCACCCGCCGATTCTGCCGGTCGGCGACATAGACACGCCCCTCGGCGTCGACGACGACAGAATGCGGCGTGTCGAACTCCCCGGGGGCGGCACCCTCACCGCCCCACCACGTCAGCAGCGTGCCGCCGCTGTCAAACTTCAGCAGCCGTGGCTCGCCCCTTCCATGGCTCACGAGCACGTAGATCTCACCCTCGAGTCCGATGGCGAGGTCGGTCGGCTCGGTCAGCCGCCCGCTGCTCTCCCCCACATTCCATGTACCCGGCTGCTCGCGCTCGCCAAGGGTCATCAGCACATCCCCCTCGGGATTCATCTTTGTCACGGTGTGCCCATTGACATCCGTCGTCCAGATGTTGCCCTCCGCGTCGAGCCGCATACCGTGTGGCCGGATGTAAAGCCCCTGCCCCCACGACCGGATGAAGCTACCGTCGGGATTGAACTCCATTAGCGGTTGTGTTCCGCGGTTGAAGACCAAGAGGCTGTTGGTGGACGTCCAGACGACGCTAGACGGAGCGCCCATTTCGAGATCGGCCGGAATCTGTAGCCCGTGCGGAACGGGTCGATACCCGAGGTCCGGGGCGTCCTCCATCTGCGCCGGGTCTGGCCCGGTCAGCACCTGGAGCAACAGGACGATAATCAGTGGCCTCACATCTTCCTCGTCGGCGAGTCGGATCGGACGGCTAGCCCCACGGGCCCAGCCCGATCTTGGGCTCATTCTACGCCCGACCGGTTATCCACTGCACCCACAACGTCAGCAGCGATGCGGATACGCGTACCGACCAAGTTTTGGCCTCTCGGGTAGCCCCAAACGAAGCCTGTAAACGCGTGCCGGGAGAACGAGTTACGGCGAAGATTCCCGAGCGGCGCACCATTGCGGACCTCGCGACCATTTGCTATCATCCACAAGGGAGCGTTTATGGTCGAGCATATTGAACGGGCAGTTCGATCCACCTGGCCGCGTCGAGCCATCGCGAGGGCTGTGGCGCTCGCAATGGGCTGCGTCGTGGCGGCAAGTTATGGGCCTGCTGTTTCCGGGCAAGCGCCTTCGAGCGGTGCGTCTACTGCCGCCACCCATCGGGCGACTCTAGACCAGTACTGCGTCACCTGCCACAACGAGAGGCTGGCCAACGGAGACATCAGGCTCGACGCGGTTGATCTCAGCGACGTCGCTGCCAACGCCGAAGCCTTTGAGAAAGTGATCGTGAAGCTCCGCAGCGAGTCGATGCCTCCAGTCGGGCGGCCGCGCCCCGATAGGGCGACCTATCGAGACCTTGCGGGCTGGCTCGAGCGTGAGATCGACGTGGAGGCCAAGGAAAGTGCTCGTCCCGGTCGGCCGGGAACATTCCACCGGCTCAACCGAGCGGAGTACGGGAACGCCATTCGCGATCTCCTGGCTCTCGATATCGATGTCGCTGCCATGCTTCCGGTCGACAACACGTACGAACATGGGTTCGACAACAACGGCGATCTGCTGTCACTCTCACCGGATCTCCTCGCACGGTATCTCTCGGCGGCCCACAAGATCAGCCGCCTCGCAGTGGGCATCCCACCCGATCGTCCGACAGTCGAGTCATACCGGATTCACCCGAATTTTCTGCAGGACGACCGCGCAAGCGATGACCTTCCGTTCGGCACGCGGGGCGGTCTTGCCATCCGACACAACTTCCCGGCGGACGGGGAGTACGTAATTAGGGTCAGGCTACACCGCAACTTCTCTGATTACATCATCGGGTTCTCGGAACCGCACCAACTCGACATCCGGCTCGACGGAACATCCGTCAAGCAGATGTCCGTCGGTGGGGAATCGGACGGAAACATGGCCCCTTTGAGCTTTTCGGGGAACATCGCCGGTAGCCCCGATTGGGAAACCTACATGAACGGCGGTGACACCGGTCTCGAGGCCCGGTTCTCCGCGAAGGCGGGACCCCGGCTCGTCGGCGTCTCTTTCCTCAGAAAGATCGTGGAAGCTGACGGTGTGCTCCAGCCTCGACAACGCGGCTATGGTCTGTTCGTTGACGAGCATTACGACAGCCTTGCGAGGATCGACCAGATTTCGATCGGTGGACCCTACGGCACCATTGCTGCCGGCGACACACCCAGCCGAAGCGAGATCTTCGTCTGTCGACCTGACAGCGCCGCTGCGGAAGAGGGCTGTGCAACGCAGATCATGACGAAGCTTGCTCGCAAAGCCTTCAGACGTCCGGTCACCGACCCGGACATCGAGGCGCTCCTTGGGTTTTACGAGACCGGCCGGCGTGAAGGCGGCAACTTCGATTCCGGCATTCAGTTCGCTGTCGAGCGCGTGCTCGTCGATCCCGAGTTCCTCTATAGAGTCGAGCACGACCCGGCCGGACTCGCACCAGGGACACCGTACCGCTTGACGAACCTCGAGCTGGCGTCACGATTGTCTTTTTTCCTCTGGAGCAGTATTCCGGACGAAGGGCTCCTTGACCTCGCTTCGGAAGGGCGGCTGACCGAACCAGCGGTTCTCGAGGAGCAGGTACGGCGGATGCTCCTCGATCCACGGTCCGACGCCCTTGTCGACAACTTCGCCAGCCAGTGGCTACGGTTGAGGAATCTCGACGGCCAAGCCCGCGAATCGGCAGAGTTCCCCGACTTCGACGAGAATCTCCGGCACGCGTTCCGCCGGGAGACGGAGTTGTTTGTCACGAGCACGTTGCGGGAGGATCGCAGCGTCGTCGACCTACTGAGTGCAAACTATACGTTCGTGAATGAGCGTCTGGCACGCCACTACGGCATTCCGAACGTGTACGGTTCTCACTTCAGAAGGGTCACGCTGCCTCCCGATCACCCTCGCGGCGGCTTGCTTGGCCACGGTGCGTTGCTCACGATCACGTCGCATCCGAACCGCACGTCTCCGGTCTTGCGCGGCAAGTGGCTGCTCGAAAGCATGCTGGGCGCGCCGCCGCCCGAGCCGCCAGCCGATGTTCCAGGGCTGCCGGACCGCGGAGAAGGTGGGAAGCCGGCATCGGTCCGCGAGCGCCTTGAAATGCACCGCCGTAATCCGGTCTGTGCCAGCTGTCATGCACCGATGGATCCACTGGGCTTCGCGCTGGAGAACTTCGACGCGATCGGCGCGTGGCGCGATGTAAGCGAGAGTGGCATGCCAGTCGATGCATCTGGCACGATGCCGGGGGGCGCCGTATTTTCGGGTCCGTCTGGACTCAAGGGAGTTCTTCTGGAGCGGCGAGCGGCGTTTGCGCAGACCGTTGCTGAAAAGCTTCTCGCGTACGCTGTCGGCCGCGGTCTGGAGTATACCGACCGACCTATGATTCGAGAGACCACCAACTCAGCGGCTGAGCACGACTATCGTTGGTCGTCGCTGATTTTGGGGATCGTGAACAGCAAAGCCTTCCAGATGCGGGAAACTCGCGGTACGCAGTCTGGTGAGTCGCTCCTGAATTGAGCACGCCGCAAGCATGAGGAGAGGACAGTCGTCATGATAATCACGAAACGAAAGTTGGATCGACGGACCGTGCTGCGTGGCGTCGGAGCGACAGTGGCACTCCCCTTGCTCGATGCGATGGTGCCTGCCCTGTCGGCGATCGCCAAGACCGCCGCGAACCCGGTGCGTAGGCTCAGCGTGGTGTACCTGCCGAACGGAATGGCGATGGAGCACTGGCTTCCGTCATCAGAGGGCGCCGGCTTCGAGCTGACGCCGATTCTCCAGCCCATGGCCCAGTTTCGGGACCAGATGCTGGTTGTCTCGGGTTTGAAGGCCTACTGGCCGCCGGCGCATGCCGGTGCGTCAACGACGTTTCTCACCGGCGCAGCCGGTGTCCCTGGTGAAACGGCCCCGGTCGCCGACGTCTCGATGGACCAGGTCGTCGCGAGGGAGACGGAGAAAGACACGCCGCTTGCCTCCCTCGAGCTAGCGATCGACAGTCGAGCCAATGCGGGCCAGTGCAGCGGCGGCCACAGCTGTGTGTACACCAATACGATCTCCTGGCGAAGCAAGACGACCCCTCTCCCGATGGAGAACAACCCGCGGTTTGTCTTCGAACGCATGTTCGGCGACAGCGGCAGCACCGATCCAGCGGTGCGGCAAGCGCGGATGCGACGAGATGCCTCGTTGCTCGATTCGGTAACGCAGAAGGCCGCGGACCTTAAGCGAGGAGTTGGGGCGACCGATCAGGTACGGATCGATGAGTATCTGGAAGGTGTCCGCGACGTCGAGCGCCGCATTCAGAAGACCGAGCAGCAAGTGGGTATCGATATCCCTGTGATGGAGCAGCCTGAGGGAGTCCCGGATTCCTTCGAGGAGCACGTCCGGCTGATGTTCGACCTCCAGCTGCTCGCACACCGCACAGATCTAACGCGGGTCATCACCTTCATGATGGGACGGGAAGTCAGCTCCCGGACCTACCCAGAACTCGGGGTACCCGAGGCGCACCATCCGCTCTCGCACCATGAGTACATCAAAGAGAAGATTGACCTGATGGCGAAGATCAACGCCTACCATACGTCGCTATTCGCCGAATATCTCGGAAAGCTGCGTGCGACGGCTGACGGCGACGGTTCGCTGCTCGACCACATGATGTTGATCTACGGCTGCGGTATGTCCGACAGCAACGCGCACAGCCCAGTCAATGTTCCAGTGTTGGTCATGGGGGGCGCGAACGGCCGCCTCAAGGGCGGACGCCACGTCAAGTACGAGAACGACCCGCCGCTGGCGAACCTCATGGTGACGCTGCTCCACAAGCTTGACGTTCCGGTCGAGCGTCTGGGAAACAGTGACGGCCGCGTCAATATCGACGGCCTGGCGGGCGTCTAGGTACGACGCAGATCGGGCCGCGACAATGTCGGACTGCCGGAGAATCTTGGCGTGCGTGTCATAGCGACTCCACAGTGGCTCTTGCTGGCGTTGCTGGCTGTCGCCAGTCTCGCTGCCGCGAGCAGCACCCCCCCGCTCATCGACGCTGCGAAGAACGGTGATGGCGCGATGGTCCTTGCTCTGCTCGAGGACGGTGTCGACGTCAATGCCCCCCAGGGTGACGGGGCTACCGCCCTCCACTGGGCTGTCCATCTGAGCGACCTGGAAACGGTCGACGCTCTGATCGAGGCAGGGGCGAACGTCAACGCTGCCAACGACATTGGGGTCACCCCACTCTGGCTGGCATGCCTCAACGGGGACGCACCAGCAGCCAACCGGTTGCTCACGGCCGGGGCATCAGCGAACGTCGTGCTTCCGTCGGGTGAAACGGCCCTGATGACCGCGTCTCGGACAGGCAACGTCGACGTTGTGAGTCTGCTTCTCGCCCACGGGGCGGATGCGAACGGGAAGGAAGGGTCGCAGGGTCAAACGGCTTTGATGTGGGCTATAGCTCAGGGGCACTCGGACGTCGTCAAGACGCTGATCGACTCGGGAGCGGATGTCCACGCGAGCACAGACATTCGTCACCGACGCGTCAACACCGAAACAAGCGGTTTCGGGAGGGAGATTCTCGACGAAGTCGACATGGGCGGATTCACTCCGTTGCTGTTCGCCGCACGCATTGGTGATCTGGACGCCGCGAGATTCCTCCTCGATGCCGGAGCGAGTGCGAGTGAGATCGCTCCCGAAGGATCTACCGTGCTTATGGTGGCCGCCCACAGCGGCCATGGTGCGGTCGCGGCCCTTTTGCTCGAGCGCGGTGCCGATCCGAACGCGACAGCTGCCGGGTACACCGCGCTTCACGCTGCCGTCATGCGAGGAGACCTCAAGCTCGTCAGAGCGCTGCTCTCGAGTGGCGCAAGCCCGAACACGCGCGTCACCAAGGGCACACCCGTCCGACGAGCCAGCGTCGACTACGGCATCTCCGGCTATTTTGTTGGTGCAACCCCGCTTTGGCTCGCTGCCCGCCACGCCGAACCTGAGATCATGCGCCTGCTCGGCTCCGCGGGCGCCGACGCCCCAACCGAGAGCGAGGACGGCACAACGCTGTTGCAGGCCGCCCTACAGGGCAGGCGCCGTGCCGAGGTTGGTATTACTGTGGACCAAGCAGAGGCGGAAGAGCGCGTGATGAACGGGGTGACGCTGGCCCTCGACCTCGGCTCGGACGTCAATCGTGCCGGGGCGGACGGCAACACTCCGCTGCACGATGCCGCGCTCAGGCAGCTCGACTCGCTCGTGCAGCTACTCGTGGAGAAGGGTGCGAGTCTAGAAGCCGAGAACGATTCCGGTCGGACGCCTCTCTCACTTGTTCGCTCACCTGACGCGAGCACCGCCGAGCTTTTGCGAGAGCTCGGCGCCACGAAGTAGTCGTCCCGTCTAGGGAACGGCCATACGACCGTTGAGACGCCGCTGTGGTGCGCAGCCGGTAGACTCTCACGATGGTCACGCTCCATACCGCCCCCACCGATCTCCTGACATCTTCCCTCGTGGGTAGCATCCGGGCCCTCCTCGATACTACGTTTGACGGAGACTTCACCGACGAAGATTGGGAGCATGCCATTGGCGGCACCCACGTCTGGGTTACCGACTCGTCGGAGCCAACTAGTCACGGATCACTGGTGGAGCGCACCCTCGTCTGTTCGGGCGAGAAACTGTCGGTCGGCTACGTCGAAGCCGTCGCCACCGCTGCCTCGCACCGGCGCAAAGGTCACGGCACCAGTGTGCTGCGTCGTCTGGGTGAGCTCATCCAGGCAGACTATCCACTGGGAGCGCTGTCGACCGGAACCCATGCCTTCTACGAAACCCTTGGCTGGGAACGCTGGCGTGGACCAACGTTCGTCGATGGTCCCGGGGGTCGCCTCCGCACGTCAGACGACGATCACGGTGTCATGATCCTCCGAACGCCGCGGTCACCACGGCTTGACCTAGACGGAGAGATTCTCTGCGACTGGCGCCGGGGTGACGTCTGGTAGCGGGCACGCTCGACGACGACGCCTTCTGTAGTCCGGGGGGCCCAGGGTGGAGACGGATGACAATCTCGTTCGAGGCAGAACTCCGGACTTGTCTGGCCTACATGAATCCTCTAACTCATTGCTCAGGAACAATTTCATACTTGGAACGTCTGTTGCCCTTCATTGGGGCATGAGAGCACTGCACCCAGACGTCACCGGCTACGGCCTGTTGCTGTGGAGCCTCCGACGACCAGGAGACCACTACCTCTCGTGCCAGCTTGGCCAGTGCGGCCCCGACTTCGTGTTGCTGGTTCGTGACCACACCCGCAACGACGTGCCATTTGCCGAAATCGCTTCTGACATGTCCACTCTCTTGTCTCTAGCGAAGGTTCTCCGTCTTGCCTATGTCGCCACCGGGTGGAAACCATGTGCCACACTCAAGTCCGAACACGCCATGGCGCCTCGCGGCGATGAATCAAGAGCCGGGTTTCCAATCGACCGGAACAGCCCGCCGTCCGAATCGAGACTCCAGTAGGACGGTCGCCGCTCCAGACGCGTCACGGACGTGACCCTGCTTCCCCGTCCTGAGTTGCATCCCCAGGATGGTACAGGGCGTTGCGCCCCGGTCGTCTCGACGAGCCGAGGCGAGCGGGAACACCACAGGGTATTTCAGCGCCCCGCACCAGATGTTCTTTCGGACATAGGACTTGTCGTCTCGCCGCGACGAGACTTCCGCACTGATGTGACGCCTCGACCGGCAATTTTGCCATCGCCCTGGGCGGCACACGACTTGCTCGCTTCTGTGGCGTGAGCCTGCACGAGATCGCGGAATCTGTATCCCGCCACCCCTGGCTCATCGCAGCCCCGGTGAGTCTCGTGTTGCAGATCTCAGCGCTCATCTGGCTACGCGGCGCCCTGCAGAGTCTCTGTTGGATCCTCGCAGCTGTGACCGGGGCGATCTGTGCGTTTGCCGTAGCCGCGTACATCCTTGACCCTCGGAATCTGTGGCAGCTCGTGCTCCTCATGGGCGGACCGCCCTTGTTCGTGCTGACCTGTGGGGTACTTGTCATGAGGCTGGTTACCGGTCCGCGACCCTCCAGGACGGAAGCAACGGCTTCGGCGTATGGCTATCAGGCGATCCGCAGTACCGGACAATTCTCCTAACTGCGGTCCGGTGACAGCTCGCGGCAACCCAGCGGCCACCGACGTTTGGCGGTCCCTCGATTGAGCATCATCCTTCGTCGTACAACAAGGACAACCCCGAGAGGTCGCCCTTGGAGAGGCTGCAGAAGTTCGAACAAGCACGCCAGACTTGCACAAAGCTTGCAGGGCGACCCGTACAAAGAGACAGCCGACCCGGTAGATCGGCTGCTATCCCCAATTTCAGGGGAGTAAATTGGTCGGGATGACTGGATTCGAACCAGCGACCCCCTGACCCCCAGTCAGGTGCGCTACCAAACTGCGCCACATCCCGACACGGCCTGAGAACTCCCTACACCGAACGCTTCGGCGTTGCGCTTTTCTTCGTCCTCGCCGTCTTCGCCGCGCTCTTCTTCATCTTCACCGATTTCGCTACCCGGCTCACCGCCCGCTTCGTCGGCGACTTCTTCACCCTTGGAGTCGGGGCCATCCCGCCGGACTTTGCCCTTGGGGCCGGGGCGGTCTCGCCGTTTGCCGAGAGGAGCTGCAAGATATCTTGCAACCCTTGTTTGACGCCGGCGAGCCGATCGCGAACATCCGTCTCCAGGACATCAGTAAGCAGACCGGGCTGGGCCGATTCTTCGGCCGGTTCCATTGTCGTTTCGAGCTGGCGGTGGGCAGCCCCGAGTGTCAAGCCCTCGCCAAAAACGAGATGCTTGATCTGGAGCACCATCTCCACGTCGGTACGCCGATACACGCGCGCGCCGCCCTTCCTCTTGGGCCGTGCGAGCATGGAGAACTCCGCCTCCCACGACTTCAGAATATAGGGCTGCACGCCAGCGATCCAACATACCTCGGTTGCCTTAAACACCTGGCGCTTTGGAATACCGGTCTCTGCTGCCATCGGTTGGCCCGCCGGTCATCGCCGAGCGGCAACGCCAGTATATCACCGCCCCTCAGTGTGTTACCCCCTCGCCCGACGCGGGCGCCGGCTCCTCACCTGAAGCCGGATTGGCGTGCCAACAAAGCCAAACGTCTCCCGCAAACGGTTCCTGAGAAACCGCTCGTAGGAAAAGTGCAGAGTCGTCGCCGTATTCGTAAACAGCAGGAAGCAGGGCGGCTTGACTCCGACCTGCGTCGCATACTGAATCCGGACGTCTCCCTGCCGGCGAGTCCCCGGTGCGTGGCGGCTCGTGACGCTCTCCAGAAATCGGTTGAGCTCGGGCGTCGCGATGTGAGCCTCACGCTCACGACCAACCTTCTCCACGAGCTCCAGCAGATTCGGCGCACGGTGACCGGTCAATGCCGACACATGGATGATGGGCGCGTATTCTGCGAACTTGAGCCCCTTGCGCACAGCGTCGTCGAACCGCTTGGCGAAACCCTCCTCCCGCCCCTTGACGAGATCCCATTTATTGGCGGCCAGCACGAGTCCACATCCGGCGCGCTCGGCTTCACCGGCGATCGCCGCATCTCTTTTCGTCACTCCGTCCGAGGCATCGAACATGACGACCGCAACATCGGCACGCTTCATGGCCTTTCGTGCGGCACCCACGCTCACGGACTCCAGACGGCCCGACTCGGCCACACGTCCGGGACGCCTGATGCCCGCGGTGTCGACAAGTCGCAGCCGGCGCTTTCGCCAGCGGACGATCGTGTCAACGCTATCCCTCGTCGTCCCGGCCAAGTCGCTCACGAGCACGCGGTCCTCTCGGGCGAGTAAATTGACGAGCGATGACTTGCCGACGTTCGGCCTGCCGACGATCGCGATCGCCAACTCGTCGGCATCGTCAGCGCTGGAGACTATGTCTTCCGACCTCCGGCCCGGCAGCCGGGAGACCACCTCGTCGAGCAGGTCGCCCACGCCAAGACCGTGCTCTGCGGCAACGCTCAGGACCGGTTCAAAGCCGAGCGCGTGGAACTCCTCCACACGTGCGGCTGCCCTCTTGTCATCCACTTTGTTGACGGCGAGCACCACCGACGCGTCGACCCGTCTGAGTTGGGACGCGACGTCCCCATCGGAGGGGACGAGGCCATCGCGACCATCGACGAGCATCAGCACGACGTCGACCCCATCCGCACCTAGAGCCCTCAGCCCTCGTTCCGAGACTTCCGCTCGCAGTGGGTCCTCGCTCGCACCGAAGAGCCCTCCGGTGTCGACCAGTTCGAATGTCGCGCCCTGCCACTCAACGGTCTCGTACAAGACATCGCGAGTGGTCCCGGGCACCGAGGTCACGATTGCCCGTCGCCCGCCGGAAATTCGGTTAAACAGCGTCGATTTCCCTACATTCGGGCGGCCCGCCAGCACAACCCGGGGGAGCCGCGGCGCCTTTCTGGCCGTCATGAGGGTGAGGCGTTAGACGGTGAGGTTAGCTGGAGTCTTGACACCTGTAAATTATAGTATCTATGATATTTACAATTCTTCTGGAGCCCATAAGTCATGATCAAGGTCGACATCGTGAACCAGGTTTCGAAGACCGCGAAGATCACCAAGGTCAAGGCCGAGGTGGCGGTGGACGCGGTCTTCGACGCGATGCGAATGTCGATGCAGCGCGGGGCACGGATCGAGCTGCGTGGCTTTGGCGTATTCCAGGTCAAACCTCGAAAGCGAGGCATCGGACGAAATCCGAGAACCGGGAAAGAAGTTCGGATCCCGCCGGGCCGGACAATACGCTTCAGGCCCGGGAAAGATCTCCAGAACATCAGCGGCTGAGCTGACCCGGCCCCGCACCCTCGCTCCACCCAAATCTGTGTCCGAACGCCCATTGCCCTTGCCGCCACAGTGGCCCCCCGTACCCGAGTCCCAGGCCTCGCCCCCGTTGCCGACCGTCGATTCATCCGCGGCAACACCCCGACCGCGTGGCCGCCCGCTGATACATCTCGGCTTGTTCCTCCTCACGGTGGTCACTACGATGTACGTCGGGAGCCAGCACTATGCCGGGTTCGCGAGCGACTTCACGCAGGACGTCCCGACGGCTTCGTTCTTCCAGGGAGCCTGGTACAGTGCCACGATCCTGGCGATTCTCGGGACCCACGAGATGGGCCACTACCTTGCGTGCCGCTACTATGGCGTCGACGCGTCGCTGCCATATTTCATCCCCGCCCCAGCATTCTTCTTCACTGGCACGCTCGGCGCCGTCATCCGGATTCGTCAGCGTGTACCAACCAAACGGATGTTGTTCGATATCGGGGCCGCCGGTCCAATTGCTGGATTCGTCGTCGTCGTGCCGGCGCTCTTTCTAGGACTGAGCCTCTCACGCGTCGTCCCGGAGCCGGATGACCTTGTCGTATTCACGCTTGGCGAGCCACTCCTCTTTCAGTTTGCCGCCTGGCTCATTTGGGGCGAGGCCCCTTCGGGATACACCATCAACCTACACCCCGTTGGACTGGCGGCCTGGTTCGGCCTCCTCGTGACTGCCATCAATCTCTTCCCGATCGCGCAACTCGACGGTGGACACATTTCGTACGCCACTCTCGGATCGAGGTCGACCGCGGTCACACTCGGCTCGACCTTGATCATCATCGTCCTGGCGGCCTTCGTCTCTCTGAGCTGGGCCTTCTGGGCACTGCTGATGATTCTCATGCTGCTGGCGTTCGGACCAAGGCATCCCCGGACCCTCGACGATCACATCCCTCTCGACCGCACGCGTCGCTGGATCGCATTGGGCACGTTGATCATCTTCGTTCTCTGCTTTACCCCCGCACCACTCGAAGTGATGGATCTGATTGGAACGCCCCGCTAGTGGAGTGTCCTCGTGATTCGTGAGCGAGATCGGGGCCGCGGCGCCAACGAGTCACGGCGCGCACAGCGCGCCGCGCGGGCGCGGCGCGGGGCGATGGGGTCCCCGCAAAGCGCCCGCGGGGGCTTGGGGCGTAGCCCCATCTAAACACTAGAGCACCGTCAGTGGGTCCACGTCGACGGTCACCCGGCGCTGAAGCCTCGGGTGCTGTGCTAACACCGCCTGCAAGGCCTCTCGCATCGCGGGTCGGTGCGTCCCCTTGAGGAAGAACTGCGCTCGATGCGCGCCACGAAGTCGCGCCAGCGGCGCCGGGGCCGGACCAAGCACGTCGAAGCGCCCTCCGGCTGCGCGCAGGGCCTTCGCAAGCTCACTGGCGTCGCGCATCGCCTCGCCTTGCCTCGGCGCCCGAACAATCGCATTGATCATCGCCACGACGGGTGGGTAGCGCATGCTGCGCCGGAAGTGCATCTCGGCCTCGAAGAACGGCTCATAGGCTTGCCGACAGGCCAAGCTAATACTGTAGTGATCCGGATAAAACGTCTGGATGATTGCCTCACCCCTGGTGTCACCTCGCCCGGCACGGCCCGCCACCTGGGTCAACAGCTGAAACGTCCGCTCCGAAGCTCGGAAGTCAGCCAGCCCCAGACCTACGTCCGCTGAGATCACGCCGACCAAGGTGACAGCCGGAAAATCGTGCCCTTTGGCGATCATCTGGGTACCCACCAGGATGTCAATCTCTCGAGCGCCAAACCTCGCCAGAATCTGTGCAGCAGCGCCGCGGCGCCGCACCGTGTCCCGGTCGAGGCGCGCCACACGCGCCTCTGGAAAAGCCCCCTCGATTTCGCTCTCGATCCGTTCGGTGCCAAAGCCGATTCGCTCCAGATACGGCCCGGCACACTGCGGACAGACTTTGGGCCTGGCCCGAGAATAGTTGCAGTAGTGACACCGCACCCGACGAGCGGCCTGGTGAAACGTCAGCGCGACGGTACAGTTGGGACACTCGAGGGTTTGGCCGCACTGGCGACAGAGTACCGACGCGGCGAATCCGCGCCGATTGAGCAGCACGAGTGACTGCTCTCCGCGGTCGAGCCGGTCGGCGATCCCAGCGCGAAGGGCCGCGCTGAGGACAGCTTCGGCCCCCTGCGAGGCCAACTCGGCCCGCATGTCGACGATCTGCACCGAGGGCAACGGCCGCTCGAGCACCCGCTGAGGCATGACCACCCGCACGTAGCGGCCACTCATCGCGTTGTGATAGCTCTCCATCGACGGCGTCGCGGACCCCAGCACCACAAGAGCACCGGCGTGCCGCGCACGGACGATTGCCGCGTCGCGGCCGTGATACCGCGGACTCTCCTCCTGCTTGTACGATGCATCGTGTTCTTCGTCGACAACGACCAGGCCAAGGTCGTCGACCGGTGCAAAGACGGCCGACCTGGTCCCTACCACGACGTCGACGTCACCGTGTCTGATCCGTTGCCACTGGTCGTGGCGTTCGCCGTCAGACAGCCCGCTGTGCTGGACCGCGACACGCTCGCCGAAGACCGCACGAAATGCTCGTGCGATTGCCGGGGCAAGCACGATCTCCGGCACCAGAACGAGGACGCGTTGTCCGCGTCCGGATACGACCTGCGCGAGACGAAGATACAGCTCGGTCTTCCCGCTCCCGGTCACTCCGTGCAGCAACGCAACACGGAACTCAGATTGCTCCGCCATTCCTGACAGCGTCTGGAGCGCGGCCTGTTGCTCGGCCGTGAGCGTCGACACCCCCTCGCCTGTCAGGTTGCCCTGCGACACCTCCTCGGCGGGTCTGAACGGATCACGCTCGACTCTTTGCACGTCGACCAGCGCCAGGCCGCGACGAACCAACCCGCGAACGGCGTCTGGCGTCACGCCGTGCTCGGCCAGTACGCGCATGCGCACCGCGGATGACATGCCAGCCAGAGTCCCAATCGCCTCGCGCTGGCGGCGGCCAGGAGGTTGTGGTTCCTCCCCCATCGCTACTTGGTGACCGGCATGGCTCAATCGCACGACGCGCTCTGTCTTGAACGCGGCGGTCCGAGCCACGCGTGATCCCTTCCGAGTCCACGCAAACGGTGGCATCGCCGCCGCTACGGCGTCGCCCGGGCCACAGGCATAGTATTCCGCGACCCAGAGCGCCAGCTCGAGGGTGCCCGGCGGGAGAAACCGATCGTCGTCAACATAGTCGAGGATCTCTTTGATGGAATCGGCCTCACCGCGCAACTCGCCTTCGCCCGAGGCCTCGCGATCGACCTTGATCACGCACCCGACAACCGAGCGATTCCCCAGAGGCACACGCACGCGCGCGCCAACCGAAGGAGCCTCTCGCTCCGCGGGCACACGGTAGCTCAGTGAAGGAAGGTGTGGGACCGGGACAGCAACCTGGACAAGGGGTCGGGAGCCGGGCGATGCTCCGTTCACCCCTCCCTCAGCATTGCCCGCACCCGCTTCATGTCATCCCACACGTCCCGCTTCTTTTCGGGGTTGCGAAGGAGGTACGCAGGATGAAACGTTGGAACGAGCTTCGCGCCGCGGTAATCGAACACACGCCCACGGAGCTTCGAAATCGCCTCATCGCGCGCAAGGAGCGTCCGTACGGCAAACGCGCCAAGCGCCACAATCACTTTGGGCCGAATCGCGTCAACCTGGCCGAATAAGAACGGCTCGCAGGTGCGGACCTCGTCGGGTTCTGGATTCCGATTCTCTGGTGGACGACACTTGATCACGTTCGCAATGTAGACATCGTCACGCGTCAGACCGATCGCCTCGATGATCTTCGTCAAGAGCTGCCCGGCCCGGCCAACGAACGGAATCCCCTGGCGATCTTCGTCCCGGCCAGGCGCTTCCCCAACAAACATCAAGTCGGCGTCGGCGTTGCCCACGCCGAAGACGAGGGTTGTCCGTGTTGCATGCAGCTTGCATCGCGTACACTCACCTAGCTCGTCCCGTAGCTCAGCAAGACGCCCGCTACCCCGACCCGCCCCATGACTGTCCGTCGGCGCTCCACGCTCTGCCCCGGGAGCCGCGGGATCTTCCCCGCGCACCTCGTCCCGACCTTCCTCGCCGGAGAGACCCGATTCGTCGCCGCGTGTCCGCCACGCGCGATCTCGGCTGATCCCAGTAACCCCAAGTTCCTCGAAGAAGAACAGATGCTCCTGAAGCTCGTCAGCTCGAGTCACAGTCTTTTTCGGTCGTCAAATTCAACCCGGTCTACGCTCTATCGCCGGCAGGTGCCTCGACCGAAGCGGACAGGAGTCGTACGAGGTGCGCCAGGACTACTCTGGCCAATGCCTGCTTGGTACCGAGCGGGACGTCCACGGCGTTGCCGCCATCGCGCGCGATAATCGTCGCCGCGTTGGTTGCAACACCGAATCCAGCGTCGGACCGTGACACATCATTGGCGACGATCAAATCCAGTTGCTTCGCCTCAAGCTTCTTGCGGGCACGTTCGAGGACGTTCGATGTTTCGGCGGCAAAGCCAACAAGCACGGGTCGCGGCCTCGAGCCACGACGCCGGCCTAGGTCGCGAAGGATGTCGGGCGTGCGCCGAAGGGTCAGATTGAGGTCGCCTTCGCCCTTCTCGATCTTCTCCGCTGCTTGTCCACCGCGCGGCGCATAGTCGGCGACTGCAGCCGCCATGATCACCGCGTCCGCCTCGGCCACCTTGGCCATGACCGCGGCATGCATTTCCTCGGCGGTCCGGACCCGCTCGACTTCGGCACCCGCCGGTGGTTCGAGCGACGTCGGTCCGCTGACAAGCACCACGCGCGCACCGCGCGCCATCGCCTCCGCCGCTACCGCAAAACCCATCCGCCCGGTCGACCGATTGCCCAGGTAGCGCACCGGGTCAAGATCCTCGTAGGTTGGACCAGCCGTGACCAGCACACAACGACCCGCAAGCTCACCGCCGGGACTCAAGACCTGCTGGGCAGCCGCAACGATCTCGTCGGGCTCGGCCAGCCTGCCCTTGCCGACCCACCCACAGGCGAGATATCCCTCTCCCGGCTCGACGAACCTCACGCCGCGGGAACTCAGCGAATCGAGGTTGTCCCGCACCGCCGCATGAGCCAACATGTTCGTATTCATCGCGGGCGCCACAAGCACCGGCGCCGGCGTCGCCAAATACAGCGCCGACAGAAAGTCGTCGGCTATCCCATTCGCGAACTTGCCGAGCATGTTGGCCGTAGCGGGAGCCACCAGCAACAGCGCAATGTCTGATGCCAGCGCAATGTGCTCGATGTCTGCGTTTGCGCCGTCTGCGTACTGATCGGTGATCACCCGACGCCGCGTGATCGCCTCGAAGGTCAGCGGCCCCACAAACTTGGTGGCCGACTCGGTCATGACAGCCACCACGTCGTGTCCGCGTTGCTGCAGGCCGCGAACCACTTCGACGGACTTGTAGGCTCCGATGCCACCGGTGACGCCGAGCGCGATGAGAGCCATAGGGTAATGAAAGCCGCGGACGTTTACTCGCGGGACAAATGGCGACCGGACGTCTGACGGTCGATCGAGCGTTCCGCCCGGCTACTCTGCTCACCCTCCGGAGCAAAAGATGCCGCAATCGTGCTCGCGACCTCGGTCACGACCGCCGCTCTTGACCGCTCAGCCATCACGATGCTCCGCAGCCGATCGACACCCCGGCTCACATCATCGTTGATGACAATGAAGTCGTAGCGGTGCCTGGCCTCCACTTCACTGCGGGCGGTTTCGAGGCGCTTCTGAAGATCCTCCTCACTCGTCTGAGCGCGGCTTCGACCCCTCAACCGCTCTTCGAGGACCTCGAAAGACGGTGGCATGACGAAGATTCCAACGACGTCGATTCCCCGACGCCTCACCTGTTCTGCGCCCTGTACATCGATCACCAAGACGACATCGCGGCCTTCAACCTGGTGCTGCTCGGTGTCAGCGGCGCAGGTGCCATATCGGTTCCCGAAGATGGTGGCCCACTCCAGAAAAGCGTCGGCTTCGACCATCTCCTTAAAACGCTCAGGCTCAATGAAATTATAGTCGACCCCGTTGGTTTCCCCTGCACGCGGCGGGCGAGACGTGTACGACCGTGACATGACGAGGTCGGGGACTCGCTGCACAAGCGCCTCCACCAGCGTCGTCTTCCCAGTGCCAGATGGCGCCGACACGATGAACAGTTTGCCGCGTCGCATGATGAGCCTTGCCGACGGTTACTCCACGTTCTGAATCTGCTCTCGCAGTTTCTCGATCTCAGCCTTGGCCGCAACCACAAGCGGTGTCATGCCTCGTCCTTCGGCCTTCGAACCGACTGTGTTGACCTCTCTGTTCATCTCTTGGACGAGAAAATCGAGCTTTCGGCCACACGGTGCAGACTCGTCCGAGAGTTGTTTCATGTGTTCCAGATGACCCCGAAGCCGGGCCACCTCCTCGTGAATGTCTGAGCGAGCGGCCCACCGAATCACCTCCTGCGCGACTGCCGCTGGATCGAGCTCGAGCTGATCCTCGAGCTCTACGACCTTTCCCACCAACCTCTCACGCAGCGCCGCGTCGCCGGACTCCGATTCCGCCACAATCCCATCAACGAGCACGTTCAACGCCACTGAGCGTTCTTCAAGATCACGGGCTAGAAACTCACCTTCGCGACAGCGCATCCGGTCTAGTTCCCCTAGAGCCTCCTCGGTTGCCTTCATCACCGCGTTGCGCGTGTGCTGCGCGAGGTCGTCGCTCGCCTCCTCCTTTAACGTCAACACCTGAGGAAACCGAAACAGATCACCCGGCGTCAGCGCTCCCTCAACAAGGCCGGCACTCTGGGCCTCCCCAGCCGCACGCGAGAGCGCCGAGGCCAGTGGCTCATTGAGCTCGACCGTCACCGGCGCAGCAGTCCTGTGCTGCATCGTAATCCCCAGCTCGACGCGGCCGCGGGCGGCGTAGGTTTGAACCAGGCTCCGCAGCCCCTGTTCGAGCTCAGCCATGCCCTGCGGCGCCCGAATCTGCACATCGAGATAGCGATGATTCACGCTCTTCACCGTGACGCTCAGTTGCTGCCGATCGTCCTCCCGGGACAGTGACGCAAATCCAGTCATCGACTTGATCATGACGGCTCCTGCTCGCCACCAGCCGCGTGGAACGCGTGACTTGCCGTGTCGACTTCTCGATCGAATAATTGCAGCGAATACAGCTTCGCGTACAGGCTGTCCGGGCGTGCCAGCAGCTCCTCGTGTCCACCTCGCTCCATCACTCGCCCCTGGTCCAGCACGATGATGAGGTCGGCCCGACGAACAGTTGACAGGCGGTGGGCAATCACAAAGGACGTCCGGTTGAGCATGAGCTTGGCCAGAGCATCCTGAACCAGCAACTCCGACTCCGCGTCGAGCGATGACGTCGCCTCATCAAGGATCAGAATCGGTGAGTTCTTCAGGAGGGCTCGTGCGATGGCCACTCGTTGCCGCTGCCCGCCTGATAGGCGCTGCCCGCGCTCGCCGATGACCGTGTCGTATCTGTCTGGCAGGGTGACGATGAACTCGTGTGCATGGGCCGCACGGGCAGCCGCTTCAACCATCTCTTGCGTCGACCGGTGCGACGCGTACGCAATGTTGTTGCCGATCGTATCATCGAAGAGTACCGTCTCCTGCGTGACGATTCCGATTTGTCGGCGTAGCGACTCGAGCGTGACGTCTCTGATATCGACACCGTCGATACGGATCGAGCCACCGCTCGGATTGTAGAACCGAGGTACGAGGTTGACCAACGTCGTCTTTCCCGCGCCACTCAGCCCGACCACGGCCACGACCTGACCCGCCTTGACGGAAAACGAGACCTCGTCAAGTACCGTTTCACGATCCTCCCCGTACGTGAAGCTCACGCTATCGAATGCAATGGTTTGGCGCAGCGGCTCGAGCGGCCGGGCGTGGGGGCGGTCCCTGGCTTCGGAGTGGGTGTCCAGCATCTCGAATACACGCTCCGACGCTGCCATCGCTTGCTGGACATGTGCATTCACCCGGCTCAGTTTCTTCACAGGTCCGTACATGAGGATCAACCCGGCGACAAACGACGTGAACTCGCCCGACGTGAGCTGTCCCAGGGCGATTTCTCGACTGCCGTACCACAGCACACCGACGACTCCGAGCGCCCCCAACCACTCCATCAACGGCGGCAGCACGGACAGCGTGCTGCTCACCTTCATGTTGATCCGATACAGTTGCTGCGCCGCCCTGGAAAATCGCTCCCGTTCATATGCTTCGCCCGCAAATGCCTTGACGATGCGATGCCCGGAAAAGGCCTCGCCAGTGATATGCGCCAGGTGTTCCTGCTCTTCCTGGCTTCGGCGTGTGGTCCGGCGGACACGCTGCCCGAGCCGCACCAGCGGATAGACTACGAGTGGCGCGCCAGTCATGCACACGAGGGCGAGACGCGCGTCATAGTAGAAAAGGAGTGACGCGTAGGCAACAAGGGTGACTGATTCCCGCAGCAGGTCTCCGACTGTCTGCGTGACGACCTGCTGAACCCGGTTGATGTCGTTGGTTGTGCGTGACATCAACGCACCGGTCGTGCGCTGGGCAAAGAACGCGGCGGACTGGCTCAGGATGTGACCGAACAGCTCGCCTCGCAGATCTCTCACGACTCGCTCGCCAACATCGGTCATCAGATATGTCGAGAAGTAGGCACCAATACCCTTGAGCGCTCCGAATCCCAGGATCGCTGTCACGACCGTCGCCAGACCGCTCTGGTTCGGAAGCACGTTGTCGAAGATCGGCTTGAACTGGTAGGCCAGGCCTCCAGCCGCAGCTCCATAGACCGCCATCGCCGCCGCGGCGCTTCCGAGACGCCAGCGATGCGGCCGGGCGTAGGTTGCGAGTCGAAGCGCCGGGTTCATGTTTGACCCTGATAGCCGCCCGGGTGGTCGCGATGCCACTCCCAGGCAGTCTGGACGATCGCGTCGAGTTCCTCGAACCGCGGCATCCACCCAAGCCCGGCCCGGGCACGTCCGCTCGATGCGCGCAGCACAGCCGGATCCCCAGGCCGACGCGGGGCCACCGCATGCCCGACCGACCGGGCGGTGACACGTTCAACGGCTGCTATCACTTCCTTGACCGAATAGCCTCGTCCGTTTCCCAGATTGTATGCCGGCGCACCGGACCCATCCTCCAGCACCTTCAGCGCGAGCAGATGCGCATCGGCCAGATCCGACACATGCACGTAGTCCCGCTCGCAGGTGCCGTCCTGTGTCGGGTAGTCATCCCCAAAGATCTCCAAGGGCGCATCACCGCCGGTGGCAGCGATCGCCCTCGGAATCAAGTGAATCTCTGGGTGATGGTCCTCTCCGATCGTTCCAGACGGATGGGCCCCCGCCGCGTTGAAATACCGCAGACAGACGAATCGTAGGCCGTACGCGAGAGCGTAGTGCGGTAGTGCGCGCTCAATGGCCAGCTTCGTCTCGCCGTACGCATTGATAGGCTCGGTTGGATGCTCCTCACGGATCGGCGCTTCCTCCGGATTCCCGTAGACCGCGGCCGTCGAGGAAAAAATGAACCGTTCAACCGATTCCTCCACCAGCGCGTCGAGCAGCGCGAGCGTCTTTGCAACATTGTTCCGGTAGTAGGTGGCCGGCATCTTGACTGAATCGCCGACCGACAAGAGGGCAGCGAAGTGCATGACGGCCGTGACACGATGACGCCGAATGGTATCGCGGACGACGGTCGTGTCGGCGATGTCAGCCTCGACGAGGGGAACGCCGGAGACGGCCTCGCGGTGCCCCGCCACCAGACTGTCGAGCACGACAACGTCGAGTCCGGATTCACTCAGCGCCTTGACTGCGTGGCTTCCAACGTAGCCGGCGCCGCCGGTCACCAGGACCGCACCCATCATCGCCCTATCGAATAGTAGGTAAAACCTTCGGCCCGCATCTGCTCACGGGTGAAGAGGTTTCGACCGTCAAAGACGACGGGAGTCCGCATGAGCGTGCGCATTCGACCAAAATCGGGCTCCCGAAACTCGTTCCACTCGGTCACGATCGCCAGTGCGTCGGCGCCCTTCAGCGCGTCATACGAACGCTGGGCGTAGGTGACACGATTCCCCAGGATTCCCCGAGCCGTCTTTTCCGCCTGCGGGTCGTACGCTTTGATCTTCCCGCCGCGCGCGAGCACGCCGTCGACCAACGCGAGGGATGGGGCCTCACGCATGTCGTCCGTCCTCGGCTTGAAGGCAAGTCCCCACAGGGCGATCGTCTTACCCTTCAGCGACGTGAAGTGTTCCTCCATCTTCTCGACGAGGGCTCCCTTCTGCCGCTCGTTGACGGCCTCGACGGCCTCGAGGATCTCGGGCGAGTACCCGACATCACGTGACGAGCGGATGAGCGCCTTGACGTCCTTCGGAAAACAGCTTCCGCCATATCCAACACCTGGAAACAGAAACGCCGGCCCGATGCGACGGTCGGCAGCGATCGCGCGTCGTACTTCGTCGACATCCGCCGACACGCGCTCGCACACCGCCGAGATCTCGTTCATGAACGAGATCCGGGTTGCAAGCATCGCATTCGCCGCGTACTTGCACAGCTCGGCGCTCGCGCAGTCCATCATCATGATCGGTGCGCCTGTTCTCGTGAACGGCGCATAGAGCCCGCGCATCAGCTCCCTGGCTCGCGCATCCTCCGCACCAATCACGACACGGTCCGGACGCATGAAATCTTCAATGGCCGCACCCTGCTTGAGAAACTCGGGGTTGCTGACCACGCTGAACGGGTGGGTCGTTTCCCGGCGCACGACCTCGCGCAGCTTCGACGCAGTACCGACGGGAACAGTGCTCTTGCTAACGATGATCTTGTAGCCGTTCATCGCCCTGGCAATGTCGCGCGCCACCTCGACGACGTGCCGAAGGTCGGCTGAGCCGTCTTCGTCGGCCGGAGTGCCGACCGCGATCAACACGATCTCTGAAGCCCGGACCGCGCGCGTGAGAGCCGTAGAGAAAGTCAGGCGCTTCTCCCGCTGATTGCGGCTCACGAGCTCTTCGAGGCCGGGTTCGTAGATGGGGATCCGACCGCGTTTCAGGGACCGAATCTTGGTCGCGTTCTTGTCGACGCAGATGACGTCGTTCCCGTTTTCTGCGAACCCAGCGCCCACCACGAGCCCGACGTAGCCCGTCCCCACGATCGCGATCTTCATGACTCGATACGCCTCCGCCGGCTTGGCGTTCCGAAAAGTCTAACCGTACACAGGCGCCATCGAAACTGTCAAGGTATTGACTTTCAAGGACTTGCACGATCGCCAGCGCCGCGCGTGAGCCCGGCTCGTCCGACACCATTGTGTTACCATCGCCGCGGTTCGTGCGTATCCTGATTGACTACCGTCCAGCGCTCCCGGAACGCACTGGCGCCGGCAGACGGGTGCACTCCGTCGTGCCGGGCGGTGCTGGACTCGTCGCGGGTGTGGCAGACACGCCCAGCCTTGCTGACACGATTCTTCGGGTCCTGACTTACGAATTGCCCGCTAGAACGCGTGTGGGGCGTCAGTTCAGACGTTGGGCACAGCTTGGCCGGCGTGAGTCGGCCTCCTCCCTCAGGACGGCAGACCGGCGAGCCGCCGCGTGACGATCACCCCATGCGAATAGGCATCGACGGACGCGAGCTCCTGAACAAGCGGACTGGCGTGGGCCGCTACCTGGCCGAGCTGTGCAGCCAGTTTCTCGAGTCCCCGCGGGCTGGGCGGCACGAGTTCGTCGTCTACACACCAGAAGCTGGAACCAACCTGTCGGTTCTGGGGCCACCATTTACTGGTCAGTCCTCTGTCCGCTTCGTTCATCGCTCCGTGCCGGGGAGTGCCGGAACGTGGTGGGAGCAGGTCGACCTGGTCGCGGCAATCAATCGCGACGGACTCGACCTCTTCTTTGCACCGGCGTACTCCGTGCCGCTCCGACTGCACGTCCCCTGCGTCGTGACCATGCACGATATCTCGTTCATGGCCCATCCGGAGTGGTTTGGGTGGCGCGAGGGATTCCGCCGTCGCTGGCTCGCACACCAATCGATGTTGCGCGCACGGGCCATCATCAGCGACTCGATCTTCACGAGAGCCGAAACTCTCCGCTTTGTCAACGTCCCGGCCGACCGGCTCCGTGTGGTGTACCCCGGCGTGACGCCTCGCCCCTCGAAGCCGTCCGATTCCACCTCCGACCCGCTGATCCTTTTTGTCGGTTCGATCTTCAATCGGCGTCACCTTCCCACTCTGGTTCGAGCGTTCGCTTTGGTCCGGCGCCAGTTTCCCGACACTCAGCTCACAGTGGTTGGGGACAATCGTACGCATCCGCCGCAAGACCTCCCCTCGCTCCTTAGACAAACCGGCACAGAGGATTGCGTGTCACTTCTCTCATATGTCTCCGACCAGGCGCTGGACGATCTCTATCGGCGTGCGCGGGTGTTCGCGTTCCTCTCCGAGTACGAGGGGTTCGGACTGACACCGCTGGAAGCGATGTCGGCAGGGGTACCTGTCGTCGTCGCCGATACGCCAGTTGCACGGGAGCTGTACGGCGACGCAGCGAGTTTCGTTCCAATCGCCGACGCGCGGGCCACAGCAGCCGCCATCATCACATTGCTTGCGGACCAAGACGTCCGCGACCTCCAGCGCCGGCGCGCCGCGGAACAGGTGCGAAGGTATACATGGGCGCGGGCAGCCGATGCGACGCTCGACGTGCTGGAGTCGGCCGTTTCGGCACGGAGCGGGACATGAGCGATCTCGCCATCGTCATCGTCAGCTTCAACACCCGCGAAGACCTCGAAGCCTGTCTGCGTTCGTTGCACGACTCGCCGCCCGCAACAAGCCACGAGATCGTCGTCGTCGACAACGCCTCCCCAGACGGCAGCGCAGCAGCCACTCGAGCCGCCTGGCCAGACGTTCGGGTGATCGACGCTGGAGGTAATGTCGGCTACGCCCGGGCAAACAACCTTGGCATTCGAGCGACGTCGAGCCAGTTCATCCTCCTCCTCAACAGTGACACCGTCGTGCCGAGAGGCGCAGTTGATGCGCTCATCGAGCGCCTGCGGTCTCGGCCCGATGTTGGCGCCGTCGGTCCACGTTTGGTCGATCGCAACGGACAGCCTGAGCTCTCGTTCGGCCGAATGGTCGGACCGTTCAGTGAACTCCTGCAAAAGGGGAAACGTCTCGCGCTCGCCGGGGACTTCCCGGTGGTCGCACCATGGATTCGCAGGTCTCTGGAAAGACCGACCGCGCGGGACTGGGTGAGCGGCGCGTGCCTGCTCGTCAGGCGCACCGACGCAGAACGGGTTGGACTTCTCGACGAACGGTTCTTTCTCTACCTGGAGGATGTCGACTTCTGCGCAGCGCTCCGGCGAGCGGGACGGCGGGTCTGGTTTAGCCCAGATATCGAGGTCGTCCACCTCCGGGGACGCTCGGGAGCCACGTCTCCAGGCACCACCCGAACGGCCTATCGCCTCAGTCAGCTCGCTTTCTACGACAAGCATCGTCCCCATTGGGCCCGGTACCTCAGACTCTATCTGAAAGCAAAGGGCGAACTGCCGGCCGATACACGTGCGCCTTGGCGAACGTGAGCGCGGGATTGGCATCGAAGACCCTGGTATATTCCCTTCCGTGCGGATCGCCATAGACATTCGGAAGCTCCACGATTTTGGGGTGGGCACCTACGTCCGCAACCTGATCGACCAGCTCGCGCGTCTCGATCACGACACGGAGTATGTTCTCTTCTGTCAGCGTGGCGACATGGACATCCCGGCACGGCTCGGACCCAACTTCAGGGCCGTTTCCGACGTGTCGTCTCAGTACTCCGTGCGCGAGCAACTCTCGATTCCGGTGAATGTGTGGCGTGCCGGCCCCCAGCTATTTCACACACCGCACTACGTCTTGCCGGCCCTGACGCCGTGTCGCTCCGTCGTCACGATTCATGACTGCATTCACATGGTCTTTCCCCAGTACCTCACCGGCGCTCTTGCGCGCAGCTACGCTCGGGGGGCTTTCTGGACCGCAGTGCACCGGGCGAGTCGCATTCTGACGGTCTCCGAAGCGTCGAAAAAGGACATCCTCCGGTTTTTCCCTGTACCCGAGCAGAAGGTCGCAGTCATCTACAACGCGATCGCCGAGCATTTCTTTGATGAGCCGCCAGAAGACGAGGTGGCCAATGTTCGGGAGCGCTACCAGCTGCACGGCCGGTTCGTCATGTATGCCGGCAACGTCAAGCCGCACAAGAATCTCGAGCGCCTCATCGACGCATTCGTCCTCTTGAGAGAGGATGCAGAACACAAGGACCTCGAGCTTCTGGTCACCGGGAGCGAGGTCTCAAAGTACGCGACGCTCAGACGCGCTGTGCACCGGCACAATCTGCACAAGCACGTGCGCTTTCTCGGCTATCAATCGGAGCAGACACTCTCTGCGCTGTACCGTCTCGCCGATGTCTTCGTTTTTCCATCTCTGTACGAAGGTTTTGGCCTGCCCCCACTCGAAGCCATGGCTTGCGGAACGCCGGTTGTCGTGTCCAACGTGTCGTCGCTTCCCGAGGTGGTGGGAGACGCTGGCGTCCTCGTCAATCCATACGACGCCGCGGCAATCGCCGACGGCATCCAGCGGGTACTCGACGACTCGGCCTTCAGCGCCGACCTCAGCAGACGTGGAATCCTTCGGGCAAAATCATTCTCCTGGTCAGAGTCCGTAAGGCGGATACGGAGCATCTATCAGGAGATCGTCGACAACGGATGACGCTTCCACGCCCAGAACCGGCCGATATCGGCAACCGGCGCGTCGCACTGGTCCACGATTGGTTGACCGGGATGCGGGGTGGTGAGAAGGTGCTGGAAGCCCTACACGAGCTGCTTCCGAGCGCCGAGCTCTTCACGCTGTTGCACGTCCCGGGCAGTGTGTCGCCCCAGCTTGAAGCCGTCAGAGCCCACAAGTCCTTCATCCAGTGGGTGCCGAAGGCCGCCCGCCACTATCGCCGGTATATCCCACTCTTCCCGATGGCGATCGAGCAATTCGACCTCGACCGGTTCGACTTGGTCATCAGCTCCAGTCACTGCGTCGCCAAGTCGATCGTCAGGCCAGGACGAGCACGGCACGTGTGCTACTGCCACACCCCAATGCGATATGCGTGGGACCAGTTCGACGAGTACTTCGGCCCGACCCGAGTCGGCGCGGCCCGCAGTCGGTTATATCGTCTCTTCCTCAATCATCTAGCCCGGTGGGATGCGTCCACCGCACCACGGGTCGACAGGTATGTGGCAAACTCGCGGCATGTTGCCGGTCGGATCCGCCGATACTATAATCGGGCGGCCACGGTTGTGTACCCCCCGGTCGACACGGCGTACTACAGTCCAAGCGGGTCACTACAGGGCCCGTATTTCTTGATCGTGTCAGCGCTGGTGCCATACAAACGGATCGATCTCGCCATTGACGCGTGCCAGATCGCACGGGTGCCGTTGAAAATCGCCGGCGTCGGGTCGGAGCGGGAGCGCCTCGAAGCCCACGCCGGACCTGATGTCGATTTCCTCGGTGCCTGCTCCGACTCTCAGTTGCGCGACCTCTATCGCGGCGCCCAGGCCTTTCTCCTGCCGGGTGAGGAGGACTTCGGAATTGCACCAGTCGAAAGTCTGGCCTGTGGCCGACCGGTGATTGGTCTCGCACGCGGCGGTGCCACGGAGACGGTGCACGATGGCATGACCGGTGTACTCGTTGAGGAGGCGACACCCCAGGCATTCGCAGAGGGAATTCACCGCGCACGGTCCTTACGTTTCGACTCCAGCCACATTCGTGAGCAAGCGCTTCGCTTTTCGCGCCGTCGGTTCCACGACGACATGCGCCAACGCATCGAAGACGCGGTTCGGGCCCCAGCGGACGAGGCACGTTGGTGAACCGACAAAAGCGCCTGCTCGTCGTCTACCATGTCGTCTTCGACGGACTCCTGGGGATGCTGGCATTCGCACTGGCGTACGCCGTGCGGTTCGAGACCGGTCTCATTGCGGCGCCCAAGGGGCAGCCCCCGTTTGATCAGTACGTCGCGCTGCTCCCGCTGGTTGGCCTACTTGCCCCGTTCGTCTTCAACCTCCAGGGCGCCTATCGCCTGCGTCGCAACCGGACACGCGTCGACGATTTCTTCTCGGTCATCGTCGGAACGTGTCTCACCGTCGTCGTCGGACTCCTCGCGACCCTGTACTTCCAGGTGTACTACGCCGACGCCACAGCACGCGAGCAGGGGCTCTATGAAGTCTCCCAAATCGTCTGGGGCTTCTTCATCGTCTTCAACGTCGGCCTGACCTACGCGTCACGTGAGGCTGTCCGTTTCGCGATCCAGCGCAGATTCCGCGCCGGGGTCGGCCTCAAGCGAGTCCTCATTGCCGGCTCGGGAGATCTGGCTCGCCACGTCGCCGACCGCCTCCTCCAGCATGCGGAGTTCGGCTATCAAGTCGTTGGATTCGTCGACGACAGTGCCGGAAGCGACACACTCGGCTACCGCGGTCTCCCCTTGCTTGGCTCCCTCGACGATGCGGAAGAGGTCGTTCAGCGGGAAAGTATCGATCAGCTGTACGTCGCGCTGCCACTCGAGGAGCATGTCAGCATGCTGAAGCTCATCGAAGTCGCGAATCGAGAGTGCATTGATATCAAGGTTGTGCCCGACCTTCTTCAATTTATTGCGCTCCGGGCCCGCTTGGAAGATCTCGACGGGGTCCCCATCATCAACATCAATGACATTCCGCTGCAGGGGTTGCACGGCATCATCAAGCGGGCGGTCGATCTCACGGTCTCTCTCGCGGCGCTGGCAGTTCTCGCCATACCATTCGCCCTGATCGCGGCCGCCATCCGGCTGACGTCTCCCGGGCCGATCTTCTATAGGCAGGAGCGCATGGGGCTCGACCGGCGCCCCTTCATGGTTTTGAAGTTTCGGTCCATGCACGAAGACGCCGAAGCCGATACGGGACCGGTATGGACACGGGAGGACGACCCGCGCCGCACGGCAGTGGGCGGATTCCTTCGGCGCTCCAACCTCGATGAGCTCCCGCAGCTATTGAACGTCGTCCGTGGAGAGATGTCGCTCGTCGGCCCGCGACCCGAGCGGCCGTTCTTTGTTGAGCAGTTCAAGCAGCGTGTACCGCAATACATGTTGCGTCACAAAGTGAAGTCTGGCATGACGGGATGGGCGCAGGTCAACGGGTGGCGCGGAAACACCTCGATCGAGAAGCGGATCGAGTACGACCTCTACTACATCGAGAACTGGTCTGTCGGACTCGACTTCAAGATTCTCTGGCTCACAGTCGTCAGGGGCTTCTTCCACAGACACGCGTACTAGTGAACCCATCTCAATGAACGCACGGGTTGTCATCACGGGAGCGGCAGGCTTCATCGGATCCCACCTCACGGACGCGCTGCTCGACAAGGGCTGTTCGGTTGTCGGTATCGACAATCTCCTAACTGGCGACCTCGCGAATATCGCGCACCTCCCGAGTCACGACTTCACGTTCGTCAAGCACGACGTCACCAACTTCATTCATGTCGATGGAGCAGTCGACTTCGTGTTTCACTGGGCGAGTCCGGCCAGCCCGATTGACTACCTGAACTTCCCGATCCCGACACTCAAGGTCGGGGCGCTCGGCACCCACAATGCGCTCGGCCTCGCGCTCGCCAAGAAGGCGACCTTTGTGCTGGCGTCAACGTCGGAAGTGTATGGAGACCCGCTCCGGCACCCGCAACCCGAGACATATTGGGGCAACGTCAATCCGATCGGTCCGCGGGGAGTCTACGATGAGGCAAAGCGCTTCGCCGAGGCGATGACAACCGCCTACCACCGATACCACGGGCTCGACGTCAAGATTGTGCGGATCTTCAACACCTACGGTCCTCGCATGCGTGTGCGGGACGGGCGCGCCGTCCCAAACTTTATCGCCCAGGCGCTACGCAACGAGAACGTGACCGTGTATGGCGACGGCAGTCAGACACGAAGCTTCTGCTTCATCAGCGACCTCGTCGACGGCATTATCCGTTTGGCGCGGTCGGATCTGAATGCGCCGGTAAACATCGGAAACCCGTCAGAGATGTCGATCGCTCAGATCGCCACGGAGATCATTCGCGCCGTCGGCTCGTCCTCAGCGATCGTGCACCGACCGCTTCCAGAGGATGATCCCAAGGTTCGCCAACCGGATATCACGAGAGCCCGTGAGCTTCTGGAGTGGGCGCCCAAAGTATCGCTTGCCGACGGCCTAGCCTCGACGATCGACTACTTCCGGGCAAAGCTTGCGGCGCACCCCTAACCGCGGTTCAGCGCCCGCGCCGCGTGCGCGATGTAGTGCAATCCAGAACCGATCGTCACGAGGAAAGCCAGATAAACCGCGGCATCGACAACCAGGGACGGCCGGCCCAGGTAGTTGAAGAAGAGCGTGATGGCGACGGTCAGGATATACACAAACGTCGCGACCTTACCGAAGGCCGACGGTGAGAACGTGAATCGCTCGACCGCCAAGTTCACGACAGCCACCGTAACGACGATGATGACATCTCGACTGATCACGAGGACCGTCAACCACACCGGGAACTGGTTGGCGAGCTCCAGCCCCGGCACCGTCAGCACGACGAACATCGACACCAGAAGGAGCTTATCGGCCATTGGATCGAGTAGCGCGCCGAGACTCGTCCGCTGACCCGACCAGCGCGCGGTAAGGCCATCGAGTGCATCCGTCAGGCCCGCCAGAGCAAACGTGATGAGTGCCCAGCCGTTGTAGCCGTAGATGACGAGGATAACGATCACCGGCACGAGGAGCAGCCGGCCAAGCGTCAATTGATTGGCGAGTGTCAGAATAGCCACGCGGGTCCACCGCCTAGCGCCTAATCACGGACCAGCGAGACGAGCCGGTCGACCGCCTCGGCCGCCTCCCCGCCGGTCACCGGACGAGACGGCTCGAACGAACCATCGCCGAGAACATCCAGGATGCCAGCATCAACCGAGCGACGGGCAGCGTCGTAGCTCAGATGCGTCGCGCTGATATCGGCGAACGAGCGTGAGGTCTGGTCAGACGCACCCGATCCCTCCGCCCACTCATGCCCGAGCAAGTCGAGCATTTCGGCCACGACGCTGGCCAGATCGCCACGGCGCACCGACCGGGACGGGACGAACCGGGACGCGCCTTCAACGCTCATCAACCCGGCCTCGGCCACAACCTGAATCCACTGGCTTCCCCAGTGATCCCGAGTGTCGGTGATGATCACTGATTGCCTCGCAGCCTCTGCAAGGAGATCGCCGAATCGCACACCCAGGAGAACGGCAAGATCACCCCGCACGATACTGTCCTTCAACGGAATCTCGCTCACTTCCGACGGAAGCCCGGCAATGAACAACCGGTCCCGTACGCGCTCGATCATCAGCAGTGTCGTCTCAGCCGGATCGGCGCGGTCCGCACGCTCATACGCGGCCAGCGCCTGGTCTAGGTCGCCATTGGCCTCGTGGATCTCCCCCTCAAGCAGAATCGCAGAGGCGTCCTCAGGGTCCAGCCGCGCGGCTTCAAGGGCATGGGCAAGTGCTGCGTTCACGTTGCCGCGCTGCTGTTCGACTCGGCCGAGCTCGACGTGCAAAAACCCGCTGTCTGGCGACACGTCGATGAGCCGCTCATATGCCGTCGCAGCCTCGGCGTATCGCTCGTCATCGACCGCTCGGCGAGCAGACGATAGACGGTCACTCACGACCTCGAACCGCAATTCGTCAACCGAGATCTTTAGGTCGGTCAACCCGGGGTCGGCCACAAGAGCAGCCTCGAACGACTCGAGCGCTTCCTCTGAGCGCCCGAGACCCATCATCGCCTCACCCCGACCGACGAGCGCCGGCACATAGGCTGGCGCAAGCGCGGTTGCGCGCGAGAAACTCTCAGCTGCGCGCTCGAGCACACCCTGCGCAAGGTGAACCCACCCCAGCCCGGCCTCCGCCGGATAGAAATCGGGCGCGCCGTCTAGGAGCGAACCATACCGGAGTTGCGCCGCTGCAACGTCACCCGACTGAAGCACCGCCCACGCCTCACCGTGTCCCTGAGCCGCATCAGACGCGGCGTACTCGGGCGGCACTACGGGAAACATGTACTCCGGGTAGGAAGGCGCGGTGACGACCGGGCGCCTGGTTGCGCAGCCGCCCGCGGCCACGGCCACGGCGACAAGGGCCCAGACCCACCGTTTCACGACCTGCTCGCCCCCTCATGACCGCCCAGCGGACCATGGACCCGGGGGGGCTGGGCGAGACGAAAGGACCGGCTCTCGTCGAATGCCAGGCCACCGATCGCCGCGCGCTCCACGAGCGGAGCGTGATGTGCCGGCCCGGTAGGTGTCACGCAAGCGATTGTAGCACGCGATCCCAGGGGATCACGCCGGCTCTCAGCAGGACTGGCGCCTCATTTCGGACGTCGATGATCGTTGAGTGAACATCGCCAGTCGGGCCACCATCGAGCACGATCGCCAGCTCGGAGCCGAGCGCCTGCACCGCCTCGTCGGCCGTAGTCGCCGAGGCCTTGCCGCTGACGTTTGCGCTAGTGGCCGTCAATGGATGTCCGAGCTCTGCGGCCAACTCGCGCGCGAGGGCATAGTCCGGCACGCGAACGGCAACACTTGACTTCTCGCCGAGTACACGAGGACTCACCCCCGGACCTGCGGCGATCACCATCGTGAGCGGACCTGGCCAGAAGACTGCGGCGAGACGTCTGCCGAGCTGTGACAGTTGACCGAGGCAGGCTTCAATCTGTGACACATCTGCCGCTATCAGCGGAATCCCTTCTGTCGGGGCACGCCGCTTGGCGCGGAAGAGATGCTCGACGGCACTGGCGCTTCGAGGGTCGGCACCCAGGCCATACAGCGTGTCTGTCGGATACGCAACCAATTCGCCTCCAAGCAGGAAACGCACCGCTTCACCGATGGGACGCGGATCCGGCGAGATCGGGTCGACGACACGTCGAATAGGGCTACGATGGGTCATGGTGTTCGCTGCGGCGTCAAAGCCCCCTAAAGCGCTTTTCAGATAGCCCTTGTACTGCTTGGGCTCGTCGTGGTACTTCTGCATGCACCAATGCAGGAGGACCGATGCAAGCCTATTCGATGGATCTCCGAGAACGGGCCCTGCTCGACAGTGATGCCGGGATGAAGGCCGCGGACGTTGCGGTGAAGTACCGCGTGAGCGGGTCGTGGGTGCGGCTGTTGAAGCAGCGTCGGCGGGAGACGGGCGAAGTCGCGCCGCGCGTCCAGCGGCACGGGCGGCGCCGGATGTTGGAGCCGCACCTGCACACCCTGGCCGCGCTGATCGCGGAGCAACCGGATCGCACCTTAGCCGAGCTGAAGGACGCGCTCGGCACGCCGGCCAGTCTGGCGACGATCTGGCGCGCGGTGGCGGCTCTGGACGTGACCGTCAAAAAAAACGGTCCGGCCCTCCGAACACGATCGACCTGACGTCGCGGCCGCGCGGGTCGTGTGGCACGCCGCCGCGCCGACCTGGGATCCGACACGCCTGGTTTTTCTCGATGAAACCGGCATTACGAACAATCTCCTGCGGCGGTATGGTCGGGCCCTCCGCGGGGCCCGCGTCCACGACCACGCGCCGTGCGCCCGGTGGCAGACCAGTACGTTTCTCGCAGCGCTGCGGGTGACTGGCCTGACCGCGCCCGGGGTCTTCGACGGCGCCATCGACGGGGCGAGCTTCCTCGCCTATATCGAACAGATCCTCGTGCCCACCCTGCATCCCGGGGACATCGTCATCGCCGATAACCTCAGCGCACACAAAGTGGCCGGCGTCCGCCAGGCGATCGAGCGCGTCGGCGCCACGCTCTGCTATCTGCCGCCCTACAGTCCGGACCTCAATCCCATTGAACTCTGCTTCGCGAAGCTCAAAGCCCTCGTGCGCGCCGCCCGCTGTCGATCCACCGAAACCCTCTGGCCTTTCCTCGGCGCCTGTCTGCCGCACTTCAGCCCCGAGGAATGCCGCAATTACTTTCGACACTGCGGCTATCCGGGCACCACACGGTCATGAAAAGCGCTTTAGACGCAAAGACCCGAGGCGCCCCCGAGTGCCGCTCCCTCGTCAGAAGGGTGGCGCCCACGAGAAAAAGACGAAACGCCCTCACCGCCGGCGCAAACATCGGAAGGACGACGGCGAGGATGCCGCAGCTGGCGATTCGTAGATCAGACCAGTGCAATAGATCTGACGCACCCGGTACGCGAGTGTCAGTCGACCACCACGACACCGTATCTCGAGGTCGCAGACGGCTCGGCAGCGTCGTTGCGGAAGAGGAACGGCTCAACCGTATACCTCCCACGTTGGGCCGCCGTGAAGGTTAGATTCATCGCGAACCGTCCGCCAGAGACACTGCCGCACACGAACACTTCGTTCGGATCAATCGATCCATAGCGAATGAACCGAAAGCAGGCGATGTTGGTGTCCTGTCCAACGTCGTCCGTCACGCTCCCAGTCAGCGCGAGAGTCTGATCAACTGAAATGAGACCCGGGATGGCACGATCCAGCGCGACGCCGGCGAGGGCGTCGGCGTCCACGGCAAGGAACGCAACAGGTGGGCCCGCTTCAATCTTGCCCTCCGGCGTCAATCCCTCGCGCGGGGTTACATCGGTTCTCAAACTCGCGCGGCCACCGGACGCCTCGAAGAAGCTGGGATACCCATCCCAGCTCGTGGTGCCCTCGGTCGCAGCCAAACGCGCCGCATAGAAATTCACAATGTCCATCTCTGCCTGCGACGCTAACCCAGCTCTCGAGACATAAATGAGTGCACGTCTGACGCGAGCCGCCCGGGGCCCTCTCCGTTCGCCGTCTGCCGCCACCACGTCACTCGGGAAGACTGGAATCTCTCCGCCCGCGACCACCATATCGACCGGCGGCGCACTCCGCCCGGACGGATCAAATTGTCCCTGGTTCTGAAACAACCGCAGCTGGGGCAGATCCTCCACACCGATGAGGCCCATCCTATAGAGCGTCAACGGATGGAACGTCACAAGCGGCCCGGTGCGTTCGATGGCAAATCCGGATAGACCATCCGTTCCGACGCGCCGCGAGCCCTCGAGCACCGCACCCGCGAGAACCGCCCCCGGACTCAACAAGGGGGTGTGAATCGCAGGGGCTTGCCCTTGCCGCTCGATACCGAGCTGATCCCACACCCGTGAATAGTCTCCCCACTGGTGCGCCTGCTGATGCAACGTCTCATTCGAGGTCGCCCATCCGCCTGGAGGGTACACTTCGATCCCTTGCAGCTGCGCATCGCTACCAAAGGCCTTCCCGCGATCGAACTCGTCGAGCCCAATACCTGCGATCTGATTCCTGACATTCTGCCGCCAGCCCAGCCCTCGAGTCAGTAGCGCCGTTTGACTCACGACGGCCAATGTTTCGTACTCGTCGACAAACGACTCGTAGAACGGCTGCGTGACTGCACTCAGATCGAGCGCGGTCTCACCGTCCCGGATTCTCGAATCTCCGAAACCGGGCATCCAAATGTTGACCGCATGGCTGGTGTACTGCAGCGTGGCGCTGGCCCGAACGACCTGTGACGCAGGTACGTTCGGCGGAGCGATCTGCAGGTACAGCGCCCGACGGCCCGCTGAACCGGCGTCGGGAACGACCACGTCACCCCAGTAGAGATAGGGACGGTCAACCCCCCACCGCTGAGACCGCAACCCGCTTCGAAGCTGGTCGCCCGTCCAGACCGGACGAAACACACTGACCACACGACCGACGAGCTCGCGTGTCGTGACTCGCTCCCACGTTTCCAACGAGAAACCTGCATCCTCGCCCGGATCGTGTCGTTCGAACCCCACTGCGGAGTGGTCACCAAGTACGAGGAAATCGTTGAAGCCGAAGTCATTCCGCTGGGTCGGCGTGACGAACCGGGGGAATTGTTCTCCCTGGAGCGGGGTCCCATCTGGCAGCTCTGGCGGGCCGCCGCCCGACCGCTGTGTCGCCGCCCCATGGGACAGCAAGGCGACGAGGCAGAACGTGATGACCGAGGTCCGGGCTGAATGTGCAGCCATGTCTTCCGTGTGGTCGGCCTGTCTACGACGCGTTCGCGCTCACCACCACTGGGGCACCGCGGTCGACAGCGAGACGCTCGACGGCACTGGCCGAGTTCGCGGCGAACTCAAGGTGGTCTGTGCTCCCGAAGAGCGCACATACTTCACCATCGCCAATGTCGGCGTAGGTCTCGACGAGACGACCGATCGCGTGCGGACCGACCTCGATCTGTATGCCACCAGCCGCAGTCTGCGCAAAGCTCTCGAACGCCCTCCGGTCGATGTTGGACACGAGGTTCCCGAAGTGGTCCACCCGCAGCACCTGGCCGGACATCCGCTCCCCGGTGATCTCGGGCATCGGAAGGTCCAACATTCGGTAGTCGCTCACGGGACGCCCGAGCGCTGAAAGCTGGATATTCTTGCCGAGCCAGGCTGCAGCCGGCGCGAATCGGTCACGCCCCTCAAATGTCCGGCTGACCGTCGGCCGAGCGTATCGACGTTCGGTCAACTCGACGACTTGTTTGGGGGGAGCCTCCTGGAAGACCGACGTCAGAACGCCGTTGTCCGGCGCGACGAATCGATAGTCGCCGGTGTCCGCGGCTAGACCGCGCCGGGCCGACCCGACGCCGGGGTCGACGACGACGAGGAAGATCGTACCGAGCGGAAACATCCGATAGACGGCCGCGAGCTCGAGACCGGCCGTCAACACGTCGTGCGCCGGCACGTCGTGGGAGACATCGACGAGCGTCACGTCCGGGCAGATCCCGAGGATGACGCCCTTCATGGCGCCGACATAGTGGTCTCGCATTCCAAAATCGCTCAACAAAGCGACAGTTGATCGCGCCATCTTCTTGGCTCCCCCGCGACGCGTCGCACGCGAACACGCTCAACCGGATTGAAGCGCTTCTAGAGGCTTCCGGAGGACGAGCTCTCGCATGCGACTCTTGAGCAAGAACGAGCTACCGATCGAGAGCCCTGCAAAAAGGCGCGTCATCTCCCGACTCTCCCGAACCGAGAGCGCCGGTCGCGCGACGTTGACCGTCCGGTACTTCAGCGTCATCTCATCAAGGATCTCATACTGAACGGGGCCTTGAACCTCACGGTCTCTGGGTCCATGGCACATAAACGTCACGCCCCCCGGTCTCAGCACCCGAGTGACCTCACGACCCAGCGCGGCCGCTGCCTCAGCCTGGAGATAGTCGAACACATCCCAGCACAGCACCCCATCGACGCTCCCGCTCTTGTGACCCAAATGCCGGGCCGCTTCGAGCGCGGTTGCGCGCTCCTCGGCGCCCTTCGCATCCGAATCCTCCGCATCGTCACCATTCAGTGGAGGTGGCCACCAGATGTCAGCCGCTGAAAGGACGTCTTCGACGTGCAGCTTGCACCCGAACAGTTCGCCCAGGAACGTCACGTTCGCGCCAACTGCCGCACCCAGATCGACGACCGTGGGTGCTTTCAGGCCAGCAAGCGCCGCCACGAACTTCGAGAGTCCGCGAGTCGTAAAAACGTCAACCGAACTCGCGGACCCGAAAGCCATTCCGCCCCCCTTCGCGTCCGGCGAATCTCGCCATGCAAGCTCGCCGCGCGCTAGGGTCTCCGTTGTCCTAGCTTAATGTGCGGCACGAGCCGCCGCTGTGGGCGTAGGTCCGGCAACCGCTGGCTTCTGACCACCTGCCACGCGCTGAACCTCTGACGACGGTCGCAACTGCGGCTTGGTATCTGCCGCCACGGCCTTCGTCCGCGCCTGGGCCGCCGGCTGCTGACGTTTCATGTCGATACTGCCCCGGAACTGAGCACCTTCCGAGATCGCGATTGTCGGCGCATTGAGGTCACCCTCCACCGAACCGTTCTCGCGGATATTGATCTTGTCACTAGCCGTGATGTTGCCCGTAACGTGCCCCATCACGATGACTGATTTCGCAAACACTTGAGCCTGGATCTTTCCGTGCGGACCAATCGTGAGGACATGTTCACGCAACTCGATCTGGCCCTCCACGCGCCCTTCAATCGTCAGATCCTCACTGCCGCTCAATTCACCCTTAATCACGACAGACTTGCCAATATTCACAACATCACGCCCCAGCGACCGACCTTTCGTACCCGCCGATTGAGCTGTTGTTGACGTCATTGGAGTCTCCGCGCCAGGCCTCGATGCCGGCGTCTGCATCCGGGTTGGTTCCTCCCGTTTCCACATCGTACACTCTCCGTTTTCCGCTGAGGAGCGGGGTCAAGCACCGCAACCTATGTGTCGCGCTCGCCTCGCCAGTATACGGGAGGGGTCGCGATCCTGTCTAGCCCTTTCATTGCTGCGAGTTAGAGGCAGTGGTAAGATCAGGAATCGATGCGCCTCTATCTGGATCACAACGCGACGACACCGGTCGACGTAGCCGTCGCGGCTGCGATGAACGAGGTCCTACTGGACCAGTTCGGCAACCCGTCGAGCGTGCATTCGTTCGGGCAAGCCACCAAGGCGGCGGTCGATGAGACTCGTCAGGCGGTTGCGGCCCTTCTCGGTGCCCGACCGCAGGAGATCGTCTTCACGAGTGGCGGAACCGAGTCGGACAACCTTGCGCTCCGAGGGGTCGCAGAAGCGCAGGCCCAAGGAAAGCGTCACCGTATCGTCACCACGGCTATCGAGCACGAGGCGGTGTTGCATACCGTCAAGGCGCTGACCAAACGTGGTTGGACGGCGACAATCCTGCCGGTGGGCCAGACCGGCGTGGTGGAACCCGAAGCGCTCGAGAGTGCGATCACCGACGACACGGCGCTCGTGTCGGTCATGCACGCGAACAACGAGATCGGAACGATTCAGCCGGTTGCCAGACTCGCGGCGATTGCCCGCCGGTCGGGAGCACTCTTTCACACGGACGCGGTGCAGTCAGTCGGAAAGATCAGAGCCGACGTCACCGACCTTGGCATCGATCTCCTTTCGATGTCGTCTCAAAAGTTCAACGGACCCAAAGGCGTGGGTGCGCTCTGGATACGCCGCGGGTCTCGCCTCGTGCCGACAATGACCGGCGGACGCCAAGAACGAAATCGCCGTGCTGGAACCCAAAACGTCCCGGGCATCGTCGGCCTTGGCGTCGCCGCGCGCCTGGCGCGCGAAAGGCTCGACACAGAGGGCGAGCGCCTGACCACCCTCCGCGACCGACTCGAGATGGGCATCCTCGACACCGTGCCGGGTACTCTCGTCAATGGCGACAGCACTCAACGGATCCCCAACACAACCAATATCAGTTTCGACCGTGTCGAGGCGGAGTCCCTCCTCATCGCGCTCGACCTCGAGGGGATCGCCGTGTCGACTGGTTCGGCCTGTTCATCAGGAACACTCGAGCCTTCGCACGTGCTTCGTGCGATGGGGCTCTCGGCCCATCGGTCCCAGAACGCAATCCGGTTCAGTTTCGGTCTCGGCAACACCTGTGACGAGGTCGACCGCGTCGTCGCCGTCATGCCGGGGGTTGTGGACAAGCTGCGTCGCATCTCGAGCGCGTCATCAGGCCTCTCTCGGCTGTCGTCTGTCGTAGGGGGCTAATCATCCACGTCGAGGATCTTCGGCGGCTACAGCCATGAGGATTGTTGCGGCGATGTCAGGTGGCGTCGACTCGTCCGTCGCTGCGACCCTGCTCCACGAACAGGGTCATGACATCGTCGGCCTCTCGATGCAACTGTACGACCAACGCCAGGACACGTCAGCCTTCGGCAGCTGTTGTTCCGTCGACGACCTGCAGGATGCTCGGCGGGTCGCCGCAGTGCTCGGTATCCCGCACTACATCGTCAATTTCCAGCAGCAGTTTGATGCCCACGTCGTCTCCGATTTCGTTCGGGAGTATTCCGCCGCCCGCACGCCGATTCCGTGCGTACGTTGCAACGGTGAGCTCAAGTTCTCACACCTGCTCGACCGAGCACGCGGACTTGATGCAACGGCGGTTGCGACAGGACACTACGCCCGGGTCGACCGGACCGCCGATGGACGTTACGTGTTGCGGCGCGGCGTCGACACTGACAAAGATCAGTCGTATTTTCTGTTTACGCTCACGCAAACGCAGCTCGCACGCGCTCGGTTCCCGCTCGGCGATCTCCGAAAACCAGACGTGCGCGAGTACGCGACGTCCCGTGGCCTTCCGGTCGCCGACAAACCAGACAGCCACGAGATCTGTTTCGTGGCAGATGGCGATTACGCCGCATTCGTCGAACGTCGTGCGCCCGACGTCGCACGGTCAGGCGACATCGTCGACACCACCGGTCAGACACTTGGCCACCACGGGGGCGTACACCGGTACACGGTCGGCCAGCGCAAGGGGCTCGGGCTGTCGGGTCCGATTCCGCTCTATGTCGTCGCCATGGACGCATCTGAGAACACCGTGACGGTCGGCCCGCGCGATGCGCTTGAACGCCGGGACCTGACTGCCTCTGGTGTCAACTGGATCTCGGGTCGACCACCGCGAGAATCGATACGCGTGGAGGCCCAAATCCGGCACCGACATCCTGCCGCCCCGGCTATGCTGCAACCACGGGACACGACAGCCGCGCACCTCGAGTTCCATGATCCGCAGTCGGCGATCTCACCCGGACAGGCCGTCGTGTTCTACGACGGTGACACTGTCGTCGGAGGTGGGTGGATCGACTGAAGGATAGGTCCGAAACTAGGGTCCGCCCCCTGAGCCACGCTAGTGTCCCTCCGCCGCGACCTTCTGCGCGGCCACCTCGTCGGCTGGGAGCGCCTCGAGGTAGCGTTCAGCATCGATCGCTGCCATGCATCCCGACCCGGCAGCCGTGATCGCCTGGCGATACGTATGGTCCTGGACATCACCTGCAGCGAACACACCGGGGACGCTCGTCCGGGCTCCACCCTTGGGGACAATATAGCCGTTCGCATCGAGCTCGATCTGTTCGGTGAAGAGCTTCGTGTTCGGATCGTGACCAATGGCGATGAAGACTCCGTCGACCCGGAGGCTCTTCGTCTGACCGGTCTCCACATCTCGAAGGGTCACTCCCGTCACCACCCCTTTTGCCGTGTCGGTGACTTCGTCGAGAACACTGTTCCATTCGAATGAAATCTTCGGGTTCGAGAGGGCCTTCTCTTGCATGATCTGCGAGGCACGCAGCTGGCCGCGCCGATGCACCACCGTTACATGCGATGCGAACTTCGTCAGGAAGACGGCCTCCTCCATGGCAGTATCACCACCGCCCACGACCACGATCGGCTTCTCCCTAAAGAAGTAGCCGTCGCACGTCGCACAGGTTGAAACGCCGTGCCCCATCAGCTGCCGTTCCGATGGCAGTCCGATCAAACGGGCCGACGCCCCGGTCGCGATGATCAACGCGCGGGCCTGGTAGCTCGCGTCCGACGTCTTCCCCGTGAACGGCGGCCCCGACAAGTCAACGTCCGTGACATCTCCTGACACAAACTCCGTCCCGAAGCGTTCGGCCTGGCCCCGCATCGCCTGCATCAGCTCGGGCCCCATGATCCCATCCTTGAATCCCGGGTAGTTTTCAACGGCGGTCGTCAGCATCAGCTGTCCGCCCGTCTCAAGCCCTTCAATTAGCAACGGCTTCAGACTCGCGCGGGCCGCATACAACGCCGCGGTTAGCCCCGCCGGCCCGGATCCGATGATCATCACATCCCGCATTCGTTCGCCCTCAATCTCCGGCTGCGTCGGACTGGCTCGCAATCAAGGCTCTGTATTCCCTGACGTACGCATCGGCGGATGCGGTCCACGAAAAGTCACGCGTCATCCCTTCGATCTGAATCGCTCGCCACCGGCGCGCGTCACGATACACATTCACAGCGCGCCCAAGCGCCGCCACCATCGCCTCGCTTGTAAACTCGCGGAACTTGAAGCCTGACCCCCGGGCCGATGCGTCGTCGAATTGCACGACCGCATCGTCGAGGCCACCGGTCGCCCGGACCACGGGCACCGTACCGTACCGCATACTGTACATCTGATTTAGGCCGCATGGTTCGTACCGAGACGGCATCAAGAAGATGTCCGACCCCGCCTCGATGAGATGAGCCAGAGATTCGCTGTAGCCGATGTGGACGCCGATCGTGGTCGGGTGCCTCACCGCTGCAGCGCGCCACATCTCCTCGTACTCTGCGTCGCCGGTGCCCAGCACAACATAGGACGCGTCCACACCCAGCAGCTCTTCCATCGCGTCCGCCACGAGATCGAAGCCTTTCTGATACACCAGCCGAGAGATCACACCGACGACAGGTCGAGATAGACCAGCCGGATCCGTGGGGAGTCCGAAGTGCTCCAGCAAGTGCCGCTTCAGTCGACGCTTCCCGTCGAGGTCGTCCGCTGAGAATGTCTCTGGCAGATAGGGATCGCGCATCGGATCCCAGACGTCGGTGTCGACACCGTTCAGGATGCCACGCAAACGGTCCCGCCGCGCGCGTAGGACTCCGTCGAACCCGAAACCCATCTCCGGTGTCAGAAGCTCTCGCGCGTACGCTTCGCTCACGGTCGTCACCAGGTCTCCGAAATTGACACCGGCCTTCAGAAAGCTGACCTGATCCCAGAACTCGAGACCGTCAACCGTGAAGAGTGAGCGGTCGAGGTCGAGCGGCTCGAGCATCGACTCAGGGAATACACCCTGGTATGCCACGTTGTGAATCGTGAACATTGTCGGTACCGTTCCGAGCGTGTGCGGATAACGCATGCGGGCGTAGGCCGGAACCAATCCGGCTTGCCAGTCGTGTGCGTGGAAAACATCTGGCCGCTGGTCCCGATGACTCGAATACTCGAGAGCCGCGCGCGCGAGCATGGCGAACCGAACCGCGTTGTCTGGGTGGTCGCGCCCTCCGGACGCGTAGAGTCCATCCCGGTCGTACAGCTCGTCGCATTCAACGAGAACGACCGCCGCGCCCGGACCAATCGAGTGCTCCACGAACCCGAGCTCAAAACGCCGCTCCGCCATCGCGATGGTTGTCCTGGCGCCGGCGACCCCGGTCGCGCCGGTGCCACGATACTTCGGGATGACGAGTGTGACCGTGTGACCAAGGCGGCCAAGTGCTTTGGCCAGCGCTGAGGTGACGTCAGCCAGCCCTCCAGTCTTGGCGAACGGCACCGCCTCTGACGCCACCATCACGATCGAAAGGAAGGACTCTGCAGAAGCGAGCATCAGGGATGAGCGCGGGCGGCGCGCTGGCGGGCCTCGGTCCGCCGACCGGTGAGGCGGCCGTCAATCGGCCTGTGCGACCGGGGCGATCAACGCCTGACCGTGGGTGGACACCCAGTCGACGAGTCGCCCCACCTCGGAGAATCTCCTGGAATTCGATCCGGCACCAAGCACGACTACCGACAATGGACCTGCGCCAGGCACGTCCACGACAGTCGCTAAACAGTATCCAGACGCATCGATATAGCCAGTCTTGCCGCTCTGGACGTCGAGCCGCCCACCGATCAATCGATTCGTATTCCGGACCGTGAGTCCTCGGCGGCTCGTACGCAGTCGGTACGACCTCTTGCGCATGATCGTCGAGATCTCGGGCTGACTTCCCGCATGTACGATCAAACGCGACAGATCATAGGCCGTCGATACGTTCCGCTTGTCCAAACCCGAAGGGTCCGTAAACGCGGTGCTCCTCAGTCCCAGATCCGCCGCCTTATGATTCATCTGCTCTACGAAGCCCTTCGTGCCCCACCGAGACACTCTCGCCAGCACGCGCGCCGCCGTGTTGTCAGAGGCGACGAGGGCAAGGTGCAGAACGTCACGCAGACTGATCCGTTCGCCTCGACGCAGATAGGTCGTGGACGCCCGGCGCACGTCCTGCCGAGAGATCACAACGTCACGGGTCAAGTCTGGATCATCGCCAAGGAAGACAAGAGCCGTCATCACCTTGGTGATACTGGCGATCGGTCGACGCTCGTGTCCACCAGACTCCCAGAGGATCTCATGGGTTGTCGGGTTGTAGACCATTGCCGCCGGCGCACGCAATCGTGGCTTGGGCAGCGTGCTGAAGTCACGCTCACCCGGAGGATCGTGGATAGGGTCCGGTTTCGCAGGCTCTGGAGCAACGGCCGCTGGCTCCGCAAGCCCGGTGTTGGGGGCCCAACTGACTGCACCGAAGTACAGGAGGAACGCGAAAACCACCGAACACTGGAAGACCGGCCTGACGGACCGCGTCCGCCGCAGCACTACCGGTATGACTCCCCCCGTGTCGGCATCGCCCAGGTAATCGGCATTCTTGCCGATGCGTCGCAGTGAGGTCAAGGGAATAACGATTGTGAGCATGATGTGACACTCCCGCAGGACACGCTCGCGCGTACGCGCCGACCCTCACACTTCCCCACACCGACATCAGGCCCGAAGGCAGGGGCCCGTTCGAAGAACGACCCCGCCCGCCAGATTGCGCTGTTGTGGCACACGGGTTGCTCCGATGACTAGGAAGAGGAGAACGCACATGCTGCTCTTCCGGTTGCTCGGATTTGCACGACTCGGCTGCGGATGTCTCGTCGGTCGCTATCATCAGTTGGCGATTGACCGCGACGTGCAGTATGTCGAAGAAAAGGGCTGCGCCTGTGCGCATGCCGACCACAGGCGCAACCTGCCAGTGGCCGTGACGGCGCACGGATCGTCGAACGCGGAGACGACCGCAGTCCCCGCAGCCTCCTGACGACAGCGACTCGAGTCCTCCGTCCTCATCGCCGCCCCATGTGCCACGACGCCACTTGACAGCCCACCAAGATTTCCTGCACCGTGGGCGCTCATGTGCGCCGCACGCCGCCTCCCGAAACCAACCGTTACGCTTCGCGTCGGTCGCGCGACCCTTCGCTTCTACCATAGCGACTCGTTAGAGCTCCTGGCGGCCCTCGCACCAGCATCTGCTGATGCGATCGTGACTTCGCCACCGTACAACCTCGGGGTCAAGTACCGCTCCTATCATGACGCGCTGCCCGGCAATCGATACCTCCGCTGGACGAACGAGTGGATCAAGGCTGCAGCCAGAGTGCTTGCACCTGAAGGCTCGATGTTCCTCAACGTTGGCAGCAAACCCAGTCGCCCGTGGACGGCCTTCGATGTCGCGGCAGAGGCACGAGATCATCTCATCCTCCAGAACACGATCCACTGGATCAAGTCGATCGTGATCGATAGGGACCTGGCGGGCACACGGTCGCAACTCGATCGCGACCTCGCCGTCGGACATTACAAACCGGTCAACAGCGAGCGTTTCGTGAACGACTGCCACGAGTTCGTCTTTCACTTCACGCCTCGCGGACACACGCCGCTGGATCGGCGCGCCATCGGCGTGGCCTACCAGGACACGTCCAACGTGAGTCGCTGGCGAGGCGCCTCAAGCGGGGTCCGCTGTCGAGGGAACACGTGGTTTATTCCGTATGCCACCATCCAGAGCCGAGAGCGCGACCGCCCACATCCGGCGACCTTTCCACCCTTGCTTCCGGAGCGGTGCCTGCGTCTGCACGGCGTCGACCGGTGCGGCCTCGTCATTGATCCCTTCATGGGACTGGGGAGCACGGCCGTGGCCTGCGCCGAGTTGGGTCTGGATTTTGTGGGAATCGAGATCGACCGCGCGTATCTGGATGAGGCAGTCGAACGTCTGCGCGCTCGGCGGCGATCCCGATAGGCCCGCTAGGGTTGCGCGGCGCGGTCGAACGTGTAGAGCTCGCGAGAACGAACTTCCGCACCGGTGCGGTCGACCTCGACGCGGAGTCTTCGCGTCCGCTCAGCGTCGGCCTCCGGAGCATTCGCATTGAACCCGAGCACGTAGTAGTCGCTCGTCTCGGCACTGATTTCGCGAAGGCTGGCCGCGAAATCATTGCGATTCACGATCGCGGTGCCGCCCGTCAGCTCCGCAAGCGCGCGGAGACTCGCCTGCGTCCGGAATATGTGACTCCCCCACTCCCGGGCCGGGAGGTCGTATTGAACGTCCATCGTATGGGCCAGTCCTCGGGGATCGAGAGTGTAAAAGCTCGTGTTGGCCCGGTTTGCCGCACGAGCTAGCTCAGCGAGCTCCGCGTGCAGATCGGCATCAGAGAACACTTGTCCCTGTCGATCGATCTGAGAGATTGGGTCGTAGAGTGGATTGTCTATCACGCCAAGCGGGTTCTGCCCACCCTGGAGCCGGCCGTCGAACATCTCCCCGAAAGGATCGAAATCATAGCCAGCACTAATGTAGATGAACACCTTGCGCCGGTTGTTGATCCGCTCGAGATCCCTCAGTGCCTCTCGGGCCGTCTTGAACGCGACATGCGCCCTCCATCGCAACTCGCCCAGGCCGGCCCCACCCAATTGTTGCGTCTCCAGCAACTCCCTTGGATTCATGCCGCCGCCCATGATGCGATCTGCAGCCGCATAGATTAGGCTGCGGTCATAGGTCAGCTGTGCTGACAGATTCGATGTCCCGGTGCCAATGATGCCGAACAAGTCGCCCTCGTGAACCAGCTCGTCACCAATCGATCTGAAAATCTGCCGGACCTGCGGCGAGAGGTCCGGCCTGAAGTGCATATCGTCGACGAAGAGAACGAAAATCCGCCCCGCTGTATCATCCACGGCCCGTGTGCCGGGCATGACGATCCCCTCCGGCGCAGGGACCTCGGGTGGAGTCAAGACGTCGAAGACGCGTCCGCCGTGGACAAGAACCAGGGATGAGACCTCCTGACGTACATCGTTCTCGTACACAGAGAACTCCTCTGGCGACAGGTCTGAAACGAACTGGCCGTTCGCATCGCGAACGATCACGTCCGTCGTCACCAGAGTCACACCGGATCGAAAAACCGGTGTGCGTGGCTCGAGTTGCTGTTCGCCCGCCACCGGCGATGCCGAAGCCTGGGCGCAGGCGGCCACTCCAAGCGCAACCGACACCGCAACGACCGACCTACCGTTGGGGACCTTCCAAAGGCGCGCGGAGTGACGCCACATGGGCAGCGAAGTATACCACTCAGGCGCCGCCGAGCATCCGACGCGGCCGCGCCGACGGAACCATCAGGGGTCCGGTTTCTCCGACGGCGGCAGCGTCAACTCAAGCCGCCGTTTGACCTCCGCAACGTCGGATTCGAATCGTTCGATCCCTGTGAGCGCCGCTTCGAGCCCGCTCCAGCCATCGGGATCAAGCGCCGCGGCCCGGGCACCGATCGACTCTCGCTCTGCCGCATCGGAAGGCAACTCATCTATCCGCGCCTGAAGCTCGGCGTAGCGATTGCGGAGACTCGCCAGCACACCGTCTCCCATGAGAGTGACCACGGGATACTGGAGGTCGCCGCGGCTACTCAGTCGATCACCGGAGCCCTGGGTACCCGCCCTTTCCGGATCCGCCGCCTGAACGACGGCCGCCCGGGAAACCGGCTCAGCACGCATTGGGGCGGAATCGACTGGCGGCGCCTCGGTCACGTCGGAGACAACGGGCGGCTCGGCCCGGTCCGAAGCCTCGGATCCGTCCTTACCACCGGACTGCGCCACACGACGCTTCTCTTGCGGCCGTGTGCCCGCCTTGTCTGAGGCTTGGCGCCCGCGCTTTCGCGCACCGCGCGGCCTAGGTGAGCTTTGGCTTTGGTCCGCCTTCGCCGAGGCTCGCGCCGCGAGGAGCTTGTCCCACTCGAACACGAGATCTGGGTTGTTCTCCTCTAGCACTCGGATCGCGTCTTCATCGAGTGGTGGGCGGTGGCCTTGACCGTCCTCTTTGCAGCAGACTGTTTCTTTGCCACGCTCTTCGTCGCCGTCGTCTTCTTCTTCGTTTTCTTCGTCGCCTTCCGGGTCGCCTTCGTCACCTTCTTGCTCGCCGTCCGCCTTGCCGGGGCGTTCTTGGCGGCCGTCGCGGCAACCCGAGCGCGCGGTGACCGGTACGACATCGAGAACTTTGCTTGGCTGTCGATGGCGTAGTAGACCCAGATCTCGGTGACGTTGGCCTTTGTCGCCTTACATAGACGTTGCGCGGCGTCGGCAAGACCCGCAGGAACATACAGATAGAACGCGCCGCGCACCTTGGCGAGGTGGCTCCATTGGGCCATCGCCTCGAGGTGATTCACGGACGACGCCGTCTCCACCTCGACCACTCCGTGGAGACGGCGCCCTGAGACTGTGGAGGTCAGTACGAGGTCGGGATACACGACGCGACCGCGCGATCGGACAGGCACGACCTCATCCGGGCCGGCGTTGGCACCGACCTCGAATCGGCGCCGCCACCGACTCTGAAGCTGCCGCGTGACGCGGTCGTGCTCCTGCTGTTCACGAATCGGCCGTAGGAGTATGGGTGACACCGATAAAACGCGCAATCCTAGCACGTATGCCGGACCGCTCCAACCCGCGTAGTACCATACTCAACGTGAACGATCGATTTCTGCGCGCCTGCCGGCGCGAACCCGTCGATGCCACGCCTATCTGGCTCATGCGCCAGGCCGGGCGTTATATGGAGGAATATCGCGCGATTCGGGCCAAACACACGCTACTCGAGATCTGCCGCCAGCCGGATCTGGCCGCTCAGGTCACACTCCAGCCCGTCGACCGCATCGACGTCGATGCCGCCATTCTCTTTTCCGACCTCCTGCTCCCACTCGAACCGATGGGCATTCCCTTTGACTTCATCAAAGGGGAAGGGCCCGCGATCGAGAGGCCGGTCCGTTCCGCAGCCGATGTTGAGCGCCTGCGCCTGTTCGAGCCACGCGAATCCCTCAGCCATGTCCTTGACACAATCCGAATCCTGCGCAGGGAACTCGAGGAGCGCGTCCCCTTGATCGGGTTCGCTGGAGCGCCGTTCACGCTGGCGTCGTATGCCATCGAAGGCGGACCGTCATCAAACTATGCGAAGACCAAGGCCCTGATGTACGGGGAGCCCGACGTGTGGCACAAGCTCTGTGGCGCATTTACCTCTGTCGTCTCAGACTACCTCCGCGCCCAGGTCGAGGCCGGTGTACAAGCCGTGCAACTGTTCGACTCGTGGGTCGGAGCCCTGTGCCCCGATGACTATCGCGAGTTCGCGATGCCTCACACGAAACAGATCCTCGACGCCGTGCACCTCACTGGCGTACCTGTCATCCATTTTGGTACTGGCACGTCGACGCTCTTGGGGGCAATGGCCGAGGCAGGAGGTGACGTCGTCGGGGCCGACTGGCGAATCCCGCTGGACGAGGCCTGGGACAGGATCGGCCACGACCGCGCGATCCAGGGAAATCTCGATCCGACGCTCCTCCTTGGCCCGATTGAACGCATGCTCGAGGGAGCCGACGACGTACTACGTCGGGCCGCGGGTCGGCGGGGTCACATCTTCAACCTCGGTCACGGGATCCTCCCCGAGACACCTGTCGAGCATGTCCAGGCGCTGGCGCAGTTCGTTCATGGACACGGGTGAGCAGGTCGCGATCATTGGCGGCGGAATCAGCGGACTCTCGGCCGCCTACGAACTCCGCGGTCGCGGCATCCCATTCCGGCTCTTCGAACGCTCCGACCATCTCGGTGGAGTGATTCGGACGGACGTCATCGACGGATTCACAATCGACGGCGGACCCGACTCCCTACTCACGCAGAAGCCGGCTGCGATTGCACTGTGTGAGGAACTCGGACTAGGCCCGCGGCTCCAACCGACACTTCCACCGCGGACGGCGTATGTCCTGAAGAATGGTCACCTCTGTCGCCTGCCCGAGGCGTCGGTCCTCGGCATTCCAACGCGGCTCGGGCCCCTGGCCGCCTCGCCGCTCCTCTCCGCCGCCGGCAAGGTACGAATGGCGCTGGAGTTGAAGACTCCTCGGTCGACGAGCGATCAGGATGAATCAGTGGGTTCATTCTTCCGCCGCCGGTTCGGCGAGGAGGCCGTCACCTACATAGCCGAGCCGCTTCTCGCCGGGATTCATGCCGGTGACGTCGAACGCCTGTCGATGCGGGCGCTCTTCCCACGGCTCGTTGACACCGAGCGGAAGCATGGGAGCCTGATCAAGCGATTCCGTGCGCTCCGAGCCGCCGCTCCACCCTCGAAAGATGGCCAGTTCCGGTCGCTGCCAGACGGTCTGGCCGAGCTGACGCGGACCCTTGTCGAAGCCCTCGACCGCGGACGGCTGCATACTGGACACGAGGTTGTCGGCCTCTCCGGCTCTTCGCCGTACCAGATTTCTTTCGCTTCCGGCGAGCAAATTGCGGCGACCCAGGTCATTCTCACTGTCCCTGCGTATGTGACGGCCCGGATCGTCTCGGGGCTCGACCCCGATCTTGGAGCGTTGTGCTTGAGCATTCCCTATTCCTCGACTGCAACGGTGGCGCTGACCTACCCGTCAGCCTCGGTGGGGCATCGTCTCAACGGCACCGGATTCGTTGTCCCACGCGCCGAAAGGCAGCTGACACTGATGGCGGGGTCGTGGGTCTCATCCAAATGGCCGCATCGCGCCCCCGAGGGGCATGTGCTCCTCCGGGGATTCGTCGGTGGCGCCAGGGACCCAGACGTGTTGGACCGCAGTGACGCCGAGCTCATCGAGGCCACGCACCAAGACTTCCAGCACCTTCTGGAGATCTCGGGCGGTCCTGGTCTGACTCGGGTCTATCGCTGGCCCCGACTCAATCCCCAACACGAGGTCGGCCACCTCGACAAGCTGGCGGCCATCGATGCCCAGCTCGCTCACCTCCCCGGATTGCTCGTCGCCGGTGCGGGATTCCGGGGCGTCGGCATCCCCGACTGCGTCGCGAACGGCCGCGCCGCCGCTGTCGCGGCTGCAAAGGAGGCGGGGGAATGAAACCCATTCACATCATTGGGGTTCCGCTGGATCTCGGGGCCGGCCGCCGCGGCGTCGACATGGGACCCTCCGCAATTCGTATCGCCGGTATAGGGGAACAGATCGAGGCGCTCGGTTTTGACGTGACAGACCGGGGGAACGTCACCGCACCGGTTCCCGAGACGAAGGCGCGCGGGACCCACACGAAGAAGTACATCCGAGAGATCGCCCGCGTATGCGAGCGGCTGTACCAGACAACGCTCCAGTCACTGGACGACGGAGCGCTTCCTGTGGTGCTCGGTGGTGACCACAGCCTGGCCGCAGGGTCGGTCGCCGCGGCTGCCGCTCACGCGCGGCGACGCCGTCGAAAGATCGGGCTCTTGTGGATTGATGCCCATGGCGACATGAACACCCCGGACACGACCACCAGCGGCAATGTCCACGGCATGCCCCTGGCAGCCCTTCTGGGGCCCGAGCCTGCCGAGTTGTCGAGAGTCGGGGATTCTTCGCCAGCCATTGTCCCCTCCAAGACTGTACTCATCGGCATCAGAAACCTGGACCCTGCGGAGCGACGCAGGGTCCTCGACTCAGGGGTACACGTCTTTACAATGAACGACATAGACCGCAACGGCCTGGCGAGCGTCGCAGCTCGCGCCATCACGCTGGCGAGTACGGGAACGGACGGCACACACGTCTCGTTCGACCTCGACGCCTGTGATCCCTCGATCGCGCCCGGCGTCGGCACCGCCGTCAAGGGCGGTCTCAACTATCGCGAAGCTCACATGCTGATGGAGCTGGTTGCCGAGAGTGGCACCCTGGCCTCTCTCGACCTCGCAGAGGTTAACCCGATTCTCGATGCGCGGAACTCGACAGCCCAGCTTGCCGTAGAACTCGCACTGTCGGCGCTCGGAAAGACGATCCTCTAGCGTTTTGCTATAGTGTCAGATCCTACTTTCGCTTTTCTCACTGAACAGTTGGGAGTGTCTATGTACCTGAAGAAGTCGTTGTTCGTCACCCTACTCGCGACGTTCGCCCTGGCGGCGTGTGGCGGCGCCGAAAACAGCCACAACGCGATGGCCGCGGAGCCGATGGGCAACGCAGAACCTGGGACAGAACCAGTTGCCGGGACGTCCCAGCTCGGCGGAGGGACGGCGACCGAGGTCCACCCGGGCACCGGCGGGAGCCCACACGCGAAGGTTGACTGGAGTGTGGACGGCGCCAACATCTCGATCACCTACGGCCGGCCGTTTCTCAAGGACCGGGTCGTCGGCGAAAGTGTCGATCCGATGGGCGATCAGGTCTGGCGTCTCGGTGCTGACGAAGCAACCACCCTCGTAACCGACTGTGACCTCATGCTCGGTAGTGCGCACGTTCCAGCAGGTGAGTACACACTGTTCACCCAACGGATGGATGGAGAGTTCCACCTCATCGTCAATTCCGAAACCGGCCAGTGGGGACTGTCCCACAACGCCGAGCACGACATCGCTCACACCGCGATGGAAGTCAGCGATCTCGATCCGCCAGCCGACCAGCTGACGTTTGTGATCGAGGATGGTTCGCTCGGCTTTGAATGGGGTCAGATGAAGGCAACCGTTCCTTTGATGGTCCACTGACCACGGACTGTCTCGCGTGCCCTGCCGTTTCCGATGTAGCGCCGAGCCTGAGTGAGGTTCGGCGCTAGGCGGCGAGGTCCACGACAACCAGGGTCACTCCATCGACGAACTCTGGCCCACCGGCGTGCTCCGGCCACGTTCGGAGGTAGGCTCGCCCGCAGTATCGCCGACCGAATCGCCGCCAGGCTGGAGCCGGTCTGCCCGGTTCCACCACGGGACCAGGATTCATTGGCGCGCTGCCGCACTCTAGAAGATCACGCCGATCTGCGAGACGAAAAGGCTCAACAAGTCAGAGATCCTGTAGACGACTGCCACCAGCAGCTCGGGCTGGAGGACAAGAACTGAGAAGAAACCGGTGATCAGCACATACCCGAGCACAGCGTGCCCCTGTTCATCTTCTCCGAATCGGCGCCGCAATCGCCCCATGGACCCTACGAAAAGCATCCCCGGTGCCAAGTCGCCCATTCGCCCCAAACGTTAGCAAAACACTTCTGAATCGCGCGCGCCCTTGAGCGTTCTGTCCAAGAAAGATCACAGGAGTGGCAGTTCGGCGCACTGTTGTGTAACTCCGAGAATAGGGCGTTCCCGGCGCAAAGCTTGCAACCCCCTCTGCGCCCCCCGGCACCCCCGAAGCGACGGTTCGTGACGTTTCGGGGAGAAAGGAAACGACAGTGGTCCCCGTCTGCGCCCTGTGTGGCCGCCACCTTGTAGATTCCAGCGCAATCTCGGAAAGAATTTGCCCACGTTGTCGACCGGCGGCTAGGCCCGTCGAACGAAAGAGCGTGTCCCGAACGCCCGTCGAACGAAGGCTCCAAGCACTTCACGACATACTCGACAGACATTCTGGTAAGCCGCGTAGCGATCAAGGTCAATCGAGAAACTAGTGGAGTAACGCTGCTAGGCGGGATGCCGCGGTCGGAGACCGCTGCACGAATCACAACGACACTCCACTAGTCCCCGCCAATCGTGATGGCGACGCCAGTGCGGATTGTCGTTGGCAGGGCCGGGAATCCCGCGGCGGCGTCGTACATCTGATTCAGCAGGTTCTCGATGCTCACGTACCAGCGGAGCCGTGGATGCACACGATAGGCGCCGCTCAAGTCGACCTTCTGGTATCCGTCGGCGAGATCGCGGTTCGGCAAGAGGAGCGAGTTCTCAAAGAACTGATCAAAGAGGAAGGTGCTGTCGTCGGACTTACCGACGAACGATACGGCGAGCGTCACCTGTGCACGACCCGCGGTGGCGGTTGCCAGCAAGCTCCCCGAATGCGTCGGACGGCGGAACGGCCGTGCCCCGACGAGTGGCGAGAACGCCCCGATTTCGATACTAGGAAAGGTCGGGTTGATACTCGGGTCCAGCGCGCTCCCAGAGAACGAGTCGGTGACGGTTGCGTCAAGGAAGGTGTAGCTCGCGGCGATACGCAACATCCCGGAGATGGCAATATCGGCAGATGTCTCGATCCCTCGCGCTCGGTACGACGCCGCATTGACTGTCGCGCCGAAGGGGAGGTTGAAGGCAATGCTGCGCGGAACCCCAAGCGCGGGCAGCGGGGCGAAGGGCACGAACTCGACCAGGTCGCTGAATCTGTTGTAAAAGAATGCGAACCGCGCACGAGCCTGACTGCCCCACAGCCCCTGCTCCAGGCCGATGTCGAAGCTTCGGCTTCGCTCGGCACCAATCGGCTCGATGCCGCCGGCCCGGATCAGCGTCTCACCATCAGGAAGCGCAGCGAGTAGAGCGTGAACTGAGTTCAGCTCGTCGAAGACGGTCGGTGCCTTGATCCCTTTGCCGACGTTGAAAACCAGCTTCGTATCGCCAAGTGCAGCCTGTGAGACTGATGGGGCCCGAAGATACACCGCAGCAGAGAGTCGCGGGGTCGCTTCGAACCCAAAGATCTCGTTGTTCTCGAAGCCCAGGCCAGCGGTGAGGAAGATCCGGTCCCGTATCTTGGCCCGAGCCTCGACAAACGATCCCACGTTGGTCCGGTCGGTGTCAGACCGATCGAAGGTTCCTTCCTGCGTCCCGTCTTCACGCTCTAGCCGGATGCCACCCGAGACGTCCAGGGCGTCAGACACCCGATAGTCAGCCTGACCAGAGACCGACCGCCGCGACGTCATCGAGTCGAACCGCGCCGGATAGGTCCCCCCGAAATCGAGAATCGGCCGACCGCTAGCCGCCAATCCGTTCCCGCCAACGACCGTGACCGGTGCCCCGAGGTAGTTGACCCCGAAGCCGAAGGGATCGAACGGTTCACCCGTAGGCGTTGGGTTCACAGACTCCGACTGCTGATCGCTCGAAGAAAAGCGCACCGTCGTTCGCAGGTTGTCGCTCAGGAGCGACCGCGCGGTGACACCGAAGAAACTCAGCCGCTGGTCTTGGCGAGAATCGTCCGCGATTCCGTTGAACCTCACCGCTCCCGGTAAACCGACGGAAGCATCGATGTGGCGCACGGTAACGGTCAGATCCGTCCCGCGACCAAGCGACACACCCAAGCGCCCAGCCACGGTCGTGTTCCGAAACTTGCTATTCGGTAAATCGTTATCGGTGTCGAAGCGGGAGACATCCAGGTAGTAGTCCACTCGATCGACCACGCCGCCCACTGACACGTTCTGACGAATCGTACTCAGATTCCCGCCGTCGATCGCGTAGATGAGCTCCGGCCGTGACGAGCGGCCACGCGGTGTTGTCAGGCTGATGACTCCGCTCATGGCATCAGCACCATGCTGCACACTGTTTGCCGTCCGCATGACCTCGACTCCCTCGACGCCAGCTGTCGACAGCACGCCGAAGTCGAAGGCACCACCGATATCGTTTGCCGAGACACCGTCGATGAGTACCTTGTTGAAATCGGGCTGCCCCCCACGTACGAAGATGTCAGTTTGACCGCCACGCTGGCCGGTCTGGAGAACATAGGTACCGGGCACCGTCCTCAGCGCCTCGAGGACGTCCGCCTTCGCGATGTCTTGCAGCTGGGTCCCGTCGATGACGGTGACGGGCGACCCAACCTGCGCCTGAGGAACCTGAGCCGCCGACGCCGTCACGACAACGTGCTGCTCGATCGGTCCGATCTGAAGGCGCAGCGTGAGCCGGACATCGGCCGCCACGTCGACCCTCAGTGGGCCGGAGAGCGCTGGGGAGAAGCCATCGGTTTCGGCCTCGACACGGTACCGACCAGTCGGAACCATCGGAAAGTTGAAGAAACCCTGGCGATCGCTCCGTGTATCCCTGACGCGTTGACCGTCTCGCAACAGCGTGACAGTCGCCTCGATACCAGCGCCGAGCTGATCGACGACCGCACCGCGAATCGACCCGACGTCAGACTGTGCGGCAGCCGAGCCAGGGCACAGTCCTAGCAGGAGCGCCAACAGGGCCAGTCGTCGGTGTGCTCCACACGCCACGGTCCTCGTCACATTGCCCCCCCGGGATCGCCACCCGCCACACGGAAGCAATGGCACGCCGACGTCACGGCTCGCACCGCGGTCGCGCACCGCGGTCGCGCACCTCGTCACACGCATCCCTTCGGTCGCAGTCCTCTCGTGCCCTATCATAGAGATAGGCAATGGCGAGGATACTCCAAGACTTCCTGATTCTGTCTTCAGGACCCCGAGTATTGCCCTCGCGAAGGGTGCGGTAGGTTCACATCGTGGAGAGCATCGCAGGGAATCAGGCGGCACGCGTGCCACGAGACGTGGCAAGGGTTCTCCGTGTTCTGGTCGTTGAGGACGAGAAGAGGGTCGCAACTGCCCTCCGCGATGGGCTCGAAGGCGAAGGATATGAGGTGGTGACGGAGGCCACCGGTGAGGATGCGCTCTTCCGCGGCAGCACCGAGGTGTTTGATCTGATCCTTCTTGACCTCGGGCTACCCGGCCGCGATGGCATCGAGGTTGTTTCGGCGCTGCGGCAAAAAGGTGTGCATACACCCGTCCTGATTCTCACCGCTCGTGATGGTGTCACCAACAGGGTTCGAGGTCTCAGCGCCGGCGCCGGACGACTACCTGGCCAAACCGTTTGCATTCAGCGAGCTTCTGGCACGCATCAGCGCCATCCTTCGACGAGGTCGGGTTTTGGCTGCAGGGCCGCTTTCGGTCGGGCCGCTTCGCCTCGACCCGGCCACACGACAGGTCCGCTGCGCCGGCAACGAGATCACGCTCACCGCCAAGGAGTTCGAGCTCGTCGAGTATCTCGCGCGCGCAGGCGGACGGGTTGTCTCCCGCGACGCGTTGGCCCGAGATGTGTGGAAAGAGACCGCCCGCAGCACGACCTTGGACAACGTCATCGACGTGCACATCTCGAGAGTCCGACGCAAGCTCGGCTCACCGGTGCTCCTGCACACCGTTCGGGGCGTCGGCTTCACCCTGCGAGAGGGCACGGCATGAGTGGCGGACCACTGGTTCGGACGTTGCGTGCCCGTCTGACTCTCATGCACATCGCTGCAATGGTCCTCGTGTTGATCGTCTACGCCTCGGCTGTCTTCGTCATCGTGAGGATCAACACCTCGAGCGCGCTCGACGATCGCCTCCAGAGCGATTTTCGCTGGGCGACAGAAATGGCGCAGCTTCAGCTAGACGGGACCCTTGTCTGGTTCGATTCCGAAGAGACACAGATGAGCCCGTGGCTCCAGGTCTGGAGTACAGACGGGGAATCACTGTTTCGCACGAGCCTGGCACGTCGGGTACCGATCCCCGAGAGTGAGGCTTTGACGCACGAAGCTGACGGCCGCATCGTGTCGGTCTCGTCCTCCCCCCACCCGTTTCGGATCCTCACCGGCCAGGTGACGATCGCAGGTCGTCCGGTCGTCGTTCAGGTTGGCTCATCCGAAGCCGCCATGCGGCAGGAGCTACGCGAGCTGATGCTCGTCCTCGTCCTCGGACTCCCCCTCAGTGTCGCCGCAGCGGGCCTCGGAGGCTACTGGCTGGCGCGCGGCGCTCTCAGCCCAATCGATCGGATGGCCGACCGGGCCCGGATGATCACAGCGGAGCGCCTCGGGGAGCGCCTGCCGATCGAGAATCCGACCGACGAGCTCGGGAAGCTCGCCTCCATCATCAATGACACACTTGCCAGGCTCGAGGCATCGTTCGACCAAATGCAAACCTTCACCGCACAGGTTTCGCATGAACTCCGGACGCCCCTGACCGCTATCCGAAGCGTCGGCGAGGTTGGACTGCAGCGGTCACGCGACGCCGCCGACTACCGCACTGTCATCGCCGACATGCTGGAGGACACCGACCGGCTGAGCAGCCTCGTCGAACGGCTTCTGTTCCTGTCAAAGGGCGATACCGGACAAATTGCGCTCTCGTCCGAAACGATCGATCTCTGCGATCTCACCCGGAGCGTCGTGAGCCATCTGTCCGTTCTCGCCGAAGAGAAGCAACAGTCGCTGACCGCTGACTGCCGGGGGACCTGTCGTTGCCGTGGTGATCGCCTCGTGCTCCGGCAGGCACTGATCAACCTCGTCGACAACGCTATCAAGTACACGCCTCGCGGTGGACGGATTATCGCTCAGGTCACGAACGGACCGAACGGTCCGACGGTCGAGGTCAGCGACACCGGTCCCGGCGTTCCCAGCACGTTCCGGCATCGGATGTTCGACAGATTCTGGCGTGGGGCGCCTGATCGGGCCGCGGACAGTACGGGTTGACGGGCTTGGCCTGGCTCTAGCCAAGTGGGCGGTCGAGGCCAACCACGGGGCTCTCACGTACGAAGAATCGGAGCCGAGAGGCAGCCTCTTTCGCGTGAGACTTCCGAAGGTCGACTCCGCGGATCTCGACGGGGTTGCGGCCCGCACGGCAGCGGGCGTCTCGGGATAGCATCACTCCTCGCGGACCGGAGGCTGCGGGTTCTCGTCTCGCACCCTCCCGCGGTCGTCGTCCCCGACCCAGTACAGATTGTGGCACCGATCACACGAGTTGTAGACGTCCTCGCCAACCCCAAAAATGGCGTCGGCGTCCTGAGCTTCCGCGGCCGCCACCGCGAGCAATCCGGCTTCAGCCATGCCCTGCGCCATCCGCATCCAGGTTTCTTGATCCCGCGCGCGTTCGCCGATCATGAGAAGATTCGCAGCTTCTGTGATGGTCATCGCCCCGTTCAGAACGACGGCCCATTCCTCGTCAGTTTCCGGCTCCCAGTGGTCCTCCCCCTCTGCGCTAATGACCGTTCCGACCGCGTCCCACACGATGTCGGCCGCAGGATCGACGATGTGGGCCATCAACTGCTGGACGCTGGCCACGGGGCGGAGCGGTATCTCCGCCGGCCCAGAGCAGGCGCCGAGCCAGACCAGACTAGCGACCATCCCCAAATCCCTGATTCGCATCTCTCCTCCAGTCCTCCGCGAGAGACTACACCACACACACCCTGTGCCGGACGCACGAGCCAATCATCGAGCCGCCGGGTTGACATTGCCCGCCTGCGGCTGAAGTTCTTTCCCGAGTGGGTCGATTGTCAGTGGTGACGAACATTCAGCGGCCATGCGCGGGAGTCGGAAGATTCGCCGACATCGCGTGCAGTGCCGTGCACGCCAACGATGAGAAAGAACTCCGAGTCGGTAGGCCTCAATCACATCCTGAAAGCGGTCCAGCTTTCGAGCGCTCTCGGGCGACCATGCGAGGAGTGTCGGCCGGAAGACTCCCCCGACTTCCTCTACTCAGAGCCAGAAAACGTCGCTGCGCAGATTAGCCACTACGTGGAGACGCACGGCTATGAGCTTCTGCACGTAGGTCAGCAAACTGGACGTGACCAAGCCGGCCACCCGTGGCAAACAACGGTTGCCATCGTCGGAAAACCGCGCGAGATCTACCAGCGCTACCAATAGTCCGCATCGTGCGTGGTCCCGTGGCGGCGGAACGCTACGGGGGGGGTAGCTAGTCGAACGTCCACAGTGTCAGCGATGACACGTCCTTCACGTAGACACTGTTCCCAAAGAACGTCGGCTGGGTCCACGTCGCACTGTCCGCCACATCGTATCGTCCGACAGGGGCGAATTCGGCTCGGCTGCTCGGCAGCACGACGAGCTCGGCATCATCCTCTAGAGAAAAAATGGTGCGGCCGGAACGCATTATTGCGGCGTTTTCGGCCTGACGAGGCTGGCTGGTCCACAAGACCTGTCCAGCGTCAAGGTCAAGACCAAAGTACTGCCCGCTGTTGAGATGGGAAAGACCAACGAGCACACCGTCGGTCACCACTCCATTCGTCATGTGAAGTGACACCTCATCGGTGTGCCAGACGTCTTCAGTCGTCCAGGCACCACCTTCACGAACCACCCGGACCCGCGTGATCCCGTTACCTCGTCCTGCTTCGATCAAGTCTCCGTCGTAGAGGATAGGCGTCTGAGATGTCGTGGTTGCGTGCGTGCTGAATGGCCGGCGCCAGAGCAGCTCACCCGTCGCAAGGGCCACGCCAACAAAGTTGTCCTGGGTGAACGTCACGACCTGCCGGGTCCCGGCGAGATCGACGACAATCGGTGAGCCGTAGGCAGGCCCATCGCCATCCCAGCTCCAACGTACATCACCCGTGACTACATCGAAGGCGGTGAGCGCACCATCGTTGTGCCCACCGACATGGAACACTACCAAGTCACCGTCCACGATCGGAGACATCCCCGTGTGGAACAAGGGCTGGACGTCACCGCCTGGCTGCTGCCAGAGTTGTTCCCCGCTGTCGGCGTCCCAGGCCGTGACGATCCCGCTCATTCCCAGGGTGAACAAACGACCGTCGGCGTAGGCCGGCGTCGATTTCGGTCCCCTCCCGTGACTGGCCGCCGCCATCACCATCTCGAACGGCGCGGGATAGCCCGACCACCAGAGCTGCTGCCCCGAACGGGCGTCCAGTGCGAGCATTCCCTCGTCGTCAGCTTGCCGCGTATACATGTAGAGCCGATCGCCCACCATAATCGGTGTGGCGTATCCGAGGCCCACTTCGACCGTCCACTCTTTCGTCAGCCCATCTGGCCATGTCGACGGAGCGTTGAATGCCTCAACCACCCCGTCACGGTTCGGTCCCCGCCACTGCGGCCAGTCCTGCGCGGCCACGTCACCGCCCGTGCTCGCGACGATGACGCCGATCATCCCGACTAACACGATCTTTTTCAGGGTCATAGTGCGCAAATTATACCGCCTCCCCTTGGAGCACCTCCAGCGTGGCCCCGATAATACCTTCTGTATACCCAACTCTGTCTGAAGATGTCTGAAAGTCACATATCGTCGTGAGAGCGTGGCATGTCGGTGACGTCATTCGCAAGATGCGGGAGCAGAACAAGCTCACGGCGACCTCGCTCGCGACAAAAGCCGGTGTCAAGCGATCAGTTGTGCTCAAACTCGAGCGCGATGGACCCGAAGTCGAAGGCATGACGCCGCACGGGTGGCAGGTGCTCGACCGCCTGGCGGCCGTTCTCGGTCTGGCGAACGGAGCCGCACTTTACAAGCTCGTCCCTGAGGCCGTCGACCCGTCCCGGCCGCGCGGATCGGTTGCCGCAACGAATGCCGGGAACCGCGTACTTCCGTTCTCTCGGAAGCGTTAGGGCAAGACGTCCAGTCGCGCCTCACGCTCAGTTGGTTGGTGTCGCCGGCTCCAGACGAATGATTGGCGTTGGCGCGCCCGCGCGGTCTGAGACCGCGATATAGATATACCCGTCGGGTCCCTCCCGAACATCCCTGATCCGGCCGAGACCCGGCAGCAGCGTCTCCTCCCACTCGGACTGCAACGGTCGGTCTACCTGCATCGCGACGCGCGCAAGCTGCTGACCCGCCATTCCGCCGACGAAGACATTTCCGCGCCACTCAGGAAAGCGGTTGCCGCCGTAGATCATCAGCCCCGACGTCGCAATCGACGGTACCCAGAAGTGAACCGGCGTTTCCATCCCTTCCCGGCGAGTTCCCTCGTGAATGGTCAATCCGGACCCATAGTTGACGCCATACCCGATGACCGGCCAGCCATAATTCTTCCCAGGTTCAATCAGATTCAACTCGTCACCGCCCTGCGGCCCATGCTCATTGATCCAGACATTGCCGGTCGCAGGATCGATCGCGAGCCCTTGCGGGTTTCGATGTCCGTAGCTCCAGATCTCCGGAAGAGCGTCAGAGCGCCCAACGAACGGATTATCTGAAGGTACCCGTCCGTCGTCATGGAGCCGGACCACCACGCCATGATGGTTCGAAAGGTCCTGTGCCGGATGGGCCTCGAGGTCGCCAGATGACGGCGCCATCCGGTCTCCAGCGGTCACGAAGAGGTAGCCTTGAGCGTCAAACGCCAACCGGCCGCCGTAGTGTCCGCGCCCCTGGGCAACCGCCTCGAAGACCTCCTCAATCTCGCTAAGTCGATCGTCCTGAAATCGAGCTCTGATGACAGCTGTCGTGGAACCCTCGCCCAAGGGCTTCGCAAAGCTCAAATAGATGAGGCGATTCGTTGCAAACTCTGGATGCAGGACCACATCGAACAGACCGCCCTGTCCCTGTGCAAAAACCGCGGGTACGCCGGACACCGGTTCCACCAGCAGCCGACCGTTCCTGATGATGCGAAGCCGACCAGGTCGCTCCGTCACCAACATGTCACCGTCCGGGAGAAACGCCATGGACCAAGGGACTTCCAGACCTTCCACCACGGTGACGATGCGGTACTCATGATGCGCCGACCCGCGCATGCCTGGCTGTCCCCAGGCAACGGTGGCGACGAACAGGAACGTTCCCATGACCGCCAGTGTCGAGAAATACCGCATCATCGCCATCTCCTTCTCACAGTGACCAACCTCGCCCTCACAGCGACCACTCTCGACACTATCGTCCCACGGTACGGGACCCGAGCGCCACTACTTCAGGCCATTCTCTTTCTTGAACGTGGGCCAGCTGGCCCTCAGCTGTAGAAAACCCACGAGATCGGCACAGCGGAGAAACGGGTTGGTCCGCCTTTCCATCCCGATCGTCGAACGGCGCCGCTACTCGAGGCGGATCTCAATCGAGTGCACGCCTGGACCGATCTCGATCACGGCTTCGTCAAAACGGGGTGCGCGAAGCGTGGGCCGGATGTTGTTCGACACGCCCCAGGGCTCCCGAGGCATCCCTATCCAGTTCTTGTCGAAGCGACCGTTGTCGTTCTTGTCGTTGTAGACGGTGACCGCATACCGCCCCCCAGGCTGGAGTGCATCGAGCGTCACGTGTGCAACGCCATCGGCAATAGGCACATAGACCGTGTGCGCCGCGTGCCGAATATCCTCCGGAAAACCCTCGCCGCTGCTCCACAGCGCGACCCCGGCTAGCCCCGTCGGCGGATCAAATGCGACGATCCGCACGTCGAGTGTCGTCTGAGCCTCGCCGACGACGGCCAGAGCAGCAGGCACTGCGACGGCGCATAGATAGACGGCGGTACGAGTCAGAGTCCTCAAGGTTCGTCGCAAGAAGCCGAGGTCTTCCAGCCGACTGCGTGGCGGAGAGCGATGGGAGTCGTGCCGATTCGGCCCTAAAGCGCTTTTCAAATAGGCCTTGTACTACCTGGGGCGGTCGTGGTACTTCTGCGCATACCGATGCAGGAGGACCGATGCGTGCCTATTCGATGGATCTGCGAGAGCGGGCGCTCCTCGACAGCGATGCCGGGATGAAGGCGGCCGATGTGGCGGCGAAGTACCGCGTGAGCGGGTCGTGGGTGCGGCTACTGAAACAGCGGCGGCGCGAAACGGGCGAGGTGGCGCCTCGCGTCCAGCGACATGGACGGCGCGGCATGCTTGAGCCGCACCTACACACCTTGGCCGCGCTGATTGCGGCGCACCCGGATCGCACGCTGGCTGAGCTGAAGGACGCCCTCGCCACGCCCGCGAGTGTGCCGACGGTCTGGCGCGCCGTGCGGGCCCTCGGCCTGACCGTTAAAAAAAACGGTCCGCCCGTCCGAACACGATCGGCCTGACGTCGCGGCCGCGCGGGTCGCGTGGCACGCGGCGGCGCCGACCTGGGATGTCGCCCACCTCGTGTTTCTGGACGAAACCGGCATCACCACCAATCTGCTTCGGCGGTACGGCCGGGCACCGCGCGGCGCGCGCGTCCACGACCACGCCCCCTGCGGGCGCTGGCAGACCAGCACGTTTCTCGCCGCGTTGCGGGTCACGGGGCTGACCGCACCGGGGGTCTTCGACGGCGCGATCGATGGCGAGAGCTTCCGCGCCTACATCGAACAGATCCTGGTGCCGACCCTGCAGCCCGGCGACATCGTCATTGCCGACAATCTCGGGGCCCACAAGGTCGCCGGCATCCAACGCGCCATCCAGGCCGCCGGGGCCACCCTCTGGTACTTGCCACCCTACAGCCCGGACCTCAATCCCATCGAGCTCTGCTTCGCGAAGCTCAAAGCCCTCGTTCGCACCGCTCGCTGTCGCAGCACCGAGACGCTCTGGCCGTTCCTCGGCGAGTGCTTGGCGCACTTCAGCCCTGACGAATGCCGCACCTATGTTCGGCACTGCGGGTACTCGGCCGCCACACGGTCATGAAAAGCGCTTTAGCGCCCGCCGCGCGCTCGCCGCATCGCCGAATCGACACCCGGCCCATCGGGTGTCTTCACATCATCAATCCCGAACAATCGCTCGCCCTTCGACGACTCGAGTGCGACAAGCGCATCGCGTCGGCTCACCTGCCCGACCACCCGGCCCGCCCCATCGACGACCGGGAGCTTACGATAGGGCCGGGTTAGAAAGAGATGCACGATATCGTACAGAGTCGCGGCCGGCTTGATTGATTCGGCTGGACTCGTCATGTAGTCCTTCACAGCTCCGGTGGGCAGGCCATCCAGTGCACCGCCTACCAGCACCTTCAAGCAGTCGCGTTCCGTCAGCATGCCAATCAACGCACCCTGTTCGTCGACGACCGGCACACCCGTCAGTTTCCTCGTGAGCAGTTGATGCATGGCATCGTAGATATCTGAGTCTGGGGAAACCGTAGCCTCGTTCCGCGCCATAATCTCAGCCGCCGTTGGACTTGCCATGGTTCCTCTCCCATCTGCGTGGGTGGCCGCGCGCGTCTTCACCGACCGACCCGACTGGCCCGTCGAATGGTGCCACCATTGTAGCGTTCGAGCACGCTTGGGACGGATCGAAATAGGAGGGGGCTTGTGCGAGAACGCACAGGTGCTGTCAGGCGGTAAACTGCTCGGCGATCTCTTCGGCGTTGCGGAAGCTTTCTTCCACCAGAGCGTGGACATCCGATGGCTCGAGCCCGGTCGACTCGTGTACCCGCTGTGTCAACACCTCGATATGAGCCTCGGCGTTCACCTCCGGTATCAGCGCCGCGAGATTCACCGCCGGCAGCACCCGCATCTCCGGGTCGTCACCGCCGTGGTGGGACGCGATCGCTTCCGCGATCACGTCAGGGAAGTCCCATTCGCTACACATCATCACTGCGACCTGGGCATGGTCCCACCCGAACGCCTCGAGTTCCATCACCTGTAGCTCCCCGTGTCCATCGTGCCACTGCCGGACGAGACGCGTGTACGCCTCGCCCTTGCGAGTACACAGCATCGGAATGGCCATGTCCGACAGCAGGGCGGCGGTGAAGCACTCCGACCGCTCCGCGGGACTCACTCGATCTGCAAGCGCTCGGGCAACGGCAGCTCGGCGTGCGGCTGTCCGCCAGAAGCGCTCGGGTTCGAAGCCATCGCACGGCTCTGACGGCAGGGCCGAGTGACTTGCAAGCGAGACGAGCATCGACTCGACATGTCCGCGCCCCAACATCGACACCGCGTGATGCACGCTTGTCACTTGACTTCGCAACCCAAACGCGGCCGAATTGACCGTCCGAAGGAGTCTCGCTGTCAGACCGGGGTCGGTTGCGAGGACGTCCGCCAGTGCCCCCAGCGACGACTCGGTGTCGCGAAGCTGTTGGAGAGCCTCCAGATAGATCGCCGGAAACATCGGGAGCTCGTACCCATCCAGAATCTCGCGGAGCTGTGACTCTGGGTCGGTCTTCTTGCGGGCAAAGAGCTTGAGCATGGGCCGTTGCTATTCAGCGCGCCGAGCCATCTTGTTGGCGAAGATCCCCAACAGGCCGCCCAGCATCATGTAACCGATGGTCACTTCAGCCAACGCAACGAGTCTGGCCGCGGCCGACGTCGGAACGATATCGCCGTATCCCAGTGTCGTCAGCGTGACGAAGCTAAAGTAGATGGTCGTCATCCAGTTGTCAGGCCGTCCGCCCAGGTCGATAGCGACAAACTGGTAGGCAACCGCGAAGACGGCCGCAAGCGCCGCGGTCCACAGCCCCCACCGGACGAAACTCCGTCCGCAGTCGGATGTCACCCACCAGATCCAGTAGACCACCTCCGTCAGCCGGCTCTGGGTCCGGAATTCATGAAGGTAGTTCTGGTCGAGAATCTGCCGACGGACGAGATACGCACCGCAAAAATCGACGTTCAGAATGTCGGCTCCGATCCACTTCGCGCGACCGCCCCCCCGCAGGCCACCAAGCCGGCTCTCTCGAAGGTCTGCCCCCTCGAACGACGCTCCGGTGGCGTCGCAGCCCTTCAAGTCAACCCCGACCAGCACGCACTGCGACAGGTCGGCCCCACTCATCCGGCACTCTCGCAACCGTGCACCGGTCAGGTCTGCCGTTCGAAAATCGGTGCGTGTCAGGTTGGACTGCGTGAAACTCGCGCCGGTCAGTGTGCTGCTAAAGAAGTTGGCCTCCTCCAGATCAGCACCGCCGAATCCAGCACCCTTTGCCGAGCACTGCGTCAGGTCGGCCCCTCTCAGGTTGGCCTTGAGCAGCTCGGCCTGATCGAGCGTCGCACCGAATAGCACGGCGCCCTCCAGCTGTGCTCCGACGAGGTTCGCTTTCGTCAGGTCGGCACGCGAGAGGTCGGCGCCCCGAAGGTCGACGCCGGCGAGGTTCGCACCCGCGAGATTCCGGCCGATGAGCTTCGCATCCCGAAGCGTGACCCCGGCTGGAAGTCGCCCTCCAGCACGAACCCCCTCGAGTATCGCATCGAGCGTCTCCAGAGGCGGCGAATGGTCTGGAGTCCCGCTGTCGCTCAGAATCTTCGCTTCGGCTGTCGTCACACCCATGTTTTGCGCACCAACTCCACACAGAGCTCTAGTCATCAAATCGGTCTCTTGCTCCCGGTCTTTAGGGTGAGCCACCCCTCACGGCCGGTTTGACGACGGCTGCGACGCACCGCTGACGACCCAGGGCGGAAGGTGTGGGTTGAACCCCGATGGCTCCGGCGCTAGGATGCACCTACGATTCGCCCGCCGGCGACGGAATGTCCCCGGGCGGATCACACCGAGGGGAGGACGTGTGACGCTGAAGAAGACGTGTTGGATACTGTCGGTCGCCGCGATGGTTTCGGTCTCGGTTGCAGCACAGGAGACGGCTGACATCGAGTGGACAACCTATGGTGGCGACCTCGCGAGCACCCGATACTCCTCGGCCGACCAAATCAATGCCGAGAACTTCAACGACCTCGAAGTTGCTTGGCGACTCAAGACACACAACTTCGGGCCGGGGCCCGAGTACAACTTCCAATCGACGCCTCTGATGGTCGGTGGGATCGTGTACTCCACCGTCGGGTCGCGGCGCACGGTCATCGCAGCGGATGCCGCGACGGGCGAGCTCCTGTGGATGCACCGCCTGGACGAAGGGGAGCGCGGAGCAACGGCGCCGCGGAGACTCTCTGGACGGGGTCTCGCGTATCGGAAGGACGGCGATTCAGGTCAGATTTTTTACGTGACCCCGGGGTACAGGCTCGTCGCACTCGATGCGGCAACTGGCCTGCGCATCGACGACTTCGGCGCGAACGGTATCGTCGACCTCAAGCAGACCATGGATCAGGACATCGACCCGCTCACGGGTGAGGTCGGCCTGCATGCCGCACCCATTGTCGCCGGCAACACGATTCTCATCGGCGCAGCCCACCTCCCGGGCGGTGCGCCGAAGTCGATGGCAAATATCAAAGGGCACGTGCGAGGGTTCGATGCACGGACAGGTGAACGCACATGGATCTTTCACACGATCCCGGGAGCCGATGAGTTCGGCAACGACACCTGGCTGAATGACTCGTGGCGCTACACCGGCAACACCGGGTCCTGGGGCCAGATGAGTATCGACGCCGAGCTCGGGATCGCGTACTTCGCCACGGAGATGCCGACCAACGATTACTACGGTGGGCATCGGCCCGGCGACAATCTGTTCGCCGACAGTCTGGTGGCCGTCAACCTCGAGACGGGCGAGCGGCTGTGGCACTACCAGTTCATCCACCACGATGTCTGGGATTGGGATCTCCCGTGCGCCCCGATCCTGGCGGACATCACCGTCGATGGTCGGGCCATCAAGGCCGTCGCGCAGCCGAGCAAACAGGGATGGCTGTACGTCCTCGACCGAGAAACGGGCGAGCCCGTCTGGCCGATCGAAGAGCGACCGGTCCCGGCGTCGGATGTGCCCGGTGAAGTGGCGTCGCCCACACAGCCGTTTCCGACGAAACCACCGCCGTATGAGCGCCAGGGGGTCCGACCCGACGTTCTCATCGACTTCACGCCCGAGCTCCGGGCAGAGGCCGAGCAGCTCATCGCAAACTTTCGGATCGGTCCAATCTTCACGCCGCCGACCGTCTCGGTTCCAGAGGGACCATGGGGAACACTCATGCTGCCGTCTCAGACCGGAGGCTCCAACTGGCCCGGGGGCTCGCTCGACCCGGAAACGGGGATCGCCTATATCTATTCCTTCACACAAATAACGTCGCTCGGCCTCGTCCACAACCCCGAACGGTCGGATATGGATTTCATCCAGGGACGCGCCCGAGGGGTCAGCGGGGCCGACGCCGCACTCAATATCGATGGTATTCCGATCATCAAGCCGCCATGGGGACAGATCACGGCCATCGACCTAAACATCGGCGACATTCTCTGGCAGGTCCCCCACGGCGAAACACCCGACAACATCCGGAACCACCCCAGACTCGAGGGCGTAGACGTCCCTCGCACCGGCCGCTTTGGCCGAATCGGGACGCTCGTCACCAAGACACTTGTGATCGCCGGGGAGGGTGGTACGTTCACGACTCCGTCTGGCGAGGTGGGCGCGATGTTGCGAGCCTATGACAAGGCGACCGGCGAAGAAGCCGGTGCGGTGTATATGCCGGCACAGCAGTCAGGTACGCCAATGACCTATTCGCTGAACGGCACGCAGTACATCGTGGTCTCCGTCAGCGGAAACGGGCTGGCGGGAGAGCTCGTCGCCTATCGGCTTCCGGAGTGACCCAGGTCGAGTTCGTCGAAGGCCGCGCCTACTTCACAACGACGTAGCGCTCCAGCCGCGCGACCTCGTCGTCATCGACGTACTTTCCGATCTCGCGACGGAATTGCTCCAGGGCCCGATAGGGTCGGTACTCTTTGAACTCGTGCAGCAGCCGCTGACCGAGACCCGGAATGCTCAAGATCGCGTCGTCGCTCGCCGTATTGAGGTCGATCGGAACAAAGACATGCCGTTCGAAGCGCCCTACCTCTTCGTCGTCGACATACTTTCCGATCTCACGGCGGAACTGCTCCAGCGCCATGTACGGTCGGTACTCTTCGAACTCATGGGCCATCCGGGCACCGACCCCGGGCACCAGGAGGATCTCGTCCCGCGGCGCCGTGTTCAGGTTGATGGGCAGGAACAACGCCTGGTACAGCGCTCCGAGCTCGCTCCTGTCTAGCGTTCCGCTGAGATAGGCGTCGATGTCGGTCATCGTGAGAAAGGGGCGTCGCCCGATCAGGCCATCTACAAGCGTGCCGGTGAGACCGGGTAGCTCGCTGAGCTCGTCAGCACTCGCCAGATTCGGATTCACCAGCCCGCGGCTGTCGCCCACCTGGGCGCGCGCTGCGCTGGTCCCACCAGCCACGACCGCCATCACCGTGAGGAGCACTCGAGCTACCACTCTTGCCATCGTCATCACCGTCCCTCCAACCGTTCCTGCGGCGCCCCCGTCAGGGCCAGTCGCGTCAATGCCGCTCCACGAGTACCGGATGCCGATATGTATAGGCCAGCCCCAGCAATCCGAGCCCCACCATCGTACCGGGCGCCAGGGCCGGAGTCGCCCCGGTCAGTGATTCCCAGAAAAGGTTGATGCCGCGCAGGGACGGATACATCTCCAGTTCGAACTCGACGTTCCCCTGGTAGTGCAACCCGAGCCCCACGAGCCCCACGAGCAGGCACAGCACCATCACCCCCTGGAACAAGCGGAGGCTGGCGGCGCCGCCGCCCGCTGACCCCCAGATCAGCGCGACCAGACTGGCACACAGAAGCACGAGCGGCGCCCACTGCCAGGCATCCTCAGTGTGGCCGAGCAGCATCAGCTCCAGCCCGGTTCCAACTGCGCCCAGAACGAAAATGGCTAGCTGCGCGCGCCGTATCGCGGCGAGTGTCGCTCCCTGGTCCAGGCGTCCTCCACGCATCCCATCACCAGGCACGAAGAGCGAGAATATAGTGAATACTCGAGCGATTCGCAAGTCGCACGGCGGGATGCAGCGCCAGCTGAATGGCTGGGTCTTTTCGTGCTCGGGACACTAAAGCGCTTTTCATGACCGTGTGGCGACCGAGTACCCGCAGTGCCGAAAATAGGTGCGGCATTCGTCAGGGCTGAAGTGCGCCAAGCACTCGCCGAGGAACGGCCAGAGCGTCTCGGTGCTGCGACAGCGAGCGGTGCGAACGAGGGCTTTGAGCTTCGCGAAGCAGAGCTCGATGGGATTGAGGTCCGGGCTGTAGGGTGGCAAGTACCAGAGGGTGGCCCCGGCGGCCTGGATGGCGCGTTGGATGCCGGCGACCTTGTGGGCCCCGAGATTGTCGGCAATGACGATGTCGCCGGGCTGCAGGGTCGGCACCAGGATCTGTTCGATGTAGGCGCGGAAGCTCTCGCCATCGATCGCGCCGTCGAAGACCCCCGGTGCGGTCAGCCCCGTGACCCGCAACGCGGCGAGAAACGTGCTGGTCTGCCAGCGCCCGCAGGGGGCGTGGTCGTGGACGCGCGCGCCGCGCGGTGCCCGGCCGTACCGCCGAAGCAGATTGGTGGTGCTGCCGGTTTCGTCCAGACACACGAGGTGGGCGACATCCCAGGTCGGCGCCGCCGCGTGCCACGCGACCCGCGCGGCCGCGACGTCAGGCCGATCGTGTTCGGACGGGCGGACCGTTTTTTTTAACGGTCAGGCCGAGGGCCCGCACGGCGCGCCAGACCATCGGCACACTCGCGGGCGTGGCGAGGGCGTCCTTCAGCTCAGCCAGCGTGCGATCCGGGTGCGCCGCAATCAGCGCGGCCAAGGTGTGTAGGTGCGGCTCAAGCATGCAGCGCCGTCCATGTCGCTGGACGCGAGGCGCCACCTCGCCCGTTTCGCGCCGCCGCTGTTTCAGTAGCCGCACCCACGACCCGCTCACGCGGTACTTCGCCGCCACATCGGCCGCCTTCATCCCGGCATCGCTGTCGAGGAGCGCCCGCTCTCGCAGATCCATCGAATAGGCACGCATCGGTCCTCCTGCATCGGTATGCGCAGAAGTACCACGACCGCCCCAGGTAGTACAAGGCCTATTTGAAAAGCGCTTTAGCACAGCGGCGCGTCGCCAGCAATGGGTCCACTCTCCTACAGGGTGTGCAGCCTGCGTCGTCTGTCATTGGTGTCGGTCATTCGTGGAGACCTCCACGCTCGAGCGCCGCGCTCCTGAAGCTCTTGTCAACGACCGCAGAGCCGACTGAGTCCCCAAACGCATTCACGGCCGTTCGAAAACGGTCCAGGAGCCAATCGACTGACAGAATGAGACCGACATACTCGACCGGCAGACCGACGGCGTTGAGAACGATGATCAGCGTGACCAACCCGGCTTCCGGAATCCCGGCCGCCCCAATGGCAGCCAGCGTCGCGGTGACCGCGACGACCAGTTGCTCCAGGAGTCCAAGCTCGAAACCAATCGCCTGCGCGATGAAGATCGCCGCAACCGCCTCGTAAAGCGCCGTCCCATCCATGTTGATCGTCGCCCCGAGGGGCAGCACAAACTCCGTGGAACGCTTCGACACACCGGCCTTGCTCACGGCGCACTCCATCGTCACGGGCAGCGTTGCCGTCGAGCTGGCCGTCGAAAAGGCCGTGAGGAGCGCCTGGGACATCTGATACATGAACCTGAACGGGTTGCGCCGTGTAAACACCCAAAGCAACAACGGCAGTGTCACGAACGCATGGACCGCGAGTCCGGCCAGCACCGTAGTGAAGTAGGCACCGGTTTGACGCAGAACGTCGAGCAGGTTCCCCTCCGCTTGGGCGGCGCCAAAACGAGCTGTCACCAGGCAGAAGATCCCGATCGGCGCCAGGTTCATCAGCAGCAAGATGAAGGATAGTAACGCCTCGTTCACCTGCACGATCATCTGGTTGATAGCTGCAACGCGGGCCCCCATCGTCGTGAGCATCCCGGCAAAGATCACCGAGAAGACGATGAGCGGCAGGAGGTTTGTCTCGGCCGCAGATGCCACCAGGTTGTCCGTGAAGAGCGTGAGTAGAAGGTTCCGGAGGATCGCACCGAGCGTAGCGTCCCGCTGCGCGGCAGCAATCCCCTCTCCCTCCGCCGCGAGTGCGTCCAGTGTGGCTTGATCAACCGTCCCCACCCCAGGTTGGATCGCGTTGACCATGACCATACCGACCAACACCGCCATCACTGTGGTCGTCAGATAGTAGGCAACAGTGAAAGCACCCGGTCGACCGAGCTTGCGGATGTCACCCAGACCGATGATGCCGCTCATCACGCTCGCCACCACCAGCGGCACCACCATCATCGTCAGCAGGCGAAGGAAGATTTCTCCTCCCACTTCGAAACCCGCCGCGATCTGCGGACGCACGAGGGCGAGCGCCACGGCTGCCACGATGGCGACCATGATGGAGATCGTCAGACCGACATGCTTCTTGCCAGACACTTTGTTATGACTTCACCGCATACCTAGACGTAGCGCCGAACCATAAGCCACAGAAGCGGCAGCGCCGCCAAAGACGTCGCGGCGAAGCTCGAGAGGCGAACGGACCCTGCGCGAAGCTCGCGCAGGCACTGCGCGAGACCGTACCCCGCAACCACGAGACTCGAGGCGATCGGGACCAGAAAGAGCGGCGCGGTCGCCAAGGCCCCCCAGCCGTCAAAGTTGCTGGCGTAGGATTCGACTATCAGCAGGCTCGCGATCGGGATCCAAGACGACGCGACAAGGCCTCGCGCTGGAGGCGGTTGAACCGTCGCATGTCGTGGCGCATTGTGAAGAGGCACGTGGGCTCGGCTCACTCTCGTTCGATGGCACTATCGCCAGAACAGCATCCGGACCCCGGACCTACTTTCCGGATCTCGACGCACGTTCTACAGGACTTGCGCCTGGCGCATCACCGTCTCCGACTTCCGACGGATCTCAGTGGCAACCTCGAACGGATCTCCCTCGACGAGCTCCGCCCGGAACAGCTCAACCGAGAGCGCCCCGTCGTATTGCTTTTCGACGAGCTTCTCGATGATGCGGACCACTGGCGCGATGCCATCGCCCGGAATCAGTCGCGCGTCGTTGTCGATCAACTCGCGGGGCACATCGAGTAGGTCCTGAAAGTGCGCATGGGCGAGCTCCCCCGGCTCGAGCAATTCCAGATCATCGAACTTGCTCAATCCGGACCAGAAGTGAAAGAAGTCGAGCATCGGTCGCACGTTCGGATGCGCCGCCTCGCGGATCACCGTCAGTGCCGATGTCAGCGTTGCCAGATGGCTCGACGTGCGGATGAACTCGATCATGGCCGTCAGGCCGTACTCCCGGGAGATTTCTCCCACCTCGCGGATGCAGTCCGGGGTGGCAGCGAAATCGTTCGCATCCACACGGCGGGTGGTGATGGACGGTGCGTAGATCTTTCGCAGGCCGAGGGTCGCGTACTGATCGCAGCGCCGCCGCCAGGTGTTGAGCGACGTCAGGCGTTCCGGACCTGGAATCCAGATGTCCGGTACCACCGCGGCGCCCGACACCGGCGTCAGTCCACGGTCGGTCAGAACCCGCCGCGCAGCGGCCAACGTGTTCCCGTCAAGAAACTGGTCAAGTAGTGCGCCGCTCAGCTCGACGTACCGAATACCGGCCCTGGCCCAGCCATCGAGCGACCCGGCGTATCCGGCCGCTCGGGAAGTGTTCTGGTGAATGCTGAGAAGCATCTTCCCGGACGCCGCGGATTGACCACCGGCCGCCCGGGACAACGCCGCCGCTAACGGAGTCAACAGAACCGTTCGTCTTGTGAACATTTGCCTGTACCGCAGCCGGTGCGGCCTCCTGGCTCCGAGGTGCACCCTGGCCTCTCGCCTCGGCACTCTACCACGGCCCGGTAGCGATACAAGCGCTACTGTCCCGAGCAAGGTGTGGAAAGGTCACTCAAGCGGCAAAACGATTACGGGATCTGCCCGTGGGACGAACGACGTCAGAGGGTCAGGAGGCAGCCCTCACAGCAACTCGGGGTTGAGTCACGTTCAGGTCTTCTTTGGGAAAGAGCGAGAGACCAGGGTCTTCTCCGATCGACGCCATCGCGGCCGCGCGACGCGCCGGTTGAACCCGCTCCCCTCGCTCGGCATCAGCCTCGACGAGGGCTAGACTAGCCGCCGGACTGGTGACTCTCGACTGACGACGCACTGTGCCGTTGACTCGTAGGAGCGGTACGACGACTGAGCTTCCGACCAGTAGCGGGACAAACCACGCCAGGTTCGGGATCGCCGCCAGGTGTCCCGGCACTGGTTCCGTGAGCTGACCGATCAAGAACCCACAGACGAAGAGGGCAAGCCCCCCGCATACCGTCATCAGAACGGTGTCTACCCAGGATCGATACCGCCGAAGCACAGTCGACACACAGCTTCCATGAGCAACAGTTGTGCCTCACAGCACGCCCAACCTGACCCCCGACTAAAGCCTGATTTTGGGAACCTCGGGGAATGATCTCGTCAGAAGGACGACTCGCCGCGGACAACCATCTTGTTGAGGGCAGACGACGAGGTCCGAAGAAAGGCCGAACGAGCTTCCCCCCGAACGAGAGGCCAAGTCTAGCCCCAGGCGGACGGTCGGGTGTATAAGGGACGCGACCCTTGAGGCTGGAGACCGCCCAGGAAGGAAGAAGTCATGGCCACGAGCGACCACCGCCGGACGACAGCTGTGATCGTAGGTCTGGCTCTCGCCTGTTCCGGTCCCACCAGTATTTCGGCAAGCAACGAGTCCTGGTCTCCGGGACCGGCTGCATGGGCTGACGACCTGCAGCCCATCACGACTGCCGACTGGAACTACGACCGCGCGGCGCACCTCCTGGAGAGGGCTGGCTTCGGCGGTACGCCCGACGAGATCCGGAGGCTCGCCGGCATGACTCCGGCGGAAGCCGTTCGATCACTCGTCTATTACGACGGGACCGACAACGACCACCTGACACCATTCGAGCACTCGGGACTTTGGGATGACACCCTCCTCGAGTTCCCGCCGAGCCGACCGGCCGCCACCGACCTGGGGATCGCAAATGGCGAAGCGATGGGCATCCGCATCAAACCCGAACATGTCAACCGCCACGTGCAGCCGGTCTCTGACCGATTCTTTTACTGGCTCAGGGCGACGTTGCTCGAAACTCGGCGGGTCGGCTACTGGTGGGCCGAACGGATGCTCGACACCCGCCGCCCCTTGGAAGAAAAGATGGCGTTGTTCTGGCACGGACATTTTGCGACCGCCGAGTCCAAGGTCCGTGACTATCGCAAGATGCTCCGGCAGATCGAGACCTTCGAGCGCCGGGCGACTGGGAACTTCGGCGAGCTCCTCGTCGCCATCGCGCAGGACCCGGCGATGCTCTACTACCTCGACGCAGGGGTCAATGTGAAAGGTGCCGCCAACGAAAACTTTGCCCGCGAGGTCATGGAGCTTTTCACGATGGGCGTCGGGAACTACACCGAAAAGGATGTCCGTGAAGGCGCCCGAGCCTTTACCGGTTGGAACTTCAACAACCTGGAGTTCGTGGTCGACCCCGCGCTACACGACGACGGACCGAAGGAGTTTCTCGGTCGCAGCGGTAATCTCGACGGTGTTGATGTCCTCAACATCATCCTCGAGCAACGAGTGACCGCCGAGTACATCGCAGCCAAGCTCTATCGTTTCTTCGTGCGGGACGATGTCTCGCCACGGCTGACGGCTGAGCTAGGCTCCATCTTGCGGGACAGCGACTACGAGCTTCGGCCGCTGCTCGAGACGGTGTTTCTGTCGCGCGACTTCTACAGCGCATCGACGTACGGCGCTCACATCAAGGGCCCGGTTGAGCACGTGGTCGCGCTACTCAAGCATCTGGACGTTGACGACGTGCCCGGCGTGCCCGATTTCAACGTGACGACGATCGCCCTCGGACAGCATCTCCTCAACCCGCCCTCCGTCGCTGGCTGGGCTCAGGGGAAGTCGTGGATCACTCCTGCACTGATCCAGGAACGTGGCAACGTCGCTTTCGAGTTCTTGTTTCCCAATGTCACACAGTTCCGCGACCCGAATCTACTGTACGGCGGCGCGGGAGAGTCCGGTCAGCGGCTGCGCCGGGGCTACGACGTCCTGACGGCCACTGCCCTCGACGACCCAGGTACGATGTCGATGTTCGACCTCGCCGCCAAAGAGCGGGACGAGCTGTTCAACACCCGCATCTCGAGCTTTCGCGGGTATGAGCAAGCCCTGCGGAGGCTCATTCCGACGCCTCGCCGCGCTGCCCAGATTGACCTGACGACGATGATCGTCGACTCGGGATCGACAACGACCACCGAGGCAGTCGACTACTTGTTGCAGCGGTTCGTTCGGGTTCCCGTTTCGTCTGACACACGGAGCGCTCTGGTGGCACTGCTCGATGGAGAGCTCGGGACAACCGACCTCCAGCGTGCCAGAACGTTCATGGAAGATCCCTTGCGTATGGTGACCCACCTCATCATGAGCACGCCTGAGTACCAGCTTAACTAGGCCAGACGTTTGCCCAAGAGGGGTGAAAAGCATGACGACCAGAATCAAGACGCTGTGTGAACAATCTGGTGTATCTCGACGCCAGGCCATCAAGATAGGCGCGCGCGGCATCGCCCTTGGCCTGGCAGGCGGTGGCATTAGCACGTTGCCACCGCTTTTCGGTGCGACCTCCGAGGCACTCGCAGCCACCCCTGGAAAGATCTTGGTTGTGTTCGAATGGTTCGGGGGCTACGACGGGCTCAGCACATTCGTGCCGTACGGGGACGACGAGCTGTATCGACAGCGTCCGAACATCGGCGTCCGAGAGAAAGACGTGATCAAGGTCGATGACCACTTTGGCTTTCAGCGCTCGATGCTGGGCATGCACCGTTTGTGGGATGAGGGAAAAGCCGCCGTGATTCATGGCGCCGGCTACGACCAGCCCTCATTCTCACACTTCACCTCGAGCTCGTACTGGCACACCGGCGCACCAAACAGCGGTGAAGAATATGGCTGGTATGGTCGCACCGCCGACGCCCTCGACCCTCACGGAACGCCTAACCCTAATGCGTCAAAAACTCAGCCGCTCGCGAGGGCGTTGGCAATGCGGGTGAACGTCTGACGCGTCGGGAGATTGTCGGTCATCCGCAACCGCGTCTTGCCACCGGGGCGGACCAGCAGGGCGGCCCGATGAAACAGTTCGAAGCGGAGCGTCTGCACGCTCTGCAGCAGGGGCACGACGGTGTGCTTCCGGGTGCGGCGCCGCGGCGGGGCGCCCGTCTCGAGTTGGAAGTTCGTCAACAGGTTGTGGGCGAGCACCACGAGCTGCTGCCACGCACTGTTGGCGGCGTAGGTCTGGGTCGGGACGCTGTGGAAGGCCAGCCCGGTCTTGAGCTGCGCGATGGTCTTCTCGTGGTTGCCCCGCCCACAGGCGAAGTACCACAAGTTGCGGACCGTCAGCGCGAGGTTACTCGTGACCGCCGAGTATTCGTAGTGCCCATCGTTAGGATCAAACAGGTCGAGCTGATAGTTCTTGGTGGCCCGGTGGTGGACCTTCTTCCGATAGATGGTCACGGTCACGGGGATGTGCCAGGGCGTCTCCGCGCCCGGCACGGCGAAGCCGGTCACGCCGGGCGCCACCGGCACCCAGGTGGGACTGTCCCGGATGTAGCGCTGCAGATCCAGCCAGCGATAGAACGGGACTTTGATGGCATAGCCCACGCCGCGGCCCTGCAACCACCGCAGCACATCCTGGCGGAAAAACGCCCCATCCATGCGAAACCGCAGCCGGGCCCCGCCCGTGCGTAGCCCGACCAGCTGCGGCCACAGGGCCCGCAAGAACGGCAGGCCCGCCTTCCCATCGTGGACGTTGCCCGACCGATTCTTGACCCGCAGGATGTGGGTCGTTTCGGCCAGGTGCGCCATGATCGGGTAGTAGCTGGGCACCTTCCGCTGGTGCGGGTTGTAGCCCCGCGCCGCCCGTTCGACCTGCAACCCCGTCGACACGACGACGCCGTCCACATCGACCGTCCAGGTGCGCAGCCCCAGCGTGGGCAGCAGCTGGCGCACGACGGCCGCGTTGAGGGCTTGGAAGCGGGTGACCGTCCGCATCGTGAAGTGCCGCAGCCACCGACTCAACGTCCGCGCGGTGGGCACGACGCGCACGTTGCCGAACCGCTGGAAGATCGGGTCGTCGGCGACGTAGGCCAGATGCCGCAGGCGCCGGCCGCCAACGATCACCAACCCGACGAACACCCGCACCATCACCACCACCCCGAAGTCGCCCCAGCGCGGCAGGTCGGCAAACGCCTCGCGCACCAGCTGATTGAAGCGACGGGTGCGCAGGTAGCGCTCCAAGAGTTCCAGCCCGGCGTACGACGTGAGGCGAACGTCATCGAACTCCAGCGGCAGATTCCTATTGACACGGGCATGCAAATCGGATTTTCTTCGTCTCACGGTCAGTGGCCTTTCATGTGTGGAAGAAGGCGTTGGGTTGCACCACCTTTCAACCACACTGGAAGGCCTTTTTCAATCCCAAAGCGTCATTGCTCGCTCAGAAAAATGACGCATTAAGGCTAACTATTTGGTAAATATCTCATCGACCCAAACCCTAGCCGTGCGAGCGCGCGAACATGTCCCAGTCGTCTTCGACGACCCGGGAGCGTTCACGCGAGCCGTGTTCTATCCCGAGCGTCCGTATATCGAGAACCTCGACAGAGGCCAGGTGGCCCGCAACGACGTCCATCAGTTTTTGCTAGACGTCAATCGTAGCGCCCGGGATGCGTCCGCCCTCGTGACGCAGGCGTGGCAGTCGTACGGCGCTACACGTAACCCTGATCTTCGCCTTCTGGACCTCGACAAAGTCGTTGCGCTTATCGAGAACGACTTCCCGGCGAGGCTCTACTACGTTCGGCTTCAGGGTAGCCTTTTCGACACCCACGTCAATCAGGAGAGCCCACACGATCGCCAGGTTCAGTACTGCTCGGACGCCGTCTGGGGCTTCTTCGAGGAGATGAAGCGCATCGGTAAGCAGGATCAGGTCGCCATGCTGGTGCATAGCGAGTTCGGCCGACGGGTCCCCGAGAACACGAGCCTTGGAACCGACCACGGCACAGCCAACGTGGCGTTCGTCCTTGGTGGCGGAATCAAAGGGGGCCAGTACAGCAACCCGGTCAGCCTGACCGACCTCGTGCTCGGAGACAACCTACGACACACGGTCGATTTCCGCCGGGTGTACGCGACCCTCATCGAGGAATTCCTCGGACACAAGCAGTCAGAAGGGATTCTCGGGGATAAATTCGAGACCCTGGGGATGTTCACGTAGGGACTCTAGAAACCGCCCACGAGATCGCCGATCTCCGGAGCAGTGCCGGATCGATACCTGTGAGATTCGTCGCATTCCATCCCCGCGATGGATGCTGAGATAACGCAACAATCGACCCTCGGAAGGCGTGTGTCTATTCCGCCGACGGTTGCATCCCTACGAAACGGAATTTCTGCACGCGGTTATTGTTGCGCGTTTCCCCGACATACAAATTGCCGTCGGAGTCGACCACCAGCGCGTGTATCACCAGGAATTGCCCGCCACCGCGTCCGCCGTGACCGAATGACCCCACCGTTTCGAGCGTGTCACGCCGCAGGATCCATACTTTCTTGTTCGCACCGTCGCCGACGTAGAGGAAGCGCTGCTCCGGGCCAGGCGAAAAACCGATGGCGTGGACCGCACCGAATCCCCCACTGTCCGTGACCACGACCTCCTGGACAAACGTTCCGTCTTTCTGGAACACCTGAATTCGGTTGTTCAGTCGGTCGCAGACGTAGAGCAGGTCGTCCTCACTCATCATCAGGCAGTGCACCGTCGCCAGCTGCTCCAACCGGGCGGCCGGGTCGCCACCGAACCCTCCGCCCTGGAGGCGGTCGGGTGGCACCTTGCCGTACGCGCCCCAGTGTCGCTTGTACGTACCGGTCTCGGCGTCGAAGACGACAACGCGCTGGTTCCTGTACCCATCTGCGACAAACAGCTCGTCACTCTCAGGATCGACGACGATGCCGGTGGGACCGGCCAAGTTCAAAGGGTCGCCGTTCGACGTCGCCTCACGTTCACCAATCCGCATGAGGGGCGTCCCGTCTCGTGTGAATCGCACCAGCTGAGATGGATCGCGTTGGTTGCCGACCCAAACGGTGTCCTGATAGTCGACATAGATCCCGTGTTCGTACACTGGCCAGACGACGTCGGGATAGGGCCCCCAGACTTGTTCGCCCAGAAGCTCTCCTTCATCGTCGTGGATGGGTCCCCACGCCTGAATGAGATTGCCCGCTGGATCGAACTCCAGAATCGGCGGCGCGGGGAAGCAACACTCTGCAATCCCCTCGAGCCCCCAGCGTTCTGCCAGGTTCGTGGTCGATCCGGGGCGATGCGCAACCCATATGTGATCCTGCGCATCGATGGTCATCGCGCCGATATTGCCGGTCATCCAGTGGTTCGGGAGCGGCTTTGGCCAGGAGGGGTCGTACTCGAACGTCGGGATCCCCTCCCCATCCGAGTCTCCAGCGAGAGCAGTCGGCCCCTCGGTGTCCGCCGGGCCCGCCGGCGGTGCTGCGGCTTGACCGCACCCAACCAAGAGGGCCAGTACTAGGTACACTCCGATTCCATACGGCGTCAGCGCTGTCGTCGGCCTTTGCAACGTCATTGTGTGTTGCTCCTTCGCACCCGGTAGTTGTGTGCCGGCCCATTATGGGCCATGAGAGCCAGGAGCGGAAGGGCGCCCGTTCAGAGCGGGTCATGTCACCAAGGTCTTCTGCTATATTCGGTCCATTGGAGTCTTCGACTTGGACGGGCAGGATACGGGTCACGAGCCGGATCGTGCTGCGTCCATTCTTGTTGCCCGCCGTCCTTGTTGCGGCGACTCTGGGATGGGCCGCTCCCGGTGAAAGTCAGGTCGAACCGTCCGCACCGACCAGCGACGGCTCGTACCACGGCTATCTGGCGGTTCGCCTGCTGAACGGCGGAACCCTGGAAATAGTCGATGAGCTGAACGCCGATCGGTTCTTCGTACCTGCCTCGGTCATCAAGACGATCACAGTCGCCACGGCACTCCAGCACCTGGGAGCGGAGTACCGGTGGCACACCCGGATCACGCGCCGCGGAGCGCTTGCAGGATCGGTACTCGATGGAGATCTTCTCATCGAACCCGGAGCCGACCCGACGTGGGGAGACTTACTCGCGGCCGACACCGGAGTCGACCCCCTCGCTGCCCTGGCCGACCAAGTGCGTACGAGTGGTCTAAGTCGTGTCACCGGCGACCTGATCGTCGATAGAAGCGGTTTCCCGGGCCGTCCGCACCCGGTCGACCGCGCCTCCGACGATCTGCCGTATCGCCAGGGCACTCCGCCGGCAGCGCTCAGCATCGACGAAGCCACGATCGCCGTCCGCGTCGAACCGGGACCACGAGTCGGCACACCTGCCATCGTCCTGGCGCCGGACGGAGTCGAGGTGATCAATCACACGATGACCGTCGGCCGGGACCGTCACGGCGCCGGCACGCTCGACTTCGTGCCGTTGTGGGGCACAGACTCGCTCTTGCTGCGCGGTGAGTACCCGATCAGCGAGGCGCCGTTCATGGTCGCCGCCAGTGACCCAGTACCCGACCTTCGGGTGGCACGCCGCCTGCGGGAGGCACTTTCCGAGGCCGGCGTGACGGTCGAGGGCAGTGTGCGGCTCGAGTCCCGAGTGAGTGTCGCGGCCGAGCCGAACCCGGCCGTGGCTGAATTCCAGTCGCGGCCACTGGGCGACCTGCTCGAGGAGATCTTGACGGAGAGCCACAACTGGTACGCCGACATGCTGACGCTCACGCTGGCGCTGGAGGTGGCGGGTACCGGCCGGTTCAGCGATGGCGTGGAGGTCATCTCAGACTTCGTCAGCGGCCTCCTGCCCGACGATGCTCAGGCGCCGATACCACTCTGGATCCAGGACGGCTCTGGTCTCGCGTCCTCCAACCTGGTGACGCCAGAGACCGTCGTCCGAGTCCTCGCTTATGCGATTGCGCAGCCCTGGGGGAGGACCCTCGTCGGCGCGATGGCCGGGCCGGGAGAGGGGACGCTCGCAGCCTGGCCTTCGATGCCACCGGTTGCGGCCAAAACCGGGACGCTCCGTCACACCGTCGGGCTCGCAGGCGTTCTCGATCCCGACCTCGCCGCGCCGGTGGTTTTCTGTTATTTCGTCAATCACCATCTAGAGCAGCCCCAGGCCGCACGCCGAGAGATTGCCGCGGCGGTTGCACGGTGGCGTTCCGAAAACGCCTCGCGCTGAGCGGGTGCCGAGACACGGTAGCTCCCAGGGAGGAGTTCAGCCACCAACGCCAGTCAATCGCGAAACAGTTTCGGCCAGGGTTCTCCCCAACGCCATGACGCGTTCGTGTTGCCGTTCGTCAACGAGTGCACCATCGGCGAACGCACTGTGGGCATTTCTCACCGCCACCTGATCCGGCAGGATGATGCAGCCAAGGTTGCCTAAGATCGAGCGAACGTGGACGAGGCCCCGCAGCCCGCCCAGCGCACCTGGCGACGCGCTCATGAGTGACACAACCTTGCCTCTGAACGCAATCAACGGAGATTCGTCGCCGTCATCGGAACGTGATACCCAGTCGATCGTATTTTTCAACACGCCAGTGATCGAGCTGTTGTACTCTGGCGCCGCGATGAGCCAGGCGTCGTGCTCCGTCATGAGCTGCTTCAAAGCCTTCGCCTCCGCCGGCTTACCATTCGCAGATTCCTCGTCCTGGTCGTACAGTGGAAGTCGGTAGTCGCGCAGGTCGAGATGGGTGACTAGCGCACCAGCATCCCTGGCCCCGGCTTCGGCAATATGAACGAGCTGGTTGTTGAACGACTCCAGCCGGGTACTCCCGGCGAAACCAAGAATGCGAACCTGGGCAGTCATCATCGAATCGTCCTCAGAAGAAGGAGGCCCTCGAACGGTGACCCTACGAAGCAGCGTTCAGTCTCGATCCACGAAGCGGCGCCGAGTTTCAGGCGTTCAGCGGCGCGACTGGAGCTTTGAGAGCAGGCGCAGGATCTCCAGATAGAGCCACACGAGCGTGACCAAAAGCCCGAAGGCTCCGTACCACTCCATGTACTTGGGCGCTCTCCGTTCAGCACCTTGCTCGATGAAGTCGAAATCCAAGACCAGATTGAGTGCGGCGATGACAACAACAAAAACGCTGAAGAGGATGCCGAACGTGCCGCTTGAATGAATGAGAGGTATGCCGATGCCAAAAAAGCCCAGGACGAAACTGAGGAGATAGACCAGCGCGATCCCCCCCGTTGCCGCGACCACGCCAAGTTTGAAGTTCTCGGTGGCTCGAATCACGCCTGACCGATAGGCCATCAGAAGTGCCGCCAGCGTGCCAAACGTGAGAAACACAGCCTGGCTAACGATTCCCGGATATGTGGCTTCAAACACCACTGAGATCCCACCGAGTGCGAGTCCCTCCAGTGCGGCATACAGCGGCGTCGTCACCGGCGCCCACGTCTGTTTGAAGATGGTGGCCATGGCCACCACCAGCCCACCGATACCGCCTACCATGACGAACGTCCACAGGGCGGAATCGGCCGCGCCGCGGTTCCAGACGTAACTGGCGGTCACGAGCAGGATGAGCAGCGAGAAGGCCGTCTTGTTGACCGTCCCACCGATGGTCATCGAATCGTCGCCGGTCATTGCCGGAAACGCCGAAAACGTGTCAGCTGATAGTGCAGGATTCCCGGAACGCATTGTCAGATGGCCAGCCACACTCTTCTCCTAGTCGTGACAACCCCGTATCAACCTCGACGCGCCGTTGCAGCAGTCCCCTCTCTCTGCTCCCGTCGCCAGAACGACCCGGCACAGTGTACTCCCGCCAGTGAAGGCCATTAAGTGTGGACGCTGCTCACTCCAGCCATTCCCACCGGGCACACCAGACGAAGTGGAAAACCGCGCCGGCGCTCGCCCCCAGAAACCGGAAATAGGACGGCCATATGTCCGACCACATGTTACAGCCCGATCGTCCCACCGCTGAGGATCGACTATTTCAGCATCTTCCGCCATCCCGGCGTCTCGACTTCGAACACGGCAAACTGAGACGAGCCGACGATCAAGTGGACCAGCAACACCGAGAGTTCGAGCTCGAGGCCCATTGGGTTCTCCTGGCTGCAGAACGAAACTGGCCGATTGTATACCTGCGGGCTTTCACCAAAGACCGGGGGAGAACCACATGTTGAACCGCAGCCGAAACATTTCGCCCCCCAGCGCCGTATCTAGAGGCATGCCGACCTGGAAGCATCGGGCGGTGTGGCTGTGGCTCGTGACGTGGTTCGTCTTCTCCATGGCCTTTGTCCGCTGACAGTGCTCGTCGTCCCGCCCGCGCTCCAAGCTGGCGACAGCAGCCCTCATCTGCGATACTCAGCCGCTTACTCTCCGAGGATTTTCTACTTCAGGGTGATACCCAGTCCTGGCAAGGCGTGCGTGCGGTGAGATCGAAACGGCGCCAGGCCTGGCAACTCCTGGCAGCGACCTGCACGCCGGACGGCAGCACCGTACGTCTGAGCGTGAGGGACGGCGAGTACGTGATCTCGGTTGACGGCGACACCTTGATGTCGAGCCGTACACATGGCTCTGAGGAAGCGCTCGCCACGGTGGCATGCCAGGGGTTGCCAATCTCTCCGCGCGCCAGAGTGCTCGTGGGTGGTCTCGGCATGGGGTTCACGCTGCGGGCGGCCCTCGATAGCCTCCCGCCCAGCGCGATCGTGACGGTGGCCGAGCTTCTGCCAGCGGTCGTCGAGTGGAACCGAGGACCGCTGGCGCCACTCGCAGAATGCCCGCTCGGCGACCGACGTGTCCGGGTCAAATCTGGGGAAGACGTTGGCTTCACGCTTCGCGCGAACACTGACCGGTTTGACGCCATCCTCCTAGATGTCGACAACGGTCCTGCGGCGTTCACGGCCACCGCCAATCATGGACTCTACGGCAACGCCGGAGTCGACGCGGCGTATGCCGCACTTCGGGTCGGAGGAACGCTCGCCGTCTGGTCGGCCTGGGAAGATCGGAAGTTCGAGCAGCGCCTCCGGTTTCATGGATTCTCTACGGAGGTCAACCGCGTGCAGGCACGGCTTAAGAAGGGCGGTAGGTGGCACACCATCTTCCGGGGTGTCAAAGCGCCGGGCCCGCAGAACCGGGCTACGAGCCGGAGGGTGCGAGGCGCGTGACTCCGTCGCTCACACCGGAACAGCTGCAGGAGTTCCACCAGGACCTCGTCGACGAGCGCGGGCGCCTGGAAGGGCATCTCCAACTCACCAAAGAGGGGTCGAAGCCAGTGACACTGGGCACACCAATCGGGCGGCTCTCCCGAATGGACGCCATCCAGCAGCAGCAGATGACCAAAGCGAGCCGCGCCACGTTGGAGACCAAGCTGCGCCAAGTCAAGGCGTCTCTCGAGCAATATCAGAAGGGCGACTATGGGCACTGCCGTTCCTGTCACGAATCGATCGGGTACCCACGGTTGAAAGCACGTCCCGAAGCCCCGTTTTGCCTGAGCTGCCAGGACAGGCGTGAGGCGTGACTACGCTCCAGCGCTAGTACGGCGCTTCGCGACAACCCAGGTCGTCATCGCCCTGAGATTCTGAACGTTCGTCGTCTTCAATGGGTCGAGGAGATCGCCTCCCAGAGCTGACGTCGCCCGCAGCAAGTACTCCTCATCCACGAGGAATCGATCGCTGCCATCCGGCAGGCGATGAGTCCGTCCTCGAAGTCGTCGTACCCGGTCTTCGATCCCGATCGTCGATGCCAACCGGGCGAAGAAGAGTCCGCCGCCGCCAAGGACCCTCCACATTTCGGTGACCATCCGTTCGAACTCCGACTCGTCTTTGGCGAAATGGAGAACCGCACTGCAGACGACAGCGGCAAAGTGGCCATCAGGGAATGCCAGCTCAGTGAGCCGACCGACGGCGAAGTTCTCCGCCGGCAGCGCGGGAGCCAACCGAGCGGCGAGGGTCTGGATCTCAGTAATCTCGGCAGGATCCGCGTCGATGCCGAAGACCTCGGTTCCGCACCGCATCAAGTAGTGTGAGTTGCGGCCACGCCCGCACCCAGCATCCAAGACCCTCGTCTGAGAGGTGACCCTCCCACGAAGAAGCTGGTCAAAGAGATAGATATCGATGTTTCCGAAATGAGCGACGAGCTCATCGCGACCGCATGGTGGATCGGATCCGGACACCGGCTCTCGGCTCAGCTCATCGCGATAGGGTTAGAGGTTCGGCAGTGCATCGTCCTGGCCGAGTCAGAGCCGAGTCAGAACCCACTTCGAGCGGGATCAGCGGCCCTGGAGCTCTCGACGTGAACCCCGGCATTATAAACGTAGCTCCGGACTCATCTGCAGCAAGCCAGCGCTCGGTACGGAGCAACATGGCAGGAGCGGACATTCAGCCCATCGTGCGATAGGATCCGGAATCATGTGCCGCAATATCAAGACGCTCTTCAATTTTGACCCACAAGCCACCGATGAAGAAATCCGCGCCGCGTCGAGCCAGTTCGTACGAAAGCTGAGCGGGTTTGCGAAGCCGTCGAAGGCCAACGAGCCTGTGTTCGAGCGCGCGGTTGACGAGGTCACCGTCGTGGCTCGCCGACTGATCGACTCGTTGGTCACGACGGCCGCACCGCGTGACCGTGAGGAGTATGCGGAACGGGCACGCGCACGCGCCGAAGCCAGATTTGGCGTCGGGTAAGGGATGGCACAGCGCGGGCGGTCACGCCCTGGCCAGGCGGAATACGTCGGCCAGGAGCTCGTATGAACGGTGTCGCGCATGGGCATCATGCGCCAGGGTCATGACCATCGCCTCGTCGGCACCGGCCTCGTGGGCGAGCGTCTCGATCCGCCCGCGGACTGCCTGCGGCGGGCCCGCGATCAGCAGCTGAGCCATCGGACCGAGCGAGTCTCGTCGGCCTGTGAACCCTGTCGCCCGGACCTCTTCCGGATTCATGACTGGCTTCCTTGACGACGGGTCGAGGTGAGTCAGAGCGTAGAGGACCGGGAGCGCGATCTCGTCCGCCTCGCCCTGGGTCTCAGCACAGATCACGTTGAGCCCAAGGATAATCCGCGGCTCCGGGAAATCCTCGGACGGCCGGAAGGTGCTCACATAGGTCCGCGTCGCCGCGGGAGCCGGCACGGGGCTAAAGTGCCCGGCAAACGCGTATCCGAGCCCCAGCTCTCCGGCAAGCCGCGCGCTACCGCCGCTCGACCCCAGCATCCAGATTGGTGGCAACGCAATCCCGTTCGGTGTCACGCTGATCCGCGAGAAGGGATGGCTGTCCGGAAACTCACCGCGCTCGAACGCGAGTAGTTCGGAAAGGAGCGCGCCAAACTGCTGCCCGGGAACAGTACGGAGCGCTTGGGCATTGAGCCCGTCAGTCCCAGCGGCTCGACCGATGCCAAGATCGATCCGGCCCGGGTGCAGCGCGTGCAACGTGCGGTACTGCTCAACGACCCGGAGCGGAACGTGGTTGGGCAGCATGACACCGCCGGCGCCGAGCCTGATTCGGTCGGTCGCCTCTCCCACGTGCGCAATGAGCAACTCTGGCGACGTACTGGCGATCGTCGCCATCCCGTGATGTTCGGCGTACCAGAGGCGCGTATAGCCGCACCGGTCGGCGAGCTTGGCCAGATCGGAGGCGCCCCGAAGTGCGTCCCCGGCCGAGTGGCCGGACACGATCGGCATGACGTCGAGCACCGACAGCTTCACGACGAGCCCCGATCTGGCACCGGGCCGCTTCGTCTTCGCTCAGCGTGCAGGCGCGGTATGGTATGCGGCACGTGTGGCTGGAACGCAAACCCGAACACTGGGTTGCTACTGGTTGGGATGGTCAGCGCAGCACGGTTTCAGGCTCGGCATCGTGTGCCCTGAACCGGCGCACACGGCGCCGCCAGCCTGCGGTCGGAGCGCGAATGGATTCTGACCGGAGATCTATGCGACCGCTGGCTGTCTAGCTTCTCGGCTCGTGTTCTTGTTCGCCAAGGTACCTTGCGGGGTTTTGGCCGGGCGCATGTCGATGGTGCCTCGAAAGGAGGCTCCTTCCGAGATGCCTACCTTCGGAGCCACAAGGTCGCCCTCTACCGAGGCGGTCTCGCGGACGCTGATCGTCTCAGTCGCGGTGATGTTGCCAGTAACATTCCCCATGACGACGACCACCTTGGCGAGCGCCTCCGCCTGGAGCTTGCCATTCTCACCAATGGTAAGGACGTTGTGGCCCAGTTCGACCTTTCCGTTGACGCAGCCCTCGATAGTGAGGTCCTCCTGCGCCTTGAGATCACCCTTAATAACGACAGATTTTCCGATAGTCCCCATGCTTGGTCCCCCCATTCGCTGCTATTGAGTGGGTTATCGGCTCCCGGGTCAACGTTGTGTAGTCGCTACGCTACGGTAGCGATCCGTCTGCGACGGCCAGCGCCGGGATCGCTGGAAAGTGCGGGGAGGCTCCTCGCAACAGCCGCCATGCCCGAGGGGAGCAGTCTGGTCTGCTCTCTCGAAACCTCAAACCGGCCTCCGCGACAACGCCGGTCTTCGCCACCGGCTCCTAGCGGCGTCCACCTGGCGCCGACGCGCTCTTACGCTTTGGCCGGTAGCCAGCTCCGGACGGGTGCCGCGATTCCTTCTTCGCTGGATTCCTCTTCTCACCCGCGGGCACGGTGTGCACGTACTCCCCAGCGAATCTCTTGTTCGCCTCCTCACGCCGGCGGACGATCGCTTCGCGAGGCGGAACTGATGGAATCAACGCGTCACAACCATTGCCGATCAGGTCACTTCGGCCCGCCTTGAGCAGCGCTCGCCGGACCTCGACGTAGTTCTCGGGCTTGAAGAACTGCATCAGAGCCCGTTGCAATTTGCGGTCACGCAGGTGCTTGGCGATGAAGACCGGCTTCTTCGTGAACGGGTCGATGCCTGTGTGGTACATCGCGGTCGCCACGTCGAACGGGGCCGGGATGAAGTCCTGGACCTGGTCAGGTCGGTAGCCGTTGCGCTTCAGAAAGACCGCTAAGTCGATCATCGCATCGAGGTCACTTCCGGGGTGGCTCGCGATGAAGTAGGGCACGATGTACTGCTTCTTGCCGGCCTTCCGAGATTCGGTCTCGAACGACTCGGCGAACCTCTCGAAGTCGTCGCCCGATGGCTTGCGCATGCGCGCCAGCACCTCAGGGTCCGTGTGTTCTGGGGCGACCTTCAGATGGCCGCCCACGTGATGACGGGCGAGGTCGCGCATGTAGCGAGGCGAGCGTCTCGCCAGATCCATCCGAATTCCGCTGGCAACGAGCACGTTCTTCACGCCGGGTGTCTGCCGCGCCTCCCTCATGACCTCGATGAGAGGATCGTGGTCAGTGCCGAGCAGCTTGCAAATCGTGGGATGTATGCAGGACTGGCGGCGGCAGACGGCCTCGACCTCTGGCTTCGTGCACTTCATCTGGTACATGTTCGCGGTGGGGCCACCGATGTCGCTGACCGTTCCTTTGAACCGTGGATCGCTGGCCAGTTCGCGGACTTCGTCGAGGATCGACTGCTTGCTGCGCGACTGGATAATGCGTCCCTGGTGGGTCGTGATCGAGCAGAACGTGCAACCGCCAAAACAGCCGCGCATGATCGTGACCGAGTCCTTGATCATCTCGAAGGCGGGAATCGGGCCGGCATAGGTCGGGTGCGGCCGCCGCGTATACGGCAGCCCATAGACCGTGTCCATCGCTTGCTGGGAGATCGGCAGCGCCGGACGATTGCAGACGACCGCTTGCCGGTCGTGCGTCTGCACCAACCTTCGCGCGTTGTACGGGTTCGTCTCGTCATGAATCATCCTGGTCGCCTCGGCGAAGGCGAGCGTGTCGTCGCGGACCGCTTCGAACGAAGGGAGCGTCAAGGCATCGTCGGGCGGCGTTTCGGACGCGCCCAGGGCGAAGGCTACCCCACGCATGTCGCGGAGGTCGGCCACCGTCTGACCGGCGTCGAGACGGCGCGCAATCTCGACGATGCCTTCCTCCCCCATGCCGTACACGAGCAGGTCCGCTTTGCAATCCAGCAGAATCGAGCGACGGACCTTGTCACTCCAATAGTCGTAGTGAGCGAGCCGCCGAAGTGAGGCCTCGACACCACCCGCGATCACCGGCACGTTCCTGAACGCCTCACGCGCACGCTGACAGTAGGCCAGCGTCGCGCGATCCGGACGCAGGCCGATCGCGCCCCCGGGCGAATACGCGTCGTCGTTGCGTACCTTCCGGTTGGCCGTGTAATGGTTGATCATCGAGTCCATATTTCCAGCGCTGATGGCAAAGAAGAGCCTCGGTCGGCCGAATCGCTTCCAGTCGTCGGCAGACCGCCAATCGGGCTGGGACACGATGCCGACGCGGAAGCCGGCAGCCTCGAGGACCCTGCCAAGGATGGCCATGGCGAAGCTCGGGTGGTCGACATAGGCGTCGCCGGTTACGAAGACGACGTCAGCCCGGTCCCACCCACGCTGGCGCATCTCCTCCGCGGACATCGGGAGCGGAGTCTGGGCAACACCCTGTCGAGACGCCGGCAGGTGCGACAGCATGTTCCCGGTCGAGCCGGGGGGATCGAGGACGCGAAGAGGCATATCAGGTTGAAAGGATACGGGGCCCATCATGGGCACTGTCAAGTTGACGCAAACTCGGCTGACCGACCCCCAAGACGATGCGATCGAGTCCTGTAGTGGGGCGGGCATGTGGGGAATCCGTCAGCCCGATTCTGCCTAAATCGACATACGGTGCTCCTGGCGAACTCCTGAGAGCATCCGGATGCGTTCAGGACCGATTGAGTTCTGTCCTCTGGCACCTCAATTCGTCACCCTTGCGACTCTAGCCGCTCGCGCCAAGTCTCCATCCGATCCTGGTCTGTCATCACGTAGCTCAGCGGCGTGACCGTGATCTGCCCGTCCAGCAGCACTTCGACGTCGGACTCGGGCGCGGTATGAACGAATGCCATCCCCTCGCCAACCGGCCAATAGTAGACATCGCCTGCCGGGCTCTCTCGTCGCTCATAGCCGTCCGTCCCCGCCGCTGCGTTCATGCCCACCACGCGAACGTCCGGCATTGGCACGTCAGCGCTCTCGGTACGCGGGATGTTGATGTTGATGACCGTGTGGTTGCCCATCTGGTGACGCAAGATACGATCGATCACTTGCCGTGCGATCCAGGCGGCCCGTGGATAGTGCACCTTGCTCCAATCCCCGAGATGCAAGCTGACGGCGAAAGCTGGTACACCGAGAAACGCCGATTCCACCGCCGCCGCCACCGTCCCCGAATACAGGACATTGATGCCGACGTTCGCACCACTATTCAAGCCGCTGATCGTGAGATCGGGGCGGCTTCCGGGGCCGAAGCGTTCCTGCCAGATAGCTCGAGGTGCCAGCTTGACGCAGTCCGCCGGGCGACCGTCTACGGCGATGCCGGAGAACCGCTCGTCAATGACGACCTCCGAACACATCAACGGCTCGTGAAAGGTAATGCCGTGGCTCGAGGCCGACTGTACCGTGAGCGGCGCAACGGGAACGATCTCGCCAAGTCCATCGAGGGCGTCGTGAAGGGCGGCAATGCCCGGAGCGTGAATGCCGTCGTCGTTGGTCAACAGGATTCGCATGCGACTGTGAAGACCATCATACGCTCCCGTCGCCGCACTGATTCCTCCGTGACCCGCTTCAGCAGCCGCGCGTGTGGTTGGAAGATCGTCTCGGTTTGGTCACAACGGGGGGGGACAACATCGATGTGCTTCGGGCAGTGATGAGACGGGCTCAGAATCTAGGCTACTCCTGGATCGGCCGCTTCACCAGCCGGGGCAACTGACTGTCCCCTCGCGTCCTGATCGCGGGCACAAACGAATCGTCGGGCAATTCCCGCGCAAGACCCTTGGCTACGTCCCTGGCTGCGCGCGCTCTGCGTTTGCCGGCGGATATCGCCTCCTTATGAGCATCACTCAGCACACGCCTCGGTTCAACAGGCCTTGGGAGGGCGGCGCTCACGGTGAGTTCGGCTCGGACATCGGGTTCGGCTGGCCGTGTTTTGGTCACGGGCGTTCTGGCGCTGCTGAGAGCTGCGATCGCCCGGTCAACAGCGTTGAGCTGATCCGCCAGTTCCTGACGTTTCTCTTCAAGCATGCTGCGTATCTGATTCATTTCGGCCATTTGTCACCCCGCTCGGTCAAGCTTGCTGTGCCGCCGAGCTCCCGACGGTTACATTTTCGGTTACGGTCGGCCCGTCTCGGACCGACTCGTGCCTGCAACTAGTTGAAAAGAATGGAGGCGCCGCCCGGATTTGAACCGGGGATGGAGGTTTTGCAGACCTCTGCCTTACCACTTGGCCACGGCGCCGTCAGAGGACTGTCACGGCACAGGAAAGGAATTGGAGCGGGAAACGGGATTCGAACCCGCGACTTCGACCTTGGCAAGGTCGCACTCTACCACTGAGTTATTCCCGCTCGCCCCCCACGTCAACCTCGCAAGCGTACCATGCAGGCTACGTCCCATCAAGCGAGACTCAAAGCGCCCGCCGTCCCTCGCGCTCAGTCTTGAATAGAAAAGGCATCGACCACGACGTCGACCCGTGTCGTGCCCGCCTGGCGCAATACACCCACGACGTCGAAGCGACACGCGACGTGGGAAAGGCGGCTCCGGGTTACGTATTCGAGGGCCATCCGAACGAGCTTCAGCCTCTTCCGCGCCGTCACAGCCTCGAGCGGGCTCCCGAACGCTCCGCCTGACCTCGTCTTGACCTCGACGAAGACCAGCACGTCGCCATCACGCGCAACGATGTCAAGCTCGCCACATCGGGTCCGATAGCCCCGCGCAAGAATTGCGTAACCTCGGCGACGCAGTTCTCGACACGCCTCATCCTCCCCCAGTTTTCCGAGTGTCGCTTGATGGGATGTTGGCACCGGTCGTACCGGTGCAAAACCCAAACCGGATGCCGCGGCGTCTACTTCCGCTTCCAGCGGGTACCGGACGCGGAGTCCTCAAGCACGATGCCACGCGCCTCGAGCTCGCTGCGGATTCGGTCGGCTGCCGAAAACTCTCTCCGACCCCTGGCCTGGCGCCGCTCATCAATCAGTCGTTCGATCTCATCGATCGGCACCAGAGGCGCCGCCTCCTCAGCCCGCCGCAGCTGGATCACCCCAAGCACCTGATCGAACCACTCGAACGCCTCAGACACGACGGTCCCGTCTTCGGCGCCGACCTCGCCAGCATCGATCGCAGCATTGACGTCCCGCACGAGCTCGAACACGACGCCGAGCCCGGCGGGTGTATTGAGATCGTCAAGCATCGCGACGCTGAACGAGTCGCGGGCACCTGCGACTCTATCTCGGATGGTGGCGTGCTCACCCACGCCACGCGGAAGCGTCTCAAGTCGAGCCAGGCAGTCCATCAGCCGTGTCAGCGCCTCGTCGGCCTGCCCCAGGCTACCCCACGAAAACCTCAGTTGTTTCCGGTAGTGGGTCGAGATCAGAACGTACCGCAGGGCCGATGGCCGGTGGCCTCGGTCGAGCACTTCCTTGACGGTGAAGACGTTGCCCAGCGACTTCGACATCTTGTCGCCACGCTCAACGAGGAGATGCTCGACATGCACCCAGAACCTGGCAAACGTCCTTCCGGTCGCACCTTCAGCCTGCGCAATCTCGTTCTCGTGGTGCGGAAAGATCAGGTCGACTCCCCCGGCATGAATGTCGATCGGAGCCTCCCCGAGCAGACGCAGAGCCATCGCGGAGCATTCGATGTGCCATCCGGGGCGACCCGGCCCAACGCCGAAGTCCCAGGACGGCTCATCAGGTCCCGTCGCCTTCCACAAGACGAAATCGCGCGCGTCCTGTTTCCCGTACTGATCACTGTCTATGCGCGCGCCAGCTAGGATCCCTTCGGCGTCGAGGCGGGCAAGCTTGCCGTACTGAGGTAACGTGTCGATCTTGAAGTAGATGGACCCGTCGCTTCGGTAGGTGTGCCCCCGGTCCTCGAGGGCCCTGATCGTCTCGGCCATCGCCCGTAGGTTCACCTCATCGGTTGCGCGCGGATAGTCCTCGACAGGCTCGAGACCTAGCACTGCCGCATCCTCCTGAAACGCACCGATAAAGCGGTCGGTGTACTCACGCAGCGGAACGCCCGCCTCGCGTGAGGCTTTGATCGTCTTGTCGTCGACGTCGGTGAAGTTGATGACCTGGTGCAGCTTGAACCCAGCGGCGTATCTGAGCGTCCGCCGGAGCACATCAAGGCAGGCGAACGTGCGGAAGTTGCCGATGTGGCCGCGAGCGTACACCGTCAACCCGCATGCGTACATCCGAACGGTGTTATCGCGCGACGGGGTGAACGCATCGGCTTGCCGGGTCAAAGTGTTGTACAGGCGCATGCGCCCCGCGGAGGCAGACATCTACCCCTCTGCTCTCCGACAGCCCATTACCGCTCTTCTGGGAGTGCTTGGCTCAAGGCGCAAAACTCAACACCGTCATCCAGACCGAATTCGACACGCCGCATGACGCGCTGCATGACCTCAAGTGGGGCCTCATCGCCGCACCGATGGCTGAGCAGGCGCTCGATTGCACCGCCATCGTCTGGAAGCTTCTCGCCAAGGTACCGGACCCGGAACTCGATCTCGCTCTCACTCGTGAGGATCCTGAGGTCCAGGCTGCTGTACGGTGGCGCCTCCTCGTGAGTGAGCACGCTGTCGGCGGCACGCGCGACGGTCGCGGCAAGCTCGGCCGCCTCGGTACCGCAATACCCGACATATCGGGCCATCCGCTCGCACATCAGACTGAGCACAGACCGGAACCGCTCGTCGCACGGCACGGTCAGCTCAAGCCTGATCGACCGTGTGTCGAGGGGTTTGTCATCAGTCATTTCGGGGCCAGTATTCTACAGTGAAATCCTGTCGAACAGCGCACGCGCCTCGGCGCAGTCGTTCGCGATCTGGCGCTGTAGCGCCCCGGCACTCGGAAAGGCCTGCTCGGCACGGAGGTGCTGGACGAAGGCCACTTCCACTCGCATGCCGTACAGGTCGGCTTCATAATCCAACAGGTGCGATTCGATGACCCGTTGACCATTGGTCTCGAACGTAGGCCGCACACCGACATTGGTGACGGCGGGATGGATGACGCCGTCAACCGTGACGGTCGAGGCGTAGACTCCGTCCGGTGGCAGCAGCTCGTTGTCGGAACGTACATTTGCCGTCGGGACCCCCTGTTCCCGACCTCTCTGCGCTCCCGGTACCACCTCCCCATCCACCGCGTAGTGATGTCCCAGCAGCGCACCCGCGTCGTCGACGTTCCCTTCTTGAATCAGACGCCTGACACGCGTGCTGCTAACGACGAAGTCCTTGTAGCGGACCGGGTCGATCTTCTTGACTCTGAATCCATGCTTCGCGCCGAGCGCCCGCAAGAGCGTGAAATTTCCGCTGCGGTCCCGGCCAAACAGGAAGTTGGCGCCAACCCACACCTCCGAGACACCGAGCCATTCGACGAGCACTGTTTCGACAAAAGTTTCTGGTGCCCACTGGGACACTTCGGGCGTGAATCGGACAACAGCCGCGCCGGAGAGCCCCGCGCTCGCGACGCACGCGAGCTTCTGCGTTTGGGTCATCAGGAGGGGTGGTGCCCGATCGGGTCGAACGATTCGAGGCGGGTGCGGCTCGAACGTCAAGATCACACCTGTGGCGTTCAGCTCGCTGGAACGCCGGCGAACCTGCTCGACGATCTTGGCGTGGCCCCGATGAAATCCGTCAAAGTTTCCGAGAGCCAAGACGGGCGTTCGCCAGCTCGAGGGCAAGGAATCGTCCGGGTAGTAAATGACTTCCATTGTCTTCGTCGTATCGCCCGTTCAGACTATCATCGCACTCGCCGGTCAGTGTGCCGACGCGACGTACCTGGCCGCCTCATCAAGCACGCCGGGTGGCGTCGCCTCGGCGACCGTCAGCACCAGGCCGTCGTGCGCCAGCGTCATCCCACCGGAAAGACCCTCGCAGGTCCTCCTGTGAGGCAGGTCGTGTGTCATATGGGTGAAGTACGTCTCCCGCGCGCCGATCCGGGCTGCCGCCTCGACGGCCTGTTCCACGTTGAAGTGCGTCGAATGGCGTCTCTGTCGCAGTGCGTCAAGCACGAGGACATCGAGCCCGTCCAGCAACGGCCATGACGTGTCGGGAATCTCGCTGCAGTCGGTCAGATACGCGAAGGCACCAACACGGTAGCCAAGTATGGGGAGCGTGCCATGTCGCAACGGGACCGGGATAAACGTCCGCCGGCCGAAGGAAAAAGGTCCCGACACGGGAAAAAGGTTGAGTTGCGGCAAACCACCACCCCTCGGTGTGTTGGGGTCGAACACGTACGCGAACATCCGCCGCACGTCCTCCAGCGTTCGAGTATCGCCGTGGCACGGGATGGCCATCTTTTGGCGGAAGTTGTAGATGCGGACATCGTCAAGACCCAGCACGTGGTCTGCGTGGCTGTGGGTCAGTAGGATGAGGTCGACCCTGTCGACGCCAAATCGGAGCGCTTGTGCCCGCAAGTCGGGTGACGCGTCGACGAGCACCGCTGTCCCGTCACTAAGCTGTAGATAGATAGACGGACGCCAGCGCTTGTCTTTGGGGTCCACGGACCGGCAGGTCTCGCAGGTACAACCGATCACCGGCACCCCGGTCGAGGTTCCGGTTCCGAGAAACGTTACGCGCACGGCTCTTCACGGACTGCGTCGCAACGAACCGGGCGCTTTCTCAACCTCAGCGTAGCGCTGCCGGAGCTCGTAAAGCACTCGTGCAAGAAAGGCCCCTTCATCGTCGGTCAGATTGCCCCGTGTCTTTTCTTCCAGCAGAGTGAGCATCTCGATGGCGTGGCCGGCCGCCGCGAGGTTCGCCGGCGGCATCTCCCCAGACGACGGGTCGGCCACGTCGCCGAAGTGGACCGCCGCGGTCGTCGCGAGTGACACGACGAATGCATTGAATGTGACCTCCGCTGGCATGACGCCCTCGAATGCTAGCATACGGCACCATGCCTACCGCACCCGAACCATCCGACGCCTCGTCCGCCGGAGCGCAGCTCGACCGGCTCGTCGAGATCATGCGCATCCTTCGCTCGCCCGAGGGATGTCCATGGGACCGTGAGCAGACCGTCTCGTCACTCCGCCCGTTCGTGCTGGAAGAGGCCTATGAAGTGATCGACGCCATCGATGCACACGACACCATGGCACTCCGTGACGAGCTGGGTGACTTCGTGTTCGAGGCTGTCTTCGTCGCGCAGCTCTGCTCCGAGGATGGCCAGTTTACCCTCGCGGATGCGCTGGCGTCGGCCGCCGACAAGCTGGTTCGCCGGCATCCGCACGTGTTCGATATTGACGAAGAACAGCACGCCGGACGGGAGACGAAGTCTTCGGCCGACGTGAAGCGGCGATGGGAAGAAATCAAGGCCGCGGAGCAACAGTCTGCCGGGCAACCAGCTCGTCTGCTGGGCGGACTCCCCACAGGTCTCCCGGCGCTGCTCAAGGCCTACCGGATGGGCCGCCGGGCCGCAACGGTCGGGTTCGATTGGGAACGGTCCGATGCCGTGATCGAGAAGGTCGAGGAGGAACTTGGCGAACTCCGAGAGGCCATGGTGGGCGGCGGCTCTGCTGCAGTTGAGGAGGAGCTCGGCGACTTGCTGTTCGCCGTCGCCAACCTCGGCCGTCACCTGGGTGTCGATCCGGAAGGGGCCCTGCGGCAGGCCAACCACAAGTTTTTGACCCGCTTCACCGAGATCGAACGACGATTCCAGGCGCGTGGGCATCCACTCCGCGACGCAACGATCGACGAGATGGAGACCGAGTGGCAGCAGGTCAAGCGCGACGAGTCAGCGCGTCGCGAATGATTGAGGAGTCGGACGGTGATCTCAGCGCTGCCGTTGTATCTGAGTCGCGACAGAGACGTCCGACCCGTCCGTGCACATTGACACGGCCCCAACTTCACCAGTCTGCAACACCTCGGCGCCAGTATCCTCGTACCGAAGGACGACTTCAGGTGCAGGGTGTCCGAACCTGTTGTTCCGACCGGCACTGACGACCGCCACCGCCGGCCTCAAGGCGGCGACGAACCGAGCCGAGCTAGACGACCGGCTCCCGTGGTGCGGTACCTTGAGGACCCGGAACGGAGCTGGCGGAATCGTCTCGAGAAGCTGAGCTTCCACCGCTTGACCGATGTCTCCGGGCAACACGATTGAGACCGCTCCATAGCGGATCTCGATGACCAGGGAGTCATCCTTTCGTACCTCCTGTCGCTCCCAGCGCGGCGTCTCTGGGTGCCACACGCGAACGACGACACCGCTGTCGGTCAACAGGTCGCCCCGCTGTAGGACGCGCCATGCCGTCCCGACCTGGCGAGCTGACTTCTCCAGAAGCCGAAGCCGGTGAGACCGCGGAACCGGGATGCCCTCCCAGATCTCCCGCGGCTTGAAGACCTCGGCAAGTGGCACGGCACCGCCGATGTGGTCAGGATGTGCATGCGTCACAGCGAGATAGTCCAAACGGCGCACACCAGTACGCCACAGCACCGGTGCGACGATCCGTGAACCAACGTCAAAGCTACCGCGCGGCGTGCCAGCCGCATCGACCAGCAAGGACCGTCCTGACGGAAATACCACCAGCGTCGCATCGGCCTGGTCAACGTCGAGAAACACGATCTCCAATATCGCGCCCCCAGCGCTGCACGTTCCTCCGCGTCCTGACAGCCTCACCGGGCCCCAGATGATCGACGTCGCCGTCACGACCACCAGACCTACGGAACCGGCCCGCACCCATGGCCGGGACAGCCCACCCAGCAACAGAATCCATCCTCCGTAGTACAGCGCAGTCAGTGGCAATCCAGGTGCAGGAACTCGGCGACTCAACCACGGCGCGACATCAACCAGACGCGCCGAATCCAAGATGCCCGCCGAACCAAGGTGCGCGATGTACCCCACCATGTCCGCACCGCGTTCGCTGAGCAGGCTCACACCTACGACCCCAAGGCCGGCGACCTGCACCACCGTCATGAGCGGAATCGCCACGAAGTTCAGTAGAAGTCCGGCGGCTGTCACTCTGGAAAAGGCACCCGACGAGATCGGGAGCAGCGCGAGCTCGGCGCACACCGTTGCCGCGAACATGGCGACCAGAGAGACCAGGAGTCGACCGAGTACTGGGCCTCCCCTCAGCATGATCGGACGGGTCCACGCGATCACGGGGACAACCCCGACGAGAATTCCGAGAGTCGCACCGAACGTCAGTAGAAAGCCGGCGTCGACGATCAGCAGCGGGCTGTGGGCCACGAGGCAGGTCGCAGAGAGAGCGAGCGTGTTGAGCGGTGGCGCCCGGTGGTCAATGGCCCGTGCAACGAGAAAGACCGACGCCGCGAAGGTCGCCCTGGTCACTGACGCCTCAGCCCCGACGAGTGACCCATAGGCCACCAGGCATCCCACCGTCAGAATCGAAGCGCAGGCGGTGCTGCACCCCGAAAGTCTCAGCAAGAGGAGCAACACACCGGAAAGGATCGCAACGTTGCCACCGGAGATCGCGATCACGTGATACGTGCCCCCTTCCTGCAATCGACGCCGCGCATCGGGCCCAATCCCGGCTCGGTCTCCGATCAAGACGGCAGTGACGACACTGGCTGATTCCTTACTGAACCGACCGACGGCCCGCTCAACCCGCCGCCTAACCTCCGAGCGAACCTGCGCAGCTGTCTCAGACCATTTGCCGCCCCGGCCAACCACGTCGACTAGAACGCCGCTCTTGACCGATCCCAGCAGACTGGTCCCACGCCACATGAGGACGCGCTCCTGGTCGGGCACACCGGGATTGAGGTACCGCGCCGCCGGCCGCAGCGTCACCGGCATCTTCACCATCCGACCTTCGCGCCAGCCCTCGATACGATCAACCGCCAGCGCCCCGCTGACCGTGACCCGAAGCCCTCCCTCCATGTCGACCCATCCTGACGGCGTGCGAAGCCGCTCCACGCCGAGGTCGAGACTGACGCCGCTCTCGGTCGCGAACGCGTCGCGTCGGAGACGGCCTTCGATATCAACCGGCCCACGCTCTCTACCGTCTACTCGTTGCCGCTCGTACCACTGTCGGAGGGATGTCGTCGTGGCATTGGAAGTAGCCTGCGTACCGAGCAGCAGCCCGTCGGCCACAAAGCCCAAGGAGACTGCGACCGTCACCAGGCGGCGTTTGTCGAGGAGCAGTAGCGCAACCGAACCCACCCACACCACTCCCGCGAAAGCGACGGCTTGACCGCTGGAGAAGAGCGGCCAGCGCCAACCGACCGCGACACCGGCAAGAAGAGTGACGGCAGGAAGGATCGCCGGATGGTGCACTCCGTTCCGTCAAGCAAGGCGGATGCTGAGCCGCACCCAGTGCCGGGGACCCAGACCATCGGGGTCAGCTCGTGGCCGAGGCCACCAGCCCCAGATCAGGTGTCGCAGCATGTGCAACCCAAAACCCGACGCAGGTTTGAAGTTTTTTCTGGCTCGCAGAGGCCTGAACCGAGATCCGGCGTCACCCGCCCGGGCGGACGGTCCTGTTGGTTCCAGCCGACGCTCCGATGTCCCCAGGCAGCAGGCGCACGACGACGCCGACCCGTTTTCGCAGGGAAAGGCAGCCCGCAGTGTGACCGCTACTGAAGAAGGGCTCTACTGCCGCGTCGCGGCGCTCGCGTGATAGTCCTGCAGAGGTCGCACCGCGAGATCCGACGAGCGAAGCGCCTCAATCGCGCTGACTGTCGCCGCCGCCCCAGTCAGTGTCGTCACACAGGGAACCGACAGCATCATCGCAATCCGACGAACAGCAATGTCGTCGAAGAACGACTCGCGACCAAGCGGCGTGTTCACCACCAAATCGATCTCCCGGTTGAGAAGCTTGTCGCCGACGTGCGGGCGCCCTTCGTTGATCTTGAAGACCACCTCCACGTCGAGCCCATGCGCCCGCAGATACGCCGCCGTCCCGCGTGAGGCGAGGATGGCAAACCCAAGATCCGCCAGGTTCTTCGCGACCTGGACAACACTTGCCTTGTCGTCGTCGTTCACGCTGATGAATGCTCGGCCGGTGTCGGGCAACCGCTGGCCTGCCGCCAGCTGGGCCTTCGCGAACGCCGTCCCGAAGTTCGACGCCCCACCCATCACCTCGCCCGTTGATTTCATCTCGGGGCCCAGAATCGTGTCGACGCCGGGAAAACGCACGAAGGGAAATACAGGTGTTTTGACGAACACACCAGCCACATCGAGATCCTCCACAAACCCGAGGTCAGCGAGCGTCTTCCCAACCATGACCTGCGCCGCCACCTTGGCGAGCGGTACGCCGGTCGCCTTCGACAGATACGGCACCGTACGTGACGCGCGGGGATTGACCTCCAGAATGTAGACCGTGTCCTCCTTGATGGCGAACTGGATATTCAGCAGCCCGATCACCTGCAGCGCGCGCGCGACGCGCCGCGTGTAGTCTCGGATCACTGCCAACTTCTTCTCAGGTACGAGATACGGGGGCACCACGCACGAGCTGTCGCCCGAATGAATACCCGCCTCTTCGATGTGTTCCATGATGCCGCCGATCACGACCGCACCGGTCGCATCGGCAATCGCATCGACATCGAGCTCAAACGCATCCTCGAGAAACTTGTCGACGAGAATCGGATGTTCCGGCGACGCGTCGACCGCTTCCGTCATGTAGCGGTCGAGCCCCCCGCCGTCGTAGACGATCGCCATCGCCCGACCGCCCAAGACATACGACGGCCGCACCACGAGCGGATAACCGATCGAGTCGGCCACGGTCCTGGCTTCCTCCCGCGAGGTAGCGATCCCGTTGGGAGCCTGCGGGATCCCCTGCTCCCACAATAGCCCCGCGAAGCGTTGGCGATCCTCGGCAAGATCGATCGAATCTGGGGACGTTCCAATAATCGTGATGCCCGCCGCCTCCAGGTCGAACGCAAGCTTGAGGGGTGTCTGCCCGCCAAAGTGGACGATGCAGGAAACGTCTCCTCCTCCGGACCGTTCGCGCGCGATCACCGCGGAGACATCTTCCAGCGTGAGCGGCTCAAAATACAGCCGGTCGACCGAGTCATAGTCGGTCGACACCGTCTCAGGGTTGCAGTTGATCATCACCGTCTCATACCCTTCATCCCGAAGCGCGAACGCGGCGTGACAACAGCAATAGTCGAACTCAATCCCCTGCCCGATTCGGTTCGGACCGCTACCCAGAATCACGACCTTCGGACGATCCGTAGGAGCAGCCTCACACTCCTGTTCGTGCGTGCCGTACATGTACGGAGTGAACGACTCGAACTCCGCCGCGCACGTGTCGATCCGTTTGTACGCGGCACGCAAACCCGTTTCATCTCGGCGCTGGCTCACAAGAGTAGACGAGACGCCGAGCACACTCCCGAGTTCCTCATCGCCGAACCCAGCCCGCTTGAGCGCCAGCAACAAATCGGGCGACATTTCTCGGAAATCAACAAGCCCAGCTGCGCGCTTCAGTTCGGCTAGCTCGGCAAACTGCGCGAGAAACCACCGGTCCATCCGGGTCGCTTCGTGTACCCGTTCGACCGACCAGCCCTGCTCGAAGGCCTGGAAGACCGACCAGATTCGCGTGTCGCTCGGAGAGACGAGACATCGCTTCAGCTCCCCGTCTTCCACGTTGGCACCCCGGCCATCACCGCTATCCCTCGGGGCGAAGACGAGGCCGCTGCGTCCAAGCTCGAGCGACCGCATTCCCTTGAGAAACGCTTCCTTGAAGGTCCGCCCGACTGCCATCACTTCGCCCACCGACTTCATCTGCGTCGTAAGGGTGCGGTCCGCCTTCGGAAACTTCTCGAAGGCCCATCGTGGAATCTTGACGACCACGTAGTCGATCGTCGGCTCAAACGAGGCCGGCGTGAGTTTGGTGATGTCGTTGGGAATCTCCTCGAGCCGGTACCCCAAGGCCAGTTTCGCCGCGATCTTTGCGATCGGGAAACCGGTCGCCTTGGAAGCCAATGCGGACGACCGCGAGACGCGCGGGTTCATCTCGATCACAAGCATCCGACCATCGTCGGGATTGATGGCGAACTGGATGTTCGACCCACCCGTCTCAACGCCAACGCGGCTGATGATGCGTCGCGCGGCGTCGCGCATCCGCTGGTATTCCTTGTCCGTCAGCGTAAGAGCCGGCGCAACGGTGATGGAATCGCCAGTATGCACGCCCATCGGGTCGACGTTCTCGATCGAACAGACAACAACGAAGTTGTCGGCGACGTCGCGCATCACCTCCAACTCGAATTCCTTCCACCCAATGACCGATTCTTCGATAAGAATCTCGTGAACCGGCTCAGCTCAATGCCTCGATCGGCTAGCTCGCGAAACTCCTCGATATGGTAGGCGATGCCGCCGCCGACGCCGCCTAGCGTGAACGACGGTCTGATGATGTTAGGGAAGCCGATCTTCTCCACGAGGGCCAACGCCTCGTCCAGCGATCGTGCATACTCGCTTGCCGGACTCTCGATGCCGATCGAGTTCATCGCCTCCTTGAACTTCAACCGGTCTTCCGCAACCTGGATTGCCTCGATCGAGGCACCAATCAACTTGACACCGAACTCGTCCAGCACCCCGTGCTGATGGAGATCAATCGCCAGGTTCAGTGCCGTCTGCCCTCCTACCGTCGGAAGAAGCGCATCCGGGCGCTCGGCCTCGATCACCGACCGCACGACCTCCCAAACCAGCGGCTCCACGTAGGTCCGATCTGCCACTTCTGGGTCGGTCATGATCGTCGCGGGGTTGCTATTGACCAGTACCACCTCGAGCCCCTCGCTCCGAAGGGCCTTGCAGGCCTGGGTTCCCGAGTAGTCAAACTCGCAGGCTTGGCCGATGACGATCGGACCTGATCCGATGACCAGGATGCGGTTGAGGTCAGTGCGACGCGGCATCGTTAGCGGGTTGTTGCACGACGTTCCATCTCGTCGAGGAACTGGGAAAACAGATAGTCGGCGTCGTGGGGTCCGGGCGACGCCTCCGGATGGTACTGCACGCAGAAGATCGGCCGAGTCCTGTGGCGCAGACCTTCAACGGTACCGTCGTACAGATTGACGTGTGTAATCTCGACGTCATTCGGCACCGAATCGGGATCGACGGCGAAGCCGTGGTTCTGCGATGTGATCTCCACCTTTTCCGTGGCCAGGTTCTTCACCGGATGGTTACCGCCACGGTGACCGAACTTCAGCTTGAAGGTGCGAGCCCCCAACGCCAGCCCCAGCACTTGATGCCCGAGACAGATGCCAAAGGTCGGCACCCCTGAATCGATTACGGCCCGAGCGTTTTCGATCGCATAGCCTAGCGGCGCCGGGTCGCCCGGACCGTTGCTCAGAAAGATCCCGTCTGGCTTCGTCGCCAGGAGCTCGCTCGCAGGCGTCTGTGCCGGAAACACCGAGACCCGACAGTCGTGGGCGGCGAACCGGCGAAGGATATTCCGTTTCATGCCGAGGTCGTACGCGGCGACACGAAGCGGCCGAACTGCACGGCGGACCGGTACCACCTCAAAGCCATCGGACTCCTGGCCCGACTCAGGCTCGGCCCAGTCGAAACGCTCCGAACAGGTGACACCTCGAACGAGGTCACTCCCCTCCATCGTCGGCGCCGCGCGTGCCGCGGCAATCAGGGCCCCTGGCTCCGTGGCTCCGGTGGCGACCACGCCCCGCATCACGCCCGATGTCCGCAGCACCCGCGTGAGTGCCCGGGTGTCGATCCCGGTGATCGCAACGATCCCGTACGCCTCGAGGTATTCGCGAAGGGTCCCATCAGCTCGCCAATTGCTGGCAACGGGCGACTCCTCGCGCATGACGAACGCTGCCACCTGCGGCCGCCTCGACTCCGCATCCTCCGTCGCGACACCGTAGTTGCCGATCTGTGGACAGGTCATCGTGACGATCTGTCCGGAGTACGACGGATCGGTCAGCACTTCCTGATATCCGGTCATGCTTGTGTTGAAGACGGCTTCTCCCGCTGCCTGCCCCGGTGCACCGGCACTCTCACCCTCGTACCACGAGCCGTTTTCCAACGCGAGTACTGCTCTCATCGCTGCACCCGCTCGAGCGAGGCATTGATGGCCAGGTGGTCGTCCACCGCCACCTCAACCGTCGTCACCCACACTTGATACCCTTGATCTTCGATCCGAATCTCATGGCTTCCGACCGACACATCGACCTCAATCGGCGTGCGACCGGCAAGCGACCCGTCGATGACCACGCGCGCGCCAGCTGGCCTCGACTGGACCGCCAATGACCCGCTCTCCGCGGCGACACGCCCAGTCGTCCCATCAGGATCAGCCGGGACAAGCTCGATCCCGAGCGGGAGCACCGCGGCCGACGCATCAACCGCAACCTCGCGCTGGACTGTCACGAACCCGGGCCGGCTCACCTCGACCTGGTGCCTTCCAAATGACACGTCTCGGAGCGAAAGCGGTGTCTGCCCTTGCCTCACCCCATCGAGCAGGACCGTCGCTCCAGGTGGCTCGGTTCGAACCAGAATCCAGCCGAATTCCTCAGATGGCGCTGAGACGGCCACTGGAGGCTCTGGAGAAGCCGAGGAAGCGTCCGCCGTGAGCGGACTACTCGGGGCCGGCCGCGATGAGGACGATGGAGGGGGCGGAGGCTTGCTGGCGTCTTCAGAGACCGAACCTGAAGGGGTCGACGGAGCGCCACCTGCAACACCGAAGGCTGGTGGGGTCGACCCACCGTCGACAACCGCCTCACTGAATTCCCGACTCGCCGTCTCCTGAGGCGCTTCGCCATCGGTTCCGAGCACGAAATCCGTCGGCGCATCGGTCGGAAACAGTCCAACTCCCACGAAGAACACAAGGCCACCCACGACAAGCGCAAGTGCGATGAGGCCGCCAGTCGTGCGCCACCACGGCCGGTGAGCCTGCGGTGCGCTGTGCAGCGGCAGAGGGGGTACCGCGACGGCGTCATCGTACAGATGGCCCAGATCGCCCGCGAGGGCCTCGTCTTCGTCAGCGGCTGCCGCTTCGTTGTCCCCCTCTTCTTCTCTCTCCTCGTTGCCGCTACTTGCGATGAACTCCTGCGGCCCTTCGTCGCCAACGCCCACCTCCGGCTGTTCCCTCAATTCGTCGCGCCCGAGGAGCTCGACGCCGGCTTCCTCATCGTCCTCGCTGGGCTTATCACCACCGTCGTCGCTCAGATATTCATCGTCGGTGCCGTCCGCGTCGGCCCCGTAGCCAAGGTGGTCGGTATCGGGATCGTCAGAGGCGGCAGTCTCGATGTCGCGCGTCTCCTCATAGCTCGCGTCTGTGACAACGGGCTCTCTCTGCGCAACGTCCTCCGCGACCGTAGGCTCGCTCCCGGGAACCGCTGTGGCATCGAGAGAGAAACGTTCAGTCGTCTCTGCGCTGTCGTCCCCCAGTCCGGGCGAGTCAACGCGATGCTCGATCGCATTGAGCGCATCCAGGGCGTCGTCAACCGCCGAGTCGGCAGGGTGTAGCTCGAGCCCGGCCAATAGGTCCAGCGGCTCGAGCTCGTCGGTCACCGGTTCGTCGCGCCCCGGTTCAGAATCGGGCGTCTCGTCGCCAATCGCCGCACCCAGCGCCGACACGAACCTCGCGGCGCTCGAATACCGCTCGTCGGGATCGTCCGCCAAGGCCATCGCGAACACGTCCTGAAGCTGCTCCTCGTCCGCCGCGGCGGCGACCGACCGCAAACGCTCCGTGACCTGGTCCCCTGTCCCAGCTGCGCGTCGGCCTGTCATCAATTCATACGCGATGGAAGCCAGCGAAAAACGGTCAGCCGCACCTCCCCAGGCGCGCCTGGTAATGACCTCGGGGGCGGTATAGGGTCGGCGAATCGGACCCGCCAGCCCAATCTCTTCGAGAGCAGTGACAACACCGAATCCGGTCACGTGAGCCTCGTCGGGCGTCACGAAGACGTCACGCAGATGCAGTGCTCCGTGAACGATCCCGCTCTCGTGCGCAGCATCGATCGCGTCGGCAATCTGACGAATGAACAACATCGCCGTCTCGCCCTGCGCGGGCGAGTAGTGCCGCATCGCCACATCGAGGGACTCGGCAGCCACGTACTCGTGAGCCAGATACGGCACACAGTCCTCGAGCCCCGCGGCAATCGGCGAGACGAGCCCCGGATGAGAGAGCCCCACTCCAACAAGGTGCTCGAGCGCCTCCACGAGCGTTCGAGCCTGCTCCGGCGTCATGTCCAGGTGAAACACCTTGACGGCGACCAGCCGGTCTTCGGAGGGATCGTAGGTACGAAAGACGGGACCAAGCACCCCGACACCGAGCTGGTGCATCACGCGAAAGGGGCCGAATGCACCTGGCGCTGCAAACGGACTAACGTCGTCGGGGGTCAGCTGTTGGAACTCCTACAGAACGGGCTGCCGCATGTTAACACGGAAGACTGAGCGCGGCCAATGACTTGTTGGCCAGGTTGACAGTCCGGCACCCATTTGAAACAGTAGGTTGAGCGTGACGCCCGACCCGCCGGAGACGACAACCTTCCCCCCAGTTCACTCGATCGACCATCGGCAGCTGGCTGGGAGCTCGAAGCTGCTCTGCGACTACTGTCACGCCTTCGACCGCCTCGAGCCGTTTTTCGCCGGGTCCCCGCTGGATCCGGCGATCTGGCAGCGTGCCATCCGCTCTCGTCAGACGCGTCCCGGACCACACGCCGAGATCTCCGCCGTTCTCGTTGCGCAGCTCACAGCCAGGGGGGCACCGCCGGAGGCCGTCGCCTCTGCCCGGTCCCTTGAAGACCCTGGAACGGTGGCAATCGTCACCGGACAGCAGGCCGGGCTTTTCGGTGGTCCGTTGTTCACACTCCTCAAGGCCCTGACGGCGATCAAGCTCGCCAGGCGAGCCAGTGACGAGCACGGGGTGTCGGTTGTGCCCGTATTCTGGGTTCACGCTGAGGATCATGACCTCGACGAAATCAGCACATGCGCCGTTCTGACCGACGACTTCACGCACCATAGGGTCACGGTCCCCCACGATCCCGAGTCGGGTCTCCCGGCGTCTGAGATGCGATTGACCGACTCGATTGCCGACGTTTTGGCTGATCTGCGGCAGGCGCTTCCGGAAACAGAGTTCTCGGACGCCCTCTTCGAACAGCTCAGCCGCGCCTATCGACCTGCGACCGGCATGGTCGATGCGTTCAGCCGGTGGATGGACAGTTTGTTCGGTGAGCTCGGCCTGGTGGTCTTCGATGCCTCGGATCCGGCCGCGAAACCGCTCGTGCGGTCGGTTCTCGCCCACGAGCTGCAGGCGCCACGTGAGACGTCTACGCTCGCAACCAGGGCGGGAGAAGACCTGGTGGCGCTCGGCTACCACGCCCAGGTGACACCGAGCACCGATGCAACTGCGCTCTTCTCTCTCGACGGTCGCCGGCAACCTATCCGGCTAGCCACCGGGAGCACGCCTGGCAACGACAGCTTTGAGGTTGGGACCGAGACGGTCACCGCAGACCATCTCAGGGCCCGAGCAGCCGACCGGCCAGACCTGTTCAGCCCCAACGTCTTGCTCAGGCCAGTCATCCAGGACGCGATGTTCCCGACCATCGGCTACGTCGCCGGACCGAGCGAGCTGGCGTACCTCGCTCAGCTTCGGGGCATCTATGGCCGTTTCGACATTCCGATGCCTGTGATCTATCCACGCGCGAGCGCCACGATCGTCGACACCGCCACGCTGAGATTTCTCGAGCGCTACGACGTCAAGTTCGAGCTCCTTCAACCACAAGACGATGCCGTTCTCAACCGCCTGCTTGCTGACCTACTCCCCGAGGCCGTCGAACGATCTCTTTCGCAGGCTGAGCAGACCGTGGGCGAACGTCTGGCCGCGGTGGCATCAGCTGTCTCCGCCGTTGACCCAACGCTGGTCGGGGCGGTCGAGACAACGCGAGGACGGGTAGACCGGGATGTGAAGAACCTTCGGAACAAGGTCATTCAAGCCGCAAAACGCCGGGACGCTACGCTCCGCAGACAGTTTCACCGCGCACGGGCACAGGCTTTCCCGGGTGGAGAGCGACAAGAGCGCACTGTTGGCGGTGTCTACTTTCTCAATCGGTACGGTCCCCACCTGGTCACGCGACTACTCGAGGACCTGCCTTTGGAAGTCGGACACCACTGGCTACTGACGGTATAATCTGGACAAGATCAATCCACAGAGGCACTTGCGTGAACGAAGAAGTCTTTCAAGCAGTCGGAGACGTGCTCGAGCGTGGCGAATCGGCCGCGCTGGTGACGATCATCCGCACAGAGGGCTCGACGCCACAGCGAGTTGGTGCCAAGATGCTCGTCTATGCCGACGGACGGAGTGTCGGGACCATTGGCGGAGGGTGCTACGAGAACGACGCCTTCTGGAAAGCGCGCAAGTCCCTGGAGACACGCCGACCGATCGTTGCCCGGTACGAGCTCGCCGACGATATAGCCGAGGAGTCCGGACTGATCTGCGGAGGACAGATGGAGGTCTACATCGAGCCGCTCGAGGCGGCACCGCAGCTCTACCTGATTGGCGCGGGTCACGTGTCGTTCTACCTGGCTCGGGTCGCTACGCCAGTCGGGTTCAAGGTGCACGTGCTGGACGACCGCGAGAAGTTCGCCAACACAGAACGGTTTCCTGACGCGTCCGAGGTCATTGTCGACTCGATTCCGAGCTGGTTGGAGAGTGCGTCGTTTCCGTCGAACGCGTACGTGGTGATTCTGACGCGTGGCCACACACACGACTTGGAGGCCCTGCGTGCCCTCGCGCCTCGGAATCTGCAATACCTGGGGCTGATAGGGAGCCGCGCCAAAGTTTCCAGGTTGTACGCGGCGCTGCAGGAGGAGGACATCCCCTCAGATCAGCTGCGCACGGTTCATGCGCCGGTCGGACTGAGCATCGGCGCAATATCCCCTCAGGAGATCGCCATCAGCATCCTCGCCGAGCTGATCGCCGTCAAGTACGGAAGGCTCGCCGATGTCTCGTCCCTCAGGTGGACGCCGGACAAGGTCCAACCGACGACCGTCGGTGCCGACGAGTAGCCTCTCCCTTTCGGGGCGCTCGGAGCCCGCGAGCCCGCTGCTATAATGGCTCCTGATGGCGTCCCGAGCCGACGGCGTGTCGCACGGTGACCTTCCCGAGCGATCGCAGCGCATCCTCTCTGCACTCGTACACCAGTACATCGAGCGCGGCGAACCAGTGTCGTCCCTTTGGCTGGCCCAGCACGGGGGGTTTGGGTTGTCGTCAGCAACCGTCCGCAATGTGCTGGTCTCCCTCGAAGATCTCGGCTACGTCGAGCAACCGCACACATCGGCAGGTCGCGTCCCAACCGACCGGGGCTATCGGGCCTATGTCGACATGCTGCTCAGCGCGCGCCCAGCGATGGGGACAGCTGCGGACGTCGAAGCCCGACTCCGCCAGGCAGGCACCGTCAACGACATCCTGTCAAACGTGTCGCACGAATTGTCGCTCGCATCGCATCATCTGGGCTTCGCCATGCTTCCCCCCGGCACCGGAACGCTACGGCACATCGAGTTCGTCCCGCTCGACGACACGAAGATCCTTGTCGTCGTCGAGACCGACGGCAGCGAAGTCGAGCAAAAGGTCGTCGACTTGGGCGAACCGATGCCGCGATCTGACCTTGAACAAGGGGCGAACTATCTGAATGCTGAGTTCGCTGGGATGCCGCTTGCCGAGGTTCGAGCAGCCGTGGTCGAACAACTCCGACAGCAGCGTATGCTGTACAACCAGCTGCTCTCGCGGGCACTGCGGCTCGCAAGCTCAACACTCGAAAGTATGGTGCCGAACGATCGGCTGTTTTTCGAGGGTGCCGGTTTTCTTCTCGACGATGTCGCTGAGGGCGACGGGGAGGCGCAGATCCATTTTTCAACGCTCCGCGCGCTCCTCAGCATCATCGAGCACAAGGACAAACTGGTGCGTCTCCTGAACGAGTACATCGAAGGTCGCGGCTTGACCGTCATCATCGGTTCGGAACATCTGTCACCCGAGTTACAGGAGTTCAGCCTCGTCATGTCGACCTACGTTGACTGCGGCCGGAGCGGGACCGTGGGTGTCATCGGGCCGCGCCGAATGCAGTATTCTCGGACGATCTGGACTGTTGACAACATGTCGCTAGCGCTCAGGCGTGTGCTCGTCGCCTGACGCCCACCTTCGGCATCTCGTCCCGCACACTCATGACAGACGACGACAGCACGACCGAAGCACCAGAACCAACCGAACCGGATCCGTCCAACGAGCCGGACCAGCCGCAGCGCGAGCGCGACGAGTACTACGATCTTCTGCTCCGAAAGACCGCGGAGTTCGACAACTATCGGAAACGTATCGAACGCGAGCGAACGTCGGCCCAGCAATCAGCAGCCGCCGACCTCATTTCGGAGTTGCTTCCCCTGGTCGACGACCTCGAGCGCGCCCTGTCCGTCGATACGGAGTCGGCTTCAGCAGGCACCTACCGCGCCGGGGTCGAGCTGATCCACAGGCAGCTGCTCGGTATTCTCGAGAAGCGGGGCGTCGCGCCGATAGACACCCTCGGTGTGCCGTTCGACCCTGAGTTTCACCAGGCCGTTGCGACCGGTCCGGCAGACGACGACGAGCACCCCGACGGGGCTGTGATCGAAGAGCATCGGCGGGGGTACACGCTGCACGGGCGGCTACTACGACCGGCGATGGTGAAGGTTGCCAAGGCGTGACTAGACGGGACTACTACGACGTTCTCGGCGTGGCACGCACAGCGTCGGATTCTGAGATCAAGAGCGCCTACCGAAAGCTCGCCCTTCAGCATCATCCTGACCGGAACCCAGGAGACGAGCAGGCCGAGGAACTTTTCAAGGAAGCGGCTGAGGCGTACGCAGTCCTGGCTGATTCGCAGAAGCGTGCGCGGTACGACCAATTCGGTCACGCCGGCGTCACCGGCGCCGGCGGCAGACCCGACGTCGACCCGACGATTTTCTCTGATTTCGGCGATGTTTTTGGCGGCCTCGGTGACCTCTTCGGCTTCGGCGACACTTTCGGGGGTGGTCGGCGGCGAGGCGGACCGTCGCGCGGGGCAGACCTTCGGTATGACATGTCGATTCCGTTTTCCGACGCGGCTACCGGCGCCGAGACGACGCTGCAGATCCCCCGCTTCGAGATCTGTGAGCGGTGCGCGGGGTCACGGGCCGAGCCGGGCTCCAAGGCGGAGCCCTGTCCCCAGTGCGGAGGACAGGGACAGGTTCGGTACCAGCAAGGGTTTCTCACGGTCGCCCGCACCTGCGGTCAGTGCCGTGGCGAAGCTGCCGTGATCAAGAACCCCTGCACCACATGCCGTGGCCAGGGCCAGGTGGAGAAGGCGCGAACACTCAAGGTCAAGATTCCCGCAGGCATCGCCACCGGGCAGCGACTCCGGATTCAGGGCGAAGGGGAGCACGGCACGGCGGGGGGGCCTCCGGGTGACCTGTACGTCGTGCTGCGGGTTGAGGAGCACTCTTTCTTCCATCGTGACGGGGACGATCTCTGGTGCGAGGTGCCCGTGTCCTTCCCGACGCTCACCCTTGGCGGTGTTATCACGGTCCCGACGCTCAATGACAACGAACCGCTCACGATCCAGAAGAGCACTCAGACCGGGTCAAAGTTCCGACTTCGCGGAAAGGGGATGCCCCGAGTGTCCGGGCGCGGCCACGGTGACCTGTACGTCTCGGTGCAGGCCAACGTCCCCACCAAGCTTTCGCGCGAGCAGAAGGATCTCATCGAACAGCTCGACAAGACGATGCCCGAGAAGTCGTCGGACCCGACCGGCCACACTGAATCCGAAGATCGTCCCTTCTTCGACCGCGTACGAGACATTTTTGGCTGAGCGTCGCCCGGCGCTCGACCTCGAGATCCCCCCTGGAGACTCGACCCTGGTAGATCTGCTCGACGCCATGATCGACGACTTCAAGCCTTTTGCCGTTGAGGAGATGGGACAGACCGTTGAGACTGACGCCGGGTCGCGGCGGACGGTGCGACGCGTTCACTTCTTTTCCCGCTCGGACCGCGCTGCTGCCACCGACGCGATCGCTCGGAGCTTCGGCGGCCACGGCGTCTTTGCCGCGCCAGTTGAAGTTTTGGATGACGGCGACGCCTGGGCTCGTCGATGCCAAGCCAACCTCCGATCCGTTCGGGTTGCGCAGATCGTGATCGCTCCACCATGGGACATTCCTCCCACGGCAGACGAGATCACCACAGTCGTCATCGAGCCCTCAATCGGTTTCGGGACCGGCCATCACGCTTCGACACGACTTTGTGTTCGCGCCCTCCAGCAGCAGCCCGTTCGAGGCTCCGCCGTCATGGACTTCGGAACCGGCTCTGGTGTGCTCGCAATCGCCGCCGCAAAGCTCGGTGCCGCGTCGGCCCTCGCGGTCGACGACGACCCTGATGCCATCAGCGCAGCACGCCGCAACGTCACCCGAAACGGGGTCGAGTCCGTCGTGACACTCCGCTGCGAGGACCTGCGAACAGTCGCGCCGCCAGCGCCAGTTCCCATCCTCCTCGCCAACCTCAGCGGCGCGCTGCTCTGCACTCTGGCCGACACGATTCTCGGGTCAGTGACTCCCGGGGGTTCGGTCATCGTCAGTGGCCTGAATTTGGACGAGGACGCGAGGGTACTCGCGACGTTCGGACCATCTGCTACGCTCCGCGACAGACTGTGCGAGGATGAGTGGAGCTGTTTGATCCTGCAGCGGGAGGCCTGACACCCCAGCCTATGCCTCACCGGTTCCACGTTCCAGACGCCGACCGGGTCGGACTGAGCATCAGGCTACCCGATGGCGAGGCTACGCACCTCAGGCGAGTCCTGAGGCTCAAACCCGGCGATGCGGTCCGGGTCTTCGACGGTCGGGGCCACGAGCTTGCGGCGAGAGTCGAGAGCGTCACCCCCGACGAGGTCCGTGTCGACACGCTGGCAGTCGCCGATGCGGCCGGGGAGCCCCGCGTGGCGATCACCCTTGCCCAGGCAGTGCTGAAAGGGCGGAAGTTCGATCTGGTGATTCGCGACGCCACGATGCTCGGCGTGACCCTCGTCCAGCCCTTGACAACCGCTCATACCGACACACCCGACGCCGCGGTTCGGAGCCCATCCGTGCGAGCGCGCTGGGAACGTGTTGCCGTGTCGTCGGCAAAGCAGTCCGGCAGGGCCATTGTTCCCATGATTCACGCACCTGCGTCCTTCAGACAACACATCTCCATGACGAAAGGGACCCTCCACATCGTTCTCGTCGAACCACGCGGCGGCCAGCCGTCCCACTCACTCGACACACTCGACCGGCGTGATCTGCCGGAACGAGTCACAGTCACCATCGGACCCGAAGGCGGATGGTCGCCCGAGGAGGTCACATGTGCCCGGGACGCTGGGTGCCTCCTCCTCACGCTTGGCGCCCGAACGCTGCGCGCCGAGGCGGTGCCGGTCGCGGCACTTTCTCTTCAGCTGTTTCTCTGGGGAGAGCTGTAGAGATCGAACCGGCGGTCGGGCCTGCCCTATACTGACCCCACCATATGCTGTTTCGCGGTCAGACTCTTGGGAAGTACAAGATCGCGGCTCCGCTGGGTAGTGGCGGGTTCGGTGTTGTGTACCTCGCGCGCGACACTTGGATCGACAAAGAGGTCGCGATCAAGGTGCCGCACAAGCAGAACCTCAATTTCACCGAACTCCTCAGGGAGCCGCGACTGCTTGCGGCCCTCGACCACCCCAACATTGTTTCGATCACGACAGCCGAGAAGCAGGACAACGTCTTCTTCATCGTGATGGAGTACGTCGAGGGCAAGACGCTCGAGGACGTGATCGCCGACGGAGGGGCCCTCGACGCCAACCTGGCGGTCACCTATTCTCAGCAAATATGCCGGGCCGTGGACCATGCCCACCGTCAGGGAGTCATTCATCGCGACCTCCGCCCGCCGAACGTCTTGGTATCGCACGCTGGCGTGCTGAAGGTCGCGGACTTTGGAACTTCGCGATTCCTCGAGGTCGCGGCACACAGCACGACGGTGATCGGGAGTCCTCCCTACATGGCCCCTGAGCAGTTCGACGGGAAAGCGGTGTTTGCGTCCGATCTCTACTCGCTGGGCGTCACGATGTACCAGATGCTGACCGGCGAGCTTCCGTACGACGCGCCAGCTCCGGGCGATCTCGACAAACTTCGGCGAGGCGACCTGGTCAGTCCGCCTCGACTCCGTCAGCCTTCGATTCCGAAACCTCTGAGCGACATCGTCATGACGGCGATGGCCCCTGATATTCCCAACCGATACCAGCGCGCGGATGACATCCTGCGCGATCTCGAAGGGCTCCGCACAGTGGCCGGGCGGTCCCGACAGGCGTCCGACGAACCAGAGGGTGCCCACAATGGTGAGGCCTCCGACGAGGTGAATGGTATTCGCAGACGGCTTCGCTCTCCGGGCGTCCCCGAGGCCCGCTTCTGCTGGCAGTGCCACAAGCCGCTTCATGCGCGGGCCGACCGTTGTCCCTTTTGTAGGGAGAGCCAGTAATGTAGACTGCGATCATGAGTTTCGGTTCAGGCAAGATCTGGAAGAACGGCGCGCTTGTCGACTGGGCGGACGCGACAATCCACATCGGGGCTCACGTTGTGCACTACGGAAGCGGGGTCTTTGAAGGTGCCCGCTGCTACGACACTCCGAGAGGGTCAGCCTGTCTCCGCTTGGACGCCCACATTCGGCGGCTCTACGACTCGGCCAAGGTCTTCAGGATGACCTATGAGTTGAGCCCCGAAGCCTTCGAGGCGGCGGTTCTCGACACGATTCGACAGAACAGCTACAAGGAATGCTACATCCGACCGTTGATTTATCGCGGATACCACGCGTTGGGCGTTGACCCCACCCAGTGCCCGGTCGAAGCCGTCATCATGGTTTGGGAGTGGGGCGCGTATCTTGGCGCAGACTCACTCGCGAATGGCGTCGACGTGCAGGTGAGCTCCTGGGGACGCGGAGCTCCCAATCGTTATCCGTCCCTCGCCAAAGCAACGGCGAACTATCTCAACTCGCAGCTGATCAAGATGGAAGCCGATGCCAATGGCTACGCTGAAGGCATCGCGCTCGACCCGGCGGGTTTCTTGAGTGAAGGGAGCGGACAGAATCTGTTCCTTGTTCGAGACGGTGTCATCACGACGCCACCGCTCTCGAGCTCGGCGTTGCCCGGCATCACTCGGGAGTGTGTCATGACGCTGGCCGGCGATCTTGGTATTCCGGTACGCGAGGAGCTGCAGCCCCGGGAGGCGCTCTACATTGCTGACGAGGTGTTCTTCACCGGTACGGCAGCAGAGATTACTCCGATCAGATCGGTCGACAAGATCGCGATCGGGAACAGCGCACGCGGACCGATCACCGAAACGCTTCAGAAGCGCTTCTTTGATGTCGTCCATGGTCGAGAGCCCGACACACATGGATGGATGACCGACGTGCACCCGAGTTCAACATCACCGAACATCGCCGCCGCCACGGCCCCCGCACGCGGATAGCGTGGGATCGCGTACCCCAACCAACCCGTATCTGTCCGGCCTCGCGATGCTGGCAAGACAAGAGCTGTCCGGCGTGCAGGTCCGTGACCGCCTGACTCGCAAGGGGTTCACAGAATCCGAGGTCGAAGACGCCGTTCGACGACTCGAAGCCGAGGGCGCGATCGACGATGGTCGGGCGGCGGCCGCGTACGCCCATCAGTCGGCAGCGGTGAAGCTGCGGGGCCGCGCACGGACTCTACAGGAGCTTCACGCGCGCGGAATCAGCCACTCCGACGCCGCAGCAGCCGTCGAACAAACCTATGCCGGACTCGACGAAGCCGTGTTGCTCGACCAGGCCATACGCCGTCGACTCGACGGGCAGATCCAGAGCCGAGCGCAGTTCCGCCGGCTGTATCAGGCGCTACTTCGCCAGGGTTTCGATGGCTCGGCCGTGGCGACAGCACTCTTGGCCAGGGCCGACATGGATGAGCCGTCAGAGCGTGACCAAGAGCGTCGGCGCCCGAGTGTGAAAAAATAGGCTCCCATGACATCGGCAGAGATCCGCCACAGCTTTCTCAAGTACTTCGAGGAACACGGACACACGGTTGTGTCTAGCTCGTCGCTGGTGCCGCTCGACGACCCGACCTTGCTGTTCACCAACGCTGGTATGAACCAGTTCAAAAATCTGTTCCTCGGCAAGGAACAGCGGTCCTATCAACGAGCAACGACATCGCAGAACTGCATGCGCGTCAGTGGGAAACACAACGACCTCAACAACGTCGGCCCCTCCCTACGGCATCACACGTTTTTCGAGATGCTAGGAAATTTCTCGTTCGGAGACTACTTCAAGGCCGAGGCGATCCCCTTCGCCTGGGGATTGCTGACCGACGTCTGGGGCATCCCGGCTGACCGACTAACCGCTACGATCTTTCGGGGCGACGCCGAGATTCCACGTGACGATGACGCCTATGCTGTCTGGAAGGATCTCGTCCCGCGAGAGCGGATCGTCGAACTCGGCCTCGCCGAGAACTTCTGGGCGATGGGTGACACCGGACCGTGTGGCCGCTGCTCCGAGATCCACTACCACCGCGGCAACCACCTACCGTGTACGGAACCGACATGCCGTGGGATCGACTGCAGCTGCGACAGGTACGTGGAGATCTGGAACAACGTCTTCATGGAGTTCGACCGGAAGGCCGATGGCACGTTCACACTCCTCCCCGCACCTTCGATCGACACCGGAATGGGTCTGGAGCGAATCGTCGCCGTGCTTCAGGACACTCTGTCCAACTACGACACCGACCTCTTCACGCCCCTGTTGCGTCGCATCGAAGAGGTGACGGGTGCCGGGTATGGACCACTTGGTGATGCCTCCGCCACCGACGCGCGCGACACATCGATCCGGGTGCTCGCGGACCACATGCGCGCCATGACGTTTCTCATCGCCGACGGCGTCCTGCCATCAAATGAGTGGCGAGGCTACGTGCTGCGAAAGATCATGCGCCGGGCAATGCGACACGGCAAGAAGCTCGGAATGACCGAGCCCTTCCTGCATCGCCTCGTCGACGTCGTCGTAGGGGAGATGGGGACGGCCTACCCGGAGCTCGCGACCTCCAGAGATTCGGTCGTGGAAGTGGTCGAGCGCGAAGAGGACCGGTTCGACGTCGTGCTCAACGACGGGCTGCCCCGGCTCGAAGCCGTTCTTTCGAGCGCAGCCGCCGGTTCCGGAACACTCGACGGCGATGAAGTCTTTCGACTCTATGACACCTACGGACTTCCTCTCGACTTCGTTGAAGATCTCGCGTCGGAACGACAACTCGCGCTGGACCGCCCGGGCTTTGAGCAAGCCATGAGCCGGCAGCGCGAGCAGTCCCGCGCACATCAGACATTCGGCAAGCTGTTGGCGCGAGATTTCGTCTACAGGTCCGAGGATGAGAAGCTCAGTATGATGGCGCTCCGTGACCAGTTTGTCGGCTACGCATCGGTGCGTGCCGACGACGTGCCGATTCTTGCAACTTTCGACGCGGAGCGTCAGCAGGCGGATGGAATATCCGAGGGTTCAGGCGGCTATCTCGTGTTGGGTCGGACGCCGTTCTATGTCGAGGCCGGAGGCCAGGTCTCTGATACTGGTCGGATCAGCGGCGCGCACGGCGAGGCAGTAGTCGAGGCGATGGAGCGATTGAGTGCAGCCGGCGCGCGGGTACATTCCGTGAGGATAGTGTCGGGTCGGTTCAAGACCGGTGACGTCGTGACGGCGGCAGTCGACGAGCACCGTCGCTCAGCGATCCGGCGGAACCATACGGCGACACACTTACTTCACGCCGCACTACGGGCGGTGCTGGGCACGCAGGTCACGCAGGCCGGGTCGCTGGTCGCTCCGGACCGACTACGGTTCGACTTCACGCACTTCGAGGCCGTCCCGCCGGACGAGCTGACCAAAATCGAACGACTGGTCAACCGACACATCTACGCCAACGCTGAGGTCAACACGCAAGAGCGTTCGACAGCCGACGCCATCGCTGACGGCGCCATGGCGCTCTTCGGCGAGAAGTACGGTGAGAGCGTGCGCGTCGTTTCGGTCGCTGACGTCTCGGTGGAACTGTGTGGGGGGACCCACTGTACTGCGACCGGCGACATCGGGCCATTTGTCATCGTGCAGGAGGGCGGCGTGGCGGCCGGGGTCCGACGGATTGAGGCCCAGACGGGTGACGGCGCCCTTGCCTACCTCCAAAGTCGCCGACTCGCCTTCGACGGCGTGCTCGCGACCCTGGGGGTGCCGGCCGACCAGGCGGCCGAGACGGTCCGACGATTGCAGACGCAGGCCAGGCAGCTAGGCCGAGACGTTCAGCGCCTCAAGGTCAAAGCTGCGGTCGGGACTCCCGATCGCGCTGGTGATGCAGACACTCATGAAATCGAGGGGATCAAGATCGTGACCCGCCGCGTCAGTGGACTTGACAAGTCTTCGCTCCGGAGCCTGGCCGATTCCATCCGAGAGCAACTCGGCACGGGTGTGGTCGTCCTGGCGTCCGCAAGCGACGGCAAGGTCGTCGTTCTGGTGTCGGTCAGCAAGGATCTCACGAACCGAGTCCACGCCGGACAGGTGGTCAAGGCGGTCGCGCCGATCGTCGGTGGCCGCGGGGGTGGACGACCCGATTTCGCCGAAGCTGGCGGCCGCTTTGCCGACAAGATGGATGAGGTCTTTCCCGAAACCTTGTCAGTCTTGTCTCGCATGCTCACCCCAACTGAGTCATGAGCGTGTACACACGGTGGCGCGCCGCAACACCCCTGGTCATTGCATTCTGCGCATTCTGCGCGGCATTCGCGGAGTGTTTCCTGGCTGCGGCGCCGGCCGACGCCCAGATCTACAGATGGCGCGACGGTAGCGGCGCCCTCGTCCTTTCCGATCGGCCACGATCCACCGAAACAGACGCGGTCTCGGCCCCTGCGATCAGCCAAGCCCCAATCATCTATCCCGTCGCCGGGGCTCCACCCACCCGGTTCGATCGGCTCATCCGACATCACGCCACCGAACTCGGCGTACGGCAGGAACTCGTTCGCGCAGTCGTCCAGGTCGAGTCAGGGTTCGATCCCGCTGCCCGGTCAAGGGCGGGCGCGATGGGTCTCATGCAGCTGATGCCGGGCACTGCTCGCGAGCTGGGCGTTGCCGACCCGTTCGACCCCAACCAGAACCTTCGCGGGGGTATCACCTACCTCAGACAGCTCCTGGATCGATACGGGGGCGACGAAGAGCTTGCCCTCGCCGCCTACAACGCTGGGCCGGCATCAGTTGGCCGCTTTGGGAACCAGGTGCCACCGTTTCCGGAAACGCTCAGCTATGTCGACAAGGTGCGCGCATCGACCGGCCGCCGTGTGCGGCGGACCGGCGACCATGCCAATAGCACGGTCTACAGGGGGCATGAAATCATCAACGGACGTCGAGTTCCGGTGTACACCGATACCCCTCCAGCATCCGACCACTTTCACGTCGCCTGGTCTGGGCCCTAGGACACCCCACTAGTTCTGACTCTCAACGATGGTTCGTCTGGATGTGTGGCTTGACGTCGCCTGCGTGTTCAAGACACGTTCAGAGGCCCAGCGCGCCTGCAAGGGGGGCAAGGTCGTGGTCAACGGCCACCGCGGCAAACCTCATCGTGAGATACACGTAGGTGACGAAATCGAAATCACCCGCAGTGGCGCCCACAATCGCCTGATTATTGTCACAACGGTAGCCGATGCGCATCTCCCGAAGGCCCAGGCCCGCTCTCTCTACGACGACGTCACGCCCCCTCCGCCCCCGCAGGAGGCGGAGCTTCGCGAGATCCTGAGACGCGCAGGACCGGTCCCGGGTGCCAGAAACCACCATCAGCCCTCACCTGATCGGCGTGCCCGTCGCGCCTTGCGGCGCCTCAAGGGTGCAGACTGACGTGCCCTCACAGAGGGCGGCGACGAATCTTCGTATATACTAAAGCGTTTGGGGCGTGCGACTTGAAGGTCGCGCGCCACGGAACAGAATCTCAAGTAAGGACAGGGAGTTCGTGGCAAATCACAAATCTGCAGTAAAAGCGCACCGACATAACGTCGATAGGCGCGCGCGCAATCGCGAGCTCCGCACCCGCATGCGACGGGCACTCAGATCGGCACGCTCGGCGATCGACAGCGGCGACAATGGCGCGGCGAACGACACTCTGCGCAGTACCGTTTCGCTCCTCGACCGATTGGTCAGCAAGGGCATCCTTCACGCCAATGCTGCCGCACGGTACAAGTCCCGCATGGTGCACCGCCTCAGAAAAACCGCCGAATCAGCGACGTCTGGGTCGGCGTGAGTCGAGTCGGTCACCGGTCACTCCGCCGCACAGCTCCACGACAAGCCGCTCGAGCAAGACTCGGGGTTCTCCCCCGGACTGCTTGAGCGCTCGATCCGTTCGGAACACGGCGTCAATCGCAGACGGCACCTTCGCGGCCGGCAGACGGCTTCTCGCCACCCACGCCAGCTGGCCGAGCACCATGTGAGGCACGGCGCCGCTCTCCAGCGTCACTCCCAGCTCACGAAGAGCCGGAGCGGCGGCGCCTCGCTCGATCTCCCGTGTCACTGCCCAATCGTCATGTGCGACCGCGGGCCCAACCACATCGATCACGTCTTCTACTGAGATCTCGGGATGCGCGTCGGTAAACAGCATGAGTCGCTCGAGGCTGTCGCGGAGCCGCACGATGTTAGGGCCCACCCGCTGGCTCAAGATCCGAACCGCGTCAGCAGACATGTGACGATGCTCCGCCGTCATCCGTGCACGAATCCATCTCTGTGCATCCTCGACGGTCTCAAGCACACCGCACCGCACGACCGTCGCCTTCGCGAGAAGTCGTTTCGTCACGCGGCGGCGTTCATCAACTCTGTCAGCCACCAGCACGAGCGTCGTATGCTCCGGTGGGTGGTCGACAAAGGCGACCAGCGCGTCGGCCTCGCGGGTTGCGGCGGCACTGTCCCGCTTTGGCTCGATGACACGGTCCGCTCGAAGCACCACCACTAAACGCCGGGGCACCATCATCGGAAGGGTCCGCGCGGCGTCCAGAATCGTGCCCAGAGACGCATCACCACCCCGAAAGCGCTCAACGTTGAACGCTCGCAGCCCCTCGTCGACCGCCTGCTCGAACTCAGACGCCAGCTCCGCCTTCTCGTGCTCGTCGTCACCTAGCACGAGATAGACCGAGTCGAGCGACCCGGAGGCGATTTGTCGATGGACGCTGGCAGGAGTAGCCACAGGATACGTTGCGACGTCTTGTCACTCTGGGACTAGAACGCTTCCAGGATCGAGCTCACGACTGTCTCAGCGAACTCGCTGGCTAGTCGCTCTACAGCATTCGAGCGCTGACCAAAGAACGAAGACACACTCGGCACCAATCCCCCACCCGACGCGACCTCGTACTCCTCCGAAAAAACAAGTGATGGGTTCTGCCACAACACCTCGTCGGTCGTCAGATCGCGAAACTCGATACGGGCGGTCAACGTGAACACGTATCGGGAGGCCTGCTGGTCGACGTTGAAACTGGCCGGCTGAATCGAGATATTGCGGATCGTGCCTTCCAAGACGGCATCCACGCCCAACGTCTCGGGCACCACACGGTACTGCCCACGACCGATGAACTGCTCTCGCACTTGCTGCGTCAGCAACTGCTCAACCTCGAACGCCGCCGTGTTGTTCTCAAACATTGGGATCCCGATTGTCTCGATGTAATCGGGCAAGAACGACCCTCGCCCCGCCAGCGCGTAGCCACAGCCAGAAGTCGGGATGGCTGCCGACACCGCCAGCGTGGCGGCGACCAGGGTCCGTCGTAGCTCGAGCCCTTTCGTGCGTCGCATGACCTATCGTGCCACGATGTTGACGAGCTTGCCAGGGACTACGATCACGCGCACGATGTGCTTTCCCGCCGTATGCAGTGTGACATGGCCATCGGCCAGCGCCAGCGCCTCGAGATCGTCCTTCGCGGCGTCTCTGGCGACGGTCAGACGGGCCCGTAGTCGCCCGTTGACCTGAACCGGAATGACGACTTCGTCGGCCTGCGCGACGTCGGCATCAAACGTCGGCCAGCCGGCCGCCACGATCCCGCCTTGGTGTCCAAGGGTCTCCCACAGCTCTTCGGATAGATGCGGCGTGAATGGCGAGATCATCAGCACGAGCGCTTCAACCGCCTCCCTCAGGACCACCAGCCGCTCGTCGCGGCCGCTGGCCCCACCGGCCTCTCGAAACGCGTACATCTCGTTCACAAGCTCCATGAGCGCAGAAATCGCGGTGTTCAGGTGGACGCGAGGGTCAATGTCGGCCGACACCCGACGAATCGTGTCGTGTGTCTTCCGCCGCAATGTGCGCTCGGCGTCGTCGAGCCGCGACGCCACACTCTCTACCGACGGCATCACTTTGTCAGCACTGGCCTCGGCGACCGACATCGTTACTCTCCAGACGCGTCCGAGAAACCGAGCGCTCCCCTCAAGACCCGTGTCCGTCCATTCGATCTCCTTTTCTGGTGGAGCCACGAACATCTCGTAGAGACGCAGCGCATCAGCGCCATACGTTTTCAGCATCTTGTCCGGGTCGACGACGTTACCCTTCGACTTCGACATCACGGCGCCGTCCCGCAGGACCATTCCCTGAGTGAGGAGCCGCGTAAACGGCTCGTCGTGGGACACGAGCCCGAGGTCGGCAAACACACGACAGAAGAACCTCGAGTAGATGAGATGCAGAATGGCGTGCTCGACCCCACCGCTGTAGAAATCGACGGGCGCCCAGTAGCGAACGGCCTCAGCATCGAACGGCCTATCATCATTCCTCGGATCACAGTACCGATAGAAGTACCAGGACGAATCAACGAACGTGTCCATCGTGTCGGTCTCACGCGTCGCATGACCGCCACACGTCGGACAGATGGCATTGACGAAATCCGGGACCTGGCCCAGCGGGGAATCGCCGCGCCCAGAAAAATCCTTAGTCTTTGGCAGTTCGACTGGAAGATCGGCGTACGGAACTGGCTGAGTGCCACAGGTATCGCAGTAGATGATCGGGATCGGGGTCCCCCAATACCGCTGCCGAGAGATCCCCCAGTCTTTCAGGCGGTACTGAACCTCTGCGCGTCCAATACCTCGCTCCTCGGCCACCCGGGTCATCACGTCAATCGCCTCACGACTCGGTAAGCCCGTAAACTCCGCCGAGTCGGTGACCGTTCCGGCCGCCGCGACCGCAGCCTCAAGCGTGTCCCCATCCAGCGTGTGTGTGCCGTCAGGCTGGATCACAACACGGATCGGCAGGTCGTACTTACGCGCGAACTCGAAATCTCGCTGGTCGTGTGCCGGAACCGCCATGATCGCGCCCGTGCCATAGTCGGCGAGCACGAAGTTCGCGACCCAGATCGGGATCGTCTGTCCCGTGAAGGGGTTGATCGCCAGCTCGCCGGTATCGAATCCCTCCTTCTCCACTTGCCCTGTGAGACGCGCCGTGCGATCGAGTGCACGGAAGCGGTCCACTTGTTCGCGAAACTGCTGGGCCTCCGCGCGACGTGCGACGATCCGATCGACGAACGGATGCTCCGGTGCGAGCAGCAAGAATGTCGCGCCAAAGATCGTGTCGATACGCGTCGTGAAGACATCAAGCCGTATGACATCGTCCTCCCCCGCGTCCGACGGTTGACTCCCCTCGCTGGAGACTGCAAACTCTATGAGCGCCCCCTCCGAGCGACCGATCCAGTTACGTTGCATGGTCAGGACCTTGTCAGGCCACTGATCGAGACCCTCGATGCCACTCAGCAACTGGTCGGCGTAGTGGGTGATCCGTAGAAACCACTGTTCCAGGTCCCGCTCCTCAACAGCCGAGCCACACCGCCAGCATGCGCCGTCGGTCACCTGTTCGTTTGCGAGAACGGTCTGACACGATGGACACCAGTTGACGCTCGACCGCCGCCGATACGCCAGGCTCCGCTCGTACATCTTCAAGAAGAGCCACTGATTCCACTTGTAGTAGTCCCGCTCGCACGTCGCGAACTCGCGTTCCCAGGCATAGCTGATCCCCAACCGCTGCAGCTGGCCCTTCATATGGGCGATGTTGTCGAGCGTCCACGTCTCGGGGTGAATGCCGTGCTTAATCGCTGCGTTCTCCGCCGGCAGGCCAAACGCGTCCCATCCGAACGGATGCAGCACGTTGAACCCGCGCATCCGCTTGGTCCGGGCGACCACATCACCGATCATGTAGTTGCGGACGTGCCCCACATGCGCGTGCCCGGACGGGTAGGCGAACATCACGAGACAGTAGAACTTCTCGCGGCTGGGATCTTCAGTCACCTCGAACGCACGGGTCTGCCGCCAGTGCTCCTGCCACTTTCGTTCGATGGATTGGGGATCGTAGTCGCGCACGAAATCGAGGTCCGGTGAGTGGAAGAGTCGGTGGATTATAGCCCAGGCCAGAACGACGACTGCGCCGCCAGGACCCCTCTCAACGCCGCCTCGGCACGGTCAGTCGTCCCCGAGACGACTGACAGGGTGGGCGGGGTCGACTCCGCCATCAGACGAAGGGTCTCGGTCAAGCACTCGTCCAGAGCCATCAGGTCGTATCCGCCTTCGGTGACGGCAACAAAGCGTCCGTCGCAGCACGTGTCAGCGACCGACAGGAGTCGTGTCGTCATCCTCGAATACCCCTCAGTCGACACGTTCATCCCGCCCAAGGGGTCCCGCGCGTGCGCATCGTATCCGGCAGATAGCAAGAGCAGTTCGGGGTTGAAAGATTCCAGCACGGGCACCACGATCTCACGCTGGATAACGTCATAGTCAGCGTCACCGGCGCCCGCCTCGATCGGCACGTTGACGGTGAACCCTGCGCCCGAGCCGGTGCCGACATCCTCGGCAGCACCGGTGCCTGGATAAAACGGATCCTGGTGCGTCGAGATGTACAGGACGCGTGGGTCGTCATAGAACATCCACTGAGTGCCGTTACCGTGGTGGACGTCGTAGTCGACAATGGCCAGCCTCGCAACGCCCTCGGCCAACGCATGCGCAGCGGCCACCGCCACATTGTTGAACACGCAGAATCCCATCGCACGCGCCGACTCGGCATGATGGCCGGGTGGTCGGACAGCGGCCATGGCCCGACCGCTCTCGGCAAGCGCGTGCTGGACGGCTCCTACGGCGGCGCCAGCTGCCAGGCGCGCGACCATCGCCGATTCCGACGATGTGTAGGTGTCGGCGTCCAGCTGAACACGCCGGCCTTCAGTTGACGCAATCAACCCGATGTACTCGGCGGAGTGAACCCGCAAGAGGTGTTCGACGTTGACCGGCACAGGTGCCGAGACGGCACCGCCGGACTCCTCCCAGCGTGCCGCGACGGTAGCCATCACACGCGCCCTCTCTGGCCGCTCGGGGTGACCGTCCGGCGGAGCGTGATTCTCGAACTGGCTCGACGTCACGAGAACCATCGGTGAATCACCCCCGCTCCACTCCTCAGCTGCGTGATGCTGCCCGACTCCGGTCGCTCGGGTCCTCCACGACCGCCTCCGCTCCTACTCCGTCAGCATGTGCGATGCGCGTTCACCGAGGAGGACAAGCCGTTGCTCCAGCTCGGCTCGCGCCGTCTCGACGTCGGAATCGGAGCTATCGGTAGCAACGGTCAGCGGGGCACCGATTGCCACAGCCGCCGGACTGAACGGCTTGGGAACCTGAGTTTGGTCCCAGCTGTTCACGCTCCAGCACCTCGAGGCTTCGATATGGAATGGCAGGATCGGATTCCCGGTCAACCGCGACAGCCATACTGCGCCCGGCTGCGCCTTTCGTGCCGGACCGCGGGGACCATCGAGCGCGAACGCCGTCGGGCGACCCGCACCCATGTCTCGCCGAAGCTGGGCCATCGCTCGGGCACCTCCACGGGACGTCGACCCGCGGGCGACTCCGCACCCGAATCTCTTAATGATTCGAGCAATCCATTCGCCGTCGAAGTTCTCGGAGGTCATGACGACGATGTCTCGGTCGCGCCAGAACCAGGTGGCCGCAAGGATTCGGCCATGCCAGAACGCGAAGATCGGCTGGCGTCCGCCCTGGCGGATCGCGTCATAGTGCTCGTATCCCTCGACGAGCCAGCGCACCGATCGACCAAGGAGGGCGAGCGGTGGAAACCCAACCGCCGCGATTGCCGCAGCTTGGGCACGGCGGCCGGGCGAGAGGAAGCGGGACGCCGTCACATCCCTTCGTACTGTGGTCCGCCGCCACCCTCGGGCGGCACCCAATCGATGATCTGGTAGGGATCCATGATGTCGCACGTCTTGCAGTGCACACAGTTCGATGCGCTGATCTGCAGCCGCAGTCCGTCCGACCCATCGTCCGCGGCGACCATCTCGTACACATTGGCGGGACAAAAACGAGTGCAGGGGTTCTTGTACTCCTCCAGACAGCGAGTGCGGCACAGGTCGGTATCGTGGACGATCAGATGCGATGGCTGGTCTTCGCTGTGACGAGTGCCTGAATAGTGCACGTTGGTCAGCTTGTCGAACGTCAGCGTTCGATCGATCTTGACACTGCTGGGATCGGACGACCCACCCCCCGAAGGATACTGGTCCACGCGCTTGATCCGCTCGTGACCCGCATGCGAGGGCATCGGGTCACGGAACCACCATCCACCCGTCACGAGCGAGAGGCCCGAGAACAACAGTCCCGCCAGCAGACCGGAGCCAAAGCTCTGGTGAACATTGCGTACCGGATAGAGCTCGGCGCGTATCGGTCCCGACTCCACGAGGGTCTCGAAGCGCCGTAAAGCGTCCCGGCTCGTGTCCCCTGATCGAATCGCGCCAAGGGTCGCTTCCGCGGCACACATCCCGCTCCGCATCGCCAGGTGAATGCCCTTCAGCCGGATCGAGTTCATGAAGCCGCCAGCATCGCCGATGATCAGTCCACCATCCACGTGACATCGCGGTATCGTATGCCATCCCCCCTCGGGCAATGCTTTGGCACCGTAACGAACCATCTGGCCGTCGGCAAGGAGCCCCGAGACAAGCGGGTGCTGCTTGAAGCGCTGGAAGGCGAAGTGCGGGTCGAACATCGGATCACGGTAGTCGAGCCCGACGACGAATCCAACCGAGAGCCGACCGTCAGGAAGGGCGTAGATAAAGCCTCCTCCAAACTCCTCCGGCCGGAGCGGATATCCCAAGGTGTGAAGCACAGACCCCGGCTGCAAGCGGCCCGGCGGAATGTCCCACAACTCCTTGATCCCGACTGCGTACACCTGCGGAAGACGTCCGGCGTCTAGCGAGAGCTTTCCGACCAGCGTCTTGGTGAGATTGCCCCGAACCCCATCCGCAAAAATGGTGACCTGTGCCTTGATGTCGACCCCCGGCTCGAAGGTCGACTTGCGATTCCCGTGCCGGTCAATGCCGCGGTCACCAGTGCGCACGCCCACGACACGGTCACCGTCATACAGAACCTCTGAGCCGGCAAACCCGGTGAACACATCGACACCGGCTGCCTCGGCCTGCTCCGCCAGCCACTTGACGAACCGGTTCAGCGAGATAACATAGTTGCCATGGTTGCGCAGCGGTGGCGGCGTAATCGGGAACGGCAGCTTCGACTTCTGCGTCAGGAAGTACGCCCGATCACCGCTGACCGCCGTCTCGACAGGCGAGTTCATGTCCCGCCAGCCTGGGATCAGCTCATCGAGCGCACACGGGTCCAGGACCGCGCCCGAGAGCGTGTGAGAACCGTTCTCCCGTGCCTTCTCAAGCACGGCAATCGCCAGAGGCTCATCACCTTGTGCCTTCTGAAGGGCCGCCAGATGGATTGCAGCAGAGAGGCCTGCCGGCCCGCCGCCGACGATCAGGACATCAACGTCAAGGGTGTCGCGCTCCACGTCACTCCCCTAACTCTGACGTCAGCGCCGGAACGATCTCGAACAGGTCGCCGACCACACCGTAGTCAGCAACCTCGAAAATGGGCGCATCAGCGTCCTTGTTAATCGCGACGATCGTGCGGGCGCCCTTCATCCCGACCAGATGCTGAATGGCACCCGAGATACCCACCGCGAGATATAGCTTTGGTGCCACGGTCTGCCCAGAGCTTCCGACCTGGCGATCCATCGGGAGCCACCCCGCATCACAAATCGGCCGCGACGCGGCTACGTCTGCATCGAGAGCCTTCGCAAGCTCCTGAACCAGTGGCATATGCTCCTGACCTTTGATTCCACGACCGATCGCCACAATCCGCTCCGCCTGGGTGAGATCAACCGCCTGCTTCGCCTCCTTGAACGGCGCCTCTGGGCGCTGCCGTATCGAGGCAGCATCCACCGATACGTCGATACTCCGTATCGGCGCGGGTCCCTCACCCTTCGCCACGGCGTCCGCCCGATACGCACCTATCTGGAAGCTCGCAAGCTGGGGCGAAGGGCTGGCAACCGACACATCGGCAACGAACTTTCCCTGAAACATCGGACGGACGAACACAACGGCCCCGGCGGCTGGTTTGAATCCGATGCAATCGGTGACCAACACACGGCGTAGCCGCGTCGCGAGCCTCGGTGCGAAGTCGCGAGTCTGGTACGTATGCGGAAACACGACCAGGTCAGGCGTTTCAGCGGCCACAACCTGTGCAAGCGCTTCGGCATACCCGTCGGGCGTATACGGCTCCAGTGCCGCCTGCTCGACGGTGACAACCTCCGCAATATCCGCCGTCGCCAGCTCCGTCGCGATCTCTCCGACGGCGGCCCCTGCCACGAGGACCTTGACTGGACCGGCCTCGGCAGCCTGCGTCATCGCCTGGGCAGCCGCAATGACCTCCCAGCTCGCCCGCAGGAGGACGCCATCCTTTTGCTCAGCAATTACAAGAATCATCGTCAGCTCAATTCGACACTCAGCTAGAACACACGAGCGTCCTCTCGAAACACTCGGGCCAGCTCCTTCGCAGCCTCGGCCGGCGTACCTTCAATGAACTGCGTCGCCTTGTTCTTCCCTGGAACGTAGAGCGAGGTGATGGCCTGGTGCGACTCGGCGCTCTCAGATTCGAGCTTCCTCATCTCCTTCTTCTTGGCCGCCATGATCCCCTTCAACGTGGCGTAGCGCAGTTGGTTGATCCCGCTTTGAATCGTCAAGAGGGCCGGCGTCGGCATCGTGATCCACTGAAACCACCCACCTTCGAGCTCGCGCTTCACTCGCACCTCGGCGGCGGCATCGTCAACCGCAACCTCCATGATGATCGTCGAATGTGCGATGCCCAGCAACTCGGCGAGGATGACACCCGTTTGCCCGAACCCTTGGTCATCCGACTGGAGACCCGTGAGCACGAGATCTGCACTCTCAGGACGCAGCGCATCGGCGAGCGCTTCTGCCACGCTCAAGGCGTCGGTCCGCTCGAGATCATCACGCTCGACGTGAAGCGCACGGTCGGCACCGCGAGCCAAGGCCTCGCGCAACACCTGTGCGACGCGGGCGGGCCCGGCCGAACAGACGACAACCTCACCGCCATGCTTCTCCTTCAGGCGCAACGCCTCCTCGAGCGCGTAGGCGTCAGGCTCGTTCATCTCGAAGCTGGCGTCACGATCCCCGACCCATGTCCCCGCCTCATCGACCCGCAGTGGCCAATCCCTGGTCACCACTTGCTTGATACAGACCGCGATCTTCATTCGTTGCTCCCACGCCGCGAGGGACAATCCCTGCCCGGCTCCCCGTTGATTGTCTAACTATGCAGGCCTACCCGGCTGACGAGTCGTACTTCCTAAACAGCAGGCTCGCGTTCGTGCCGCCGAATCCAAACGAGTTCGACAACGCATACGTCACCGAGCCGGCCCGCTGTTCGTTGGGCACGTAATCGAGATCACATTCCGGGTCGGGATTCTCGAGGTTCACTGTCGGCGGAAGTACTTGATCACGAATAACCAGCGCGGTGACTCCCGCCTCCAATCCTCCGGCTGCACCGAGCAGGTGGCCGGTCATCGACTTCGTGGAGGACACGGCGAGCTCGCGAGCGTGCTCGCCGAAACACCGCTTGATCGCCAGAGTCTCGAGCCTATCGTTGTACGGCGTCGACGTGCCATGGGCATTGATGTAATCGATGGCGGTCGGCTCGACGCCTGCCTCCTCGAGCGCGGCCTGCATGACTCTGACCGCTCCGTCGCCGTTTTCGGCTGGCGCCGTCATGTGATAGGCGTCAGCCGACATCCCATAGCCGACGATCTCGGCGTAGATCGGGGCGCCACGATTCCGGGCACGTTCGAGCTCCTCGAGAATGACCACACCGGCGCCCTCGCCGATGATGAAGCCGTCGCGATCCCTGTCAAACGGACGACACGCGCGCTCTGGTTCGTCGTTGCGCGTCGACAGCGCCCGCATCGCCGCGAAACCTCCAATCCCCATCGGTGTGATCGCAGCCTCCGAACCGCCGGCGACCATGACGTCGGCCGCACCGCGCTTCACAATCTCGAACGCGTCACCAATCGCGTGTGCCGATGCCGAGCAGGCAGTGCACGTGGCCGAGTTCGGCCCCTGGGCTCCGTACTTGATCGAGACTTGTCCGGCGGCCAGGTTGATGATCGCCGAGGGAATGAAGAAGGGGGAGATCTTGCGCGGCCCTCCTTCCAGCAGCGCCTTGTGCTCCCGCTCGATGGTACTGAACCCGCCGATCCCTGATGCGATGAATACGCCGACCCGCGGCCCGAGGGGCACCTCGCTCTTCAGATTGGCATCTCGCAGCGCAAACTCGGATGCCGCTATCGCATACTGAATAAAGACGTCCATCTTCTTGACGTCTTTCTTCTCGACAAAGTCCAGAGGGTCAAAGCCCTTGACCTCGCCGGCGATCTGAGAGGCGAACTGGCTGGCGTCGAAGCGCGTGATCGCACCGATCCCGGTCCGGCCCGCACGCAACCCTTCCCAGGTCGCCTGTGTGCCCAAACCCACCGAGGACACGAGGCCGACCCCTGTCAGCACGACACGCCTACCCGCCATCAGTCCGTCTTCCGTTGTCGAGACCGGCTACTTCTTCGCCTTCGCGTGCCCATCGATGTATTCGATCGCTTCTTTGACCGAAGTAATCTTCTCGGCATCCTCATCCGGAATCTCGAGACCAAACTCCTCTTCTAGCGCCATTACCAACTCGACCGTATCGAGCGAGTCTGCGCCAAGGTCGTCAACAAAAGAAGCGTCCGCAGTGACCTCCTCTTCGTCCACGCCCAGCTGTTCGACGATGATGCTCTTGACTTTGTCAGCTACGGCCATTCCCACGCCTCCTACATATACATCCCACCGTTTACCCCCAGAACCTGCCCAGTAATATACGCTGCTTCGTTCGATGCGAGAAAGCAGACCGCCGCCGCAACATCCTCCGGTGTTCCGAAACGCCCGACCGGAATCTGCTTCGCAAGGGCCTCGCGCACGTTTCCGTCGAGTGCCGCTGTCATATCGGTCTGGATCATGCCCGGCGACACCACGTTCACGGTGATTCCCCGTGACGCCACTTCGCGTGCCAGCGACTTGGTGAAGCCAATCAGTCCGGCCTTCGAGGCCGCGTAGTTCGCCTGGCCGGCGTTGCCAGACTGCCCCACCACCGAGGAAATGTTGATAATGCGCCCGTAGCGCTGTTTCATCATCGGACGCAGCACGGCCTGCGTACAGCGAAAAGCGGACGTGAGGTTGGTCGCCAACACGGCGTCCCAGTCCTCACTCTTCATCCGCAACATCAACTGATCCCTCACAATCCCCGCGTTGTTGACGACGATGTCGATCCGCCCCAAACGATCCATGGTTGCGGCGACTGCAGCCGCGACGCTGTCAGCATCGGTCACGTCCAGGCTCTCGGCCACAGCCGTGCCACCCGCGGACACAATCTCCTCGGCGACAGTCTGTGCATGATCACCGCGCGCGCAGGCCACCACGCTGGCGCCATCGCTGGCCAACTGCGTTGCGATCGCCCTACCAATCCCTCGCGACGCACCGGTAACAAGAGCGGTCCGCCCAGATAGCGCGGTCACCCGTCGACCTTCGACATCTCGCCCGCCCGGAGCGCTTGCTCCACCCGACCCAATCCCTCGGCGTCATTGACACTGAAGACGCGCGCCATTCGGTCAATTTTCTTAATCAATCCGCTCAGTACCTTTCCAGGGCCCACCTCGACGAAGCCCCGGGCACCAGCCTCCGTCAGGCGCCGCACGACAGCTTCCCATTGCACCGGGGCGCTGACCTGGCGTACGAGCGCATCGACCGCGGCCGCCGCATCTTCCTTCAACTCGGCGTCCACGTTCGCCACAACCGGAATCTGGGGATCCGACACAACCAGCTGGCGCAGATCACGTTCCAGACGACGCTCCGCAGGCTTCATGAGCGCGCAGTGAAACGGCGCGCTCACCGGCAGCGGCATCACCCGGCGCGCCCCAAGCTCCTTCGCTCTCTCCGACGCCCGCGCAACAGCGGCGCTCGACCCGGCGATCACCACCTGTCCCGGGGCGTTAAGATTCGCTGCGCTGACGACATCGTCACCGGCCGACTCACGGCAGGCCTGACTCACGGCGTCTGCATCGAGCCCGAGAATCGCGGCCATGGCGCCGGTTCCGACCGGCACGGCTTCCTGCATGTACTGCCCACGTCGCCGTACCGTGCGCAAGGCGTCCGCGAAGGATATCGTACCTGCGGCAACGTGCGCCGAGTACTCACCCAGGCTGTGTCCTGCCACAATGCCCGGCGCGAGCCCCCGCGATACCAACAACCTGTGGATGGCAACGCTGACAGCCAGGACCGCTGGTTGCGTGTTCTCGGTCAGCATCAGCACGTCTTCAGGCCCATCGAAGCACAGCTCCGTCAGCCCGCTGCCCAGCGCGTCGTCCGCCTCCTCGAGGGTTGCGCGACAGACGTCGAAGCCGTCCGCGAGGCCCTTTCCCATTCCTACATGCTGCGAGCCCTGTCCTGGAAAAACGAACGCGATCATCGTCGTCTTCTCTAATTAGATGGGGCTGCGCCCCAAGCCCCCGCGGGCGCGCGGCGCGCCGTGCGCGCCGTGACACAATAGGGCTAGGCGCAAAGAAGCCCGACGGTCAGCTCTCTGCTCGGCGGTCCTCCGAACCTCCCGCCGTCGGCAGCAACGCAATCTCCTGCCGCACTCGATCGACAAACCCCTCTTGCGCAAACCGATAGGCCATCGCCACGGCGTTCCGAACCGCCTTCGGGGACGACCGGCCGTGGCCAACCACGCACACTCCCCCGACTCCCAGCAACGGTGCTCCGCCGTACTCCGAATAGTCCACCCGACGTCGAAAACGGCGGAACGCCCGACGCGACAGCAGTAGCCCGAGACTCGACGTGAAGGTGCGGTTGAGCTCTTCCCGCAACAGCTCCTCCACGACCTCGACCAGCCCCTCGCTTACTTTCAGCGCAATATTTCCGGTAAAACCATCGCACACAATCACATCCGCGGCACCCGTATACACGTCCCGGGCCTCGACGTTCCCAATGAAATCGAGCTGGCTGCGACGCAGTAATTGATGGGCATCGCGGGTGAGCTCGTTGCCCTTGGTCGCCTCTTCGCCGATCGACAGCAGGCCGACCTTCGGTTCGGGAACACCGAGCGAAAGACGCGCATAGACCCGGCCCATCGCGGCAAACTGTGCCAGGTGGTGCGCCCGACATTCGACATTCGCGCCCACATCGAGCAGAACGGCGCTCCGGCGACGCGTCGGAACCGTGGCCGCGAGTGCAGGTCTGTCCACACCGGGCAACATGCCAAACGCCGCACGCGCGGCGAGAAGCGTCGCCCCGGTGTTACCCGCACTAAACAACGCGGCGGCATCACCTCGAGCGACCGCCTCCGCCGCGCGCCGCACAGAAGCGCCAGGCTTTCGCCGGAGAGCTGCGACCGGCGCCTCATCCATCGCCACTGTCTCCGAAGCCTCGACCACACGCACATCTACGCGACCCGCGTCTGCATGACGGGTCAGCTCGGTCTCAAGCGTGTCCTTTGAACCGACTAGGGTAAGGCCAAAGCCCAGATGACGCGCCGCAACGAGCGCCCCGGCGACGATGTTCCCGGGCGCAAAGTCACCACCTGCCGCGTCAACGGCAATGTGCATCGTGGATGGCAAACGAGCGTCTACGCCCCTCCCGCATCATGACACGTCTTTGACAGGGGTCACCTGACGCCCGCGATAGTGACCGCACTGCGGGCAGACCCGGTGCGGTAACTTGGGCTCGTGACACTGAGGACACGCGCTCACGCCGGGCGGCGTCAGCGCGTCATGCGTACGGCGTTTGGCCGTCCGCGACTTTGAATGCCGGCGCTTCGGATTTGCCATCTCCCATCAACCCTTTCGACTGTCAGAAAGCAGCGACTCGAGTGTCTCGAGTCGTGGATCACGCCACGTCGTGTCACACGAGCAACGCTCGCTATTGAGATTGATTCCGCACACGGAGCAGAGACCGCGGCAGCCGTCACCGCAGAGCGGCTTCATCGGCAGCGACAACTGAAGCTGCTCACGAACGACCAGTCCGAGGTCGATCTGATCGTCACGGTAGAACCCGGTTGAGAGGTCCTCATCCGATATCTCAGACTCTCCGTCGCCGCCGTTCTCGGCCTGGGGAAGATACATGAGATCGATCGGGAGGTCGGCCGGCACATCGAACGACTCGAGACACCGAGAGCACGAGAGCCACAGGCGACCCTCGACCCGTCCCCTCAGACGAAACTTGTCCCCATCCTTCAGCAACCGTAGGCGCAGCACGACGGGCCCAGCTATCGTGTAGTCTTCACCCGGCTCCGCGGAAATCTCATCCGCGGCGAACGTGCGGTCTACCCGTTCCTCGGACCCGCGCACCTCGCGCAAATCCAGCAGCATGGTCCCTTCCTCGCTCCCGGTCCGGGGCCTGTCCACAGACCGAACCTCTAAGTGTAGCACGCAGTTAGGGGCTATCCGCCGCACCACGCCCCCAGGGGCGGGGAACGTAGAGCTCCTCGAAGAGGCTGATGGCGTACCGGTCGGTCATGCCCGCTAGAAAATCGCGGGCCGCCACATCCACGCCGTCCCGATCAGCCGTTCGGCGATCGAGAAACCGTTCAGGCGACGACCGGATCTTGGCCCACAGCCCCTCCAGGATGCCACCAGCCTTGGCGAGCTCGGACGTGGCCACGTCGTTCTCATACACCGCCTCAAACAGAAACGCTCGGAGCTCGAGTGTCGCCTGGAGGATCGCCGAGCTCATTCCGATCTCCACCTCTTCACCTACGGTGACCGACTGGTCCACAACGTCGGCCACCATCCGGCCGATACGCGTCGACGGGCTATCGCCAAGAACCGCCACGGGCCCGGGCGGCAACGAGGCAGAATCCAAGATACCGGCGCGGACCGCATCGTCGATATCGTGGTTGACGTACGCGATGATGTCGGCGACTCGTGCGATTTGACCTTCGAGTGTGGCCGCGCGCAGAGCTGGGTCGGCGCCCACGGGCGCTCCATCCTTGCCTTTCGAGTGCTTGGCGATTCCGTTCCGGACTTCCCACGTCAAGTTGAGCCCGGCACCATCCTGCTCGAGGACATCGACGACGCGGAGGCTCTGCTCGTAATGGTTGAAGCCACCTGGCATGAGCTCCCGCAATACCCGCTCACCAGCGTGACCAAAGGGGGTGTGACCCAGGTCGTGGCCCAGAGCGATTGCCTCACTGAGATCCTCATTGAGTCGGAGCACCTTGGCGATGGTTCGGGCGATCTGCGAGACCTCCAGTGTGTGTGTCAGACGCGTCCGATAGTGGTCGCCGGTCGGCGCCAAGAACACCTGCGTCTTGTGTTTGAGGCGCCGAAAGGCTTTCGAGTGAACGATCCGGTCTCGATCACGTTGAAACGCCGGACGGATCGGATCTTCGTCTTCCCGTCGCAGCCGCCCGCGGCTATCGGCACTGAATGCGGCAGCCGGCGACAGCGTTTGCCGCTCCCGCGCCTCCAGATCGATCCGAATCAGGTGCGGTGGCGCGCTCACGTCGTCGTCGCGGCGGGGCGAGTCGCGTCGGCCGGTCGGATGAGCGCGATCGCATGTTTAAAGATGAGCTGGTCGCAGCCTGCCTGGTCAACAACAACCGCGAACCGATCGAAACTCTTGATCGTGGCGTCGAGACAGGTCCCGTCCATCAACTGAATCGTCACCGCGAGCTGCTGCCGGCGGGCACCGTTGAGAAACAGATCCTGAATGTTCTGCCCCGAAGTCGCGCTTCCGTCATGAAGTGGCATGTGTCTCAGCGTGACGATCGGCTAGGGCTCGCAGGACGATTCGTAGCGCGTCGGGATGTTCGCCCGGAAGGTCGATCCACTGTAGATTAGGCTCTTTGCGAAACCAGATCAACTGCCGGCGCGCGTACCGCTGGTTCTCGCGCACGATCAAGTCTCGCGTTTCCGCCGCATCACGACGACCGTGCAGATGCTCAAGAGCCTGACGATAGACGAGACCACCGAACGAATGAGCATCCGGTTGCACACCCCGGGCAAGCAGCCCTGTGACCTCGTCCATCAGACCGCGCGCGAACTGCTGATCAACTCGTTGAGCGACCCGCTGCGCAGTGTCGTCCACCGGAATCCGTAGGGCAAAGGTCGTCACCTCATAGTCGGCGATAGGAGATACCGTGTCGGCAAAGTGATCGGTCAGCGGCCGCCGGGTCAAAAAGAAAACCTCTAGGGCACGAATCAGACGTTTCTCGTCGCGCGGCTGAATCCGGGCAGCGGACGCCACGTCGACCCTCCCGACCATGCGATGCAGCCACTCGACGCCGCGCCGGCCGCCGATCGCTGACAGTCGCGCTCGCAGTGCCGTGTCCCGCGCCGGTCCCGGGAAGAGGCCCCTCGTCAGAGCCCGATAATAGAGACCGGTTCCGCCGACGAGAATCGGCGTGTGACCGGCCTGCGTGATGCCTCGGATCGCTGCGGACGCGTCCCGGGCATACCTCGCCGCCGAGTATGCCTCTGTTGGATCGACGACATCAACGAGATGGTGGGGAATCCCCCCTTGCGCGGACGGCGGCACCTTATCGGTTCCGATATCGAACCCGCGATAGACGGCGGTCGAATCACAGCTGACGATTTCCCCGCCGATCCGCCGCGCTAGCGCGAGACCAAGCGTGCTCTTGCCCGTCGCCGTAGGCCCCACGATCGCGATCAGCCGAGGCCGAGACATCGGGCGACTCACACGGTGCCCATCCAGCGCGTCACGGCGAGGACCATGAGAACCGTCAAGAGGACGACCCATCCGATCTGCTGTGTCCGAGTCGGAAGACGCATGGCGAAGGCGGCGACCTAGTGTCCCGAGTATCAAATGCCTTGCCGCCGATGACGGCGATCCGCCCGACTGGCCAGCAGGTACGAGGAGCGAGAACATCGGGAAGATGCGAGCGATTCGCGACGCCGCCGGGCACGTTTCATCGACGGCTGAATGGCTAGGTATCTCATGCTCGGGACACGATGGACCGTCTAGTGGAGTGTCCTCATGATTCGTGAAGTGAGATCCGGACCGCGGCGACCGCGTGGCAAGGCGCGACGAGGGAGCACATTGGGCATGTGTGACCGAGGAGCAACGCTGCTAGGCGGGATGCCGCGGCCGGAGATCGCTTCACGAATCATGAGGACACTCCACTAGTAGGTCCGACCGGGTGGAATCTCGTTGAAGAAGAACGTCACTGTAAAGAAGGCCTGGTTGTCAGGATAGTCATCCGGGAGAGGCTGCGTCGGATTCGACATCCTCAGTGCATTCGCCGCAGAGCGGTTGAACGAATCGATCCTGGCGGGCTGGGCCACCGTCAGATCGGTGACGCTCCCGTCTCGATGCACATTGAACGTCAGCACCACATGGCCATGATTGGAGAGCATCGAATAAGGAAAGATCCAGTTCCGGCGGATCTGGGCCACAAACCGGCGAATCCACGGTCCGAAATCAGCCCCCTTGGCATCGAACTGAATCTGCGGTCCATACCGACCGGTGTCGCCGCTGACATTGCCAAACGTTTGCAGGGTCAAGCTCCGCCGCAGCGACTCCCGCGCCTGCCCCAGCAAGTCTTCCGCGCGAGCGATCCTTTCGCGATCGGCCTCCCCGGAATCCCCCGGACCCGACCCTGGCGTCGTGAGCGACGAGTCGGCACGCGTCCCGAAGCCCGGTCGATCATCAGGTATCGCACCTGGGTCATCGGAGCGAACGTCTGTTGCCTCCTCCTCCCCTTGCCCAGATTCCGCCTCAGCCAGACGCGAATCCAACGGGTCATCAGGAGCGTCAGCGCGGAGGTCCTCAGCTGGATTCTCGGTCTCTTCATCTAGTGTCAAATCACTGTCCAGCGCGAGCTCAGCACTAGGTTCATCAGGCTCAACAAACTCGAACGAGTTCCCCTCCGCCACTGGCAGTCGGTTCTCCGCCTCGGGATCCTGGAGCGGAGATTGGGCGATCCGGTCTCGATCGGAAAGAAAGGCATTCGGGCGGGGCGCCTCATCGGCCTCAAGGTCGGCGCGCGGTGCCATGAACACGAAGGTGCGGTCCTCTGAATCTTGCAGGGGTGCCTGCTGCTGGAGCTCGGCGAGCTCTACCAGTCTCTCCGCTCGCCGCTCTGCCCGCCGTTCCTCCGCAGACTGAACGAACGACAGGCTTGGGACGACAAGAATCAGAACAAGAGCCGCGACGTGTCCGAAGAGCGAGACGAGTAGCTGCTCTCGCCACGAGATCGCCGACTCAACGGTCGGCGTTTCGAAGTTGCGGCCCTCGAAGTCAAAGTACATAAGGGACTTCCTCGAGTATACCAACAGGCAGGCAAACCAGTTTACCTGAAGTGCACTCCCTCTCACGCATCCGTGTCAGCCGGCTTCGTCGCTTCGTAGAGGTACACGACACCGAAGGTCAGCGGAACGGCCCGAACAGCGACAAATCCTTCGGTTTCCAGGACCTGACAGAAGACGTCAGGCGCCCAAAAGGTCCCGACCGACGCGGGCAGGTACTGGTACGCACTCTCGTGATGTGAGATGAATCTCCCGACGAACGGGAGCACTCGACGGAAGTACCACAGATAGGCTGTGCGGATGATCTGGGTGCGTGGATACCCAAACTCCAGAACCGCCAGCCGCCCGCCAGGGCGAAGAACTCGGTACACCTCTCGAAGCGCGCCGCTCGGTCCTTCGACGTTCCGAATGCCAAACCCGATCGTTGCGGCATCAACAGCGGCGTCACGGATCGGCACGTGCATCGCGTCGCCCCTCAACAGTTGCACCTGTCGGTCGCGTCGGGTGTGCCGGATCTTCTCGAAGCCGAGCCCGAGCATCTTCTCCGCGAAGTCAATACCAGTCACGCGACACTCATGACCCGAGCTCGCCAGAGCAAGCGCCAGATCTGCGGTCCCTGTACAGAGGTCGAGTACTCTTTCCCGACCGCTCAGGCCGAGGGCCTCAACGGCCCGTCGGCGCCACCGCTGATCGAGTCCAGCACTCAGAAGCCGGTTGAGGAGGTCGTACCGCCTGGCGATCGCATCGAACATAGCAGCGACCCGCTGCGGTTCGCGGTCCAGCGGAAGGGGTGGGGGCGCTCCTTCTGGAGTCTGAGGATCAACACCGGTCGTCATCTACATGGCGTCCTGGGTACGCCGTGCCACCGAGAGAGCGCGCCCTCCACAGACACTAACCCGTCCACGCCGGGTAGAGCTCATGCTCGAACCCCAGCGCCGACAGGATCCTGCCGGCCATGAAATCGGCCAGATCATCGAGCGTCCTCGGATGCTGATAGAAAGCCGGCATGGCAGGCAACACGACGGCTCCGGCCTCGGCACACAGCACCAAGTTCTTCAGTTGAGGCAGACTCAGTGGCGTCTCGCGCGGCACGATGACAAGGCGCCGCTGCTCCTTCAGGATGACATCCGCTGCACGTTCGATCAGATTTCGCGACAAACCATGCGCCACCCCGGCGAGCGTCTTCATCGAGCACGGCACGATGACCATGGCCCGACAGCCATAACTTCCGCTCGCGATTGACGCGCCGACATCCTTGTTGGGGTGCAGGACGAGAGTCCCTTTGCCAACGCCGGTCCCGTATTGGTCCCTCAGATACGATCCCAGTGATTCGACCGCCGCCTCGGGGCCCAGCTCGTCACGTAACAGGCGTCGGCCGATCTCAGAGACCACCACCTCGACCTGCACTCCGTGTTCCATAAGGGCGGCAATCGTTCGCGCGGCGTACAGTGCCCCGGACGCTCCTGTCACGCCAACCGTGATCGTCTGAGAGGCGCTAGCCGACATAGAGAGCTCCTGCCGTCATCATGAAATACAGAATTCCGACCCACCCGTTGAGATCGAATGCCTGTTTCACTCTCGACAGATCACTCGGTTGGACCATCGACTGCTCGTACGCGAGCAGCGCACCAACACCGGCGACGCCGGCGTAGTAGATCGGCCCAAGCGGCATGACCAGGGCCACGGCGCCAAGACTGAGGACGGCTGCGATGTGGAACAGTCTCGACAGGACGAGGGCTCGCGGGATTCCGTAGGTTGCAGGAATAGACCGCAACCCCTGTGCCCGATCGAACTCGACATCCTCGCACGCATAGAGAATGTCGAAACCGGCCACCCACATCGCCGTGCCGAGCGCCAGGAGCCACGGTGCCCATCCCCAGGTTCCGCCGGCGGCCAGCCATCCGCCCACTGGAGCGACAGCGACAGCGAGACCAAGAAACAGCTGCGTGTACGTCGTGAAGCGCTTGGCCAGTGAATACCAGAACACGATGGCCAGGGCGATCGGTGATAGCCAGAAGCAGATTGGGCCGAGCATGAATGTCACGGCAACGAACGCTATCGATGACCCGACCACGAGCCACCTCGCCTCACGACCCGACATGACGCCCCTCGGAAGCTCTCGTTCCTGGGTACGTGGATTCTGCGCGTCAAAGTGCGCGTCGGCAAGCCGGTTGAACGACATCGCCGCCGACCGCGCGGTCACCATTGCCAGGACGATCCAACCGACCCGTCCCCACGTGAGAGACGACGACCGGGTCGCCAGCAACGCACCACTCAAGGCGAACGGCAGCGCAAACACTGTATGGCTCAGACGAACGAACGACGCATAAGCCCGTAGACGCGATAGCATTCGAGATAGGATACAGTTAGTGTCCTGGGTAGTCGGGACACTAACGATCGACGCCGCTGCCCCACTCTTCGAGCCAGCGAACATCCTCGGCCACGATACCACCCACGAGGTATTCTTCCACATCATCGACCGAGTCGTCGCACGTGACCGCAATCAGGCTGGCCTCCATATCGATACCGATCGCCCCCCGGCTGTGACGGCCCAGGGCCTCGGCGCCCACGCGTGTGGCGCTTCTCAGGAGGACCGACGCCGGCACATCCGGTGCGAGACGTCGAAGCTCGGCAAGCTCCGCGAAGACGTTCAAATCCGATACGCTCGCAAGACTGTCCGTCCCAACGGCTACACGGACGCCGGAAGTGTAGAAACGTTGGACCGGGGGAACTCCAGCACCGGTCCAGCGATTGCTGCGCGGACACGTCACGAGCGTGACCCCCGCACCGGCGAGACGCCGTAGCTCGTCATCGGTCAGGTGCACACCGTGGACGGCGACCGTTCGCGGCGTCAGCCACCCAAACTGCTCGACATAGGCCACAGGTCCTTCGGCGAAGGGGCGCCACGCCTCATCCCACCGGCCACGTTCCTCGAGCACGTCGCGCCAGGGTCCTGTCCCGCGTCTCAAGAACTCGATCTCTTCGCGTGACTCCGCCAGATGCAGACACAGCGGTGCACGAGGCACGCCGGCTTGAATGGCCCGGAACAAGCCCGGCGATACGGAGTACGGAGCGTGAGCCGACAGGCAGAGCTCGACGCGTGAACCGTGCGCATGTCGGCCTATCTGCACCTGCAGCTCAGACAGACTCTCGCACTCGCGAGCGACCCGTTCCTCAGGATGCTGCTCGTTGAATCCCAGGAGCTCCTTGAACACCACCGCATCGACGCCACTCTCGACTAGCGGCCACACGGAAACCGAGGTATTGGCGATGTCGCCGACGAGCCCGGTCCCCGACGCTCGTACCTCCCGCAGAGCCGCGCGAATCGGACTGTCGTCCGCGGTGCTCTGCGGGACGGACGACAGCAGCGTGCGCACCCAGGCCGGCATGCTTTTCGCGGGAGGTGCCGCGTCCCGCAATCCTGAGAGCTCCAGGTGCGTGTGCGCGTTAACGAGGGAGGGCAAGATGATCGACGTCCTAAGGTCGAAGTCCCGAGCGCCCGTCGCCTGGCGGCGCCCATCCTCCGGCGGTCCCCACCCGACGACCCTCGTCCCGCGGACCTCCACCCACCCGTGACGAATCGGCGGCGACGTGACGGGCACGATCCATGCTGCGTGGAACCGTGCGGTCGAGCGGTCCTCACTCGGTGGCACGGCGCAGCTTTTCGTGCCGGCTCCGTGCCGGGTAGCGGTCGATCTCTGGACCAGCACCGGCACTACCACTGCGGCGCGCGACCGCTAGCTCGAGCATCCGCGGGATGTCCTGCTTCTCGCACAGCGGGTCGCCCAGGATGTCGTAGTGCATGTTGCGGCGCTTGGGCACAAAACCGGCGTCCACGATGTTTCGCGCAATCTCGGCTTCGTCCATGCAGTAGGCAGCGCCCGCTGCGCGAACGACGTTCTCTTCGATCATCACGCTCCCCATGTCGTTGGCTCCGAACGCGAGGCTGAGCTGCCCAACCTTTCCGCCCTGCGTCACCCATGAAGCCTGGACGTTGTCGAAGTTGTCGAGCACCAGCCGAGCAAGGGCCAGGGTCCTGAGGTACTCCACACCGGTCGCTTCCTGGCCCCCGAGCTCCGTGTTGGGCGGCTGGTAGCTCCAGGTAATGAACGCCGTAAAGCCACCGGTCTCGTCCTGCAACGCCCTGAGACTGAACAGGTGCTCTAGGCGTTCCTCGAGCGTCTCGACGGTGCCGTACATCATCGTCGCTGTCGTCCTGAGGCCGGCCCGGTGTGCGAACCGCATCACGTCCAGCCACTCGGCGGAGGTCGCCTTGCCGTAACAGTTCAGCCGCCGACGCACACGATCAACCAGAATCTCGGCTCCGCCGCCAGGAATGCTGTCGAGACCTGCTGCCACAAGACGCGCGATCACCGCTTGAACAGGCAGCTGCGAGAGACGAGAGATATGAATCACCTCGGGCGGTGACAACGCGTGAAGCTTGAAGTCAGCATATCGGGCCTTCACTGCGCTAAAGAGCTCCTCGTACCACTCGAGGGGCAGATCCGGGTTGTGCCCTCCCTGCAGCAGCAACTGCCCCCCGCCGACCCCGATCGTCTCGTCGATCTTCTTGAAGATCTCGTCGAATCCGAGGACGTACCCGTCCGCCGAGCCGACCGGTCGATAGAATGCGCAGAACGTGCAGTGCGCGACGCACACGTTGGTGTAGTTGACGTTGCGGTCGATGATGTAGGTCACGACCCCTTCGGGATGCCGTCGCCTCCTTACGGCATCGGCCAGCTGCCCAAGCTCGTGGGTCGTCGCCTGGACATACAGATCCAGCGCCTCACTCTGTGACAGGCGTCTGCCATCAAGGACCCTTCGCGCGACCTGAGTGGCAGGCGTCGTGGCGGTCATTCGAAGAACCGGAGGCCGTCAACCGACGGGATGATTCGCAGATCGTGAGCAGCTGAGTAGAACTTCCGCAACCCCTCTTTTACCGCCTCGTCCAACGCATACGACACGTTCTCCCGAAGATACCGCCGCGCAACCTCCCGCGACTCCTCATCATCTCCTGATGGCGCATACCGGTCGGCGATCGCGTCAAGATTCTCGACGCCGGCACTCCGAGCTGCCCGGAGCGCGTCGACGTGACCCGGTTCCACCACGCCAACCCGACCAACCCAGAACGACCACGCGAAAGGGAGGCTCGTCATCGCCGTCCATTCCGCCCCCAGGTCGACCTTTTCCAGCCCGTTGATTACGTGCTCCTGATAGAGCGCCGCGTCGCCAATCAGCAAGGCTGCATCGCACCTCTTGAGCATCGTCGGTAGATCCGGCCGAAGCGTCACGAACGTCGGCTCGATGTCGAACCATTCAGCACAGAGCACTCTCAGCAGGGCGGAGGCCGTTCGCGAGCTCGCATCCACGGCGATGGACCTGAGCGACGTGACCGGACGTTCGCTGAACAGGGCGACCGAAGCAACCGGCCCATTAGACACCACAGCGATGTCAGGAACGATCCGGTAGTCCGCATGGCGAAGGTACTCGATCGACGGAACGAGCCCCAGATCGACCGATTTCTCATGAAGCAGCGACGCACACTTCGCCGGCACATCGAGGCGCAGCGAGAACAGATCAGATCGTTGGTCCAGGCCCTCCACGAGGGGCCTGGCGTTGAGATACTCGACGGCACTCGCGCGAATCATCGCCATCCATCAACCGTCTCGAAGCGACCATTCCGCTGAATGGGCACTAGAGACGCTCCTTCAATATTCCGCCGTATCTCCTCGATCGCGACCCGCCGCCTCCCATCCTCGAGCGAGTCCACTGCCGACACCCCATCTACGTCATCTGCACCGAACGTCAACGCCACTTGAGCCAGCTTCGGCCCATACGCACTCCAGTCCACCTGGATTGAACCGATATTCTCAACTAGCAGCCTCGCGAGCGCAACCCCGCGCGCGTCGCGGTACCCGGTCGTCGCACGTGCGTCCGCAAGGCTCGGGAGAGGAGCGAACGCATGTACGTGCGCCACCGATGGCCCCCATGCCGAAATTTGACGTGCCAGAGTGACGCCGTCGTCCACGCCCGGGTCCCCGACCGTCAACCTCGCCACGTCGACGTCAGCCGCGTGGCTCACTTCGAGCCACTCGAGCGCCCGGGGCAGGTCTGCTCGCGCCTCCGATACCATTGCGAGGCCCGCCTCCCGCAGGTCCACCAGGAGACGCCTCAGAGAAACGGCATCGTCTGAACAGAGCATCGCGAGCTCATGCAGGGCGAACGCCGTCACCGGGATTGAGGCTCCGACCGCCACGACCCGCTCGACGGCGGCCGTCGCCTCGCGCCCGTCAGTCGGTGGTTCCCCGATGATCCGGAGCTCGCCCGCAGCGGGAAGCAACTGTAGACCATCACTCGAGGCGGACACCTCCTGCACGCGCACGAAAGTTACTCGGTTTCCGTGTCTTTGGCGCCGGCGCTCATCGGCGAGGGCACCAAGCCCGATGAGGTCGCGGCTCGCGACGAGCGCCGCAATGTCGTCTGCCGCTGCCTCGGTGGGCGCAGCACTCGTCGGGTCGCGCCCGTCGGCTGGAATCATCATGCGCCCGATGCTCCCGCCACCGGAGCCCCGGCCTGCAGCGCCACGGCAATCTGCTCAGCAACCGCGAGAGCGCGCCGGCCTGCAGCGCCGTCGACGGTCGGCGTCGCGCCAGCCCTCACGGCGTGAACGAAATCCCGCAGCTCAAGCTCGAGCGGCTCGCCATCCGGAACCGACACCGCTCCTCCCTCGATAGCCACGTCGGCACCCGAATCGCGCGTCACGCGATAGGCCTCCACCTGCTGAGCGGCGCAATCAACCGACACGTACGCATGGTGCTGAAAGAACCTCAGCTTACGGACCCGGTCATGACTAATGCGACTGGCGGTGAGGTTCGCGATACATCCGTCCTCAAAGCGCAGTCGGGCATTGGCGATATCGACCCGGTCGGTCAGAACCGGAACGCCAACGGCCTCGATCGAGATCGGGTCGGCATTCACAACCGCCAAGACGACATCGATGTCGTGAATCATCAGATCAAACACAACATCCACGTCGAGGCCCCGTGCGGGAAACGCTGCCAGCCGGTGGACCTCGATGAATCGAGGTGCAGTCACCAGTCTCAGCGCCGTGGTGACTGCCGGATTGTAACGCTCAGAGTGTCCGACGCCCAGAACCGTACCCCCCTCCTGGGCTGCCTCGATCATCGCGTCGGCTTGAGCCAGCGATCGCGCAATCGGCTTCTCCACGAGAACAGGCACTCCGGCGCGGAGAAACGGCAGTGCAACGCTTTGGTGGGCTGCCGTCGGAACGGCAATCGTCACCGCATCGACCTTTCCGAGCAGGCGCGTTGCGTCGGTCTCGACGCTCGCCCCCGTTTCGCGGCCCACCCGCGCAGCCCGGGGGCCGTCGATGTCAGCGACCGCTGCCAGCTCGACCTCAGGCTCTGCCGCAAGGATGCGTGCGTGGTGTTGTCCGACATGCCCGACACCAATGACCCCGACCCTGAGCCGGTCCGTGTTGGTCATTCCTTCTTCTCGGTCCGTCCCACGACGGCAATCCCGGCCTCGTCAGCAGCCAGAAACACTTCGTCGCTGTCGAGAACGAGCGTTCGACCGGCGTCCACCGAAAGGACAGTAGCGCGCGCCGCGCACATGGCACGGATCGTCGCAAGCCCGACGACTGGAACGTCGAATCGCATGTCCTGGTTCGGTTTCGCCACCTTGATGACGCCGGCGCCACGCCCGGCGAGTTGTCCGGCCCGAACGATGACCGCGTCGGTCCCCTCCATCGCCTCGACAGCGACGACCGCCCGATCCTTGACGACGATCGTCTGTCCAATGTCGAGGCGCGCCACGGTGTCAGCCATCGCGTAGCCGAACGCCAGGTCGGCGGCCTCGTCATCGGTTGGACAGCGGCGGGTCAACACACCCGATCCAGCCAGCAGCGGCTGCAGAAATACCGTTGAATCTACCAACTCGATCCCGTTCTCGGCGAGCACGTCCGCTATCGCAGAGATGAGCGCGTCAGTGTTTCGCGCCTTCAGCTTTCGAAGTACAGAGACCAGCGTGAGGTCGGGAAGAACGCCGCCAAACAGCTTCGTGTGTTTGACTTGCCCGGCCATCAGCGCACGCGACACCCCCGCCTCCTGCAGAATCGCAATGCACCGACCGAGCTGTCCCAACGAAACCGCGTGGAACTCCGTTCCAGGCTCCCGTGTCGCCGCCGATTCGAGGTCTGGGTGCGCTTCCTCTCGGATCGCGACGACGGTAACCTCGTGCCCAAGACTCCGGGCCGCGTCCAGCGCGAGAAACGGAAACCGCCCGTTACCGGCGATGAGACCAATGCGCATGGGTGAGTACCGCTGCGGGCTGGGGCTGGATGAAGGCTCTCTACGGGTTATTCATCGACGCCGACGGGCTCCATCCGCCGAGGACGCCGTAGATTGACGCCACGTTTCGAGGTTCGAATAAAGTCGACCAGGTAGTCGACCTCTGGGCATCTCAGCGACGCATCGGTCTCAATCCGCCGCAGCGCATGCGTCGTGTTCAGCTTTGATTGCAGCAGATACCGATAGGCGGTCTTGAGCTTGGCTACCGTCTCGGCCGGGCACTCCCGCCGAACGAGACCCACCGTGTTAAGTCCGTAGATGCGGGCGCGATTGCCGACCGTCTTGCCGTACGGCGGGGCGTCCTTGGTCACGACGGAATAGCCACCAACGAACGCCTGGCGCCCGACCCGGCAAAACTGATGGACTCCCGAGTACGCACTGACCGCCGCCTCATCCTCCACGATGACATGGCCGCCAAGCGTTGCACCATTTCCAAAAATGTTGCGATTGCCAATGATGCAGTCATGCGCGACATGAGCGTAGGCCATGAAGACGTTGTCATCCCCGATCAGCGTCAGTCCGCCGCCACCGCGCGTGCCGCGGTGCACGGTCACACCCTCTCGGAACACGTTGCGATGACCGATCACCAGCCGTGTCTTCTCGCCCTTGAACTTCAGGTCCTGCGGGATGAGCCCAGTCGAGGTGAACGGAAAGAACTGGCAGTCGTCGCCAATCTCCGTATCACCGTCAAGAACCGCCGACGCGTCCACACGGCAGCGCGCGCCGAGCCTGACTCGCGGGCCGATCACGGCATGCGGTCCTATTACCGTCCCTTGGCCAATGGCCGCGCCAGGATGAATGATGGCCGTCTCATGAATCTCGGCCGCCTCGTACTCAAATTCCATGAGTAGATCAGCTTGGGCCACCGTGTGATCGCCGGTCCGTGCGACGCCGTGCACGATCGCCATTTCCGCTGTTTGCCGCCGCAGCGTCACCTCGAGACACAGTTGATCCCCGGGGAGCACCTGGCGGCGAAACTTGGCGTTGTTCACGGCACGAAGAACCGTCCGAGCGTCCCGGACACCTGACTCGCTCTCGTCGGAAAGCAGCAAGAGAGTCGCGACCTGAGACAGGCTCTCAATCATCATGACGCCAGGCATGAGCGGAGTGCCGGGAAAGTGCCCCTGAAAATACTCCTCGTTGACCGTGACGTTCTTCACGGCCACGATGCGGGTACCCGCGTCGTACTCCGTGACGGCGTCCACGAGGAGTGACGGGTACCGGTGGGACAACCGGTCGAGAACGAGGGGAATATTGAGCGACACGAGGTATAGGGCGAAGCCTTGAGTCCCGGGCAGCACGCTCCGGAGGGCCCCAGTCTAACGGCTTCCCGAACAACCGTCCACTGTGGGAGACGGGCCCAGGCAGCCGTCTGGTGGGCTATGGAGCTGGCTCTTGCTCGCTGTCGAGCACGTCGATCAGCTCCTGGGTCAGATCGAGTGACGAATCGGCCCACACGAGACCCTGCTGGGCGTTGAAGATGAACGACAACTGCTTGTCGGCTGCCAGCTTGTCGATCGCCGGAAGCAGTCGGCGCTCGAACTCTAGTTGAAGCTGCTGCTGCAGCTCCTGCACCTCTGCCTCGGCGTCCTGCGTCATGCGCTGAATCTCCGCCTGCGTATCCTGGCTCGTCCGCTCAATGTCGCGCTGCAGCCTCACGATCTCCCGCTGTAACGAGGCGGTGGCGTCTGGGCTCAGCACGTTCTGCCCTTGCTGAAGTTTGAGTTGCGCTTCCTGCATCTCCTGGTTCAGGGAGGTGACCTCGCCCTGTCCCTCGGTGTTGACCGCTTCGATCTCGGCCAGTTTCTGCTCGCTGAGCTCCTCGACTCTTGTATTGGCCACTCTGCCCTGGCTGGACTCGGTAGCGATGCGCTGAATGTCGACGAACGCAAACCTGTCAAGGGCCGGTGCCTGTGCAGCTACTACGCTCGGCGCCACCAAAAAGCAGACCGCGACCGCCACTGTGCCTCTTACCCTTCTCATACGTTGCATCCTCACTGTCTCTATCGTGACAACCCTATCCGGGTCAGAAGGTCGTGCCTACCGCGAACCGAAACACCGTTTCTTCTTGCGGCTCGAACTGATCGTTGAACACGCCGTCACGCTGCGGATTCCACGCATAGATCAGTCGGAACGGCACGTTCAGTACTGGCATGAAGAAACGGAGTTCGAGACCAGTCGACGTCTTGAACCCGTCCATGGCGAAGTTATTGCCGAAATCCTGCACCTGTCCCGCATCATAGAAGGCGATGAGCCGCACCGGTTGTGCGATCGAGAACTGGTACTCGGCGTTCACGAGAAAACTCTTGTTGCCGCCAACCACTGTCCGCCCCTGAAAACTGTCCGAAGGGACGTCCGGATCAACTTCGCCCACGGTCGGACCGATCCGGCGGATGTCGAACCCTCGCACCGAATACTCTCCGCCCAACCACAACCGCTCGAACACCGGAATATTGGCAGAGCTCCCAGCCGCGATGTGCTGGTACTGGACTCGCAATCCAATAGTGGTGCGGCTGAGGTGAGGAACGTACCACGTCCCCTCAAGAACCGGCTTCAAGAAACGTGTGTCGCCGCCGAGACCGGCAACCTCCATCGTCGCCGTGTAGCTCCTTCCCCTGGAAGGAAAGATCGGGTGGTCGACCGTGTTGTGCCGCACGGACGGCGAGATCTTGCTTACTGTCCGTGACTCGAGCGCGTCGGCAAGAAATGGGTTTCCAAGGAAAATCGACGAATCGTTTCCGAAGAACGTGCTGACGTCCGACACGGCCGTATCCTCGAAGCTGTAGGTAAGATACGCCCACGTGAACACCCTCAGCGGCCACCCGAGGCTCACGCTCCCGCCATTCGAATCCTCCGTGTACGCCCCGATGTACTCGACTCGGCGAGAAAACAGGTTAATGGCGGTCGAGATGCTCCGGTTGAACATGTATGGCTTGGTGTAGCCGAGGTTGATGTTGCGGAGCCGAGACCCGTTCTGCAGCCCCACAGAGAGCGTCTCACCCCGCCCCAGAAAATTCGTTGTCGCGAACGACAACTGCCCAAAGAAGCCGTCGAACTGTGAGATGCCCATCCCGAACGTCAGCTGATTGAGGTTGGCCTCAATGAGATTCACAGTCAGATCGACCTCGTTCTCCTCCCCCTCGACATTCTCGATGGCGACGTGCGATTCCTCCAGTGGCTCGAAGTACCCGAGCTGGTTCACGCGACGGATGCTGTTCTTGAGCGCTGCCGTATTAAAAACACCGTTCTCCACGAGTTGCATCTCTCGGCGAATCACCTCGTCGTGTGTGCTCTCGTTCCCCACAAAGGTGATCCGGTTCACGAACTGCTGCTCACCCTCTTCGATTCGCATCACCACGTCGACCACCGGGGCGCCGTCGACGTGCGTGGGCCGCTGAAGGTCAGCATACGGGTTGTCTCCGACCTGGAGGTCGCCACCGACATCCTCGAACGCGGTGTTCCCCTCACCACTCTGAACGGCGGCGCCCACCAGATCCTCACCCACGAGCGATGTTCGCTTCTGCAAATCCGGAAACACCGTGAGCTCTGTGTAGCCGCGTGACCCATACAGTTCACGCGTGGCCTCAATCGCCTCAATCACTGCCTTCTGGCTGTAGTAATCGCCTGGCTCAAGCGCGGCGAACACCTGACCCATCCCAAAGTCAGTGACAACCGTATTCCCGTCGAAGCGCACCTCACCGAGCCTAAACCGTTCGCCCTCATCCACCGGAATCCGCAAACGCATTCCCCGCCTGGTGCCGTCAGGAGACGCCTCTAGATACTCGGTCTCCGGCTGCCCAACCCGGGCATCGATATACCCTTTGTCGAGGTAGCGAGCCACCAGCCGATCGGCATCTTGCTCGAAGAGCGCCTCCTTGTAGGTTCCTCTGCCCGTCATCCAGGAGAGCCACCAACGCTCCTTGACCTCCTTCATCTGGCCCTTGAGTTCGCCGTCACTGAGCTGCTCGTTGCCAGCAAACTCAATCTCCTCAACGTGCACCTTCGGGCCAGCCTCGAGCAGGAACGTCAGCTCAACGACCTTATTCGCGCCCGCAAGCTCGCGCACTTCGTGAGAGACAGTCGCGAACGGATACCCCTCTGCTGAGAACATGACACGTAGGAGGCTCTCGACCTGCCGGACAGCAGCCGGGTCGAGGAACGCGTCGAGGCGGAGCGAGAGATTGTTCTCGCGCATCGCGGTGTCGATGTCAGCGCGGTCGAGGAGGTCTGATCCCTCGAACGTATAAGTTCGGACGCGCTCGCGCTCCTCGAACCGATAGATGACATGCTTCCCCATCACGCCGTTGCTATATGGCTGGTCAACGACCTCGATCGACAGGTCATCAAGGAACCCGGTGTCCCAAAGCCGTCGAAAATCTTCCAGCAGTATCTGCTCTGTCTCCTCTGTATACTCAACCCACCGACCCTGACTTGGCGCGCTCACATGATTCGTGATCTCCATGTAGTAGGTATACGTGGCCGTTTCCACGCCAGGCACTCCGCCCTGTGCGTCGAAATTCAATTCGACCGTCCGCAGCATCGGCGGCGATCCCTCCGGCGGAAGCGGCGCAGGCTGATCCTGGCCAGAGAGCTCGGCAGCGCCGGGCGAGAGTTCTTCTGCAAGGGCCGGAGCCCATCCCATCCAGACGCCTACTACTGCGCTAAGACATACGCCCAACAACCTGGTCATATCCATTAGGTGCGTCACCTCTACGTGCTGGCACCGCACGGCTGAGACGCGATATTGAAAGTCTACGAAATCCGGAACCGTTCAGGCCAGTTTATGGCCCTCCACGACTTCACCGGCCATCCGATAGGCAAGCGCGCCGCCGTCGAGATACACCTCGACGGCCCCACTCGTCAATCTGCCACGAATGAGCTCCTCAGAGAGGGGGTCTTCGATGTAGCGCTGGATGGCCCGGCGAAGGGGTCGCGCGCCGTACGAACGGTCCTTGCACGTCATGTCGATGATCCAGTCAACAACCTCGGACGCCATCGAAATCTGGAGATCGCGATCGACGAGATTCTCGTTGAGCCGTGTGATCAGCATCCGCGTGATCTGGCGCAGATCGTCATCGGACAAGGCTTCGAACACAATGATCTCATCGACGCGATTCACGAATTCGGGGTTGAACGTGCGTCGCACTTCGCCCAACACCATGTCCGACACACTGCGTTGAATCTCGTGCGAGTCGGCTGACTGAAATCCCATCGACGCTTTCTTCTGGATATACCGAGCGCCAATATTCGAGGTCATGATGATGATCGTGTTCTTGAAATTAATCCTGTTTCCCAATCCATCCGTCAGGTGTCCATCTTCGAACACCTGCAGCAGAATGTTGAACAGATCGGGATGTGCCTTCTCGATTTCGTCAAGCAGCACAACCGAATAGGGATGTCGCTTGACCTTCTCCGTCAGCTGTCCGCCTTCCTCGTGCCCCACGTAGCCAGGCGGCGACCCGATCAACTTCGACACCGAGTGCTTCTCCATGTACTCGGACATGTCAAAACGGATGAGCGCGGAATCGCTCCCGAACAGGAAGTTCGTCAGTGCGCGTGCCAACTCGGTCTTGCCGACACCGGTCGGGCCGAGAAACACGAAGCTGCCGACGGGCCGGTCCGGTGACTTGAGCCCGGCACGGGACCGCCGAATGGCTCGCGCGAGCGCAGAGATTGCTTGCCCCTGACTGATCACACGGCGGTGGAGCTCGTCCTCCATGTTGAGCAGCTTTTCACTTTCGTCCTGATTCAAGGCCGTGGTGGGGACGCCTGTCCACTTCGACACCACCTCATCGATGTCTGATTTGTCGACTTCGACCGATTCGGTGCCCGACTTCACATCGAATTTCTCGCGCACGAACTGCAGGTTCTCTCTTGCAAGGACCTCCTGCTCCCGAAAGAACTGCGCGCGCTCGTAGTCCTTTTGCGCCGTCGCGCTCTCCATCTGCTCAACCGCCACTCGGATGCTCTTGTTGATCTCGCTGAACTCGTCGCTATGTGCGGCCTCCCGCAACTTGGCGCGCGAACCGGCCTCGTCCAGCAGATCGATCGCCTTGTCCGGAAGAAACCGGTCAGTGATGTACCGACTCGACTGAAGGACCGCAGCTTCCATCGCCTCAGACGTGTATTTCACGTGATGGAAGGTTTCGTATCGATCCTTGATGCCCAGGAGGATCAGCTGTGTCTCCGACTCACTGGGCGGATCAACCTTGACCGCCTGGAAACGCCGCTCCAAGGAGCGGTCCTTTTCAATGTACTTGCGATACTCCGATGGAGTCGTTGCCCCGATGCAACGGATCTCACCGCGCGACAGCGCCGGCTTCAGAATATTCGCAGCATCGAGAGACCCCTCGGCCGACCCTGCGCCAACAAGCGTATGAAGCTCGTCAACAAAGACGATGATGTTCGGGTTCTCGGTCAGCTCCTTCATGATCGCCTTGAGGCGTTCTTCGAACTGGCCACGGTACTTGGTGCCCGCCACGATCAACGAGATGTCGAGCGCCAGAATCCGTTTGTCGGCAAGAAAATGTGGCACATCGCCGCACACGATCTTCTGCGCGAGGCCTTCGACGATCGCGGTCTTGCCCACACCCGGCTCGCCGATCAACACCGCATTATTCTTGGTCCGCCGGCACAGCACCTGCTGCACTCGCTCGAGCTCGACACCTCGTCCGACGAGCGGATCGAGCTGATTCTTCATCGCCCCATCAGTCAGGTCTCGGCTGAACTCCGCCAGGAGTGGGGTTTCCTTCACCCGCGTCAACGTCGTCTTCTCATTGAGCAGCTGAACGATGTCCTCGCGCACGGTGTTCAGGCGCATCCCCTTTTCGGAGAGGATCGAGGCCGCCACGGACCGCTCCTCACGGAGGATCCCTAGCAGCAAGTGCTCCGTGCCGATGTAGTTGTGAAGCAGCCGGTCGGCTTCCTCTGAGGCGTGCTGGAGCACACGTTTGGTCTCAGTGCTAAAGGGGATTTCGACAGAGGTCGACACCTTTTCACGGAATACCGTCCGACCTTCGACCTCTTTTCTGATGTTTTCCAGGGAGAGGTGGGACCGCGCAAAGATCCGACTCGTCAGGCCCTTCCCTTCTCGAATCAGGCCGAGCAACAGGTGCTCAGTCTCGATCGAGATGCTGCCGAGCTGACTCGCCTCGTAGCGCGCGAAAAACAACACCCGCCGCGCCCTCTCGGTGTATCGCTCAAACATCGAACCGCACCCTTCAACCTCCAGAACGCCGGGAAACTCCCTTCTTGCATTATAAGGGAAAGGCTCGAAGGGGCAAATTGAGTTCCTGCCCAATAATCAAGGACTTAGCGCCGTTTCAGCACCACGATTCGCACTTACGATGCAGCCCGGAGGCGGCCGTCTTCAAGCCTTAGCACACGGTCGCACGATTCGGCCAAGCGCGGATTGTGGGTCGCGATGAGCGACGTGAGCCCGTGGCGGCTGTGCATGCCCCGGAGCAGGCCGTGAAGTGATTCGGCAGTTTTCTCGTCGAGGTCACCGGTGGGCTCGTCGGCCAACAGCAGCGACGGATGCATCACGAGTGCCCGTGCCACGGCAACGCGCTGCTGCTCTCCACCGGAGAGCATGCCGGGCCGATGGGTCATCCGCTCGGCCAGGCCGACCTGCTCGAGCAGTTCGCGTGCACGCGCCAACGCGTTGGCAGAGCTCTCGCGCGCGATGCGCAGCGGCATCGCGGTGTTCTCGAGCGCTGAGAATTCGGGCAGCAGGTGGTGAAACTGGAAAACGAAACCGACATGCCGGTTCCGGAACGCGACCAGCTCGGCATCCGGCAAGGCGCTCAGCTCCGCGTCCCCGACCACGATCCGGCCACGGTCGATCCGGTCGAGTCCGCCGATCACGTGCATCAGGGTACTCTTGCCGACACCCGATGCGCCCATGATCGCGACCATCTCTCCGGATGCAACCGACAGCTCCAGGTCACGCAACACCGTGAGCGATTCATCCCGGACGGGATAGGACTTGCAGAGGTCACTGACCTCGAGGAAGGGCATGCGGGGAGGATACAGGAGGGATGAGGCAGGAGCGAAGCGGGCGGCCTGCTGCCGTCACTGATACCTCAACGCCTCCGCCGGATCGAGATTCGACGCTTGCCTCGAAGGGTAGAGCGTGGCAAGGAAGCAGATGATCAGCGCCGAAACGACAATCAGAACGAAGTCGGGCGTTTCGATCCTAAACGGCACGTACGGAATCTGATACACCTCCATGTCGATCCGGATCAGGCGGTATCGATCCAGGATCGTCGCCAGTGTGTATCCCGCCACGGCCCCGACGGTGGTCCCCACAGCGCCGATGATCACCCCTTGCAGCATGAAGATCCTCATGACGCTGGCCCGACCAGCTCCCATGGTCTTGAGAATCGCAATGTCGCGGCTCTTCTCCATGACGAGCAATACGAGCGACGCCACGATATTGAGAGCGGCAACCATCACAATCAGCCCGATCGTGATCCCAATCGCCATCTTCTCGAGCCATAGCGCCGAAAACAGCGACTGGTTCATTTCCTGCCAGTCGAGCGTCAGATATGCCGGTCCCAGCTCCGTTTCGATGGAGTCTGCGATCTGGCGAGACGCGTAGATGTCGTCGACACGAAGCTCCATCATCTGAACCTGGTCTTCCCCAACCAGACGTTTGGCAACATCGAGCGTCACAAAGCCGTACGAATTGTCGTATTCGTACAACCCCAGGCTAAAAATTCCAACGACCTTGAGCCGCCGCGGCCGAGGCATCATCCCCATCGGAGAAAGAGTTCCGTTCGGCGTCAGCAGCGTGATCTCGTCTCCAACGAACGCGCCGAGACTCTCCGCCACCCCTTCGCCGATCACAACGCCTCCAAGCACAGGCCCTTCGACGCCCTCCAGGTCGAAGAGGCTACCTCTCCGGACCGACTGCGCCACCTCGGTGACGTGCTGCTCGAACTCTGGGTCGATACCCTTGACCGTGATGAACGTCTCGCCGTGCCGACTGCGAGCCAGCGCGAGGCCAAGAATTGACGGTGCCGCCGATACGACACGGGGTACGGAAGTCAGTACGCGCGCCTCGGTCTTGTAGTCCTGATATCCGCCGTCACTGACCTTCCACACATATACGTGCGCCGCCGATCCCAAGATACGGTCGCGGAGCTCCTCCTGGAGACCGGTCATGAGTGCGACGGCCACGACCAGCGCCATGACGCCGACGGTCACGCCAAGTGTCGAGATCAGGGAGATCAGCGAGATGAAGGCTTGCTTCCGACGCGCAAGCAAGTAGCGAACCGCGACATAGACCTCGAACGGTGGCGACATAGTTCTCGTGTCCGGTACTAGCCCGTCTCTTGGTCTCCAGATGACCCCGCCGACCGCATGAGAGGAAACAGAATCACGTCGCGAATCGACGCACTGTTGGTCAGCACCATCACCAGCCGATCGATCCCGACGCCCTCACCGGCAGTCGGTGGTAGTCCGTACTCGAGTGCGCGGAGGTAGTCTTCGTCGATTGCGTGCGCCTCGAGATCTCCCCGCTGTCGGGCCTCGCGTTGAGCCTCGAAGCGACGCCTCTGCTCAGTCGGGTCGTTCAGCTCGCTAAATGCGTTCGCGACTTCCATCCCGCCAATATAGAGCTCGAAGCGCTCCACCGTGTCAGGGTCGTCGACTCGCTGCTTCGACAGCGGGGACACCTCGGTCGGAAAGTCATACACAAACGTCGGTTGGATCAGCCGGTCCTCACAGAGTACCTCGAACAGCTCCATCGTAATCTTGCCCGGTCCCGCCTCTGGCGATGCGTCCACACCGACCCGTGTTGCCAACCCGGAAACGGCTTCCCGATCTCGGAGCTCGCCATCGGTCACCTCCTGCGCTAACCGTTCCGAGATCGCAAGACGAACCGCCTCCCGAAACGAGATCCTTGCGAAGGGCGTCGCGAACGAGATGCGATGCTCACGGAACTGGTGCTCGTCGCCGCCAGACGGTACGGCTCGTGACACGTGCGTCAACAGTGCCTCGGTCACCTCCATCAGCGCATCGTAGTCGGCGTATGACTGGTAGAACTCGAGCATGGTGAACTCAGGATTATGCTGGGTCGACACCCCCTCGTTCCGAAAGTTGCGATTGATCTCATACACGCGCTCCATCCCGCCGACCACGAGCCGCTTCAAATACAGCTCGGGCGCAATCCGTAAGTACAGCGTCATGTCGAGGGCGTTGTGATGAGTCACGAACGGGCGCGCGAGGGCGCCGCCCGCTACCGACTGCATCATCGGAGTCTCAACCTCCACGTAGCCTCGACCGTCCAGAAACTGCCGTATTGCGGTCAGGACTCGGCTCCGGGTCTCGAAGGTTCGCCGTGCCTCGGGACTGACGATGAGGTCCAAGTACCGCTGTCGATACCGCGTTTCGACGTCGGTCAACCCATGCCACTTCTCAGGCAAAGGCACGAGACACTTCGAGAGGAAATCGAGAGCCTTGGCCCAGACCGTCAGCTCGTTGGTCCGCGTCCGAAAGATCCGGCCAGTGATCCCCACGAAATCGCCGAAATCGAGGAGACGGAACACCGCAAACTCGCGCTCCGTGAGGGAGTCCTGACGAACGTAGACCTGGATACGGGCTCGACCATCTGAAATCACGAGAAAGTTCGCCTTGCCGAAGCTACGAATGGCAACGATTCGTCCGGCGACAGAGGTCTCTACGTGATTCGCATCGAGCGCCGCCCCATCCGCCTCACCGTGAGCATCAAGAAGCGAAGAGACCGTACTCGTGGCATTGAATGACCTCGGGTACGGATCGACGCCCAGCGCGCGGAGCTCGTCCAGGTTTTCGCGGCGTTGCCGTAGCTGATCTGCTTCGCGTTCGTGACTCATCGGTCGGTCGGGACCGTTCCCCTGGGATGTGCGTGATGGATGCTGTCAAGCACGCCGTTGACGAACGGCACCGCTTGGTCGCCACCGAACGTCCGTGCCAGCTCCAGGGCTTCGTCTATCACGACGACGGGCGGCGTTTTCGAATAGAGAAGCTCATAGACCGCCATACGCATAATCAATCGGTCGACGATGGCCATACGTGCCACGCGCCAGTTCTCAGCGTTCGCTTCAAGGAGCGGATCGATTTCGCTGAGATGATCTGTGGTGCCTGCCACCAGAGCCCGGGCAAACTCTCGGCGACCCGGTGGTGCGGGATGCACGGCCCAGTAGAACTCGCACGCCTCGTCGAGCTCGGACCCACCCAGTCGACATACCTCCCACTGGTACAAGAGCTGGAGGGCCGCTTCGCGCCCACGGTGGCGCTCGACGCGCCCCAACTCACTCGTCATCGCTTCCGGTCAGACCCCGCACGACATTCGCGAGGTGCACCGCCGCCATCGCAGCTTCCGACCCCTTGTTGGCGCTTCCCGGTCCGGCCCGTGCAACGGCCTCCGCATACGTATTGGTCGTCAAGACACCGAAGCTGATCGGGACACCGGTCTCCTGAGACGCCATGCCAATCCCGTGGACCACGGCAGACGCAATGTAGTCGAAATGCGGGGTTTCGCCACGAACGATACAGCCCAGACAGACGATCGCGTCAAACCGCCCCGTCTCGGCAGCCCGACGCGCCGCGAGCGGCACTTCAAACGCACCAGGTACGCGAATGACGACGATCTGATCGGCATTGGCGCCGGCCTCTCGCAACGTGTCAACGGCGCCATCCCTGAGCGCCGTGGTCACGGCATCGTGATACGCGGACACAACGATCCCGATGCGAAGCGCCGCGGCATCACCTGTCCCCTCGATCGTAGGCGTGTCCTTCACTGCCCCGTGAACTCAGCACGGCGTTTCTCCAGAAACGCCCGCGTGCCCTCTCGCATGTCCTCGGTCGCCGAGACCAAACCAAAGAGAGTCGCCTCCAGGTCACACGCCTCGGCGAGCGACATTTGCATCCCACTCCGTACCGCATCAAGGATGTACCGAACGGCCACTGGTGCCTTTGTCGCGAGTTTCGTAGCCAGCGCGAGCGACTCCTCACGCAGCTTCTCTGGTTCGACCACCCGATTCACCAGGCCCAGCCGCCACGCCTCGTTCGCGTCAACCGGATCACCGGTCAGCAAGAGCTCGAGTGCCCGTCCCGGCCCAATCAACCGCGGAAGGCGCTGGGTCCCGCCAAAGCCCGGAAGAATGCCGAGATTGATCTCGGGTTGTCCGAGCTTCGCCGTGTCGGCCGCCACCCTGAGAGTGCAGGCCATCGCCAACTCCATACCACCACCAAACGCAAATCCATTGATCGCTGCGACGACCGGCTTACCGGCCCTTTCGATCCGATCGCAAAGAGCCTGCCCGCTCCGTGCCACCTCCCTCGCGGCCGTCGCGCCGTTCTGCGACAACTCGGAGATGTCGGCGCCTGCGACGAACGCACGGTCCCCCGCTCCGGTCAACACCAGGGCTCCAACCGAGGCATCTGCCGTCAGCATGCCAATACACGCGTCCAGCTCCCGAACGGTGGCAGCGTTCAGCGCGTTGAGGACTTTCGGGCGGTTCACGACGACGGTCGCCACCGAGCCAACGCGCTCGACTGCCAGGTTGTCAAAGTTCATCCAATTTCCTCCGCTTTCGCATCGTGAGAACTATACTCCAGGCCCACACGAGCGCAGTACCAACGCCGGCGCCGACCACATCGGCGATCAGATCTCGACTCTCCGCAGAGCGTCCGGCAACAAACAACTGATGGTATTCGTCGGTTGCGCCGTAGACCCCAGTGACCACAACGGCGATGGCCACCCGGCCCGCGGTCACGCCCGACCACCGCGCTCCGGCGGCAGCTCGAAGCACCAATATTCCAAGCACACCGTAGACGACGGCATGGACACCGGTGTAGGACATGCCGCCGGGTGGTGCGGGAATCTCGGAGAGGGACGAGAGGAAGTAGATGAGCGCCATCAGCAGGACCGCGGGTGCCCAGACCCACAGCGCGCGGACAGACAGTTCCATCTCGCGACCGCTGCTCTATCCCGGTGCTGCCTCTACAGGGGGAAAGCGTACATCAGCCACCCCAGCAAGATGCCGGACCCGACGAATCCGGCGAAGAGCATGGCGCCCAGCCTGATCTGCTCCTGCGCAGTGTCTCTCAGCAGGACCGCGAACGCCAGTGACACGAACGCAGAAAAGAGAAGCATCATCCCGAAATGGCTTTGCACTCCACCTCCGTCACTTGCGCCCAAGCGCGATGTCGTAGGCATCGGCGACAACCAGCATGTTCAGGAGGCCCGCCACCACAAGGAAGGCGTTCCCGTACTCGTAGGTCACGGCCACAACCCGCCCGTCACCCATGCCCAGGACACGCACAACGACGTACATCAGGCCGATCCCAAGATCCGCGAGAGCCGCGAGCGCCACGAGCGGCTGAGACAACTCAAACGTGAAGACCTGACCCTCGGCCCACAGCCCGACCAGGAACATCAGCGGCAATGCGAGAAGGAACACAGTTCCCTTCTGCCGCCGGCCGAGCCACATGTGGCCGGCGCCAGGCACGAGCCATGCCAGAGTACACACTAGGATCGCCGGGGAGGTCTCAGTGGCGTGGACCGGTTTGCGTCGTGCAGTCACGTCATCCCTCCTCGTCGACCCTGCCGGCCAGCGACATACCCACAACCCAGGCAACGCCGAACCCAAGCGGCAACGCAGAGACCGCACGGACGAGATTGGTCGACTCGGCGATCCCCACGATCTCCACAGCAGCCGTCGCCAGCGTCGGGACCGCCGCCGCGATCAGGATGGTCCGAAGACGCCGCAGGGGCCAGACCTGTCCCGCAGTCTGCGGCCGACGATCCGACGGGCGACGGCGTGCAAACACGCCAACAATCCCAAGAGGTGCACCGGCGTAGAGGCCACTGCAGCGCGCGCACACCGGCACTTGTCGGTCCCACAGGTGAAACGAGCGATCGGAAAGCTGGTGGCACACGACGCCACTCACGACGTAGACAGCCGCGGCAGCAAGACCGGCCTGGCGGGGATGAGGATGCGCCATCAGATACGGCGTCGCGACCAGGACCCCAGCCCAAAGCCCGGCTACCAGACCGACACCCACCGTGAGGCGCCTCCGGGTGCCGATACTCCCCGTCGCCGTCCTAATCCCGAAACTCACTTGAGTTGCCACACCTGGCTGGTTCTGGTCACCGAGGGCGACGTTGCTCCTCGGTCATTTGAGCCCACCAAACTCCCTCGTCGCGCCTTGCCCTCGTCCCCCAGACCGGCGCCAGATGCAACAACTCAAGCGAGTTCCGGGACTAGAGCGCATCAAAGTGGGTCAGCTTCTTGAATTCAGCGAACCGATGGGTGATTTCTGGCTCGGTCAACGCAAGCAATCGATCGAGGCCGAAGTCCTCCACAGCGAACGACGCCATGGTGCTCCCGGCAATGATAGCCCGCGTCACGACCTCGTCGGTGATTTCAGCCGACGCCGCGAGATACCCGATGAATCCTCCGGCGAACGTATCGCCAGCTCCGGTTGGGTCGTACACTTTCTCGAGAGGAAGACCCGGCACCGCAAAGAAGCCGGCCCCGCGAGTCATCAGCACGCCGTACTCTCCACGCTTGATGACGATGCGCTGCGGCCCCATCTGCTGTATCACGCGCGCGGCCTTGACCAGGTTCCACTCGCCGCTCAGCTCGCGAACCTCAGCATCGTTGATCACGAGCACGTCAACGCGCTCGAGAACCTTGCGCAGCTCCTTCGGTGTCCCTTCAATCCAGTAGTTCATCGTGTCGAGGGCGACGAATTCCGGCTTGTCGACCTGGTTGAGCACATCCAGCTGGAGCGACGGATGGATGTTTGCCAGGAACACGACCGGGCTGTTTCGAAACTGGGCGGGAATCTCAGGACGAAAACTCTCGAAGACGTTGAGATGTGTATAGATCGTTTCGCGCGTGTTCAGATCGAAGCTGTACTCCCCGCGCCAGCGGAACGTATCGCCATCGACCCGCTGAAGCCCCGCGAGATCGATGCGGCGATTCTCAAAGACGGCGAAGTGCTCGCGATCGAAATCCTGTCCGACCACTCCGACAAGTCGAACATCGGTGAAGAACGACGCCGCAATGCTGAAATACGTCGCCGCGCCTGCCACGACGCGGGAGACTTCGCCAAACGGAGTCTTGACGGAATCAAAGGCTACGGAGCCAACGGTCAGGATCGGTCGCATGCCAAGATCTCTCGAGTCTGATCACCGCCGACGTACGCCGTCACAACCCGCCCAGGTACTTGCCGACGATCGGCGCCAGCTCCGCCTTGACCTGTTCGGGAATCGCCCCTGGGCGCGTAATAATTGCCGCTGACAGTGCCGTCGCGCATGCGCAGGCACGCTCGACCGGCAGTCGCTCAACAACCCGGCGAATCACCTTCTTCGCGGTGTCGGCATTCCGCAATAGGTTTTGCACGATCATGTCGACCGTGACATGGTCGTAGTCGGGGTGCCAGCAATCGTAATCGGTCACGAGCGCCAGGGTCGCGTAGCAGATCTCCGCCTCTCGCGCGAGCTTGGCCTCCTGCAGGTTGGTCATGCCGATGATATCCATCCCCCACGACCGATAGAGCCGTGACTCGGCCAGTGTCGAGAACTGCGGGCCCTCCATACACACATACGTTCCACCGCCGTGGACCGTTGCGCCGACCGAACTGGCCGACTCGATCGCAAGCGTACTGAGGGTTCCGCACACCGGGTGGGCGAACGTGATGTGGGCAACCAGTCCACGACCAAAGAACGTGCTCACCCGGCCACGCGTGCGGTCAAAGAATTGGTCGGGCACGACGATGTCGAGTGGAGGATACGCTTCCTGCAAGCTCCCGACCGCGCTCGCCGAGATAATCCACTCTACACCGAGGGTCTTGAACCCGTAGATGTTCGCCCGATAGTTGAGCTCAGACGGGAGCAGCCGATGGCCCCGGCCGTGACGGGCAAGAAACGCAACCCGGCGCCCATCCAGCGTACCAAGCACGTAAGGTGCCGAGGGCTCGCCGAACGGAGTCGAGACCGCCACTTCCTTGCGGTCAGCCAGTTCGTCCATATCGTACAGACCACTCCCGCCGATGACGCCTATCCGAACCGGGTCAACTTCACTCACGATTGCTCCTGGTCGCGGGTCATCAGCCATTGCGCTAACCCGACGCCTCCTCCTTCAACTCCACCAATACACCATGCGCACTGGCCGGATGGATGAACGCCACCCGCGCTCCCTCTGCACCGGGACGCGGCGTCTCGTCGATCAGCCGCACCCCACGCGCTTTGAGCTCGGTCAGCGCGGCGGCCAGATTCTCGACCTTCAGTGTGATGTGATGCAAGCCTGGCCCGCGCTTGGCAACGAATCGACTGATCGGAGAATCGTCGGCTGTCCCCTCCAAGAGCTCCAGTGACGTGCTCCCAGTCGGGATAAAGTGAGCCCGCACACGCTGCGACGCCACCTCTTCGACGGCGGACACGTCAAGCCCGAGCGCGTCCCGATAGAACAACAGCGCCTCATCGAGGTGAGCCACCGCGATCCCTACATGGTCCAGCACTGCCTTCATGTCAAACGCTCCAGGATTCGGGTGACCGCGGTGTACGGGTCGACTTCGCCTCTCGAGACTTGACCGGCCGCCTCCTCGAGCGCAGCTCGCGCGTTGTCGTCGCGATCGAGCCGCTCAGCCAGCCTTCGAAGCAACGTCTCACGCAGCCTGACCCTGGCACGATCCTGTCGCCGCTGGCTATCGCGTGGATGACGCGCACCACATCGTTCGACTGCATCGACGAGCTCGGCGACACCTTCGCAGGAGGTCGCCTCGGTCTTGAACACCGGGGGCCGCCATGTCCCAGGTGCGTACTCCCGAAGACTCAGGGCCGACTCTATGTCGGCAACGGCCCGATCGGCGCCGGTCGCGTCGGCCTTGTTCACCACGAACACATCCGCGATCTCCATCATGCCCGCCTTGATCGCCTGGACGTCGTCACCCGTGCCAGGAACGGTCACCACAATCGAGACATCAGCCGTCCGGGCGATGTCGATCTGTCCCTGTCCCACTCCGACCGTTTCGACGATCACGATATCCATCCCCGCGGCGTCGAGAACCACGACGGTATCGCTCGTTGCCGTCGCGACGCCGCCAACATGCCCTCGGGTGGCCATACTGCGCACGTACACACCATCGTCGTCGGTGTGCGACTGCATTCTGATGCGGTCTCCCAAGAGCGCACCACCGCTGAACGGACTCGTCGGGTCGACCGCTACGACCCCCACCGTCCGGTCGTGACTGCGCCACGTCGTGGTCAGGCAGTCGACAAGCGTGCTTTTTCCGACGCCTGGTGGCCCCGTGACGCCAATAAGGCTCGCCCGCCCCGCATGCTCGAACAGGTGGCCAATGAGCTCCGCCGCGTCAGATGACTCGTTTTCGATGAGAGAGATGGCCCGCGCGATGGCCCGATGATCGCGAGCCACGACATCTGCCGCCAGATTCTGGATCGACACGTCTCAGCATCTCTCGTCGTGGGCCATGCGTGCCACGGCGGCTGAGACTCTATCACACGGACTGCGCTGTCTTCGCTGTTCCGACTCGTGGGGTCCTGCGCTGGTATCTCTGGCGAGGCACCGCAACCAGACGGGCGGTCAGCCCGCCTGGGAGAGCTGGAGAGTCTGGGAGAGACCGCATCGAGCGGGACGGACAACGCCCCCCTGGCGGAGCCCGCCTCCGTCGAGGCGCACGACCGACCCAACCACAGGTTGGGATGGTGGCGGGTGATTGGCCGCGAGGCGTGTCACCCTCCCACCAAACGCGAGGTCGTCGCTAGAAGTCGACGACGAGGTCGAGATTGACCATCGCCTGGCCAGCAGCGAACGACCCGTTGAACTGCTCGTACAGCGCCTGGACTTCAGACGGGAAGGCCTCGTTCAAGATCTGCGAGACGGCATAGTCGGCATTCGCCACCGCCGGGTCGAGGAACCAGACGTACAGAACGCTGTTGTTCGTCCCTGGCTCCTGAGCACGGTAGACCTTCCAGCCCTCCGCCTGGCGATTCCGCTCCGTGTTGTCGCTGTCCTGGAGCGCTTCAGCCACCTTCCGCATGACCGCCTCGAAATCGGTGGTTTTCGCGGCATCGATGTAGTTGAGCATCATCCCGGATCCCGAACTGAACGTCCGGGCTCCCTGGGCCTCCGCGGTGTTCGTAGCGAACACCATTCCCAAGACCACGCCGGTCACGAGGACTGCGACTCCCACCGTGCCGGCCCACAAGTACCCCTTCAAAGAATTCTCACTTCGAAACGCGCTCATATCCCTGACCTCCTTCTCTCCCTCAAGCGACCGCATACAATACCGTACGGCCGCCCTAGACGAAAGCCCCCATTACATCATTCGCTACAAGCATACCTTGTCGTGTCAGCCGGAGCCGACCCGACCCGTGCACCAAGAGGCCAGCGTCGAGCAACGGTTCTAACTCTGACCCATATTTTCCTAGCACGTCCACGCCGTATCGATGATCGATTTCACCGATATCGAGACCATCCGTCAGCCGGATACCCGTGAACAGCGCGTCACCGAGTCTCTCGGTATCACCGAGCGTCCGCCTATCGACCGCGACCGACCTTCCCGAGGTCACATCTTCGATATACCGTTCGGTCTCGGACACGTTGCGCCAACGGGCACCGTTCCGGGTCGAGTGGGCCCCACATCCAAAGCCCAGCCACTGGCTGTCACGCCAGTACTTGAGGTTGTGTCGGCAGCGCCTTCCCGGACGCGCGACATTGGAAATCTCATACTGCGCGTACCCGCCTGCATCCATGATGTCGAGCGCTTCCAAATACATGTGCGCGGCGTCGTCATCTGGCGCGAGGGTCCACCCTGACCTGGCCATCTCCTCCCGAAGCGGGGCATTCGGGTAAAGCTCCAGCATGTAGAGCGACGCGTGGTCAGGTCCCAACTCGACCAAAGCTTCGACCGACTCGCGGCAGTGGACCCGCGTCTGGCCGGGCAACCACAGCATGAGGTCCAGACTGATGTTGTCGTACCCCGCCAACCGTGCGTCGCGTGCCGCGTCCTTCGCCCGCGCCGCGGTGTGACGGCGACCCAATCGTTTGAGCTCGTCATCGCGAAACGACTGCACGCCGAAGCTCAACCGGGTCACGCCACACTCCCGCCACCCAGCCAGACGCGACGCCGTCGCCGACTCCGGGTTGACCTCAAGACTCACCTCGACGCCCGGGTCCACCTCAAACGCGTCACGACAGGAACCAATCACGCGCTCTACCTCAGGCGGATCCAAGAGCGACGGAGTGCCGCCTCCGAAGTAGATCGTGTCAACGGTGGAGCCGTCTCCGGACACGACGATCTCGGTCACCAGCGCTTCGAGATAGCGTGCCTTCAGCTGAGGATCAAACAGTCCTCGGTTGAAGTTGCAGTAGTTGCAGATCGACTCGCAGAACGGAATGTGAAGGTAGAGACCGAGGGGGTCACCCACAGGAATGCCGAGCCGCCTTCACGCGGTGGCCGTCTAGGCGCACAATGTTAGCCTTAATGCGTCATTTTTCTGAGCGAGCAATGACGCTTTGGGATTGAAAAAGGCCTTCCAGTGTGGTTGAAAGGTGGTGCAACCCAACGCCTTCTTCCACACATGAAAGGCCACTGACCGTGAGACGAAGAAAATCCGATTTGCATGCCCGTGTCAATAGGAATCTGCCGCTGGAGTTCGATGACGTTCGCCTCACGTCGTACGCCGGGCTGGAACTCTTGGAGCGCTACCTGCGCACCCGTCGCTTCAATCAGCTGGTGCGCGAGGCGTTTGCCGACCTGCCGCGCTGGGGCGACTTCGGGGTGGTGGTGATGGTGCGGGTGTTCGTCGGGTTGGTGATCGTTGGCGGCCGGCGCCTGCGGCATCTGGCCTACGTCGCCGACGACCCGATCTTCCAGCGGTTCGGCAACGTGCGCGTCGTGCCCACCGCGCGGACGTTGAGTCGGTGGCTGCGGCACTTCACGATGCGGACGGTCACCCGCTTCCAAGCCCTCAACGCGGCCGTCGTGCGCCAGCTGCTGCCCACGCTGGGGCTGCGCACCTGGACGGTCGATGTGGACGGCGTCGTCGTGTCGACGGGGTTGCAGGTCGAACGGGCGGCGCGGGGCTACAACCCGCACCAGCGGAAGGTGCCCAGCTACTACCCGATCATGGCGCACCTGGCCGAAACGACCCACATCCTGCGGGTCAAGAATCGGTCGGGCAACGTCCACGATGGGAAGGCGGGCCTGCCGTTCTTGCGGGCCCTGTGGCCGCAGCTGGTCGGGCTACGCACGGGCGGGGCCCGGCTGCGGTTTCGCATGGATGGGGCGTTTTTCCGCCAGGATGTGCTGCGGTGGTTGCAGGGCCGCGGCGTGGGCTATGCCATCAAAGTCCCGTTCTATCGCTGGCTGGATCTGCAGCGCTACATCCGGGACAGTCCCACCTGGGTGCCGGTGGCGCCCGGCGTGACCGGCTTCGCCGTGCCGGGCGCGGAGACGCCCTGGCACATCCCCGTGACCGTGACCATCTATCGGAAGAAGGTCCACCACCGGGCCACCAAGAACTATCAGCTCGACCTGTTTGATCCTAACGATGGGCACTACGAATACTCGGCGGTCACGAGTAACCTCGCGCTGACGGTCCGCAACTTGTGGTACTTCGCCTGTGGGCGGGGCAACCACGAGAAGACCATCGCGCAGCTCAAGACCGGGCTGGCCTTCCACAGCGTCCCGACCCAGACCTACGCCGCCAACAGTGCGTGGCAGCAGCTCGTGGTGCTCGCCCACAACCTGTTGACGAACTTCCAACTCGAGACGGGCGCCCCGCCGCGGCGCCGCACCCGGAAGCACACCGTCGTGCCCCTGCTGCAGAGCGTGCAGACGCTCCGCTTCGAACTGTTTCATCGGGCCGCCCTGCTGGTCCGCCCCGGTGGCAAGACGCGGTTGCGGATGACCGACAATCTCCCGACGCGTCAGACGTTCACCCGCATTGCCAACGCCCTCGCGAGCGGCTGAGTTTTTGACGCATTAGGGTTAGCTCCCGGCCTTGCCACCGGCCCATCCAAGGTCGAGCTGTCCATCCTTCTCCCTCAGCTGTGCTCGCGCGCGGACCGACGTTCTGCGGGGGAGCCGGCGACGTACCCTCCCCTTCTGGTCTTTCCAGCGCTGAAGAAGATCTTCTGCGCTGGGTGGGTATTCGAAGTCTCTGTAGTCCGGGCCAGCGTACTCGAGAAATTCGCACATCTCTCGCAGGCGCGAGTGCATGCGAAAACCAACCCGGACGAGCAGTGAATCGAGATCGTCGGTATCGGGCACATCCTCGTAGTTGGTCGTGAAAATTGTGGGCTTCCGGTCGTTGTATCGCGTGTTGACGATCAGATTCATCGTCTCTTCGACCCAGTCGGTGGGCCGCTCCGCACCCAGGTCGTCGAGAACGAGCAACTCGGCCTTCATGACCCGACCCAACACATCTGCCTCCGATGTTCGCGTCACCGGATTATAGGTACTGCGAATCGTGCTCAGGAGTGAGCGTGTATCGAAGTACAGACCATGAATCCCCTTCTCGACAATCACCTCCCGGAGCACCGCAACGGCAAGGTGCGTCTTCCCGATACCGGGTGGTCCGATCAGCAGCAGTCCCTTCTGTACCACCGGGAAAGCCGCGACGAACTCCTGGGCCTTCTTGAAGGTCCGCAGCAGCTGCTCGTTCTTGTAGGTGACGAAGTTCGAAAAGTCGCATTTCGAATACCGGGCCGGAACGTTCGCATCCTTCAGCAAGTCCAGTGAGACCTGCTGCCGCCAGCATTCACATCGCGAGACCCGCTCAACACCATCGACGTCATGGGCGCGCCAGCCAGTACCGTTACAGAATGTGCAAGTCATGTGTGTCTGCGCCTCCGCGAACGGACGGCGCACGTAAGGATACCGCTGTTGTCGTCGTTATGAAACCCGTTGAGACTGTTAGACGATCCGCTCAGGACGAGCGGCCGCGTGTCGCACCCTTGCGACGAGTCGGCTTCGGTGCCGGAGGGGCGGGCTCGGCAACGGGTGGTGACGCACGAACCAGACTCGACGGCGAGCTCTTGACGAGGGCTGTCCCAAGCCGTTCCTCCCAATTACCAAGGCCACGTGCCATCTCGCGCTTGACGTACACCATGAATTCGTTCACTTCCCGCTGCATCTGATCCATCTTGCGACGCATGTTCAGGATGATCTCGACGCCCGCCAGGTTGACACCCAGGTCTCGGGTCAGCGCGAGGATCGTCTCGAGCTGCTCGAGGTCCTCCGCCGAATAGAGCCGCGTGTTTCCCTCGGTGCGAGAGGGCTTCAGCAGCCCCTCCCGCTCGTATAGCCGCAGTGTTTGCGGGTGAATGTTGTACTGCTGGGCGACCGCACTGATCATGAAATACGCCTTGCCGGACTGTTTCGCTGGCATCGGCTCTACTCGGCAAATAAGCTGCCGCGCACATCGGCCGCATTCAGTCGGCCGAACTCGCGAAGGAGCGCTCGCGAGCGTTCATCCTCCACGCGTGGCAAGGTCAACAGCGCTGTGACAACAAGGTCTCCCCACTGACCAGTCCGCGGCGATGGCGCACCCCTGCCTGCGATGCGAAACTGGCGACCCGACGGCGTCCCTGGGGGAATCCGAACCGTCACCCGACCGTCGACGGCTGGAACCTCGAACTCCGCGCCCAGGACCGCCTCGCTGACAGTGATCGGAACATCGAGACGGAGATCGTCTCCATCACGCTCGAAGAGACGATGCTCGCTGACGACCGCGGTGATGTAGAGATCGCCAGCCTCGCCGCCATGGCGACCTACGTTGCCCTTGGTTGGCACTCGCATTCGCGTCCCGTTCGCCACACCCGCCGGAACCTGAACCGTGATCTCGTCGGTCGTCGACACTGCTCCGGCCGCCTGGCATTGCTCGCACATCCGCCACCGGTGCCGCCCCGTTCCCCCGCAGTGGGTGCATGACTTGGCAAACACCATGTGCCCACGCCGCCAGCGCGTCGTGCCCGCCCCGCGGCAGTGCGCGCAGGCGCTCTCGCGCGCTCGCCGCGCCCCGGTACCCCCACAGGCTGCGCACGTTTCAAGACGGGTGACTGAGAGTCGCCGTTCGGTACCCCGGAGCGCCTCCTCGAAGCCCAACGGAACGTCTGCGAAGAGATCTCCGCCCTTTTCCGGGTTACCGCCCGCCACCAGTGGGACGTCGTGCAGCACGTCCGAGAAAAGCTCGTCGAACGTCACTGAAGCACCTGAAACCGGCGCTGAGAAGTCGAAGCCGCTGAACTCGACCGAGGCCGGCTTGGCGCGCGGCACGTTGGTTCCATGGGCGTCGTACGCTTCGCGCCGCCCCGCGTCACACAGCGTCTCATAGGCCTCAGTGGCCTGTCGGAAGAACGCCTCCACCTCGGGGTCACCAGGGTTAATGTCGGGATGATACCGCCGAGCCAGGCGGGTATAGGCCCGTTTGACCTCGTTCACCGAGGCGGCACGCTCGACACCGAGGATGAGGTAGAAGTCCATGAGATCTCGTCGGCCTACTTGTCGTCCTCCACAACCTCGGCGTCGATCACATCCTCCGCATCACCGCCGGTTGCTCCCGCTGACGCGTCGCCCGCCTCGCCCGCCTCCGGACCTGATGATGGTGGTGCGCCGGCGTCGGCTGCCCCAGTCTGCCCGTACAGCTCCTCAGCCGCCTTATGCTGCGCTGCCGTAAGCTCTTCAATCGCCGCGTTGATCGCTGGGATGTCGGTCCCCTCGTTGGCCTTCTTCACCGCTTCAACCGCGGCTTCGATCGGCTCCTTGGCCTCGGCTGACAGCTTGTCTCCTGAATCCGCAATCAACTTCTCCGCAGCATAGGCCGCTTGGTCGGCCCGGTTGTGAGTTTCAACTTCCTCCTTGCGCTTCTTGTCCTCGTCGGCATGACTGTCGGCCTCCTTCATCATCTGGTCGACTTCTTCCTTGCTCAAGCCACTGGACGCGCTAATGGTGATCTTCTGCTCCTTGCCAGTCCCCAGGTCCTTAGCCGACACGTTGACGATGCCGTTGGCATCGATATCGAACGTGACTTCCACCTGTGGCACACCTCGCGGCGCCGCCGGAATGCCCACCAGATGAAATTTGCCCAACGTGCGATTACCCTGGGCCATCGGGCGTTCCCCTTGCAGCACATGCACCTCGACGCTCGTCTGCCCATCCGCGGCGGTTGAAAATATTTCGCTCTTTCGAGTGGGAATCGTTGTGTTCCGCGGCAACAGAGGCGTCATGACGCCTCCGAGCGTCTCAATCCCGAGGGACAGTGGCGTCACGTCAAGCAGCAGGAGATCCTTGACTTCACCCGACAGCACGCCGGCTTGGACGGCCGCACCGACCGCCACGACCTCATCGGGGTTGACACCACGATGAGGCTCCTTCCCAAACAGCGTCTTGACGATCTCCTGCACCTTTGGCACGCGCGTCGAGCCGCCGACCAGTACCACTTCGTCGATCGCTGACGGGTCAAGCCCCGCATCCGAGAGCGCCTGCTTGACCGGACCAATCGTCCGATCGAGCAGGTCGTCTACAAGCTGCTCGAACTTGGCCCGGGTCAGCTTCTTCTGAAGATGCTTTGGGCCTGACTGGTCGGCCGTGATGAACGGCAGATTGATCTCCGTCTCGACCACCGTCGACAGCTCCATCTTGGCCTTCTCTGCAGACTCCCTCAACCGCTGCAATGCCATCCGATCCTTGCTGAGATCGATTCCGGACTCTGCCTTGAATTCCGCGACGATCCAGTCGATGATCCGATGGTCGAGGTTGTCGCCTCCAAGGTGCGTATCACCGTTGGTCGCCTTGACCTCGACCACGCCTTCCCCGACTTCAAGAATCGAGATATCGAAGGTCCCACCCCCAAAGTCGTAGACCGCGATCGTTTCGTCCTTCTTCTTGTCGAGGCCGTACGCGAGCGCGGCAGCCGTCGGCTCGTTGACTATCCGCATGACCTCGAGCCCAGCGATTTGACCTGCATCTTTGGTGGCCTGGCGCTGCGAGTCATTGAAGTACGCCGGGACCGTAATGACCGCCTTTTCCACCTTCTGACCGAGGTACTCCTCCGCTGACTGCTTGAGCTTCTGGAGGATCATGGCGGAGAGCTGCGGAGGTGAGTACTCGGCGCCTCCCGCCTTCACCCGGGCATCACCGTTCGAAGCCTTGATGACCTCGAACGGCACCATCTTCATCTCTTCGGACACTTCGTCGTGGCGCCGGCCCATGAACCGTTTGATCGAAAAGATGGTGTTCTCGGGGTTGGTCACGGCCTGGCGTTTGGCTACCTGTCCCACCAGGCGCTCGTCACCTTTCGCAAACGCAACCACCGAAGGGGTCAATCGATTGCCTTCCGAGTTCGTGATGACCGTCGGCTCACTGCCCTCCATGACCGCAACAACCGAGTTGGTCGTGCCAAGGTCGATTCCAATGATCTTGCTCATCGTATGGCTCTCCGCTCTTCCTCTTGTGTTTCGGAACCCAATAAGTGTTACGAAGAGTATTATAAAATATGAGTGTTCATTTGTCACGTCACGGCAAAGAATTCATGCGACATCGGCCTTGCGGAGCCGATAATCGTGCCGATAATTAAGGTTATACGCTGTCTAAAGCGCTTTTCATGACCGTGTGGCGGCCGAGTACCCGCAGTGCCGAACATAGGTGCGGCATTCGTCAGGGCTGAAGTGCGCCAAGCACTCGCCGAGGAACGGCCAGAGCGTCTCGGTGCTGCGACAGCGAGCGGTGCGAACGAGGGCTTTGAGCTTCGCGAAGCAGAGCTCGATGGGATTGAGGTCCGGGCTGTAGGGTGGCAAGTACCAGAGGGTGGCCCCGGCGGCCTGGATGGCGCGTTGGATGCCGGCGACCTTGTGGGCCCCGAGATTGTCGGCAATGACGATGTCGCCGGGCTGCAGGGTCGGCACCAGGATCTGTTCGATGTAGGCGCGGAAGCTCTCGCCATCGATCGCGCCGTCGAAGACCCCCGGTGCGGTCAGCCCCGTGACCCGCAACGCGGCGAGAAACGTGCTGGTCTGCCAGCGCCCGCAGGGGGCGTGGTCGTGGACGCGCGCGCCGCGCGGTGCCCGGCCGTACCGCCGAAGCAGATTGGTGGTGATGCCGGTTTCGTCCAGAAACACGAGGTGGGCGACATCCCAGGTCGGCGCCGCCGCGTGCCACGCGACCCGCGCGGCCGCGACGTCAGGCCGATCGTGTTCGGACGGGCGGACCGTTTTTTTTAACGGTCAGGCCGAGGGCCCGCACGGCGCGCCAGACCGTCGGCACACTCGCGGGCGTGGCGAGGGCGTCCTTCAGCTCAGCCAGCGTGCGATCCGGGTGCGCCGCAATCAGCGCGGCCAAGGTGTGTAGGTGCGGCTCAAGCATGCCGCGCCGTCCCTGTCGCTGGACGCGAGGCGCCACCTCGCCCGTTTCGCGCCGCCGCTGTTTCAGTAGCCGCACCCACGACCCGCTCACGCGGTACTTCGCCGCCACATCGGCCGCCTTCATCCCGGCATCGCTGTCGAGGAGCGCCCGCTCTCGCAGATCCATCGAATAGGCACGCATCGGTCCTCCTGCATCGGTATGCGCAGAAGTACCACGACCGCCCCAGGTAGTACAAGGCCTATTTGAAAAGCGCTTTAGACAGAGCCCGTGTACAATCGAGCGGGGTCTAAACTGAGCGATGGGTTCCGCCCGAAAACCGCGCGATATGGCCAAGAAGAAGAAACCGAGACGCAATCCGCTCGTCCAACAGGCAGTTCTACTCGGTGCGCTGGCCGTCGCTGCACTCCTCGGCGCGGTCAGCGGGGCGCTCTTCGCCTACTCGCCCGACCTCCCCGAGATCTCTGAGCTCGACCGCTACACCCCAGGGACAATTACCCGGCTTCACGCACGCGGTGGAGAGCTGATCGGCGAATTCGCGACGGAGCGTCGCTTCATCATCGGTTACGACGAGATCCCCGAGGTCCTCCGCAACGCCATCATTGCGGCGGAAGACGGTGACTTCTTCAGCCATGTGGGCTTCAATATTCCGCGCCTCGCCGTGACGATCCTGTCCAACATCGCGAAGGGGGACTTGACCGCGGCCGGTGCCAGCACGATCACCATGCAGCTCGCGCGCAATGTCGAGCTACGAGGCGAGAGCCTGGGGCTGCAGAAGACCTGGCAACGTAAGCTACGGGAGGCGTACTACACGCTCCACATCGAGAAGCGGTATACGAAGCGGGAGATCCTGACGCTCTACGCCAACCAGATCTGGCTCGGCTCTGCTGCTCATAGCGCGTACGGGGTCGAAGCCGCCTCGCGCCTCTACTTTGGAAAGTCGGCACGAGACCTCGAGCTCGAAGAAGCCGCGATGATCGCCGGAATCATCCAAACGCCGTCCCGTTGGAGCCCCCTGGTCAGCCTCGAGAGCGCTCGTAACCGCCGCAACTATGCGCTACAGCGGATGGCCGCGGACGGCTACATCAGTCGCGAAGAGGCAGACGTCGCCCAGGCGAAGCCGATCGTACTGGCCGAGCGGACTGGCCGCAGCAACTCCATTGCTCCTTACTTTATTGAAGAAGTCCGGCAGCATCTCGAGGAAAAGTACGGCGTGAACCAGCTGTACGAGGAGGGCCTGACCGTCCACACCACGCTCGATGCCAGTCTGCAGGAGGTCGCCAATCGGGTCGTGAGTGACGGCCTTCGCACCCACGACAAGCGAAGAGGCTTCCGCAAACCAGAACGGAACGTTCTCGATGAGGCAGAAGTCGAAGCTGGGACAGACGCGGCTCAGATGGCGCTCGACACCTTCGACCACAGCCGGTGGATCTATGCAATGAACGTAGGTGACATCGTCCCGGCTCTCGTGATGGCCGTTGACGCTGAGGCGATCGAAGCGCGGTTCGGTCCGTACACGGCGCGGGTAATGCCGAAGGGCTTGCGCACGCTGTCTTCAGGAGCCACCGAAGGGTTCCGCGGCATTGGTCGCACGCCGGCCGACCAGCTCGTCAGACCCGGCGACATGATTGAAGTCGAGATTCGCGTCCTCGATGTTTCCAACGCCGATGGAACGCCGCTCGAGACGACCGTCGTTGAGGCAGAGCTCGAGCAGGAGCCTATCGCCGAGGGGGCGCTGCTCGCGCTGGACAATCGTACCGGTCGCGTGCTGGCCATGGTGGGCGGCTACAGCTTCGAGCGAAGCAAGTTCAACCGCGCGACACAGGCCTACCGGCAGCTGGGGTCACTGTTCAAGGGCGTGCTCTACGCGGCCGCAATCGACCAGGGCTACACCGCCTCGTCTCTCGTCGAGGACGACCCGATCAGCTACGAGGTCGGGCCGGAACAAGATCTGTACGAGCCGACGAACTACGACCACACGTACGAGGGGCCGATCACGTTGCGCCGGGCGCTCGAAAAATCACGGAATGTGCCAGCGGTCTGGATGATGAATGAGATCGGGCCAGATGCCGCCATCTCCGTCGCCCGGCGGCTGGGATTCACATCCCCTATTCCTCCGTATCTATCGGTGGCGCTCGGATCATCCGAGGCCACTCTGATGGAGGTAACCAGCGCCTACTCGGCGTTCTCGAACCGAGGCACGCGTATGGTCCCCTATCAAATCGAACGGATCGTCGATCGATCGGGTGACGTTCTGGAGACCGGCCGGCCGGTACCTGAGGACGCGCTGCGCCCCGACACCGCGTACATCATGGTGAGTCTGCTACGCGGTGTGGTCCAGCGTGGCACGGGCGTACGAGCGTCGCGACTCGGCTGGCCACTCGGAGGTAAGACCGGCACGATGGACGACTATACCGATGCCTGGTTCGTCGGCTTCGATCCGGATATCACGGTCGGCGTATGGGTGGGCTACGACCAGAAGAAGACGCTCGGAGACGGCGAAGAGGGCGCGCGAGTCGCCCTGCCGATCTGGACCGAGTTCTTCCGCGCCTACATTGGCAACCGAGAGGCCCCTGAGGGCTTCCTGCCGCCGCCTAATATCGTTTTCCGTTCAGTCGACCCGCTGACGGGTGAACCCGCTGAACCCTGGGCCGGTGGCGCCATTCAGGAGGCCTATATCGGCGGCACCGAACCAGGAGCAGCGTTTCTGCCGTAGGGCCAGCCTCATCCGCTTCCCTCTTTCTCCGCCCGGCCGGTTCCGGCTTTCTGCATCAGATAGCTCTTGATGAACTCGTCGAGGTCGCCGTCGAGCACTCTATCGACATTGCCGATCTCGACCTTGGTCCGATGATCCTTGACCATGCGATACGGATGCAGCACGTAGCTTCGTATCTGGCTTCCGAACGCAATGTCCTTTTTCTCACCCCCGAGCTTCTCTAGCCTCGCCTGCTGCTCCTCCAACTTGCGATCGTAGAGTCGCGCGCGGAGCACCTTCATCGCCGCGTCGCGGTTGCGATGCTGGGACCGCTCGTTCTGACACGACACGACGATTCCAGACGGATGATGCGTGATGCGCACGGCAGAATCGGTCACGTTGACGTGCTGTCCCCCTGCCCCGCTTGACCGGTACGTATCGATGCGGAGGTCCTTCTCGTCAATCTCGACTTCGACGTCGTCCGGGAGCTCCGGCCAAACGAAGACCGAGGCGAACGACGTGTGCCGGCGTGCGGCCTGATCAAACGGGGAGATCCGTACCAGTCGATGCACGCCAGCCTCGGCCAGGAGCAGCCCGTACGCATAGTCACCTTTGATGGTGAGGGTCGCGGCCTTGATCCCAGCTTCGTCTCCAGGTTGATAGTCGATGACCGTCGACGCTAAGCCGCGCCGTTCGGACCAACGGATATAGGTCCGCAGCAGCATCTCAGCCCAGTCCTGGGATTCGGTACCTCCGGCCCCAGGGTGTATGGTCACGATGGCATCGCGTTGGTCGTTCTCGCCACCGAGCATCCTCTGGATCTCGGCGTGCTCCACTTCCGCCGCGAGCTCATCGAGCGCTGTGCCAAGGTCGTCGCCGACACTTTCCCCCTCGTTCGCCCAGTCGACGAGTACCGCGAGGTCGTCACAACGCTGATTCAGTGACTGCGCGAGATCGTGATCCTCCTGAAGTCGCTGACGGCGCTGCAGGACGCGTTGAGCCTTCGTCGCGTCGTTCCAGAAATCGGGAGCGGCGGCCTGAGTCTCGAGCTTCGCGATCTCCTCACTTTGGCCGGGCGTGTCAAAGATGCCTCCGCAGGTCTGCGGTTCGCTTGGCCAGGTCCTGATACCGTCGAATCTCTACATCCAATTCAATTGCCACGTCGTGCCTCCTGCTTGTCGATCATGAGTCGCTCACGCGTGCGGTGCTCGTCGCCCGGCGAACACGACCATCCCCAGCGTCAGCAGCCCGCAGGCAAACGCCAGGATATCTCCATACCGGGCGTACGGAGTCAGGTCCTCAAGCAACCGAACATCCGCAACGACGACATCGTCCTCGAACAGACCGCTCTCGACCACGACGCGCCCGTACGGATCGACGACTCCGCTGATTCCGGTGTTCGCGGCACGCACGAGGTACCGCCCCTCCTCGATTGCCCGCATTCGCGCCTGCTGGAAATGCTGATACGGCGCCGCCGTCCGTCCGTACCACGCATCATTGGTCACCGTCGTCAGCAATCGGCTCCCACCGGTCACGAGGCCTCGAACCAGACCGGGATAGATGATCTCGTAGCAGACTGCCGTGCCGATCGGATGCTCGTCCATCAACAGCGTCGTCGGTTCCGTACCAGCGGTAAATCCGCCGACGTTCTCAACCAGTGGCGAGACGAAGAACAACGCCTTCCTCAGTGGCACATACTCGCCAAACGGGACGAGGTGTTGTTTGTGATACATGCCGGCCGTTTCACCATCGGGATTCACGAGAACCGCGGAATTGTAGTACTCCGCCTTGTCCTCTTCCCACACGACATGCGTCGTTCCAAACAGCACGTGGACCCGCAGACCGCGCGCCACCTCTCGAATCAGCTCAGAACCGGGATCCAGATCGAAGGCAAACGGAGTCGCCGCCTCGGGCCATACGACGAGGTGTGCTCCCTCGCCCGAGGCCCGACGCGTATAAATGAGATACTTTTCGAGAATCTCATCTCGAGACGCCGGGTCCCACTTCTCGCTCTGGGCGATGTTCCCCTGTACGGCTGCCACCCGGAGCGGCACCCCAGCGTCCAAGAGCGCGCCCGACCGCACTCGCCACGCGCCAAACCCTAGACACGAGGTGAGGGCGACGGCAGTCAGCCCGGCGATGATCCAACGCGGAGAGCGACGGCGGTCTACCACAAGGAACGCGAGCCCGCCGTTGACACCCGCGACCAGAACCGATACTCCGAGAACGCCGACGATGCTCGCGAGCTGCGCGACCCAGAGTACTTGCGCCTGGCTATATCCAAGGAGCTCCCAGGGGAACCCTGTGAACAGATACACGCGACCGAGCTCGCTGGTGACCCAAACCGCAGGGGTAAACAGCAGCGCCACCGAACCGAAGCGACGGTGGAACCACCAAATCACTGTCGCGAAGAACGCGGGAAACAGGGCGAGGTAGGCCACGAGAAGCGCATGAACACCCCAGGCGACCGGCACGGGAAGCCCTCCGAACTCGGCCATGACTCCGGGTATCCAGTAGATGGTCCCGGCGAAGTGCACCACGCCGGTGACCAGTCCGTGGCGGAAGGCCTCACGTATCGACGACGCGTGCACAGCCGCCACCGCCACAGGCACCAGTGCGATCCACGCGAACGCCGGATGGCCGAGTGTTGGAAAGCTGAGGACGAGCAAGACGCCCGAGAGGAGGGCGAGCATCACCGGGTGACGTACGGGGCGAACTGCTCTTCCGTCTCCAAGCGACCGCTGATGCGCTCCGCCTCCGTCCGGTCGGTGTAGGGACCGACCCGGACGCGAAAGAGTCTCACAGGATTGCCGGTCTCGGGCAACACGACGGCGGCCGGATACCCCTTGGCGACGAGCTGGTTCGCAATCTGCTGGGCTGACTCCTGTGAACGCAGCGCCGCGACCTGAACCGAGAAGCCTCCCGCTGACGGCGTCGGCGTCGACGCAACCGGTGCCGAGGATGGCGTTGTATCGACAGTCGGCAGCGCGTCGAGATCGGTCGGCGGCGCCGAGCGGTCCAGATCAGCGCCGCCACCGTCCACGCCGGGGGCGACGACAGGCGGTGCGAGGAGAGCCGCCGCAGTGTCCTCCGCCTCCGGCCGCAGCGTCTCGAGCTCCGGCTCACCATCGCTCAGGCGCCGATAGTACGACAGGTCCCCGCTCTCGCCGGCAGCCGCCGAGGGTTCGTCGCTCGGTGTGCTCAGCGTCGGAGGCGGCAAGTCGTCGACTCCGAGGCCCTCAACCGCGGATCCGGACACGGTGAGTCCCTCACCCAAAGGCACACCGCGACCGACCAACACACCGCACAGAAATACGACCACCGCCACGACCGTGGCCGCCATGAACAGAAAGACAACCTGTTTCGCGCTCGGGGCGGTATCGCTCGCGGGTTCTGGACCCATTAACCCTATTCCGCGATGGGACGACGGTGTCACTTCGACTCAGGACCAGGCCCGGTGCCTAACTTGGGCAACAGCACACTGAGTAGATCCATAGGTAGCGGAAAGACCAACGTCGAGTTCTTTTCACCGGCGATCTCGGTCGCCGTCTGCAGGTACCGAAGCGTCATGGCGAGCGGCTGTTTGCTAATGACTTCTGCCGCCATCCCGAGCTGCTCTGATGCCTGGAACTCACCTTGAGCGTGGATGATTTTAGCACGCTTCTCTCGCTCGGCCTCGGCCTGCCGCGCCATTGCGCGCTGCATGTCAGGCGGCAGGTCGACGTGCTTGACCTCGACAGCCGACACCTTCACACCCCATGGATCCGTCTGCGTGTCGAGGATTTGTTGTAGGTCTTGATTCAGCCGTTCGCGCTCTGCCAGCAACCCGTCAAGCTCTACCTGCCCCAAAACGCTTCGGAGCGTCGTCTGGGCCAACTGAGACGTGGCGTAATGGAAGTTCTCGACCTCGACGATTGCCCGTGCCGGATCCATGACGCGGAAATAGACGACCGCATTCACCTTCACTGACACGTTGTCGCGTGTGATGACATCCTGCGGCGGCACGTCCATCACGATCGTCCGCAGACTGACCCGCACTATCCGGTCGAGCGGCGCGAAGACCAAGATCACGCCCGGCCCTTTAGGACTCGGGAGAAGCTTCCCTAGGCGGAAGATGACACCTCGCTCGTACTCAGGCAGGATCTTGATCGAGTTCACGACGTACGCGCCAACAATCAACGCGAAGATCACTAATGGACTCATGTGTGTGTGCCTCCCGGCGTATCGGGCGTTAGTCGGCGAACGGTCAGCCTCATGCCGTCGACGTCGACCACACGGACCCGCTCCCCTTGTTCGATATCCTGATCGGACATCGCCGTCCAGATCTCACCATGTGTGGAAACCCGGCCCGACTCGTGCGGCCCGATCGGACTCAGCGCCTCGCCGACCTGTTCGATCATCCCGGCACGGCCCGTCGTCGGACGGCTGAGCTGCGAGCGCACGCCCAGTCGCGCCAAGAGCGCGGTGATCACGCCAAGCGCAAGCATCGACGACAGGATGAAGGGCCATCCGAGCTGAAGCTCGGGAGCCGGTGAGTCGATCAACATGACCGCGCCGAGGACCATGCTGACGATCCCGCCGGTCGCCAAAAGACCATAGGTCGCGGTCAGCATCTCGGCCACGAGGAGCAGTAACCCAAACAAGATCAACAACAGCCCGACGTAGTTGATCGGCAAAATCTGAAACGCGAAGAAGGCCAGCAGCAAGCACAAGCCGCCGACCACCCCGGGGACAATACCACCGGGGTTCCACAGCTCGATCGTGAGACCCAGCGTCCCCAGGCTGAACAGAAGCACCGCAACTTGAGGATGCGCGACCGCACTGAGAATCTCCTGCCGCCAGTTCATCTCCACGTCTTCCACCGTCGCGTTCCTGGTGTTCAACACAATCTCGTCGCCGTTCCATCGCGTAATGGTCCGGCCATCGAGCTGCTCGAGCAGATCGTCCATATCCGTCGCGACAAGGTCGATCAGCGGCGGGTCGGCCTCGATCGCCTCCCGCTCGGTGAATGATCGACTGTCCATCACCGCACTCTCGGCCAGCTCGACGTTTCGTCCCCGCTGGTCCGCAATGGACCGCGCGTAGGCGGCGACATCAGAGGCCGCCTTCCCCGCCGCCACCTCATCCATCTCCGCTCCCGTGCCCGAGACGGGGTGGGCTGCGCCTATATGCGTACCGGGTGCCATGGCCGCTACGTCCGCAGCGATCGTGATCAGAAAGCCCGCCGAGGCGGCCCGAGTTCCGCTAGGTCCGACATAAACGACGACGGGTGTCTGGGCGTTGATGATGCTGGTGTTGATCGAGCGAGTCGAATCAACCAACCCACCCGGTGTGCTAAGGGTCAGTACAACCAGGGCTACGTTGGCCGCATCGGCTTCTGCGATCGTCTGGTCGATGAACTCCGCCGACACCGGATGGATGAGGGCATCGACGACAGCGGAATACACAACAGGTCGGCGCGACGAATCGGGCACCTGCTGGAGCGCGGCGCCCAGCGACCCCAACAGCGTCGCCATACCCCAGCACGCCAGGAACCCGACTCGAAGCCGCACAGAACGTCTTGACATCGGATTACCACCTGCCATAAACCAGTCGATCCCAACGGTAGACGAGCGGCCGCAGACTGTCAACGCGGCGCCCCCTTCGGAGGTCAGACGAATCTGGTAAGGTTACGCGGAATGTGCACGGCGGCGATCCTGGCCGGCGGTCTTGGTCGGCGTATGGGTGGGCGGCCCAAGGCGCTTCTTCCGATCGGCCACGGGCGGATCATAGACAACCAGCTAGCTGTGCTGCAGGCGGTGGCGGACCACGTCGCGATCGTGGCGAATGACACCGACCTCTATGACGCTCTCGGTGTTCCCGTCTGGCCGGACACACGGGAGGGCTACGGCCCCCTGGGCGGCATTCTGACCGCGCTCGTCAACTCCGCGACGCCAACCGCGCTCATCATCGCCGGGGACATGCCGTTCTTGACGGTCGCGTTTCTCAGGCATCTCGTCGAAGCGGGAGAGGGCTTCGACATCGCCATTCCATGCACCTCAGACGGGTATCAACCACTGTGCGCCACCTACAGCCGTGCCTGCATCGGGCCGATTCGACATCATCTCGACTCCGGTCGACTGAAAGTCACCGACCTGCTTGCTGCCGTCACCGTCCACGAACTCGCCACGGACGAGCTCGCACCGTTCGACCCAGATGGCATGCTGTTCTTCAACATCAACACTCCGGACGACTATGCGCACAGCCTGCAGACGGAGCGGCGGCGTCGCAGTGAGGGTTGAGTGGTCCCTGATTCATGATCCTGCGCCTGCACGACCTCATTCGCACACGACTCCGGACGGTTCTGACGGACCTCTATGGCCTATCCCCGGACACTCAGACGGCTCTGGTCATTGAGTATCCGCCCAGTCGCCCCCTGGGCGATCTTGCGCTCACCGTCGCTTTCGAGCTTGCACGAACACTCCGCAAGGCCCCGAAGGTCATCGCGCAGGAGATCGTAGCTGCGCTGGGTGAGGTCGATGGCGTCGCCAAGGCAGAGGCGACGCCCAATGGGTACGTCAACGTCTATTTGGACCGCGCGCGTTACCTGCGCGAGGCGTTGGGTGTCGAGACACCCACATCTCTCAGGACCGCTGGTTTCGGCAAGACGATCGTCGAACACACGGCGATCAATCCGAACAAGGCGGCCCATGTCGGACACCTCCGCAACGCCGCCCTAGGAGATACCCTCGTGCGGCTCCTGCGCTTCCGCGGGCACCACGTCGAGACGCAGAACTACATCGACGATACCGGTGTTCAAGTCGCAGATGTCGTCGTCGGCTTCCGAACCCTGGAATCAAAATCACTTGACGAGATTCGGCAACTCGCCGGCGAGACCCGCTTTGACTACTACTGCTGGGACCTGTACGCGCGCGTCACGGAGTGGTACGAGGCAGATCCGGACAGGCTGGAGAAGCGGAAACAGGCGCTCCGTGACCTCGAGCATGGCGATAACGAATCGGCCGCGATCGCGCGGTTCATCGCCGACCGGATCGTTCGCTGCCACCTCGACACGATGGATCGACTCAACGTGGAGTATGACCTGCTGAGTTGGGAGGGAGACATCCTCCGGCTCGACTTCTGGACCACCGCGTTTGAGATCTTGAAGCGCGCCGGCGCCGTCTTCCTCCAGGACGACGGCCCACAGGCAGGCTGTTGGGTCATGCCGATCGACGAGGGCGCAGCTGACAAGGACGAGGTCGAGGACGAGGCCAGCGACGAGACGCGGTCCAAGGTCATCGTCCGATCCGACGGCACCGTGACGTACGTGGGCAAAGACATGGCCTACCAATTCTGGAAGTTCGGCCTCCTCGGAAAGGATTTCTACTATCGGCCATACGGAACCCAGCGATCCGAACGTCCCCTCTGGGCCACCACCGCGGACCCAAGCGCGTCGTCCGGCCCCAGCGCGCCCGGGGAGTTTGGCCATGCCACCGCCGTCTACAACGTGATCGATACGCGTCAGTCGTACCTCCAGCAGCTCCTACGGCAAGCACTCTCCGCCGTTGGACACGACACCGAGGCCGAGCGGTCGGTGCATTTCTCGTACGAAATGGTGGCCCTCTCTCACAGCACGGCGCAAACGCTGGGGTACGCCACGAGCGACGCAGGTGACCGACCGTTTGTGGAAGTCTCTGGCCGCAAGGGGCTTGGTGTCAAGGCCGACGATCTCGTCGACCGCGTGACGGACGCGGCGTCGGCCGAAGTCCGCACTCGTAACCCCGAGTTTGACGAAAGCGACGTCGACCGCATCGCCACCATGATCGGCGTCGCCGCAGTGCGGTACTTCATGATCAAGTTCTCCCGCGGAAAGGTCATCGCGTTCGACATCGACGAAGCGCTCAGCTTCGAAGGCGAGAGTGGTCCCTACCTTCAGTACGCGGCAGTCCGAGCGGGAAACATTCTGCAGAAACTGAAGCAACAAGACGGCGTGGACGAACACGGAATCGTCGAGGAACTAAATGAGGAACTAAATAAGGTCACATCGCCCGCTCTCGACGACCCCGAAGGGACTGACCTGTGGGCTCTCGTCCTCGAAGCATCGCGTCTCGATGAGATCGCTGACCAGGCGGTGCGCACCCTGGAGCTGTCGACCCTGGCGAAGTATGCATTCGGTCTCGCACAGCGCTTCAACGCGTTCTATCACCGGTATCCGGTGATCAAGGAACCGGACGCGAACGCGCGAGCGTGGCGAGCTGCCGCGGTGTTGTACTTCCGGCGTCAACTGGCCCGCGCCCTTGGGCTCATGGGATGCGACGTGCCCCCTCGAATGTGACGTTGGCCCACGGCCAACCGACGATAGCGCCATCGGGCCTCTGTTCGCCGCCGGCCTCACGGAGATGGCGAGGCTGCAGGAGACGCCGCGAGAGAGAGCGTCGCCACCAGCTCGACGTGAGCCGTGTTCGGAAACATATCGAACGCCTCGACCTCCCCGACCGTGTAGCCCAGATCGCTCAGTCGTCTCAAGTCACGTGCGAAGGTCGCGACGTCGCACGACACGTAGACCAGACGTGAGGCCCCGAGCAGCGCCAGGCGCTCCACGACGGACCGCGCCAAACCAGTTCGCGGCGGGTCCGCAATCACGGTACCGAGAATCGGAGCGGAGCGATCCGTCAGGTACGACTCGGTCGATGCTCGGACCACATCGATCGGGCGTCGGCAGGAGGCGCCGTTCAGGCTCAGGTCGGCGAACGACGCGCGGTCGCGCTCAACGGCGGTGCTCTCTTCCACTCCGACCGACGAGAGCGCCACACCGAATAGCCCAACACCTGCATACAGATCCAGTACCGGTCCGACCGACACCCGTCGACACACCGCCGTGACCAGACGTGGAAGCAGGTATCGATTGGCCTGAAAAAACGAGGATGCGTGACGCGTCACGTACCCTGCGCCGGTCCCCTGGTGGACGAGACTCGACACTGGATCGCTGACCGTTGGCACGCCATGAAGTAGCGTAACGGCGCGGTCCCTCGCCCGCGCCGTCGTTACACCGGTACAGCTCAAGTCCGCCGTACAGGAAGAAAGAGCGCCACCGGGCACGCTGCGGCGGAGATGCAGATGAAGGACCCGCTGTTCACCGGCCAGGTTCTCCGAGAGCTCCACACGCTCAACCGCGTCGATCCGCGCGGCGCGCAAACGATCACCGAGGGCCGCCACGACGTCGGCCGTTCCGTCGAGCAGCTGACCTGTCGGCGCCGCGTCACAGATGGTGTGGGTGCCCTCGCGCAAGAATCCCAGACCCGACCGTCCGCAATGGAGCCTTGCCCTCATCCGGTATCCGTGCTCTGTCGATGCAGCGACCGGCACTGGATCGATTTCGGGAAGCTTCGCGATGCGGGTCAGCGCGTCACCAATGAGCTGCGACTTGAGCGCAAGCTGGCGCGGATACGCAATGTGCCGATACGCCTGCCCGCCGCACGCCGGATCGCCGCTCACGATTCGTCGGTCAGCGTCAGGCGCGATCACGTCGATGACGGTCGCATGAATCACGTCGCGGCGCTCGCGATCGACACGAACGCGCACATGCTCGCCAGGGATGGCGCCGACGACGAGTACGACACGACCCTCATGGCGCGCCAGCATCGCACCACCGACCACGGGCCGCTCGGTATGGAGCTCTAATGTTCGATCATTCAAAGGAGATCCGGGGCAGTTTGAAATGGTCGTAGAGCAGCTGGTCCGTTCCGGCTTCGGTTGCGCGGAGAAGTGCCTCACGGGGCATCCGGTCGCGAAACGGTTCGAGGTCTCGAGTCGCCTCGGCGCGGAGCGCCGCATACACGGGCGGCTCCACCAGTTGACGTAACGCCGCCGTCAGCTGATGCTGGATCTCATCAAGACGCTCGACCAGCCGGCGCCGCGCCTCCCCACGCGACGTTCGGGCCGGCTCCCGAAGTGTCACGAGCTCAGCGATAAGTTCGCCAACGACGTCGGTCCTGCCCGCGCCCCCCCCACCTGCCGTCCGCCATGCCGTCAAGCGATCGGTGACACGGTCGATATGGCCGCCGAGCGATGGGCGCCGAGATGTCCGAGAAGCCGACTCCACCCGCTCGATGGTCGCGACACCGACAGCACGGCGCCACTCATCGAACAACTCGAGCACATCGGCCTCGCAGTATTCGATCCGAATCGGCCGGCGTTTCCCATCCTTAGCGTAGTACCGATCGAACGTGCGATCGATCGCGCGGTGGACCACACCGAGCGGGATCTCACGAGTCGCCCACCCGCACACGAGCTCGAACGCCGGACCGACGATCCGGATGAGGTGACCGTCGTTCATTCGGCACAGATACGATTCGACCTCACGGCAGTAGGAGCCAACGTCCATGATTGCGGCCATCACGACGGCCCGACCGTTACCTTCCTGTCCGTCATCCGGGAGACCACGTGTGATGATGGCCGCAGGGCTCGCACAGCCACACGACTGCCCTCCGGGACTAGGGCCGAGGCTCGCCACTCCCCTCGTGATTCCTCTCCCAAACCAAACGGAGCCCGGTCAGGGTCAGGTCGAGGTTGACGTGGTCGATCGCATCGGTCTCGTCGGTAATGGCCAAGGCCAGTCCGCCAGTTGCGACACACACGGCCGGGCCATCACTCTGCAGATCGCGTCGCATTCTGCTCACGATTCCCTCGACCATCGCGACATATCCGTAGAACAAGCCTGACCGCATCGACTCCACCGTCGTCCGACCGATCAGCGAGTCGGGTCGGCGCACATCGACCCTCGGAAGGCGAGCCGCGCGCTGGAACAGCGCGTCGGCTGAGATCTCGACACCCGGGCAGATGATTCCGCCAAGATACTCGCCAGCGCTCGAAATCGCGTCGAACGTCGTCGCCGTCCCGAAGTCGAGGACGATGACCGGTCGTGAGGAGCCACCGTACAGCGTGCGGACCGCCACACCGTTCACGATGCGGTCGGCACCGACCTCGTCGGGGTTGTCGTACCGAATCGGGAGACCAGAGTTCACAGCGTCGACGTACATCACCTCACGCCCCAGGCCGTGCGACACCATATCGGTTACCGTCTGGGTCAACGAGGGGACGACTGACGACGCAATCACTCCGGTGATCCGGGCAGTGTCTACGTTGCGATCGTCAAACAGGCGACTGACAAGGACCCACAGCTCGTCGGCCGTGCGATAGGATCGCGACGCCAGACGCCAGCTGACCGTAAGCACCTCGCCATCGAAGAGTCCGAGGACGATGTTGGTGTTGCCCACGTCGATGGCCAGCAGCATCCTAGTGGGGTCTCCTTGTGATTCGTGAAGTGAGAGCCGGACCGCGGCGCCTGGGTGGCAAGGCGAGACGAGGGAGCACATTGGGCATGTGCGACCGAGGAGCAACGCTGCTAGGCGGGATGCCGCGGCCGGAGATCGCTTTACGTATCACAAGGACACTCCACTAGTCTCCCCGTGATCCGTCGCACGGTCCGGGAGCCATGTCAGCGCCCCCCCGAGCAATCGCTCAACCCGGCCATCCGACCGCACACGCAACGCGCCGTCTAGATCGACCCCATCCGTCACACCGATGCGCTGACCCTCCGCAGCCGTCCATTCCACCATCGCACCACGGCTCGACGGAGACAATTCTGTCCAGCGCGTGAGCATGGCCACGCCAGCGTCAGACTGAAACTGCTCTCGCCACTCCGTCAATGACGACAATATCTCCAGCAGCACGACCCCACGATCCACCGCGCGCCCCGCCAGCGCTTCGAGCGACGTTGCCCGGGACGCGATCTCTTCTGGGTAAGCCGCGGCAGACAGGTTCACACCGATGCCGACGACGACCGCCTGTCTCGCGGCCATCGCGGTGGATGACTCTGAGAGGATCCCACCAACCTTGAGTCGGCCGTTCCGTTGCGCGGATGACGGCGTCGGCTCAACCACGAGATCGTTCGGCCACTCCAGCTCGACGTGAACTCTTGCCGCCCTTCGCATTCCTTCCGCGACGGCGACACCAGCCAACAGCGTCACGAGCGCCGATCGGATCTCGCGAAACACTACCGACAAATACAACCCCGAATCGCTGGGCGAAAACCACGACCGGCCCCGGCGGCCACGACCCGCGGTCTGTCTCGATGCGAAGACCGCGGTCCCATCGGCCACACCCGCGGCGGCGAGATCCATGGCCACATCGTTGGTTGATGACACGACGCTGACATACGACAGCCGATCAGCCAGAGACCCGAGACCGTCGGTCGCTCGACGCTGGTCAAGAGTTCGGGCGACATCAGCGGGAAACGGCTCGGTCATGATGACGCCGGTAGGGCCGACGGAGCTGACTCAATCCGACAGACATCAAAGCTGAAGTCCACGGCTGGCGCAGAATGCGTCAACGCCCCGACCGATACATATTCAGGAGCGGCGTCGGCAATCTCACCAAGACGCTCCAGCGTGACACTGCCCGAGACCTCCACCTTCGCCACCCCGCGGGTCCTCCGAACGACCTCGCGAATGTCGTCCGTGCTCATGTTGTCGGCGAGCAGAACATCGGCGCCTGCGGCCAGCGCCTCGTCAACATCCGACAGGTTTTGAACCTCCACCTCGATCGACATTTCGTGCCCTGCACTCCGCATACGGTCGACCGCCTGACGAATCGAACCCGCCAGGAGAATGTGGTTGTCCTTGATCAGAATCCCGTCGTCCAGCGAGACTCGATGATTCACGCCCCCGCCCGCACGCACGGCGTACTTCTCGAGAGCACGGAGCGTCGGCGTGGTCTTTCGGGTGTCCAACACGACGGTGCGACCTCCGGCTGCGTCGACAAAACGCCGGGTCACGGTGGCTGTGCCGGACATGCGTTGAAGAAAGTTGAGCGCGGTCCGTTCGGCCGTCAACAACGCCGCACCGAAGCCGCTGACGCGCAAGACTGTCTCGCCGCTCCTGCAGCTGTCGCCGTCCTGGAGCGGCCTCGACACCTCGACGTGCGGGTCCAGCTGGGTAAAGGCCTCGACGGCCACTTCGAGGCCGGCGAGCACGCACGGGGCCCCTGCCACAATCTCACCACTCGCCCGCACGTCGGCATCCAGAACGGCGTCGGTGGTGATGTCGCCCCACCGAAGATCCTCAGCCAAGGCTCGGCGCACGATCTCCCGGTAGAGGGCCGGATCCAGAGGCCCAAATGGTTCGACCTTCACCCGCCAAGCTCCTCGAGTATCTGGTTGAGCTTCGCTTGTCGCTGACCGATTGCCTGCTCCTGGTTCCGTGCCTCCTCGACCACAGCTGGGTCTGCCCGCTCGACGAACGCAACGTTCGCAAGCCGCGCCTGAAGCGCACCGCGCTGCTTGACCAGCTTCGCCAGGTCCCGTCGGACCCGCTCGGTCTCCTTCACGCGGTCGACGATTCCCGCCAGGGGTACATGGATCTGAAAATCCCGCACGACACGTCGCACGATGTCCGGTTCCTTCGGAACGCTCGCCGCAAACTGGAGCTCCTCGACGCCAGCCAGCCGAGCGACCTGACCGGCATGAGTACGCAGCAACGTCTCGTCCTCCGCTGGCGCCGCCTCGATGATGGCTCGCACCCGGCGTGCTGGTGGCACGCCCCACTCGGAACGCACCGTTCGGATGGCGGTGACCACCTCTTGAAGCAGACTGATGGCCGACGCGGCCCCGGTGTCCACACGCGACTCACAAGGTTGTGGGTACGCCGCCAGCGTGATGGTGCGCTTCCCCGGCGCACGACCCACCCCGTCCTCCGGATGCTGGGGCAACGCTTGCCAGATTTCCTCCGTCACGAACGGAATGAACGGATGCAGCATCCTGAGAATCTGATCGTGTACCTCCAGCAAGACCGCAACGGCATCGCCGCGTACCGAGCCGTCCGACTGCAGATGCGGCTTGACCAACTCGATATACCAGTCCGCATACTCGTGCCAGAAGAAGTGATAGAGCCGGTCCGCAGCCACGTCAAACCTGAACTCCGTTAGAGCCGTCTCCACCTCGCCCGCTAATTCGTTGGTTCGGTGAAGAATCCATCGATGGATCAGGTCGAGGCGCTCGGTCGGAGGCACATCGGGACGCACCTGACCGGACGGGTCCAGATTCATGAGCACGAATCGCGACGCGTTCCAGAGCTTGTTGACGAACTGTCGGTAACCCTTGAGCCTCCCTTCTGACAACGCAATATCCATCCCGGGAGAGGCGAGGGCCGCCAGCGTGAAGCGGAACGCGTCGGCGCCAATGTCGCCCATCAGTTCGAGCGGATCGACGACGTTACCCTTCGACTTGCTCATTTTCTTCCCGTGCGCGTCGCGCACGAGCGACGTGATGTACACCTTCTCGAACGGAACGGCGTCCGCGAACTTCACGCCAAGCATCATCATGCGCGCCACCCAGAAGAAGATGATGTCGTGCGCCGTGATCAGGAGTGTCGTGGGGTAATACCGCTCTAGGTCGCGTGTGGTTTCTGGCCAACCCAGGGTACTGAATGGCCACAACCCAGCGCTGAACCACGTGTCAAGCACGTCGGTCTCTTGACGGAGCGAGCCGCCGCACGGACACGACGCCGGAGTCTCCTCGGACACCAGCACGGCATCGCACGTGTCGCAGTACCAGGCCGGGATGCGATGCCCCCACCACAACTGGCGCGATACGCACCAGTCGTGGATGTTCGTCATCCAGTCGCTATAGATCTTGGTCCAGTTGTTTGGAATAAACTGCGTCTGTCCTTCCTCGACCACCCCAAGCGCGCGGTCAGCCAGCGGCTTAATCTTCACGAACCACTGCGTGGACAGCAACGGCTCGACGACCGTTCCACACCGCTGGCAGTGCCCAACCGCGTGCACATGGTCCTCGACACCGTCCAGCAGGCCTTCGGCGTCCAGCTGCGCGACCACTGCTCGACGTGCAGCGAACCTGTCCTGACCTGCATATGGGCCGGCCTCCTCGGTCATTCGACCATCCTCGTCGATCACCGACACCTGTGGCAGATCGTGGCGCTGCCCCATCTCGAAGTCGTTCGGATCGTGAGCCGGCGTGACCTTGACGGCACCAGTTCCAAACTCAGGGTCGACAAACGCATCCTGAATCAGCGGCAGCTCTCGTCCGGTCACCGGCAAGCGGACGGTCCGGTCGCTGACCGACCGATATCGCTCGTCATCTGGATGCACGGCAACGGCTGTGTCGCCAAGCATCGTCTCGGGCCGTGTCGTCGCCACGACCACCGCGCCCTCACCCTCAAAGAATGGATACCGAATGCGATAGAGCGCACCCTTCGTGTCCCGGTGAACCACCTCCAGATCCGACAGTGCCGTACGGCAGCGTGGGCACCAGCTCACCAGATACTTCCCGCGGTAGATGAGTCCCTCCTGATACAACGACACGAAGACGCGCCGAACGGCGCGCGACAAACTGTCATCCAGCGTGAAGCGCTCGCGCGACCAATCCACCGACGAGCCAAGCTGCCGCATCTGACTCGTGATGGTGCTGTGGCTCTTCTTGACCCAGTCCCAGACGCGCGACTCAAACGCATCTCGGCCGATGTCGTGACGGGTCTTACCCTCCGCCGCCAGCTGTTTTTCGACGACGTTCTGAGTTGCGATGCCCGCGTGGTCCGTGCCCGGGAGCCAAAGCACGTCGTACCCTTGCATCCGCTTCCATCGGGCGACGATGTCGGGAAGGGTTTGATTCAGAGCGTGGCCGATGTGAAGCCGCCCCGTGACGTTCGGTGGCGGGAGTACCATGCTGAACGGCGGACGACTCGATGCGGGATCGGCATGGAACGCTCCGAGCTCCTCCCAATAGGCGTACCACTTCGGGTCGACGGTCTGGTGCTCGAACACCTTTGAAAGCTCGGCCATATCCCAACTACTGCAGCTTCCGCTTCAGCCGCTCGATCTCCTCCGTCACGAGCCGCTCCGCAACCTCGCCCACAACCTTCGTCGTGACATCGCGAACGACGCGGTCTGAAAGCCGCGCGATCACCCGGGTCGCCAACCGGTCGACGAGCTCGTCGGTCACGGCCAGCGTCGAGGCCGCCTCACGGGTGCGCGCGGCGTCTACCGCTTCGGACGCAGCACTGGAAGTGGAAGAGGCCGAGACCGCCACCGCGCCGGTTCCGGCCGCCGGCGCTCGGACAGCCGGTGAACCCGTGATTTCGTCCTTGACGGGCCACACCAGGTCGGCTTCACCGGCTGGCGTCGCCATCGACGCCGCACCCGCCCCCGATGCCGACTCGGCCGCGTCAGCCAGTGCTTCCACGAAACCGGCCGCCACCGGCTCGGCGGTGTGGCCCAAGAGCTCGTGCACCGTCTTGACGAGTACCGTCGGATCGAACGGCTTGACGAGGACCGTTTCGCAACCGGCGGCGCGCGCCCGGCGATCATCAACGGGCTCGAATGCTCCGGACATCAGGACGACCGGAATCTGGTCGCCAGTCGGGATCGAGCTGACGAATTCAGCGATCTCGTAGCCGCTCCGATCGGGCATCCGAGTGTCAGCGAGGACGATCGCGGGTGGTCGTTCATCGATCTGTCTGATCGCGTCCTCGCCAGAGCTGGCGGCAACGACGTCGATGTTCTCGTTCGCAAACGCGAGCTCAACGACACGCTGAATCGTGAGGCTGTCGTCAGCGACAAGGAGTCTTTCTGGCATGGTCATCCTCTGAGGACTGGGTGGCTCGGACGATCGCCCAGGCCGGACCTACCGGTTCCCGTCGGGCCGAGCGATCACAACGGAGGCAATTATAGGGGGCGTGATGCCCAGGCGCTCATGACCTCAGCCGAAAGGCGACCAGCTGCGTCGTTTCCGTTCCGGAGGCAGCCGCCCTGAGCTCGATCACATACTCTCCCGGTGCCAGGCTCGTTGGCTGAATATCTATCTGAAACGGGTGCTCGTCCTCGGCGGGTTGCACAACAAGGGGATACATGCGGCCGCCGCCACGATTGAGCACCCAGGCCTCGACACGCGGCACTTCCGTCCCCGGAGCGTACACCTCGAAGCGGAGCAACAACCGCTCCGTTCTCCGAAACTCCCGCGCGACAGTCGGCACGGCATCCCAGTCATCGACCAGGTCGCGCCACTCGAGGGTGTTACGAGCGCGAACGAAGGCTGGCGTGCTGAAGACAAGTGCACCACCAGAAAAATCGGGAACGTCAATCTCCTCACGGTCGCGGTCAACGACCTCCCCGCTCTCGCCCTCGACCGCCACGCTGATCTGCATGACGCCCGGGTCGGCGTCGAACGTGGCAACGGTCTGGGCCATCTCCGCGCTCTGCTGACTCCCCGCAAGGCCTCGACCCGACCCGGACGCCGGTTCAGGCACCCGCCCCCGGAAGAACGCCCCACCGGAATCGCCCATCGCCGTGAGCAGGACGCGGGCCGGGGCATCGGAACCCGAGAGCGCCCGCGTTGGCTCCCACACGAAGGTGACACGCGTTCGACCGTCGCTGCCTCGCGAGGTCCCCACCCACGTACGGACAGAGTGTCCACGCCGAGGCTCCGCCAGCGCCGAGAGCGCAACGTCAACCGCCTTTGGAGGCTCGGCGCTGGGACGCAGAGCGCGCTCAACGTCGCGCTCGGTCACCGCCCAGTACCCCGGCCGACTGCGAACCTGCGCACCGTCCCGCGTGACCCGGACATCGATCTCGAGAAACCGGCCGTCGGTCGGGGACTGCGACGACCTGTAGCCGAGCAGATAGTAGGCGCTCGAGTCGCGCATCATCTGCTGCAACCCGGACATCAGCTCGTTCCGGTTCACAATCGCCCGGCCATCACTCTGCTCCGAAAGAAGATACAGCGTGTCCTGAGTCGTACGAAGCACTCGCCGATTCGTTTCAGGTGCGATGGTTGGCTGGCTCATGTCGTACTCGTCGATCGCTAGTCCACGCGGGTCGAGCGCATAGATCGACGTATTGAAGCGGTTCGCTGCCTGATAGAGATCGCGAATCCGGACGAACATATCAGAATCCTGAAAGACCTGAAGCGTCTCTTCGAAGCGGTTCTCTGCAGCACCTGGGTCGAGGGCGGCCGGGTTGGGAAATCCCTGCAGACCCCGTAGCTGCGGCGGCAAGTAGTTGGTGTACCCCTCACTGACAAGAAGCACGCTCTTCCGTCCGTCCCGGAGACCTCCGAGATGGATCATGAGCCCGTTGAGCGCTGACAGCGAGACCTCGTTCCGGATCTGTTCGATCAATTCCGTTGGATACTGCGCGTACGTATCCTCAAATGCGTTGCGAATCTCGTAGTCATACTTACGACCGAAAAAGGCCTCGACGGCATCGATCACGGCCTCGTGATTGCGGGTGAACCGCAGGTCCGAGACAGGGGTGAGCGGATACATGACGGCCACCATGTCGGTCGGCAACAAATTGTTGCGGAGGAACTCCGTGACCGTTTGGCTGGCCCGCTGGCCGTTCCCGAACCGGACATGGTAGTCGTCGAAGAAGATCACCACAACTCGAACGTCGTTGCGTGCAGCCTCGCGCTCTTCGTCGGCCCGGGTCACGAGCCGCGACGCCGGCCGCGCGCCGGGCTCGGGGACGGCGCTGATTTCAACCAATTCGAACGTTTCTACCGTCTGCGGCTCGTCGTCCTCGTAGATTTCGAAATCTGACGCGTCAAGATCGGTCACGTGGTTGCCATCGTCGTCAGTTACGATGACGTCCACCCGAATAAAGTCGATATCGGACCGAAAGGTAGGAAGCGGCGACACATCGGGCTGGCTCTGCGGGGCGGTTTCGGCCCCGCCTTGGGTTTCGTCCGACCCGCTCTGCGCGGCGGCCCAACCCCCGGCTTGGGACGGATCCTGCGGATCGACTTGCGCGGGAGGCTGCGTCGCCGTGACACCGATGGCGAAGAGCGCGAATAGCACCGGCAGCGGCCAGCGGAGTGCGATCGAGGGTCGGCTCAGCATCGGTCTACCTCGGGTGTCGGCAGGGCATCGTTCCATGATAGCACCGGCCTGGAAGGCATACGGGGTCTCCGCGCTGACGGTACAGAGAGTTACGCCAGTCGCTCGAAGAGAGGGCGAAGCCGCCCGACCGTCTGCGCTGGTTCCTCGGGTACGACGCGTGTCTCCGCCGTCACCGTCATGAAATTCGTATCGCCGTTCCAGCGTGGAACGACGTGGACGTGCAAATGGCCGAGCACTCCGGCGCCAGCCGGCTTCCCCAAATTCATCCCAACATTCAGACCGTGCGGTTGATACGCCTCGGTCAAGACGATTTCCGCCGTCCGGGTCAACGTGATCAGCTCGGTGAGCTCGGCGGCGGTCGCATCGGAGAGCGTGCCCACGTGGCGCGTCGGCACGACCATCAAGTGGCCATTGCTGTAGGGGTACTTGTTGAGAATCACGAAACAGAGGTCACCCCGGTGCAGTGTCAGCGGCGACATTTGCGATCCGCTCAATGCGGCGCAGAAAACGCAGGGGCTATCTCCGCCACTTCCAGCCTCGGTCACGTACGCCAGTCTCCACGGGGCCCAGAGGCGATGCATGGGCAAAGAATACAGGGGTTCGGGGTCCAGAGTCGAAGGTCGTAGAACGGCGGAATCAGTAGCGGGAAAAGCGGGGGTCGGCGAGCGGAGGCTGCAGTGCTGGCGAGGGAGCACGCGGTGCCGCGGCCGTCTGGGCGTCCGGCTCGCGGTTAATCAGCTCCTTGAGCTCCTTGCCCGGCTTGAAGTACGGCACACGTTTCGACGGCACCTCAACGCGGTCTCCGGTCTTGGGATTCCGTCCCTTCCGAGGCTCGCGGCGCCGCAAACGAAAACTCCCAAACCCGCGAAGCTCGATCTTATCCCCGCGGTGCAGGGCCTCGATGATGCTCCGAAACACGGTATCGACGATAACTTCTGAATGCTTCTTGGTCAGGTCGGCGACCCGGGCGACCTCTTCGACGAGCGCCGCCTTCGTCATACTGCCCCCTGCGACAGGGCCGCCTGCGTCGAACCCCTCAGAGCCGCTCATGAATCAGAAGTCTGGCTATGCTTGAAGTGGTCACCCAGCGTCACTTCCGGAGAGTCGCTCCCCGCATAGCTCTGCCAGTCGGTCGCGAAGTTGTCGTTCTTCAACGCCTTGATACTGAGGCCGATCTTACGCTCTGAAGGACTCAACTTGATGATACGGATCTTGATCGTCTCGTCGACCTTCAGTTCTTCCTGCTTTCCCCCGGCCTGCTCGTCAAACTCGGACACATGGATGAGACCCTCGATCCCCTCGGCAAGCTCGACGAACGCGCCGAAATTCGTCGCGCGAACAACCTTGCCTTCGACGATGTCGCCGACCTTGTTCTGCGAGAAGAAGTCGTCCCAGATGTCGGTCGCCAACTGTTTGAGGCCGAGTGACAGACGCTGGCTGTCAGGATCGATACTCAGCACCATCGCCTCGACGTCATCACCCTTCTTCAGAACCTCCGAGGGGTGCTGCAGCCGTTTGCTCCACGACATGTCCGAGATGTGAATCAGCCCGTCAATCCCCTCCTCCACCTCGACGAAAGCGCCGAACTCCGTCAAGTTGCGCACCTTGCCCGTCAGACGTGACCCCACGGGATACTTCTCGACGAGCTCGTGCCACGGGTTCGTCTCGATCTGCTTCAGACCAAGCGAGATGCGGCGAGCCTCAGGATCAACGCCCAGGACCATCGACTCGAGGGTATCGCTGACGCTCATGATCTTCGACGGATGCTTGACCCGTTTACTCCAGGACATCTCCGATACGTGAATCAAGCCCTCGACACCTGGCTCAAGCTCGACGAAGGCGCCATAGTCAGTCAGGCTTACGACCTTACCGCTGACGCGCTGACCGACCGGGTACCGCTCCGGCGCGGACACCCACGGGTCTTCGAACAGCTGCTTGTGTCCCAACGACACTCGCTCAGTTTCCGGGTCGTACTTGAGGACCGTCACCTCGATCTCGTCGTTGACCTTGAAGAGCTCGGATGGATGCTGCGCGCGTCCCCAAGACATGTCGGTCACGTGGAGCAATCCGTCGATACCGCCCAGATCGATGAAGGCGCCGTAGTCGGTGATGTTCTTCACGACGCCGGTCATCACTTTGCCTTCCTCGAGGTTCGCAAGGGTGTCCTTCTTCTTCTCCGCGTTCTCCTCTTCGAGCAAGACCTTCCGAGACAGCACGATGTTGCCGCGTTTCTTGTTGACCTTGATAACCCGCATCCGGAGCTCCTGCCCGCGAAGCGAGTCGAGATTCCGAACAGGTCGGACATCGATCTGAGAGCCAGGCAAGAACGCACGCACGCCGATATCTACGGCAAGTCCACCTTTGATTCTTTCAATCACGTGCCCGATGACGACTCTGCGATCGGTGTAGGCCTTCTCGACCTCATCCCAGATCTTCATCTTCTCCGCTTTTTCACGAGAAAGAACGATGTGGCCTTCGCGGTCTTCAGTGCGTTCCAGCAGGACGTCGACCGTGTCGCCCGACTGCACCGTCACTTCACCCTTCTCGTCGATGAACTCGGACAGCGCGATGATGCCTTCCGACTTAAAACCGACGTCGACGACCACCTCCGAGGAACTCACCTTGAGCACCATCCCCTTGATCACTTCACCTTCGGCGAGATTTCGAAAGCTGCCTTCGTACATCGCCAGCAGCCGCTGATACTCGGCCGATTCGACCATCTCCTCCTCGTCCTTTCGGACGAGCGGCACCATGGCGTTCGAAGCCTTCCGGCTCCCCGGATCACCCGCAATCGCCTGAGCGACGACCTCTGGCGAGCGCTCGGTCTGGCTGCCTACCACGGGCTCAGACTTGGCGCTGTCGTCTGTGCTGGTCATACGTTGCGGATCCTCGTCATGCTCTCGTGGTCACCCTTTGTCATTCTGCCTCTCGGTTCTCGTGCGGAGGGGAACAGGCACGCGCCCCCCATAGTTGAGATAAGCACAAGAGTATACGATACTTACCGGAAGTCGTCAACTCGCGTGGGACCACGGAATGGCGAAGTCGAGGACCAGATCACGAGCACCAAAACGGCCTGCAGCTACCCGTAGGCCGGTCCGGCCGGCGGCACCTGGCAAGCGTCGCTCGAAGCCAGCCGGGGCCAAGGTGAAGACAGCAGTGAAGAGAAAAAAGACCCCGAAGACCCCGAAGTCAAGAAAGGCAACGAAGACGTCCAGGGCACTGAAACGCAAGGGGGCCCAAACGCCACGAACGCCTCCAGGAAGTACCCGTGCCGCCAGTCCCAGGCCAAAGCCCCGGGCCGAAGCCGAAGCCGAAGCCGAAGCCGAAGCCGAAGCCGAAGCCAAGGCCGAAGCCAAGGCCGAAGCCAAGGCCGAAGCCAAGGCCGAAGCCAAGGCCGAAGCCAAGGCCGAAGCCGAAGACAGCGAAGCGCCGCGCAAGCAAGACGGCCGGGCCCTCCTCCAGGCGGAGGGCCCACGCCAAGCGCCCAACGAAGGCAATTCAGAAGACCAAGCAGAAGACCAAGCAGAAGACCAAGACAAAGACCACAAGAAAGACGAAGCGCCCAGCCAAAGCGAAGCGCGCGGCGACAGCGAAGCGTTCAACAACGGCCACGGCAGCAAGAAAGACACGACAGGCGACGAAACAAACGACCAAGAAGAAGGCGGCAAGCCTGGCGAAGCGGCCGCGGACCGCCAAGACAGCGGCCACGAAGAAACGCCGAGCAAGCGCGGGGCCGACGCCCAAGGCGGTCAAGAGGACGCTCAAGCATGCGCAGCCCGCACGCGCGAGGAAGCCCCCGGCCGCCCCCGCCAAGCGACCTCAGGCACCGATGAAGGTCAAGCCGCCCAGAGGATACCGCCCGCACCCAAGAAGGCAGCAGCCGAGCTCACATCACCCGAGCCAGCCTTGGCAGGACCAACAGCCGCGGTGGCGCAGGCGCCAGATTTGGCGCCACCCGTACCGGAGGTCAAGCCGCCGGCACCGACGCCCTCGCCGAAACGTGCAGCACGACGTCGCAGGCCCGTTCCGCCATCGCTCGATCGCCCGCGAAGGATCCTGCCGGAAGTAATTCAGGACGAAGAACCTCCGACTCAGTCAGAACCGGTCGTTGCCGAGCGTGCTGGTGACCAGCCGCCGACGTCTCCAGACGCCGCCATCGCTCCGAAGATCGACGTCGGATGGGCGTTGACGCTCAAGATTGTCGAATCGGCACGAAACGAGCCGGAACGCGATTCGCAAGCCGACCCTGATGGTGCCCCTGATCTTGGCGATGTCTCTGGCGATGCCGTCGACGACGACATCGATCGTGCGACGTAGTTCTATGCGAGCCGCTCGCGGACAATCCCCAGTACCTGCTCGATGACGTCACTCACGGTCACGCCGGTCGTGTCGATCAAGATGGCGTCTGCAGCTTTGGTGAGTGGAGAGGCCTGTCGGGTTCGGTCGAGACGGTCGCGGCGCTCCAACGCATGCGCCACGACCCCGATTTCGCCAGCTTTCGACAGGCCATGCTTTGGGTCCTTTGCCCGACGATTGGCCCGCTCCGCCGGCGTCGCATCCAGGTAAATCTTGACGACAGCCCCAGGAAAGACGGCCGTCCCGATATCCCGACCCTCCATGACGACCGGCCCTGCAGCAGCGTAGTCCCGCTGCCGGGCCACCAGCACCTCGCGGACCTTCGGTATGCGAGCCACCGTCGCCGCGGCAACATCCATCTCGGGCGTTCGAATGAACTCGGTCACGTCGCAACCGTCGATGATGACCTGTTCGACATCGATCTCGAACGCCGCCGACGACGCTACGGTGGCCACACGGTCCTCCGCTTCGAGCGGAACACCTTCCTGTGTGGCTCTCCAGGCTACCGCCCGATACATCGCGCCGGTGTCCACGTACGCCCACCCCAGGGCCCGGGCGACGGCGCGCGCGATCGTGCCTTTGCCGGCACCGGACGGCCCATCGATCGCGACGATCTTTCTGTGGGAGCTCATCGCCGCACCTGACGGCCCCTCGGCTTGGATCCCCCTTCGACGCTGCGGCGTAGTGCGGCCACCTCCTCGCTGCTGAGGTCACGGACCTCGCCAGGTTTGAGGCCCCGAACCCCGAGCGGCCCCAGCCGCGTGCGCCGCAGGCGAATGACCGGGTGCCCAACCGCCGCGAACATCCGCCGCACCTGCCGATTTCGACCCTCCCGCAGCGTGACCCGCGCGCGCGCCTGGTCACCACGCCGCGTCGCGTGGCCACCCTGAATCTGCACCTCGGCCGGTTCCCCTCGTCGACCATCGATCACGACCCCCGCTGCCAGTCTTCGTACCGCGACGGCACTGGGGATGCCACGGACAACCGCCTCGTACACGCGCTCGACGCCGTACCGGGGATGAGTCAGACGAGCGGCGAGGTCGCCGTCGTTCGTCAGGAGGAGCACCCCCTCGGAATCGTAGTCCAGGCGCCCGACGGGGTACACGTACTCGCGAACGCGCGGCACGAGGTCGAGCACCGTCCTTCGATCCTGCGGATCGGAACGCGTTGTCACGTATCCGACGGGTTTATTGAGAAGCAAATACCGGCGGCGTTGAGCACTGCCGACACGCCGTCCGTCAACGCGGACGTCGTCTCGTTCGGGATCGGCACGGCTCCCGAGTTGCGTGACGACCTCGCCGTTCACCGACACGCGGCCCGCCTCGATCATGCGCTCGGCAGCACGCCGCGAGGCGATCCCCGCAAAGGCCAGGATCTTTTGGAGACGGACAGCAGGAGGGGTCGCGGTCGACTTAATGAACCTGTTCCTCGGAGCCAGTGGGCTCTGTCGCCGCTACGTCAAACGGCAGGACGTCATCTGTCGGAGCCGGATCGGCCAGCCCGGCTGGCACGTCCAAGCCGAGCGCCTCCGCCATGTCCTCGACCTTGGGCAAATCCGAGAGGTCCTTCAACCCGAATCGGTCCAGGAATTCCCGGGTCGTCGCATAGAGAAACGGACGACCAACGACTGCCTTCCGGCCGGTGACCTTGATAAGCCGACGCTCAAGCAACGTGCCCAAGACGCCCGACGTGTTGACACCGCGGATCTCCGTGATCTCGGGAGCGGTGACCGGCTGCCGATACGCGACCACCGCAAGTGTCTCGAGTGCCTGCACCGACAGGCGCTGGCTCGAGTGTTCGTGGAACAGACGCCGGACCCACTCATTGAGCTCGGGCCGCGTCACGATTTGATAGCCACCGGCCACTTCCACGAGCTCGAGTCCACCGGCTCGATTCCAGTCGGACTTGAGCCCCTCGAGTGCCGCCGCGACATGTTCCGGGGGATCGCTGTCGAGAATCTTCGTCATGGTCTTCAACGTCACCGGCTCCGGCGAGGCGAAGATTAGGGCTTCGAGGACCGCTTTCAGATCACTCAGATCGTCCATGTTCGCCTCCTATTGAACCGGGCGCCGGCGCATCCGCTGGACGCGCACGCTGGTAGACCCGGATCGCGCCGAAGGCCGCAACCTGGGTCACCCGAATCAACTTCAGTCGAATCATCTCGAGCAGCGCGAGAAACGTCGTTATCAGGTCTTGACGCGACGACGCATCCACAAAGAGATCCTCGAACGCGCACGCCTCGGTCTCCGACAACCGGGTGAGCAGCTGCTCGATCCGCGTTTCGATCGGCACGATCTCGGCAGGCAGCGGCACCGGCGGACGCTCGCGCGTCCGAGAGATCACCGACTGAAATGCCTGCAGCAGGCTGAACAGATCGACCTCGAGTTCGCGCTCGATCGGCTCGCCCGCAATATCCTCGACCCGACTGTCGGGGCGCGTCCACTGTGCGCTGCGGACGATCTCTCGCTCGTGAAGGAGCTCCGCCGCCGCCTTGAACTTCTGGTGCTCCAAGAGTCGCCGCACCAGGGCGTCCCGTGGATCTTCTTCCTCGTCGCCATCCTCAGCAGACTCGATCCGCGGGACCAACATCCGCGACTTGATGTGGATCAAGGTCGACGCCATGACCAGAAACTCTCCGGCAACATCGAGATCCATTTCCTGCATCAGGTCGAGATACGCCAGATACTGCTGGGTAATCAACGCGATCGGGATGTCGTAGATGTCGACCTCGTTCTTCCTGATGAGGTGCAACAGGAGGTCGAGCGGCCCCTCGAAGTTGGCCAGCTTGACCGGGTAGTCGGGGAGAACCGACTCGAAGTCGCTCGGGAGCTCCATGTCATTTACCAGGCGGGGCGCAGGCGCTAGCGTCCCGAGGACCCCTTTCCTCTACTCATACGCCAACCCCACCGCTGCTCGAACCTGCCGCATCGTGTCTTGCGCAATCCGGCGAGCGGTGGTCGACCCGTCCATGACAATCTCGCGTAGCCGGCCCGGCTGCGCAAGAACCTCCGCACGACGGTCGCGCATCGGATCGAGGACGATGTTGATCGCCTTCGCGAGGCAATCCTTGACCTCGACATCACCGACTGAACCAGACCGATACCGTGTCTTTAGCTCTTCGACCTCGTCGGTATCGGCATTGAAGGCATCGTGGTAGACAAAGACCGGGTTCCCTTCGACCGTCCCTGGAATATCAGCTCGAATCCGCTTGGGGTCGGTGTACATTCGCATCACCTTCTTGCGCACCGTGTCGGGCTCGTCAGACAGATCGATCGTATTGCCGTAGCTCTTGCTCATCTTTCGATTGTCGAGCCCGGGAAGCCGCGGAAAATGAGTCAGCAGCGGTTGCGGCTCGGGGAACAGCTCCCCAAAAAAGCCATGAAAGCGCCGCACGACCTCTCGCGTCAACTCCAAATGAGGTACCTGATCCTCCCCCACTGGTACAAACTCGCCTTGGTAGATCACGACGTCTGCCCCCTGCAGCAGCGGGTAGCCCAGAAACCCATGCGTGGACAAGTCCTTCTCAGAAAGCTGCTCCATCTGCTCCTTGTATGTCGGGACACGCTCGAGCCACGGCACCGGGACGACCATCGACAGCAGCAGGTAGAGCTCAGCATGCTCCGGCACCAGTGACTGCACGAACAAGATGCTCCGGTCTGGGTCCACCCCCGCCGAGATCCAGTCGGCCACGTTATCGTAGGCATACCCCATCAGTTCTCGACTATTGGCGTACTCGCTCGTCAAGGCATGCCAGTCGGCCACGAAATACATACAGTCGTATTCTGCCTGGAGATCACAGTAGTTTCGCAGGGCACCGACCAGGTGTCCTAGATGGAGCTTGCCCGTAGGCCGCATCCCGGAGACGACGCGCGGTTTCACCTTGTCAGCAGCCACGAGAGATATAAGTACGGTGGGGTAATAAGCGCGCCCAGCACGCCGGTCAGTAGCAAAGCATACAAGAGCAGGAACCCCCAGGGACGGATGAACCGATCGTAAAGGTTGGCCAGTCCAGACGGCAGGAGCCCGGCGAGTACGTTGCCACCATCAAGCGGAGGGATAGGGACCATGTTAAAGACGGCGAGCAACAAATTGAGCTCGAACGCCACGGAGGCGATACGCCACACGGGCAACGCCGGGCCGAGCCCCAGCTCTATGGGGCTGACCGGAACCGATCGCATCACGAGGGAGGCCAGACCGGCCAGCACGAGATTGCTCGCAGGCCCCGCCGCGGCGATATAAAGAAAATCTCGCCGAGGGTTATCGAGGTTGTGTCCGTTCACCGGAACTGGCTTTGCCCAGCCGATGATCGGCGCGCCGGTCGTGAACGCGACCAGCGGAAGCAACAGTGTCCCGATCGGATCGATGTGCCTTGCCGGATTCAGCGAGATCCGTCCGAGGCGTTGCGCCGTGGGGTCCCCAAACCGCCAGGCACTCCAGGCATGGGCCGACTCATGGATCGTCAACGAGAAGAGAAGAACGGCAAAGATAGTGACCAGGTGGCCGACGTCGAGACCAGGCAACGGCATCAGAATACCACCGTTTGGTCGAGGGCTCCCTACCCACCGACGCGCGCGGTCGTGAAGTACTCGATCAGCGCAGTCGTAGCTCGTGGCCCCACGATCGGCACGAGCTCCTCACGCGTGGCGCGCCTGACATTCGTCACGCTGCCGAATCGTTGCAACAATGCCCGCCTGCGCGTTGGACCGATTCCCGGCACAACATCGAGCTCCGATCTGAGGTCGCGCATGCCGCGGGCACGACGATGGAATGTCACCGCAACGCGATGAGCTTCGTCGCGAATGCGCTGCACGAGCCGCAGCGCCGGGCTAGCGCGAGGAAGGGCAATCGGATCGCGTTGGTCGCGTACGACGAGGAGCTCCTCCTTCTTCGCAATGCCAACTGCGAGAAGATTCGAGAGGCCGAGCTGCTCGAAGGCCTTGTATGCAGCCGACAGCTGCCCAGCGCCGCCATCGACAACAACCAGGTCGGGAAACGGTCCACCTTGCTCGAGGAGCCGCCGGTATCGGCGAAGTACGACCTCCTCCATTGCCGCAAGGTCGTCCGGGCCCGTGGGACCATCGTCTCCCCGGCCGCGAATGCGGTACTTGCGGTAGTCGCGACGGAGCATCCGCCCATCCTCGTTCACGACCAGTGACCCGACCGTCTCTGACCCCTGAATCGTCGAAATGTCGAAGCACTCGATACGGCGCAGAGCGGTTGACATGCCCAGCGCAGCCCGCAGCTCGGCAAGAGCGTCGTTCTGCGCGCGCGCCTCGGAGCTGTAGCGCGCCGAGTACGCCAGAGCGGCGTTGCGGCTCGCGAGCTCGACCAGCCCGCGTTTCTCACCTCTCTTCGGCACCCGGACCCGGACCCGGCGACCCGAATGTTCCGAGAGCCATGTCTCGATCTCAGCCTGATCCTCGAGCTCGAACGGCAAATGCACCTCCGCCGGAGCGTCCCGAGCCTCATAGAACTGCTGCACCGCGGCGCGAACGAGATCGACATCTCGGTCCCGCGTGTCCGCCACTTCGTCGGCAACGAGCTCCACCCGTTCGATCACCCGACCACCCCGTACCTGAAAGACCTGGATGACCGCCCCCGACGACCCCGCCTTGACCCCGAACACATCGCGCTCGCCGAGGCGCGGTCCTGCCATCTTCTGCTGGCGGTCTCTCAGTGTTTCGATCGTCCGGATCGTGTCTCGACACTGGGCGGCCTGTTCGTAGCGCTCCTCCGCGGAGGCTGTGCGCATCTGATCTCGCAGATCCTGGAGCAGCTCGTCGTTCCGCCCCTCGAGGAACAGCCGCGTCCGTTCGACCGCGCGGCCGTAGTCTGCCTGGCTGCAGATCTCTGCGACGCAGGGAGCGACGCACCGTTTGATGTCGTACTCGAGACAGGCGCGGCCACGCTTCCCGGTAATGACTTCGTTGCAGGACCGTATCCCAAACAACCGATGCGCCAGTGACATTGTTTTCCGGGCAAAGGTGGCCGGCAGAAACGGTCCAGCGTAGTAGTTGCCGTCTCGCTCGACACGTCGGGCCACAAGCACGCGAGGAAACGCCTCGCTCGTCGTGAGCTGCAGATACGGGTAGTTCTTATCGTCGCGCAGCAAGATGTTGAAGCGGGGCGAGCGCTGCTTGATCAGGTTGTTCTCGAGAGCCAGTGCCTCGACCAGGGAATCAGTGACGATCACCTCCAGCCGCGTGACGTCGTCAAGGAGGGCATCTGTCTTCGGGCTTGAGCCGTAGGCTTTCAGATAGCTCCGAACCCGATCCCGGAGGACCCGGGCACGTCCCACGTACAGAGTGTCGCCGGCCGTATTGAAATAGAGATACACCCCTGGCTGCTCCGGCAGACGACCGATCTGGTCCTTGAGATCCCGAATGGCCATGGGCTACACTGCGGCATTCATCGCAGGAGTACGTTCAGACCCCCCGAGAATTGTACCGCTCGGCGCTCAACCCGAAGAGAGCATGACGTTTACCGGAGCAATTGGCGCCGTATGCATGTACCCTCTCCGCGCCATTATTGACCTGTGCGTGCGACTCCGGATCCACCCGAACGCTCTCACCTTCACAGGGGTCGTTATCAATGCTGCGTCGGCTTGGGCCCTCGCGATGGGGTCCTTCATGATGGCCGGCGTCATCATGATCGTGGCCAATGTCTTCGATTTTATCGACGGCAAGGTCGCCGAGCGGATGAACCTCGCGTCAGACTTCGGGGGTTTCTGGGACTCGGTCATGGACAGGTTCTCAGACATTCTCCTGTTCATCGGACTGTTGTATCTGTACACCGAACAGCAGCGCGCAGACTACGTACTGATTACCGCGCTCGCGCTGATGTTCTCTGTGATGACGAGCTACACGCGGGCACGGGCCGAGTCGTTGATCAGTAAATGTAAGGTCGGCTTCATGGAACGACCTGAACGGATCGTCTTGTTCATGATCGGGGCCTTCACGAACCGGATGGCGGCGGTCCTCTGGGTGATTCTCGCGCTATCAGTGGTCACGGTGGTTGACCGGATCTACTTCACGTGGCGCGAGCTGCGCAGCGGACCGACTGACCTCCACCCCGACGTCCAGATGACCTTGACTCGCGCGCTGGCCCTTCCGGCGCTCGCGGTGTGGCACGCGCTGTTCTGGACCTTCGACCGCGCCACGTGGCAATACGACCTGATGGTGATCGCGATCTTGGCGTTCGTCTGGATCACGCCCCCGGGATGGGTGGCGGATCCCGTCGCGCAGGGACCGGGCCTGTTTGGCCTCCTCCGCGGATTCTAGTGGTCTGTATCGGGTGAATCGGTGGCGGTCGCCGGAGCGTGGCGCCTGGGTAGCAAGGCACGACGAAGGAGCAACGCCGCCAGGCGGGATGCCTCGCCCGGCCAACGGTACTGATTCACCCGATACAGACCACTAAAGCGCTTTTCAAATAGGCCTTGTACTACCTGGGGCGGTCGTGGTACTTCTGCGCATACCGATGCAGGAGGACCGATGCGTGCCTATTCGATGGATCTGCGAGAGCGGGCGCTCCTCGACAGCGATGCCGGGATGAAGGCGGCCGATGTGGCGGCGAAGTACCGCGTGAGCGGGTCGTGGGTGCGGCTACTGAAACAGCGGCGGCGCGAAACGGGCGAGGTGGCGCCTCGCGTCCAGCGACATGGACGGCGCTGCATGCTTGAGCCGCACCTACACACCTTGGCCGCGCTGATTGCGGCGCACCCGGATCGCACGCTGGCTGAGCTGAAGGACGCCCTCGCCACGCCCGCGAGTGTGCCGACGGTCTGGCGCGCCGTGCGGGCCCTCGGCCTGACCGTTAAAAAAAACGGTCCGCCCGTCCGAACACGATCGGCCTGACGTCGCGGCCGCGCGGGTCGCGTGGCACGCGGCGGCGCCGACCTGGGATGTCGCCCACCTCGTGTGTCTGGACGAAACCGGCAGCACCACCAATCTGCTTCGGCGGTACGGCCGGGCACCGCGCGGCGCGCGCGTCCACGACCACGCCCCCTGCGGGCGCTGGCAGACCAGCACGTTTCTCGCCGCGTTGCGGGTCACGGGGCTGACCGCACCGGGGGTCTTCGACGGCGCGATCGATGGCGAGAGCTTCCGCGCCTACATCGAACAGATCGCTGGTGCCGACCCTGCAGCCCGGCGACATCGTCATTGCCGACAATCTCGGGGCCCACAAGGTCGCCGGCATCCAACGCGCCATCCAGGCCGCCGGGGCCACCCTCTGGTACTTGCCACCCTACAGCCCGGACCTCAATCCCATCGAGCTCTGCTTCGCGAAGCTCAAAGCCCTCGTTCGCACCGCTCGCTGTCGCAGCACCGAGACGCTCTGGCCGTTCCTCGGCGAGTGCTTGGCGCACTTCAGCCCTGACGAATGCCGCAACTATGTTCGGCACTGCGGGTACTCGGCCGCCACACGGTCATGAAAAGCGCTTTAGCTGGCTTCACACCACCTCTCGCTCGTCACCGCCTAGATCGAACGCCTTCATCGTGAAGTGCAGGTCGTGGGTTGCGATCTTGTCTCTCAAGCGGCGGCGGACCTCACCGTAGTGCCGCTGCGGTACCCAGAGCCGTCGGGCAAGGCTGCGGAGACGGTAGATGATCACCAGTGTGATATCTGGATCCTCTCTCCAACTCAGCCCGCCGATCTTGCCGTACGGCACGAAGCGCGTGTCGGTCCAGATGCCGTCTTCGTAGAGTCCGCGCCCGATCCGAAAGGTCATCGGCCACAGATACCCGTAGTACAGCAACATCATCCCCTCGCCGAACGCCTCGACCGGCGCGCGCTGTTGCAAGACCACCTTGACAAAGACGAGGACGCCGAAGACCACACCGAGACCCAGGAGGAATCGGTAATGTGGCGGTTTGCGGGTTGGCCATGTGACCAAGGCGGTCTTTCGATAGCGGTAGTACTGAACGAACTGAGCCACGATCCAGCCGTTGGCGACCAAGAACCCGACGCCCAACCCGATGAGCGCTATCTCCAGCGCGGTCGCGAAGTCGATCTCGGCCACGTGAACGTCCGCGCCTACGCGCGCCCCTGATACTCACCCGTTTCTGTGTTAACCCGGACCCTGTCCCCGACCGAGATAAACGGCGGCACTTGCACGATGAGGCCGGTCTCGAGCGTCGCAGGCTTGAGTTGCGCGCTCGCCGTCGCTCCCTTGATCGACGGCGCCGTGTCTTTGACCTCAAGCTCGACGCTCAGCGGTAGCTCGATGCCCACGGGCTCACTCTCGAAAAGTTGCACGGTGATCACGGAGTCGGCCAGCAGATAGTTGACCGCGTCACCCAGCGTCTCGGACGTTAGGTGCGTCTGCTCGAAGCTCTCCGTGTCCATGAAGTGGTAGGAATCGCCGTCCGCATAGAGAAACTGCATCTTGCGGGCGTCAAGCATGGCCCGCTCAACGCTGTCGTCGGACCGGTACTTGTGGTCGCGTTGCGCGTTGCTCCTGACGTTGCGGAGTCGTGCCTGAACGTAGCCGTGCCCTTTTCCTGGTGTCAGATGATTGACATCGAGAAGCCGGAGCAGGTCCGTGTCCATCTTGATTAGCATTCCTTTTCTGAGTCGCGTTGCTTGTATCGAAGCCATGACAGCCGGTGATCGTACCACAGGTGTCGCCGCCGAACCGTCGACGGGTCGTCCTGAGGTCTGTTCCAGACGGCCGGCCGCATCGTCAGGTTGTCACGCGGCAGCGCGACCTCGGCGAAGAGGCCGACGGACGGGCCACTCCTCGCGTCACGTGTCGGGCTGCAATGGGCCTGATACGCAGCGATTTGCCGGTACGTAACATCGCCATGGGCGGCGCGCTCCGTGCCGAATGCCAATCCGTGGGCTCCACGCCACTCGAACTGGTGGGAGCTTTCGGTCAACGACGTACAGGCGGTCCCCGGTCAGGTCGCACCGGTTCTCCTTCAACGAGATTCCGAGTGCACGGCTCAGATTTCCAGGTCCCCGACAGAGATCCGTCCGGGACGCGCCACCACGACCCGACGACGCAGGCACCGCCCGACGCCGATGCATCAAGTCGAGACCGTCAAGCGGCTCGAGCGCTCGAATCAGCACGGCCGCCGGCGCGCCTTCGGGCTGGGTGACCGCATTGACCAGGTAGTGAATACCGTAGTTGAGATAGACGTACGCGCGACCTGGCGGGCCGTAGAGTGGAGCGTTTCGGGCGGTGAATCCAGCCGCCGCGTGACAGGCCGGGTCATCTTCCCCGACATACGCCTCGACCTCGATGATCGTGCCAGACGTCGTTCCCGACGGCGTGGCGTGCACGAGTACCTTGCCGATCAAATCGTGCGCGACGGTCAGGGTGTCTCTGGCGTAGAACCGCGGAGGCAGTACCGGTCCCACTGCAGCCGTCGCCACGCCGTCATTCTCCGCCGTCTACCGCGTCTGCGTAAGCATTGGTTCGACCTTCGGCCAGAATTGGCCTGAGGTATCGCCCGGTGTGGGACTCTGGATGTTCCGCGACAGCCTCCGGCGGCCCCGCGACAACGAGACGGCCACCGTCGTCCCCACCCTCCGGCCCAAGGTCGATGACCCAGTCTGCCGTCTTGATCACGTCCAGATTGTGCTCGATCACGACGAGCGTATGACCGGCAAGAATCAGCTTCTTGAACGCAGTCAGCAGTTTTGCGATGTCATCGAAATGCAACCCCGTCGTCGGCTCGTCGAGGATATAGAGCGCACGGTCGCCGCTGCGCGCCATAAGGTGGGACGCAATCTTGATGCGCTGCGCCTCGCCGCCCGACAGCGTTGTCGCCGGCTGACCCAACCTCAGGTAGCTCAAACCGATCTCGTCGAGCACCCGAATGCGGCGCACGACCTTCGGTACGGCGCTGAAGAACGAGAGGGCCTCGCGGACGGTCATGTCCAGCACATCGTCGATGTTCCGTCCCCGATACAGCACTTCGAGCACCTCGGGCTTGAACCGCTTGCCGTCACAGTGCTCGCAGGGAAGGAAGACATCGGCGAGAAACTGCATCTCGATGCGGACCTGGCCTTCACCCTCGCAGGCGTCGCACCGTCCGCCCGGCACGTTGAACGAGAAATGACTAGGCTTCAGGCCCTGGCTCTGCGCTTCCTTCGTCGAGGCAAACAGCTCCCGGATCGAATCGAACGCCTTGAGATACGTAACCGGGTTGGACCGCGGCGTCCGCCCGATCGGAGCCTGGTCGACGAGGACGACATTGCTGACAAGCTCGAGACCTTCCACGCGCTCGTGTGACCCGACCCGCTTGTCCCACCCACCCTTGGCCCGTTTGATCGCCGCGTACAGCACATCGTGGACGAGCGTCGACTTTCCTGAACCACTCACGCCCGTCACACAGGTCAGCAACCCGAGGGGAATATCGACGTCAAGCGCCTGAAGGTTATGCTCTGTCGCCCCAACCAGGCGAACAGCCTGCGACTGCGGAAGACGCTTGCGCCGCGTGGATGGCACCGGGATCGCCAATTCGCCACGTAGGTACTTCGCCGTAAGCGACGTCTGTTCGTTCTGCAGATTCGCATAGGGACCGGCAAAGACCACCCTCCCACCCCGGGTCCCAGCGCCGAGACCCAAGTCGACCACATAGTCGGCCGACCGGATGATTTCGGCGTCGTGCTCCACAACCAGCACAGTGTTCCCCTGATCACGCAGCTTGTACAGAATCCGCAGCAGCCTGGCGTTGTCGCGCGGATGCAGACCGATGGACGGCTCATCCAGCACGTAGAGTGTCCCGACAAGCGCAGAACCGAGAGATGTCGCCAGATTGATCCGCTGCGCTTCACCACCTGACAAGGTCGACGCCAGCCGGTCGAGCGTCAGGTAGTCGAGCCCTACGTCACTCAGGAATGACAGACGGCGACGAATCTCTCGGACAATCCGCTCGGCGACCACCGCTTCCTTTTCTGTCAGCTCCACTTCGTCGAAGAACTGGCGAGCCCGGCCGACAGTGAAGCCACAGAGCTCATCGATCCTCAGATCGCCCACGCGCACGTCCCGCGCCTCTTGGCGAAGGCGCGTGCCCTTGCACTCCGGACAGGTCAGATAGCCGCGATACCGGCTGAGAAACACGCGGACGTGAACCTTGTACTTCTTCCGTTCGAGCCGATGGAAGAACCCCTTGATTCCGCCGTACTCCTCGCCGTCACCATCGACGATGAATGTTCGCTCATCCTCGGTAAGCTCCGACCACGCCACGTTCGTCCTGACGCCTCGTGCGCGTGCAACCTTTTTGAGTGCCGCCAGTTGCGAGCGATAGTGGGGCTTACTCCACGGTTCGATTGCATCCTGCTGCACCGACTTCGATGGGTCTGGAACAACCAGATCGAGGTCGAGCTCGATGATGTTTCCGAATCCGTGACAGGTCGGGCAGGCGCCGAACGGACTATTGAAGGAGAAGAGACGCGGCTGCGGAACCTCGTACTGGATCCCGCAATCGCTGCACTCGAACAGCTCGCTGAAGACATGAACCGGCGAATCCGGGACAGACTTGCTCCGTGCCGAATTCTCCGCATGCGACCGAGACGCTGGGCCGGATCCGACTTCCATCGCTTCGATCGCAAAGGCCGTTCCGCCTCCCTCAACATAGGCAGTCTCGACCGAATCGGTCAGGCGGCTAAGACTCGCCGGCCCGACAGTGACACGGTCGACCACCACGCGTAGCGAAGTCTGGTTGACGAGTGCGCCAACATCCGCATCGTCGAACGACACGCCCTGGCCGTCGACGACGATCCGCCGAAAACCCTTGCGCCGCAGCGCGTCGAGTGCACCCTCGAACGCAGACGCCCTGTTCTCTTCCTTGGCAACCCGCGACTCGACGGCCAAGCCGGCTCCGTTGCCGCCGGATGCACCCATTCTGGCCGCTTCGCCACCCGGACCGGCCTCTTCGTCCTCACCTACAGAGACCGAGGTATCGACCACCGGCATCTCAAAACCGATCAGGAGCCGCGTGTTCTCGGGAAGCGCTGCAAGCGTGCGGGCTGCGACCTCGGCGCTGTCACGGAACACCTCGTTGCCACAGTTGCGACAGATCGTGCGCCCGACGCGAGCGTAGAGGAGCCGGAGGTGATCGTGTATCTCTGTGGTGGTGCCGACCGTTGAGCGCGGGTTCCGCAGGCTATTTTTCTGTCGGATGGCAATCGCGGGACAGATGCCGTCGATCTCGTCGACATCTGGCTTCTCCATCCGCTCCAGGAACTGTCGGGCGTATGCTGAGAGTGACTCCACATACCGCCGTTGGCCCTCGGCGTAGACCGTATCGAACGCCAGCGAGGATTTCCCAGACCCGCTGACACCTGTCACAACGATGAGCTTCCGCTGCGGCAGGGTGAGGTCGATGTCTTTGAGATTATTGGTACGCGCACCCCGGATTGTGATCGAGCGATTGGCGTTGGATTTGGGTGCGGACGATGCCATACGGTGCGGCCCGCCACGGGCGAGATTTTCTCCGCGACGGTAACCTACAATTCTATACTAGGCTGTCGAACTCATGGACGCGCACGTCAAGATCCTCGCGGCGTTTCACATCGCCTTCGGCCTGATCGGATTGACGGCGGCCTTCGTGATGCTGCTCCTCTTCGGCGGTGCCGCCGGCGTTGCCGGCTTAGCGGCCGCCGATCAACCCGAGGCCTGGATCGCCGTTCCCATCTTGAGCATCATCGGCAGCGTGTTGATCCTGATCGCCCTGACGCTATCGATGCCCGGCATCATCGGGGGCTGGGGACTCATCAAAGGAAAGAGCTGGGCACGCATCCTGATGATCGTTCTGTCCGCCCTACACCTCGTCAACATCCCGATCGGAACCATCCTGGGGATCTACGGGCTGTGGGTACTGCTCTCCAAGGAAACCGATCTGCTGTTCGGCGAGCGAGAGCAGGTGACCGGCTAGGTGCGCCTCGGCCTTCACCCGGGCCCATCTGCAGTCTTGGGCCCGAACGGCAACGCCCCCACGCCTCTCGGTCAATCCACCCGTGTGGGTCGTGCTAGGATCGGGTGTATCGCCCTCGCCAGAAGCCGGTGTAGCTCAGCTGGTAGAGCAGCTGATTCGTAATCAGCAGGTCCGCGGTTCGAGTCCGCGCGTCGGCTCCAATTCTTGCAACCACTTAGCGCCTTCCGCGTGCGACTGGGGTTCGCGCTGGTTGCGGCTGGGTTGCGCGCTGGTTGCGCGTCCAGGCGGTCAACCGCCGCCCGATTGGCCCCGGGGATCAGGTGTCCGTAGACATCCACCGTGACCTGCACACTGGAGTGGCCGAGCTGCTGTTGGACATAGGCGAGCGACTCCCCCTGCTGGATGAGGAGACTCGCATACGTGTGCCGGAGGTCGTGCAGGCGGATCTTGCGGAGCCCCGCCTGCTCCAGCAGCCGGTAGAACACCCGGCGGGGTTGTGTTGCAACTTCAGGGCTGCGACGTCAGGATGGACCACCTTTGGCAAGCACCGTACCGGGTCCCCCATCATGCCCAGCGACAATCCGTTCAAATGGCGTCAGTTCGAACCCGCCCTCATCCTCCAGTGCGTTCGGTGGTACCTGCGGTATGCCTTAAGTTATCGCGATCTCGAGGACATGATGCGCGAGCGGGGCCTGTGTGTCGACCATACGACGATCTATCGATGGGTGCAGCGTTATGCGCCAGAGATCGACAAACGGTGTCGGCCATTCCTGAGGCGCACCAACGACTCGTATCGGATCGACGAGACGTACGTGCGTGTCGCCGGGGCCTGGACGTATCTCTACCGTGGCGTCGATTCCAACGGCGATACCCTGGATTTCTTGCTGCGAGCGACGCGCGACAGGAAGGCGGCCATCGCGTTCTTCCGCAAGACGTTAGGCGCGGCTCATACGACGCCCCCTCGCGTGGTGACCGTGGACAAGAACCCCGCCTACCCGGTCGCGTTCGAGGCGGTCCGACACGAGGGACTCGTCCGACCGCGTTCGAATCTTCGCCAATGCAAGTATCTGAACAACATCATCGAGCAGGACCACCGATTCATCAAACGCCGCACCCGGCCGATGCTGGGCTTCAAGCTATTCACCACGGCGTGGCGGACCTTGCGCGGCATCGAGATCATGCATGCGCTCCGCAAGGGACAGGCGCGATGGATGGCGAAGGGTGACGTGGTCGGGCAGACGCAGCTGATCCACAAGGTGTTCGGATTGGCCGCGTAACGAGGTCCACCCAACGGATTCTCGCGCGTGATCCCAAACCTTGCAACAGAACCTTACGCGGCTATCGGCGGAAGAGCGAACCCAGCGCGTTCGCCCATTCTACGTGCACCGGGCCGGAGACTCACGGTGCTGCGGAGATGTACAGGTCCGGCCATTGGTCGTTCGCCGGAGAATACGTGAGACGGGTTGCCGTGTTCCAGGGTGTTCCGATCTCCCAGGCGAACACCTCGTAATCTGCGCGGTCATGTTCGTGACCTTCCGCAGAAGCTCCCCAAACCAGCCACTTCCCATCGTAGGTCACCCTCGGAAAGTACTCGTGGCTATACGGGCCCGGCAGATCGATCAGTGTCTCAGCCTGCAGGTCGTCTAGTCGCGCCGTCATCACGCTCGTGCCGCCCTGCCCGACGGGGTCCATCCACACTGCTTGGCGTCGGCCTGGGAACCACGTGATCTGACACGACCGACCACTCGAGAGTGGGGTGTAGCTACCGGCATTGAGATCCAGGAGGCCAACTGATTCATGTCGTACGTCCCGCAATGTAATGGCGATCAATCCTGGCTCGAGTTGTTCCGGCTCGAGCACGCGTCCATTGGTGGGCGGATCCGATCCGTTGTGCAGGGTCCGAACCATCCCTGAGTTCACGTCGACCGAAAAGATGCGATTCTCGTACACGTATACAAGCCCCGAGCCATCGGGTAACCACGTCGCGTGGTAAGCACCCTCGACCAAACGCCGCTCGCCGCTCCCGTCCGCATTCATGACGAACAGGTCCCAGGCGGACTCGTCACGAAACGAGACCCAATTTCGCTGACTGCGCAGAAACGAGATGTGCTGGCCGTCGGGCGAGAAGCGCGAGAAGAACTCCACACCAGGGGTACTCGTTAGCTTTTTCTCGGCACCAGTGGACAGGTCGACCAAGTACAAGTCGTGGTTGCCATCGCGGCTTGACGACCACACGAGGTGCCCAGAGATCTGCGTCCCGAGTTGTTTCCAGGCATCCCGCTCGCGGCGCAGGACGCCACTCAGGGTTGGCGGTGGCTGAGGTGGGACCCACCTCGTATAGATTCGTTCGGGCGCGGCCAGCAGTGCGGTGAGCGGACTAGACCGCTCGGGGGGGACTCGGGTCGAGACAGCAACGAAGATGGCGCCGACTGCAAGGCCCACAACCACGAGCGCCACCCACCTGCGCCGGACTCGAGCCGTCATCGTGCATCTTCCTCCGCAGCCTCACCAGCATATCGCGCGTCTCCCTTAGAAGAACAGCCTGAGGCCCCCGCCGACCTGTACTCCGCCGACATCAACCGACACCAGCGTGTCTCCTGCCGGCAGGTCGACCGATCCTCCTGCGAACCGAAAGAATCCGCCGACTCCGAGTTGGTCGTTTAGCAGAAACGTTCCGTCGAATCCGATGTGCACCCCAAGACCGGTCTCACTGACGGTGGTGGTCGATACCGATGCCACGTCCACTGTGTCGAAGAACGGTGCGTCAGTTTCGGGACCGAGTTCTACGTCGCTTACGAGGTCCTGTCGAAGCCGAAATAGCGTCGGTCCTCCGACAACTGAGACCAGGAATCGGTCGGAGACAGGTATGACGTACACGGCCGAGAAATGGATGCCAATCTCGCGCTGTTCAAGGCCGGTCTCCAGGAACGACACATCCCGCGAGCGGTCAAAGAAGAGCGGGTTCGGCACGATGCCTGTCCCGAGCACGTCGTTCTGGCTTCGCGTTACCGAAAGTCCGCCACCGACTCCGAGATTCCCCGCGATCCGGACGGCACCCGCCACATCGAGAAGACCACCGCTCCCCGAGGTGTGAGTGGTCTCGAACCGGGCGAGCTCGTCAAACATCGGGACTGACAGCGGTATCTTGAACTCTCTGTCAGAGAACTGCCCACCTCCGCTGATCGAGATGAAGCCGTGCCCGTCCCACTCCGATGTTTGAGCCTCGGCGCTCCCAGAGTCAGGGTCGCCAGACATACGAACAGCGTCGTCAATCGTCTTGCCGCTACATCCCGGTCTCGTCTCATACGGTCCCCATGCATCGTGCAGTCGCGTGTATCGTGCCCAAGGCGCGCAATCCTAGCACATGTGAAATCGTTTCACGCGAGGGTCGCCTTTTTGCGAGGCTTTCGCTATGATTCCTCGGCGGACATGTGCACATCGTGACACTCTGTCGGAGGGCGTTTTTGGTGCTAAAGCGCTTTTCAAATAGGCCTTGTACTACCTGGGGCGGTCGTGGTACTTCTGCGCATACCGATGCAGGAGGACCGATGCGTGCCTATTCGATGGATCTGCGAGAGCGGGCGCTCCTCGACAGCGATGCCGGGATGAAGGCGGCCGATGTGGCGGCGAAGTACCGCGTGAGCGGGTCGTGGGTGCGGCTACTGAAACAGCGGCGGCGCGAAACGGGCGAGGTGGCGCCTCGCGTCCAGCGACATGGACGGCGCGGCATGCTTGAGCCGCACCTACACACCTTGGCCGCGCTGATTGCGGCGCACCCGGATCGCACGCTGGCTGAGCTGAAGGACGCCCTCGCCACGCCCGCGAGTGTGCCGACGGTCTGGCGCGCCGTGCGGGCCCTCGGCCTGACCGTTAAAAAAAACGGTCCGCCCGTCCGAACACGATCGGCCTGACGTCGCGGCCGCGCGGGTCGCGTGGCACGCGGCGGCGCCGACCTGGGATGTCGCCCACCTCGTGTGTCTGGACGAAACCGGCAGCACCACCAATCTGCTTCGGCGGTACGGCCGGGCACCGCGCGGCGCGCGCGTCCACGACCCCTGCGGGCGCTGGCAGACCAGCACGTTTCTCGCCGCGTTGCGGGTCACGGGGCTGACCGCACCGGGGGTCTTCGACGGCGCGATCGATGGCGAGAGCTTCCGCGCCTACATCGAACAGATCCTGGTGCCGACCCTGCAGCCCGGCGACATCGTCATTGCCGACAATCTCGGGGCCCACAAGGTCGCCGGCATCCAACGCGCCATCCAGGCCGCCGGGGCCACCCTCTGGTACTTGCCACCCTACAGCCCGGACCTCAATCCCATCGAGCTCTGCTTCGCGAAGCTCAAAGCCCTCGTTCGCACCGCTCGCTGTCGCAGCACCGAGACGCTCTGGCCGTTCCTCGGCGAGTGCTTGGCGCACTTCAGCCCTGACGAATGCCGCAACTATTTTCGGCACTGCGGGTACTCGGCCGCCACACGGTCATGAAAAGCGCTTTAGTGAAGTCTCGTACTGTGTTTACTCGACTTGGAATCGTGGTGTTGGTGGCACTCTCGCTGGCCTGCGAGAGTTCAAACCCGACGTCGCCATCGGCCATGAACGGCGCTTCGGGCGCCGGAGCCGGGAGCGTTCCCGGGGGGCTGATCTCAGAAGTCGCTGCGGCAGACGGCTCGACGCTGAAGGTGTCGGCACCGGTTCCCCAGAGTCCGGTCAACAACGCCGAGGTGGAAACGCTGCTACCGCCCCTGAACGCCATGAGCTCCCAATCCGAATTCGTGTCGGGCATCGCCTTACCTCATGAGTTCCAGGTGTATCGCGTCGAGGCAAACGGCGACTTGACCATGGTCGATTCGGGAACGGTCCCGCTGGGGGGCGAGATCACCACGCACACGGTGCAGACGGAGCTGATTGACGACACGCCGCATCAGTGGAAAGCACGCGCGGTGTTTCAGGGAGCACATGGACCGTGGTCCGAGATGGCGGCATTCGAGACGAACGTGCCGGCCGAGATCCTTACGCCGACGCCGTTGCAGCCCGCCTCGGGGGATGAGGTCAACAGTGTCCGTCCGGTTCTCGAGGTGGAGAATCCGGTCATCAAGGGTGACCCTGGACCGGTGATGATCGAGTTCGAGGTCGCGACCGACTCCCAGTTCCTCAACATCGTGGCGGTGATCGCCGAGGAGATGGGTAAGCATGCGGGAATCAACACACCGCTGACCGGACCCCGTCAGACCGCCCTGAGTCGAGAGCAACGGACGAGCGCTCAGCTGAACGTGGATCTGGAAAAGGAGGCGAGGTACTACTGGCGCGCAAGGGGCACGAACGGCTCGGTGGACACGTTCCCGACCGCCGCGGCCCCGGCGGGGTCGGTGCTCGGGGAGTTCTCGCAGACGGTCTTCTTTACGGTCGCGGCTGATGCAGAGACCACCTTGAATGGTGGTGGCGGTGGTGGGGGTGCTGTGAGCAGTGGGACGGCCAGCGACGAGCTCGACCTCAGCCAGGTTGTATGGCTCCACACGAACGTCAGTAGCTGGCCGCAGACATCCACGATCACCAGCACGACGATCGGCGCACCGCCCATTTGCATCAATCACACCAAGCTGGGGCAGTGGCCAACTGGTGACTTCAGCGGCAGCGGGGCGATTGTCGACAGCAACGTGTGGGTGTTTGCCAATATCGGCGGCACATGGTACGCCGCAACCTGGGAGTGGCTACGAGCCGGCACCACATGCAAGGACTTCGGTGCCTCCGATTTCAGAACGCACGTCAACGGTGCCTCCCCGCTGAGCAGTTGGACGCCGCAGTCCGGAGAAACGATCGGCCTCATGGTCAGCACACCAGCTCGACTGGGACCGGCCGGCCCGGGTCAACGAGCGCTCAAATGTCGTGCTCAGAACGTGGCCGTAGGTTTGCGTAGATCCCGAACGAACGCACACGCCTGCCAATCGGAGGACGGACACGCGATGGGCCAGCCGGAGAACTCGTCCACGTCGAGAGGGTCTTCCTTCGCACGCCTCTCTCCGTCAGTTGTTCTCCCTACGGCCAGGTCGTCAGGACGACGTTCGAGCGTTCGTTGACCCGGGCCGGCCGGTCCCAGTCGAGCTGGTGTGCTGACTATGAGACCGATTTGCTCGCCTGATTTCGGTGTCCAATTGTTCAATGGGGGCGCATCGTTGACGTGAGTTTGGAAATCCGAGGCGCCAAGATTCTTACTGGTTTGTCCCGGCTTGAACCACTCCCAGGTCGCGGCGTGCCACGTCCCGTCGATGTTCGCGAAGACCCAGGCATTGCTGTCAACGATCACGCCGCTGGTGCTGAAGTCGTCACGAGGCCACAACCCGCTCTTCGTGTGCTCGATGGAAATTGGGGGGTCGCCTATCGACGTGCCGGTGATCGTCGACGTCTGCGGCCAGCCACTCACGTTTTCGTGGAGCCAGACAACCTGGGAAAGATCCAGCTGGTCGGCACCCGACCTCCCGAAGACCGAGTCTGCACCCGAGACGCTCCGCCCTGGACCAGCCGCGCCCAGCTGGCTCATCAATTCGTTTAGAAACGCCCACTTTTCTACGCCTTTGAGGGCGCCGTCACGATTTCCATCGAAGTCATGTCCGATAGACTCAGTGACCTGAGGAACCCCACCCGCAATCGACATGGCTGACGAGTTTGCAATCGGCCTGCCAACGGGTGGCTAGGAAGGACCTAGGGGGCGTCGCGGTTGTCTCAGCAGGTTCGACGCGTGGCCGTCACTGTGGGTCGATTTGTCGGCACTTGATTTCGGCCGTTCCGAGGCTCGAACGTGCCGGGGCGTGAGTTTGTGGATGGCGTCGACCGCGGAGTATAAGGTCACAGGCCCAGCGGGCGACGCGTGGATACGTCGAGGTCTGAGTTGACGGCCATGGGACATAACTCGAAGCTTGAAGCACGCCTGGCCCGCAAGGTTACGCGGGCGGCCGCCACCTTCGAGATGATTCAGGAAGGCGACCGAATCATGGTCGGATTGTCGGGGGGCAAGGACAGCTGGGTGTTGATGCAGTTGCTCGACGTCCTGCGGCGTCGGGCCCCCATCGACTTCTCGATCATTGCCGTCAACGTCGATTCCGGCTGCGAGCAGTACAAACACCACGAGCTCTCTCGGGCCTGCCAGTCGCGCGGTTGCTGTCCGGTATGTGGTGATCTCAGCCTGAGACGCCAGAGACTCAAGCGCCTCCTGCTCGATTTCGAGGCGGAGCATCCTGGCGTCAAGCGCTCGATGCTCAAGGCGCTCGGGAACGTCGTGCCGCGTCATCTCCTCGACACAAGGCTCAACCCGTCTCGTGATCTGCGAGAACGAGCGGCGGCGAACCTTGTGTCAGCCGGCGCGCTAGGTCGATAGACGTCCTACGAGTCGCAGTCTCCCATGCGAGCCGTCCTTCAGCGAGTGACCTCGGCGCGGGTGTTGGTCCAGGGGGAACAGGTCGGACGGATTGGTGCCGGCCTCCTGGTCTTCGTCGCCGTCGGGAAGGACGACGATTCGAGCGACATCGACTACATCGCGGGAAAGGTTCTTGCCCTGCGGGTGTTTGAGGACGATCAGCAGCGAATGAATCGGTCTGTGACGGAAATGTGCGGCGAGATCCTCGTCGTCTCGCAGTTTACGCTGTACGGGGATTGCCGGCGTGGGCGACGACCGTCGTTCGACCAAGCCGCGGCGCCGGTGGAGGCCAGGGGGATCTATGAGGATCTCGTGACGAAGCTGCGTGAGAGCGGCTTGAGAGTTGAGACCGGGGAGTTTCAGGCAATGATGGACGTGGAGCTCGTGAACGATGGGCCGGTGACGCTGATGCTGGAGAGCCCTGGACATTGAGTCCACGCTCTCTCGTCCGGCTAGCGCTCGTCGGTGAAGGGCTGCTTGTTGTCGTTGCCTTCGTGTGGCTCTGGTGGCGTGACCTGCCGCTCGCTTGGGGTGGTGCTGTTGAGGGGCTTGTCGTCGGCGGCGGTGCCGCGGGCGTGCTGGGTGCTGTCAATCTGTACCTCCTCCGCTGGGCGCCAGAGCTCCCGGGGGTGCGGTCCGTCCGGCGGTTGTATCGTGACGCCCTCCTACCGCTGTTCGGGCGCGTGTCAGGGACGCAGGTCGCCATCATCAGCCTGGCCGCCGGCGTCGGCGAGGAGGTGCTGTTTCGAGGCGCGATCCAACCGGAACTTGGTCTGCTCCCAGCCAGTGTGATCTTCGGACTTCTGCACATGGGTGGGAGCGGCACTCTGGCTTTTGGATGCTGGGCGATGGTGATGGGGGCTGCACTCGGAGGGCTGGCGATCTGGACCGAGGGACTCTTGGCTCCGATTGTGGCGCATGCGGTGTACGATGCAGCGGCAATGAGCTACATACGATGGGGTCGTTGGTCGACTGTCGTGGATCGTGAATCCTAGTCGGATGAATTGCCCACGTCCGGCACTCGTGTCTCTCGCACTCGTCGCGACGCTGTCGACTGTGTCGGTTCGGGCTCAGCAGCGCCCTCTGGTCACGGAAGACCCCGAATCGATCGGAAGCGGTCTCGTGCTGCTGGAAGGGGGATTCGACTACATAGCCGATCAGCCGTATCCAGTGTCTGGCCTCGAAGGTCATCGGTTGCGGGTACCGACGCTGGGCGTGAGCATCGGCGTCAGTTCCATCGCCGAAATCCAGATTGACGGCATTTCGTATCAACGGTTGCATGTGACCAAGCGGTCGGAGGCCCCGCTATCCGCGCTGGTGAACACTCAGGGAGACACGACCTCCGATATGGACGACATCGTGATCGGGGCCAAAGCTCGCGTGTTGTCCGAGACGAGCCGACGACCGGCGGTTGCGCTGCGGTTTGCGACGCGCCTCCCGAATGCAAGCAACGAGAGCGGATTGGGCCTCGATACCTTCGACTTCATCAACACGGTCCTGGTCGGCAAGACGATCGGTTCTGTCCGCCTCGTGGGTAATGTCGGGCTTGGAATCCTGGGGGACCCGACGCAGGGTAATCGGCAGAACGATGTGATCATCTACGGGCTGTCATCAGCACTCGCCATGACCGAGAGGACCGAGATTGTCCTGGACGTCAATGGGCACGCGAACACACGACGCGGAGAGCCCCCTCCTGGCACAGACAGCCGATCGTCCCTCCGAGCCGGTGCACGCCATACGCTGGGTTCCGTCCGCTTCGATGGCGCGCTGATCGCCGGCCTGTCACCGCGCGACGGCACCATCGGGGTCACGGCCGGCATCACCTGGACGTTCCAAGGGATCGAGGTTCCGTGATGCCGACCCGGTTCGTCAAAGCCCACGCGTACGGTAACGACTTCCTGTTCATCGACGAGAGCGAGGTTGAGGCTGATGAAGCGGCGGGCGTAGCCCGGGCCGTCTGCGACCGGCATTCGGGAGTGGGTGCGGACGGCCTCATCTACTATCGATTGACGGCGCCGGGCGCGGCCATGAAGCTCTTCAATGCCGACGGGTCACTTGCAGAAGTCTCTGGCAACGGGGTGCGATGTTTGGCAGCGATTGTCCTGGACGCCGTAGAGACCATTCGTGGCGGACAGTCAGCGGGGCCCGAGGAAGAGACGGTGATCGAGACGGATGGTGGCATCAAGGTCTTGACACTGCTGGGTTCCGATCCTCCTCGCTCCACCTTTCGGGCCTTCATGGGGGAGCCACTCGGGGTCCGAGAGGTCGAGCTGGAAGCAGCAGGTGAGTCAGTCAAGGTCGTGGCGCTTTCGGTCGGCAACCCACAGTGCATCGTATTGACAGATCGTCTCGACGAGGCACGCTTCAGGAGGCTGGGGCCGGCGCTGGCGACCCACGAGGCGTTCCCGGACGGGACAAATGTCGAGTTCGCGCAGGTCGTGCGGCCAGATGAAGTGCAGATTCTGATCTGGGAGCGGGGGGTCGGACCGACGTCGGCCTCCGGCACCGGAGCGTGCGGGTCGGCGGTCGCAGCCGCCACGTTTGGCGGAGCCGACCGCTCGCTGAACGTCGTGTCCCCGGGCGGGTCTCAGCGTGTCGAGTGGCTCGGCGACGGGATCTACCTGACTGGGTGGGCCGAGATCATCGCGAGTGGCGAATGGTTGCGGTAGGTTTCCTGTCGGTCCAGGGTTGCCGCTCACCCGCCGACTCGGTGCCTGTGTAGTACGATGACTCGCGCGTTGCGACACACGAACGTCGGCGGTACGCGGCTTGAAGGGCGAGTGACCGACGATGAAGTCACTTGCTCCACACGACCGGCCTCGCGAAAAGCTCGACCGGCTCGGGTCGGGCGGTCTCGGGGACAACGAGCTCATCGCCGTCATTCTTGGCCACGGGTTCCGCCGGGAAAACGCCCTCGAGATCGCGAACCGAGTGCTGAGTCTGTCTGGTGGTGCGCACGGCTTGACGCGGATGACCGGGGGGCGCCTGCGGCGGATATCCGGCGTGGGGCCGGCAAAGGCTGCTCAGATTCTGGCGGCCGTCGAGCTTGGACGACGCACCCTCGCGTGCGCTCCGTCAGACCGGCCGCGTTTGGGCAACCCGCGTGACGTTGCGTCGTATCTGCTGCCGGGCCATGGTTCAGAACCGGTCGAGCAGTTCGGCGTCGTGATGCTCGATACGAAGCACCGCGTGATCCGGACGACGGTGCTGTCGATCGGAACGCTCGATGCGAGTTTGGTGCATCCGCGCGAAGTGTTCCGTGCGGCATCAGAGTGCTGGGCTGCAGCGGTTGTACTGTTTCACAATCATCCGTCAGGCGACCCGACGACGAGTCCTGACGATGTGGCGTTGACCAAGCGGCTTGTTGACGCTGGCGTGTTGATGGGGATCGACGTGCTTGATCACCTCGTGCTGGCCGACTCGAAGTACTTCAGCTTCAAGGAAGCTGGGAGAATATAGTGTCTACCGTCCTCTACTTCGACTGTTTCTCGGGCGCGTCGGGGGACATGATACTTGGTGCGCTCATAGATGCAGGTCTGCCGATCGAGGAAGTTCGTACCGCGCTGGGAAGCCTCATTCTGAGCCCGGATGAGGAACCGGATGTGCGGATCGATGCCCGCCCGGTTCTTCGTTCCGGCATCGGCGCGACGAGCTTCAGTGTAGTGGATGACCACGATGCGGAGGATCACGCTCACCCTCACGGGCACGACCATGCCCATGGCCCTGACGACGACGATGACCATGATCATGGCCACCACGACCATTCCCACGATGCGGTCGACGGAGGCCACCAGCATAGTCATGCGCACCACCACCGCAGCCTGAGTGAGATCTGTCGAATGGTCGACCGGTCGGCCCTGTCGGGGACCGCAAAGGCGCGTGCGAAGCGGCTGTTTACACGGCTGGCGGAGGCCGAAGCGGCCATCCACCAGATGCCAGTCGAGAAAGTTCACTTACATGAAGTCGGTGCTGTCGACTCGATCGTCGACATTGCCGGGTGTGTCTTTGGTTTGGAATGGTTTGGCGCCGACCGGATTGTCGCCTCGGCGATCAACGTTGGGTCTGGAACCGTGACGTGCGAGCACGGCGTGATGCCGGTTCCGGCCCCGGCCACGGCCCGGCTGATAGAGGGGGTGCCAGTCTATTCGCGGGGGCCGGCCGTTGAGCTACTCACGCCAACCGGGGCACTCATTCTGACGGAATACGCAGAAAGCTACGGGCCGATGCCGGCGATGCAGGTGCACCGGAGCGGCTATGGTGCCGGAGACCGAGATTTTGCCGACCACCCGAATCTGTTGCGTGTGCTGGTTGGCGAGGAGCAGAGCTCGAACGAGCTTCAAAGAGTTGTGGTTCTCGAGTGCGAGATCGACGACATGAACCCTCAGATCTTCGGCGTGTTGATGGACCGGCTGTATGCAGCCGGCGCCCTCGATGTGTTCTATGCGCCGATCCAGATGAAGAAGAACCGACCGGGGACGCTTGTTACCATTGTGGCCCTGCCCGAGCACCGCCAGGGGTTGAGCGGGATAGTCTTCCAGGAGACGACCTCGATCGGCGTCCGGTTTCACGAAATGGACCGAGAGCGCCTCGAACGCGAGCAGGTGGCGGTCGACACTCCGCTTGGGATCGTGCGATTCAAGGTCGCCCGTCGTGCCGGTGCTGCCGCCGTGCTGAACGCTGCGCCGGAGTTTGACGACTGCGCGCGGCTGGCCGACGAGCACGGACTTTCCGTGAAGGAGGTTCAGGCCGTCGCGACGAAAGCGTACCTGGACCGTGGTCCTGCGTCGTAGGGTGTAGGTTTTTGACCCAATGTCCAAGTTCTACATCACAACCGCAATTGACTTCGTCAACAGTCGGCCCCACCTAGGGACGGCCTACGAGAAGATCACGGCCGATGTCATCGCACGGTACAAGCGGCTGAGCGGCATCGAGACCCGCTTTCTGATGGGAAACGACGAGCACTCGCAGAATGTCTATCAGCGCGCCAAGGAGGAGGGAGTCGACGCGCTGACCTACTGCGACCAGATGGAGGAAGTGTTTCGAGATGTCTGGCGGAGGCTCGACATTTCGTATGACGACTTCATCCGGACGACAGCTGACCGCCACCGGGACGGTGTCACGGCGTTGGTGCAGAAGATTGCCGGCGCTGGCGACCTCTACGAAGGTGCGTACGAGGGGTGGTATTGCGTGTCGTGCGAGGCATTCAAACAGGAGAAGGATCTCGTCGACGGTAATTGCCCAATCCACCAGCGGGCGCCGCAGTGGATCAAGGAAAAGAACCACTTCTTCCGACTGTCGAGATTTCAAGCACCGCTACTCGAGCACTACGCGGAACATCCGGAGTTTCTCGAGCCAGAGATGCGTCGAAACGAGATTCTCAGGTTTATCGAGTCAGGGCCGGAAGACATCTCGATGAGCCGCACCGGCCAGTCGTGGGGGATTCCGCTTCCGAACGATCCCCACAGCGTTGTGTACGTCTGGGTCGACGCGCTCATCAATTACCTGTCTGCCGTGGGATACGGTCGGGATGCGGAGCTGTATGACCTGTGGTGGCCTGCCGACCTCCATGTTATTGGCAAGGACATCACGCGTTTTCACTGCGTGATCTGGCCCGCGATGCTCATGAGCGCTGGTCTGCCACTCCCGCGAAAGGTCTTCGGCCATGGCTGGGTGCACTGGAAGGGCCAGAAGATGAGCAAGTCGCTCGGCACGATCGTCGACCCGCTCGAGGCTGCCGACCGGCTCGGCCCCGATCCGCTGCGGCTCTACCTCTCAAAGGAGATCTCGTACGGCCAGGACGGAGACTTCAGTTGGGAGCGTTTCGAGGAACGCTACAACGTCGACCTCGCGAACAATTTTGGGAACCTCGTCAGCCGGCTGGCCGCGATGGCCCATCGATATCGTGATGGGCGGTTGACCCCGCCAACCGGGGCGCCAGGTGCGCTGTCCGTCCGTGCGGCTTCGGTTGTCGGCACGTATCGGGATGCGATGGAGCGTCTCGCGATTCACGAAGGGGTCTCGGCTGTCTTTCGCCTTATTGATGCGACCAACGAATACATCGCCGAGGTTCAGCCCTGGGCGGTTGCCAAGGACGCGGGGCGTGCAGCTGAACTCGACCAGCAACTGTTCGAGATTGCCGAGGCGATTCGGATTTCTGCACTGCTGCTGACGCCGGTCATGCCAGCGTCTGCGGCGGAGGTGCTCCGTCGGGTCGGCGAGACACGGGACCCGAGCGGCCTGCGTCTCGACGCGGACGCGGCATGGTTGACGACTGGAGACCGAGTCATCGCCAAGGGTGATCCGCTGTGGCCCCGACTCCAAGCAGAGAAGGAAGACAAAGTCATGGACCAGACAACGAAGACGGCAGCACCTGAGGCAGCGACTTCGGGCCCGCCGAAGGTAGCAGAGGCGAAGACGGTTGGGGCGGAGAAGGCAGAGGAAACGGCGTCGAAGATTTCGATTGACGACTTCTTCAAGGTCGAGCTTCGTGTCGGGAGAGTCGTGACCGCAGAGGCGGTACCGAAATCGCGCAAGCTGATCAGGGTACAGCTCGACACCGGTGACGGAGAGCGGCAGGTCCTCGCGGGGATCTTGGGTGCATACGAGCCTGAGTCGCTGGTCGGCCGGACTGTCATCTTTGTGGCGAATCTGAAGCCGGCGAAACTTGCCGGGCTCGAGTCGAACGGCATGATCCTGGCCGCGTCTGGGCCCGACGGGGGAAAGCCTGTGCTTCTCACGGTTGATGACACTGAGGCCGCACCGCCGGGTTCGAAGGTGAGCTAGGGGAGAGGTTGCTTTCGTCGGTGGTCGTCAACCCCACGGCAGTCGGTCATCGCTCTGAAAACCGGTCGGCCTCGTCGCCGTGCGATGTGCTTGGAAGGAAAGCGAGGTTCGGCCTCGGGCGCTGCTCATCTACGGTTTTCGCTGCGAGGACCGACTACCGCGGGGTTACCGAGGGCGAACAAACTACTGATTCCCATCACTGAGGATGGGTCTTCTCTCGCCGACCACCAATGATTGACTCCCACTGCCACCTTGCCGACGACGCCTTCGTCGATGACCTGCCAGAGGTGACCGATCGTGCCAAAGCGGCCGGATTGACCAGCGCGCTCTGTATTCTCGATACGACCAGCCCAGTGGAGGCCAGGAGGTTCCAGCGGGTGGTCCAGGCCTGGCCGAGCGTGCGATGTGCCACGGGGGTGCATCCCCATCAGGCTGGCCAGTACAGGGACCGTGAGGACGATGTCGAAAGTGCGGTGGCACGGGCGATCGCCGAATTACCCCAGGCATGTGCGGTCGGCGAGATTGGGCTGGACTATCACTACGACTTCGCGCCCCGCGAGCTTCAGCAGGAAGTCTTCCGGAGACAGGTCCGGTTGGCTCGCGAGCAGGCGCTCCCGGTCGTCATCCACACTCGGGAGGCTGACGCCGATACGGTCGCCATTCTCCGAGAGGAGGGGAGGGGCGAGGTTCGCGGTGTCTTTCACTGCTTTGCGGGGGATGTCGGCCTGGCGCGGCAGGCGTTGGATCTGGGGTTCTATGTGTCGTTTTCCGGGATCGTGACCTTTCGGCGCGCTGAAGAGATTCGGGCGGCGGCCAAACTGGTCCCGGCTGACAGACTGCTGGCTGAAACCGATTCGCCGTATCTGGCTCCCACACCCTACCGAGGCAAGCGGAATGAGCCAGCATGGGTTGCCCGCGTGGTGGAGGTGCTGGCTGAAACCCGTGGGGAGCTACGGGCCGACGTGGCGGCCGGGACCGCCGTGTCGTTTGTCTCGCTGTTTGGCGACGGGTCCGACCGACCTTGACACCCTTTGGCTGGGAGGATTCGTCTAAAGGCTTGGTGCGTTGACACTTGTGAAGCAAGTATGGTCTGATCCAGGCTTCGTTATGCAAACTGTGCGATCGTCCGCTCCGGCTGAGCTCGCCCGCATCTTTGAGCCGATCCAGGGTCAGCTTGAGGAAGTCGAAGAGGCGTATGCCCAGCATATCCAGTCTCGAGTCGATCTGATTCCCGAGATCGGGCGCTACATCCAGTCCAGCGGCGGTAAGCGAGTACGGCCGGCGGTGCTGCTGATGGCAGCCCGGCTGGCCGGCTATACCGGCGATCAGGCGGTCAATTACGCGTCTGTCGTCGAGTTCATCCATACCGCGACACTCGTCCACGACGACATTGTCGATGACGCTGATCTGCGGCGCGGCAAGGCGGCGGTTCATTCAAGGTGGGGCAACGACATCACGGTGCTCCTGGGTGACTATCTCTACATCAAGTCGATGGGGATGGCGCTGACGTACGATTCGCTGGATCTCGTCCGGCTTCTCTGTGATGTGACGCTCCGGATGATCGAAGGCGAGCTCTACCAGCTCACCAAGAGGGGTGACGTCGATATCACCGAGGAAGAGTATCTCGAGATCATCCGCCGCAAGACGGCCTATCTCTTTGGCGGCTGTGCCGAAATCGGCGGCATGCTCGGTGAGGCCACACCCGACCAGCGTACAGCCCTGCGGGAATACGGATTCAATCTCGGTGTGGCGTTCCAGCTGGTCGACGACCTTCTGGACTATACGGCCGACTCCAGTTCGCTCGGCAAGCCGATTGGCGGCGACCTGCGCGAGGGAAAGGTGACGCTCCCCGCCATCCTGCTGCTCCAGCGCGACGGTGGTCGGGCGAGTGAGCTGATCAGGGGAGCGGTCAACGATCAATCGATGTCGCCCGAGTCGTGGAGCGAGCTTCAGGACCTCCTGCACGAGCACCGAGCCATCGAGCATGCCTACGACCGAGCTCTCGATTACGCAGCCGAAGCGAAGCGATTCCTGGATCTGTTCCCAGCGTCGGCAGAGCGTGACGCGCTGGCGGCATTGCCGGACTACGTCCTCGCGAGAGATCGGTAGGACGGCCTGGGGACTCTGACTGTCCCTCCCACCGTGAACCCAGTCGCCCAACATCTCGAAGAGCTTCGCGACCGCATTCGCTACCACGAAGAGCGGTACTACGTTCTGGATGATCCCGAGATCTCAGACGCTGAGTTCGATCGGCTTGTCACCGAACTTCAGGAGCTCGAGGCGACCCACCCGGAGCTTATTACCCCAGACTCTCCCACCCAGCGTGTGGCTGGGCGCCCCGTTGATCGGTTCGAGACGGTCGAGCATGCAGCTGCGATGCTCAGTCTGGACAATGCCTACTCTGAGGAGGAGCTGCGGGCCTTCGACGAGCGTGTGCGCAAGGGGTTCGGGCTCGACGGCCCGGCCGACCCCGTCGGGTATGTCGCAGAGCTCAAGATCGACGGCCTGAGTATCGCGGCAACCTATGAGAACGGACGTCTTGTGCGGGGTGTCACCCGTGGCGACGGCATCCGTGGTGAGGACGTGACGTCGAATATCCGCGCGATCCGAGCGATTCCCCTCAGACTCAAAGACACTCAGACGGGCCGGCTTGAAATACGGGGCGAGGTGTATCTTCCGCGCCGGAGATTTGATGAGATCAACCGCGAACGGGAGGATGCCGGGGAGCCGGCTTTTGCCAATCCGCGAAACGCGGCCGCTGGAACGATCCGCAACCTCGACCCGGCATTGGTCTCCCACCGCGGCTTGAGCGCCTACATGTATCAGGCCGTCACGTCTGGTCCAGGTGCGGAGGGAGGCGGACGCGCTCACGTGCTGGATGAGCTGGATTCCCACGAGGACATGCTGAGGCAACTTCGCCTGTGGGGACTGCCGATCGAGTCGCACTGGCAGGCCTGCGGAAACATCGATGAGGTGATTGCCTTCTGCGACGCGTGGGGTGACAAGCGTCGTTCACTTGGCTTCGATACCGACGGTGCAGTGGTGAAGGTGTCCGGTGCTCGGAATCGACAGCAGCTTGGATCGACGTCGAAGTTCCCACGATGGGCGGTCGCGTTCAAGTACCCTGCGGAGCAGGCCACGACCAGATTGTTGAGCATCGAGGTCAACGTCGGCCGTACGGGGGCCGTGACACCCTACGCGGTGCTCGAACCCGTCAGGCTCGCCGGAACGACGGTCCAGATGGCCACGTTGCACAACGCCGAAGAGGTTGCGCGAAAGGACCTCCGCGCCGGTGACATGGTCCTGGTTGAAAAGGGCGGCGATGTGATCCCCAAGATCGTGAAGGCGATTGTGGGTCAGCGTCGAACCGGCCGTGCGGAGCCGAAGCCGTTCGTCATGCCGACTACGTGTCCGGCGTGCACGACACGGCTTGAGCGACCAGAGGGTGAAGTCGTTTGGCGATGTCCGAATGTGGTGTGTCCGGCGAAGATCCGTCGAGCCTTGCAGCATTTCGCGTCCCGCCGGGCGATGGATATCGAAGGTCTGGGCGAATCGCTCATCGACCAGCTCGTTGGGAAGGAAATGGTTGACGATTTCGCCGATTTGTACGCGCTGACGGCTGAGGACCTGGAGGGGCTCGATCGAATGGGCCCCAAGTCGGCCGCGAACGTCATGGACCAGCTCGAGCGGAGCAAGTCAACCGAGCTGTGGCGGGTGCTCTTTGGCGTTGGGATCCGCCACGTCGGAGAGCGAGCGGCGCAGGTGCTGGCGCGGACCCTCGGAAGTCTCGACGCTGTGGTCGCGGCGTCTGAAGAGGATCTGGAAGCGATTCCGGACGTTGGGCCGGTCGTGGCAGCATCGGTCAGAACGTTCTTCGACGAGCCGGGGAACAAGAAGCTCTTCGACCGGCTGCGGGCAGCGAAGCTGAACTTGGCGGACCGGAGTGCTCCCGTCGGGCGGGAAGGGGGCGTGAGAGACGAGCTGGCTGGCCAAACGTTTGTTCTCACTGGTACGCTGGCATCGCAATCACGCGACGAGGCGGCCAGAGCGATTCAGGCACACGGCGGGGCGGTTGTCTCGGCGGTGAACAAGAAGACGACCTATGTGGTTGCGGGCGAGAAGCCCGGGAGCAAGCTCGCGAAGGCTGAGGTGCTGGGAGTGTCGGTCCTCACGGAGGAGGCGTTTCTGGAGCTGATGTCGAACCTATAATGAAGAGGTGGATTCCTAGCGGTTCCACGGCGTCCGGTGCTCGCTCTGAAAACCGGTCGGCCTCGGGGCGGGGCACACCGCGAAACCGAACGCCGTGGGGCCGTCCAGTCGCCCGTTGACGGGCCACAGACGAATACTTAGACCGATGAAGACCCGCATCCTTGTCATCGACGACGAGACAGCCGTTCGCGACTCGCTCAAGATGATTCTCGAGTACGACGGTTACGACTGCATCTTGGCTCCGAGCGGGCAGGAGGGCCTCTCCGCCATCGAGCGCGAGAGCCCCGAGCTCATCTTTCTCGATGTCAAGATGCCGGGGATGGATGGACTCGATGTGCTTCGCGCCATCGGGGAGCAGGATGAGATGGTTCCCGTGGTGATGATCTCCGGCCATGGCAACGTGAGTACGGCGGTCGAGGCGACCAAGCTTGGCGCGTTCGATTTTCTCGAAAAGCCTCTTTCGACCGAGCGCGTGAAGGTGACCATTCGAAACGCGCTTGACCAGCGAAAGCTCATGTCGGAGAACCGAAGCTGGCGCAAGGCCGACCAGGTTCGGCATGAGATGGTTGGAGAGAGCGCAGCTCTGAAGAAGGTGACCGACGAGGTTCGTCGTGCGGCTCCTGTGAAAAGCTCGGTGCTCATTCAGGGCGAGAGTGGCGTGGGGAAGGAACTGGTCGCCCGCGCGATCCACCGGAACAGTCCGCGAACACGTGAACGCTTCGTTCAGGTGAATTGTGCCGCTATTCCAGAGGATTTGATTGAGTCGGAGCTTTTCGGTCACGAGAAGGGGTCGTTTACCGGGGCCACGGAGAAGCAGGTCGGCAAGTTCGAGCAGGCCGATCGCGGCACGATTTTTCTAGACGAAGTCGGGGACATGAGTCTCAAGACGCAGGCGAAAGTGCTCCGCGTACTCCAGGAGGGGGAGGTGGAGAGGCTCGGGTCGTCCCGGACTTTGAAGGTCGACGTTCGGGTTCTGGCGGCGACACACAAGGAACTGGAAAAGGCAATTGAGGACGGCGAGTTCCGCGAGGACTTGTTCTTTCGTCTCAGCGTCATCCCGATTCGCGTGCCGCCGCTCCGGGAGCGTGCTGAGGACATCCCACTCCTCGTGAAGCATTTTGCGGCGGCGTTCGCCAGGGAGAACAATTTCAAACCGAGAGCGTTCACCAACGAGGCGCTCGAGGCGCTCGCGCTACAGCACTGGCGCGGAAACATCCGCGAGTTGAGGAATCTCGTCGAGCGGCTCCTCGTCATGGTTGCAGACCCAACAATCGACCTGTCGGCGGTGCAGTCGGTCATCCGCGTCGGTGACCGGGGCACTGAGGCCGGTCGTGTCGGCGAAAGCGCGAAAACGCTCCGCGAGTTCAAGGAAGCAAGCGAGCGGGCATTCCTCGTCAGTAAGCTTCGCGAGCTTGGCTGGAACATCTCGAAGACGGCGGAAGTGATCGATACTCCGCGTAGCAACTTGTATAAGAAGCTCGAGCAGTACAAAATCAGTCAAGAGACTGATGCGTAGACGCTCGGTCTCGTGCTCTTTGACATTCCGTCGTAGCCGGCCGGACGACCGCTGCGCGTGCTCGTTTCGACGAGGACGCGGGGAGGAAAGTCCGAACTCCGTAGGGCAGTGCGCCGGGTAACGCCCGGTCAGGGTGACCTGAAGGAAAGTGGCACAGAAAACATACCGCCTCGCCGGAGCCCGTGAGGGCGAAGGCTGGGTAAGGGTGAAATGGTGCGGTAAGAGCGCACCGCGCTCACCGTAAGGCGAGTGGCAGGCTAAACCCCGCACGGAGCAAGACCAAATAGGGAGGCGTTTGAGGGCGGTCCGTCCGAAGCTTCCGGGTAGGTCGCATGACCCCGCCAGTGATGCCGGGGCTAGAGGAATGGTCGTCACCCGCATGGTCGCGAGCGATCGCGATACCGCGGGAACAGAATTCGGCTTATGGCTTGTGCTGCGGCGGAACCTAACAGTAGTCGTCGGTCGTGAGTTGTGGGGCACCACCCGACTCGTATCTGCGACTTTCAACCCAGACTGAGAATGACTAGGAAGACCGTCCTCGGACTCGGCGCAGGTGGCACGGTTGCTGTCGCGGCCGCTGGCCTCATCACGGTGCTCTCTCTCTCCACAGAGGCCCAGCGCCCCGGGCAGCGGAGGGCTACCGAGCCGCCTCTTACGGTCGAGGAATACACGCCCCGTTCGACACTGGTTGTCGACGAACATCCGGTCCCGCGCGCGAAGTATCCGGTCGTCGACGTACACAGCCACCACCGGTCTGTTTCCCAAGGGCAGTGGTCGCAAGTCGTCTCTGAAATGGACCAGCTGAATCTGCAGGTGCTTGTCAATCTCAGCGGAGGCTCAGGGCGCAACCTTCAGGGGAAGATTGACGCCATCAGCGACAGCGCGGCACCCGACCGGATGGTCCACTTCGCCAACCTCGATTTCTCTCGCGGCGTCTATCCCGGATTCGCGCAGCAGGCAGCCGAGCAGCTCGCGGCAGATGTGGCCGCTGGAGCGGTCGGTCTAAAGTTTTTCAAGAACTTCGGAATCAACGTTCGGGACCAGGATGGCAATCGAGTTCCCGTGGACCATCCCGAGTTCGATCCGGTCTTCGCCATGTGCGCCCAGCTGGACATCCCAGTGCTGATCCATGTTGGTGAGCCGTCGGAGTTCTATCAACCAGTCGATCGGCTCAACGAGCGGTGGCTTGAGCTGACCCTGCTCCCGAACCGGCGCCTGCCGGCCGATAGCTACCCCGGCTTCGAGGATATGGTGGCCGAGCGGGACCGGCTGTTTGCCCGGCACTCGAACACTCGATTCATTGCGGCACACTTCGGCTGGCATGCGAATGACCTTGGCCGTCTCGGTGCGTTGCTCGACCGTCTACCGAACGTCTACGTGGAGACGGGTGCGATTCTCTATGAGCTGGGCCGCCAGCCGCGGATGGCTAGACAATTCTTCATCGACTACCAGGATCGGATTCTGTTCGGGAAGGATTCGTATCGGCCAGAGGAGTTCCCATACTACTGGCGCACCTTCGAGACGTCGGATGAGTATTTCGACTACTACCGCCGGTACCATGCGTTTTGGAAGCTCTATGGGATGGACCTTCCGGACGATGTGCTGAGGAAGATCTACTACGCCAACGCCCTCAGCGTCGTTCCCGGCATTCCTCGCGAGCAGTTCCCTTCGTAGTGAGTGTCCTGTGATTCGCAACATGACAGGGCGCTGGTTCGGTTGTATCCTGCTCCGGGCATGAGTCGCTACCTCGTCACCGGCGGAGCCGGGTTTATCGGCTCTCATCTTGTCGATTCCCTCGTCACAGCCGGCGAGCACGTCCGTGTCGTCGACGATCTGTCGACAGGTCACCGGGAGAATCTCTCTAGCCACGGCGCCGACGCGTTCGAGTTCATCGAGGACGATCTGTCCGCGCCTGGCGTTGCGGAACGCGTCGTGGAGGGTGTCGAGTACGTCCTGCACATCGCGGCGATTCCTTCCGTTCCCCGATCGGTAAAAGACCCAGTCGGATCCCACCGCGCCAATGTCGACGCAACGGTGTTACTGCTGGAGGCGGCCCGAGCCGCAGAAGTCAAGCGCGTGGTCTTTGCCAGCTCCTCATCGGTCTATGGCGATTCGCCGACGCTGCCGAAACACGAGAAGATGCCGACCAGTCCGCTGTCGCCGTACGCCCTCCAAAAGCTGATCGGCGAGCAGTATATGGGGCTCTACTTTTCGCTCTACGGCCTCGAAACCGTCTCGCTTCGGTTCTTCAATGGGTTGTGTTGCAACTTCAGGGCTGCGACGTCAGGATGGACCACCTTTGGCAAGCACCGTACCGGGTCCCCCATCATGCCCAGCGACAATCCGTTCAAATGGCGTCAGTTCGAACCCGCCCTCATCCTCCAGTGCGTTCGGTGGTACCTGCGGTATGCCTTAAGTTATCGCGATCTCGAGGACATGATGCGCGAGCGGGGCCTGTGTGTCGACCATACGACGATCTATCGATGGGTGCAGCGTTATGCGCCAGAGATCGACAAACGGTGTCGGCCATTCCTGAGGCGCACCAACGACTCGTATCGGATCGACGAGACGTACGTGCGTGTCGCCGGGGCCTGGACGTATCTCTACCGTGGCGTCGATTCCAACGGCGATACCCTGGATTTCTTGCTGCGAGCGACGCGCGACAGGAAGGCGGCCATCGCGTTCTTCCGCAAGACGTTAGGCGCGGCTCATACGACGCCCCCTCGCGTGGTGACCGTGGACAAGAACCCCGCCTACCCGGTCGCGTTCGAGGCGGTCCGACACGAGGGACTCGTCCGACCGCGTTCGAATCTTCGCCAATGCAAGTATCTGAACAACATCATCGAGCAGGACCACCGATTCATCAAACGCCGCACCCGGCCGATGCTGGGCTTCAAGCTATTCACCACGGCGTGGCGGACCTTGCGCGGCATCGAGATCATGCATGCGCTCCGCAAGGGACAGGCGCGATGGATGGCGAAGGGTGACGTGGTCGGGCAGACGCAGCTGATCCACAAGGTGTTCGGATTGGCCGCGTAACGAGGTCCACCCAACGGATTCTCGCGCGTGATCCCAAACCTTGCAACAGAACCCTTACCGGAGTGCAGTGGGTTCTACGCTAGATCAAGGCCACCAAGTCATGGTTCAGGCAGCTCCTTATTCACGAGCAGGAACTGCTCGATGCCGGGGACCAGTTGGTCGCCTATCTGGCGCACCACGCACAGGCGACGCCGCCCCGGTCCCACCAGACCGGCACGACCGGTCCGCGCACCGCCTCGCCCCTCCGCCTCGTGCGACGCACCACCGCGTAAGGACGCACGGCGCGCCCCCTTGGCACCAGCTCGCCGCCGCGGGCCTGAGGGGGGACGGCGGTCGCCGGACACCGCCCGCCTGTGGGCCGCGGATCGCGTCCAGGCCCATAGTTGCGGATCGGCCAGCCATCGGCGCACACGTGGCGACGTAGCGGGCCGACGCGGCCGAACACGGGCACGCGTCGGGCCCGACCGAGCCTCCAGGCCAGGTCGTCGGGCGCCATCCGCCCACGCAACGGCTGCGCGAACCGCTATTCCGCCTCCGTCTCGCTTCGAACGGGAAATTGTCCTGCCAGTGCATCTCGGACGATGGCCTTGACCTTTTCGGAGAAGTCTTTCCGCAGCACCCATTCGAGAAAGCCGCGGTTGTTGGTCGCCAGGTCCGCGAGGGATGTCCCTGCCTGCGCCCCGAACGCGACCGAGGCGACGCCGTCGCGCCAGATCAGCTTCCCGTCCGCATCGATCCAATTTGGATCACTTGGATGCAGCCAGTCGTGAAGCCCGTCGACCGTTCGCGGCAGGTCGGGATACGTGTGCAATTGCGCCACCAGCACGGCGACGGTCGCTTCGACATCGCTGCGAGCATCATGCGCCTGTCGAGTGACCTGTCCCGGCTGGACTCCGTAGAACCGCAACGCGTCGTCCAGACTCCGCGGTTCTTGGCGGACAAACAGGGCATAGGCGTCGATGACGCGCGCCCCGGCCGTCGGGTCGGCGACTCCCACGCGGCCAAATTCGGCGGCGAGCAACCGGCGATCGAATCGTGCGACGTTGTAGCCGGTGAGGTCACAATCAGACAGTCGTGCCGCAACGGTTGGGGCTAGTTGCGCGAACGTCGGCGCAGACGCCACCGCCGCATCGGTAATGCCATGGATAGCCGTGACGGCAGGGGGAATCGACCGTTCAGGATTCACGAGCGACGACCATGTCGACACACTCCCGTCTGGAAAGATGCTGGCGGTCGCAATCTGGACGATGCGGTCGTGTCCTGGCCAGATGCCGGTGGCTTCCAGGTCCACGCACACCAACGGTCGCGTCAGGACGAGATGGGCGGCAAGCTCTTGCGCGAGATGTTCTACATACATGGGTTTATCTGAGGTTCTGACGCCCCTATATGTCAAGACACGTGTTCAGGCGGCCGCGGTGCCGTGTTGGCGCATGCGGAAGTCTGTCATAACGCGCTGGTAGAGTTCACGGGCAAGGAGGATGTGTTGCAACTTTCCAAAAGCGGCAAGAGAGCGATTGGTCGAGTCGGCCGGGCTCCGTCTCATGCCGCCACCTCGAACAAGTTGTTGATGAACTGAATCTGTCGCCGAACATTCGAACCGCTCACCCACCTCGCTTGCCCCTTCCGGATCATGTGCATGGCCTCGTAGCCTTGGATCGTTCGCCGCGCCGCCTGAAACTCACGAAACCCCTGCTTGGCTTTCACGCGTCGTTTGATTGCTCGATGATCCTGCTCCACGATGTTGTTCACGTATTGGACCGGCCGGTGGCGGCAACGGCGTCGCAGGATGCCTTCTTTTTTCACCCCTGCAATCGCCGAGCCGTAGAGGCGTGCCTGGTCCGTGTTGATGACACGGGGCTGAGGATGCGACGGATCAGTGAGCGCCTTGCGGAACAGGCGTGTGGCCGTAGCGGCATCGCGCAAGCCCGAGAGCACGACGTTGATCGTGGCACCGGTGGAATCGATGGCTCGGTAGAGGTCGCACCACCGGCCCTTGACACGAACGTAGGTCTCATCGACACGCCAGGACCTATTGGTTGGCTTGAGATGACGGCGTAGCCGCTCCTCCAGTTCTGGACCGTAGTGCTGGACCCAGCGCCAGATTGTCGTGTGGTCCGCTTCCAGGCCGCGCTCGCGGAGCAGCTCTTCGACATCGCGGAACGAGAGCGAATACCGAAGGTACCAGCGCACGGCGCACAGAATCAGCCCGGGCTCCGTTTGTCGCCACTTGAAGATCGCCGGTCGGATTGCCTTCTTCATGCTCTCTTCAGGTTACCAGTCGCCGTCGGCCAAAGTTGCAACACAACCGCCAAAACTCAGAACCGCCTCGGGGGGACATGGCTGCTGGCCCTGGGCGTCGTGTTACTCGTTGTCTTCGTCGCCGCTTTTCAGGCGGGGTGGTCCATGGACAGGCTGGGATTTGAGTCGTTCGTCCTGCTGTGGCCGCTGACCTACCTCGGTGCGGTGGTGATGTGGTTTTACGTGTATGGCAAAGCCCGTGCCTGGTGGTACTGCTACCACGCTCTGCTGCTGGCTGTGTGCGGCGCCCACCTGGCGATCGTGCTGACGAGCGTCCGTGAGTTGTGGCCGCTCTTGGTGGTCCAAAGCTGGCAGCTTGGTGGCTTTGCCATCTACGCGCTCGGGATTCTGCCCTTTACCGTATTGATTGTGGCGGCACCGCTCTTGCGAGACCGAGTCCAGCAGAAGCGAAGTGCTGTAGAAAGCATCCTGCCTGGGGACGCCGGGTTGCTGGCGTGAGCATCGCGATCAGCAAATTTCAGCGACTGCCGCCGGCCAGCGACCCATCCGTGTGCGTGTCTGTTTCAGCTCTTCCTGAGTGATATCGGTAGCGCAGGGCTTTACGCGGGTTATGCACGAACTGTTCGCGGCCCCGTGCGGCTCGCTCCGCAAACCGCCAGCGTGTTTCACCCTCCGCTGATCATCGCGCCGCCTCCAGGGTTTGGGTGCGGCGGATGAAAAGACGAGCTATCGTGATATCTTCGAGCAGATTCACCGGAATGGCAGGAGAGCGTTTTGAGGCGTTGCGGAGGATGAGAAGACAGCCGACAACGGCAGCGGGGCCACCATGGTCGGTGCCGCGTGGCGCGGTGTGTCTGGTCGCGCTGTTGACGATGGCCTGTCAGGCGGCGACGGACGTCGAGGAACGAGCTGGGGAGTCGGTGCCGGCGGTCATTGACCAAGGCGATCTCCCGAGCATCAGAGCGCGAGGCACGCTCCGCGTGCTGGTGGGCGCAAGCGGCGAAGAGGAGTTTCTTCCGAGGCAGGGGATGCCAGCATCCCTGGACAAGACCCTGGCGGAAGAGCTCGCCGGGCGCCTGGGCGTCGACATGGAGTTCGTCCTCGTCGACCGCCGCGACGAGCTCATCCCGATGCTGGTGGAGGGGAAGGGCGATCTCGTGGCCGCTCAGCTCACGGTCACCGACAAGCGAGAGCAACAGGTTGCGTTCACGCGACCAACAGCAACTGTTGAGGAATGGGTCGTTGGACAAAGGGGCGCCGAGAACCTTCCTCGATCTCCGGTAGCGCTCGCGGGACGTGAGGTCCACGTCCGGCCGAGCTCGTCGTTCGCGGAGACCTTGGAAGCGCTGCAGGGCTCGGACATCGCCGCGTTAAAGGTGGTCTTTGTAGAAGAGCATCTGGACACCGAGTCGATCGTCTATGAAGTGACACAGGGCAAGCGACCGCTCACCGTCGTCGATAGCCACACCCTCGATGCTATCCAGGCGTATACCGACGCCGTTGAGCCTTTGTTCAAGATCGCCGAGGGACGCCAGATCGCCTGGGCCGTCCGCCGGCAGAACCCAGAGCTGCTGGCAGCCACCAACACCTTCCTCGTCGAGAAGTCCTTGACCGGACATACCAATGAACGCTTCCTTGGCGATCTCGAGGGCATCCGGGAACGGGGCGTGCTGCGGGTGCTCACCCGCAATAATCCAGTGACCTATTATCTTTACCGAGGTCGGCCGATGGGCTTCGACTTCGAGTTGGCGAAGCTCATCGCCGAGGATCTCGACGTGCGTCTGGCGATGGTTGTGCCACCTTCCCGTGACCAGCTGATCCCGTGGCTCTTGGAAGGCCGTGGCGACATCATTGCAGCCTCGTTCACGATCACCGAGGAGCGCGGCGCGCACGTGGCATTCAGTCAGCCATATCTCTTCGTCGATGAGATGGTCGTGAGCCGGGCGGGGGATCCCCCGATGACCACCCTGGCTGACCTGAAGGGCACGACGCTCCACGTGCGCAGGTCGTCGAGTTACTACGACACGCTCGAGCGCCTGCAGGGCGACTACGGCCCGTTCACGATCGTCGAGGCCCCCGAAGATCTCGAAACCGAGCAGCTCATCGGCATGGTCGCTCGTGGCGAGATACCGCTCACTGTGAGCGACAGTCACATTCTCAACGTCGAGCTGACGTATCGTGACGAGATCGTTGGCGCGCTGACGCTCTCTCGCGGCGGAGACGACGAGAAGGCGATCGCCTTTGCCGTACGCCCGCAGAATACCGAGTTCGCAGCGTACCTCGATGGTTTCGTGAAGAAGACCTATCGCGGCCTGGAATACAACCTGGCGAGGAAAGCCTATTTCGAGGACACGCACCGGATCGCGGTTGCGACAACGCGTCGGACCGGCGTGAGCGGCGAGCTGTCACCCTACGACGGCGTCATCAAGAAGTACTCCGAAAGCTACGGGCTCGACTGGCGGCTGATGGCGGCCCAGGCGTATCACGAGAGCGGCTTCGATCCGAACGCGAAGAGCTGGGTCGGCGCGTTAGGGCTCTTCCAGGTCATGCCCGCGACCGGACAGGAAATGGGCATCACGGAGCTGGTCGATCCGCCAGAGGGCGGGGTGCGTGCCGGGATTATGTACCTGGATCGGCAGATCAAGCGCATGGATCCCACGATCCCCTTCAGGCAGCGGGTGCGCTTCGCCCTAGCCGCCTACAACGTTGGGTACGGTCACCTCGTCGATGCACGGCGCCTCGCGGCTGAGATCGGGCTGGATCCCGATCGCTGGTTTGGCAACGTCGAGAACGCGATCGCTCTGCTGGAGGATCCCCACTATCACACGAAGGCGCGCTACGGCTATTGCCGGGGCACGGAGCCGGCCCTGTACGTCTCTCGTATCCAGAACACGTACGACAACTACGTCAAGATCGTGCAGTAGCGCACGTGGGAGCACTGGGTCAGCCAGATCTCCAGGGTGCTTCCGGCAGGAGTATCCGATCTTCGACGTCCCGATGGACCATACGATCTTTCGAAGCCTGCTCCAGGTGGATGACATCCCTCGGATCCCCTCCATTCAGTGGTCAGGTAGACCAGGGTCGTTGCTGACCCTGGCCCCCCACAGATCCGGACGTGCGGGTTCTGCCGCATCCGGCTCCTCGACAGATGGCTTCGCTACGCGCCGTCGCGTACCCGCTGGTCCAGGAAGCCAGGCGATGGCCACCGCCATCCCCAAGGCTTATCTGGCCAGTTCGGCTATCCTTTGTCGTTTCGGTGAGACGGAATCCAACCTCGGCATGTTGGCCATCGTTCCCTCCAACGGCTCCCTCTGTCGGCGCCCCCTTCCCTCCACGGGGTCTCGTGGACCCGATTCCCCCGCTTCGCCGGTACTATGAGACGCTCCGATTCCTCGCCGCCCATCCCCTCACGCTTCGTTGCCTTCGCGTGACGGTACCATCCGAGCACCTGCGGCTTCGCTCCGTCGGACGCCAGGTGCGCCGTCCACGGCCTCGGGCTTGGTGAGCCGGTGCCCGCCCCCCGGCAACCTTTAAGATGGAGACGACGAGGCCTCCCGGGTTCCCGGGAAACCCACCCGCACGCATGCCACGCGCTCCGACCCCGGCGAGGTCGCCGCCTCCACGGCCTCTGAGATGCGGCGAGATAACCTTCCGTCCAACGCACGACGTCGGCCCTCACAAACAATGCATTTCGGGGCTCAATCACGCGGCCTACGGGCTCCCTGTGAACGCTTCGCGCCCTGGGTCACCCCAGGCCCACGCATCACTCGGTTCCGGCTGGCGGCCGACCTTGGCCGGATGGGATTGGATACCCACAGGGTTTCGAACAAGGTTTCAAAGATCACATCACGGCATCTTGTCCCCCTTGACCGGGCTTTCCCGGCACACGCGTTGGTGCACGAATCGAAACTGGCACGCCACGGTCCCAACCACCGGTGCTTCATCGACCGACGGCGTAGGAAGCTGGGCGGCCCATGTCGGTCATCGCATTCAGCCTATTGCACGCGAGCTGCGCTTCGACCGTTCTCCCACCGGGTGTCCTGGCTCGAAGACCAGCGCCGATGATCGACTGATACCTGAAGAAGGCGTTCTCGACTCGCGCGTGCTGATGGTCGCGTGACGTCTGCTTCCACCGTCGCCGTCCGATGCTCTTCACCGTGTTGATGGTGTGATCACGAGCGCTCGCCCGCGGCCTCCGTCGGGACACCCTGGCCGTCTTGGTCGGCGGGACCACGACGGTCGCGCCCCGTGCACCGGCCGCATCGTAGAAGCCAACCGTGTCGTAGGCTGGGTCCGCGGTGACGCTCGCGATGTCGTCGTTGACGGCCTCGATCAGCTCGACGCCCGTCGTCGCGTCATCGCCCGTCGCGTCCGTGAGCGCGTGAGCGACGATCACACCGGTGTGATCAACACCCACCTGGAGTGTCTTCCACCCGCGCGTGCCACGGCCTCCATGTTTCGCAGTGGCCCATTCACCCTTGTGCCTACCGAAAACCTCGTCCCCCCATTATGTACATTGGGCATTATTGAGGATCTCGCGTCGGCCTGCTAGCATCACGGGCCATGCGGACCGTCTGTCTCGTACTGTTTACCGCGTTGGGCTCAGGCCTGCAGAGCCAGGCGGCGCTCCAGATTGAGAACGCGGCGCTTCGTCATCAATGAGCGGTCCTGCAGCGACAGGCCCGCGGGCGCCCGCGGTTGCGGCCCGTTGACCGGCTGTTCTGGACGTGGCTCTGTCACCTGTGGCCCGGATGGCGGCGAGCGCTCGTCATCGTCAAGCCCGACACCGTTCTCCGGTGGCATCGACGAGGGTTTCGGTGCTATTGGCGCTGGAAGAGTCGGCCGCGCGGACCCGGTCGGCCACGCATCCCGCGCGCCGTTCAAGTGCTCATCCGCCAGATGTGCCACGCCAACCCGACCTGGGGCGCCCCGCGCATCCACGGCGAGCTGCTGAGACTCGGTATCGCGATCGCCGAAGCCACGGTCGGGCACTACATGGTGCGTCGTCGGCCCCCGCCGTCCCAGACCTGGCGTACGTTTCTGACGAATCACATCGGCCAACTCGTCTCGGTCGACTTCTTCGTGGTCCCGACGCTCACGTTTCGGGTGCTCTTTGTCTTCGTGGTGCTGGCCCATGATCGACGCCAGATCCTGCATGTCAACGTGACGGGGTACCCCACGGCCGCGTGGACGGCCCAACAGATCCGCAACGCGTTCCCGTGGGACACGGCGCCACGGTTTCTGTTGCGGGATCGCGACGGGACCTACGGCCACAATTTTCGGGCCTGTCTCGAGGCGATGGAGATCGACGAGGTCCTGACGGCTCCCCAGAGTCCGGCGTTGTTGCGCGGTTCGAAAACTGACCCGCAACGCCCCCTACCCACAGACCCGTTAACGACCGATCGCGTACGACGCCGGCCTACCAAGCTGAGTCATCTGATTGAGGATGTTACATGCGAGGATGGCCTCCGTCTCTTGCCCCGCTCGACTGCGCGCTCGAAGGCTCTCCCCGATGATCAACTTGTACCGGAAGAAGGCGTTCTCCATACGGGCCTGCTGATGGTAGCCCGAGTCCTTCTTCCACTGTCGCCGTCCAGCCTGCTGCACCTGTCGGATCGTGCGGTCGCGCGCGGGCGATCGTGGTCGCCGTCCAGACACGGTGGCTGTCCTGGTCGGTGAAATGACGACCGTCGCGCCACGCGCACCCGCAGCCTCGGAGATGCCACGCGTGTCGTAGGCCGCGTCCGCCGTGAGGCAGGAGACGTCGCCTTCGACCTTGTCGATCAGATCGAGGGCCGTCGTCGCGTCGTCAACATGCCCGCCGGTCAGGGCGTGAGCGACGATCACGCCCGATCCGTCGACGCCCAGATGAAGCTTCTTCCAGCCGCGTCTACCGCGTCCGCCATGTTTCACGGCCGCCCATTCACCTTCACCCACAGTCGAGAGCCCGGTACTGTCGACGATGAGATGTATGCCTGCGCCCGCGGGGAGGCGGCGAAGTGCCAGGTCGAGGTGCTGACCACGCCGTGAGAGAGTCGTGTGATCGGGCGCGGACAGGTCGAGGCACAGCATCCCGAAGATCGACCTCAGAAAGCCCTCCGTCTGACGAAGGGGCAGGTGAAAGATCAGGCGGAGCGTCAGCGCGGTTTCGATGGCAACCTCGGAGTACTGCAGCGGCCCTCCGCGCTTGCCGACGCCCACGGCCTCCCACGTGGCGATCGCTTCCGGCGTCAACCACAGGGTGACGTCGCCTCGCTGGACCAGTGCTCGGTCGTACGCCGGCCAGTTTCCGACGCGGTATTTCGTTTTGTACCTGGGATGCACTCTCGACTTCACGTCGAGAGCATGCCCCTTCGGCCGTCACGATGGCCAGGGCCGCGACGAACACTTGTTTCCGCGCACCAACGCCTCGACGAGGCGTTGGACACGCGCAGGTCGCGAGCGAGACCCCCCGCGTGGCGCGTGATCCGGGCGGGGGGGTTCTGGTCTTGTCGGCTAGCTGAAGTCCACCCCGAAGAACAGCACCGCGATGATGATCGCCGCCACGGCCAGAGGCGACACGAACTGGATAAAGAACCGCCACGCCCCATAGTTGAACCACCCGGGCTCTGTCCCATCCACGAGTTCCCGCTCGGTGTACTCGCGCGTCAGGAACCAGCCCGCCGCGATCGTGATCGCGAAGCCACCGGTCGGGAGCATCCAGTTCGACACGAAGTGGTCGACCATGCCGAACCAGCTCGCCTTGCCGCCGAAGAGCCTCTGGCCGAGCGCACCTCCGAGGTGGAGCTCGGTGATCGCACCGACACCCCCGAACGACAACGCCGCGAGGATCGTGAAGACAAACACCGCGCCGCCACACAGCAGCGTCGCCTTGGCCCGCGGCAGGTGGTGTTCGTCGATCACGTAGGCGGCAACCACTTCCAACAGCGACATCGTCGAGGTGAGCGCCGCGAGGGCCACGAGTACGTAGAAGAGTGGTCCCAGGAATGACCCGAACGGGACCTCGGTGAAGAACAGCTGCGGCAGCGCGATGAAGAGCATCCCCACGGTGCCGGTGCCGCTGACCTGCTCGTCCATACCCGGCACGCTAAAGATCACCGAGAACATGATCACCGTGGCCACGAGTGCGATCAACGTATCGAGCACGACAATGATCGCCGAGGCCTTCACGATCGACTGATGCTTCACGAGGTACGAGCCGTACGTCACCATTGCGCCCATGCCGAGCGAGAGCGTGAAGAACGCGTGGCCGAGCGCCTCGAGGACGCTTCCGCCATCCAACTCACCGAAGCTCGGCCGGAAGATGAACCCGAGCGCCTCGCCGGCCCCGTCCATCCTCAAGGCGGAGACGAGAAGCAAGACGAGGATCCCGAAGAGGATCGGCAAGAAGACACGCGCGATGCGCTCGATGCCCTTTTGCACGCCGAAGTAGACGATCGAGACCGTGGCCATGCTAAACCCGAGAGACAGTCCCAGCTGCAGGCCGCCATTGGCTGACTGCTCCCCGAACAGATCGCCCATCGAGGCGCCCGCCGGGAATCCACCGACCATCCAGCCCGCGGACTTGGCGAAGTAGAAGAGCGACCAGCCCGCGATCACCGTGTAGTAGCTGAGCAGCAGAAAGCCGCAGAGCACGCCCCAGAGGCCAACGATGCCCCACGCCGGCCCGATGGCCTCCTTGAGCGCCCCGACCACGCTCTTCTGCGTCGACCGCCCGATCAGTAGTTCGGCCATCATGATGGGCAGGCCCACGGCGGCGATGCACACGAGGTACACGAGGACGAAGGCCCCGCCGTTGTTCTCCCACGTGATGAACGGGAACTTCCACAGGTTGCCGAGGCCGATCGCGCTCCCGGTCGCGGCGAGGATGAAGCCGGTGTTCGAACGCCAATGGCCGCGTGGCTCTGACATGTGTCGTCCTCCGATCGATGGCGGGGTCTGCGGGGGACGATGCGGCCCCAACAGATCCCGGCCCGTGAAGTCTCGCCCAGTAGACGTTACCAGGGATTTCCGTTTTACCTGTCCCTACCTCGGTTTTTCGAGCCGAGGATCGGGAGGGGCGCTTCTCGACCGAGCTCTTTGACCGGTTTCAACGGTCCGAGAAAGCCCTGGTGAGCGCCTTGGCCGAGATGTATGTCCAGGGCGTGTCGACGCGGAAGGTCAAGGCCGTGACCGAAGAACTCTGCGGGCACACGTTCTCGGCCAGTACCATCAGCCGGATCAACAAGAGTCTGGATGCCCTGCTCCGTCGCTTTGCGCAGCGCCGGCTCGAGGAGGCCTATCCCTACGTGATCCTGGATGCGCGCTACGCGAAGGTCCGCCTCGACGGAGTGATCCAGTCCCAGGCGGTGTTCATTGCGCTCGGGATCAACGGGGAAGGCCGGCGGCAGGTGCTCGGCGTCGAGCTGTCGAACCGCGAGTCGCGCTCGAGCTGGACGACGTTCGTGAAAGGGCTGAAGACGCGCGGCCTCCACGGCGTCGAGTTTGTGGTGTCGGACGATCACGCCGGGCTCAAGCGCGCGGTGCGCGAGCTGTTGCCCGAGGCCGTGTGGCAGCGCGGCTACGTCCACTTCCTCCGTAACGCCCTCGACTATCTGCCCCGGAAGGCCGATGACGATTGCCGGCAGGAGCTCCGGTGGCTCTATGACCGGCACAATCTCAAAGAGGCACAGCAGGACCTCCAGGCGTGGCTCACGCGCTGGCAGCAGCGGTACCCGAAGCTCACCGACTGGGTCGAAGCGCACATCGGCGAGACGCTGAACTTCTACAGCCTGCCGCGTCAACACCACAAGCATCTGAAGTCGACCAACATGCTCGAGCGCCTCAATGAAGAGATCAAACGTCGCACTCGGGTCGTGCGCATCTTCCCGAATCCGGCCAGCTGCCTCCGCCTGGTGCGCGCACTCTGCGCTGAGGTTCACGAGGGGTGGCTCGAGGACCATCGCTACTTGAACATGGAGTATCTGAAAGAGCAAAAGAAAGAACTGCGGACCGCCGCCTAACTGAGAACGGCGGAGTAACACTAGACCACAGAGCGGCGGTGTGACGCGGCCTGAGGGCGGTGGAAAACCAGACCGCTCACGTGGTCCACCGAGCATTCCAAGGGTGTTTTGTGGAACACAGGAGGGATGTATCGAGTGGAACTCTATGCGGCGGTGCGGCGCAGCGTGTATGTGGAGGGATTGAGCGAGCGCCCGGCGGCGCGCCGCTTCGGGTTGGCCCGCGAGACGGTGCGCAAGATGCTGCGCTACCGTCGGCCGCCCGGGTATCGCCGGGCGCAACCGGTCCGGCGTCCGAAGCTGGACGCCTTCACGGGGATCATTGATCAGATCCTCCGCGAGGATCAGTCCCGGCCGAAGAAGCAACGGCACACGGCCAAGCGCATCGGCGAGCGCTTACGCGCGGAGTACGGGTTCACGGGCGGCGACACGATCGTGAAAGCCTACGTGCGCGCGCAGCGGCTGGGCGGGCAGGAGATGTTCGTGCCGCTGGCCCATCCGCCAGGCGACGCCCAAGCCGACTTCGGCGAAGCGCTGGTCGTGATCGCTGGCGTCGAATGCAAGGCGCACTCCCTGGTCGTCGATCTCCCGCACAGCGACGACGGGTTTGTGCAGGCGTTTCCGGCCGAGACGACGGAGGCGTTCTGCGACGGGCACAACGCCGCGTTCGGCTACTTCGGTGGCGTGCCGCGGCGCATCGTCTACGACAACACGAAGCTGGCGGTGGCGCGGATGCTCGGGGACGGCACGCGCCAGCGGACGCAGGTCTTCTGCGAACGCCAATCGCACTATTTATTCGCCGATCGCTTCGGGCGGCCGGGGAAGGGCAACGACAACGGCAAGGTGGAAGGGCTGGTCGGGTACGTCCGCCGCAACTTCTTCGTGCCGATCCCCCGGTTCGCCAGTTGGGACGCGTTGAACGCCGACTTCGCGCACAAGTGCGGCGAACGTCGCGGGCGCCGGTTACGGCGGCACACGGAGACGATCGGGGAGCGCTTCGCCCGCGACCGCGAGGCGCTGTTGCCGTTACCGCGGCGTTGGTGCGCGGAAACAAGTGTTCGTCGCGGCCCTGGCCATCGTGACGGCCGAAGGGGCACGCTCTCGACGTGAAGTCGAGAGTGCATCCCAGGTACAAAACGAAATACCGCGTCGGAAACTGGCCGGCGTACGACCGAGCACTGGTCCAGCGAGGGGTGCTTCCGCCATCAACTGTTGCTACCCCGCCCTTATCTCGTTCTAACCAAACTGGACTTGCCCCGGTTTCGTGGACGGGTACGGACTTGGGTTTCAAGCACTCTGCGGCAGCTGTCTCCTCTCGTAGTTGATGGGTGAACGATAGCCGAGGGCCGAGTGGCGACGGTGCGGATTGTACCAGCCCTCCAGCCACTGGAAGATCGCCATCCGCGCTTCGGCCTGGCTGCGGAACCGTCGCCGGTTGAGCACTTCGCGCTCGAGCGTGGCGAAAAAGCTCTCGGCCATGGCATTGTCATACGCATCGCCGATGGAGCCCATGGAGGGCATCACGCCGGCGTCGCGGCATCGTTTGCCGAAGGCGTAGCTGGTGTACTGGCACCCGCGATCCGAGTGATGCACGACCGCCTCGGGCCGGCGTTGCGTCAACGCCATGTCGAGTGCGGCGAGCACGAGTTCAGTCCGGAGATGCGTCTCCATGGCCCAGCCAACGATGCGTCGCGACCAGACGTCGAGCACGATGGCGAGATAGAGGAAGCCGGCCCACGTCGGGACGTACGTGATGTCGGCCACCCAGAGACGATCCGGGCCCGCTGCAGTGAACTCCCGATCCACTTGATCCAGCGCCCGGTCAGCGGTGGGATCGCCGATCGTCGTGGTCACGAAGCGCCGCGGCCGCAGGCCCTGCAGGCGCGCTGCGCGCATCAGGCGGGCCACACGTTTCTTCCCGACCCGACGGTGGTGATCGTCGGCCAGCTCCGCGTGGATACTCGGCGCCCCGTACGCGCCGTCCGACCGCCGGTGGATCGCATGGATCAGGGCCGTGAGCCCGATGTCCTCCACGGCCCGTGCCGACGGCGGCCGCCCAGCCCACGCGTAGAAGCCGCTGGCGGAGACGCCCAGCAGCCGGCCCATGACCCGGACCGGATAGGTGGCCTGATTCGCTTTCATGAACCCGAAGATCGCTTCGTGTTCGGCGCGGTCTCCTGTGCGAACCAGGCCGCGGCTTTTGACAAGATCTCTCGCTCGAGCTTCAGCTGGCGATTCTCGCGGCGGAGCTGCGTCAGCTCGGCACGCTCGGTCGTCGTGAGGCCGTCGGTCCGCCGACCGGTATCGCGATCGGCTTGAGCCACCCAGTTGCTGATCGACTGGGCGGTCGGTTCAAACTCGTGAGCGAGATCTTCGGGAGTACGCCCGGCCCGGACCAACGCGACCATCTGTTCGCGAAACTCCGGCGGGTAGGGTTTCCTGGTGTTCGGCATCGTGGACTCCTTCTACCACAAGGGTTAGGTGTCCACGGAAGCGGGTCAGGCCCAAACCGCTTAGACTAGATATTCAGTACCAGAGAGGTGCCAACGTCAAAATCGGCTGGAAGTATCTGGATGATTAGGGCTTAAGCTCTCTTCACCAACACTTGATGACGGAAGCACCCGGTGAGCACCCGCGGGCCCACGCCACGGGTCGACAGGTCCTGCACGGTGTTGAGAGGTGGACCCCATCCTTTGGACAGCTCAGCGGCCAAGTTAAGGTGGATTCCAGGTTCATGTTTCTAAGCCGCTTCCGACTGCGCTGACGAGGAGCGCAGCGACGAGGTCGGCGCACCTCCCAAATCCGAGTACGCCTCATCAGGCGTGCGATCATCGAGCGACGAGTGCGGTCGCTCGGCATTGTAGAAGTCGATCCACCGGCCGATGCTGGCCCGCGCCTCGGAGCCAACCTCGAAGTCGTGCAGGTAGACGCACTCGTACTTGAGCGAGCGCCACAGCCGCTCGATGAAGACGTTGTCCATCCAGCGGCCCTTGCCGTCCATCGAGATCTGCACGCCTGCGTCTTTGAGCGTCTGAGTGAACTCCAGGCTGGTGAACTGGCTGCCTTGGTCGGTGTTGAAGATCGCTGGCGGTCCGTACTGCGCGAGGGCTTCCGCGAGGGCCTCCACACAGAACGAGGCATCCATCGTGTTGGACAAGCGCCACGACAGCACCTTCCGGCTGGCCCAATCCTGGATCGCGACCAGGTACAGGAAGCCGCGGTGCAGCGGAATGTACGTCACGTCGGCGCACCAGGCCTCGTTCGCACGGTCGACCGCTCGGTCGCGCAGCAAATAGGGGTAGACCCGGTGCTCCGGGTGCGGAACCGACGTGCTCGGGCGCTGGTACAGCGCCTGGAGGCCCATCTTTCGCATCAGACGACGCACCCGCTTCCGACTGACGGCGAAGCCCTCCCGGCGCAGCCAACGCGCCATCTGCCGCGATCCGTAGAACGGGGTTTCCAGAAATTGCTCGTCGATCCGGCGCATGAGCTCGAGAGTCAACTCACTCTCCCCGAGACCATCGTAGTAGAACGTCGAGCGCGAGATCGACACCAAGCCACACTGTCGCGAGATGCTCAGTTCGGAGTGGTTCGAGTCGATCAGCATTCGCCTTCGACCGTGACTCAACGGCCGAAGGCCTTGGACAAACAATCCTTCTCGATGACGAGCTCGCCGACCTTCGCTCGCAGCTCCTGAATCTCCGCATCGCGAGACGCCTCTCGGCGCTGCTGGTGGTCCGAGAAGACGTCCACAAGCGCCTCCTGGGCTTTCTTCTTCCAGTTCGCGATCAGGTTCGGGTGGATCTTGTAGCGCGACGACAGCTCCGCCATCGTCTGCTCGCCGCGAAGCGCCTGCAGTGCCACGCGGGCCTTCAGCTCAGCGGGGTATTTTTTCCGTTTCTGCATGATTCCGATCTCTCCATTCTGAGGTCGGAATCCACCTTAGCAACCTGTCCGAATTTCGGGGTCCACCTCTTTGACCAGGTGGGCGAGGGTGCGGCCGAGGCGGTCGAGCGTCCAGACCACGAGCACGTCGCCCATAGCTTCACTTGTTCGCCAGCTGTCCTAGCCCTCTCTCGAACATCAAAAACGCCTTCGTGAACCTGCCTCTATGCTTGTTGTTGCGCTGAGCCCAGAACCTCTCGAACTTGGTGTGGTGCCCGGTTCGCTTGAAGAAGCCCGATGGGTCAACCTGCTTGGCACCGGTCCCCCGGTTGTCCCGGTAGTAAGCGCTGGCGGCCACAAACACGATATTGGCCGCCCTGCAAAGCGTCGGAGACAGACCGCTCTCTGAACTGGTCGCGAACAGCTGCCTGAGCGCTTTCTTCCCAAGTGCCGGTGACAGACGCTGCCATAAAAAATGGATCACTAGCCACTTTGCGTACGCACGCTCAGGGAACCCCCTCGCCTGCTTTGATACGTGCTTGCCGAGCCAGTAACGCGGCAAGTAGTAGTCCGCATCACTCTTTGGAAACACCGTCTTGTAGTAGCGCTCCTCAAATAGCTGTTCTTTCCCCTCTCGCACAACGATCGGGTCGAGGTCGCAGGCCGCCACGACTTGGGCAAGTTCTTCCTTCGTGACGATGAATCGGTGCTTCACTCCGGCGTTGCGCCTGGCCTCGCCCTTAGCTTGGCGTTTGCGCAGGTATTGATAGTCTCGTTTGCGGAGATTGCGTTCGAGTTCGACCTGTCTCCGGTCATTGGCCATCAAGTCCGACGCGCGGATCGCGTTCTGCCAGTTGGTGGCCGCTACGATCTGACTCACGAGATTCTCGAAGCGCTGCGCTTCGTCATCCGTTTCACGCGGTACGCTGATGACGCGAACCAACACGGTGGACTTGCTACTCTTGCTGGCGCACTCGTGGAGCGTGCGAGTCGTCTGCTGCCCATTGATGATTTGCGGGTTTGTAAGCCGTAGCACCCCGTAAGGTGCGTTTAATCAGCCGACCACTCATGCGGCCTCTCGATAGTAGAAGCTGAGCAGTCCACCGAGGCGCGCCCGCCGCCGAACGTCGGCGTCCGGCCTTCGCGGAGGTGGCGGTCGTTGCAGGAGCTGGTTGTCGAGTCCCTGATGGTTTCTCTCGCGATGGTAATGCTCGACGTACTCGTGGACGATGAGGCGCAAATGACCCTCGCCGAGTGGGACGACTCGATTGAGACACTCCTCCTTGATCGACCGGACGAACCGCTCGGCATAGGCATTGAGATTGGGACTCTTCGGCGGAAGTCGGATCGGCTGAACGCCGCCGCTCGTCAAGATCTCGCCAAAGACACGAGTGTAAAGGGGATCTCGGTCGTGAATCAGATGCCGCGCAGTCCGTAGGAAGCCATCGCCCGGGTCGGTCAGATTGCGGGCCTGCTGCTCCATCCACGCGCCGCCCGGTTGCGGATGGATCCCGGCGATGGTCACGCGGCGGGTCTGCAGCTCGATCGCGAAGAAGACAAGATACCGCCTGAGCCCTGCCAGCGTCAGCACCTCGACCGTGAACAGATCGCAGGCCGCCAAGCCGTCCCAGTGCGCCTGTAGGAACGTCTTCCAAGGCGTGCGTCGGCTCCGTTCGGGAGCCGGGTCGATCCCGTGGTCGCGCAAGATCCGCTTCACCGTGGTCCGGGCGATCGTGTGCCCGAGGTTCGAGAGCGCGTCGCGGATCCGTGTGTAGCCCCACTGCGGATTCTCGACCGCCATCCTGACCACGAGCGCGGCGACTTCGCTGCGCGTCATCGGCCGCCCTCGACGGCGGCAGGCGCTGCCGTCGTATTTCTTGGCGATCAGTCTCCGGTACCAGCGAAGGATCGTGTCCGGGGTGACGATGCCCGCGACCTGCCTGAGGACTCGCCGGCCGAGTTTGTGGCCGCGCACAGCGAGTCGCCGACGCTGGGCGTCGGTCAGGCGAAGCGGCCGAGGGCCCAGGTGTTCTCGGAGGACCCGATTCTCCTCCCGGAGATAGTCGATCAGATCGTCTTGGTGACGGTTCACCCAGCCAGCGAACGTGAGGACGAGGAACTGCAGCGCAGGCGGCATAGCCTGAGACTACTTGGGAGACTCGACCAGCACCGACCTAGCCTCGGCCGCTTTTTCGCACCATACGGGGGAGGCCATCGGTCGCCGGTCAGTGTAACCCGATGGCGTTGTTGCACGACCCTGACGGAGCTGCGCGCCCTGACCGACGCGTGGCTCTTCGGATCTACAACGGCGAGCGGCCCCATGACAGCCTCGGCCGCTGGCAATACCGCCGCTGAGGACCAGAAGTAGCTGGATCTTATGTGGGTTGGTATGTGGGTTATAATCTACAATTGTATGTTGTTATTAACAATTTATCATGAAGCGGTGGAGGCGTCGGGAGTCGAACCCGAACCACGTGATTTTCTAAGTTGATGATGGCAAAGGGCTTCTGGCGATAACCCTTTGTTGCTCCGCACGTTCCAGCCATGCGGTTGTCCTCTCCAGTCTCCTGGAGTCCCCCCGAGTCGACCCCAGTCGTGGCAACATTGTGGCAACGTTCCTCTCCAGTGGGAGGGCCAGCCGCAGCAAGCCAGCGACCCTCCGGTTAACAGGCTAATGCCGCGTCTAGTTTCTTGTCGTCTCTTCGGTGTTGTAGCTACGTCTTGGGGACGAGGCGCGTGTGTTCGCCTCGTCCCCAAAGTCGAGCCAGGAGTTCAGCTTCGTGTCTTTGGCCTGATAGACCTGTATCGTCCTTTAGTAGTAATGGGACCGACGTCGATTACTCTGCAAAATCGAGGAACCCTCCCACCAGACGCGTCGGGTCGGCGTTGGCCTTCGGCGTGAACTTCTGAGCACGCCCACCGAAGACGTCAGCCGTGTAGAAGTTCCCATCGCTGTCAACGCTGATGCGATGGGTGCCCCAGATTCGCCCCGGCACGACTTGTCCGAATGTGCCCCAGGCGTACAGGAGCCTTCCATCGCGGTTGAACTGCAAGAACTTTTGAACCTGGCCGTCGGCAACCCAGACGTGGCCGTCTTCGGTCACCGCGATGTCCATAGGCATTGGAATGTTGGGCCAAATGTCGAGCAGTTCGCCTTCTTGATCGAAGACCTGGATCCGCGAGTTTGAGCGATCGGCCGTGTAGATACGCCCCTCCCCATCAACCGCAACCCCATGGATCGTATTGAACTGACCGGGGCCGCTCCCGGGCTCCCCGAACTGCGACAGGTAGTTTCCGTCCTGGTCAAACCGCACGATGCGCGAGTTCCGGTAGCCATCCGCCACCAAGAAGTCGCCGTTGGGCAGGAACGCCAGATCCGTCGGCCCACCGAAATGCGACTCGTCGTTTCCTTCCACCTTGTGTTCCCCGAGCGTCATCACGACCTCGCCGTCATGGGAGAACTTCCAGATCTGATGCGCCGCCTCGCCTGATCGGCTCCGTCCGTCAACGACCCACACGTGCTGCTCAGGGTCGTACGGGCTCTGCTTCACACTGTGCGGGTGCATGAAAAGGGGGTTTGCCTGCTCCCAGGATTCGATGAGGTTGCCCTCCCCGTCGACGACCAGGAACCGGTGCTCGCTAATGCGGGTATCCGGATGATCCACGGCGTGCATCTGTGGCGGGTTGCCCTCAGCATTGCGCGTCGCCACCGGAATCTCGCCGGTCTGAACGATATAGATGCGATCGGGCGACTCCGCCCACACGCCCCCAGTCCGTCCCCAGGTCCAGTCAGGATGGATCGGCTTGGGCCAGTCGGCAACCGCATCATAGGGCCCGGTTTCTTCGCTGCCCCCCTTTTCAAACGTGGCGCTCGACTGATCCTCTGGGACGCTCGACTGCGGCTCTGTTTCCTCCGTCGCCGTCCCCGGCGCGCAGTTGACGAGAAGGACCGCCGAGGCAATCGTCGCCGTCCCTATCAATCCGTTGTGCAACATGTTCGCTCGCAACATGATCACTCCTTCAAGAAACCTGTAGGTGGACGAAACTAAGCTGAATCATACGCGTACTAGGAGAGAATTCGCCGTCTCAAACATTCATTCCACGGCATTCCTATCCTTCCAGTTCGCACTCGCCGTAGTACTGCCTCGGCCTTAAGCTGAGGGATGGCTGAGAATCATTAGTGAACTCGTGTCGCGAATGCACAGCTCGCAGCCGCCCACCGCGTATCGCCGCTGAGAAGACAGTTGTCATGTAGAGCGGCCCGTGAGGAAGGACTTGAAAGAGGTGAAGGTCCCCCGCGGAAAGCCGCGCCGTAATATCGGCCACGCTGAACGCGCCCCTGACCTGAGCGGTTCCCTCCTCCGCGTGGATCGACTCGAACCGAAGAGAGAACGCCTCAGCGTTCTCCTGGTCCTGAGCCGTTCCGATCGTCCACGTTCCAGTTGCGTGAACCGGGAATTCACAGTTCAGACTCCTCACAGTTGTCAATAGATCATCGTCAGACTGCTGAGCGTGTAGCACGAGGGAACTGAGCAGGAACACGCCGAGAACGCCAAGCGCCACGAGCCTGCGGCTCATCGACTTGTGGACACTCCTCCTGAGCCGCGAGCCAACCTCGTCAGTAATAGGGCTGAGCAAGGTGACACCGCCCTACTTTTACCAAACCCTGGTAGACGTATAGATGATTGATCCATCGATCTCGGTGAAGGTGTGAGGTGTGCCCGCAGGAATGATCACCATATCGCCCGCCGCGACATGACGACTATCTCCGCCGGCGACACCCGTTCCAATCGCAGTCGGTCCGACCGCGAGGTCACTCAGATCTCTGGTGGCACCTGCGTCTACCAGCGAACCCCCGGTGACGAGGAGTCCACCGCCCTCGATCACCTGGTAGATTTCCGTCACTTCGAAGTGTATAGCCGCTCCGGCGCCGGCGCTCGTCCGTTGAACAACTGCGATTCCGACGTTCAACTCGCCGGCACTCGTGATTCTCAGGACTTCATCGGCGACCGGGCTCGACGTCGCATCTTCCAGAGCCGCCCGGATCTCAGCCGCCGTGACGTCCGTCATCCGCTGAGGGGTTTGGGCGGATACGACAGAAGCAAACATCAATGAAAGAATCGCCGACAAATACTTCGTCATCTTTGGTTCCTTCCGATTGAAATGGGGCGCAGTACCGCTGGACCGAATCACTGGGAAACGTCACGGGATCACCCGCTCTCCGCGTCTACGGTCGGTCCCATGATCATGGACGAGGAATGATCGGGAGCGTGATATGAGAAGACCGCTCGGCGTCGTGATAGATCGTTTGTGTCGCTTTGATCGGATTCGTCGCCTGCGCCGGGGGGTCACCGGTATTGAGATTCCTGTCGAAGTGTGGAAAGTCGCTGCTTGAAAGCTCGACGCGAATACGATGTCCAACCTGAAACACGTTGCTGGTGGCCCAGAGATCGATGCCGTACTCGTAGGTTCTGCCGGGCTGGATGAGGGCCGAGTTGGGCTGCTGGCTGCGGGCCCGCACGATGCCATCCTGCAAGATTTGCGCATAGCCGTCCGGCCGAACGTCGACGAGCTTCGCCGTGAAATCTGTATCTGGCGCCGTCGTCGTCGCATACAGTGTCACCGAAATCGGCCCAGTGACCTCAATCGGCTCTCGGAGCGGCGGCGTCGAGTACACGAGCACATCTTGTCGCTGCTCCACCGGCCGTTGATCATACGGGCCAGGGCCTACTGCCCCAAAGGTTGCGCCACCAATGGACGGGACAGGATCGCTCGGATCGTAGACGAAGACATCTTCTCCGCCGCCTAGGCCAGGACGCTCGACCGTCAGCAACCCGTCCCCTTCAGACGAGTTCGCTTTGCCGTGGCTGTGGAAGTAGTACTTCGTGTAGTGAGTTCTCGCGAGAGGCCATTCCTGTTCTGCCCGCCAGCGATTCTCACCCATGACAAAGATCCTGACCGGAGCGTCAGCGTCGGCACCGTTTGAAACTCCCTTGAGCCAGTAGTCGTACCATCGCAGTTGCACGGCCGCTAGGTCGACGGCGGCCGACGGTCCAAAGTCGCGGTCGCCGACCTGACGGGCCGCACCCTCAGGACCTGTGTAGTGAGCCCACGGTCCGATGATGAGCTGCGTTCCCCTTCTTGCGAGGTCAGAGCGTGCCGCCCCCTTGATTCTCTCGAAGTCTCCCAGCGCACCTTTCAGAAAAAAGTCGTACCATCCGGTGAAGAACAGGGCAGGAACCGTAACCTCGGTAAGCTGTTCGGTCGGACTCCGATCGGTCCAGTACGAATCCTTCGTGGGATGTGACATCCAGTCACGGTAGTGCGAGATCGGCCTACCTCTCATCGCAATATCCGCTTCGATCAGGGGCAGATGGGCATGGGCGGTCGCGGCGGTCCCTTCCGGTCTCTCTCCTCCCTGCGTGGCATCCTGTGATGCCGTGGAATTCGTTTCAAGGCCGGTGCCCCAACCGAGAGCAAAAGAAAGAAAGAACGCACCGTCCTGGTAAATCCAATTGTTGAACGTATCAGCGGTGGTCATGACCGGCACAACCGTAGTCAGGAAGCGGCTGCCCTCAATCGCCGGAAACAGCTGTGTCAACCCAAAGTACGACTGCCCAAGCCCCCCAATCCGGCCGTTACTCCAGGGTTGCCGCCCAATCCACTCGTGCGTGTCATAGCCGTCTCGGCCTTCATCAACAAAGGGCTCAAACTCCCCTTCTGAATCGAACCGCCCCCGGCAATCCTGGACCACGACTGCATACCCTCGTTCGGCATAGAAGCGAGGATCATACGCACCAGCACTCATGCTCACTGACGGGTCTTTGCCGTACGGCGTCCTCAGGAGCAGGGCCGGATACCGGCCCTCGTGATCGGGTCGGTAGATATCGGCGGACAATTCAATCCCGTCGCGCATTCGCACTCGAACGTTGTGATCGATGCGGACGTCGTATTCGGGTCCCGACAAGAGGGCCGGATTGCCGAACGTGTGATCATCGGCGGCGCGCTGGACGGCTTCACCACGCACCCCGAGCAAACCGGCGGCGACCAAGAAAACGGCAACGAGGGCAGCCGCGGCGAATCTGGCGGTTCTCATAAGACCCAAGGCGAACTGAACACCAACGTCCTGTGTTCCGTCTCAATCGGTCCGAATCCAGCCATAGCGCGTGTTGCTCGGCTGTGGCCCTTGCGCGAGATACTTCTCCCGGAACCTCGACATGTTGTCGTCATACGCTAGATACTCGGCCTCACCCGCCGTGCCACCGTTCAGCTCCATTGTCTCCTTGAGTTCGTCGGACATGCGAGCCTCGTAGTCATCCGGAACACGCCGATAGATTCGGTCCTTGGCTGCACCGCTTGCTGCGTTGAGACCGTACAGTTTCGCGCCGTTGAGACCGAGAATCTTTCGTTTGATGTCGTCGCTGAGCTCCGGATAGCCGTACTGGCGACGCAAGTCTTCCGGGATCTGAAATCGCCAGAACGCATCGATTTGCCACTGTGGCGACCCGTACCAGACCGAATCCGAGCCAAACACGATCCTGTCTGGACCAAGGAACTTCAACAGCTGCCCCAGGATGTGCGCCGCGAGCGTGGGGAACTGGACGACCGACGAGGCCCACGCGGTTGCGAGTTCCGCATAGCAGTTCTCGAACGGCGCCACGAGAAGCGCGTACTCCGTCGTCCAGGGGATGTCGGGGACACCGGACCTCAGACGCTTCTTCAACACTTCCTCCATCGCCTCACCCTGAAACATATTCGGGGCGAGACACGAGTGGTAGGTGACAAAGTTCAAGTTTGGCCAGTCCGTCGCCGCCTTTGGCAGGTCGCGGGGATGGCCGGCCTCCGCGGTGCCAGTTCTCCAGCCCGGGTTGAGTCCCTTATGCACGCAAATGTTCCTCAATCCTGGCTTTGTTGCCTTGAGGCGATCGTAGTTCTTCTGTATCAGCTCCCACGTGGGGTACGCGACGTCTTCGTCGTCATGCCTCCACTGCTTGAACACGCTGTCTGGATCGTCATCGACCTTGGCGGTACTGCTCATGTTGAAGCCCTTCCACGCGTCGACCTCGTACTCGTCGATCTGCTTCTGGAGGAACTCCAAGTTTCCCTTACCGGGATACAACGTTCCCGCGGCCAGCATCCGCGTCGACCCTGAGATCTCGTTGACAAAATTCCGAGCGGCTGTCGACTGGCGGGCCGAGAGTATCTCGCCTCGTGATGACTCCACCTCGCTCCAATGCTTCGGTGGACGTCGCTCGCCATCGCTAACGACAGACGAACCAGGGACGGCAATGAGGAGGGCGACGGTGAGCTGGCTGTCAAGATAGATATCTTTGATGAATTGGACGATATGAAAATTCTCGGGAAGCTCTGGCAAACCGACGAGCGCTGGATTCCACACCGGGTTCACGTTCCCCAGCTCGTCCGGCACATTGTTGGGGTTGTAGGGATTGGGCCGCCCCGACGCGAGTTGCCGCAGTCCCATGGCCGCGGAGCCACTCGAGCTCCCGCGGGCCATGTGGACGTGTTGGTCCATGACGAACAAGTCGCGTGGCGCGCCGTTCTGCGCGTATACAGTCGGTTCGAACATTTCGATGGGATCGACGTCGAAGAAACGGCCGAAGACGTCGTTCATCGCGACGAAGGCCGCGGCCATCCCACCGCTTGTGCGTAGAAACCTGCGGCGATCGATGCCGAGTCTTTTGCTGCCGGCTTCGGTCAGCTCCCGGACGCGGGCCTCAACCTGCTTCTGCGCCGCGCTTTGTGGCGGCGGCATGTATTCCCCGTTCGACACCACGCGTGTAGGCACCGGCGAATCGAACGGGTCCGCGACGTCGGCACGGGAGCATTGCGCAAGCTGCGCATCGCTGAGCTCGGTATCGTCCTCGTCCCAGACACGGCCTGCTTCGTTCCATTTATCGTCTCTCGGCACGGACTTCCCTCCCTCGCAAAAGGCCCAATTTGTAGCACGGGCGAAAACAGGGTTCCATGAAGGCTCTATTCCGCGGTGCCCTTGGACGGAGCATCGAACTCGTCGTCGACAACCACATACAACTCTACCACCCAGATGTCAGAATAGGTAAATCCTAGACTAAAGACAAACCTTCACCTCTAGCAATTGAACCGGCTCATTGGCATCTTCGGCAGGGTATTGGGTGCTTCCGTCATCAAGTGTTGGTGAAGAGAGCTTAAGCCCTAATCATCCAGATACTTCCAGCCGATTTTGACGCTGGCAGCTCTCTGGCACTGAATATCTAGTCTAAGCGGTTTGGTTAGAACGAGATAAGGGTGGGGTAGCAACAGTTGATGGCGGAAGCACCCGTTCAGCGGCGGGAGCGTCTGGGCGGATTGCTCAATTTCTACCACCGGGAGGCCGCATGAGCGGTCGGCCGATTAAACGCACCTTACGGGGTGAAGGCGCTCGGACGGCGACGGTGGAAGAAGGCGTCTGGTGACCATCAGCACGCGCGCGTGGAGCATGCGTTCTTCCGGTACACGTCGATCGTCGGCGACTGTCTTCGGGCACGCAGTTCATCGGGGCAACGGCGTGAGGCCGTGCTCGCGTGTCACGTTCTGAACCGGATGACCGAGCTTGGCAGACCCGTCTCGTACCGCCTCGGTAGGTGACGGGCTCGACGGTGTGAAGCGCGTAGGCCTGCCCGCATCCGCGCACCAACGCCTGTCACCGGAGCTACGCGAACTCACCTCTGCCGTATGAGCTCATGGTGACGGCTGCGCCGTCCTCCGCTCCGCCGCGGCCCTCACCCCGTATCGCCATCTCGAACTACTACCCGTTGTCACAGGTGACGGACGCCTTTAACCACGGCCTGCTCCGCCCGTTCCAAGAAGCGCTTTAATCGGTCGTCACCTTTGGCGCTGGTTCCCGCAGTTCAGGGATGGACAACTCAGATTGCACAGTCCGGAGCAGTTCGAGGCCTCGCTTCAACTGAGTCTTCTTGTAGCTGTCGGCAGTTGCGGCGAGGATGACCCAGGCGTAGTGGAAGGTCGGTGGTAACTCCTGCCCGATCGTAAGGTCGATCGGGTGCTTGTCGGAAAGGAGAACCACCGATGAAGAGAACGTACCAGGTTGTCACGAAGCCGTCCACGCTCAGCAGCCGCGAGCTCGCGGAGTTTCTCTCGAAGGACGGTCAGCTCCTGCTGCCGCTCGTCGAGCTCTTGGAGCGGGGCGAGAAGGCCATCGACGAGGTGATCGACGTCATGGGTCGGGCGACCGTCGAGGCGGTCCTTCGGATGAGCGCTGAGCGGCTCGCCGGGCCCAAGCGGCAGGGCCGCCGCGCCGACGATCGGGCGCTGTACTGGCACGGCAGCCAGCCGGGGCGCGTCACGTTGAGCGAACGTCAGCTGCGCGTGGAAAAGCCGCGTCTGCGCAAGAAGACGGCGCGGCAGGGGGAGCGCGGCGAGGTCGCGATCCCGGCGTACGACGCGATGCAGCGCGATCAGCGCCTTGCCGACCGCATGTTGGCGATCATGCTGAACGGCGTCTCGACCCGGCGCTACGAGACGGTCCTGCCGGCGATGGCCGAGCAGGTCGGCATCGGCAAGTCGGAGGTCTCCCGTGAGACCATCGAGGCCGGGACGCGAGTCCTCCAGGACTTGGCTGAGCGAGACTTCAGCAAGGTCGACGTGTTGATTATCTACCTCGACGGGATCCAGTTCGGGAACCACCATGTTCTGGCGGCCGTGGGGGTCGACGAAGACGGGAAGAAGTACGTGCTCGGCGTGCGCAGCGGTGCCTCTGAGAACGCGACCGTGACGACCGCCCTGCTCGAGGATCTCGTCGCTCGCGGGATCCGCCCCGACCGACGTCGGCTGTTCGTCGTCGATGGAGCGAAGGCGCTACGCAGCGCGATCGCCCAGGTGTTCGGCGCCGGCAACGAGGTACAGCGCTGTCGCAACCACAAGCTGCGGAATGTCGTCGGCCACCTGCCGAACGCGCAGCACGACCAGGCACGGGCCACCCTGCGCGCCGCCTGGAAGCTCGAGGCTAAGGAGGGCCTGCGCAAGCTTGACCAGTACGCCTCGTGGCTCCAACGCGACTGGCCCGATGCAGCAGCGAGCGTTCGAGAAGGCCTCGATGAGATCTTCACCGTGAATCGGCTCGGCCTGCCCGCATCACTGCGCACGTGCCTCACGACGACGAACATCATCGATTCGACGCACTCGGGAATCCGGCAGCGCACACGTCGCGTCACCAACTGGAAGAACGGAGAGATGGCGCTGCGCTGGTCGGCCGTGGCCTTCGTGGAGACGGAGAAGAACTACCGACGCATCACAGGTTACGAGCATCTCTGGATGCTGAAGGCACACCTGGATCGCGACGACGACAACATTGCAGAGATGCAGAAGGTCGGATAACTTGTGTTCACCGTTGCCGCTGACTTTCTACTACCGGTGGGACACTCTCGTTGCGGCAGTCAGGGACTCAACGTACTCTCGCGCTATCCCGAGTTTCGAAGGGTTGGACTGAAGCTCTGCAATTGCTCGTGCCTTCTTGATTACCCAGTTTGCGATGCCGGCAGTCACCTTGTTTTCGGAGTAGCCCTCGGTCTCGGCGGCTTTGCAAAGTCGTTCCTGAATTTCACCCCTAGTTGGTTTGCCTTTGCCAAGTGTCTCGACAACGCCAGCGACATAGCGAGCGACAGCGTCAACGTACGCTCTTCCCGCAGCCGGCAGGTGATCCTCGATAGTCGTCCCGCCTTGGAGTTGGAAGCTCTTGACATCATGGGCAGCGAGGAAGGGCTTTAGCACCCTCAAGCGCTCTGAGCCACCTTCATCGCCATCAACCACTACCAAGAGACTTGGTGCATTCGAGCCCTCACGAAGGATCCGTATCAGGGCGTCTGTGTTCTTGGAACTCTCGGTCGAAATCACAGAAAAGGCGTTGAGATCCGCGTTGGCCCGACCCCACTCCACCAGCTTCTGAAACAACGCCTGTATTAACCTTAATGCGTCATTTTTCTGAGCGAGCAATGACGCTTTGGGATTGAAAAAGGCCTTCCAGTGTGGTTGAAAGGTGGTGCAACCCAACGCCTTCTTCCACACATGAAAGGCCACTGACCGTGAGACGAAGAAAATCCGATTTGCATGCCCGTGTCAATAGGAATCTGCCGCTGGAGTTCGATGACGTTCGCCTCACGTCGTACGCCGGGCTGGAACTCTTGGAGCGCTACCTGCGCACCCGTCGCTTCAATCAGCTGGTGCGCGAGGCGTTTGCCGACCTGCCGCGCTGGGGCGACTTCGGGGTGGTGGTGATGGTGCGGGTGTTCGTCGGGTTGGTGATCGTTGGCGGCCGGCGCCTGCGGCATCTGGCCTACGTCGCCGACGACCCGATCTTCCAGCGGTTCGGCAACGTGCGCGTCGTGCCCACCGCGCGGACGTTGAGTCGGTGGCTGCGGCACTTCACGATGCGGACGGTCACCCGCTTCCAAGCCCTCAACGCGGCCGTCGTGCGCCAGCTGCTGCCCACGCTGGGGCTGCGCACCTGGACGGTCGATGTGGACGGCGTCGTCGTGTCGACGGGGTTGCAGGTCGAACGGGCGGCGCGGGGCTACAACCCGCACCAGCGGAAGGTGCCCAGCTACTACCCGATCATGGCGCACCTGGCCGAAACGACCCACATCCTGCGGGTCAAGAATCGGTCGGGCAACGTCCACGATGGGAAGGCGGGCCTGCCGTTCTTGCGGGCCCTGTGGCCGCAGCTGGTCGGGCTACGCACGGGCGGGGCCCGGCTGCGGTTTCGCATGGATGGGGCGTTTTTCCGCCAGGATGTGCTGCGGTGGTTGCAGGGCCGCGGCGTGGGCTATGCCATCAAAGTCCCGTTCTATCGCTGGCTGGATCTGCAGCGCTACATCCGGGACAGTCCCACCTGGGTGCCGGTGGCGCCCGGCGTGACCGGCTTCGCCGTGCCGGGCGCGGAGACGCCCTGGCACATCCCCGTGACCGTGACCATCTATCGGAAGAAGGTCCACCACCGGGCCACCAAGAACTATCAGCTCGACCTGTTTGATCCTAACGATGGGCACTACGAATACTCGGCGGTCACGAGTAACCTCGCGCTGACGGTCCGCAACTTGTGGTACTTCGCCTGTGGGCGGGGCAACCACGAGAAGACCATCGCGCAGCTCAAGACCGGGCTGGCCTTCCACAGCGTCCCGACCCAGACCTACGCCGCCAACAGTGCGTGGCAGCAGCTCGTGGTGCTCGCCCACAACCTGTTGACGAACTTCCAACTCGAGACGGGCGCCCCGCCGCGGCGCCGCACCCGGAAGCACACCGTCGTGCCCCTGCTGCAGAGCGTGCAGACGCTCCGCTTCGAACTGTTTCATCGGGCCGCCCTGCTGGTCCGCCCCGGTGGCAAGACGCGGTTGCGGATGACCGACAATCTCCCGACGCGTCAGACGTTCACCCGCATTGCCAACGCCCTCGCGAGCGGCTGAGTTTTTGACGCATTAGGGTTAATACAGGGTCAGCATCGCCTTCCGCCAGCAATACGTGCTGGGCGAACAGAATCGTTCCAGCCAGAGAGAATCCCAACTCCTCGATTGCCGGTCCCCATCGACCCACGAAGGGCTTGCCGTCGATTCGGGTGCCTTCGCCGTTCTTGACGATTAGACGGTGTCTGGCCGGGAACGTTCTGTTGAGCATGAAGAGGGAGTGCGTGCTGTAGATGACCTGGTTGTGCTTACCGATGGCATCTAGCACCCGAAGGAGGTCGTGCTGCCCGGATGGATGCAGGTAGATTCCTGGTTCGTCGAACAGGAAGATATACGCGTTAGCGACGTAATCCTTCTGTCGCGCGTAGAGGACGGTCTTCAGCGCGAAGAAGTGGGTGAAGCCACTGCTGCGACGTGAGGCTCGCACAAGCCGTGAGCCAACGGCTGGGTCTTCGATCCGAAGCAAGATCTGTTTGGCCGCGGATTCGTGGCTGAGTTCATACCGAAGGTCTGCGCCTTGAATCCAGTCCGCCTTGAGGGTGTCATTGAGAGTAACTGAAGCCTCTTTTAGTTGCTTCATCGAGACTGGACTTGCCCCGGTTTCGTGGACGGGTACGGACTTGGGTTTCAAGCACTCTGCGGCAGCTGTCTCCTCTCGTAGTTGATGGGTGAACGATAGCCGAGGGCCGAGTGGCGACGGTGCGGATTGTACCAGCCCTCCAGCCACTGGAAGATCGCCATCCGCGCTTCGGCCTGGCTGCGGAACCGTCGCCGGTTGAGCACTTCGCGCTCGAGCGTGGCGAAAAAGCTCTCGGCCATGGCATTGTCATACGCATCGCCGATGGAGCCCATGGAGGGCATCACGCCGGCGTCGCGGCATCGTTTACCGAAGGCGTAGCTGGTGTACTGGCACCCGCGATCCGAGTGATGCACGACCGCCTCGGGCCGGCGTTGCGTCAACGCCATGTCGAGTGCGGCGAGCACGAGTTCAGTCCGGAGATGCGTCTCCATGGCCCAGCCAACGATGCGTCGCGACCAGACGTCGAGCACGATGGCGAGATAGAGGAAGCCGGCCCACGTCGGGACGTACGTGATGTCGGCCACCCAGAGACGATCCGGGCCCGCTGCAGTGAACTCCCGATCCACTTGATCCAGCGCCCGGTCAGCGGTGGGATCGCCGATCGTCGTGGTCACGAAGCGCCGCGGCCGCAGGCCCTGCAGGCGCGCTGCGCGCATCAGGCGGGCCACACGTTTCTTCCCGACCCGACGGTGGTGATCGTCGGCCAGCTCCGCGTGGATACTCGGCGCCCCGTACGCGCCGTCCGACCGCCGGTGGATCGCATGGATCAGGGCCGTGAGCCCGATGTCCTCCACGGCCCGTGCCGACGGCGGCCGCCCAGCCCACGCGTAGAAGCCGCTGGCGGAGACGCCCAGCAGCCGGCCCATGACCCGGACCGGATAGGTGGCCTGATTCGCTTTCATGAACCCGAAGATCGCTTCGTGTTCGGCGCGGTCTCCTGTGCGAACCAGGCCGCGGCTTTTGACAAGATCTCTCGCTCGAGCTTCAGCTGGCGATTCTCGCGGCGGAGCTGCGTCAGCTCGGCACGCTCGGTCGTCGTGAGGCCGTCGGTCCGCCGACCGGTATCGCGATCGGCTTGAGCCACCCAGTTGCTGATCGACTGGGCGGTCGGTTCAAACTCGTGAGCGAGATCTTCGGGAGTACGCCCGGCCCGGACCAACGCGACCATCTGTTCGCGAAACTCCGGCGGGTAGGGTTTCCTGGTGTTCGGCATCGTGGACTCCTTCTACCACAAGGGTTAGGTGTCCACGGAAGCGGGTCAGGCCCAGACGTCGTCTTGCGTGAACAACTCACTGGCTTCGTCTGGATCGATACCCGCGTAGTAAAGGATGCCGCGCATGAATTCGTGGGATTTTTCTGCAAGGTCCTCCACGGTGACGGCATCAGGGATTTTCTCTTGCCGGCGAATGATCTCTACGCGCGGAAGGTTCTCCTTAGCGAACGCTTCAAGGAGCGAGAGCGGAACATCTCCTGCCACGTACTGCGTGGCTCCCGTTATCCCTTTGCGCTGAACGATCAGTACTTCTGGGATCTCATGGACCTGCAGGGGAAGATGGTTTGCCTCGCTGGCCGGCTGGTCTTCAGCCCCATCGCTTGGCTGGTTTGGGCCTTCCGGAGCTGGAGCCACGTGCACAGCGGGTGCCTGGCTGGGAGCTGCCGTTGTGCCGGCAGGAGCTTCAGGCGGAGCGGAAGACGCGGGCTCGGGAGGCGTCGACAGCGCGGCAATTGCCGCTCGGTCCGATTCTTCTAGCTGTAAGTGGAAAGTGAGACAGGGGAACTCCTCTGACTGGTTCACGCGATCCCAATTCAGGTCGGTATCGGGCGCAAACTGCTTATCTGGATTCAGATGCTCGATGGCGCTCAGGATGTTGGTCTTGCCGTGATCATTAGCCCCGATAAGAATGGTGACATCGCGTTCTACGCGAATGTCTACTTTCCTGCCGATTGACCTGTAACCCTCAATTTCTACGCTCGTCAGACGCATGGTCGCTCCGATGATTGATGACTAAAGTGTCGGGCGCCCACAGTGTACTCGCGATCATCTTCGTGGTCGCGCTCGTACTGTCCAAGAACCCGATCGACGCCGTCCGACGGGCTGATTCTACGCTGGACGCTCGCCGGGTCGGGAGCACGCCCGTGTAGCTCACTTCATACGCCGTCAGCGATTCTTCCGTCAGCTCGTCCTGGGGCATCCCGCCGATCGGGATGTCGCTGCCGACCCCGGCGACGACGAGCGGAAACGGCTGGGCGACCGCCGGCTGCAGCCCCGGCGGCAGCAGCGGCGCGAGGGCGCTCAGGTCCACCGGGCTGACGATATTTGTCTGCAAGGCGTTGTTGATGACCGACGGCGCGCGGAAGGCCCGGTTGTACGACAGCGTGACGGAGTGATTCTCGGCCGGCTTGACGAGGAACGCGATCCGCGGGGAAAACTTTGGATCGGAGAGGTTGCCGAACTTGTCCACGCGCCCGCCCAGCACGAGCCGGACCCGCTCCCAGAAGATCTCGTCCTGCAGGTACGCGCCCACCTCGAGGCGGTTTTCGCCCAGCGGAGCGAGCGTGATGTCGAAGTTGTTCTGCCGCACGTTGCCGCCGTAGGTCAGCCGGTGCCGGTTGCCGAGGAACACCGAGTGGCCGATCTCGCCGTCATAGGTCTGCGTCGTGAAGTCGAGCTGCAGCAGCCTCCCGGTGGCGAGGTCCGGCAGCAGCAGGTTGGGCGCCTGCCCGTTCAGGACGTTTGTGAAGAACTGCATGCGCAGGCCGCCCCGCGTGTAGGTCAGTTTGCCGTAGCCCAGATAGGTGCCCGACTGCATGTCGAACGGGCCGATACCGCTGTGGATAAGCCCGTCCATACCGGCCACGCCGCCCGCGTAGGTGAGGGTGCCATGGGACAGCTCCTGGTCGACCCGCACGTCGAACTTGGGCTGGCTGGTGCCCCGGTTCGCGAATCCGGTCCCGACGGCGGCGTCGGCCGAGTCCAGTGATGTCCCCCAAACGTCGCCCGTAGATTCGCCACGCGCCCGCGCGCCGTGTCCACGGTGCGGAGGCGACGCACCAGGTAGTCGTCGAGATACCACGCCGCCAGATGATCAAAGGTTAGCGGCCCGTGGTGGCCACGGCCTCGTCCGTCAGCGACCCGGCTCGCCAGCAGGCGTTCGGCCACGCGGCGCTCCGTCGATCGCGTACTCTCCCGATACTCGCGGCCGTTCCACCGAGAGGCGATGTAGGAGATGGCGCCGCGTGATAGATGCGTCCCGAACTGGCCAGGCGGGCTCCTTTCTCGACCGATCTCCCAGGCGAGACCGCGGTCGTGGACACACAGCTTCGCTCCAGTGGGCCCCGCAAGGGAAGGCCACAGTTCTCAACGTGCGACCAACGGAATCACCGTTGACGTGCCTGCCCAGGTCCGGGCTGAACTCCGCTCACGTCTCGTCACGAACGCAAGCGCCGCCGCAGGTCTCGCCGTTGCTGCGGAGAGAGCAGGTCGATGAGTTTCATTGGTCGTCCTCCGACGGTGAACGGGGCGATATCGAGGGGGACGTGTGTCCCGCGGGGTGCGGGCTGGCTTGCGTCGTGCGGCTAGCGGCGGGGTGCGACTGGCGGGATTACGGCTGGTTCCAGGGTCTCCAGCCGCTGGTCGACGCGGCCGAAGCCCTGTGCGATGGTGCGCATCCGCGCGTCAAACCGTTCGATACATGCGCCGAGTGATGATTGCCACGCGGGTCATCGCCGTCAAAGCCATCGGCACACCAGCCGCCGTTCCGGGTGCTGGCTCTCGCGGGCGCGGCGGCCGAACGCCCGCGGGATGCCGGCGCGGCGGCTGCCTTTGGGGATGCCGCGGCGGAGCGTCTCCGCGATCCACGCGGTCACGGCGTCGGCCGCAGCGGGGTCGCCGCCGTAGCCCCCCGCAATGGCGCACTTGATGACGTGGACGTCGAGGGGGCCGTCGCCCTGGTCGGCCACGGCGGCCGCTGCAGCCGCCTCGTCGAGCTCCCGGGCGAAGTTGGCCATCGCGGGCTCGTCGAGATAGGCGGCCACGGACTGCGGATCCGTCTCCGCGAGCCCCCTCGCCGGGCGCAGCCGCGCGTCGGGCCACACCAGCCAGTGGCGCGCCGGCGCTGGCCCTGCGCTGCGGATCAGGCCACAGGTTCGTCGCCGCGTTTGCTCCTTTGGACCAACGGTCGAGATACTCCTGATAGATGTCGACAATTTCCGCCTTCTTCAGACTGGAGCAATAGGCAACGTACTTGAGCGCCTGCCATACGACATCGCGGCCGGAATCGTCCAGCTTGTTCTCGACGACCACCAACCGGCCCTCCTTGTCGAGTGCCAAAACATCAAGACGCTCGCGGCTGTCCTCGAAGCCGTCGAATTCCTTCTGAATGATCAGGAGATCCTCTCCAAGCGCCTCCGGCATTTGCACCAGCCATTCCTGAAGGTGGTCGCGTTCATGCAGATTCAGGTCGCTGAAACGCCGTTCTTCAAGCCGAACGAGGCGATTCTCTGAACGGTTGACCTTGTACATCCGTTTACCTCACGCCTGAAGCCACTGGCCAGGCCACGGCCGTGATCGAACTCGTTGGACGCGACCGTTGGCACCGTGTGGAGGTACGCCGGATCGTGAAGCGGCGGACTCACTGCACTCGGGTAGAGAAGCACATCGCAGCGGGTCGGGTGGTTGATACTGCCCAGGGATGAGCTGACGGGCGTGGCGTTCACGATGCCAAGCTGCAGGCCAGCATAGAACCCCTGTCGCTCGCTCTGGGCGCTGGCGGCATCCGGCAGGCCGGCCAGCCCCGCGCAGAGCGCGGCGACGAACGCGCCGCGCCACAGGCAACGACGATTTTGTTGAGGAGGCATGCGCAAGATGGTAACGGTTTCCAGGATTAGTCCTTTCGTGTGCTGTGTCATTTGTGGGGAATTACACATCTGATATGGATTGCCTTGTGCCCGCGCGAGCCATCTGCGGGATGCAGGCAAGAAAGCCTTCGGGGCGGCAAGGCTAGACGATTCCGGCTAGCCACCCCACTGGTAGTTGACGCACGCGTAGTAGTACCCGCCGCTGAGGCCCCAGGGCGTGACCGGGCTGTAGCGCGAGCCGAGGACGTCAATGAGCGGCTGGGGCGCGTCGGCGAGGACGTCGAACACGTTCTGGCCACCCACGGACAGCGTCACGTCGGTGGCGAGGGGGATGCTGGCCTCTAGGTCGACGATGTACGCGTCGTCCTGGATCGGCGCACGGTCGTCCACCCACAGCCGCGTGTAGTAGTAGTCGACCCACGGACCGTAGTAGCTGAGGCGACCGAGGAGGCTGATCCGCTCGACCTGCTGGTTGAGGGCGGCACTCCAGCGGATGCGCGGGACGCCGCGCTCGATGGCAAGCACGTCGGCCGAGCTCAGGAAGTCCGTCTCGTGCGTCACCTCGGTGTCGGTGTAGTTCATGGTGAAGCTCAACACGGTGTCATCGGCGAGCGCGGGCGGGGTCCAGGTCGAGACGACGTCGATGCCCTGGTTCCGGGTCGAGAAATCGTTGATGAAGAACCGGAAGAAGGACAAGTTGCCGGCAGACGTGACGCCCTCCGAGAGGAGGAGCGTGCGCTCTTCCGGGGTGAGGGTTAGGATGTGGGACAGCGAGAGCCTGTCGTCGATGTCGACCCGGAAGTAGTCGGCGGTCAGCGTAAACGGACCGGTGTCGACGACGAGGCCGGCCGTGGTGTTGACCGAGGTCTCGGGCTCGAGCGGCTTGCCTCCCCGAAGGCCCGCCGTCTGGAAGGTGGACGGCACGGTGGCGCTGTCGACCCGTAAGGTGCGTTTAATCGGTCGACCCCTCATGCGGCCTCTCGATTGTAGAAACTGAGTAATCCTCCGAGGCGTACCCGCCGCCGAACGTCGGCGTCCGGCCTTCGCGGAGGTGGTGGTCGTTGCAGGAGCTGGTTGTCGAGTCCCTGGTGGTTTCTCTCGCGCTGGTCGTGTTCTCTGTACTCGTAGACGAGACGACGCAGATGCCCCTCGCCGAGCGGGACCACGCGTGTGAGACACTCCTCTTTGATCGACCTGACGAACCGCTCGGCATAGGCGTTGAGATTGGGACTCTTCGGCGGCAGCCGAATCGGCTGAACACCGGCGCTCTCCAGGATCTCGCCAAAGACCCGCGTATAGAGGGGATCGCGGTCGTGAATCAGATGGCGCGCCCTGCGCAAACAGCCATCGACCGGGTCGGTCACATTGCGGGCCTGCTGCTCCATCCACGCGCCGCCCGGCTGCGGGTGGATCCCGGCGATGGTCACGTGGCGGGATCTCAGCTCGATCACGAAGAAGACGAGGTACCGCCTGAGCCCCGCCAGTCAACACCTCGACGGTGAACAGATCGCAGGCCGCCAGGCCCTCCCAGTGCGCCTGCAGGAACGTCTTCCAGGGCATGTGCCGGCTCCGCTCGGGCGCCGGGTCGACTCCGTGGTCGTGCAGGATCCGCTTCACCGTGGTCCGGGCGATCGTGTGGCCGAGGTTTGAGAGCGCGCCGCGGATCCGCGTGTAGCCCCACCGCGGATTGTCGACCGCCATCCTGACCACGAGCTCGGCGACGTCTTGTCGGGTCATTGGTCGACCTCGACGTCGGCGGGCGCTGCCATCGTATTTCTTGGCGATCAGTCTCCGGTACCAACGCAGGATCGTATCCGGGGTGACGATGCCCGCGACCTGCGTCAAGACCCGCCGGCCGAGTTTGTGACCGCGCACAGCGAGTCGACGACGCTGGGCGTCCGTCAGGCGAAGCGGCCGAGGGCCCAGGTGTTCTCGGAGGACCCGATTCTCCTCCCGGAGATAGTCGATCAGATCGTCTTGGTGACGGTTCACCCAGCCAGCGAACGTGAGGACGAGGAACTGCAGCGCAGGCGGCATAGCCTGAGACTACTTGGGAGACTCGACCAGCACCGACCTAGCCTCGGCCGCTTTTTCGGTGCTTCCGTCATCAAGTGTTGGTGAAGAGAGCTTAAGCCCTAATCATCCAGATACTTCCAGCCGATTTTAACGCTGGCACCTCTCTGGCACTGAATATCTAGTCTAAGCGGTTTGGTTAGAATGAGATAAGGGCGGGGTAGCAACAGTTGATGGCGGAAGCACCGGCCTTTCGTTGGAACTGGCGTCAGGCGATCAGGATCGCCCACGAATCTTGCTGGCAGGGTTTTCAGCGCCACTTGCCAGTTGAGCTTCGTATCGGTGCCACGATAGACCTCGCCCATCTCTCCTTCACCGACAAGAGCGATGACGTCGTCATGGCCGAGTCAGGAGCCGACGGTCAGGGGCATGGCTGCGTGGAACGCTCGACGCAAATCAGGGGCCATTCTACTCGGCCAGACCAGGGGGCTCCACCCACCCGCACAGAACTGCCCCTCAAACGCGCACGTCGCATTCTGGCGGCGCTTTCTCTCGGGTGGCAGGACTTACTGCGGCTCGATGCTTGTTGCGAGCGACGTGTTCAGCCACCTCCCAGCTCCGCCAGCGGCCGGGTCAGCCCTCACCCAGCCGTTCCCGGCGAGCGAGAGAACTCGGTAGGTCTGCGCGGTGTCGCTGCCCGGCCAGGTGAAGGTGTAGGACTGGCCGACGACCGAGAACTCCGGGGTGGGGATCACGAGCGCAACCGGGTCCGTCAGCCTGACCTCCCACATCCCTGACTGCTGAGACTGTACGGTTGGCGCGTTTGTGATGCTCACGCTCCCAACGATCTCCGCAGGGCCAGGCGTAAAGATCGGCTGGCTTGACGGTTGTCGAGTCTGCTGCCCGAGAATCACGCCACCTGCCAGCACGAGGGTCCCGGCTGTGGCGACTGCTACGGTCCGCATCGTTACACCTCCTAGGTTGAGCCTGTGGGCATTGGGCGGGCTCCCGTGCCGACCCATCCTTCAATTCGCGCGGCGCCATCGTCCAAACGAGACGTGGCCGATGTTGGGATGGCTCAGCGAGGCCAGCACTTTGGCCTCACGTTCAAACCGGGCGAGCCGATCAGGATCGGTAGCAAAGGCTTCCGGCAAAATCTTCAGCGCCACCTGCCGGTTCAGCTTCGTGTCAGTGGCTCGATAGACCTGTCCCATGCCGCCCTCCCCGATGAGGGCGGTCACGTCGTAGTGGCCGAGTCGAGAACCGACGCTTAGGGACATGCCGGTTTCTGTTAGCGCATGATGTTGTGCACGTCGAAGACTTCAGGTTGGCCCGCGTCGAGGCCAACCTCCTGCAGGATCGGCAGGAGAAGGCCCATTGTGTCGCCAGTACGTCCCAGCCGAGGACAGATGCCGGTCGGCCGGGCCCAGGTCCTTCGGTGCTGCGAGGGCCGTGTCCTTCGCGGCACGTGCCTTGGGGGCTCGGCGCGCTGAGCCGCCGCCTACTTGCCGTCCTAACCCTTGCGATACTTGGCCCGCAGCTCTTCGGCGAAGCTCTTCAACCGACGTTTGGCGGTCTCGATCTCAGGCTGCGCTTCGCGCCATGCTTGCTGGGCGCGCGGCTTGAGTTCTTCATTCACGAGGCGCTGCGTCTTGACCAGTGCCTCCTTGGCCTTGGCGCGGGCCTCCGGGCGACGGGCCAGTTCCTGACCAAGGCGCAGCGCCAATAGGCGCAGCAGCGTCATCTCAGCCATCAGTATAGAGATAGAGACCGGCGCCTGTTGGCCGGAGGGCTGGAAGCGCACGATCCTTCGGTAGACGCTACCGCCTGTATCGTGGAGGCCAAGAGCGAGCGCGTCGCTCGGCCTGTGGGTGGCGAATTCGTAGGAATCCGACATCGTTCGATCTTCGGGTTCCGTGAGCCGGGAGTCCCCCGCGACGTTGTCGCGATGGGATGAGTAAGGCGTGCAGCTGACGCACTGCCCTGCTGTGTCGCGAGAGACGTCGAACGCGGGCGCGTCGACCCGCTCGCCACCGTCTTCGCTGGTCAGATGTCACGCCGCGATCGGCGTCTGATAGAGACCACGGCAATGCGCGTCCCATCGGTAGCGGTCGAGCCGTGCGACATCCTTTCGTATCGGGACGGGCGTCCGCCCGTCCAACGCCGCATGGGCCCGATGCGCATTGTAGAAGTCCTGGAAGGCCACCAGTTTGTCTGCCAAGTCCGACGCCGACCAGAACAGCAGCTGATCCACGCATTCTCGTCGCAGCGTGCCGATCAACCGTTCGACAAACGGATGCGACAGCGGCACAGACGGCACACTCTTCACCTCGGTCACCTGCAGCACCCGCAGGTTGGCGCGCCATTGGTGAAACCGATACAGCGGGTCGTGGTCGGAGCTGAGGCGCGTCGGACGCGAGAGCCCTCGAATCGCATGGTTGAACATACGGCACAGAGCCCGGCCCTCCACGGTTCCAGCATGGATGCCAAAGCCGACGATCCGCCGCGTGTAGTGGTCCATCACGACCAGCACCCAATGGCTGCGCAGGATCGCCGACTCGCACCGGAACAGGTCGATGCTCCACAGGCTATCCTTCGCATGCCCCAGGAACGTCAGCCAGGACGGACCACCCGAGTGGGGTGCCGGTCGAGAGTGCGTAGCGAGCACTCGGCGCACCACGTCCTTGTCGCTGTCGACCGCAAAGGCGAGCGCGATCTGTTGGGCGATCCGCGGACAGCCCCACCGGGGGTTGCGCCGCTTCATGTCGACGATGGCATCGACCAGTGCGTTGGACGGTCCTTGGGGGCCGGTGCGGCGGCGCGTGGGTGAAAACAGCCAGCGGTACTTGCGGGTGCGCAGAGCCCGATGGAACTCCAGGATCGTCGACGGTCTCAGCACGATCGCTGAGCGAATCACCCGGGCCGGGCGCATGAACAGTGCACACACGCCGGCGAGGATCCGATCCGACGCGCAGAGATTCGGCGCCCGGTGCCGCGAGCGATTCAGCATGAGCAGTTGCTGCTTGACCAAGACCGATTCAGCCACGACAGACCGCAGGCCGCCGGGGCCCATCAGCCGGGCCAGGGTGGCGATCAGGTGCACCAGCAGGATGATCGGGTCGCGCATCGGAACATCCTAGCGACCACTCCCAGGATCACCAAACTTGATAATCTCAACGGATTGCGGGCTGAGTAGTAATTCGCCACCCACACGCTCTACACGCGGGTCTTTGGCGAGATCCTAGAGGGCGGGGGTGTCCAGCCGATCCGTCTCCCGCCGAAGAGTCCCAATCTCAACGCGTATGCCGAGCGGTTCGTCCGCTCTATTAAAGAGGAGTGTCTCAGTCGCGTCGTCCCCCTCGGCGAAGGGCACGTGCGTCTCCTCGTGGGCGAGGACGTCGAACACTCCCATCGCGAGCGAAACCACCAGGGACTCGACAACCAGCTCCTGCCACGACCGCCACCGCCGGTGAGCCTGGCCGCCGACGTTCAGCGGCGGGAGCGTCTGGGCGGATTGCTCAAGTTCTACCACCGGGAGGCCGCATGAGCGGTCGGCCGATTAAACGCACCTTACGGGGTCGTGGGTGCGGCTACTGAAACAGCGGCGGCGCGAAACGGGCGAGGTGGCGCCTCGCGTCCAGCGACATGGACGGCGCTGCATGCTTGAGCCGCACCTACACACCTTGGCCGCGCTGATTGCGGCGCACCCGGATCGCACGCTGGCTGAGCTGAAGGACGCCCTCGCCACGCCCGCGAGTGTGCCGACGGTCTGGCGCGCCGTGCGGGCCCTCGGCCTGACCGTTAAAAAAACGGTCCGCCCGTCCGAACACGATCGGCCTGACGTCGCGGCCGCGCGGGTCGCGTGGCACGCGGCGGCGCCGACCTGGGATGTCGCCCACCTCGTGTGTCTGGACGAAACCGGCAGCACCACCAATCTGCTTCGGCGGTACGGCCGGGCACCGCGCGGCGCGCGCGTCCACGACCACGCCCCCTGCGGGCGCTGGCAGACCAGCACGTTTCTCGCCGCGTTGCGGGTCACGGGGCTGACCGCACCGGGGGTCTTCGACGGCGCGATCGATGGCGAGAGCTTCCGCGCCTACATCGAACAGATCCTGGTGCCGACCCTGCAGCCCGGCGACATCGTCATTGCCGACAATCTCGGGGCCCACAAGGTCGCCGGCATCCAACGCGCCATCCAGGCCGCCGGGGCCACCCTCTGGTACTTGCCACCCTACAGCCCGGACCTCAATCCCATCGAACTCTGCTTCGCGAAGCTCAAAGCCCTCGTTCGCACCGCTCGCTGTCGCAGCACCGAGACGCTCTGGCCGTTCCTCGGCGAGTGCTTGGCGCACTTCAGCCCTGACGAATGCCGCAACTATTTTCGGCACTGCGGGTACTCGGCCGCCACACGGTCATGAAAAGCGCTTTAGAACCTTGGCGGCGGAGTCCGTTCCTTCAGCGTCACCGTGCCTGTGCCCCGTTATGACCTGGGCAGCGGTGGCGCGGTCGATGAGGCACCGACCCTCACCGCACCGCTCGTCACGCCACCCTTTCTGGCCGGTATCGGATCCTTTGACGTGACGGTTTCAGTGGCCGGCCTGGACGGCTGCATGTCGATGCTCCCGCGGAAGTGCGCGCCCTCAGCAATCGCCACGCTGGGGGAGACGATGTCTCCCTCCACCGATCCGGTCGCACGGATCTCGAGCTTCTCGGTCGCTGTAATGTTGCCGGTGACATGGCCCACGACCACGACGGACTTCGCACTCACGTGTGCTTTGATCTGCCCATTTGGCCCAATCGTCAGCAGATGCTGTGGGAGGTTGATCGTGCCTTCGACCTGTCCGTTGATGTTGAGGTTCTCGCTACCGGTCAGTTCTCCCTTAAACACCACCAGCGGGCCGATGACGGCGACGTGCTCCGTCGGTGTCTCGACCCGGGGCGCGTCGCGATTTGGCGCAGTACGAGTCGTTGACTGGGGCAAGGGTGGCGGAGCTGGTCGAGCTGCCTGAGCTTCGTCGGTTCGTTTCCACATTGTCATGCCCTCTGATGAAGGAGGAAGGTCGATCGGCGCGGTTGTTCGACCATGAGTCTGGTTCTGTAGAGCAGGAGTCGTGCCACTCGAGATGCCGCGGGTATTGGGACGGCTTTGTCAGGTTAACTCTCCGCGCGGCACAATGCCGGGATGCACATTCGACGATCCCGCTACCTTCGGCATCGCTTTCCGCCTGAAATCATCAGCCACGCCGTCTGGTTGTATCACAGATACTGCCTGAGCTTCCAGGATGTCGAGGATCTGCTGGCCGAACGCGGCATCATGGCGTTGGTGCGCGGAAACAAGTGTTCGTCGCGGCCCTGGCCATCGTGACGGCCGAAGGGGCATGCTCTCGACGTGAAGTCGAGAGTGCATCCCAGGTACAAAACGAAATACCGCGTTGGAGACTGGCCGGCGTACGACCGAGCACTGGTCCAGCGAGGCGACGTCACCCTGTGGTTGACGCCGGAAGCGATCGCCACGTGGGAGGCCGTGGGCGTCGGCAAGCGCGGAGGGCCGCTGCAGTACTCCGAGGTTGCCATCGAAACCGCGCTGACGCTCCGCCTGATCTTTCACCTGCCCCTTCGTCAGACGGAGGGCTTTCTGAGGTCGATCTTCGGGATGCTGTGCCTCGACCTGTCCGCGCCCGATCACACGACTCTCTCACGGCGTGGTCAGCACCTCGACCTGGCACTTCGCCGCCTCCCCGCGGGCGCAGGCATACATCTCATCGTCGACAGTACCGGGCTCTCGACTGTGGGTGAAGGTGAATGGGCGGCCGTGAAACATGGCGGACGCGGTAGACGCGGCTGGAAGAAGCTTCATCTGGGCGTCGACGGATCGGGCGTGATCGTCGCTCACGCCCTGACCGGCGGGCATGTTGACGACGCGACGACGGCCCTCGATCTGATCGACAAGGTCGAAGGCGACGTCTCCTGCCTCACGGCGGACGCGGCCTACGACACGCGTGGCATCTACGAGGCTGCGGGTGCGCGTGGCGCGACGGTCGTCATTTCACCGACCAGGACAGCCACCGTGTCTGGACGGCGACCACGATCGCCCGCGCGCGACCGCACGATCCGACAGGTGCAGCAGGCTGGACGGCGACAGTGGAAGAAGGACTCGGGCTACCATCAGCAGGCCCGTGTGGAGAACGCCTTCTTCCGGTACAAGTTGATCATCGGGGAGAGCCTTCGAGCGCGCAGTCGGGCGGGGCAAGAGACGGAGGCCATCCTCGCATGTAACATCCTCAATCAGATGACTCAGCGTGGTAGGCCGGCGTCGTACGCGATCGGTCGTTAACGGGTCTGTGGGTAGGGGGCGTTGCGGGTCAGTTTTCGAACCGCGCAACAACGCCACACATCGCCGTCCCGTCGCCTCCGCACATTCCCCTTGCCTGTCGCGCCCACCAGAGCGAATGTGGACGGACGCCGCTTGCCCGCGGCCGCCACCAAGGAGGGACCCAGCCCATGACCCCGCACGAGATCGGCTCGACCACCACCCCCGGTGACGCACGCGCAACGGCGCCGCTCACGCGCACGTTCGGCCCCCAGGGGCCGACCCTGGGAGATCTCAGCGACGCCTACCTCCAGGACTACCAGGTCCGGCAGTTCCGGTCCCAGAGCACCGCTCGTGGCCGGACCGCCCATCTCGCCGCCTTCTTCGGCCGCGACGTGCGGGCCGCCACGTTGACCACCTACCAGATCCGCCAGTATCAACTCGCCCGGCGCGCCGCCGGGGCCGCCACTGGCACCATCAACCGCGAGACCTCGGCCCTCCACCGCATGGGCACCCTCGCCGTCCACTGGGGCTGGCTCGACACCGTGCCCGGCTTCCCCGACCGGCTCCGCGAGAATCCGCCCCGCCAGGGCTTCTTCGAGCACCCCGAATACCTCGCCGTCCGCGCCCATCTACCCGCCCCGTGGCAGGACATCCTCGACCTCGCCTACTACTCCGGGTGGCGCAAGCAGGAGATCCTCGGCCTCACCTGGGACGAAATCGACGAGGCCGGCGGCGTCATCCGGCTCTCGCCCGCGCGCTCGAAGACGCTGGTGGGGCGGATTCTTCCGATCTCGCCCCCCATCGCCGAGGCCCTGGCGCGACGGCGGGCACGGCGCGACCCAGACAGCCCGCTTGTCTTCCACCGCGACGGCATCCCCGTCCGCCGCTGGCGCACGGCGTGGCGCACCGCCTGCCAGGCGGCCGGGGTACCGACCCGCTTCCTCCACGATTGCCGGCGCACCGCCGCCCGCAACCTGATCCGCGCGAACGTCCCCGAACGCGTCGCCATGCTCCTGACCGGGCACAAGAGCCGCGCCATCTTCGACCGCTACAACATTATTCATGAGCAGGAACTGCTCGACGCCGGAGACCAGCTGGTCGCCTATCTGGCGCAGCAGGCCCAGGCGGTGCCAGCCCGTCGGCGGCCCCACACGGTCGACCCCGCCGCCCCGCGCACCGCATCACCCCTCTGCCTCGTACGACGCGGCACCGCGTAAGGGCGCACGGGCCACAGGTACGACGCGGCCCGCGATCGCGGCACACGTGGCAACAGGGCGGGCCGACGCTGCCGAACACGGGCACGCGCCGGGCCCGGCCGCGGGTTCATCGGGAGGCCGGGTGCCACCCGTCGGCGCAGGCAAACACACCCGCACGGCATCATGCCCGTCACGAGCGTGCCGGGCACCGCCAGCGCCGTCGCGCGCAAAAGCGGGGCGACCGACAGGCGATCACAGGCTCTCTCGACACCCGTGGCTGGCGCCTCTATGATGGCGCCATTGCCGACCACCGCGCACGTACACATGACCGCGAAGAAAACCCTCTATGTGGCGAACCCCTATGGCTTCTCCGCGCAACAGCGCGACGGACCGCTCCACGAGCTTGTGGGGGTGCTGGAGTCGCTGGGGGCCGACGTGTGGGAGCCGTTCGCCCGTAACAACCAGATCGACCGGGCGAGTGCGGGCTGGGCGTATCGGATCGGGCAGGCCGATCTGCGGGACGTACGCGAGGCCGATGGGCTATTCGCGGTGGTCAACGGCTGTCCTCCGGATGAGGGCGTCATGGTGGAGTTGGGCATGGCGATCGCGTGGGAGAAGCCGGTGTTCCTGTTCCGAGACGATTTTCGCCGGTGCACTGACAGCGAGGTCTACCCGCTCAATCTGATGTTGTTCACGGGCCTGCCCGCGGACGGCTGGGAAACCGCGTGGTACGGCTCGCTCGAGGAGATCGCTGATCCCGGCAAGGCGCTCGCACGCTGGTTGCGGCATGACCGGCCGCCCGGCTCGGCGTCGGCCGAGGCGGATCCGATAGAAGTATGAGAGCACTCACCGCCGGGCTGCGGGCGGTCGGGCTCTGCGTCTCGCGGCGTTTACCAAACCGCGCCCCGGCGGTGGTGCCGCGTCCGGGCGTCGTCGGGCCCGAAGGTCTGACACCATGGCCGGATCGTCTCGTACGAGACGGTGACCCGCGTTCGGCGAGCAGATCCTCGACGTCGCGGAAGCTCAGGCCAAGGCGGTAGTCGAGCCAGACTGCGTGACTGATGATCTCGGGAGGAAAGCGGTAGCCGCTGTCGCGTGGCGCAGAGCGTGTCATGAGGGTGTGCCAAACTTAGTTGAAAATTGAAACGGCTCCAAGCCCTGTGGTGTGATGACGTTGCGAAGAGCTCATCAACCCGCAAGAGAAAGGAGCCGAGATGCGCAGTGTCCTACGATCGGTCAGGAAACGCAAGAAGTCCCGTCGTCTGGGGAAGGTGGACATCATCAGGCGCGAGGAGTACGCCGGGTTCGATGTGGACGCCAAGGTGGAAATGATTCGAGCCTTGGTGCCGCTGGGCCTGATGCACGTCCAGGAGCTGCTCGATGACGAGGTCACGGAGTTGGCCGGTGCTCGTCATGCGCGCAAAGAGTCGTTGGTGCGGGGACGACGTCACGGAAGCAACCCCGGGACGGTGCGCCTCGCTGGCCAACGCGTACCGCTGCGAGTGCCGCGCGTGCGCAGCGTTGCGGGCGGCGAGATTCCCCTGCGTTCCTACGAGGCGGCGCGGGAGGACAGCCAGGTAAATGACGTCCTGCTGAAGCGGGTGCTCTACGGCATCTCTTGCCGCAACTACGAGGCGGCGGCTGAGTCGGTCCCGGGGGCGATCGGATTGTCGAGCTCCACGGTGTCTCGGAATTTCATCCAAGCCAGTGCGGCGACGCTGCGGGAGTTTCAGGAGCGGGACCTGTCCGGTGAGGACGTCGTGGCCCTGTTCCTGGACGGCAAGGCCTTCGCCGATTCGACGATGGTCATCGCTCTCGGCATCACGATTTCAGGGAAGAAACGCTTCCTTGGCTTCGTGGAGACGGACACGGAGACCGCGCAGATCCTGGCGCCCTTCCTTCGTTCGCTGGTCGACCGCGGTCTTGATGCGTCGCAAGGTCTGCTCGTGATTCTCGACGGTGGCAAGGGCCTGCGATCTGCGGTCAAGAAGGTGTTCCGCGACACGGCGTTGGTGCACCGTTGCCAGTGGCACAAGCGCGAGAACGTGGTGAGCTACCTACCCAAGAGCGAGCAGGGGGACTGGCGCCGGCGCCTCCAGCGAGCCTACAACCGCCCGACGTACCCCGAGGCCCTGGCGGCCCTCGAGCAGCTCCACGGCGAGTTGGACGACCGGAACCAGTCGGCCGCCGGCAGTCTGGCGGAGGGCCTGGACGAGACCCTGACCTTGCACCGACTCGGCGTCTCTGCCGTGCTGGGACGCTCGTTCAAGACAACCAACTGTCTCGAGTCCGTCAATGCGCTGGTCGAGGAACGCTGCGCCAAAGTCGACCAGTGGACGAACTCGAGCCAGCGCCAGCGGTGGCTGGCGACGGCGCTCGTCGACATCGAACCGCGCCTCCGCAAGGTGGTGGGCTACCGCCACCTTCCGAAGCTTCGCGAAGCATTGCAGCGGGAACTGAAGATCGAAAGGAAGACCCCGAACACGAAGGCAGCGTAATGATCAGGAGCCGTGGAGAGTTTCAACTAAGAATGGGCTTGACTCCGTGTCATGGGCCTACACTGCCAGCGACAGGTTCAAGTTGATACCCCCTCATGAAACTCAAGAAGATCAAATACACCGATTTGAACTCCAAGCAGAAGGAGGTTTTCAATTTTCAAAAAGTTGCGGGAAAGCTCTCCGACTACGGATACAACTGCATCAAGCTCGCGGACGACTGGCAGGGAGCAGACTTTCTCGCGTATCACAAAGATGGCAGCGGTACGCTGAAAGTGCAGTTGAAAGCGCGACTCGCACTCTCAAAAAAGTATGTCGGCAAATCGCTCTACATGGCATTTCCGATGTACCAGGAGTGGTATCTGATCGAGCATGACGCACTGGTTCGCTTAGTCGAGAAGCACACCAATTGGCTTCACACAAAGTCATGGCAGGAGGACGGAAACTATAGCTCGGCAAATCCGAATCAGCGCCTCGTTGAGGCGCTAGCCGGATCACGGCTATGAGTCCTCGAGCCGCTGAAGCGATCGCTTGAGATCGAAGGCCGCCCGCTCGGCCTTGATCGCGGTCTTGAGCACCGGTGTTTTCGGCGGCAATCCCCACCGCAACTTGAGGGCCACCTCGGACAGGCCCGCGTGCGCCTGGCCCACCGTGCTGAGCAAGTGTTCTCGTTCGTCTTCGGTCATATTCTCTGGATTGTAGGCGAGCATTGCTTGAGGACGCGAGGCGAAGGATGTGTGGGGAGCGACCGGTAGTCCCACCGATGGGCAGCCACGGTGTAACGGCGCGGCGAATCAACAGCGACCGGCACAAGCACCTGCGCAAGGACAAGGAACCCACGCAGGAGTCGCACCCCAGGAGCGAGTTCGAAACAATGAGGCCGGGCGGTCTTGCCCGGCCTCTTCTTGTGTACCTAGAAGCGGAAGGGCACAGGCCGCCTCTTGGCCTGCCTGGGTGGCGGTCCGGCTGCGCCTGGAGACATGGCCGCGGGATCTCAGTCGAGCAACATCTCGGTCAGCTCGAGCAGTGGATGCGGCTGGGCAGGGCCGTTCTCGCCCTCGAAGTAATAGCGGGCCTTGCCGAACGCGGGGCGTAGCTCGTCAAACCACGACGCGTTCTCATCGAACTCGGCGAAGAAGGGCTTCCGCACCCAGGCCGGGTCGCGCGCCTGGATGAAGTCGCAGACCAGCAACGGCTTGTCGGGATCGAGAATATCGAACCCCACGGAGTCGTGCACCGACTCGATCACGGCGCCATCCATCATGTCCCGTAGCGACACGACCCCGAGAACCCGCACCTTGCCAGGAAAGGCCGACATGCAAGGCCCGCGGACTGATCGGGATAACCCCGAGACGCTCGCGTACGCGGCCTTGAAGATCTCGTAGCACCGCACGAGGGGCACCTCGAAGTAGTTTCGCGCCCCCGTGTCGCGTTCCACGAACATGTAGTACGGGATGATCCCAAGGCGCACGCCGGTCTTCCACAGCGCGGCCCAGGCCTCCGGGTCGTCGTTCACGTGTCGAATGAGCGGAGCCTGCATCCGGATCTGGGCACCGGTGTTGCGGATGCGACGGATTGCCTCACGTGAGATCTCCGACGCGAACTCGACCGGGTGCGTGTAGTGCCCCATGATCGCCATGTGCCGTCCAGCTGCTATGACCTCCTCGAACAGCTGCAGACAGTCATCCGCATCGCGATCGGTCACGAACCGCTGCGGCCAATACCCCAGCGCCTTCGTGCCGATCCGAATGTTCTGGACGTGGTCCAATTCCGGCGCGAGGAGCGGCTCGATGTAGTTACGCAGTACCGATGACCGCATGATCATCGGGTCGCCCCCGGTGACCAACACATCGGTGACCTCGGGGTGGACCTTCAGATAGGCCACGAGATCGTCAGGTTCTTGCGCCTGAAACTTCAGGTTCTCGAGCCCCACGAACTGGGCCCACCGAAAGCAATAGGTGCAATAGGCATGGCACGTTTGACCTGCCGCTGGAAAAAACAGCACGGTCTCCCGATACTTGTGCTGCAGCCCCTGCAACGGTCGACCATCGAGCGTCGGGACGTTGTGACTGAGCTGACCGGCCGGATGGGGGTTCAGGCTCATCCGGATCCGGTTCACCGCGGTGGCCAGCCTCTCACCACCGGCGGCGTGCCGGAGCAGGGCCTGGACCTCGGAGAACTCCTCGGCTTCGAGCATCGCCTGCTGGGGAAACACCAGCTGAAAAATGGGGTCGTCCGGCACTCGCGACCAGTCGATCAGATGGTCCACGACGTACTGGTTGGTGCGGAACGGCAGCACCTGGCCGACCACCGCCATCGCGTCGCGTACATCCGGGTCGAGAGTCTCCCACTGGGGAATCTCAGCGACGTTCCTGAGGTCAATGGGGCGATACGTCGTCGGCGTGTCACCGGGCGCTGTCATAGGGACCCCGGCCAGCGGGCCCTACGTTATACAGGATCTACCGGACGGCTGCCAACCCCCTCGCCTAGAAGCGGAACCCCAGCGCGAATCGGATGGTGCGGAGTCCATCCTGGCCGGGCAAATGGTGCTTCCGCCATCAACTGTTGCTACCCCGCCCTTATCTCGTTCTAACCAAACCGCTTAGACTAGATATTCAGTGCCAGAGAGGTGCCAGCGTCAAAATCGGCTGGAAGTATCTGGATGATTAGGGCTTAAGTGTACCGCCTCAGGGTTCTTGGACAGTGGTTTGACGGTCTTTCGCTTCTACGCCGCCGCGTCCAGCCCGAGGAGGTCGCGTCGCACCTGGGCCGGGCTTCGGTAGTCGTACTTCTCCAGCATCCACTGCTCGTTGTACGTCCGCTTGAACCCGAGCAAGGCCAGGCGGAGCTCCTCGATCGTCTCGAAGCTCCGCACCCACAACAGATTCTCCTTCAGCGTGCGGATGAAGCGCTCCGCGACGCCGTTGCCTTCGGGCTCCCGCACGAAGCTCGGGGAGCTTTCGATGCCGAAGAACGCGACTGGCATTGTCAAAGTAAATCGGCTTGAGCCTGGACGTAAGGCCTCATAACCTCCGGTGATGCACAATCCCTTTCGTTATTTCAACAGTTCGCCTGAGGTCATCCGCCTCGCGGTAATGATGTATGTCCGCTACCCCTTATCGCTGAGACAGGTCGAAGATCTTCTGGGTTCTGTTGCAAGGTTTGGGATCACGCGCGAGAATCCGTTGGGTGGACCTCGTTACGCGGCCAATCCGAACACCTTGTGGATCAGCTGCGTCTGCCCGACCACGTCACCCTTCGCCATCCATCGCGCCTGTCCCTTGCGGAGCGCATGCATGATCTCGATGCCGCGCAAGGTCCGCCACGCCGTGGTGAATAGCTTGAAGCCCAGCATCGGCCGGGTGCGGCGTTTGATGAATCGGTGGTCCTGCTCGATGATGTTGTTCAGATACTTGCATTGGCGAAGATTCGAACGCGGTCGGACGAGTCCCTCGTGTCGGACCGCCTCGAACGCGACCGGGTAGGCGGGGTTCTTGTCCACGGTCACCACGCGAGGGGGCGTCGTATGAGCCGCGCCTAACGTCTTGCGGAAGAACGCGATGGCCGCCTTCCTGTCGCGCGTCGCTCGCAGCAAGAAATCCAGGGTATCGCCGTTGGAATCGACGCCACGGTAGAGATACGTCCAGGCCCCGGCGACACGCACGTACGTCTCGTCGATCCGATACGAGTCGTTGGTGCGCCTCAGGAATGGCCGACACCGTTTGTCGATCTCTGGCGCATAACGCTGCACCCATCGATAGATCGTCGTATGGTCGACACACAGGCCCCGCTCGCGCATCATGTCCTCGAGATCGCGATAACTTAAGGCATACCGCAGGTACCACCGAACGCACTGGAGGATGAGGGCGGGTTCGAACTGACGCCATTTGAACGGATTGTCGCTGGGCATGATGGGGGACCCGGTACGGTGCTTGCCAAAGGTGGTCCATCCTGACGTCGCAGCCCTGAAGTTGCAACACAACCCCCAAAACCTTCTGCCTGGACCGATTTGCTGTTGCGGCCCACTGGGCATGCCCTCTAAACCGTCAGCGGGCTGTGCGCGAAGGTCTCGCCGAGCAAACCGCCGTGGTTCTGGGACGTTTCTTCGACACCTCCCCCACATTGTGCCCTGTCGTCGCCCACGGTCTCGTGACGCCATCGGCCGTCAACCGGCCGGTACGGGCAGCGCCCAGATCCGCTGGAGCATCGCCCCGAACAGCCGCCGCGTCAGATGGCTCTCCGCCAGCAGGAGCCAGTAGTAACGAGCGTGTTTCACCAGCCGCCCACCCGTCTTGACGAGGCGCTGCTGGAGACTGGTGAGCGACCAGGTGGCGATTCGCGCCGGCAGCACCAGTCGCCGCCAGAGATTCCCGAGGTTGTAGGTCAGCACGCTGAGCTGGAGCCGGACCTCATTCGCCTTGAACCGGTGACACGACAGCCGTGTCCAGTGCGCCGCCTGCTTGCCTTCCTTGATCCATTGCTCCGCCGTCCCGCGCTTGTTGTAAAAGCGCACGACGGCACGATTCGGGAGCGGGAGATTCGTCACGATGAAGCCGACGCGGGGGAACAGCTCACCGACGTGGTGCTCGACTTTCGCCACGACCCGTCGGGCCGTCGTCCAGCTGTCCGCCTGATACTGGAAGCTCTTGTAGCGGACGAGCGGCGTGCGGCTGGGCCGCCCCGGTGACCGGAACAGCACGTCCTCGATCGCCAGCTCCAACTTCTTGTTGGCCGGGATGCGGATGGCGTAGCCCACGCCGCGTGCCTCCAGCGCCTCGTAGATCGCCGGCCGCGCAAAGGCGGCGTCGGCCCGGAACGCCACGCGCTTGCCCTGCGCCTGCTGCCGGTCAATCTCCGGCACCAACAATTCGTCCCAGTCGTCCGCGCTAGAGACGTTACCCGGTCGCAGCTTCGCCGCCACGCAGTCACCGTGATCGGTGAACAGAAACAGCGGGTGGTAGCAGACCGACTCGAAGTGCCCGTTGTAGGCGCTGCCTTCTTGCTGCCCATGCACCGGGCTCTCGCTGGAATCCATGTCGAGCACGATGCGGACGGCTCGGTCGCAGGTCTCGGCCTGTCCGATCAGGTCGCGGTTCACCGCCATCAACCCGACGAGGTTGTCTTCATGGGTCAGCAGCTCGGTCTCGAACCAGTGCAACGTGGAGGTGAACGCCGCGCTCCGGTCCCACCGCTTTGGCGAACCAATCAGGCGGAACGCAGGGTCGGCGGCGAGTCGCACCGCGTCGTTGAGGTCTTCATAGCCGGCCAAGCGGCTGTAGACCGATTGACGGAGGAGATATCGGGCAGTCTGAACTGCGTGTTCAGCCCCTGGCGGGAGTCACGCAGGTGCTCGGTGATGATGGCGTCCAGACCGAGGCGTTCATCCAACTCACGTACCAGAATCAAGCCGGCGTCGGAGGTGACGCGCGACCCCTGAAACGCGACCTTCAGAAAGCCGTTGAAGGTGAACTGAAATGGCGCGGTTTCTTTCTCACCCACAGGGTGCCACCCATTCTGGCGGGGTTCCTCGTGCGGAACCCGCGAAAATCAAGGCGTGACGGCTGATCGGATGGGCAAACGTACCACAGTCAAATCGGAAATCAGGGCCCAGATCCAGACGTTGCCTGACGTGAGCCGCGGAACCGAAGTGCCGCGATAGCGGACCTCGACTTCGTCTGGAAAGACCGCCTCGCCGCCACCAATCATTGGCACATCGTGGGATTGAACTGCAATGATGCCGGAGACTTGTGACCGCCACAACGAAATGAGGCCCACCGCGAAGCCTGCTATTCCAACAATTGTTCCAATCATTCAAACCTACAGTTCTCCTTTGAAGAAGGTTAGAGGGAAGTGCGGCGCTGGGTCGCCGCTGACGTCCGACGTATACGGCCTTTGCTTCAATGGAAATTATTTCCTGTCTTCGATCATTCGCTCAATATTGCCCGCAGGTCCTTCATGAGCAAGAACAGGTGATAGGGATCCGTGGGGCTCGGCTCGAACTCCAAGGCTTCGTACCAGCCCCGCGCCTCGTCGTCCTTGGCATGGACGAGAAGTGCCCGAATACCGGCGATGTCGGCGGCTGCGGCGGTTCTGAGCAACGCGTCCTTGACGAGCGCCTTGCCCAGGCCTCGTCCTTGCCAGGTCACGTCGACAGCGAGACGGGCAAGGAGCATCACCGGGACCGGGTGCCGGGCCAGCCCCTTGCCGACGCGGAGTGGTGCGTCGGCATGTTCGACTGCTCCCGCCGCCAGACTGTAGTAGGCGAGCACCGTCACTCCCCTGCAGGCGACATAGGTCCGGGCGCTATCGGCCTTCTGGTTCGCCAGCGCGAAACGCTTCAGAAAACGATCGAGTGGCTCTTTCCCGCACGCGAAGGAATCGACATCGTGCGTTGCGGCGAGCTTCTCGACTGTAGACAGCCCCTCCTGTTCCGGCGTCACTCCAGTACGCTCTTCTCCGCAAGCAATCGAGTCAAGCGGGGCTTGTCGGCGGCGACCGGGCGGTCGAGGATAGCCTGGAAGGCCTGCCACTGGCGATCGTCGAGCCTGAAAATCCGCCGGTCGACCAGGGCGTCTTCCGCGGCGTTGATCCCTGCCTCAAGCAGAAACTCCGTGACGTTTTTGTGCGACGAGGCCGCAGCCCGCTGAAGCAACGCCTTCATGTTCGGGGTCGTCCGAACCTCAATGCGCTCCGACTTGTTTTCGGCGATGGCCATGAATGTTCCTCCGATTGGATCCACCGACATTCTGTCATACGGATATTGTACGGACAAGAACGCATCGACAGGTACCCCACAGTGCCTCACATCCTCTTGACGGCCCACGGCACGGTGCCGACGATGTGGGCCCTCATCGGCAAGGCAGGCATAGGGCTCGCAAGCTAGGTTGGCGGAGATCAGCCGCAACCGAGGCGGCTCGTCGCCGCGCAATGTCTCGACGCTCTTGACCGCCAGCGCTGCCGCCCACAGCAGGGCCATCTCGCTGGTGCCCCGGCCCACTCATCTGGTCGTCACGCTCCCAGACAGCGGCCGGATCCAGGCGATCCGTCGAGCGCGGAGATCGCAAAAAAAGTTGCGCGGAAAGTTTGCGCACAACTCGCTCTCTCTATCCATCTGATTTCAGAGGGGTTACGCCTGCCATTAATTTGACGACGACCGAAATGCGCCGGGCGCCAGGCCGGCAGAGGCCCGTATTCATTGATCGTTTTTGGCACCGGGGGTGGCCGGCCCCCCTGTTCGCGCACAACGCGCACAGCTACGGTGGTGGTAATTCGCTTGCACGGTACGCAGGGTGACGATGCCGCACACGATGTTGAGATTTCCGACCGTCAAGGCCCGCACGGGTTTGTCGCGCAGCACGATCTATCTCCGCATCTCCCGCGGCACGTTTCCCGCCCCCGTGTCCCTCGGGGGCCGTGCCGTGGGCTGGATCGAGGCCGAGGTGAACGCCTGGCTCACCGCGCGGATCGCGCAACGCCGGCTGATCGCGCCGCGGCCGGAGCGGAGGCCGGCGGCGGCGGAGGACGGGTACCGGGCGCGGGGACGCACACCCCGTCCCGCAGAGAAAGGGTGGTCGACATGATCCGGAACATCACCGTGGATGGCGAGGCGGCGCTTGCGGTGGACACGGCCGAGGAACTCGGCCGCGCCCTCTTGACCGGCCGGTACGTCGTCGCGTCCGACGCGGTGCGCGCGGCGTACGGGCTTACGGACACCGACAACTCCGACACGCAGGACATCGTGGACGAGTCGGACTGGCGCGACGACGCGTGGCGCGCGGAGGGGGGCAACTGATGGCGTGGGGCCGAAAGCACACCGCGGCGTAGAAACCCGCGTGGAGCCAGGACGACTACCACACAGCGTTTGCCTCGAAAATCAAAGAGCAGATCGAGCAGGGTGTCGCGCCGTGGCAGAAACCGTGGAAGCCCGGCGAGGAACGACTCCCGAAAAACATCCAGACCGACAAGCCGTACCGGGGCGGAAATTCAGTCTACCTCAGCGTGACCCAAACCGCGAAGGGCTACAGCGATAACCGCTGGGCGACCTACAAGCAGATCAAGGACATGGGCGGTCAGGTCCGCAAGGGCGAGAAGGCCACCCAGGTGCTGTTTTACAAGTTTGACGACGAAAAGCAGAAGGCGCAGGACCAGCCCGCCCGCCCGACCACCGAGGGGAAGGCCGAGCGGGAACACACGCGCCCGCCGATGGTCCGCTGCTATGCCGTGTTCAACGTCGCACAGGCGGACGGCCTGCAGCTGGAACGGAAAGGCGACGACCGGGAGCACGAGCCCGAATGGAAAGCCCATCAGACCGCTGAGCGGGTGATCCAGGAGAGCGGGATCCACGTCGCCCATGTTCGCGGCGACCGCGCGTTTTACAACCTCCAGTCCGACACGGTGACGCTCCCGGAACGTGAGCAGTTCGCCACGGCGAACGGCTATTACCAGACCGCCTTACACGAACTCGGCCACACCACCGGCCACCCCGAGCGGATGGACCGCGACACCCTGAAGCAAGGCGCGGGGCACTTCGGCAGCGTGGAGTACGCCCGCGAAGAACTCCGCGCGGAAATGTCCGCGATGATGACCGGCGAGCAATGCGGCGTCGGCCACGACGGCAGCCGCGGCGCGGCGTATGTCCAGGGCTGGTTGAAGGCGCTGGAACAAGACCCGAAGGAGATGTACAAAGCGGCAGCCGACGCACAGAAAATCTCCGATTACCTGATGCGTCCCATCCGCGAACGCGAGCAGACGACGGACAAGGAACATGGAGAGCTGGCCGAGAAATACTCGGCGGCGCGCAGCCCGCAGATCAGCCAGACGCCCTCACCGCCGCAGCCGCCGCAGAGCCACGAGCGGGAGGCCGGCATCAGCCGCTAAGCGCTCACCATGTTTGACCGATCTGCTGTGCTCTGGCGAGACGACACCCCGACTCCCGCGCCGACTACCAAGCCGACGCGGGAGGACGCGCCCGGCGTTGACCTCGCGCGCCAGGTCAAGACCCCCTCGACCGCGACGAGGACCGGCCGTCCACCCCGAGCCGCGCCGGCCATCGGCGGGAACACGACGCCCGCGAGCAGGACCCGGGCGCCCGCCACCGGCCGCGCCGCACCATCACCGAACGCAAGCGAGACGCGGTCGCCGACGTGGGGCTGTACCGCGCCGTGTCGTACACGGACCTCTCCGACCAACACTTTGACGGCCACCCCTACGCCACCCGGCGGGCGGTCAATCACATGATCCGCGTCGGGCTGATTGAGGAACACGAGGCGACCGGGCCGGAAGGCGGCACCTTCAAAGTCCTCACCGCGACCGAACGCGGGCGAGACGCCGCACAGCGCGCGGCGGTCGACGCCGGCCACGTCCCCGAGCAGCAGACGTGGAGCGGCATCGTGAAGCCCGCCGAACTGTCCCATGACACGGCGGTGTACCGCGCCGCGCTGGACGAGCGGGCGCGCATCGAGGCCGAGGGCGGGCGCGTGACCCGCGTCCGGCTCGATGCCGAACTCAAACAGATTGTCGCCACCGCGACCGAGAAGGCGCGCACCGAGGGCGGCGACCGCGCGGCGCACGAGGCGAAGCTCGCAGCCGCGCACGACCTCGGGTTGCACGTCGTCAATCACGACCACGTGTTGTATCCCGACGCCCAGCTTGAAATCGAGGACGCCGATGGTGTGAGCGGCCGGGTGAACGTGGAGATTGTGTCCGACCACTACCACGCGGCGGCGATCGCGGCGAAGGCCGGCGCCGGCTTTGCCATGCACGGCAGCAGCCGATCCGCCACCCGGAAGATCGCCCGCGCGCTGGCGCGCGAAAGCGACAGGGGCGGCGCTGGCGGGGCCGCACAGCCCGGCCGCGATGGATCGGTGGAGCTGTAGATGCAACCCATCGCTGTCGGCGTCGGGTTGACCGTCACGATCCTGGCCCTCACGGCGCTACTCGCCGGCCCGCAGTTCGCGTACCTCGCCCCACACACCCGCGTCGTCCTCGCGGCGTACTGGCCGAGCCTCACGGCGTACAGCACGCTCGCCGTGCTGACGTTGATCGTCGCGCTCTATGCGACGGCCCGCGCGGCCGGGCTCGCGGACCTCGGGCGGAAAGTGGATCTCGTGGAACGGTCGATCCGGCGCGGCGCGGGCGGCGATCCGGAGCTGGCCGGACAGATGCAGCAGCAGGAACGGGGAGACTTCGACGAATGACGCATAGGCCCACTGGGCGCGGCTCGAGACACGGCTCTTGAGCCCGCGCCCGCCACACACACCACACAAGGAGAACGACCATGCACTCGCACCGCTCACACCGGATCACCGCGCTCGCGGCCCTGCTCGCCGCGGGGCTTGCCGAGGCCACCGTGTTCGCCCCCCCAGGGCGTGAGCCCGTGGCTGAACGCCGTGGACGTGCTGCAGCAAGCCTTTACCGGCCCGCTCGCGCGCGGCCTGTCGCTGATTGCGATTGTCATCGGCGGGCTGATGTTCGCCTTCGGCGAAGGCGGCAGCAAGAAGGCGCTGGCCGGCATCATCTTCGGGCTGGGCATGGCGATGGGCGCGGCGAACTTCCTCACGTGGCTCTTTTCATGACCATCGGCCACGGTGCGCGCCCCTGGCACGCATACCCGGCGCTGTCGGCCCCCCTCACCATGATGGGGGTCGAACGGCGCTGGTTCCTCTTGTCGGCCACGATCGGCATGGCCATGTGGAACGCGATCAACTCGATTGTCCTCGGGGCGGCGACCTTTTCCGTCCTGTACGCCGTGGGCTGGTGGGCATGGCGCACTGACCCGCACATGCTCAGTCTCTTGCGTGAATCCGTCCGATTCAAGACGCGCTACGACCCGGCGAAGTGGGCCGCGCAGCCGTGGTACATCCTCATCACCCAGGCCCGCCGGCTGCCCCGATCATGACGACGACCGATCGCGACGTGGCCGACCACCACGCGGCCGGTTCCCTTGCCGACGAGCTGCCGTATTGGGGCTGGCTCCCCGATGAGAGGACGTGTCTCACCCGGCGCGGCGAGCTGGTGACACTCGCCCGCTTGACGCCGACCGTGGTGGACGGCCACACCCCGGAACAGCTTGACGCCGTGCTCAATCGCTGGACCCGGATGCTGTCAGGCATCGACTCCCGCACGCGGCTGTATTTCTACCTGCTCCGCCGGCCGGCGACCTTCCCCGACGCCGATACCGGCTTGTCGGCTGTCGCCGACCTCGGGCAACGGAAGCGGCGCGCGTTCCTTGCCGTCGCGCATCCAACAGATCGACACCTTTGTCGCGTGGTGCTACGACCCAAAACTCTCGACGGCCGCCGCCGGCACGCACAACGCAGCCGTGGTGGAAGCACTACGTGCAGCACGTGGATGAACGCGGCGGCGGAATCCGAACGAAGCGATCTACTTCCGCGAGCAGATCGAGGACGCGGCGGCGCGCTTTCGGCAACAGGTCGACGCCAGCCGTACGCTCGTCGCCGACCTCACCCCGCTCGACATCCTCACGGCACACGACGGCTCCCGCCTCCTCGCCGAGCTGGTGAACAAGCCCGGCCGTCCGCCGTGGGACGGGGCGACCGGCAGCGGCTTGAACTGGCGACTGGCCTACTCCGAGCTTGAAGCCGAACGCCGACATCTGCGACTCGACGGCGAGCCCGTGATTCTCTACTCGCTCTTGTCGCCCGCCAGGCCAGGGCGACCGCCAACCTCTTGAATGACCTGTACCGGCTCGACAGCGTGATGACCGTCGCGCTCGAATGGCGCCCGTGGGATCTCGACGCGGCGCGGCGCAAGATCCGCGGCGCGCAGCGCCACTACTTCTCCAAAGCGGTACTCGATGATGGCCCACGTGCAGGAAACCGAAGGCACGGCCAGCGCGATGGTGGACAGCGCGGCCGACGTGGAATCCGGCCGCTTGGGGAATGCGCTGGTGGAGCTGGAAACCGAAGGCGTGGCCTACGGCGATCTGGCGCTGACGATCGCCTTGCACGGCGACCTTGAGACAGACCGAACGACTGGACGGCGATCTGCTTCGCATCTTCGCGGCGCACGACGCGAAGGCGATCCGCGAAGGGTACGGCCAGCTCCCCGCGTGGTTTTGCCGGCTCCCGGCGCAACCTCGGAAACGACAGGTCCGATCCGTGTTTGTCTCGGCGGGCGCGGCGGCGTGCCTGGCGCCGATCTACGGCCCGCCGACCGGATCACCGCGCAGCCGACACCTGGACCGTTCGGCGCTCGCCATCCTCGAAACCCAATGGCAGACGCCGTTTCACTACGACCTCTTTCACGGCGATGTCGGCCATACGCTGGTCCTCGGGGCGACCGGGTCCGGTAAGAGCTTCACGCTCAATTTTTTGCTCGTCCAAGCCCTGCAGTACAACCCGCGCGTGCTCATCCTCGACCTCGGGGGCTCGTACCGCTGGATCACCCGGTTCCTCGGGGGCGGCTACCTGGAGCTGTCCCCCGACGACGCGACCGGGCACGGCGGCTTTCGGTTGCGACTCTTTGCCCTGCCGCGCACCGAGCGGAGCTTGCAGTTTTTAACGGGCTGGATCATGCGCCTGCTCCGGATCGGCGGCTGGACCGTGACCGGATCAGACCCGTCCGAAATCCGCGCACGGATTGAGGACCTCTACGCCTTCCCGCCGGCCCGCCGGACGATGACCGTCTTTGTCCACTCCTTGCCGGCCGCCATGTGGCCGGCGATGGGGCGCTGGTACGGGAGCGGCGCCTGGGGCCGGTACTTCGACAACCCGGCCGATGGGAACGATCTCGACCTGGCCGACTGGCAGGTGATCGATCTGGCAGGTGCCGCCGAGCATGAGGACTTGTGTGAGGCGGCGCTGTTCTACCTCCTGGAACGGTTGCGGCTGTCGCTGGAGAACCCCGACGAAACCGCACGGGTGAAATTGATGGTGGTCGATGAAGCGTGGCGCTACCTGCGCGATCCGGCCGTCCTCGCGTACTTGGCCGAAGCCGCGAAGACGTGGCGGAAGAAAAACGCGGCGCTCATCATGGCGACCCAAAGCGCCGTGGACGTGACCGGCACGGCCGGCGCGGAGGCGCTCCTCGAATCCATGCCGACGAAACTCTTCTTGGCGAATCCCGAGCTGCCCGACAAGGCGGCTGAAATCTTCCGACTCAACCCGTCGGAAGTGGCGACCATCCGAGGGCTCGTCTCGAAACAAGAGCTGTATCTCCGACGCCCGAACATGGCCGCCACCGTGCGGCTGGAAGTCGATCCCGAATCGTACTGGTTGTACACGTCATCGGCGCGCGACAGTGCGCGCCGTGCCGAGGCTGTTGAGACCAGCACGGCCTCGAGGCGGCGCTCGCGCACCTGGCCGCCGAACGCTGAGGCCCACGAACACAAGAGAGGAACCTATGACCCTTCGACGCCCGACCGTTGCCCTACTCTCGCTGCTCTGGATCGTCCCGGCGCTCGCCCTGGCGCAGGACGACGCGCCCGACGCGCCGGCCGGCGCGTCCGTCCTGCAGGTGCAGGACGAACCCGATCAAATCATCCGCGTCAACACGCGCATCCGGCACACCACCGTGATTCAACTGCCGGCCGCTGAGACCATCCTCGATTTCATTGTGGGGGATTCTGAATACTGGCACCTGACCGGCGCGGCCAATCTCGCCTTCCTGAAACCCATCGGGGAAGGCGTCAACACGAACGTCGCGCTGGTGTGCGAAAGCGGCCGGATCTACTCGTTCCTGGTGACCGAGCAATCCGGCCCCCCGCACTTGATCGTCCGCATCGGCGGCGACCCGAACAGCACCCCGGCCAGCGGCCACGTCCCCGCGTTCGTCGCGCGCTCGCGCGTGGCCGAGTATCAACTGATGGCCGAGGAAAGCCGCGCGGCGGTCCTTGCCGCGCAGCAGGACGCCGAGGCGCGGATCACCGCCATGCGCCAGGACGCCACCGCCCAGGTCGAGGCCTTTCGCGCGACCTATCCCACGCGGTTGCAATTCCCCTACGAGCTCGACGACAAGGCCGCGCGCTGGCCGTTCCTGGTGCACGGCATGTGGCACGACGGGCAATTTACCTACGTCCGATCCACGGCGCAGGAGACGCCCGCGCTGTACGAGAACACAGACGGCCAACCGTCCCTCATCCCGTACGACCTTGAGCAAGACGGCCTGTTTATCGTGCGGCGGCTTGTCGGACGTGGCTGGCTCCAGATCGGGCGCGACCGCGCCGGCTGGAAAGTGAACCTTGAGGATCTGGAATAACCGTGATGCCGAACTGGACACGCATGACCGCGCCGGCAGCCGGCGCCTTTTCGGCGACGTGGATCACCCGCATCGGCGGGCTGGTGTTCGCCCTCATCCTTGCGGGCGCGTTTCTGGTGCAATCGTGCTTTTCCACCGTGCCCACCGACCCCGAATCACTCCGTGAGCCCGAAGGGATTGCCGGCGACCGCGCCACCGTGCAACTCGGGGCGCGCGTGCAAGACCTGGAGCAACGCGCGGCGCTCGACGCCGCCGCGGCCGAGCGGGAACTCGCCACCGAGGGCGCGGCACTTGGCGGCGGGCACGTGACGCCCGCCTTTAACGAGACGACCGGCGAAACCTTGCCCGGCGGCGCGCCGGCCATCGTCCCGTTGACCGAGGGTGAGGCCGAGCTGCGCGAAGTGTTGCGCCTTGAAGCGATCGAGCGGCGCACGCGCTCGCTGCGTTCCGCGCCGATTGCGATCACGTACCGACGCCCGGAGACCGGCGGGCTCGCACCGGCAGCGGCGGCGACCGCCGCGGCCGTCCCCGCCGCGGACCCGTCGGCCCAGGCCGGCGACGAGAACCGCGCGAGTACTCCGCTCATCCCCGAACCCGTGAGCTTGATGGACACGATCCAGGCCCTGCAGGCGCTTGATGCGCAACAGACCGCCGGGGCGGAGCTCGACGCGGGGCGCGCGCGTCCGTCGGGGCAACAGATCCAGCCCCCGGCCGTGTCCCCGTTAGGGTCCACGGACAGCGCGCGCGTCGTGCAGGGCGATCCCCTGAATCCGGCCATCGTGCGATCACCCAACACCCCGCCCGGATGGGAGCGGGTGTACGAAGGCTCGTTCATCGAGGCGGTGCTCGTGAACCAACTCAACGGCGACTTTCCCGGCCCCGTCCTTGCGTCCGTGGCCGTGCCGTTCTACTCGGGTGACCGGCAGCGGATTGTGATCCCGCGCGGCGCGCGCGTGATCGGATCCGCCTCGGCCGTCGCCGGCCAGGACCAAGAACGCTTGGCCGTCGGGTTTCACCGCCTCATCTTCCCGGATGGTCGATGGGTGTCGCTGGAGTTTCGCGGGATGAATCAGATCGGCGAAGGCGCGCTCAAGGACCAGGTGAACCGGCATTACTTTTCGATGTTCGCCAGCGTGGGCGCGGTCGGCATTATGTCCGGGCTGACCTTGCGCGGGTCGAACCCTTACGGCGGCGGCATGGAGGGCGTGCGCGCGGGCGCCGGGCAAGGGCTCGCACAAGGCGCGACCAGCATCCTTGATCGCTTTCTGAACCGCTTGCCGACCATCACGATCCGCGCCGGCCACCGGCTCCGGATCTGGCTGACCTCCGATGTGCTTGTGCCGCGTCCCGGTGAGACCGGGCCGGCGTCAGACGCCGGCCGATACCTGCCGTTCGGCCGCAGCGGGCCGGGTGTGTCACCCGAAGGGCCGTCGCGGAGCAGAGGACGGCGCAGCCGTTGACCCGCCCGGCACGCGGAGGCATCCGGGCTTTTCAGGAGAAGGAGCGAACCGATGAAGAAGATGATCCTGTGGACGATCGTACTACTCGGCCCCCTCGCGTGGACCACCACCGCGCAGGCGATTTTCGGCATCCCCGACGTGGCGGCGCTGGCGCAGCGCGTCACCATCATCGCCAATCAAGGCATCCAGATCGGCCATGCCGTGACCGGCTTGAGCCGCGCCACGGAGCAGTTCAACAAGCTCAAACAGCAGTACGACCACTTGCGTGAGCAAGCCCTCGGGGAAATCGGTGCGCTGACCGCACCCTTGACCGAGATCGCGGCGCTGCCCGGTCAACTGGTCGGCGCCGGGCTGTCCTGGCGCGACGACTTTACCAATACCGACGCGGCCGGGCTGGTGGATGCGCTCGACCTGTTCAGCAACGACGGCCAGCCCCTGACCGAGTACTGGCGCGGTCGCTTGAGCGAGGCTCCCGCCGTCACCGAACAACAGGTCCTGACCGAGTACAGCACGCTCCCCGTCGGGCTGGCGGACCGCGCGGCCGAGAACTACCGCCGAGACGCCGCAGCCGGCGCACGCCGGACGGCCGTGAATCACACCGTCAACGACGCTGCAGCGTTGGCCACGTCCACGGTGAAATCGGCGCTCGCATCCTTCGCCGCGCTGCGCGGACAAACCAACGCCTCCGGCACCGCGCTCCAGCAAGCCCAGGTGGCCGGCCTCATCACCAACGGGGAAGTGACGGCCGCGCTCGCGCAACTGCTCGCCTTCCAGGCGACCCAGGAGACGGCCCAGGCACTCGAGGCCGAGACGCGACGGCGCGAACGCGCAGCCGCGCGGCTTGCCATCCAGGAAGCCGCGCGCGAGGACAGCGACCGCCGGCTTGCCGGCATCGACGCCCACCGCGACGGCGGCGACGGGCTCTTGTTTGTCATCCGCTAGCGCGTGAGTACGTCCCATGACCAACGACCACCGAGAACGCCCGGAGCATCGTCACCCTCGACGCGCACGCCGCGCCGAGGGCGACGATGCAGCTCACGGAGCGGCGCACGCCGGCCTTGCGCCCGCTCATCCGCGCGGCGGGCCTTGCCCTGGCCGCGCTGCTCCTGTGCGCCGCGCCCGCCCTGGCGCAGCAGCAGATCGATCCGTCCGTCCCGACCAACATCCCCCCCGAAAATCAAAACGACTTCAAAGGGTATTTGGATCAGGTCATGGACGACATCATGACCACCAACGGGCCGGTCATCTTGAACGCCGGCAACACCCTGTGGCGCGGACTCGCGGCGATCGTGGTGGTGTGGACCGGCGTGAAGATCGCCATGTCCGGCACGTTCTCCATGTGGACGATTATCGAGCTGGTGATCGGCCTGTGGATCCCGTGGGTCATGTTGCAGTTTTACGCCACGCCGATCCCCGGCGTCGGCTTCACGTTCCCCGGGATGATCGCCGGCGGCGGGAACTGGCTCCACTCGTTTTTTCTGGCCGACATTGTGCCGGCCATGCAGATCGAGCTGTCCAATCTGGTGCAGACCCAGACCACCGCCGTGTCCGATGCGTGGGCCGGAACATCCTGGCTGGAGCTGTACACGGCCCTCGGGGATGTCGTTGGCACGCTCATGATCGGCACGTCGATGATGCTCTCTATTTTTCTGTGTTTGGTCGTCATCTACGCCGTGACCTACGCCCAGGTGATCTGGGCGCAAATGGCGATGCTGATCCTCACCTTCATCGGGCCGATGATGATTCCGTGGCTCGTGTTCGAGCCGATGGCGTTTCTGTTTTGGGGCTGGTTCCGCAGCATGATCACCTTCGCGCTCTACGGCGCGATTGCCGGCGCGATCATGCGCGTCTTCATGAGCGTGTGCCTCGGGTACATCACCACCTTTTCACAGGTCTCCGACATTCAAAGCCCCGTGCAGATGGTGAGCTGGTTGCTCATCCTCTTGCCGTTGATGGTGGCCGGCGTGCTGTCGTCGCTCAAAGTGGGTGAGCTGGCCGGGATGCTGGTGAGCGGCGGCGGCGGCGGTGGCGCGGGCATGACGGGCGCGTTGATGATGGCGGCGACCGGCGGCAAGGCCATGCTCGCCGGCAAAGCGGCCAGCGCCGCAGGGGTATCCAAATGAGTCAGACGGAACAGGACAGCGGGAAAACGTACGCCGATATGTGGGGCGAAGCGGTGCACTCCAACCGGCACTTGCGGGTGCTGTCGATGGGGCTCGCCGGGCTGGTCCTGTTGCTGGTCGTGATCATCATCCGCCTGTCGTCGGTGGAGCTGCCGAAGCCGATTGTGGTGCGCGTGGACGAGGTCGGCCGCGCCGAGGCGCTGGCCTATGACACGGTCGAAGCCCAGGCCGACCCGCTGGACCCGACCACCAAGTATTTCCTCAACCGCTGGATTGATGACTACTACAGCCGGCGCGGGGCGACGGTCGAAACCGCGTGGCCGCGCTCGCTCCGCTTTCTGACCACCACGCTGGCGAATGAAGCCTTCCGGGTGGAAGGGGAGAACGTCGCCATGCTCGCGGCGGGCGCCGCCCGCGACGAGCTGCAGGTTGAACGGGTGACGCTGCGCATCCAGGCGAACCCCGAGCCCCCCCACGGGGCGGCGGCGGACTTCGACCTGGTGCGCCTGGTCAACGGCGCGGAAGTGGGCCGCGACCGCTGGACGCTGTCACTCCAATTCACGTTCTTGGAGACGGTCGATCCCGAGCTGATGATCGTGAATCCGATGGGCCTCCTCATCACGTACTTGCGCGGCGATCGCGCGCTGGTGACCCGGTGACGACGAGCCCTGCCCAGGCGACGCCGAGCCCCGTCACGGTCCCGACGCTCGAGGACCGCGCCGGCCAGCTCGCGGCCCTCGGCTGGAGCGGCCGAGAGGCCGAATGGATCGCCCTGGTCGCGCTGCATACCGGCGTCTTTACGCGGTCGCAATACGGCGCGTACGTCCACTCTGGTGATAACCGAAAACCTGCCGCCGCGCTTGTGCGCGCGCTCCTCGACAAGCGGCTCGCCATCGAGGACGAGCGGGCCATCTTCCCCGGCGGCGCGCGCGCCGTCCTCCTCACCGGCAAAGCCCCCTATCGCGCGCTGGGCATCCCCGACGTGCGGCACCGCCGGGGCAAGGACGCCACCACGCACGTACTCATGCGCCGGCTGCTGTCGCTCGATTACCTCATCGAGCGGCCGAGCCTCGGATGGCTCCCCACCGAGGCCGACAAAGTGCAGCGGTTCGAGGCCCTCGGCATCGACCGGGGCACCTTCCCGTACCGGATGTACGGCCCGGACGGGAAGCCGCAGATCCCGCGCTACTTCGCGTTCAAGCTGCCGATCGCGGTCGACGAGCACATGGCGACGTTCGTGTACGTCGATCCGGGGCAGACCACCGATAGCGAGCTGCGCGCGTGGGGCGTGGCCCACGCGCCGTTGTGGGCCGCGCTCCGGGCGCGGACTTTCGCCGTGCACATTCGTCGCCGTCGGCACGGGCGCCGAGGCCGCGGAACGCGCCGCGCCCGTCCTGAAACGCTGGACCCAGGACGGCGACGGCCAGGGCGCGGCGGACCCGGCCGGGCCGACCAAGGCCGACCCGGACATCCGCCAGGAAATCGCCCGGCTTGAGCACGCGATTACCGCCGGCAATCGTGAACTGTTGCGCGCGGCCGGCGGGTTCGACACGGCGGCCGATCGTCTTGAGTGGTTGCAACAACTCCCCGAGGGCACGCCCACCACGGCGACGGCGCGAGGGGCGATTGACCGCTTCACGATCTGGCCCACCGTCCGCTTGACCACCCCCGAGGTGGCGATCTAATGGTGCCCCCGCACCGTGCCCCGTTCCGTGGCAGGCCGCGTGGCAGGCTCCGTGGCAGGGACAACGGGACGCGGACAGCGGGGGGGGAGTCCCAAGAACAGCCGGGGGGGGTGTCCCATCCCCCCCTTCCATTGTTCGCTGTCGTTGTTCGGGTTGTTCGTCCTAGACCGGCCGACCCGAACCGCGCCAGCGGAGCGGGGAGAGACGGGAGCGACCCCCCCTTTTTCACCGCTGGCGCGGTTCGGCAAGCGGGGGGGTGTCCCACCCCGTGTCCCACCGGGTGTCCCATCCCCCCCCTGCCGTTGGGGAGGTCGCTCCCGTCTGTAGGTATCCCTGCGGGAAGGCTCCCCGGCCCGCGTGCGGGCCGGACGATCGAGCAGCGACGAGCGGCGCGATGCTTGACCGACTCATCCGCGCGTTCCTGGTCGTCGGCGGCGTCAGTGTCGCGTGCGCCTGGACGTGGCCCGGCGCGTTTCCCGAGGCCGATCCCGTGGCGGTGCTCGTCCGCTACCACACCCCGAACGTGTATCGCGCCGTCGTCGCGTGGTACTACGTGGCGCCCGGCGTGGCCGTGTTCCTCGCCGGGCAATTCCTCATCAGCACATCGCGGATCTGGTTCGCCCGGATGGGCGTCAGTGTAGGGCTCCGGTCCCGCCTTCCGCGCTGGCCGCTTTCGCCGTCGGCGGACGGGCCGGCGATCGTCGTCGGCGAGGTCCATCACCCGGTCAGAGCCATCGAGAGCCCGGCTCCCGAATGGCTGACGATCCCGGAGCGTGGCCTCTATACCGGCGTGGCGATTTTCGGCGCCGTCGGGTCCGGCAAGACGTCCGCCTGTATGCACCCGTTCGCGCGCCAACTCTTGAGGCTGGCAAGCGACGAATCCCGAGCGGCGCGCGGCGGCGCTGGTCCTTGAAGTGAAGGGCGATTTTTGCCACGACATCCGCCGGATGCTGACCGAGCTGGGCCGGGGCGAGGACTACATCGAGCTGTCCCTCGACGGCCGGCTGACGTGGAATCCGCTGAGCGCCACCTGGCTCGATTCGTACTCGCTCGCCTACACGGTCGCGTCCCTCCTCAATCAACTCTTCGGCAAGGGCAAAGAACCGTTCTGGCAACAGGCCTACACCAACCTCGTCCGCTGGATCATCGAGCTGTACCGGGTGCTGCCCGGCGGATGGGTGACGCTGCGCGACGTGTACCACTGCGCCATCGACAAGGCGCTGTTCGCCAAGAAGATTCAACAGGCCCAGACCTACGCGGCCGATATGTCCGACACGCGGATCACCATCGCGGCGACGGCGCTGACAGGCGACCACCTGACCCCGCTTCGCCGTCTCGGCTTTCAGCCGAACCCGGCTGACCTGACCCGCTTCCAGACGCGCGCGGACCCGGCCGCGTTCGAGTACCTCACGACCCACAAGATCAACTACGACCGAGAGCGGGTCGAGAGTACGACCGCGCAGGAGATCCGGCTCCGCGTCGAAGCCGTGCATCGCTGGTACGTCCACGACTGGAACACCCTCGACAACAAGATTCGGTCGAGCATCGTGGAAGGCGTCTCCGTGTTCCTCAGCATGTTCGACTTGCCGTCCGTGGCGCGCGTGTTTTGCCCGGCCGCGCCCGAGGCGCGACGGTTCCACGACCCGGCCGGCGACGCGCACGACGCGCCCGGCACCGACCCCACGCCGCTCGCGGCGACCGCCATGAAAGGCGTCGATCTGCGTGGTCGGGGCGAGGCTCCCGGGCGCTCTGGAACGAAGAGAGCGCGGAGAGTCCTCATCAGGTCCGTCGGGGCGTTCGATGCTCTGGATGAGCGGATGTGGGTCCAGCCTCCCGCCTGACTTTGCCGCCGCCCCCGACCGGGTGCGGCCTGCCGGCCCTTCTGCCCGGCCTCCACGCGAACCTTCCGCAGCGCGGCCGTCGCGCGGCGGCGCGGTTCTGGCGTGTGCCGTCCTGCTCACGGGCCTGTCCGCCACCGGCAGCGCCTACGCGCAGACGACGAACGCCGACGGGTCCAAGACCATCTGGTCGACCACCATGACGGTGGGAACAAACGTCTTCACCTCAGGGGCGGTAGTCAACGAACATGCTGGTTATTCCGATCCCGCCGGTTTCGGCAGTCTTGGCTCGACCCAAATCCCATACGGTGGAACGAACTATTCGATATCGTTCATGGCATGGACTCGCACCTTCAGCAGCGGAACCCTCCAAGGCGACATATTCAACGTCACGCTGTCGGCCGCGTTTCCCGCCACTGCCGGTCGAAAGCTCGTGCTGGAACTGGACGGGACGAGATTCCCTCTCGCGGATGCGGTTCGGAGCGCCGTTGGGTACACCTGGAACGACCACGGCCTGAACTGGGCCAACAACGACTCGGTCGCAGTCAAGCTGATTGAGCTGCAACCCCCCTCCGCCCCGAGGAGCCTGCGTGCGAAGGGTTACTCGGCGACGGAGATCCTCCTGTCCTGGAGCGCGCCGGAGAAGAAGGGCGGCTCGGCCATCACCGGCTACAAGATCGAGGTGTCGACCGACGGCGTCTCCAACTGGAGCACTCTGGCAGCGGACACGAGCTCGACGGACACGACGTACTCGCACACGGGGCTGAGGTTGGGCGCCAAGCGGTACTACCGGGTCTCGGCGATCAACGCCGTCGGCACGGGGCCCGTGTCGAGCACGGCCTCGGCCATTGCCGAGCCCGACGGGGGTCGGATTCCCGGTAACGTGCGGGCGAAAGGCGTCTCGATGACGCAGATCGACCTGTCGTGGAGCCGGCCGACGACCCGCCGTTATTCCATCACGGGCTACCGGATCGAGGTATCGAGGGATGGCTCGGCGTGGTCGGATCTGAAGGCGAACACGGCGTCGACAGCGACGAAATACTCGCACACGGGCCTGAGGGCGGGCCACACGTGGTTCTATCGGGTGTCGGCGATCACCACCGCGGATACGAGCCCGGCGTCGGCGCTGACCTCTGCGACCACCACCGCGCCGCCGCCGAGTGTTCCGGAGACGGTCGTCCCGAGCACCTGGAGCCTGATTCCCCCCGGCCGGGGGCCCGGCGACAAGTTTCGGCTCTTGTTCATCACTGCAACGGAACGTAACGCCGCGTCCTCGGACATCGCGGACTACAACAGCTTCGTGCAGACCGCCGCCGCCGCCAACGCGGACATTGCGTCCTACAGCAGCACCTTCAGGGTCGTCGCCAGCACGGGAGGCATGGACGCGAGGATCAACACGGCGAGCGCTGATCCGAACGTGCCCGTCTACTGGATGGACGGGCTCAGGGTCGCCGACGGCCATTGGGATTTCTATGGGAGCACTCTCTATGGGGTGACGTGGGACAACCGGGGGAATGCAAAGGAGTCGGACGGCTCGTCGTTCGGGGGGGAGACATCTGGACGGGCAGCGTCGGCACCGGGAGAGTGCGCCAAGGGAACGGTCTGGGCAGTGAAAGACCGGGGCTCGGCAATCCAGCCACCCGTCCTCTTAACACCAATTCTGCTACCTCAAACATCGGAACGAACCCGTTCTACGGTATCTCCGGTGTTTTCCAGGTCGACGGCACGCCCGGGACGGAGACCGTGCAGCCGGCGCTGTGGGTGTCGGACTCGACAGGGTATGAGTTCAGACAGGCCATGTTCTTCTCGGTGACCCTCGACCCGCCGGCGACCGAGACGGTGACGGTGGACTATGCCACCTCCCCCGGCCGAGCCAAAGCGGGCACGGACTACGTCCACGTGACCGGCACGCTGACGTTCGCGCCAGGGGAAGGCGCGGCCGTGCAGGGGGTCAGGGTGGTGATCGTCGACGACGATGTGGAGGACAGTGGCCAGACCTTCAAGCTTGTTCTGAGCAACGCCTCCAACGCGACGATCGCGGACGACGAGGGCATAGGCAAGATCTTCAACTCGGATCCGAACGCGCAGGAGGTGTCGATCGCGGCGGGGACGAGCCCGGTGACCGAGGGCACGGACGCGGTGTTCACGCTGAGCCGGACCGGGGCGTCGACGGAAGAGGCGCTGACGGTGACGGTGGCGGACGACGATGCCGCGCCGGTGGTGACGACGACGGCGCTCGCGGCGCCCGAGAACGGCACGGCGGTGGCGACCCTGGCGGCGACCGACTTGCAGTGGTCCATCGCGGGCGGCGTCGACGCGGCGGCGTTCACGCTGAGCGATGGCGGCGTGCTGGCCTTCGCGGCGGCGAAGGACTACGAGGCGCCGGACGACGCGGACACGGACGGCGTCTACGCGGTGACGGTGCAGGTCACCGACGGGGCCAATCCGGTCGAGGCGGCGCTGACGGTGAGCCTGACGGACGTGTACGAACGTGCGCCGGAGGGCACGGTGTGGGCGGCGACGATGACGGTGGTGGAGTACGGGACCGGGGCCGTGGGCGCGGGCGACGGCGGACCTGTTCGCGAGCCAGGTGGGAAGCGGCAACCTGCGGGCGAAGTGGCTGTGGTACCAGCCGTCGGAGCGCAAGCTGAAGCTCGGCTTCGACGCGGGTCTGGCCGATGCCGAACCGGTGCGGGTGGTCGACGTAAATGCGGACGGCGATGCAGAGGCGGCGGGCGGTCCGGCGGTGACGTCGTTGGCGCTGGGGCTGGCGCCGGGTGGCAGCTGGACCGACGGGGACAGGGTGCGGATGACGCTCGCGTTCTCGGAGCCGGTGACGGTGGAGACGGACGGCGGCACGCCTTCGGTCGGGATCGCGCTCGACGGGACGGCGCGGCAGGCGTCCTATGCGAGCGGCACGGGGACGGCGTCGCTCGCGTTCTCCTACACGGTGACGGCGGATGACGGGACGGTGTCGGCGGTGTTGGTGACGGCGGACAGCCTGGCGTTGAACGGCGGCACGATCCGGGATGCAGGGGGCCGCGATGCGGACCTCGGACATCCGGGGGTCGGGGAGGCGGCGGAGAGCGACGATTCCCAGACGGAGAGTGCGTCCGCGCTGATGGGCTTCACGCTGGTGGATGCCGGCTCCGGCGCGGAGGCGGCGCTCGCGGACGGGGATGCGCTGGTACTGAACGACCCGGCGAACGGCAGCTACGGCCTGGCGGCGGCGGTGGCGTCGGATGCCGGTGTCGGCAGCGTGCGCCTGGCGCTCACGGGGGCGAAGACGGTGGCGGTGACCGACAATGCGGCGCCGTTCTCGCTCTACGGGGACGAGGACGGCACGGTGTCGGGCGCGGGCCTGCCGGCCGGGTTCTACACGCTGAGTGCGACGGCGTATGCGGAGGCCGACGGCGGCGGTGCGGAGCTCGGGACGCTCGCGGTGTCGTTCACGGTGGCAGCGAGCGAGGGGGCGGTGGACCCGGATGGGCTGACGTCGAGCTTCGAGGGCGTTCCGGCCTCGCACGACGGCAGCGCGGCGTTCACCTTCAATGTCGCGTTCAGCGAGGACGTCGGGATCAGCTACGTGACGCTGCGCGACGAGTCCTTCGCGGTGACGGACGGTGACGTCGCGGGGGCGCGGCGGGTCGACGGCCGCCACGACCTGTGGGAGATTACGGTCGAGCCCGAGTCGCGCGAGGCGGTGACGATCTCGCTCCCCGGCGGCCGCGCCTGCGGCACGGCCGGGGCCGTGTGCACACGCGGGGACGACCCGAGGCCGCTGAGCAACAGCCCGTCGGCCACCGTGGCGGGTCCCGCGGCGGATCCGGCGATGACGAATACGGCGGCGACGGGGGCGCCGACGATCAGCGGGACGCCGCAGGTGGACGAGACGCTGACGGCATCGGTGTCGAGCATTTCCGACGCCGACGGGCTGGACAACGCGAGCTACGAGTACCAGTGGATCCGCGGGAGTACGGACATTCAGGACGCGACAGACTCCAGCTACACCCTGGTGAGCGTCGACGCGGGCGAGACGATCACGGTCCGGGTCGCCTTCTCCGACGACGAAGGCCACGAGGAGAGCCTCACCAGCGCGGCGACCGACGCGGTTGCGCCGGCGCCGGAGCCGCTGACGGCGACCTTCACCGACGTGCCGTCCGAGCACGCCGGGGAGGGGGAGACGTTCACCTTCGGGCTGACCTTCAGCGAGGAGTTCGGGCTGAGCTATGTGACGTTGCGCGACGACGCGTTCAGCGTCAGCGGCGGCGCGGTGCGAAAGGCCAAGCGCGAGCAGCAAGGGAGCAACGTGGCGTGGGAGATCACGGTCGAGCCGGACTCGGCCGGCGCGGTGACGATCGCGCTGCCGCAGACGACCGACTGCGACGCGGACGGCGCCATCTGCACCTCCGACGACCGGCCACTGTCGCATTCACTGTCGGCGACCATCGCCGGTCCGGTGGGGATCTCGGTGGCCGATGCGCGGGTGGACGAAAACGGCGGGGCGCCGCTGGCCTTCGCGGTCACGTTGAGCCGCGCGACGAGCGGCCCGGTGACGGTGTACTACGCGACGTCGGACGGCAGCGCGCAGGCGGGCGTGGACTACACGGCGGCCAGCGGCACGCTCACGTTCCAGGCGGGCGAATCGTCGCAGACGGTCAACGTGACGGTGCTCGACGACTCGCACGACGATACCGAGGAGACGCTGACGCTGACGTTGTCAAACCCGTCGAGCGGCCGGCTGACGGACGCCGAGGCGACGGGGACGATCGTGAACGCCGATCCGTTGCCGCGGGCGCTGCTGGCGCGGTTCGGGCGGACGGCCGCGGTGCACGTGGTCGAGCATGTGGAGGAACGGCTGCAGGCACCGCGGGAGCCGGGCTTCCGGGGCCGGGTCGCGGGGCGCGAGTTGCGGCGGGGGATGGAGCGCGAGCTGGCGCTCGGCTTCCTCAGCCAGCTCGGGAGCGCGGCCGGCGTGCATCCAGTCGGCGCGGGCGGCCACGGTGGGATAGACGGCGCGCCGCGACCGAGTCGGCCGGCGGGCTGAACGGCGGCGGCCTGCTCCGGATGGGTCTCGGCGGCGGGGACGTGTTGACCGGCTCGGCCTTCGCGCTCAACCGTGAGACGCGCCAGGGCGGCATCCTCTCGTTCTGGAGCCTGGGGGCCCAGTCCCGTTTCTCCGGGCGCGACGGCGCGCTGTCGCTGGGCGGCGACGTGCGCACGACGATGGTTGGGGCCGACTACGCGAAGGGGCCGCTGGTGACGGGCCTGTCGCTGTCCCACAGCCGGGGCCTGGGCGAGTACGCCGGCGCCGCCGGCGGGCAGGTGGCCTCGGCCGTGACCGGCCTCTACCCGTGGCTGGGCTACAAGGCGACCGACCGCATGACGGTCTGGGGCGTGGCCGGGTACGGCGCCGGCGGACTGCGGCTGACGCCCGAAGGCGGGCCGGCGCTGGAGTCAGGCCTGTCGATGGCGATGGCGGCAGCCGGGACACGGGGCGAGCTGGTCGCCGGCGGGGCGAGCGGGTTCGCGCTGGCGTTCAAGGCCGATGCCCTCTGGGTCGGCACGTCGATCGACGGCGTGGACGGCGCGGCGGGGCGCCTGGCGGCGACCGAGGCGACGGTGACCCGCTTCCGGACGGGGCTTGAGGGCTCGCGGGACTACACGCTCGCCGGCCGGCTGTCGCTCAGGCCGAGCGTCGAGGTCGGGCTGCGGCACGACGGCGGGGACGCCGAGAACGGCGCCGGCATGGACGTGGGCGGCGGGCTGGTGGTGTCGGACTCGTCGACCGGGCTGGCAATCGACGTGCGGGTGCGGATGCTGGTGATGCACCAGGCCGAAGGGTTCCGCGAGCGGGGCATGGCGCTGTCGCTCAGCTACAACCCGACGCCGTCGACGCCGCTGGGCTTCGTGGCGCAGGTGGCGCCGTCGTGGGGCGGTCAGGCGACGAGCGGCGCCGAGGCGCTGTGGGGCCAGGAGACCATGGCGGGGATGGCGCGCGGCGGCGTCGCCGACGGCACCCGGCTCGACGCGGAGGTCGGCTACGGGCTGGCGGTCGGCAGCCGCTTCGTGGGGACGCCGCGGGTCGGCGTCGGGACCTCCGAATACGGGCAGGACTACCGGCTGGGCTACAGCCTCGGCGCGCTCGGCGGCGAGGGCACGGCGGTCGAGCTCGGCGTCGACGCCCAGCGCCGGGAACGCCCCCTGCAGGGCGGCACGGATCACGGCGCACTCGCGCGGGCCACGGTGCGCTGGTAGCCGCGCGATCGCGCGCCCAGGCGCCGTCGACCGTGAGGGCACCCGGTGCGAGCCCGCACTGCAGACCGCGCCCGATCACGGCATCCGGCGGCGTACGGCGGGGCGCCGGGAGGCCCGCGTCGGGCGCGCAAAGATTCGATGGCGCGTCACTACGCCACCAGCGACTTCTTCCGGCAGATGCCGAACCCTCTGCTGGCCCGCTATTTCCATGCCCGCGGCGTCTTCGCCGATCTCGACATTGCCGCGATGCCGGAGCCCCAGCCCGACGCGCTGTGGGCGGCCTGGCTCACGCTGGACGACACCCAGCGCCACGCAATGGACGCCGCGTTCCAGGACATCGCGGCCCTGAGTGGCGAGAAAGGCTACCGCGCCATCCTCGACGACGCGGCGTGGCATTTCGCGACCGACCCGGCGGCCCACACGGCCTTCGTCGAGCAGCTCGCCGCGCTGGCGCATCATGGCGCGCGCGCGATGACGACGTTCCTCGACCATCCCGCCTGCTGGCGGCGCGCCGCGCGCTTCTTTCACGCGGAGGCGTTGCCCGCCTGGCGCAAGCGCACCCATCTCCCGCACGTGCCCGCGGCCGTGGACGAGGCCAGTCTCCAGGCGCTCGCCGCCGGCCTCTGCACGTACTTCCGCCGCACCGAGGGCCGGGGCACGCACTGCGTCGTGGAACCGGTCCGCCGGGGCACGCTGGACTATTTCTTCGCCTACCCCGAGGACTATTCGCAGCACAGCGTCGAATGGGTGGACGGCCAGTTCGGGCAGCGGCCGCACCACCCGGCCTTCGAGGTCATCTACGTCTATTCGCAACGGGACGGCACACTCGATGTGAACATCCGCGGCGCGCGCACCGCCGTCGAACCGCTGCAGGGTTTGTTCGCGGCCACGATCCTCAAGCAGCCCACGCTGCCCCCCGATCCGACCGACGAGAGGGTCTACGACCTGAATGCGTTACGAGAGCCCGGGTTCGAGTTTGTCTATGAGAGTGATAGCGGCATTCAGGACGTCG